>JARLHQ010000029.1 GCA_031292175.1 Humidesulfovibrio sp.
ACTCCTCTCGACGAACGACTGTCAATCTGGCATTGGCATGGATGTTCACTCGGTCCTCCTGTCGGCAGTTGAGTTCTCGCAAACCCAATTTGACCGATTCGGGCCGAGTGAACAACCTCCTATAACTTCACAGCTAGAGGGTCCGCGGCGTGGCCTATTTCCTCACCCGCACCCGAAACACCTGCCGGGCCAGCACCTGGTCGCGGTAGACGATCTCGATGACATACTCGCCCGGCACAAGGCGGCCCGGGGTGTCAAAATTCCATACGCTGTGCTCCACCTTCCCGATGACCCGTTCGTACTCGGCGGAACTCATGTTCATGGGCAACTGCGTATCCGGGTTGACCATCTGCGGGTGACGCACCACCACGTCCACCAGCACCTGGGCCCCCTTGGGCGCGCCGATGAGCTGGTAGCGCAGGCCGATGCCCGTGCCAAGCTCCGCCTCCAACACGTTGCCCCGCTTGAGGAGCCGGAAGTCACGCGTTTGGCCGCGGAGGCCGTCGGCCTCGTCAGGCGAATGGTCCTGGCGCGCCACAGCGGCAGAGAACAGCCCAACGGCCAGCACCTTGGCTCCGGTCACGCGGACCGCCTGCGCGCCCTGGCCGCCGACCGTCTGGGCGGCCTCGCCCTGGCGGTTCTGGGACCGGGCGGCCACGAACTCCGCGCCGCCCACAAACAGCGTTGCCGCCACAGCGCAACATAAGATCACCCGTCTCATGGCCGCGTCCCCGCTCAGAGTCCCAGGCTGTGGCGCAACACGTCCATGCGCAGGTGCCTCGTCACCAGCTCCGCGCCCTGGCGCACCTTCACGGCGTCGCGCATCTTGTGGCGGGTGAGCAGGTTCTCCATCTTCTTGGCCACGGTGAAGGTGTCCTCACGCACGATGATGATGGAGGTTTCAAGCACCTCCGAGCGCGTCAGGATGACGTCGTTCGGATAGAGGTTGCCCGTGAGCACCAGGCAGGGGCAATCGCCTTCAAGCGCCACCAGCTGCACGTCCGCGCGATCGCCGCCGACAATGACCGCGGCATTCTTCTTTTTGCGGAAGTGCAGCATGAAGTTCTCCACCTGCATGGTGCCGATGAGAAACTGCGAGACCACGCGGTCGGTCTTGTGGTGCGCGGAAATGACCTTGCCGCCCAGGCGCTGCGCCAAATCGCCCACGGTGATGGAGCCCATGAGCGGATCACGCGGAAGCACACCGAGGACCGGGATGCCGCGCGCCTCCAGGAAGGGCGCCAAGTGCCCGGAGACCTCCTCCACGGAGGCCGGAGGCACGTCGTTCAGGACCACGCCGGAGAGATTTGCCCCCAACTGCTCCTTCAGCATCAGGAGCAGGTCGTAGTTCAGCTCCTTTTCGAAACGGTCGATGACCAGGGACTGGATGCCCAGGTGCTTCACCACGCTGATGGCATCCACACCGGAGTATTTGCCGGAGTACATGCTGCCGCTGCCCGCCACGAGCATGAGGTCACGGCCCTTGGCCAGCCCCTGGTAGGCCTCGGCGATGCCGCGCACCAGCCCGCCATCGGCGACGCCGGGAAGCCGTCCCTCGAAGGCGTCGGCTTTGAAGTCATGGGTCACGACCACCGGGGTCATGGCCTGGGGCGTGTGCGCAGGGTCGTCCTTCAGGCCCAGGGCGTCGCGCACAAAGAGCGCGTCCTCGTCCCCCAGGCCGGTCTCGGTCTCCAGCGGCATCGCGCCCACGGGCTTCATATAGCCGATCTTGAGCCCAGCCTGCTGGAAGCTCAGGCCCAGACCCACGCTGATGGTGTTCTTTCCGGAATAGCCGGAAGTGGAGCCGATGTAGAGTCCGGGCATACGCCCTCCTTCACGTTTCAAGTCAAAAAAAAGGCTGCCGCATCCGGGGGCGTCACCCGAGCGTCAGACGCGCCCCGGCGATGAACACGCCTTCCGGCCCGGCGTGCACGGGCGCGAACTCCGCCCCGGCCAGCCGGGGCGCGCGCAAGGCCAGGCGCGATACGGCCAAAAGCAGCCGCTCCAACTCCGCCAGGGAAACCACGACGCCTCCGCAGGCCCCGCGCAAAAGCGGATAAAAACGCATCTCCCGCAGCATCTCGCGCGCGTCCGCAGGCGAAAGCGGGGCCAGCCGGTACGACACGTCACCCAAAAGCTCGGAGCCCACCCCGGCCAGGCCGAAGGACAAAAGTGGCCCGAACTGCGGGTCGCGCACGAAGCCGACCACCAATTCGAAGCCCTTTTCCGATGCGGGCGCCGCAGCCTGAACCAGGCAGCCCGTGACCGGGGCGTCGGGCCGCACGCGCGCCGCGCGGTTCGTGAGGGCCAGAAAGGCGTGGCGCACGGCCTCCGCATCGGCAAGATGCGAGAAGCGGGCAACGTCGCCCCGAAATGCCGGGGCCGCGTCGGCATCCCGCGTGGCGAGGCGCAGGGACACCGGCAGGCCCAGCTCTCCGGCCAGACGCACGGCCTCCGCGCTCGTGCGCGCCAGACCCGTGGGAAGCACGGAAAGCCCCGCCGCGTGGGCGACCTCCAGCGCCGCCACCCCGCCAAGATCCAGCAAGCCCTGGACATGGACCCCCTCGACTATGGCCACGGCCTCGTCGTCCCAGGGGGCGTCGCAGGCGTCTTCCGCCTGGCAGGACCGGGGCGGCGCGGGCGCATGGTCCTGACGTCGGCGATGGTCATACAGGGCGCACAACGCGCCCACGGCGGCCTCGGGAAAATCATAGCAAGGAATGCCCGCGGCCAAAAGGACCTCGCGCCCGGCGCGCACCGAGGCTCCACCCAGGAAGCAGGCGGCGAAGGGCTTGGCCTCCGGATTCCGTTGCGTGGCCACCTCAATAACGGCCTGGGCCGTGGCCAGAGGCTTGGCCGCGACCGTGGGCGTCAGCAACACCAGCAGGCTCGCGATCTGCGGATCGGCAACGAGAATCTCCAGGGCCGCGCGGTAGCGTTCCGGACCGGCGTCGCCCAGCAGATCCACGGGATTATAGAGCGAGGCGAAGCCCGGCAGGGCCTCGGCCAAGCGCGCCAAAGTGTCGGAGCCTGGCCGCGGCAAGGTAAGCGCGCTGCCCGCGCAGGCGTCGGCGGCCAGGATGCCCGGCCCGCCGGAATTGGTCACAACGGCCAGCCCCGGCCCGGCCGGAAGTGGCTGCGCGGCAAAAATCTCGGCCAGCGCGAAGAGGTCGGCCATCTCCTCCACCTGGATGACCCCGGCCTGGCGGAAGGCCGCGCGGTAGGCCGCGGGCGAGCCAGAGGCCGAACCGGTGTGCGCGGACACGGCGCGCGCTCCGGCCGGGGTGATGCCGGCCTTGAGCAACAGTACGGGCTTTTTCGCGGCCACCTCACGCGCGGCGGCCAAAAATTCACTCCCGTCCTCCACGCTTTCGCAATAGCCCAGGATGACCCGCGTGTCCGGGTCGTCGCCCAGGGCGCGCAGCACGTCGGCCTCGTTCAGGCGCGCCTTGTTGCCCAGGCTCACAAACTTGGCAAAGCCCAGCCCCAGGCTCATGGCCCAGTCCAGAACGCACACGCACATGGCCCCGGACTGGGAGAAAAAGGAGATGGCGCCGGGCTTGGGGCAGCCGGCGGCGAAGCTCACGTCCAGGTTGCGGGCGGTGTTGATGAGACCCAGGGAATTGGGTCCAAGCAGCAGCATGCCGGACTTTTCCGCCGTGCGGATCAACTCCTGCTCGGCCAAAAAGCCTTCCCGGCCGGTCTCGCGAAAGCCCGCCGCCAACACGATGGCCGCGCGCACCCCGCGCGCCGCCAGGGCCTCGATCTCCGGCAGGGCTTGTTCCCGCGGCAGGCAGACCACAGCCAAGTCCACACCCAGGGGCAGGT
This sequence comes from Humidesulfovibrio sp., assembly GCA_031292175.1. Taxonomy (GTDB): domain Bacteria; phylum Desulfobacterota; class Desulfovibrionia; order Desulfovibrionales; family Desulfovibrionaceae; genus Humidesulfovibrio. The sequence continues at coordinate 3,829 of JARLHQ010000029.1, forward strand.
CCACGACGGAGGCCAGGGCGGCAAGCCCCTGGATGGCCTCGCCGGCGCGGGCGGCGGCGGGATTGACGGGATGGACGGCCCCCCTGTACCCTGCGGCCAAGAGATTGGCCAGGACCATGCCGCCCACCTTGCTCCGGCTGCGCGAAGCCCCCACCACGGCCACCGAGGCAGGGGAAAACAACGGGGCGAGATCAAGGCGGTCAGACATTTCGGCGGCCTTCCGGGGGGCTTGATGGACGAGAATTTCACGACGGTACAGGAAGATATCCACTATCGTTTCGGGCAAGTCAAGCTGTTGGAGCTGGCTCTGGCACACAGTTCCTGGGCCAACGAGCAGGGGCGTCCCGAGGCCAGCAACGAGCGTCTCGAGTTCCTGGGCGACGCGGTGCTGGAACTCTGCGTCAGCGAAGAGGCTTACCGCCGTTTCCCGGAGTCGGACGAGGGCCTCTTGACCAAACAGCGTTCACGCTTGGTCAAGACCAGCACCCTGGCCAGCGTGGCCCGCACCATCGGCCTGGACCGGCACCTGCTGCTGGGCCGGGGCGAGGAGGCCCAGGGCGGCCGCGAACGCGACGGGCTTCTGGCCGACGCCCTGGAGGCGCTCTTCGGCGCGGTGTTCCTGGACGGCGGCTTCCTCGCAGCGCGCGACCTCGTGCTGGGGCTGTTTGAGCCCCTGTGGCCCGCCTCGCCCACCCTGCCCGGCGGCAAGGATTGCAAAAGCAAGCTCCAGGAGCTGACCCAGGAAAGCCACCGCGAACGTCCGGTGTACACGCTGGTGGATTCAAGCGGCCCGGAACACCACAAGGTCTTCGAGGTGGAGGTGCTCCTGCCCGATGGCCAGCGCTTCCGCGCCACCGGACCGAGCCTGAAGAAGGCCGAGCAGGCCGCAGCGCAGAGCGCCATGACCAACCTGGCCAGCCAGCAGGCATAGCCAGCCAGCGTTTCCAACCAAAAACGGGCCGGAGGGAAAACCCTGCCGGCCCGTTTTTTCGGGAAGCGGATGAAAAACGGCGCCAGGGCCGTGCCTCACTAACCCTGAATAAGCTGCAGGGCCATCTTGGGCAGGCTGTTGGCCTGCGCCAGCATGGCGACCGCGGACTGGGCCTTGATCTGCTCAAGGGAGTAGTTCGTCATCTCCGTGGCCACATCCACGTCAGAGATGCGCGATTCCGACGCCTGCAGGTTTTCCGCCTGAACGGAAAGGTTGGTGATGGTGTTTTCCAGGCGGTTCTGCATGGCGCCCAGGTTGGCGCGGATCTTGTCCTTGGAAATGATGGCCTTGTTGATGGCGACGAGGGCCAACTGCGCCAGCTCCTGGGTGGAAACGGTCTTGCCCGCCGAGCCGGTGGAAAGGTGTCCAAGGCCCAGGGCGGAGGCGGTCACGCAGCCCACGTTGATGTAGTAGTAGTCTTCCGAGGAGTCGTTGCCGGCGCCGAAGTGGATCTTCAGCGCGCCGGTGGACTCGATCCCGTTGCCGTTGTGGCTGGCGGCGTTGCCCGAAAGATGGCCGTTCAACAGGTGGATGCCGTTGAAGTCCGTCGCGCTCGCGATTCGCGTTATTTCCGAGCACATGGCCTGGTACTCGGAGTCGATCATGAGCCGCTGGTCGGAACTGTACGTGCCCGTGCTGGCCTGCATGGCCAGTTCCTTCAGGCGGATCAGCTTCTCGTCGATGACCCCGAGAGCGCCGTCGGCGGTCTGGATCATGGAGATGGCGTCGTTGGCGTTGCGCACACCCTGGTTCATGCTCTGGATGTCCGCGCGCATGAGCTCGCGGATGGCCAGGCCTGCGGCGTCGTCGGCCGCGGTGTTGACGCGCAGGCCCGAAGACAAGCGTTCGGTCGATGTGGACAGGGAGCCATACGCGGTGTTCAAATTCCGCGAGGCGTTCATAGCCATCAAGTTATGATTGATCACCAAAGACATGACGTAAACCTCCTTGTTCGAAAAACATTCCCTTTTGCGGCGGGTTATGCACAGGCGGTGCCAACAGTTAAAAATATTATATTATCACTATGTTGTGCATTGAAAGATTGTCTAGATATCTCTCCAAAACCATAACACACCAAGAAAAAGATGCCGGGCGTCAGCGCCTTGTCGCCCAAAAGAAGCTGTTTACGCAGAGTCTACGTCTCGACAGCCACCCCCCTCTGGCATATATGAAAGATAGAGAAAGCCATGCCCCACACCGAACAACCTTCAATGACAGGATATCCATAGACAATGGTCAGCCCGTCCAAATTCGATCAGGACCTCCGCGAGTTCCTGGAACCACAAGCCGGAATGCTGGTCATGCTTTGCGATGATCCGCTTTTTGTGCGTTCGCTGCGCACCGCAATATTCAAGACCCTGGCCATCAAGACCGACTGCTTGGAGATCCACCAGGATCCCGCCCAGGCCCTGAGGAGTGTGCGCAACCACCTGACCCGCAAGGTGCCGGGGCCGGTCCCTGTGCTGGTGCTGGCGGACAGGCTCCTGCGCGGCAAGCCCACCCTGGAGTTCCTGCGCGAGGTGAAGACCGCCTTCAGCGAGGCCAAACTCCTGGTCATGACCCAGGAGACCACCAAGGACGAGCTCTCCCAGCTCTACGAGATTGGGGTCGACAGCATGCTGACCAAGCCCGTGAGCATCGACACCCTGGTGGAGAAAATGGCCGGCGCCATTAAGCCCCAGGGCAAGATCAGCCAGCTGGTGCAGGAGGGCAAGCGCCTGCTGGAGCTGGGCGAAACCAAGAAAGTTATGGAGATCAGCCAGGAGATCCTGAAGCTCAAGGCCAAGAGCCCGGTGGCGCTCATGCTCATGGGCGACGCGTACCTGAAGGAGGGCCGCCGGGACGAGGCCATCCAGTCCTACGTGTCTGCCCACGAAGGGGCCAAGCTGTACCTGGAGCCGCTGAAGAAACTGGCCAGCGTCCACAAGGACGTGGATGAGGATGACTATCTGCGCTTCATGCGCAAGCTCGACTCCATCAGCCCGCTCAACACCGAACGCAAGTGCGAGATCGGCAAGGTCTACGCGCGCAAGCACGACCACGAGCGCGCCGACCGCTATTTCAGCGCGGCCATTGAGAACGCACGGCGCGAGGCCATGAGCCACGTGGAGCGCATCGTGACGGAGATCGCCGAGGCCGTGGCCGAGAGCGCCCCGGAACTGGCGGAGAAGTATTACGTTCAGTTGCTCGACATGAAGGGCGACAACCTCACCCAGGAGGACATGATCACCTTTAACCGCCTGGGCATAGCGCTGCGGCGCCAAGGCAAGTGGCGCGAGGCCGTGGAGAACTACAAGAAGGCCCTCACCGTGGTCTCAACGGACGAGCGCGTGCTGTACAACATGGGGCTGGCTTACGCCGACGGCCAGTTGCACCGCATGGCCGTGGGGGCCTACGAGCAGGTGCTGCGCATCAAGCCGGACTTCCACAAAACCGCGCCTGTGGTGGCGTTCAACATGGCCAACGCCTATGCCATGACCAAAGACCTGGGCATGGCCCGACATTTCCTGACCGCGGCCCTGGGGATGGACCCCAACCATGCGGCCTCACGCCGGCTGTTGAACAAGCTGGAGGAGATGAGCGGCTGAGCCGCGAGACTTAGAAGCGGGCAAGACGCAGCAGGCCCAGAGCCAGGCCGATGACGCCGAGGTCGCCGTTGTAGTTGGCCAGGGCCAGGGCGGTGAGGATGCTCCACAGGTACACCACGGCCTTGCCGCCGGCAAACAGCGCCAAAAGGCCGGAGGCGAGGCCAAGCCCACCCCATACGCCGTTGAGCTGGCAGAAGAGCACCCCCTGGCGCAACGCGTCGAGCAGGACGTTTCCCGCTGCGCCGCTCACGGGCGTGTCCACCACGTAGATGCGGAAGTAAAAACTGGCCGCGTAGGCCAGCGCGAAGACAAAAACGGCGTAGACGGCATTGCGGGACACAGGCGACCTCGCTTAAGAGGATGAAGAAACAGGCCGTGCATGCCGCGTTTTGCCCCCAGGAGTCAAGCCCTGGTCCTGTCCCCGGCATGCCCCGGCCAGTCTCCCGGCAGAGGCCCTTGAACCCAAAGGATGCCCCCATGCCCAGCTCCGCCCCCCGCCCCTCCCGCCGCCTGCCGCACCACCCGCGCCAGCGGGTCGGCCAGCTCTTTGGCCTGTTCTTTGGCGCGTTGCTTCTGGTCGCAGCCTGCGCCCGGCCCGCCCCTCCCGCCCGGACCACACCCCCGGCCAATCCTTTGGCGCAGGAGGTGGAACGCCTGCGGGAAAACGACCCGAACCAGGACCCGGAAACCGCCCTAACCCCACTGCGCGACCAGACCGGAACACCGGCTGGCCTTGCGCGCGTGCGGGCCCTGCGTCTGCTGGGCCGCTTCGGCGAGGCCGTGGCCGAGGCCAACCGGCTGATCCTGGCCACGCCCGATCTGCCAGAGGCCTTTGTGGAGCGCGCCCGCACCTTTTACGCCATGGGCAACAACGAACGCGCCCTGGAGGACTGCGCCGCGGCCCTGCAACTCGCGCCCGGCAACACCGACGCGCTCATGGCCCAGGGCGACATGTTCTTCGTCCTTGAGATGCCGGAATCTGCCGAAGCCAGCTACTCCCGCGCCATCGAGACCGCGCCGGACAACCCCCTGGCCTTCATCAACCGGGGCGTGGCGCGCGACGAACAAGGCCATTACGCGGACGCCATCGCCGATTACACGCGCGCCATCAGCCTGAACCCGGCCTCGGCCTCGGCCTTCGCCAACCGGGGCGTCTCGCGCTCCCAAACAGGTGACATGGCCGGCATGTGCGCCGACTATCGCCGGGCCTGCGTCCTAGGTCTGTGCCGCAGACTTGATGACGCCCGCCTCATGGGCTATTGTCAAAGTCCGCGCTAGACAAAAATCCTGATTGACAAAACCGTGGCGAAAGTTTTCTGTTGGTCCGTTTTCGCTGTGGTCAACCATACCCCCGCCCCCAAGGCTGGAGGGCACAAACCTTTGAAGGACCGGCAATGCGGCTCACTCTGCGCGAGGCGGCGGCCTCCCTCAACTGTTCCGAACAGACCGTGCTGCGCTGGATCGCGCAGGCAGGTCTGCCCACGGTGCGTCTTGGCGGGCTGTACCATTTCAACCGCGCAGAGCTCATGGAGTGGGCCATCCACCACAATATAGGGTCCACGGCCCTTTCCTGCGAGCTTGAACCAGAAGCGGACCCGGCCTGCGCGCGCGTCTCGGCCCTGGCCGGAGCCTTGCGCGCGGGCGGCGTGCTGACCGGCCCCCCTGGCGCGACCCTGCCCGAGGTGCTCACGACCGCCGTGGCGTACCTCCTGCCGGACACCGCCGCCGAGGAACGCGAGCTGGTGCTGACCATGCTGCTGGCGCGGGAGTCCACGGGAGTCACCGCCATCGGCGGCGGCGTGCTGGTGCCCCATGTGCGCGCGCCGCTCATCCTGGGTGACAATCCGCGCATCCTGCTGGCCTATCCCGCAGCGCCCCTGCCGGAATCCATTGTGCCCACCCCGGACCACCAGCCCATTCAGGCCATTTTCCTGCTGGCCTCGCCCACGGTACGCGCGCACCTGACCCTGCTGGCCCTGCTCGCCGCGGCCTTGCGCGACGCGGACTTCCGCCAGGCCGTGATTTCCCGTGCGCCGGAATCGGCCATCCTGCTTGCCGCAGCCGCAGCCGAGCGCATGTCAGAGCCCGCCGCCAAAATTTTCGGGAGGCACAGCGCATGATCTTTCTCGCCGCCGCCCTGGCGACCTTTCTTTTGGGCGCGCTCGCCGCGCTCTTGCCGCGCTCCTACCGCGCCGCCAGCGCCATCGGCTCCGGCGCGACCGTGCTGGGCTGCCTTCTCGGGCTGATCCCCGCGGCGCAGGGGCTCATCGCCCCGCAGGACTGGAAGCTGACCCTGGCCTGGCCTCCGCCTTGGGGCCTGGGCAGTCTCGCCATCGACGGCATCTCGGCCCTGTTTCTGACCCCGGCGCTCGTGCTTATCGCCCTGGGCGCAGTCTATGGCCGGGGCTACCTGGCAGCCGCCGAAGGCCGCAAGAAGGCCGGACCTCCCTGGTTCTTCTACAACATCCTCGCGGCGGCCATCACCGGCGTGTTCACCGCGCGCGATCCCTTCCTGCTGCTGCTGTCCTGGGAGACCATGGCCCTGTCCTCCTACTTCCTGGTCTGCATGGAGGACGGAGATGGAGCTGTGCGCCGCGCCGGGCGCATCTATCTGGTGGCCTCGCACCTGGGCGCGGCCTGCCTGCTTGTGCTCTGCCTGCTGCCCGGAGCCGCCTGGCCCCCGGGCGAGGGGCTCGCGCCCGGTCTTGCCGCGAACATGGCGGCCAGCCTCGCCAGCGGGGTCGTGCCCGCCGGAGTGCTGTTCGTACTGGCGCTCATCGGCTTCGGGTCCAAGGCGGGCCTCGCGCCACTCGGCGTCTGGCTGCCCGAGGCGCACCCCGCTGCGCCCAGCCACGTGTCCGCCGTGCTTTCCGGCGTCATGATCAAGACCGGCGTGTACGGCATCCTGCGCATCCTGCTCGCCCTCAACCCCGCCCCCTGGTGGGGTTGGACCCTGGTGCTCCTGGGCGGCGGCACGGCGGTGCTCGGCGTGGCCGGGGCCCTGGCACAGGGCGAACTCAAGCGCCTGCTCGCCTGGTCGAGCATGGAGAACGCGGGCCTGATGCTTCTGGGCCTGGGCCTGGGCGCCCTGGGCAGGGCCAGCGGCGCGCCCCTAGTGGCGGCGCTGGGCTTCGGCGCGGCTCTGGTGCACATGGTGAACCACGGGGTGTTCAAGTCCCTGCTGTTTTTCTGCGCGGGCAGCGTGCTGCATGGCACGGGCGAGCGCCGCATGGACCAGCTGGGCGGAGTGCTGGGGCGCATGCCCGTCACCGGCGCGACGTTCCTGGTCGCCGCCCTGGGCATCTGCGGCCTGCCGCCGATGGGCGGCTTCGCCTCGGAACTGGTGCTTGGCCTGTGCGCCGTGAAGGGGCTGCTTTTGCCCGTGCAAAGCCTGGACATTCCAAGTTTGGCCACGCTGGGGGCGTTGGTCCTCTGCGCGGGCATGGCCGCGGCCGTGTTCGTGGGAGCCTTCGGCACCGTGTTTCTGGGCGCGCCCCGCAGTGATGCGGCCAGCCACGCCCACGAGTCGCCCCCGGCCATGCGCGGCCCCATGATTGCTCTGGCCGTGCTGGCCCCGCTTTTGGGCCTGGGCGCGCCGCTGCTGCTTGAGGCCGCGCTGCGCGCGCTGGAGCCCGCCATTCCCGGCGCACAGGCCCTGGGCGCGCCCACGGTGGCGGCGCTGGCCACCGCGGCCTGGGTGTTCGGCCTGCTTTTTGCGCTGCTGGCCGGACTTTTCGTCCTGCGCCGGGCGCTCCTGCGCGGGCGCGATGTGCGCACCGGCCCCACCTGGGACTGCGGTTACGCCGCGCCCACCGCGCGCATCCAATACACTTACTCGTCCTTCGCCCAGCCCCTGGCGGACATGTTTCACGTCCTCACCGGCAGCACGGGCACCACGACCCGGCCCCGGGGGCTGTTTCCGGCGCGAACGGGCTATGCGGCCGAGACCCAGGACCGCATCCTGCAAGGTTTTCTGGCGCTGTTCACCTTCATCAACGCCAAGTTGGAGGCCATGCACCGGCTCCAGCAAGGCCAAGTGCACGTGTACGTGCTCTACATCGCGGCCACGCTGGTGGGCTTGCTTGCGTGGGGGTTGTGGTGATGCCGGCCTTTCTGACCATCCACTGGGACGCGCTCGGGCGCATTCTGGCCGGGCTCGTGCTCTGCCCGCTGCTCTTCGGCGTCATCAATCGCGTAAAGGCGAAATTCGCGGGCCGACAGGGCCAGCCGCTCTTACAAACCTATTTCGATTTGGCGCGCCTGCTGCGCAAAGGCGCGGTCTACAGCTCCACCACCTCCTGGGTGTTCCCGTTGGGTCCCATGCTGGGCCTGGGCTGCACCCTGGCCGCGCTAACGCTGGCGCCCCTGGGCGGACAGCCGGGACTCTTCTCCTTTGAAGGCGACCTGTTCCTCTTCGCCGGGCTCATGTCCCTGGGACGCTTCGCCACCGCCGCCGCCGCCCTGGACACGGGGTCGAGCTTCGAAGGCATGGGCGCGAGCCGCGAGATGCAGTTCGCCGTGCCCGCCGAGCTGGCGCAAATCCTGGGTTTTGTGGCCCTGGCCCAGGCCACGGGCGCCTATTCCCTGGCCGAAATGCTCGCCCGCCTCGATCTGGCGCGCTGGCAGATTTTCGGCCCGGTGCTGGCGCTCACCGCAACCGCGCTCTTCCTGGTGCTCCTGGCCGAGACCTGCCGCATTCCCGTGGACGATCCGAACACGCACCTGGAGCTGACCATGATCCATGAGGTCATGGTGCTGGACCACTCCGGCCCGGACTTCGCCTTCATCCTCTACGGCCAGGGCGTCAAAATCTGGACCCTGGGCGCAATCCTGACTGGGGTGCTCATCCCGGCGCGCGGCGACGCGCTCAGCGCCGCGGCCCTTGGTGCGGCCGGAATCTTCGGCCTGGCGCTCATCATCGGCATCGCGGAATCGAGCATGGCGCGGCTCAAGCTCCTGCTGGTGCCCCGGCTGCTGGTAGGCGCGACGGCCCTCTCCTGCTTGGCCCTCATCCTTTTGCTGAGGTAGCGGAACATGCTCTCGCTCGTGGAACTCATCCTGGTCGGCCTGGTGCTGACGAATCTGGTGCTTTTGGGCACCAGCCGCATCGGCCTGTGCATCCGCATGGTGGCCTTCCAAGGCGTGGGCCTGGCGCTGCTGCCGCTTCTAGGCCACGGCGAGTTCACGCCTACAGCCCTGTTCATTTCCGGGGCCACGGCGCTGCTCAAGGGCTGGATCTTCCCGCTGCTGCTTTTCCGCTCACTGGAGAGCGCGCACGTGCGCGCCGAGGTGGAGCCCTACGTGGGTTACTCCAACTCCCTGCTTTTTGGCGTGGCGGCGCTGGCCATCTCCGTGTGGCTGGGCAGCCGCATGCCCCTGCCCGGATCCGGCGTACCGCAACTGCTCACCCCGGTGGCCTTCTTCACTATCCTCGTGGGTCTCTTCGGCATCGTGACAAGGCGCAAGGCCGTGAGCCAGGTGGTGAACTACCTGGTGCTGGAGAACGGCATTTTCGCCTTCGGGGCCGTGGCCCTGCACAAGGCCCAATTCCTGGTGGAGATGGGCATTCTGCTTGACGTGTTTGTAGCCGTGTTCGTCATGGGCATCGCCATCTTCCGCATCAACCGCGAATTCGACCACATCGACGCCGACCGTCTGGCGTTGCTCAAGGAGTAAGGGGACCATGCCTGTCAGACTGACCATCCTCGCGCCCGCCGCGGCCGGTGCCGCGGCCTTCGTCATCCCGGACAACCGGGTCCGGCGGAGACTCATGGTGGTCACGGCCATTGCGCACTTGGTCTTCACCCTCATGGCCTTCCGCGCCCCGGCGCGGCAGATGTTCGACGGCGCGCTCCAACTGGACGATCCCGGACGGCTGTTTTTGCTCATCACCAGCGTGCTTTTCGCAGCCGCGGCCTTCTACACCGCGGGCTACCTGAAGCGCGAGGCCAAGGGGCAGCGCCAAGACATGGTGGAAGGCCGGATCTTCTCCAACTCGCCCGAGGCGCGCTTCACCGGCTGCCTCCTGCTGTTCCTCGCGGCCATGAGCTTCGTCTGCCTGGCGCAGAACCTGGGCCTGCTCTGGGTCGGCGTGGAGGCCACGACTCTGGCCTCGGCCCCGCTGGTGTATTTCCACCGCCACCACCGTTCGCTGGAGGCCACCTGGAAGTACCTGCTGCTCTGCTCCGTGGGCATCGCACTGGCGCTCTTCGGCACATACATGCTGGCGCTCTCCGGTGGCGGCGAGGTCTCTCTTGGCTTGCCCGCGCTCATGGCCGCCGGTCCCACGTTGAATCCCGTGCTGCTCAAGGCGGCCTTCGTGTTCCTCCTGGTGGGCTATGGCACCAAGATGGGGCTGGCGCCCATGCACACCTGGCTGCCCGACGTGTACAGCGAGTCGCCCTCCGTTGTGGCGCTCCTGTCCACCTGTCTCCTGAACGTTTCGTTTCTGGCCATTCTGCGCGTGCGGCAGGTGCTTTGCGCCGCCGGACAGGCGGACTTCGGAAACACCTTGCTGGTGTTCCTGGGCCTGACCAGCATGGGCTGGGCTGCGGTGTTTCTGCTGCGCCAGACCGACTACAAGCGCCTTTTGGCCTATTCCAGCGTGGAGCACATGGGCATCCTGGCCTTTGGCGCGGGCATCGGCGGAGCGGGCATGTTCGGCAGCCTGATGCACCTGCTGGTCCACGGCGTGGTCAAGGGGGCCATGTTCCTGCTCGCGGGCAACATCCTGGCCGCGTACATGACCAAAAACGTTTCCGGCGTGCGCGGACTGCTGCGCGCCCTGCCCTTTTCCGGCCCCCTGTGGGTGGCGGGCCTGCTGGCTCTGACCGGCATGCCTCCCTTCGGCGCCTTTGTGAGCGAGCTGACCATCCTGCGCGCGGCGTTGTCCGAGCAACGCTATGTCCTCGCCGGCATCTTCCTGCTGCTTTTGGCCATGGCCTTCATCGGCATCACCACGGCGGGCATGCGCATGGCCCAGGGCCAACCCGGAGCCAATGCCCCCGAGGCAGGGAAGCGGGAGCCCTGGAGCGCAACCCTGCCGCCCCTGGCGCTCCTGCTGGCGGCGTTGCTGCTCGGCCTCTACTACCCCGTGCCCCTGTCCGACGTCATGACCACTGCGGCGCGCATCACCGGAGGATTCTAAGCCGTGCGCAATGCTCAGGCCATCCCCATCCGAGAAATCCCGCTCCTGCCCGCCGAAGAGTTTTGTGCGGCGGTGCTGGAGGCCATACAGCATGAGGCCCGGCTCGCGGCGCTCTTCTGCGCGCCCGCTTTCGGGGAGCTGCGGCTTTTCGCCATCCTGGCCGAGGACCGCCTGGGCGTTCTGCATGCCTTGAGCGCCCCGGCTGGCCACGCCTACCCATCGCTGACACCCGATTGCCCCCAGGCACATCTCTTCGAACGCGAGATATGGGAAACCTGGGGCGTGACGCCGCTCGGCCACCCCTGGCTCAAGCCCGTGCGCTTCCCCAAGCTGGACCTGCGCGGCCAAGCCATCACCGGTCCGGACGTCGGCCTGGCCAAGTTCATGGAGGCCCAGGGCGAGGCCGCGCATGAGGTCGCCGTGGGCCCGGTGCACGCGGGCATCATCGAACCCGGGCACTTCCGTTTTCTCTGCCACGGCGAGGACGTGCTGCACCTGGAGATCTCACTCGGCTACCAGCACCGGGGCGTGGAGCGCGCCATTCTCGGCGAGCCGGGCGGCGGTCCTGGCCCACGCTTTATGCACTACATGCAGACCCTGGCGGGCGACACGACCATCGGCCACGCCACGGCGGCCTGCCAAAGCCTGGAAGCCCTGTCCGGCTGCCGGGTGCCCGCGGGGGCGCTGACCCTGCGCGCCATCGCGCTCGAACTGGAACGTCTGGCCAACCACGCGGGCGACCTGGGCGCGCTGGCCATGGACGTGGGCTTCCTGCCCAGCTCATCCTTCCTCGGGCGCATCCGGGGTGACTTTCTGAACATGACGGCCAAGCTCTGCGGCAGCCGTTTCGGGCGCGGGCTGGTGAAGCCCGGCGGCACAGGCTTCGACCTGGACAAGTCGCGGGCCGAGGCCGTGCTGGCGCACCTCGCCCAGGTGTTCCCCCAGGCCATGGAGTCCGTGGAACTCTTGTGGAGCACGCCTTCGGTGGTTTCGCGCTTCGAGCGCACGGGCGCGGTCTCGCACGTGGACGCCCTGGCCCTCGGCCTGGTGGGCGTGGCCGCGCGCGCCTGCGACCTGGAGATCGACGTGCGCCAGGACTATCCGGTAGGGGCCTACGCCTTCTCGCACGTCCCCGTGGCCGTGGCGCAGACTGGCGACGTGGCGGGCCGGGCCTTTGTCCGGCACATGGAACTCCTGCACTCCGAAAAATTTTTGACCGAGCATCTGACACACCTGCCCGCCAACGCCGGAGCCAACGAGGACTTTGCCGCGCCGGTGGGCAACCTGGCCCCGGAACACCTCTCCGTGAGCCTGGTCGAGGGCTGGCGTGGCGAAATCTGCCACGTGGCGTTAACGGACGCGACCGGGCGCTTCGCGGCATACAAGGTGGTGGACCCGAGCTTCCACAACTGGGCCGGACTCGCCATGGCCCTGCGCAACCAGCAGATCTCGGACTTCCCCATCTGCAACAAGAGCTTCAACCTGTCCTACTGCGGACACGACCTGTAAGGGGGGCGCATGATCCAGCACATCTTCGCCCGTCTGCGCCAGGGCCACCGCACCCTGAACTACCCCAAGGTCATGCCTGAGCTGCCGGACCGCTATCCCGGCCGGCCGGAGATTGACCCCAAAGCCTGTGACGGCTGCGGCGCCTGCGTGGCGGCGTGCCCCACCGGGGCCATCACGCTCAATGGCGGCCTGTGCCTTGATTTGGGCCGCTGCCTGTTCTGCACCCAGTGCGCGACGTCCTGCCCGCGCACGGCCATCCGCTTCACGGGCGACTTCCGCATGGCGGTGAGCCGCCGCGAGGACCTTCTCCTGCGCGGCCAGCCGTATCAGCTGGCGCAAGCCATGGAGCCCGCGCGGCGCAGGCTCTTCGAGCGTTCCCTCCGGCTCCGGCAGGTCAGCGCCGGAGGCTGCGCCGCCTGCGAACTGGACACCAACGTGCTGGGCACCCTGGTGTTCGACCTGGGGCGTTTCGGCATCCAGTTTGTGGCCTCGCCGCGCCATGCCGACGGGCTGCTCGTCACCGGGGCGGTTTCAGAGAACATGCGTCTGGGCCTGGAGAAGACCTGGGTCGCCACGCCGGAGCCCCGCGTGGGCATCGCCGTGGGGGCCTGCGCCATCTCCGGCGGGCCGTACGCGGGCCACGCGGAGGCGCACGGTGGTTGCGCCGGGTTCATTCCGGTGGATCTTTTGGTGCCCGGCTGCGCGCCGCACCCCTGGACCATTCTGGACGGATTGCTGCGGCTCCTGGGCCGCGCGGAACGGGGCTAGGCGGGATCTGGGGCCGGAAAGCCCCAGGCGGAATCAAGCTTTCGGATCTGCCGCCGTGTTCAAGGCGGCTGGCGCCTGCGCAGCGGGCAAGGTCATGATGAGGCTGGTGAACCCCTGCTCGGCTGTGCGCAACGTGAGCGTCCCCCCCAGGGTATGCACCATGAGCTGGGCGGAATAGGTGCCGAGTCCGGTGCCGTGGCTCTTGCCCCAGGTGGCGTACTTTTCGAAAAACCGCTCGCGGATCTGATCGGGCACCTCGCCCTTGTTGCGCAGGGTCACCACGGCGGTCTCGCCGTCCAAGGTCAGGGTCAGGCCCAGCTCCTCACCATCGGGCGAGGCCTCGGCCGCGTTTTTGAGCAGGTTGCTGAGCACTGCGTCCAAGAGCCGACGTTCGCCCAGCACATAAAACGGCTTGTCCGGACAGTCCGAACGCACATTCAAACGCAGGTTCTTGCCCTCCACCAGTGTGCGCAGCTCCGCGCGCAGTTCCTCGGCCACAGCGCACAGGTCCACGGGCCGCAGCTTGGGCACAAAGGCCCCGGCCTCCATGGCGTGCAGGTCCAGGGACAGGGAGATAAGCCCCTGCATGCGCTTCGTCAGATTGCGCACCTCGTTCAAAATCTGGGCCTGCTCCGTGTTCAGCGGCCCCAGCAGCTCCAAAAGCTCCATGGCATTCTGCACCGAACCCAGCGGGCTCTTGAGGTCGTGCCGCACCACGCTCTCCACATCGGTGCGCATGGCCTCAGCCTTCTTGCGTTCACTGATGTCACCCAAAACGCCAAGATAGCCGCTGAAGCGGTTGCTGGCGTCGGTCATGGGCCGGACACGGCAGGACATCCACTGCCCCAGGCCTCGCGCATTCAGGAAACGCAGCTCGCAGTCCACCTCATGCTTCAGGGCCAGGGCCTCGCGCCAAAGAACGAGAAAACTCTCGCGGTCTTCCGGAAAAACACAGTCAAGCCACTGGTTGCCGACCAAGTCCTCCATGATCTTGTTGGTCTGGCGCTGCATGCGCTCATTGGCGAACACAAGCCGGCCCTGGGTGTCGGTCTCGAACACACCCACCGGGGCCTGGCGGATGAGCCCGGCCAGACGGCGCTCACTCTGGCGCAGGGCCAGCTCCGCAGAGCGCCGCGCGGTGATGTCGCGCCCCATGCTCAGCACGCCCAGGCAACGCCCGTCAGTGTCCACCACCGCGGTCTTGACCACGCTGATCCAGTACTCCTGGCCCGAGGGCTGCATGCGCTGGGTGAAGCTCACGGGCTCGCGGGTATCGCGGGCCAGGGCGCTGGTGGAGAGCTGGATGCGCAACTCGTCGCCGGAGAACGCCGCCGACAGGGGCCGCCCCAACAACTCCTTGCGCGTGTGGCCCACATGGTTGCAAAAGGTCTGGTTCAGCTCGCGCAGCACGCCTTCCTCGTCGGTGACGAAGATGCAGTCCTGGGCGGACTGTAGCATGGCGCGCAAAAGCCCCTCGCTCTTGCGCAGGGAGGCCTCCGCCAGACGTTGCTTGGTGATGTCGCGACTGATGGAAACCACTCCCAGGCACGCGTCCGAGGCGTCGAGCACCGGGGACTTGTGCACACTCAGGATGCGCGGCCCCCCCGGACCCTCCATGCTCAGCTCATAGGTCACTGGAAAGTGGTCGATCATGATCCGGCGGTCCAGCTTCACATTGCGGGCAGCGGTGCGGCGGTCAAGAAAATCCCGCTCACGGCGGCCGAGAATCGCCTCACAGGACAGCCCCACATGGCGGCAAAAAGCTGGATTTGCCTCCCGGTACAGGCCGCTGACATCCCGGAAGCTGATGCCGTCGCCTGCGGAGTCCAGGATGGCGCGCAAAAGCCCCTCACTCCGCAGCAGAGAGCGCTCGGCCTCCTTGCGCGCGGTGATATCATGGCCCACGAAGAACAGGCAGACGCGTCCGCTTTCCAGGGTGATGGGCGCGGCGTCCAACTCCACGTCGCGCACCTGGCCGCCTTTGAGACGATGACGGCTGGCGAAGCGCACGCCGCCGTCCACGTTCAGACGCTGCAGAAACTCGCGGAGGCGCTCCTGCGGCAGCAGGCTGATTTGCGTGGGGGAGAGCCCGCCCAGCTCCTTCGGGTCGTACCCATAGAACTCGCAGGCCGCTGGGTTGGCGGTGACGATGTCGCCGGTATTGGGGTCGATGAGAAACATGACCGCGCGGCTGGATTCAAAGGCCGCACGGAAAACGCTTCCATCCGGCAGGTCCGGAATCGCGCGCGCATGTTTTTTTTTACCGTCGGATGTGCTCATCGTTGTCCTAGGGGGACGTTAGCTAAGCACTACGCACAAACCGGTAGCGTGTAAAGACGGCTCAAAAAATAATGTGGGCGCGATTAGTTCTTTTGCAGGGTCGCGCAGTAGAAGAATTCACCAGTGGCCACATCGGGCGGGGTGGTCCACGATGCGGCCAGCGCGGCCTCCGGCCGGGAGGCGAGCAGCCGGGCCACCTGCCGTTGGTTCTCCTCGGGCGAAAGGGTGCAGGTAAGGTAGTAGAGCGCGCCGCCGGGGGCCAGCGTGCTCAGGGCATGGTCGAGCATGGCGGCCTGGGTGGCGCACAAGGCGGTGACATCGGCCTCGGTGCGCTTCCATTTGATATCCGGATGGCGCGAGAGGGTGCCCAGGCCCGTACAGGGCGCGTCCAGGAGGATGGTCGCGGGCGGCGCGGCCAGCGGCGCGTTCTGGTCGGCCCGGGCGCGGAAGACCAGCAGCTTGCCGGAATCGATGGCCGGGGCCAGCTCGCGCGTAAGCGCCCGCAGACGGCCCAGGTGCGTGTCGCTGGCGAGCACGGGCGAGAGCCCCGCCTCCAGCAGCAGCCGGGTTTTGCCGCCGCGGCCGGAGCAGGCGTCCCACACCGGGGTCTTGAAGCGCTGCGGGGAGAGCGCGGCCAGGGCCTGACGCGCGGCGAAGCCCTGGCGGTAGAGCGCGGCGCACTCCTCTGGGGTCAGGGCAAGGTCCTCGATCAAGGTGTCCAGGCCGGTGCCGGGCTGAAAGGCCAGCCCCAGTCCCTGGCGTCCCAGGCAGGCCGGATGCGCGCCCAGCCGACGCGACAGGGCCAGCGCGGGCTCCTGGCCGAGCGTCTCGGCGTCCACCGCCAGGCCCATGGCTGGCGGCCTGGCCTGCGCCTTCAGAAAACGCGCCGCGTCGGCCTTGGGATATTCTTTGAGCCACAGCCGCACAATCCACTCCGGGCAGGAGTAGTAGCGTGAGAGCACCTCGGCCTCATCCTTGGCGCCTTCCTTGTATGGGGCCACGGTGCGTGCGTCCTCGGCCATCTCGGACACGCGCCGCAGCACGGCGTTGAACAGCCCGGAAAGGTGCGCGCGCGTGAAGCTCTTGGCCCAGTCCACGGCCCAGTTGACGCTGGCATAGGCCGGCACGCGGTCCAGGTGCACGATCTCGTGCGCGGCCAGGCCCAGGGCGAGCATGGCCTCCTCCGGCAGACGTCGCGCCGGGTCGAGGAAGCGCGCCAGAAGTGCATCAAGCCGCCCCTTCATGCGGCAATAGCCGTACACGAGCTCGGTGACGAGCCCGGCGTCGCGGTCCGACAAGGGATCGGCCTTGAGCGCGGTGTCAAGGGCGGCCTGGAGGTCGCGGCCCTCGAGGAGGCACGCGATCAGACAGTCCAGAGCGGCGGCACGGGCTGGCGGAAGCTGGGACATGAATCGCCGCTCCTAGCGCCTGCGGCGGCGGCCAGAGCCCTGCCCGCCTTCCCTGCGCCCGCCTTCCGCGCGGCCGCCGTCATGCTCGCTCTCGTGGCCTCCGCCATGACCACCGGAAGGCGCGGCCGGGCGCTTGCCTTCGGGCAAGGGCGGAGGGGTGTGCATGGCCTTCTGGTAGGCGGAATCGAGCAGCATGGCGAGCAGCAGCGCCTGGTCATCGTCCTGGCTCATGGCCCGGGCCACGTCCACATAACGGCGCATGCGCTCCTGCTCCAGGCTGTCCTTGGCGCGCCACTTGGCCTCCAGCACCGTGGTCAGACGCTGGGACACGTGCGCGGCCAGATCGGCCTCGGTGGGCAGCTCGCGGTGCTGCAGCTGGATGTTGTACTGCCGCGCGATGCGCAAGAGCTCCATCTTCTGCATCACGTCCACGAGTGAAATCACCGTGCCCGCGGCCCCGGCGCGGCCCGTGCGGCCCGCGCGGTGGATGTAGCTCTCCGGATTCTCCGGCGGCGAATACAGAATCACGTGCGACAGGCCGGGGATGTCGATGCCACGCCCGGCCACATCGGT
The DNA here is from genome assembly GCA_031292175.1 of Humidesulfovibrio sp. Taxonomy (GTDB): domain Bacteria; phylum Desulfobacterota; class Desulfovibrionia; order Desulfovibrionales; family Desulfovibrionaceae; genus Humidesulfovibrio. The sequence continues at coordinate 21,094 of JARLHQ010000029.1, forward strand.
GGCGATGAGAAAACGCAGCTGGCCCGCGCGCACGCTTGTAAGCACCTGGTCGCGGCGCGACTGGGTCAGGTCGGCGGAGAGCTCGTCGGCGTTGTACCCGAAGCGCCCCAGAACCGCCGTCAGGTAATGCACGTCCGCCTTGGTGTTGCAGAAGATGATGGCGCTCTCCGGCGACTCCATCTCCAGAATGCGCATGAGGCAGCGGTCCTTGCCCATGGACGGCACCTCGTAATAGGCGTGCGTCATATCCGCGATATGCACCTGCCCTTCGGACAGGGAGAGCCGTCCAGGATCGTTCAGGAATTCCTGGGCCAGGCGCAGCACCTGCTGCGGGAAGGTGGCCGAGAACATGGCCCCATGGATCTTCTTGCGCTGGGGCAGGTAGCGCTGGATGTCCTTCATGTCCGGATAGAAGCCGATGGAGAGCATGCGGTCGGCCTCGTCGAAGATGAGCGTCGTGAGCTCGGCCAGGGAGAGAGAGCGCTTGAGCAGGTGGTCGAGCACGCGGCCCGGGGTGCCCACCACGATCTGCGCGCCGCGCTTGAAGGCGTCGAGCTGGGCGCCGTAGCCCACGCCGCCATAGACGGCCACGCACTCGATGCCCGTGCCCGCGAAAAGGGTCGTCGCATCCGCCGCCACCTGCTGGGCCAGCTCGCGCGTGGGCACCAGGATGAGCGCCTGACAGGAGGTCTGCACGGTCTTCAGACGGTCCATGAGCGGCAGCAGGAAAGCCCCGGTCTTGCCGGAGCCCGTGCGCGCCTGGACCATGATGTCGCGCCCGGCCAGCATGTAGGGCAGGGCCTTTTCCTGCACAGGCATGAGGCCCGGCCATCCGGCGCGGGCGCAGGCCTCGCGCATGGGCACGGGCAGATCGGCCAGTTTCACCTCGGGCAGGGCGTCCTCCGGGGCGATCTCTCCCACGGCCTCGGGCTGGGGCGCGTTCTTGGCCTGCTCCGCATAGAGCAGGGCCTTCTGCACCTGGGTCAGGCCCGGGGCCTGGATGTAGGCCGGGGCGGGCTGTTTCTCGGCCGGTTTTTCGGCTTGGCTCTCGGTTTGCCCGGCGGCGGGCGTTTCCTTGTCGTGATCGGTCATCTCTGGGTATTCTCCCGCGCGCTAGCCGCCAAACCCCTTGGGGGTTCCGGACTGCGCGCCCTGTTCAGTTGGCGTGAATTTTTTGCCCCCGCGCACCCCGTCCACCACGGCCAGGGCCGAGGCCACGAGGCTGGAGACATCGGCCACATTGGCCGGAAGGATGAGGGTGTTGTTGGTTCTGGCGAGGTTGCCGAACTCGGCGATATACTTTTCGGCCAGACGCACACGCGCGGCGTCCATGCCCTCCGGCCCGGCCAGGGACTCGGCCACGCGGCGGATGCCCTCGGCCGTGGCGCTGGCCACGATCTCAATCTCGCTGGCGCGTCCCTCGGCCTCGTTGATGCGCTTCTGCTTCTCGCCCTCGGAAACATTGATGGCCTGCTGGCGCTGGCCCTCGGCCATGTTGATGCGCGCCTGGCGTTCGCCCTCGCTTCGGGCGATCTCGGCGCGCTTCTCGCGCTCGGCCTTCACCTGCAGCTCCATGGCCCCCATGACGCTCTGGGGCGGGTTGATATCCTTGATCTCGTAGCGCAGCACCTTGACGCCCCAGCTGGTCGCGGCCTCATCCACGGCGGTAATGACCTGGTGGTTGATGGTTTCGCGCGTCTCAAAGGTGCGGTCCAGTTCAATCTTGCCGATGGCCGAGCGCAGGGACGTCTGCGAAAGCTGGATGGCCGCCTGGTAGTAATTGGCGATGCCGTAGCAGGAAAGCATGGCGTCGCGCACCTCCAGGTAGATGAGCCCGTCGATGGAGACGGACACGTTGTCCCTGGTGATGCAAACCTGGGGCGGGATCTCCAGCACCTCTTCCTTCATGGAGCGCTTGTAGGCCACGCGGTCGATGAAGGGGATGAGAATGTGGAAGCCCGCGGCGAGGGTGGTGGAGTACCGGCCCAGCCGCTCCACGATGAACTCCGACTTCTGCGGCACCACCACGGCGGTTTTGGCGAACACGATGATGGCCAGCATGGCCAGGATGATCAGCATGACAATGTTGCCGTCCAACATGGATCCCCCTTATCTTCCGCCGTGTTCCGCGTCCGCCCTTGCGGGCCTGACCAGGTACGTGCCGGTGTCGTTCTGCGCCTGGCCGATGATGACCACGGCCTCGCCCTCGTCGATGGCCTCCTGGGACTGCGCGCGCCAGAAGCTGCCACGAAATTTGATCTCGCCCGGCAGGCCCGGGGCCACGGCCCGCGTGACCACGGCGCTCTTGCCTGCGCCGATGTCCTCCAGGCCCGAGGCATCCTCGCCGCCCTTGCGCGTGCGGCCCCGGAAAACGCGCAGGAACATGCGCCGCAAAAGCGCCAGCCCGGCAAGCGAGGCCGCGAGAAAGACCACGAACTGACCGCCCGCGCCCAGGTTCAGGGCATAGGCGCAAAGCGCGGCGGCAAAGGCCCCCAGGGCGAAGAAGAGCAGCACGAAACCCGGCAGGGCAAGCTCCGCCAGCAGCAAGGCCACTCCCGCCAGGAACCAAAGCAGTTGCGCTGACCAGAAACCGTCCATGAACCCTCCACACTCTCTTGACATCCATACGCCAATGCCGGGCATGGGGCAAGGCCCGCATTCCCGGCCTCCTCCGGTCTTTCGCGCGCGTCGCAAACTACGTAATCAGAAAATTCAGCAGCCACGCCCCCTTGCCAAAAGCCCCTATTCCCGGCTAATGCGCCCTGTCCAACACGCCGATAAGGCGAGCAACAGGAGAAGAGTCATGAGCCGCCATATCGTCGACGCCCTGAAGCACCGCCTGAACCCCCTGCACGTGTACTGCAGGCTGTGCGATCTGGGTCTGCCCGCAGCTTTCGCCCGCAGCCTCACCGCCGGGTACGAGCGCATGGTCTACCGGCCCATCGCCCACTAGACCAGCCCAGACCCACGCGGCCAAGCGCCGCCGGGTACTTTTCTTCCCCCGCGTCCCCGTCATTCTTGACAGAAACGCCCCGACCGGGCGATTGTCCGCCAGCCGCGCCGGGCCGTCCTTGCGACATCCCATGGCGCGTCCATCATCGCCCTGCCGGAGGTTTCCATGACCCAAGCCGACGACGACGCCAAGGCCGCCTTCGCCCGCCCAGCTGATTGCCCGCCGAGTGGCGCGCGCGACCTCTCCCGCGAGGGCGAGCGCGCCCGCATGATCATTGAGATGCTGCCCTACATCCGCGAGTTCGCCGGGCAGACCGTCGTCATCAAGTACGGCGGCAACGCCATGATCGACGAGACCCTGAAGCAGAGTTTCGCGCGCTCCGTGGTGCTGCTCAAGTACGTCGGGGTCAACCCCATCATCGTGCATGGCGGCGGCCCGCAGATTGGCAAGATGCTGAAGGCGCTGAACATCGAGTCGCACTTCCGCCAGGGCCTGCGCGTGACGGACGACGCCACCATGGACGTGGTGGAGATGGTGCTGGTGGGCAAGGTCAACAAGGAGATCGTGAACCTGATCAACCTGGCCGGAGGCCGGGCCGTCGGCCTCTCGGGCAAGGATGGCATGCTCATCCGCGCGGAGAAGAAGGAGCTGGCCGTGAGCCGCGCCGACGCCCCGCCGGAGATCATCGACCTGGGCAAGGTGGGCGAGGTGACGGCCATCGAGACCGGGGTGCTCAATTCACTCATGGCCACGGGCATCATTCCGGTCATCGCGCCCGTGGGCGTGGACGAGCAGGGCAACACCTACAACATCAACGCCGACTCCGTGGCCGGGGCCGTGGCCGGGGCCATGCGGGCCAAGCGCCTGCACCTCCTGACCGACGTGCCCGGCGTTTTGGACAAGGACAAGAAGCTCATCGCCTCCATGACCAGCACCCAGGCTTTCCAGGCCATTGAGGACGGCGTGGTCGTAGGCGGCATGATCCCCAAGCTCCAGTGCTGCCTGGAGGCCATCATGGCCGGGGTGGAGAAGGTGCATATCATCGACGGCCGGGTGGAGAACTGCGTGCTGCTCGAACTCTTCACCGCCTGCGGCATCGGCACGGAAATCACCCGCTAGATTTCACGCCGCAAAACAAGCGGGCGGTCCCTCGTGCCGAGGGACCGCCCGCTTTTCATTTGTCCCAGTCGCAGGTTCAGGCCGCGTCCGCGCTCTCGTCGTCCCACGCGGGCGCGGCCTGCCCAGCGTCCGCGTCTTCGCGGATGTGTTCCACGATGTCGCCCAGGTTATGGGCCTGGTCGGCCAGTTCGGTGACGGCCCTGGCGGATTCGTCCATGGCCAGGCTGGTCTGCTCACTGATGGTGCGCATGTCCTCGACCGAGCAGCTGACCTCGCGCCCAGCCTCGGCCTGGTGGCGCGCGGCCCCGGCGATGGCGCGGATCTCTTCCGAGGCCTGGGCGGCCAGGGTCACGATCTCGCCCAGAGCCGCCGCCGAGGCGTCGGCACGCGTGGTGGCGTCGTTCACGGCGTGGCCCGCCTGGTCCACCTGCTCCAGGCTGTTCCTGGTCTCGGTCTGAATGCCCCGGATGGCCTCGTCCACCTGTTTGGTGGCTGTCTGCGTCTTTTCAGCCAGCTTGCGCACTTCGTCCGCCACGACGGCGAAACCACGCCCGGCGTCGCCCGCGCGCGCGGCCTCGATGGCCGCGTTCAGGGCCAGCAGGTTCGTCTGGTCGGCGATGTCGTCAATGACCGTGATAATACGCCCGATATCCTCGCTGCGCGCGCGCAGGGCATCCATGCTGTGGCGCAGTGCCTCGGCGCGGTCCTGCACAGCGGCCACCACCTGGGCCACCTGGGCCACACTCTCCTCGCCCTGGCTGGCCCGGGCGCGGGCGGCCTCGGCGGTCACCGCGGCGCGCGCCGCGCCGGTCTCGGCCCCGGCCACGGCCTCCAGCAGCCGCCCCATGGCTCCGGCCGTGCTGGTTGCAAGGCGCGACTGCTCCACGGCCCCATGGGCCGACTGCTCCACCTGGGCGGAAAGCTGCTGCGAGGACGCGCCCAAGCGGTCCACCACCTCGGCCATGCGCCCGGCGGCCAGACGCATGCCGTCACGACGCGAAAGCTCGGCCTTCAAGCCCGCCTCGCGGGCCTCCTCCACGGCCAGCCGCGCGCGCTCGGCCTCACTGGCCGCCTCCTCGCCACGCTCCCCGGCCAGGGCGATCTCCTTTTGCAGCGACTGCACCATGGCGCGCAAAGCCAGGGCCATCTTGCCCAGCTCGTCGCGGCGCTCCACAACCAGCTCGGCGGAAAGGTCGCCCCCGGCCACGCGCTGAGCGAAGGCCAGGGTGCTCTTCAGCGGCCGGTTGATGTTCGTTGTGACCAACGCGCCAAAGCCCAGGGAGAAGATCACCGCCAGGGCCGCGGCCGCGAGCAGGGTCAATTGGTCTTTGTGCGCCTGGGGTAGCGCCTGCGCCACAAAGGCCTGCGTGTCGGCGCGCTCCTGCTTGAGCAGGGCATCAAGGGCGGCGCCGACGCGGTTCGCGGCTTCGCTGGCCTCGCGCATGGACAAGGCCATGGCCCCGAAGCGCATATCGGTATCGAGGAACTCCAGCACCCGCTTATGGCGGCCGCCCCAGGCCCCCCAGGCGTCCTTGAACTCCAGCCAGACCGGGTTCTTGGCCTCGGGCTTGCCGCCGGGCCCGGGCAGGGCTTCGAATGCCGTCATGGCGGCCTCGGCCTCGGCCCAATACTTGGTCATGTTATCTTTCTGGCGCTGTAAAAGAGCGGGGTTCTCCTCCGTTTCCGGAATAAGCCGGGTGCGTTCCGCGCGCTGGATGCCGGTGAGCGCGTTGCGCAGGGTCATGAGGTACAGCTGGGCGGGCAGACGGCGCTGCGCCGTCACGCTAAGCGCGTTCTCCGTGCGAAGGATGCCCACGTAGCCGACGGCGGCGACGATCAGGGTGATGAGGGAGGCGACGGCGAGCCCAAGGGTGATTTTGCCCCAGACCGGGATGTTGCGCATGGCGTTGCTCCTGTTGGGGGAGGTTGCGGGAGGTCAAATGGTTCCGAACCCCCGGCCTACCCTCTGGCGGCGTGCGTTTGGTGCGCGCTTGGTGAACACTGCGTGACAGTTTGGCAACGAGTACGCCCTTGCGCACTGCGTAATGGCGGCGTTATTCTGTCCCAAAAGCGCGACGCCGCGTTCGCCGCACAACCCCAAGGAGCCCGCAATGTCCGAAGCCGCACCGTCCCCAAGCGTCAGCCCCGCCGCGATACTGGCCCTGTCCGACGCGTACTGGAAATCCTGCGCCCTGCACGCCGCCGTGGCTCTCGACGTGTTCACGCCGCTGCACGAAGGCCCGGCCACGGCGGCGCAACTGGCCCAGCGTCTGGGAACAGACGCGCGCGCTTTGGCCATGCTCCTTGGCGCGTTGCGCGCTCTGGGGCTGCTGGCGCGCGAGGGCGAAGGCTTCGCCCTGGTCCCGGTCTCGTCGGCCTATCTGGTGCGCACCTCGCCGGACTATAAGGGCCACATCATCCTGCACCACAAGCATCTGCTAGAATCCTTCGGCCAGTTGGACAAGGCCGTGCGCACAGGCAAGCGGGTGCGCGCCGACGCACAATTCACAGAGGCCCAACGCGAGGCCTTTCTCCTCGGCATGTTCAACAACGCCATGGGCATCGCCCCGCGTCTGGCGGCCCAGCTCGACGCCCTGCTCCGCCAGGCCGGGCTGCCGGGCATGACGGGCCGAGAACGCTTGCTGGACCTGGGCGGCGGACCGGGAACTTACGCCATCCACTTCTGTCTGGCCCAGCCCGGCCTCAAGGCCAGCGTGTTCGACCTGCCCACCACCTGGCCCTTTGCCGAGGCCACGGCCGCGCGCTTCGGACTGGCCTACACAACGACGGACAAGACGGGCGGACGTATGAGCTTCCTGTCCGGCGACTACACGCAGGACCACGTGCCTGGCGGGTTTGATCTGGCCTGGCTCTCGCACATCCTGCACGGCGAGGGCCCGGACATGGCGGCCCGGATCGTGCGCAAGGCGGCCGACGGCCTGAACCCCGGCGGACTGCTGCTGGTGCATGAGTTCCTGCTCGACGACAGTCTGGATGGCCCGGAATTCCCGACGCTCTTCGCCCTCAACATGCTGCTTGGCACCGAGGGAGGCCAAGCCTACTCCGATGCCCAGGTGCGGGGGATGCTCAAGGCGGCGGGCCTGACGGACATCGCGCGGCTGGACTTCGCCGGACCGGGCAGCACCGGCATCATCGCCGGACGCAAGGCCTAGCAGTGGAGACGGCCCAGGCCATCGCGGAACAGATCCGCACCGGAATCCCGCTTACCCCAGGGGACGCCGAGGCGCTGTGCCAGGCCACCAGCGAGTCCGATCCCGCGCGCGCGCTGGCGCGGCTTGCGGCGGACGCGGACTCCTCCGAGGCCGCACCGCTCCTGGCACTGGTCTATTCGCCGGGGCCAGAGGCAATGCGGACGCTCGAGCCCGCGCTGGCCCAGGCGAATCTGGAGGCGGCGGGCGCGGCGCGGCTTGCGGAAGAGACGGCGCATTTGGTTGTGACAGGCCCGCCCGTGGCGGCGCGCTTGCCGGACAGCGGGCGGGCGGTCCTTGCGCCGCGGCTGGGAGACATCCGGGACTTCGTCCGCCGCCTGCGGCCCGAGGCCACCGCGCCGCTGGAGTTGCGCACGCTCCTGGCCCAACGCTTCCCAGCCGGGACAGCGGCTGAGCTGGCCGTGCTTCTGCGGCACAGCCGTCTGGCCTGGACGCCCGCGCGGCTGTTCTTCCTGGCCACGCTGCTGGAGCGCGCCGAGTCGTCCGGGGACGTGGCCAGAAATGTGAACGCGCTTCTGGCCTGGGCCGTGGCCTTTCTCGATCTGGCAGGTGGCGACTTCGAGCCACGCGCGGCGCTTGCGCAGCGTCGACAGGCCCTGGTCCAGCAGCTGCGCCAGGCCGAATTCCAGGAACTGGCCCAGGAGCGGGGCAGCTTCGAGGTGCGCCTGTCGCAGGGGATGCGGCTGGGGCATGTGCATGGGCCGGACGTGCGCGCCGAGCTGGAGCGCCTGGATCAGGCCGCGGCGCTGGTGCTGGGCCTGCCAGGCGCAGGGCTTGAGGAGCCGCGGGAGCGTGATCTGGGTCGGGCGGACGACGCGGCTGCCCTGCTGCGCTTACTTAGGGAGGCGCCGCTCCCCTGACGCGTCCCGCCGGAAACGGTGCGGCGCGGCTCCTGTTTCCAGAAGGCCGCGCCGCGGGGGAGGGAGTGAAAGACGGGGCTACTGCTTGGCGGGCTCGTCAGCCTTCTTTTCAGCCTTCTTCTCAGCCTTCTTCTCGGCCTTCTTTTCAACCTTCTTGTGGGCCTTCTTCGGGGCCTTCTTCTCGGCCTTCATGTCAGCCTTAGCCTCGGTTTTGGCCGGAGCGGCGGCGGATTCCTCGGCCGGAGCGGCGGCAAAGGCGGGAACGGCCAGGGCGAGCATCAGGATGGCGGCGGCGAACTTCTTCATGGTAAAACTCCTTATGATTTGGTTAGGGGTGTGGTCACACGGGGAGGTATCTGGCTACTGCTTCGGCGCCTCAGGGGCCGGGGCAGCGGTCTGCTTGTCCTGCTTCTGGCGGGCGATGTCCCGGCTCAGGCGGTCGGCCTTTTTGTTCAGGCGGGCGCGCTCCTTCGGGGTCACCTTGCCGTCGGCCTTGGCGTGGTCTTCGGCCCTTTCCAGCCGGGCCTTGCGCTTTTCCAACCGGGCGGCCTCTTTCTCGTTCAAGGCGCCGGAGGCCTTGCCCTGTTCGATGCGCTTCTCCATGTGGGCCTCGCGCTTGTCGAGACCGGGGGTGGCGGTGTCCTGGGCAAAGGCGGGCACGGCCAGGGAAAGCATCAGGGCGGCGGCGGCGAGTTTCTTCAACATGATCTGGCTCCTTCAGGATACCATCGGTTTGGGGTTCAAACACTCAGGGCCGGTTGCGTCGTTTCAGTCATTGTCCGTCCAGCGCCTCGCGGCGCATGCCAGCAAGAGAGCATTCGCCGTGCCAAGACACAACATACTGTAATTAAATATTTTTATTTTTACCACAGCCTGCGCTGGTCCCAGCGGCGAGCAAAGATTGCGCTCCTGTACCGCCACGCGCGCAAAGGCTGCGCCAACAGCGGCGGAGCGCGCAGCCCGATCCGAGGCTGCGGCCCCGCGCAGGGCGAAGGAGTTCTTCATTCTTGAGGCTGCGGGGGATGATTTCCTGTACGCCAGGAAGGGGGTCGCCAAGCGGCGGGCTTGGACGCGGTTCGCGGAGGCTGGACTCGGGGTCAGCGGCTTGGGAAGAGGCGCCGAAAGCCTCCTCCCAAGGCCCTGCCGCCTTATTCGTAGACCACTTCGCCTTCGAGCTGGCTGCCGTCGGGAATCTTCACCTGCTTGCGGCAGCGGTTGATGATGCGCGTGGTCCCGCTGATGCGCACGTTCTTGCCAAAGCGCATGTCACCATGCACCTCCAGCCGCTCGCAGCCGATGAGCGAAGGCGCGCCCTTGGGGAACCGCTCCAGGAACATGTCGATCTTCTTATAGAACTTCTGATCCAGGGCGATGGTGGGCATGGGCGTCGTACGCGCCGGGTTCTGCTCGATGGTTTCCAGCCTGGTGCGCAAATAGCAGTCGCTCATGACGAGCAGCAGATCCTGCGTGGTCTTGACCGGCGCGAAGCGGGTGCGCGGCACCAGCACGGCCCGGGCGTTCTCGAAGGCGCTGATGGCCGAGCCCATGGCCGTCTCCACCTGCAGCACCGCCGGCGAGTCCGGATCGCGCGGGTCCAACGTCTTGGGGTTCAGGATGAGGGCGAGCGGCATCATGAGGTGCTCCACAAAGACCTTCTCCAGCACCTTCAGGTCCACCCATAGAGAATTGGTGTTGAAGTAACGGTACTTGTCGATGTCCGCGAAGCTCTCCAGCTCCTCCTCCGGGCACTGGGCCAGTTCGCGCAGCATGAGGCGGCTGGAGTGGTTCAGCTTGGCCAAATGCCCGCCCTTGCGGTCAAGGTGCGTGCGCCGGGCCACCTCCATGAGGAAGGGCAGCTTCTCCTTGGCTATGTAGCCCAGCAGGCGCGAGTCCATCACCGCGCCCAGGTTGTCGGAGTTGGAGATGAAGGCGTAGCGGTAGCCTTTTTTGAGCAACCGGGCCAAAAGCCCGGACGTGACCAGCGCGGTGTACACGTCGCCGTGGCCGGGCGGGTTCCACTCCAGCTCCGGATTTTCCGGCCAGTCCGCAGGAGAGAGGTCGGCCTCCACTATCTTGGGGTACATGTGCTGCACAAAGGCCAGCGGGATGCCCGTGTCGCCGTTGTCCACCCCTTCAACCTTGAGCATGGTGTCGCGGTGCGTCTTGAAGCTGTTCATGAAGATGAGCGGCAGGGGCGACTTGTATTTTTTACGCAGCAGCTTGGCTTGGCGCAGGATGAGGTCAAGGAAGGTGTGGCCGTCCTTCACCGGGATGAGACTTTTGGCGCGCTCCAGCCCCATGCTGGTGCCCAGGCCGCCATTCAGCTTGATGACCACCGTATGCGAAAGGGCCTCGCGCCCCGCCTCGGAATACGCCTCCAGGTTCTCGTAGGCGGGCACTTCGCCCTCATCGAGGGGCTGGATGTCCGCATCGCTCGTTTTGCCCTGCGCGCCCTGCATGATCTGCGTGTAGTAGCACTTGAACACGTTGATAACGATGGAGGGGATGCGCCGCTCCTCCATCTTGAGCGCAAAAGGCTTGAACATGGTGTGGACCGCGGGGTCCTGTGACGCGAGACAACTGATCTTCATATGGCGGCTCCGAGAGGGCGGCGCGGCCCGTTCATGGTTTATATTCATCAGTGTGAGTATATGAGGAAGATTGGGAAAATTGCAAGCCGGAGCGTCCACCCACCGGGATGAAAATCCCCGCCCACCGCAAAAGACCCGGCGCGAACAAGGATTCCCCCCGGCTTGGGAGATGGCTTAGGGAAGCCTGTGACGCCGACCAGCTGGGAAGTGGGACAGCAGAGAGGGGGGAGAGCGGAGAAAGCTGGAGCTAGGCCGTCAGACGGCGCAGAAGGCGTCCGGCGTCATAGCGCAGGCGGCGACTGGCCGAGAGCGAGGCGCGGAGCTCTTGGGAGACAAAGGGGTCGTACAGCCGGCGCAGGGCGGCGGGGGAGGACAGGTGGCCCGCCGTCTCCGGCGCGGCGAGGATGGTCTCGATGGCGGCCACGGTCTGGACGTAGGCGTCCCGGGAGCAATCCTGGCGCACCTGGGCGCATGCGCTCGCGTAGTCCGCCGGAAGAAAGTGCGGCAGCGGCCCGGAAAACACATCCGGAAGCTGCTCCACGGCATCCAGACTCACGGAGCAATCCGCCACCAGGCGCGCCTGCGCCCGCATCAGGCCGGGGTGCGAGGCGGACGGCAACAGGACCGAAGGCTTTCCCCAGAAGGGCATCTCCAGGCAGGTGGCCGAGGTGCTCATGACGGCCAGGTCGCAGAAACGATAGGCCCAGGCGCCGTCTGGCTCGTCCACGGCGCGCGCGTTCCACAAAACGTCCGAGGTCGTGCCCAGGCCCCAGGTGTCCGTGCCGTGCTTCTTGAAGGCGTACTCCCAGGGGTGCAGCTTCACCAAGAGATTCAGCCCAACGTTCCCGGCCATGCGCAGGACCTGCCCATAGACGGCGCTCCGGGCGTCGACGGCGTTCGGCAGCCATAAGCACAGGGGCCGCGCGGAATCGATGCCATACTTGGCGCAGAAGTCCTCCCGCGAGGCGAAGCTGTCGACCAGCGTGTTCACCGTGGGTTCGAAAAAAAGATTGCCGGTGAAGTGGATGCCTTTGGCCTGAAAGAACCGGTGCGACTCCCGCGTGTGGTTGTACTCCAGCTCGAAGAACAGGGTCAGCGGGTGCTGCAGCAGCAGATGGTCCGCAAAGTGGCTGGTGAAGTCCCCCAGAAGGGTCGCCAGCTGTGCGGTGACGACGCCGCGCAAGCGCGCGCGGGCAATGAGCCCGGGCAGGTCGGGGTCGTGGTGCGCATCGGCGATAAGGAGCCGGGCAGGCGAGGTCTCGGCCTTTTGCAGCACTTCGGCCCGGGGCAGGAAGTGGATGCCACGCGCGGCCAGCCCCGGCAACAGCGCCTCGGGCACGTCTACGCCGACCTTGAGCCCGTGCGGCGGCCCGGCGGAAAAGAGCAGCTCGCAGGAGAGACCGGCCTCGGTGAGCCGCTCGTGCAGGGTGATGAGTTTGTGGAACACCCCGCCGTGGACGTTCAGCCATGTGATACAGACATCGGGCGCGTTCATGGCCGGCGCTCGCCTCCGGGCGTAAACGCGCCGCCGTTGCGCACGTATTCCCGAGCGGGCACAAAATCGGCGAAGGGGACGCGCACAGGTCGCAAACGGAACTCCTTGCCCTATCGTGTGGGGAGCTGGCCAAAACGGCCGGGAGGCCGAAAAATGCCCCTATTGCCCAACAGATGTCAAGCCGGGCCCCTTTTCCGGGGCTTCGGCTTCCTTGCCAGCCCGGCGCAAGGGGGGTATTCCCGCCCCATGCAACGCGCATCAGCCGTCTTTTTGGACCTTGTGGACCTGTCCTGGCCCCTGCGGCCGGACATGCCCCTGTTTCCCGGCGATCCGCCGCTGGAGTTCCAGCGCCTGGGCGCCCTCGAAACCCATGGCTACCTCTCGCACCTGGTGCGCCTGCCAGCGCACAGCGGCACCCATATGGACGCCCCCGGCCACGTGCTGGCGGGCGGGGCCATGCTGGCCGACCTGCCCCTTTCGCGCTTCGCCGGTCCTGGCGCACTGCTCGACCTGCGTGGCCGCGCTGATCTGGCCGTGACCGCGGCGGACCTCTCACCGCATCTGCCCGGGCTGCGGGCGCAGGCCCCGGCCTTCGCGCTCCTGCGCACCGGCGACGAGGCGCGCTGGGGCCAGTCGGAATACTTCACCCACGGCGCGCACTTGACGCCCGAGGCGGCGGCGCTCTTGGCCGGACTGGACCTGTCCGGCGTCGGGCTCGACGCGGGCTCGGCGGACCCCCTGGACGCGGCGGACCTGCCCGCGCACAAGGCCCTGCTCGGCGCGGGGACACTCATCGTGGAGAACCTGCGCAACCTCGAGGCGCTGCCCGCGCGCGGCTTCCACTTCTTTTGCCTGCCGGTGCTGGGCGGCGACGGCTCGCCCGTGCGCGCCGCGGCGCTCGTCGCTGGGGCGACCGCATGAGCCAGCACAAAACCGGCCTGCTCATCTACGCCAAACTGGTGGCCAGCATGGCCCTCTGGGGCGCCACCTGGGTTTCTGGACGCTTTGTGGCCCAGCATCTCTCGCCCTTTGCGGCGGCCTTCCTGCGCTTTCTGTTCGCCTCGGCCTTTTTGTACGTGCTGCTCTGCCGCGAGGCCGCGCAGCGCGGCGGCGGCTGGCCGAAACTGGACCGCGCGCTTCTGCCCGGCGTGGCCTTCCTCGCCCTCTCCGGCGTGTTCCTCTACAACGCCCTGTTCTTCTCCGGCCTGGCGCATATCCAGGCAGGCCGCGCTGCCATGATCGTGGCCTGCGTGCCCTCGGCCGTGGCGCTGTATTCCGGGCTGGTGCTGCGCACGCCCATGGGCGTGGTGAAGTCCCTCGGCATCGCCCTGTCGCTTTCCGGCGTGGCCGTGATCCTCTCCGGGGGCGATCCGTGCGCACTCTTCACCCACGGCGCCAGTCTGGGCGATGTATTCATCCTGGGCTGCGTGGTCGCCTGGTCCGCCTACACCGTGGCCGGAGGGCACGTCATGCGGCGCACCACACCGCTTTCCGCCGTGGCCTGGTCGTGCATGCTAGGCTGCGCCATGCTCCTGCCGCCGGCCCTGGGCACGGGGCTTCTGCCACAGGCCACGAGCGCCGGCTGGGTCATCTGGGGCAACCTGCTCTTTCTGGGCGTGGGCGCCACAGGCTTGGCCTTTACCTGGTACTACGACGGCATCCTGGCCCTGGGCGCGCCGCGCGCCAGCGTGTTCATCAACCTCGTGCCCGTGTTCGCCACCATCCTCGGCAGCCTGCTGCTAGGCGAGGACGCCGGTCTGTCCCTGGTCCTGGGCGGCGGCATGGTGCTTGGCGGCGTGGTGCTGGCCAACCGCCCCGCCAACCGCCCGGCCAACCGTTCGGCTAACCATCCGGCCAGCGCCCGTTAGCGCGGTCCGCGAACAGGGCGCATTGACGCCGCCCGACCCACCGGGCACACTCGGATTATGACGCTCCAGGGACTCGACCTCGAAGGCCAGGTCATCCGCCCCCCGGCGGAGGCCGAAAGCCTGCTTCTCCAGGTGACGCTCGGCTGCTCGCACAACCGTTGCGCCTTCTGCCCCGCGTACAAGGGCAAGCGCTTCGCCTTCAAGGACCCGGAACGCGTGCGCGCCGCCCTGGACCACGCCGCCGTCCATCTGCCGGAGCTGCGCCGCGTGTTCCTTTGCGACGGAGACGCGCTCATTCTGCCCCAGGCCCGGCTGGAGACTATCCTGGAGGATATCCGCCAGCGCCTGCCCTGGGTGGCCCGCGTCAACGCCTACGCCAACGCCAAGGCCCTGGCCCGCAAGACCGACGCCGAATTGCTGCGCCTGCGCGAGTTGGGCCTGTCCACCGTGTATCTGGGGCTGGAGTCCGGCGACGACGCCGTGCTCGCCGCCATGAACAAATGGGGCGGCGTGGACGAACACCTGCGCCAGGCCGCACGCGCGCGCGCCGCCGGACTCAGGCTTTCCGTCACCGTCCTGCTGGGCCTGGCTGGACGCGGCGGGCCGGGCTCCCCGGCTGAGGACCATGCCCGCGCCACCGGCCGCGCCCTTTCACGGATGGATCCGGAGCAGGCCGCCGCGCTCGCCCTCATGGTGGCTCCGGGCACACCGCTCCACGACCGCCAGGCGCGCGGCGGATTCACCCCCCAGGACGACGCCGGGCTTTTGCGCGAACTTTTCTGGCTGCTGGAAGAGACGCACCTGACAAAGGGGCTGTTCTTCTCCAACCATGCCTCCAACCCCCTGCGCCTGCGCCTGCGCCTCCCGCGCGATCACGAGGCCGGGCTCGCCGCCGTGCGCGAGGCCCTGGCCGGAGACGCCCCGCTGGTGCCGCAAGCCTATCGGCGGCTGTAGGAAGAAGGGCGCTTATGGCCGCATTCTTCTTAAGAACCGGCCCCAGCAAGAAGGCCGGCTCCGCGCGTTTACGCGGAGCCGGCCTTCTTGCTGGCCCTCTGGCGGCCGACCGCCAGAGGCGTTTCTTGTTTACAGCACCGGCAGGTAGCGTTCGATCTCGTACTGCGTCACCTGGGTGCGGTAGCGGTCCCACTCCATGATCTTGTTCTCGTAGAGCTTGGTGAAGATGTGTTCGCCCAAGGTTTCGCGCACAAGTTCGCTCTTCTTCATTTCCTCGGCGGCCTCGAACAGGCTGCCGGGCAGCGAGGTGATGCCGTGCTTGTCCAGGGTGGCCTGGTCCATGTGGAAGATGTCGGCCTCGACGGGGTCGGCCAGGGGGTAGTTGTGCTCCATACCCTTGAGGCCCGCGGCGAGCATGATGGCGAAGGTGAGGTAGGGGTTGGCGGCCGGGTCTGGGCAGCGCAGCTCCATGCGGGTCGCGGCCTCCTTGCCGGGCTTGTACATGGGCACGCGCACGAGGGCGGAGCGGTTGCGCCGCGCCCAGGCCACGTAGACAGGGGCCTCATAGCCGGGCACCAGTCGCTTGTAGGAGTTCACCCACTGGTTGGTAATGCAGGCGAACTCCCGCGCGTGCTTCAGGATGCCGGCGATGAAGCTCTTGCCCTCGTGGGACAGGTGGTACTTGTCGGCCGGATCGAAAAAGAGGTTCTTGCCATTCTTGAACAGCGACTGGTGCACATGCATGCCGGAGCCGTTCTGCCCATGGATGGGCTTGGGCATGAAGGTGGCGTAGGCCCCATGCTTGCGGGCGACCTCCTTGACCACCACGCGGTAGGTCATGGTGATGTCGGCCATCTTCAGGGCCTCGGCATAGCGCATGTCGATTTCGTGCTGGCTCGGGGCCACCTCATGGTGGCTGTATTCAATGGCGATGCCCATCTTTTCCAGCGCAAAGATGATGTCGCGGCGGATGTTGTTGCCGAGGTCCAGGGGGGGCGCGTCGAAATAGCCGCCAAGATCCAGGGGCTCGGTGGTGCGGTCGTTGGCGAAGAGGAAGAACTCCAGCTCAGGCCCGCAGTAGTATGTGTACCCCTTTTCGGCGCACTTGCGCAGCACGCGCTTGAGGCAATAGCGGGAGTCCGCTGCGTAAGGCTGGCCCTCCGGGGTATGGATGTCGCAGAACATGCGCGCCACGGGGCGATCGCTGGGACGCCAGGCGGCCACCTGGAAGGTGGTGGGGTCGGGCATGGCCACCATGTCGGACTCGTCGATGCGGCAGAACCCGAGGATGGAGGAGCCGTCGAAGCCCATACCTTCCTCGAAGGCGGACTCCAGTTCGCGGGGCGTCACCTGAAAGCTTTTGAGCGTGCCCAGGATATCCACAAACCAGAACTGGACGAAGCTGATGTCGTATTCCTTGACGGCCTTGAGCACGTCGTCGGCGTTGCGGCAATTGAAGACCGGGGTATTCATGGACTGCCTCCTGGGATGCGGAATTATTTACGCCGGGGGCCATGGGCCGCGTCGCCGGCGGAATTTCAGACTGCGCGGATTCTAGCCCCGGTGCACAAATATGTAAAGAGCAACGCTTGTTCCCGGCGTTTTCAGCTGCATTTTTGTGGGTTGCGCCCCGCTCCCGGGGCATGGACGTTGGAGCCGATTGCGCGTAAAAGAACCGAACAGTAACACCCACCAACGGAGGCCCAGTGCGCCGATTGATCTGGAAATTGCTGCTCGTCGCGACCCTGGGCTTCGTCGCCTACATGGGCTTGTTCTTCGTCTACCCGGACGTGGGCGCGCTGGTGAAAAAGAACCCCGGCAAAACGGCGTTCATGCAGTGGCGCGAAGCCCAGTGGGCGGAGCAGGGGCTCAAGAAGACCATTGTCCAGCGCTGGGTGCCGCTTTCGCGGGTGTCGCCCCTCCTGGTCAAGGCCGTGCTCATCGGCGAGGACGACAAGTTCTACCAGCATGAGGGCTTCGACTACGAGGCCATGGAGCAGGCCTTTGAGCGGGATCTGAAGGCCGGGCATTTCGCGGCCGGGGCCAGCACCATCAGCCAGCAGCTCACGAAGAACCTGTTCCTCTCGCCGGAGAAGAGCCTCACCCGCAAGATCAAGGAAGCCATCCTTACCTGGCGCATGGAGCACACCCTCTCCAAGCGGCGCATCCTTGAACTCTACGTCAACGTGGCCGAATGGGGCGACGGGATCTTCGGCGTGGAGGCCGCGTCCCGGCACTACTTCCACAAGTCCGCGAGCCAGCTTTCCAGCATGGAGGCCGCTCGTCTGGCCTCGGTGCTGCCCAACCCCATTCGCTTCAACGCCGTGGGCGACCAGCGCTATGTCACCTTCCGTTCGGGCCTCATCCACTCCATCATGGTGCGGCGCGGTATCGCCGTGGAGGGCTTCCGCGAGGTCATGGAGGCCAAGGACGAGCCCGGCATAGAGCCCGGCATCGGGGTTGGCTCGCCCGGCGAGCCGGACCTCCAAGGCGCGCAAAACGCAACCGCCAACGCCACCCAGCTGGCCGTGCCGACACCGCCATCGGCCGCCCCATCGCCCACGGCCACGCCGGAGGCCGCCCCCGGCAAACCCGCCGAGGCTCCGGTCCGGCCCTAACGTCCTGAAGGAGTCTTCATGCACCCGATGGTCATGCTCACCGCACTCGTGGCCGGCGCGCTCATGCCGGTCCAGGCGGGAGTCAACGCGCGGCTGCGCGAGTTTCTGGGCGACCCGGTCGTCACCTCTCTGGTGAGCTTCGCCGTGGGCACGGTGGTTCTGCTGGGCTACATCCTGGTGGCCCGCATCCCCTGGCCCACAATGGCCGTTGCCGCCGAGGCCCCGGCGTGGAGCTGGTTCGGCGGCGCGCTGGGCGCATTCTTTGTGGCCGTCTCGGTGATCCTGGCCTACAAGCTTGGCGCCACCGGGCTCATGGCCTGGATAATCGCCGGACAGCTCATCGCCTCCGTGCTGCTCGACCACACCGGGGCCATCGGCTTCGCGGTGCGCGAGGTCTCCTGGCAGCGCATCGCCGGCGTGCTCCTGCTCTTGGGCGGAGCCGTGCTCGTTAACGAATACTAGAAGGAATCCCCATGAGCCTGTACCGCGACACCGTGGCCGTGTGCCGCATGATCAAGATCGAGCACTCCGTGTTCGCCCTGCCCTTCGCCTTCACCGGGGCCTTCCTGGCCCAAGGGGCGGGGCCGGGCTGGACCATCCCTTCGTGGCGCATCCTTCTGCCGCTCACCATCGCCATGGTGGCCGTGCGCTCCTTCGCCATGGCCTACAACCGCCTGGCCGATCTGGACATCGACAGACTGAACCCACGCACACAGGGCCGCCCGCTGGTGACGGGTGAGCTTTCAGCGGCGTTCACGAAGCGCTTCCTGTTCTTCTGCGCCCTGGTGTTCACCACGGCCTGCGCGGCCCTGAACGGCACCTGCCTGCTGCTCTCGCCCGTGGCGCTCTTGTGGAGCGCGTTTTACAGCCACACCAAGCGCTTCACTCCCCTGTGCCATTTCGTCCTGGGCAGCGTCCTGGGCCTGGCCCCGCTGGCCGGATGGCTGGCCGTTTCGCCCACGCACCTGGGCTATCCGGCGGTGCTGCTGTTCTTCGGCGTCACGCTCTGGGTGGCCGGATTCGACATCCTCTACGCCTGCCAGGACGCGGCCTTTGACAAAAGCCAGGGGCTCTACTCTCTGCCCGCCTACCAGGGCGTGCCGCGCGCCCTGTTCACCGCCGCCGTGACCCACGCCTGCACCGCGTTGCTCTTTCCCATGGCGGCGCTCGCGGCAGGGCAGGGCATCGTGGCCCTAGGCGTGTCCGTGGCGGTGGGCGGCGTGCTGGTCTGGGAGCACCGGCTCATCTCGGCCGACGACCTCTCCCGCGTCAACCTTGCCTTCTTCACCCTGAACGGACTCATTTCCGCAGTGGTGTTCCTGGGCGCCTGGGCCGATCTGGCCCTTGGCTCGCCCTGGATGTTCCCCTAACGGGGCTTGCGAGGCACAAGCCCCCCGGTGGGGTTCGGCGCGGGCGCAAACCCGCGACAACCGACGGCACAAGGCCACAAGGAGCGCAGCCATGGCGGAGATCATTTTTTCCGGGGATCCGGCGGAGTGGGGCAGCCGGGGGCTGGAATGGGTGCAGACGCACCTGACCACCAGCGCCGCGCTCGCCCAGGCACTGCTGGCTCTGGCCATCTGCCTCGCGGCCTTTGGCGTCTGCCGGGCCCTGGGCCTGGGCCACAAGAAGGACACCCCGGACACGGGCTGGCGGACTGACGCGCTCATCGCGCCGCTGCTCGCCGAGCTGCGGCACTGCGCCTGGGCTGGCGTGGCTGGCGCGCTGCTGCTCTTCGCCGACGCCGGGGCCAGGCATTTCCAACTGCCGCACCAGGTACTTTCCATCTTCACCGCCGCGGCTCTGGCCTGGGTGGTGGCGCACGTGGCCGGCGCGCTCATCAAAAGCCGCTTCCTCGGCCAACTGGCAGCCTGGGCCGTCTGGATTCTGGCCGTGCTGCACGCCCTGGGCCTTTTCGACACGACCCTGGAATTTCTGGACGATCTCGGCATGTCCGTGGGCCGCACGCGCATTTCACTCCTGCTTGTGCTCAAGGGCCTGACCCTCTTCGTGGCCCTCGTTCAGGCCGCGCGGATGCTCGCCGGCATCCTGGACGACCGCCTGCGCCGGGCGGAGGGCCTCTCGCCCTCGGCCCAGGTGCTCTTCGCCAAGGGCGCACGCTTCGGGCTCTATGCCCTGGCCGTCACCATCACCCTGTCCACCGTGGGCGTGGACCTCACCAGCCTCACCATATTCAGCGGCGCGGTGGGCGTGGGCATCGGTTTCGGCCTGCAGAAGATCTTCTCGAACCTCGTGTCCGGCATCATCCTGCTGGTGGACAAGTCCCTCAAGCCCGGCGATGTCATCGAGGTGGGCGGCGTGCAGGGCCGCATCGCCCAGATCAACGCCCGCTACGCCGCCGTGGAGACCCTGGACGGCAAGGCCTTCCTCATCCCCAACGAGAACCTCATCGGCAATGAGGTCATCAACCTGAGCTACAACAACTCGCGCCTGCTGATCCGCGCGGAGATCGGCGTGGCATACAGCGCGGAGCCGCGCACGGCCATGCGGCTCATGGTGGAGGCCGCCCTCACGGTGCCGCGCGTGCTCAAGGATCCCACCCCGCGCGCCATGATCACCGGCTTCGGCGACTCCAGCATCAACCTGTCCGTGGGCTTCTGGATCGAGGATCCCGAAAAGGGCATCGCCAATGTGCGCGGCGAGGTGCTTCTCGCCCTTTGGGATGCCTTTAAACAAGGCGGCGTGGAGATCCCCTTCCCCCAGCGCGAGGTGCGCCTGCTCAAGGACTAACCGCCCGGCACGGGCCTCAGACAGCACAGTCTGCCTGAAGTTCCATCCTGGGCATGTTGCCGTACTTCTTCCCCGGCGTGCCCATCTCTGCGCTCAGGGCACGCTTGCTGTTTGCTAGGTTGACCGCCCACTCATGGTTAAGCACGTCGGCCCAGATTCAACACACCCGGCAAAAGCAGGTGGCGAGAATGCGCTCGGCCGCAGTCTCCCCATGCTGCCTAGGAGGCTACGCACGGAGCATACTGCATCAGGCCTGGTTCACGTCAAAGGTCGTTTCCACGTCCTTGTCCCAACCGTCGAACAGGAAGGCGTCGGCCTTTTTGTTCGCCAGCAGCCGGAATGCGTAGCGCACCTGCTCTTCGTAAAAGGCGCAGAAGGCGCCCTTCTGATCCATACCGCCGTTCATCTCTTGAGCCTCGGCCGGGCAGGGCGAACCGCAGAAGTGGCGGATGGCGCAGCTCCTGCAGGAGGCGATATCTTCGACCTTGCGGCCAGTCACGCGCTGGAAGGCCGGAGACACAAGCACGTCGTCGAGGCTGTCCGTGAACAGGTTGCCGCCGCTATACTCCGGCAGGCCAATGAACTCGCTGCACGGGAACAACCCGCCGTCCGGAGCCAGGGCGAAGAAGCAGCGCCCGCCACCGCAGGGCGAGATGTCGCACATCAGCCTCCGGGCCGTAGGCGCCACGATGGCAAGCAGGATGTTTGCGAAGTTGGCCACCACGAGCTTGCGGCCGGTCTTGGCGTACAGATCGTAGGAGCGGTCTAGCGCCTTGATGAAGTATTTTGCCGCAGTGCCCTCGTCCGGCTTGAGGGCCCTGGAGGCTGGCATGGTGCAGCGCAGGATATTCAGCATGGTCACTGGAACCTCGCGCTCGTGGAAGAATTCCACCAAATGGGGCAGGCTGCGCAGGTTTTCACTCGTCACGGTGCAGATGACGTTGTGCAGCGGGTAGCCCTTGAGCCGCTCCATGGCCTTCAGCGTGACGTCGAAGACACTCTTGCCACCCCAGGTGGTCCGGGTGCGGTTGGCGATGCGCGCAGTGGCCGCGTCGAGCGACAAGCCGATACCGACCTTGTGGCTGGTCAGAAAGGCGATGGCGTCCTTGTCCAGGTTGGTGGCATTGGTCTGCACGCCGAAGCTGAAGTCATCGGCATAGCGTTCGATGCCCGCAAACACGGCCTCGCGGTTGAGCAGTGGCTCGGCCCCATGGAAGACGATCTGCGGCAGACGGCCTGCGGGCAGCCGTGCGCCGAACCAGTCCTTAAACCGGGCCAGGGCATCCAGCAGGAGCTCGGTGCTCATGTGTCCGCCGGTGCGCCGCATCTCCGTCGGGATGTAGCAATAGCCGCAGTTCAGGTTGCAGCGCGCGGTGGGATTAAAATACACGGCCGAGGGCGTGAGGCCGAAGCGCAGGTCGTGCATCTCCTTGGCAAAGGCGCCGGCGTTGGCGCGCACGGCGTCCAAAAAGCGCGGCGAGCGCAGAGTTTCGGCCAGGGCGTTCTTGCGCACCAGGGACCAGAAGGCCGTGTCCGGGTCGATGAGCGCCAGGTGCGTCGCGTGACCGATATCCACGGGGTGAAGCTGCGGACCGTCTCCGGTGTTGGCGAAGCGGACCGTCTGGGCCGCTTCGCCGGTGTTACTGAAAGGGGAACTCTTTGCGCTCATGCTACTGTTTCGCCTTTTCGCTGATGAGGATGTAGTGCGACAGGCCGGTGCCCTCGGCGGAGCACTTTTTGCGGAAGGCGATGACGTCCTTGGCCTTGGGCTGCTGAGCCTTCTTCTGTGCGCTTGTCTTCGTGTCCATATCGGGCCTCCTGAAGTGAAAAATGGATAAAAAAAAGGATCCCGGCCACCCCAAGCTGGGGAGCCGGAATCCTTTGCCATCGGACTCCACGCGAAATACTGGGAGGCAACAGATCTTCTGACTTCCGGATCACTCGTCAGTGCGCGGCCTTCCCCCCGGGCTGTAGGCCCGAAAGTGGCGGCAATTGCCATGCGCACGACGTCCCCGGTTACAGCGGCGGGACCGTCACGGATTTCAACCGTGTTCTGAGATGTTGCCTCGACAGGTGAAAACTACAGGAAGGGGGTTGAAGCCGTCAACCGCTACAATCCATCTTCAAATGAACTTGCCTCGTCTCTGGACAACTTGTTGCTATAAATTCAGCTACCAGGCAAATGGCTCTTTTTCATGGAAGTCAATACAATAGGGGAAGTTTGGCGCAGGCGTGAGCTCCACGGCCTCGTGCACGATACGGAACTGGGGTTCACGATCTTGAACGAGGGGTCTTTTCCATTGGGCAGGGACTTCAGTGCGGTCTTGTCGTTCAACCGCTCCACATACCCTGCCCAGACATCCAGATCGAACAGCACGGCCTTGGCTCGCGCCCGCGACGCAACCCTCCGGCCTGCACACCGCCAAAGGACTTGCGTTCCGCCGGACGCCCCCACAATGGAAGACGGGCTATTCCCGCAAAAAACGCGGGGATTATTGACGGGCATACCCAGCCAGGGTAGACGGTGAGAGAAGAGCCGTCCCACCTTGGGTATGGCCGCCAACGCTGCAGGAGGACGGTGACTCCCCATGCTCCAGCGCAGATTGCCCCTGATTTTGCCCCTCGCGGCCGCGCTCTTCCTGGTCGCCTGCGGAGGGGACAAAACGCCGCAACCCAAGACCGTCAGCGCGCCCACCGTGCGCGCCACCATGTACGACGCCCAGGAGTGCCGCAGCCTGCCCGCCGAGGTGCGCTCCCAGAACAGCGTCACTCTGTCGAGCAAGATCACCGGCACCGTGGTCGAGGTGCTGGCGACCGAGGGCCAGGTGGTGGACAAGGGCCAGGTGATCCTGCGCATCGACGACACGGAGCTCAAGCAGCGCGTCGAGGCCGTGCTCTCCACGGAGCGGCAGGCCGGGCTGGAGCGGCAGGCCATCACCGCGCGCAAGGACATGGCGCACACCAACCTGGAGCGCATGCGGAAGCTCTTCGCCCAGCAGGCCGTGAGCCGTGACGAGCTGGACCGCGCCGACACCGAATATCTGGCGCTCAAGAAGCAGGAGCAGGCCCTGGCCGCCAGCGCCGCCGCCGCGGGCCACCAGGGTGCGGAGGCGCGCTCGCTCATGGGCTACAGCGTGGTCGCCGCGCCGTTTCGGGGTGTGCTTTCCCGGCGTTATGTGGACCAGGGAGCCTTTGTCACCGCGGGCGCGCCACTCGCCGCCATCGACGACGTGCAGGGCGGCTACGAGCTGGAGGCCCAGGCCGACGAAAGCCTCATGAGCACCATGCGCAAGGGCCTGGAGGTGCTGGGGCTGGTGCCTTCGGTGTCGCCCCAGCCGTTTTTGACGCGGCTGACCACCGTGGTGGACCGGGTGGACCCGGCCACGCGCACATTCAAGGTCCGCGCCGCCTACAACGCCCCGGCCCTGATGGACAACGCGACCGCCACAACCAACGCCACAACCAAGGCCACAACCGGCGCGGCCGCCAGCGCGAACGCCCAGCCCCACGCGGGCATGTTCGGCAAGGTCTGCGTGCCCATGCTCCACGCGCGCAAGCTGCTCATCCCGGCCACGAGCGTGCGCCAGCGCGGCGAGCTCGCCACGGTGCTCGTGGTGGACGACAAGGGCGTGCTGCGCCTGCGCCTCGTCAAGATCGGCGGAGCCTACCTTAAGGCCGAAATCGACGGCCGGGCCTTCATCGTCCAGGCCCAGGACGAGGTGCTGACGGCCAAGTCGCCCGGGCCCGGGCTGATGCTGGAGGTGCTCTCCGGCCTTTCCGAAGGCGAGGTGCTGGTAAACGGCGGACCGGACACCCTGCGCGAGGGCGACCGCCTCGCTGTGCAAAAGCGCTAGGCGCGCGCCATGAGCGATACGCCCGATAATTCCGCCCCGAACGGCTCCGCGCCACAGGGTCCCAGCCAGCCGCCCCAGGAGCGCCCGCAGCACGAACACGCCCTGCTCTCGCGCATCACCGCCAGCTTCGTCGACTCCAAGCTCGTGCCGCTCATCATCCTGGGCTCGCTGCTCCTTGGCGTGTTCGCCGTCCTGGGCACGCCGAGCGAGGAGGAGCCGCAGATCGTCGTGCCCATGATCGACGTCATGGTGGACATGCCCGGCGCCACCCCCAGGGAGATCGAAACCCGGGTCATCGGCCCCATGGAGAAGCTTCTGTGGGAGATCCCCGGCGTGGAGTACGTGTATTCCACGGCCGAGGATGGCCACGCGCTGACCGTGGTGCGCTTTTTCGTGGGCCAGGACACGGAGAAGAGCGTGGTCAAGACCTACGCCAAGCTTTACCAACACCTGGACTGGATTCCGCCCGGCTGTTCCCAGCCCATCCTGAAGCCCCGCAGCATCGACGACGTGCCCGTACTGGCCGTGAGCTTCTACGGCGACGGCTTTGACGGCCGCACCCTGCGCGAGGTGGCGGCCGAGGCCGCCGAGGCGGTGCGCACCCTGAACGGCGTCTCCGAGGTCACTCTGACCGGCGGACGCACGCGCAGCGTCACCGTGGACGTGGACCCGGACCGCCTGCGGGCGCTGGACCTGGACGCTCTGGACGTGGCCGACGCCGTGCGCGCCCAGAACCAGGCCGCCCAGAGCGGGGCGATCACAAGCGGCGGGGCCAGCTTCGGTGTGCGCCTGGACAGTTTTCTCAAAACCGCCGACGACGTGGGCCGCGTGGTGGTGGCCATGAACCAGGGCCGTCCGGTGTACCTGGCCGACGTGGCCAAGGTGCGCGACGGCTTCGCCGAGCCCGAGAACTACGTGTTTTTCGCTCCCGGCCCAAAGGGCGCCACCAAGGGCGTGGCCGAGCCGCCCGGACGCCTTCTGCCAGCCGTCACCCTTTCCGTGGCCAAGCGCGCCGGGGTGAACGCCACCACCCTGTGCGAGCAGGCCCTGAAGAAGATCGATGGCCTGCGCGGCTTCACCATTCCGGCGGGCGTGCACACCACCGTGGTGCGAGACTATGGCAAGACCGCCAAGGACAAGAGCAACGAGCTCCTGCAGCACCTGTTTCTGGCGGCGCTCTCCGTGGGGGCCATCGTGGCGCTCTTCCTCGGCCTGCGCGCCAGCTGGGTGGTCATGGTGGCCGTGCCCGTCACCCTGGCCGTCACCCTCGCCACATACTGGTTCCTGGGCTACACCCTGAACCGCGTCACGCTCTTCGCGCTCATTTTCTGCATCGGCATCCTGGTGGACGACCCCATCGTGGACGTGGAAAACATCGTGCGCCATGTACGCATGCCCAGCTCCCAGGGCCGCCCCTTCGTCCGGGTGATCATCGAGGCCGTGAACGAAGTGCGCGCGCCGCTGGTGCTGGCAACCTTCACGGTCATCGCGGCCATCATGCCCATGGGCTTCGTGGGCGGACTCATGGGGCCGTACATGCGGCCCATGCCCATCGGCGCCAGTGTGGCCATGCTGCTCTCCATGGCCGTGGCCTTCGTCATCACGCCCTGGTCTTCGCTCAAGATCTTACGGCCAGCCCAGGCCCACGAGCACGAGACGCACGACGACAAACTGACGCAACTCTACCGCAGGGTCATGCGCCGGCTCATCACCGAGCCGGGCTACCGCAAGCGTTTCCTGCTCGGCGTGCTGGGCCTGCTCCTGGCCAGCATCTCCCTGTTTCCCCTGAAGGCCGTGCTGGTGAAGATGCTGCCCTTCGACAACAAGGGCGAATTCGAGGTGGTCATCGACATGCCCGACGGCACGCCGCTTGAGACCACCGCCGCCGCTGCGGAGGAGCTTTCCCGCGTGGCCCTGGACCAGCCCGAGGTCACCGACGCCCAGCTCTACACCGGCTGCGCCGCGCCCTTCTCCTTCAATGGCCTGGTGCGCCACTATTATCTGCGCAAGGGCCCCACCGTCGCCGAGATCCAGGTGAACCTGACCCCGCGCGGCGAGCGCAGCGCCGCCAGCCACGCCATCGCCAAACGCACGCGCGAGGCCATGCTGCCCATCGCCAAGAAGCTCGGCGCGCGCATCAAGGTGGTGGAGGTGCCGCCCGGCCCGCCGGTGCTGGAGACCCTGGTCGCCGAGATCTACGGCCCCACCGACGCCGGGCGCGAGCGCGTGGCGCGGCAGGTGAAGCAGGTCTTCACAAACACGCCGAGCGTCGTGGACGTGGATTGGTACCGGAACGACCCCCGGCCGGAGACGCGCATCCATGTGGAGACGGACAAGTCCTTGAAAAACGGAGTGGACCCGGACCGTGCGCGCCAGGTAGTGGCCGCCAGCATCGGCGGCGCGGAGGCTGGGCTGCTGCACGACGTGGACTCGCGCGAGGATGTGCCCATCATCGTGCGCCTGCCCGTAACGCGCCGGGCCTCCCAGACGGAGCTGGCGGCCATCCCGGTGCACGGCTCCCTCGCCGGAGGCGGCGGCAAGGTGGTGTCCCTCGGCCAGCTGGCCACGCTGGAGCAGGCCGTCACGCCGCCGGCCATCTACCACAAGAACATGCTGCCCGTAATCTATGTCACCGGCGACATGGCCGGGCGCGAGGAAAGTCCGGTCTACGGCATGAGCCGCATCGACGCGGCTCTGGACAAGCTGGCCGCCAAAGGCCAGGGAGCATGGCAGTCCGGACCGCAGGACCGCCGCGAACTGCCGCGCCTGCGCACCAGCATGCCCTTCTCGTCCAACACCTGGAGCATGAAGTGGGACGGCGAGTGGCAGATCACCTACGAGGTCTTCCGCGACATGGGCCTGGCCTTCGCCGTGGTCATGGTTCTCATCTACATTCTCGTGGTGGGCTGGTTCGGCTCGTACACCACGCCCATCGCCATCATGTCGCCCATCCCGCTCTCGCTCATCGGCATCATTCCCGCGCACGCGCTCACAGGGTCGTTCTTCACCGCCACGAGCATGATCGGCTTCATCGCCGGGGCGGGCATCGTGGTGCGCAACTCCATCATCCTCGTGGACTTCATCAACCTGCGCCGCGAGCAGGGGCACAGCCTGGAGGACTCGGTCATCGAGGCTGGGGCCGTGCGCTTCCGGCCCATGCTGCTCACCGCCATCTCCGTGGTGGCCGGGGCCTTCGTCATCCTCTTCGACCCCATCTTCCAGGGGCTGGCCTTGTCCCTCATGGCCGGAGAGATCGCCGCCACGCTGTTTTCGCGCATGGTCGTGCCGGTGATGTACTACCTGGACCAGCGGCGCCATGAACACTCCGTTGAGAGGCACGCGGCCGAGGAGCACCGAGCCTGAGAACATGGCGTCCATGTACGCCAAGAACGCGCGTCTCAAGGATGGCTGGAAGGTCCTGAACGTCTGAGCCGCCGTCCCGGCACATGCTCGTCCTGGCGCATTCTGAACGCAAAAAGGGCCGGGTCGACTGTCATCGACCCGGCCCTTTTCTTATGCGCTGGCGGCGTTGGCCGTGCTACATGTCTTGCCGCTCCTGATCGCGGGCGCGGATTTCGGCGCGCTTGATCTTGCCGCTGATGGTCTTGGGCAGCTCGGCCACGTAGTCGATGATGCGCGGGTACTTGTAGGGCGCGGTGATCTGCTTCACGTGGTCCTGCAAGGTCTTGGTGAGTTCGTCCCCGGCTTCAAAGCCCGCGGCCAGGACCACCGTGGCCTTGACGGCCATGCCGCGCACGGGATCGGGCACGCCGGTGACGGCGGCCTCGACCACAGCCGGGTGCGAGACCAGCGCGCTCTCCACCTCAAAGGGCCCGATGCGGTAGCCGGAGCTCTTGATGAGGTCGTCGGTGCGGCCCAGGAACCAGAAGTAGCCGTCCTCGTCCACCCAGGCCTTGTCGCCGGTGTGGTAGAACCCGCCGCGCACGACCTTGGCGGTGCGCTCGGGCTCGTCCAGATAGCCGCAGAAAAGGCCGGGCACGCCCTTGGTGGTCGCGCCGTCCTTGAGACGGATGCAGATCTCGCCTTCCTCGCCCGGCGGGCAGGGTTGGTCGCCCTCGTTCAGGAGTTCAATGTCCCAATTGGGCATGGGTTTGCCGATGGAGCCGGGCTTCGGGGCCATGAAGGGCAGCGTGCCCAGCTGCATGGTGGTTTCGGTCTGGCCGTAGCCCTCGAAGATGTCGAGCCCCAGAGCCGTTTTCCAGGCGAGGAACACGGAGTCGTTCAACAGCTCGCCTGCTGTGGTGCAATGCCGGAGGCTCGACAGGTCGAAGGCCTTCAGATCCTCGCGCACCAGGAAACGATAGATGGTGGGCGGAGCGCAGAAGGTGGTCACCTTGTGCTCGGCCATGATGCGCAGAAGCTCGCGCGGCTCAAACTTGCCGCGGAAGTCCCACACGAAGACCACGGCCCCGGCGATCCACTGGCCGTAGAACTTGCCCCAGACGCTCTTGGCCCAGCCCGTGTCGGAGACGGTCAGGTGGATGTCGCCGGGCTCCAGGTCGTGCCAGTACATGCCGGTGGTGACATGGCCCAGGGGATAGGTGTTGGTGTGCAGCACCATCTTGGGCATGCCCGTGGTGCCGGAGGAGAAGAAGATGACCATGGGATCGTCGCCGCCGACGGTCGCGGCCGTGCGCGGGAAGTCCTCCGCGCCCGTGGCCTTGAGGCTGTCGAAGTCCTCCCACCCGGCCGGGGCCTTGGGGTGGCCGGAGTCGGAGGGGATGTCGAGCAAGAGCTTCAGGCTGGGGCACTTGGGCTTGGCCGCCTCCACCCGCGCGGTGAGGGAGTCCTCGCAGATGACGCAGGAAACGTGCGCGAAGTTCACGCGGAACTCGATGTCGTGCGGGGTCAAAAGCGAGGGCGAGGGGATGGGCAGCGCGCCGATGCGGCAGAGCGCCAGCATGGTCACCCAGTACTCCATGCGGCGGTACAGGATGAGCATGACGCGGTCGCCCTTCTTCACGCCCTTGGCGCTCAGGGCGCTGGCGAGCTTCATGGACTCGCGCTTGAAGTAGCCGAAGCTGTACTCGCGGCGCTGGTCGGCCGCGTCCACATGGATCAGGGCCAGGCGGTCCGGGTTCTCGGCCGCGCGGGCGTCCAGGAAGTCATAGGCGAAGTTGTAGTTCTCAGGGATTTCGAGTTTGAACTGGGCCATGAAGTCGCGATAGCGGCTGGGACGGATCTTGTCGAAGGTGGTGGCTTTCATGTGCGGACTCCCTGCTGCCCTTAGAGGATCACGTCGAGGAACACGGCGTGCTTGTCATCTAGCCCGCGCAGGGCGTGCGGGGTCTGGGAGTCGAAGTACAGGCTGTCGCCGGGATCGAGCGCCAGCACGTCCTCGCCCACGCGCAGTTCCAGACGGCCCTCCATCACATGGATAAACTCCTGACCGGAGTGGGCCACGAGCGTCATGTCCTCCTGGCGCTTGGGCGGCACGGTGATGAGAAACGGCTCCATCTTGCGGCCGGAGAAGCGGTAGGCCAGCGACTTGTAGTCGTAGTCCTTGCGCCGCTCCACCGAGAGGCCCTCGCCGTGGCGCACCAGGGAATAGCCCTTCAGGTGCGGCTCCACGCCGCTTATCAGCACGGTCAGGTCCACGTGGCAGGCCTGGGCCACCTTCATGAGGAAGCCGACCGGAATCTCGGTCTCGCCCGCCTCATAGCTCGTGATGAGCGCGGCGGACACGCCGGTCTTGGCGGCCAGGTCCTCCATGCTCATGTCCAGCGCGTCGCGCAGCCCGCGCAGGCGCGGAGCGATTTCCTTGTATGCCTGTTCCATATGCATGACTCTGGCTCCTTCCGTTATGCCTTGGGCGCTTCCTGCATGGCCTCGGGGAAGAGCTGCGCCGCAAGCTCGCGCAGCTTGTATTTCTGGATCTTGCCGCTGGCGGTCATGGGATAACTCTCCACAAAGGCGATGAACTTCGGAATCTTGTAGCGCGCGATCTGCCCACGGCAGAAGTCCTTCACGTCCTCCGGCTCCAGGGAGACATCGGGCTTGAGGATGATGAACGCGCCGACCTCTTCGCCGAACTTGCGGCTGGGCACGCCCACCACCTGCACGTCCAGGATGCCGTCCATGCGGTAGAGGAACTCCTCGATTTCGCGCGGGTACACGTTCTCGCCGCCGCGGATGATCATGTCCTTCAGGCGGCCGGTAACGGTGACGTAGCCTTCTTCGTCCATGACGCCCAGGTCACCGGAATGCAGCCAGCCGTCCAGGTCAATGGTCTTGGCCGTGGCCTCGGGGTTGTTGTAGTACCCCTTCATGACGTTGTAGCCGCGGCAACAGATCTCACCCACCGAGCCGCGCGGCGACTCCTCGCCGGTCTCCGGGTCCTTGATGCGCACCTCGATCTCGGGCATGGCGCGGCCCACGGTCTCGGTCATCTGGCGCAGCGAGTCGCCCACGCGCGTCTGGGTCATCACCGGCGAGCCCTCGGTCAGGCCGTAGCAGATGGTGATCTCGCGCATGTACATCTCGCTTATCGCGCGTTTCATGAACTCGATCGGGCAGGGGGAGCCGGCCATGATGCCGGTGCGCAGGCTGGAGAAGTCGAAACGCTTGAAGAGCTTATGTTCCAGCATGGAGATGAACATCGTGGGCACGCCGTAGATGGCGGTGCACTTCTCTTCCTCAATGCTGGTCATGGCCATGAGGGGATCGAAATTCTCCAAAAGCACCATGGCCGTTCCGTGGGTGACACAGGCCATGACGCCGAGCACGCAGCCGAAGCAGTGG
This sequence comes from Humidesulfovibrio sp., assembly GCA_031292175.1. GTDB lineage: Bacteria > Desulfobacterota > Desulfovibrionia > Desulfovibrionales > Desulfovibrionaceae > Humidesulfovibrio. The sequence continues at coordinate 52,149 of JARLHQ010000029.1, forward strand.
AACAGAGGCACGGGCAGGCAGAGACGGTCCTTCTCGGTGAATCGCTGGTTCTCGCCGATCCAATAGCCGTTGTTGCCGATGTTGTAGTGGGTGAGCTGCACGCCCTTGGGGAAGCCCGTGGTGCCGCTGGTGTACTGCATGTTCACCACGTCATGCGCGGAAAGGCTTTGCTGCCGCGCCTCGTAGTCCTCCGGCGCGGTCATGACGGAGAGGGACTGCACCTCGCTCATGGAGTACATGCCCCGGTGCTTCTCGGCCCCAAGGAAGATGACGCGTTTGAGACGCGGAAAGCGTTCGCAGTGCAGGCGGCCGCGCTCCTGGGTCTTGAGCTCCGGGACCAGCTCATAGAGGGTGCCCACGTAGTCGGTATCCCGGAACCCGTCGATGATCACCAGGTTTTCGCAGTCGGACTGCTTCAGCAGGTACTCGATCTCGGACTTGCGGTAGTGGGTGTTCACGGTCAGCAGCACGGCGCCGATCTTGGCCGTGGCGAACATGAGCACGGGCCAATAGGGCACGTTGTTGGCCCAGATGCCGACCTTCGCGCCCTTTTGGACGCCCAGGGCCATGAGGCCCAGGGCCACCTCGTCCACCAGGTCGGAGAACTCCCGCCAGGTGAGGCGGAAGTTGCGGTCCACATAAACCACGGCGTCGCGGCCGGGCCAGGCGGCCACGGTTTCGTCCAGCAACTGCCCCAGGGTGCATTCGCGGATGGCTTGCTCTCGCGGCATACGGCTTACTCCGGAAAGTAGAGCACCGCGTAGATGCTGGCTTTGTCCTCGCCCGCGGCGGAGAGGTTGTGCGGCACCACGGAGTTGTAATAGATGCTGTCGCCGGGGCCCAGGATCGTGGTCTCGCGGCCATAGACGAGCTGCACCTGGCCCGACACCACCACGATGAACTCCTCGCCCTCGTGGAAGGAGAGCTTTTTGTCCTCTTCCGGCTCGGGGTTCATTTCAATGAAGAAAGGCTCCATGTGGCGGTCGGTCTTGCCCTTGCCGAGCGAGAAATAATTGTGGCTGGCTGGTTTGTCGCCGTCCTGGTGCATGCTGAACTCTTCCCGGCGCTCACTCAGGCGCACCACAAGCGGGTCCCGGCTCACGTGGTCGTCCAGAAAAGTGCCCAGGCGCACGCCGAGCGCGCGCGCGATTTTGAGAAGCGGCCCCAGGGAAGGGTAAAGGTCCCGGGTCTCCACCGCGGCAAGGAAGGCCTCTTCCAGGCCGGTGCGCGCGGCCAGATCCGCGAGGCTCAAGTTCTGCTTCTCCCGAAACGCGCGTATGCGCTCACCCACCTTCTTGTCCATGCTGCCCCCATCCTCAATCCTTGCGCGTTCTCAAACGGACCGCGGGCCGGGATCAACGCCCCGCCGACAACGTGATGAAGCCTCCCGGAAAAGGCCGCGGCCTGCCAAACAAAGTGGCGAGAACCCTAACCCATGCCCGGGCAATTGTCGACTGTCTCCAGGGGTTTGACCGTCCAGCTTTCCCGGACACTTGCCAGAGGCCTGGGAACGGTGTAGCTGGTTTGCATTCATAGAATTCCCCTCCAAAGCCAAGAGCAGCAGGTGCGCGATGAGTGAGCCCAACGGTCAGGAACCCCACGCCCCGGTCCATCGTCCAGAGGGTGGCCGCAAGATCAAGGGGCTTTTCTCCACGCAGACCGTGGAGAAGGTGGGCACCGGCACCACCCAGCGCAAGACCATCAGCAAAATGTACTGGTACTGCGTCCAGCAGGACGACGGCCAGGTGGGCGTGCAGGCCCTGAACAAGAACATGGTCCCTGCCGGGAGCACCACGCTGGTGCCGCAGGAGGACTTCCTGGCCCGCTACAATCCCGAGCCGGAGATGTACCTCAAGACCGTGTACCCCAAGATGCAGGAGCTGGCCGCCACGGTCTCCCGCGCGGAGGAAAGCCGCCAGCGCGGCGCGCTCTATAGCGCTCAGTTCGACTACGAGAACGCGCTGGCCGTGGATGAAGAGAACGTGCGCGCCAACTTCGGCCTGGGCCTTACCTACGTGGAGCGCGGCGAAACCACCAAGGCCCAGGACATCCTGGGACGCATAGTGGGACTGGAGGCCGCCTTCGCCCCGGAGCACAAGCACCTGTTCAACGAGTTCGGCATCTCCCTGCGCAAGAGCCGCATGGTGGACCAGTCCATCGAGTACTACACCCGCGCGCTTTCCCTCACCAACACGGACGAGAACCTGCACTACAACGCGGCCCGCGCCTTCTTTGACAAGGGCGACCTGGAGAAATGCCGCGGGCACCTCGCCGAGGCCCTGCGCCTCAATCCCGAGCACGAAGAGGCGAAGAAGTTCCTTGAGTTTCTAGACTCCAAGAAATAGACGACGCCGCCATGCCCCAGACCGTTCCCGCCGTCACGGCACACCTTGCCCTTTCGCACGTGCGCTTCGCCCACGCCCGCGCAACCGGCGGCTCCAAAGCCGAGGGCGAGGCGCGCCAAATCCTGGACGACGCGGACCTGGAAGTCCGGCGCGGGGACTTTGTGCTGCTGACCGGTCCCTCCGGCGCGGGCAAAAGCACGCTCCTGCGGCTTTTTTGCCGCCTGGAGGAGCCGCAGGAGGGCCAGGTGCTCCTGAACGGCCAGCCCGTCTCCACCCTGCCGCCCGCGGGTCTGCGCCGCCGGGTGAGCTACCTGCAGCAGACGCCCACGGTCAGCGCGGGCAGCGTACGCCAAAATCTGCTACTGCCTTTCACCTTCAAGGCCGCGGCGAATGAGCCCAAGCCGAGCGATGCGGAGCTTGCCGCCCTGCTTGGCAGCCTGGCCGCAGGCGACATCCCGCTGGACCAGGAGGCCTCGACCCTGTCCGTTGGCCAACGCCAGCGCCTGTGCCTGGCGCGCGCGCTTCTGACCCGGCCCGAGGCCCTGCTGCTCGATGAGCCCACGAGTGCGCTGGACCCCGACAGCGCCAGCGCGGTGCTCACCGCGGCCGAAAGCTTCTGCCTGGACTCCGGCGGCACGGTACTGTTGGTAAGCCATGCGGATTTCACGCCCACGCGGGTCTCGCCCGTGCACTATCGCCTGGAGGGCGGGAGGCTTGCATGGATGCGGGCGTAATCAGCATCGCACCCTGGCGGCTATTGCTGGCCCTGGTGTTCACCCTGCTGGCCGGGGGCTGTTCGCTGGCGCTCAAGCTGGGCCTCGGCCGCGACATCCTAATCGGCACCGTGCGCACCTTCGCCCAACTCTTCCTCATGGGCTGGGTGCTGGGTTTTGTCTTCGCCGTGGACTCGCCCTGGCTGGTGCTGGCGCTTTTTCTCGTCATGGCGGCGGCGGCTGCCCACACGGCGCGCGGCCGCGTCAAGGAGTCGGCCGTGTCCTTCGCCTGGCCCATGTACGGCAGCATGGCCGCGGTCTACCTGCTCATCACGGTGACGGTCACCGGGGGCATCGTGCATGCGGAGCCCTGGTGGAAGCCGCAATACTTTCTGCCCATCGGCGGCATGGTGCTCGGCAACTCCATGAACTCCGTGGCCGTGGCGCTGGACCGGCTGTTCTCCGACCTGCGGGCGCGCGCCAGCGTGGTGGAGATGCAGCTCTGCCTGGGGGCCGACGCGGCCGAGGCCAGCGCCGACATGACGCGCGCGGCCGTGCGCGCGGGCATGATCCCGTCCATCAACTCCATGATGGCCGTGGGCCTGGTCTCCATTCCAGGCATGATGACCGGCCAAATCCTGGGCGGCAGCGACCCCACCCAGGCCATCCGCTACCAGATCGTGGTCATGCTTATGCTCGTGGGCGCCACGGCGCTCGGCAGCACCGTGCTGACGCTGCTCATCCGCCGCCGCTGCTTCGGCCCGGGCGACCGCCCGCTCCTGCGCTGAGGCCGTGCGAGCCTGGAATCATCGGGTTTCCCATTGCGCTCCCCACGTACAATGGATAATATTCCTCAGAAATAACGCCAGATCGGGTCCGCCCGCGAGGAACACATGCGCCTGGACCGCCACCACCTGCTCAGCCTGCACACCGTGATGGAAGGGTTGCGCCAGGGCCTGTGCGAGTTCTCCGGGCCTTCGCGGACCGCGCTCATCTATGCCCAAAACCCGGGAGAGGCCCTGCGCGTGGTGGACCCGCAGGGCCTGCTGCGCGGGCATGAGCCGCGTCTGCGCGAATACTTCCAGGACACGGACGAGTGGCGGGACGGACTTCCGGACCCGGAACAGGTGACTTTTTTCGACCAGCACCACGGCCGGCGCATTGGACTGGCCGGGCTGGTGAGCCTGGGCGGCCGCGCGCGCGGCGTGACCTACCAGATGTGGTTCACGGAGCAGCACCCGGACCTGTGCACGCCCGGCCCCACGCGCCGCTGGCTGGAGCTGGCCCTGCGCCAGCTCGCCACCTGCCTGAGCGACGAGGATATTGTGGCCCTGGACAGCGTGACCAACATCATGCAGGAAATGGCCCCGCACGCCGTGCACGACTGCATCGTGGACGAGCGCGCCCGCGCCCTGGGCCCGGACACCCGTCTGCGCGTGGCCAACATCCTCACCGCCATCATCCAAATTTCCAAGACCCCGGAAGAAGGCGCATGGGCGCGCGGGCACCTGGCCTTTGTGGAGCCCTCGCGCCTTTCGCGGCTGCACTACCTGGCCCGCCTGCCCAAAACGGAGCGGCCGCGGCTGGAGAGCAGCAAGCACGTACGCAAGATGCTCCTGGCCGTGGAGCGCACCAAACGTCTGCTCGTGTCCGACGGCGAGCACATCATCGGCATGGCCCACGGCGAGCTGCCAGCAGGCAGCCTGTGCGCCCTGTTCAATGGCCGCCATGGCATGCTCTTCCTGGATGGCAGCGCCGTGTGCAGCTTCTCCGACGGTGCGTTCCAGTCCACCAACCGCCGGCCGAATCTGGTGACGCTGGAGGAGGCGCTCCTGGAATGGCCGTTGGACGGCGGTCAGCGGAGCACGCTCTTCACCACCATCTCGCGCCTGGTGGCCGCCGCCGGGGAGCAGAAGTACGGCTGCGCACTCATCCTCGACCCCTACACCCCGCTTTTGACCCTCTCCGGCCACGGGCTGGAGACGCCCATGCCGCTCGACAGCGACGAGCGTTTGGCTCTGGCCGCCGGACTGGCCAAGGTGGACGGGGCCCTGCACCTTTCCGCCGCGCGCAATCAGCTCTGCGGCTTCGCCTGTCTCATGGACGGCCCGAGCTTCCCCGGCGAGGACCGCGCGCGCGGGGCGCGCTACAATTCCGCCCTGCGCTTCACCCACTCCCACCCGGAGCTCATCGTGGTGGTGATCTCCAGCGACCGCCCGGTCTCGGTGATGCAGAAGGGCGTGGACCTCTCCAAGCCGCCGGTGTGGCAGCCGGTGCCCACCATGCTGCGCCCGCCGCCCACCCTGGCCGAGTGGCTGGGCTAGGACCACCGCCGCGCTACGGCAGCAGCATTCCGGCGCGCAAAACTGACTCCCACAAGGAACCGCCATGATCATACGTCCCGAAACATCGGAAGACTACGCCGCCATCCGCGCCATCAACATCGCCGCCTTCGCTGTGCACCCCTTCAGCAGACAAACCGAGCACCTGATCGTCGAGGCCCTGCGCGAAGCCGGGGCGCTCCGCCTTTCGCTTGTGGCCGTGACCGAGGATTGCGTGGCCGGGCACATCGCCTTCTCCCAGGCGCCCATCGGCGGGCGGGATGTCGGCTGGTACCTGCTGGGGCCGGTGGCGGTGGCGCCCGCGTTCCAACGGCGCGGCATCGGCTCGGACTTGGTGCGGGCCGGGCTTGAGAAACTGCGGGAACTCGGCGCGCAGGGTTGCGTGCTGGTGGGCGACCCGGCCTTCTACACCCGCTTCGGCTTCCGGCAGGCCGTGGGCCTGCGCTACCCCGGCGTGCCCCAGGAATTCGTTTTGAGCCTGCCGCTGGCCGACGCGGAACCGGACGGTGAGGTGGCCCACCATCCGGCCTTCGAGGTCACGGCCTAGCCGGGTTGGTCTCCGGCCCCGCGCTTCGGCCTTGACGAACCGCCCCGCGATGCTTTCTACTAGGTCTTCGCCAAATTTCTCCCAACGGAGCTGACATCATGAGCACAATGTTCGGGGCGCGCGTGCCCTTCTATAAGCTGCAAGGCTGCGGCAACGACTTCGTGGCCATCGACAACCGCGTGCTGCGCCTGCCCAAAGGGCTCATGGCCGAATGGGCCCAGAAAATCTGCCCGCGCGCCTTCGGCGTGGGCGCGGACGGCCTGTTCTTTCTGGAGCTGCCCGCTCCGGGCGTGGCCGTCGACTACGTGTGGCATTTCTACAACGCGGACGGCTCCCGCGCGGAGATGTGCGGCAACGCCAGCCGTTGCGTGGGCCGTCTGGCCCATGCCCTGGGCCTGGGCGGCGAGCGCCACGTGCTCGGCAGCGATGCCGGCCCCATCGCCATCGCCGTGGACCCCGCGGCCGGGTTGGTGAAGGTGCAGCTCACCGAGCCCAGGGACCTGCGCCTGAACATCCTGCTCAAGGTGCAGGACCAGGACGTCACGGTGCACTTCGTGAACACCGGAGTGCCCCACACGGTGGTGCTGGTGGACAAGGCGGCCGACGTGGACGTGGCTGGGCTGGGCCGCGCGCTGCGTTTTCATGAACATTTCGCGCCCGCGGGCACCAACGTGAACTTCGTGCAGGTGCTGGACCGCGGCCACACCCAGGTGCGCACCTACGAGCGCGGCGTGGAGGCCGAAACCTACGCCTGCGGCACCGGCGTCTCCGCCGTGCAGGTGGTGCTCTCCGCCCTGGGCCTGGCCGGTGACGAGTTGGCCAATACCACCACCGGCGGCGAGGTGCTGACCACCAGTCTGGAAGGCGGGCGTGTCTATCTGAAGGGCGCAGCGGAATTGACCTTCACCGGCGAGTTGAACGTGCCCGCGCTGGGCCTGCCTCTGCCGTAAGCCCTCACCTACGCGTGGTGATGACGAGAAACGCCCCATCCGCGTCGTGCGACGCGGATGGGGCGTTTTCGCACCGGCATTCCTGAGGCCGGAAGGCCGGTCTCAGCCGAAGCGCAGGTGGCAGGCCGCACGCAGAGCGTCGGCGCTCCGCTCCAACACCTCGGCCAGGGCCGCCACAGCCTCGGCCAGCGCCTCGCCACCACGCGGGGACGGGGCTTCGGCCAACGCCTTGCCCGCCAACTGCTCCACCTGGCGCGCGGCGTTGCTGGCGGCCAAGGCTCCCACGCTGGCGCAGGTGCTCTTGAGCGTATGCGCCGTGCGCCGCAGGGCGTCCATATCGTCCTGGGCCAGAAGTTCAGCCACGGCCCTGCGCTTGGCGGGGAGGTCAGCCAAAAACATCTCCAGCACCTCGGCCAGCAGGTCCTCATAGCCCCCAAGCATCTCCGCGGCCTTATCCAGATCCGCCAAGACCGGCGACGCGACGGATGCGGACGGCGGCAGATCCAGTCCGGCCAGGGTTTCGCCAAGGGCCTTGAAACTCACGGGCTTGGGCAGGAAGCCGTTCATGCCCGCCTCGGAGCACTCCTTGCGGAAGCTTTCCAGCACGTGCGCGGTCATGGCCAAAACGGTGACGCCACGGTTCAACTCACCGGCCTCGCCCGCGCGCAAAAGCCGCGTGGCCGTCAAACCGTCCATGCCCGGCATCTCCACGTCCATGAGCACCAGGTCGAACCGCTCCCCGGCCAGCAGGGTCAGGGCCTCGCGCCCGGTGGCCGCGTGGCGCGTCCGGTGCCCCAGCCGCGTGAGGAAGCTTTGGGCGATGATGACGTTGGCCGGGGTGTCCTCGGCCAACAGCACGGAAAGCGAACGCGCGGGAGCCGCAGCCGGGGCAACGCCAATCCCGTCCGGATTGGAGCCTCCCGGGTTGAAACCGTCCGAGCTGGTTCCACCTGGACCGGAGCCGCCCGCCACGGCCTGCGCGGAGACCCCAGCCTCGGGGGGCAGACTGAAGGGCAGGCTGATATAGAAGTTGCTGCCCTGGCCGGGCATGCTGGTCAGCCAGATCTCGCCACCCATGCCGCGCGCCAGTTGCCGGCAGATGGCCAGCCCCAGGCCGGAACCGCCGTACCGGCGGGAGGTCGAGCTGTCAGCCTGGGTGAAGCTTTCAAACATGAGTCCCTGCACGTCTTCCGGGATGCCGATGCCCGTGTCATGCACGGAGAAGAGCAGCCGCACGGCCTCCCCGGCCTCGGGGAGACGCCCGCCCCCCGCTGGGGCATCTGGACCCGCCAGCTCCACGGACAGGTCCACCCCGCCCACATGGGTGAACTTGAGCGCATTGGCCACCAGGTTGGCCAGAATCTGCCGCAAACGCCCCGGATCGCCCACAAGCACCGCTGGAACCTCCGGGTTCAGGCGGGCTTCAAGCACCAGCCCGCGGCGCTTGGCCTCGACCTGGGGATGTTCCAGCATGTCGCGCAGCAGCTCCGCCAAGTCGAAGGAAACCGCATCCAGGCGCAGATGCCCGGCCTCCACGCGGGAAAGGTCGAGCAGGTCGCTGATCAGTCCCAGCAGCGTCTGGCCCGACTGCTGCAACGATGCCAGCGAGCCCTCGCGCTCCTCCTGGGATGCGGCCATCCGCGTCAGCTCGGCAAAGCCCAGGATGGCGTTCAGCGGGGTGCGGATCTCGTGGCTCATCTTGGCCAGAAAGTCGCTTTTGGCGCGGTTGGCATTCTCAGCGGCCTCCTTCGCGGCCAGGACCTCTCGCTCCAGGCGCACGCGTTCCGTTATGTCCGTGCCGATGGTGCAGACATTCACCGGCCGCCCCTGCGCATCACGCAAAAGAAACTTGCTGAGGAGCAGAGTCACCTGGCTCCCGTCAACCAGGACGTGGTTGGCTATCTTGGTGAGCGGCAGGCCGGTGCGCAGGATTTCCTGATCCTCAAGCTGAACGGCGGGCGCGAACTCCGGGGAATAGACCTCAGGCACGGTCATGCCCGTCAGGTCGTCGCGGGTTATCACGCCAAGCTCCCGGATGCGTTTGCTGGCCACGACAAAGCGACCGTCGAGATCACGGATGGAAAGGTACATGGGCGCGTTCTCCAGGATGCTTTGCAGATACCCGCTGGTGACGCGCAAGGTCTCCTGGGTCTGCTTGATGTCTGTGATGTCCGTGGCGGTCTCCAGGCGGACCATGCGGCCGTCCACCCAGCGCAGCGCCTGCGTGCGCACCAGGCTCCAGGTGTCCGTGCGCGGGTCGTAGATCTCGCGGGTGCACACGCTCTGGGACTTGTCCCCCCCGCTCATAAGCAGCTGGCGCGGACAATCGGGACAGGGTCCGGTCTTGTCGTGCATGGCGGCCCAACAGCGCCCGCCCACCAGCCCGCGGCCAACGCGCTCCTGGGCGGCACGGTTGGCGTAGAGGATGACATCCGTCTCGGCGTCGGCCACAAAAAGGGCGTCGGCCTGGTTGTCGAGAACGTGCAGAAAGCGTTCGTTGGCCCGGGCCAGCTCCAGCGCGGCGTGCTTGCTCTCGGTGATGTCCGTGGCAAAGCCCTGCGCGCCGATGATCCTGCCCATATCGTCGTGCAAGGCCAGGACCGAAAGCAGAATCCAGAAAAGGGAGCCGTCGCGTCTGAAGCACTCAAGCTCCATGCCGCGCACGCAGCCGTTGCGGGTCAGGACCAGCAGAATCTCTTGCCGGGCCCCCGGGTCCGCGCAAACCTGGCTGCCAATGTCGGTGATCCCCGCCTGAAGCGCCTCCAGGCTCTCATAGCCAAGCAGGCGCAGCAACGCCGGGTTGGCCTCCAGAAAGCGGCCCTCCAGCGAGGAGACAAAGTAGCCCTCCACGGAGTTCTCCAGGATGAAGCGCACCTTCTGCTCCGCTTGGCGCAGGGCCTGGGTGGAGGCCTCAAGGCAGGCGGCCATGCTGTCCACGCCACGGGCCACCTCGGCCAGTTCGCCGGAGGTCTGGCTGTTGATGCGGTGGGTCAGGTCGCCCGCGCCCAGGCGGCGGGTGGCGTCCAGAATCTCCCGGGCGGGGCCGATGATGGTGTTGCGGGCGGAGAAATAGGCGCCGAGAAGCCCGAGCAGGGCGGCCGCGGCCAGGCCGAGAGCGCTGCGCCCGGCGCTTTCCTCCGCCGGGGCCAGGGCCTGCGCCTCGGGCACGGCCACGCGGACAAAAAGCTCGCGCCCGGGCTGGCGGGTCAGCACACTGTAGACGCAGAGAAGCCGCGCGCCGTCCGGGCCCGTCTCCTCAGCAACGTCCTGCCCTGCGCGCACACGGTCCAGGACTTGCTGGATGTTCGGCGTATCCCCCACGGCCTTCCCGTCGTTGTCCGGAAAATGCGTATGCACGGAACCATCGGAACCGAGGATGGCGGCGGTAGTCCCAGCGGGTAGGACCAGACGCCCCGCCACGCGGCCGAACCAGCTGTAATCAGAGACGAGATCAAGGACGCCGGTCAGGCGGCCCCGGACGTCCAGCACGGGACAACCCCGCAGCACCAAGGGCCTGTGGACCTCGCGGCTCTCCGCCGCCTCGCCTTCGGTGCAGGCGAGACTGCGCAATGTCTGCCGGAACCAATCCTTGTCGGCCACACTGCCGGACACGTCGGTCGGCCAGGAGGTGGCCACCACGCGGCCGCTGGTGTCGTACAGAGTGCAGGCGGTATAGAGGGGCGATTGGCGGATCACGTCACGCAAAATCGGCGTCAGGGCGGCCTTGTCCATGGCCCGCACCTGAGGCAACCGCGCGAGCCCGGCCAGAAGCTGCCGCGCCCCGGATACGTTCTCGCGCCCCTGTCCGGCCAGGGTCTCCGAAAGCCGGTGCAGGCGCTGGATGGACTCGGCGCGCAGACTGGCCCGCAGGTCGTGCTGCTGCGCGACCGTGATGAGCACAGCGGGCACCAAAGCCACAAGAACCACAAGGGCCAGCCGGAGTGTAAGGTTTAGGCGCAATCGAGGTTTCATGGCCTCTCCGCGTGGGTCATGCGGGCGCCCACACGCCATGGGTATCAGCATTGAAATGCAGAGACAAGACCGTGCGGAAAGGTGCGCCGGCGCATCGCCGCGACACGCATCCCCGGCCCATGGGCCGAGGGCGCGGGCCCCCGGTCCGGCCTGGACCCCGGCTCCAGCCCGTGCTATTTGATCACGGCGTCAGGGCCGCCCCCTGAATGCCGAAGTCTTTGCGCCCGTTTCGACGGCGCGCCACAAGGATGACGATGACCGAGGACCCCAGCACCCCGCCCACCGGCCTGCCGGAGACCGAGCACCACCGCTACGGGCGCATCCTGCTGGGCCTGACCCTGGCGGGCGCACTATTTATGGTCGGCCAGGCCGCGCGCTGGTGGCAAGCGCACCGGCAGACCGTGCGCCTGGAACAGGCCGTGACCGAAGTTTACCGGCGCGCCCTGGCGGGCGATCCCGGCCGCTCCCCCTACGGGCGGCTGCAGTTTGAGCTGGGCAAACTCAGGGCCCTGTCGGCCCAGCGGCTGGACATGGTGGAGCTTCTGGCCGCGCTCTCGCGCCGCGCGCCGGAGGGCGTGCGCATCACCTCCATCTCCATGGCCACGGCCAGCGGGGTGGTCGACGGCGTGGCGGCCACGCCCGAGGACTTTCAGCGCTATCAGGCCGCCCTGGCGGCCGAGGCCTCCTTCACCTTCACCGTGAGCAAGACGGACCCCTTCGCCCAGCCGCTGCGCTTCGAGCTGGCCGTCAAGGTGCGCGACCGGGCGGCCCCGCCCAAGGGGGACGACCAGTGAGCTGGAGAAACGGCCCCTGGCGCCTGGTGGGACGGCACACGCATCTGGACGCCAGGGCCCAGCGCAGGCTGTGGCGCGGCCTGATCCTGGGCTGGGGCATATTCCTCCTGTCCGTCTGGGCGGTGCTCTCGGCAGTCACCCGCGCGGAGGAAAAGGCCGGCGAGGAGGCCGGGCAGACTTACGTCACCGTGGCTCCCCTGGCGGCAGAGGTCATGGACCTGCGTGACCGCAGGGGCCAGTTCGGAGGCCAACCACCCCTGCTTGCGGCGGGACAGGTGGCCCACGCCGTAGGCATCACCTCGGAACGCCTGCGTATCCAATTGGACACCGGACCAGAGGCCGCGCCCGCGCCCGCGCAGACCCTGACGCTGCACGCCCAGGCCCTGGATCTGCGCGAGCTTGTGGATATCCTGCGCGACCTCCGGGTGGAGGCAGACCTGCGCACCCTCTCCGCGCACCTTGCTCCCACGCAGGGCGCGGACAACCACATGGACCTGGACCTGGTCCTCACCCGCTAGCAGGCGCGCATGGGCACAAACAAGGCAAGAACCACGGAGGCGACAACCCGCGGACTTGGCGGGGCAGGCGTCCTGGCGCTGATCCTGGGCCTGCTGGCCGGGCTGGTCCTTTACCTGCCCTGGGACACCCTGTGGGACATGGGCCTGAAGCGTCTGGCCGCCAGCCAACCCAGCCTACACATCACCTGGCAGAGCATCGACCGCGCCTCCCCACTGGGCTTCCGCATCAACGGCCTGGTCATGGGCTCGCCGAGCTGGCCCGTTTCACCACGGGCGCAGTGGGTGGAGGTGCGCCTGGGCATGAGCCCGAAGCTCACCGTACGCGCGGATACCGGTGGCCGCGAACTGCGCCTTGTCTATCTGGATACCGGCGATTTCGACGTGCGCGGCGCGGCCAACCTGGCCTGCCTGGGCCGACGCGACATCCTGGGCAGCGTGGACGTGCGTGCGGAAGGGCGCGTCCTGCCCGGCGCGGGCACGCTGGAAAAGGGCTTTCTGGACCTGCGCGGCAAGGCTCTGCAACTGCCCGGCGGGCTGTGGCTGGGCGATGTGGTGCTGGCCCTGGAGTTCAAGGAAAAGACCCTGCGCATCCGTAATTTCACCCTGCGCGAACCCATGCAGGTGCGCGCCCAGGGCACGGCCTCCCTGCGGCCCGACGCGCCCATGACCTCGCCCTACGCCGTGTCCGGCGAGATCGTCCGGGGACACGACTCCCTGCCCTTTGCCACGCAGGGCATTCTGGGCGACTTTTTCGGCGAAACGACCCAGCCGGAGTGATTTGCCCTTGGGCGAGAAAACAGCTAGAGGCTCTCGCTTGGGGCGCTTCCCGTCCCCCGTCGCAATGTTCCCGCGCAGACCAACCCCTAACGTCGACGCAGGCAGCAGGCCATGACGCCCACCTCCCAGCGCTTCACACAGCTCAGCGAACGCCTCGATGACCGCCCGGACTTCGCGGCGGACTGGCTCGTTCTCGCGCTCATCCTGCTCGTTGGATACGGCGTCACCGTCTGGGTGCATCTTCTGGAGCTGTCCAACTGGAGCGGCCCAGCGCTCCGGGTCGGAGGCGAGCGCATCCTGGCCACCCACGACGCTTACTGCTGGCTGGCCGGAGCCAAGGGTGTGAACGGCTATGCCCAGTTCGGCATGGCGCGGCTGGCGGCGTTGCTTGCAAGCATCACGGGGTGGCCCCTGTCGAGCATCGGATTCTGGACCCCGCCGCTTCTGGCCGGGTTCACGGCCGTGGCCACAGGGCTCTGGGCCTGGCAGCTCGCCGGACGCCGGGCGGCCATCATCCCGGCCCTGCTCGGCGCGCTCTCGCCAGGCTTCTACTTCCGCTCGCGCCTGGGCTACTACGACTCCGACGTCTTCACGCAGCTTATGCCGCTTTTGCTGGGTTTTCTCCTTGCGGCGCTCATCGCGCCCTGCTGTTCCCGCTCCTGGCGGGCCTCCGAATCCGAGCGCGAGGCCTCCGCGCCCCTGGCCCGCATCCTGCCCTGGCTGGCCCTCGGCTTCGGCCTGGTGGCGCGCGTGGCCCATTTCGCCCACGATGACATCCACCCTCTGGGCATCGGACTTTTCTGGCTGGCCCTGGGCTTGGCCGCAGTCACCGGCCTGCCCGCGCAGGACCGCCCCACCCTTGGCAGGCCAAGCGGACGCACGGCGGCCCTGCGGTTCTTACTCGTCTACGGACTGGCGGCCTATGCCGGGCCCCGGCATTTCGGCGTTGATGTCTTCGCGCCCGGGCTGGCTGACCTGCCCGGACTGATCCTGGCGGCCGCTTTGGCCTGGCTGTTGTGGCGAGTAACCGGGGCGAAGCAAGCCGCACCCGCTCGCCCGTCCGCAAGACGACTCGCCGCCTGGGGAGCAACGCCCTGGCCCTGGCTCGCGGGCATCATTGCCCTGGCCCTGGCCGGAGGGCTGCTGCTGCCGCTCGGCGTGTTTTGGGCCAAGGCCTTGAGCTACTTCAAGCCCGTGGCCGATGCCGCCGTGGCCAACGCTCCCAGCTATCCCGGCATCACCCAGAGCATCCGCGAGGCCAAGAATGTGGCCGACGTGGGCACGGCCCTGGCGGGCATGTCCGTGTCCGCCACCCTCGGCGCCCTGGGAGTGCTCGGCGTTCTGGCCCTGCTGATCCTGCGCCCGACCTCCCTGCTGCTTGCGCCCACAATGATTCTGGGTTTCTCCAGCCTGGTGCTGGGCACCCGTTTCACCATGTTCGGCGGGCCGGTGCTGGCTCTGGGGCTGGGCATCGGCATACACTGGACGGGCAAGGCCCTGGTGGCGCATTTCCAGAGGGGCGGGCGGCTCCTTGTCTGGGGCCAGATTCTGGTGGCCACGGGGTGCCTGCTCCTGGCCTACATCCCCGTGTACTCGCTGGCGCGCCCCACACCGGTGCTCTCGCCAGCCCACGTCGAGGCCCTCCTGTCCTTCCGGGACGCCGCGCCGAAGGACGCCGTGCTCTGGACCTGGTGGGACTACGGCTACGCCACGCAGTACTTCAGCGAGCGCATGACGCCCTCCGACGGCGGCAAGCACGCCGGGCGCGACATTTTCGCCACGGCCCTGGCCCTTTCCACGGACAGCTTCCGCCAAGCGAACCAGGTCATCCGCCTCTCCGCAAGCCAGAACAACGACCCGGCCCAGCTCTGGGACACCATGTCGGCCACGGCCGTGCGCCAGGAGCTGGCCGAACTGCGCGAGAGCGATGTGCCCCTGCCCGCTGTCCGGCCCCAATACATGGAGGTCGGCTGGGAGAACCTGGTGCTGCTCTATTGGATCAACTACTACGGCTCCTGGGATGTGGTCCGGGGCACAGGCCAACACTCCAGGGTGGCCGCCCTGCACGACAGCGTCACCATCGACAACGTCAATGGCACGCTGGTCCGCAAGCGGACCGGGTCCACGCTGCCCCTTGCCAGCGCGGAAATCTTGTCGGACAAGGGGGTGGAGCGCATCGCCATGCCCGAGCATAAAGACGGGGCGCATCTGCTGGTCAACAAATCCGCCGGCCAGGCCGTGCTCCTGGACAGTCTTGCTTACAACAGCATGGCCGTGCAGCTGCTCATCGGCAACCCGGCCCGGCCGGAACAAGCGCGTTATTTCAAAATCCTGCACGAGGGCTTTCCCCTGGTGCGCATATACGAAGTCCTGCCCGGGGCGTCCGCCGCCGCGCAGGCAAAGGTGAAGAACCAATGAGCATCCCCTTTATCGACCTCAAGACCCAGTACGCCCGCGTCGCCGGACAGGTGGGCCAGGGCATCGACGCCGTGCTCCAGTCCGGGGCCTTCGTCAACGGACCGGACGTGGCCAAACTGGAGCAGCGCCTGGCCGAATACACCGGCACGCGCTACGCCGTGGGCTGCGCCTCCGGCACGGACGCACTCATGATGGCCCTCATGGCCCTCAAGGTCGGCCCGGGCGACGCGGTGTTCTGCCCGCCCTTCACCTTCATGGCCACGGCCGAGGTCGTGGCGCTCCTGGGCGCCACCCCCGTGTTTGTGGACATCGACCCGGTGACCTTCAACATGGACGCCGCGCAGTTTGAGCTGGCCGTGCGCGCCGTGGAGGCCGACGACAGCGCGCTGTACCCCCTGCCCGCGCACACGGGCAAGCTGACGCCCAAGGCCGTTATCCCCGTTGACCTCTTCGGCCTGCTGGCCGACTACGCCGCGATCCTGCCCGTGGCCGCGAAGCACGGCCTCGCCGTGGTCGAGGACGCGGCACAGGCCTTCGGCGCCACGGTGGAGCTGGACGGAACCACACGCCGCGCGGGCAGCTTCGGGCAGATCGCCTGCACCTCGTTTTTCCCGGCCAAGCCGCTGGGCTGTTACGGCGACGGCGGCATGTGCTTCACCGACAATCCTGAGCTTCTGGACCTCCTGCAGTCCATCCGCGTGCACGGCCAGGGGCATGACAAATACGAAAACGTGCGTCTGGGCATCACTGGCCGCCTGGACACCATGCAGGCCGCCGTGCTGCTGGCCAAGATGGACATTTTCGAAGACGAGGTGCGCCTGCGCCAGGAGGTCTTCCGCCGCTATGCGGACCTCCTGGGCAGCATTCCCGGCCTGACCCTGCCCACGGTGTCCGCCGGGCGCCTCTCCGTGTTCGCGCAGTACAGCATCCTGGCGGAGTCGGGCGAGCACCGCGCCCAGTTGCTGGAACGCCTCAAGTCCGCCGGCGTGCCCTCAAGCATCTACTACCCCGTGCCGCTGCACCTGCAGCCCGCGTTTGCGAACCTGGCCTACGCCCGGGGCGCCATGCCCGTGAGCGAGAACGTGGCAGGCCGCATCTTCAGCATCCCCATGCACCCATACCTGACAACGGCGGTGCAGGGAGAAATCGCCAGCGCCCTGGCAGGATAGGCGCTCATGCAAGTCCTCTGGCGCACGCTGCCCCGGCTGGCCCTGCCAGCGGCCATGGGGCTGGGGCTGGCCTATCTGGCCACGGGCTTTTTGCCGCGGCCGGAGCCAACCCTGCGGCCGCCGGAGGAGCTGCGCGCCCATGGCCTGGGGCTTGACGAGGACTCGCCCGTGCGCGCCATTTTGGAACGCAACGTGCTGCGCCTCCAGTCCCCGCCCTTCGCCTTGCCCGACACCCCGCTGGCTCCGCCCACAGCCCCGGACGCTGCGACTGCGGCCCTTGCCAAGGCCACTGCGCCGGAAGCGGGAGCACAGCCCCTGGCGACCTTTGCTCCGCCCGAACCCGTGCTCACGCCAAAGGGCAGCATAGGCCGTGCAGGCGCAGCGCTCTCCGGCGGACCGAGCGTGCAGGGCATGGTGGCGCCACCCCAGCTTGGCGGCCCAAAAAGCGGCACGGAAGCCGACGCGGGCATTGAAGCCTTCCGCCTTGTGGGCGTTGTGGCGGGTGGGCCGGAGCCCGTGGCCATGTTCCAGGCCGGGGGCAAGGCCTTATCCTTACACCCCGGCGAGCAGGCTCTGGGCTGGACCCTTGTCGAGGTGCGGCCAGGTCAGGCCCTGCTCGCCCGCAGCCAGCAAAAGCACTGGCTCACACTCGCGCCAGCCAAGGCACCCTAAATAAACGCCAAAAACCGTCGATAACCTGGAAACGCGACACAACGTCCAGCCAAGGGAGAAACCGCATGCACCTGCGTAAACGCATCATCATCACCGGCGGCGCAGGCTTCCTGGGCTCGCACCTGTGCGAACGCCTGCTGGCCGACGGCCACGAGGTGCTCTGCATCGACAACTTTTTCACCGGCGCGCGCTTCCACGTCGAGCACCTGCTGGGGGAAAGCCGCTTCGAACTCCTGCGCCATGACATCACCTTCCCGCTCTACGTCGAGGCCGACGAGATATACAACCTGGCCTGCCCGGCTTCGCCCATCCACTACCAGCACGACCCCGTGCAGACCACCAAGACCTGCGTGCATGGCGCCATCAACATGCTGGGGCTGGCCAAGCGCCTGCGCGCGCGCATCTTTCAGGCCTCCACCAGCGAGGTCTATGGCGATCCGGCTCCGGACATGCACCCGCAGCCGGAAGCATACTGGGGTAACGTGAACCCCATCGGGTTGCGCTCCTGCTACGACGAAGGCAAGCGTTGCGCCGAGAGCCTATTCTTCTCCTACCACCGCCAGCATGGCATCCCGATCAAGGTGGGCCGTTTGTTCAACACCTACGGCCCGCGCATGCACCCGAACGACGGCCGGGTCGTTTCGAACTTCATCGTCCAGGCGCTGCAGAACAAGCCCATCACCGTATACGGTGAAGGCCAGCAGACGCGTTCCTTCTGCTACGTGGACGATCTTGTGGAGCTCATGGTGCGTTTCATGGACTCCGAGGATGCCTTC
This sequence comes from Humidesulfovibrio sp., assembly GCA_031292175.1. Lineage (GTDB taxonomy): Bacteria > Desulfobacterota > Desulfovibrionia > Desulfovibrionales > Desulfovibrionaceae > Humidesulfovibrio. The sequence goes on from JARLHQ010000029.1 coordinate 70,142, forward strand.
ATCGGCCCCATGAACATGGGCAACCCCGGCGAGTTTACCATCATGGAGCTGGCGCAGAAGGTCATCGCATTGACCGGCGGCACCTCGAAAATCATCTGCGAGCCCCTGCCCGCCGACGACCCGCGCCAGCGCAAGCCGGACATAACCCTGGCGCGCGAGAAGTTCGGCTGGACGCCCAAGATCGGCCTGGACGAAGGCCTGCAGAAGACCATTGCCTATTTCGACGCTTTGCTGAAGGATGACATACCCAGCTACCGGCGCTGACCCGTTCCCGGGAAGACCCCCGACAAGGAGGAGGTGCGCATGACGCCGAAGACCGTCTCCCTCATCGTGCCCACGTTCAATCAGGCCCAGTACCTGCGCGTATGCCTGGACTCCATCTGGTTCCAGGACTACCCGGAGCTGGAGATCATTGTGGTCAACGACGGGTCCACGGACGACACGTCCGCGGTCATTGCGGCCTTTGAACGCACTCTGGCCGAGGACACCGTGTCCTTCGCCTCGCGCTACGACGCGGAGCGGAACGTCATCGAGCGCATGGACGAGCCGCGCTACCCGCAAACCGGGCGCACCCTGCGCGTCATTCAGCACAGGAAAAACCAGGGGCTCGCGTCCGCCCTCAACACCGGCTTCCAGGCGGCCACGGGCGAGTACTGCACCTACGTGCCCTCGGACGACGCCCTCCTGCCCTCCATGGTCTCGGAGATGGCGGCCGAGCTGACGCGCGGCGCGGACTTCGTCTACGCCGACATGGCCATCGTGGACGACGCCGGGCACTGGGTGCGCCGCTTCGCCCTGCCGGACTACTCCTTCCAACGCTGCTTCGCCGACTGGTATCTGTGCGGCGTGGCCAAGCTGTACAAAACGGAGCTGCACAAGCGCTTCGGTTACTACGACGAGGCGCTGCTGGCCCACGACCATGATCTCTTCCAGCGCTTCGCCGAGGGCGGCGCGGTCATGAAGCATATCCCGCGTGTGCTCATGTACGTACGCGACCACGCCAAGCGCGAGGTGGACATCCACGCGCCCAACAGCTGGAACCGCCTGCTGGAGGAGTCCAAGGTGTTGGTGGCCCGGGCGCGCGCGTATCAGCAGAGCCTGAAGAGCTAGCTGCGGGTTCCAGGCACGGGGCCTCCCCCGGGGGCGCCTTGGCCAGGCCTTCGTGCTGCGGCGTCATTTCCTTGCCAGGGTGTCGGCGAGGCATGCCAATGCCCGCCATTGCGCCACAAACACTTCCTCCGACACTCCAAACCAGCCCCAACCATCACCGGTTGCGTGCTCCCGTCCAAGCGGGAGCGTCAAGCCTTTGCCAGACGGGGCCCACGCACCTTCGCCCCCCTTCCCGCAAGCGCAGCCCGGAACAGGGCAACTGGCCCATGGTGCACCAGCACTGAACCGGAGGCTAAAGATTTTCCGGAAAGAATCGATCAGACACCGAATGATCGGTTGCGGGTGAGACATGAGCGTAAAAAAATATACGATTCAATCTCAGCATGTTGCATAGATAAGACACAACTTTGTCACACTGTTTGCAGACATATTAATTTTAGGATAATTCACTCGGTTAAGGAGAAAAGATTTCCTCCCCCCCGCCGAACGCGGAGAATGGAAGCGCCAAGATAAGCCAGGCGGCCAGGGGTTTCGCGCTGTCGCGGGGCCAAAGAGAGCTGAGGTCGAACACCATGCATGTCGAGAGCAAAGTCCAGACGCTTCCCGAGCTCGCCAGGATCGTGGCCGAATGCAAGCGGCATGGAAAACGCGTTGTGCATTGTCACGGTGTCTTCGACCTGCTGCACATCGGGCACATCCGCTATTTCCGCCAGGCCGCCCAGATGGGCGACGTGCTCGTGGTCACGGTGACCCCGGACAGATATGTGGACAAGGGCCCGCACCGCCCGGCTTTCCCCGAGTCCCTGCGCCTGGAGGGCGTCGTCTCGCAGCACACGGTGGACTATGGGGCCATCAACACCTGGGCCACGGCGGAAGAACTCCTGCGTTTCATCCAGCCCGATATTTACGTCAAGGGCTCGGACTTCAAGAGCATCGACGCTGACCCCACGGGCAAGCTGCAGCGCGAGGCCGAGGTCTGCAAGGAATTGGGCATCGAGCTCGAGTTGACCAAAGACATCGTCTTCAGCTCCACGAATCTCATCAACCGCTTCCTCTCCACTCTTCCGGATGATGTGCAGGAATATCTGGAAATCTTCCGCTCCCGCTACTCCATCGCGGAAATCGAGGATATTCTCGACGCCATGCGTGGGCTTAAGGTCACCGTGGTGGGCGACACCATCATCGACGACTACCAGTACTGCAATCCGCTGGGCGCGGCGTCCAAGGAGCCGATCATGGCCCTGCGCAGCGTCGGCGGTGACGTGTTCGCCGGCGGCGTGCTCGCCGTGGCCAATCACCTGTCCAATTTTGTCGACAAGGTGCAGCTCTTCACCGTGCTGGGCGAGACGGACTGCGGCCGCTGGGAAGGCTTCGTGCGCGAGAGCCTGCACGGCAATGTTGTCCCCAACTTCGAGTACCAGCGGGATGCGCCGACCATCCGCAAACGCCGCTACATCGAGGGCTATTCCATGACCAAGCTCCTCGAAATCTACCATATGGACGACGGCGGGCTGGACGCCGGACGCGACGGACGCTTCCGCACGGCGCTCATGGCCAGCGGCAACGCGAGCGATGTCGTGGTCGCCGCCGACTTCGGCCACGGCACCATCAGCCCGGACTGCCGCCGCGACCTGGTGCAAACGCCATTTTTGGCCGTGAACACCCAGGCCAACGCGGGAAACCGGGGCTTCCACACCATTTCCTGCTACGAGCGCTGCGACTTCGTAAGCCTGGCCGAACCAGAGCTGCGCCTGGACGCCCGCGACACCAAAACCGGCATCATCCCTTTGGTGGACCGGCTGCAGCGGCAAACCAACGCCTCCATGGTCGCCGTCACGCGCGGCAAGCAGGGCTCCTTCATCCAGACGGCGGACGGCACCGGCGTGCTCGTGCCCGCCTTCGCGTCCAAGGCCGTGGACCGCATCGGCTCTGGCGACGCCTTTTTCTCCATGACCGCTCTGGCCGCCTGCATGAAGGTCAAGCCGGAACTGGTGGCCTTTCTGGGCAATATCATCGGCTCCATCGCCGTGGGCATCGTGGGCAACAAGAAATCCATCACCCGCACCGACGTGATGAAACTCGTGACTTCGCTCCTGAAGTAGGCGGCCCCATGCACAGGAAATTCGACAGAAGCCGCCTTGACGTCCTACCATTGGGCGAACGCGCGCACGGCCTGAATCTCTCCGTGCTGCTGCCGCTCGCCCCGGCGCGCGACATCGACCCTGGCATCCAGGCTACGGCGGAGCGCATCCGCGCGGCCAAGGCCAAGGGAGCCGCCGTGGTGCTGATGCTGGGCGCGCACGTCATCCGTTCCGGCGTGCAACGCCAGCTCATCGACCTCATGGAGCGCGGCTACATTTCGTGTCTGGCGGGCAACGGCGCCTGCGCCATCCATGACTTCGAGTTCGCGCTCATCGGCCAGACCACGGAAAGCGTGGCCCACTACATCCGTGACGGCCGCTTCGGCCTCTGGGGGGAGACCGGGCGGCTTAACGACATCATCGCCGACGCCGCGGCCAAGGGGCTTGGTGTGGGCGAGAGCGTGGGCCAGGCCATCCTGGACGGCGGCTTTCCACATAAGGACATGAGCCTGTTCGCAGCGGCGCAGCGCCTCGGCATTCCCTTCACCGTGCACGTGAGCCTCGGCTACGACATCATCCACGAACACCCCAACTGCGACGGCGCGGCCTGGGGCGCAGCCTCGTACACGGATTTCCTGTACTATGCCGCCGTGCTGGAAAACCTCGAGCACGGCGTGGTCATGAATTTCGGCAGCGCCATCATGGCCCCGGAGGTCTACCTCAAGGCCCTGGCCATGGCCCGCAACGTGGCCCGGCAGGAAGGGCGTGAGATCCGCCACTTCACCTCCCTGGTGTGCGACCTGCGCGAGCTGCCCAAGAATTTTTGCGCCGAGGCCTCCAAGGACAGCGCGGAGTACTACTTCCGCCCCTGGAAGACCATGCTGGTGCGCACCGTGGCCGATGGCGGGGAGAGCTTCTATGTGCGCGGCCCGCATGCGCGGACCATCCCCCAACTCTGGACCGCCCTGGCGGTGGAAGACCATGGCTGAAACCTATCACATCGACAGCCACAAGCTGCACTACCACCCGGCCCGGGTGGCCCGCTGGGCGGCTGGGGAGAACATCTCCCCCATCTACATGGAGATCAGCCCCTCCGGGGCCTGCAACCACCGCTGCACGTTCTGCGCGCTGGACTTCATGGAATACCAGCGGCGCTTTCTCGACACGGAGACCCTCAAGACGCGGCTAGGCGAGATGGCCCGGCTGGGGCTCAAGAGTGTCATGTACGCGGGCGAGGGCGAACCCTTCCTGCACAAGGACATGGCCGAGATCACCCGGCACGGCAAAAGCGTGGGCCTCGACCAGGCCTTCACCACCAACGCCACGCTTATGACGCCGAAGATCAGCGAGCAGATCCTCGGCGTCACCTCCTGGATCAAGGTGAGCTGCAACGCGGGCACCCCGGAGAGCTACGCCGCCATCCATCGCACCAAGGCCGCGCATTTCGGCCAGGTCCTGGATAATCTCGCGGCCGCGGTGGAGATACGCCGCGCGGGCGGCTACGCCTGCACCCTGGGCATGCAGATCCTGCTCCTGCCGGAGGTCCAGGGCGAGGTGGTCCAGCTGGCCAGGACCGCGCGCGGCATCGGCCTCGACTATCTTGTGGTCAAGCCGTACTCCCAGCATCCGCTGAGCCGTACGGTCGGCTACAAGGACACGGACTACCAGGACATCGACGCCCTGGCCGAGGAATTGGAGGCCGTGCGCACGGAGTCCTTTCAGCCCATCTTGCGCCGCAACACCATCCGCAAGTGGCAGGAAAAGGACCGTTCCTACAAGCGCTGCCTGGGCCTGCCCTTTTGGTCCTACTTGGACGCGGGCGGCAACATCTGGGGCTGCAGCATGTTCCTGAACGACGAGCGCTTTCTGTACGGCAACATCCAGGAGCAGAACTTCCAGGAAATCTGGGAGGGCGAAAAGCGCGCCAAGGCCCGGGCCTGGTTCGAAGAAAATTTTGATCCGGCGCAGTGCCGCATCAACTGCCGCATTGATGAAATCAACCGCTATCTGTGGGAGCTGAAGAACCCGGCCCCGCACGTGAACTTCATCTAGCCATGGCAAAAACGAACGCGATACCGCTGGACGAACTGCTCGACGCCATGACCCTCCTGCGCCGTTTCGAGGAGAAGATCGTGGAGGTCTATCCCCAGCAGGAAATGAAGACCCCGGTGCACCTGTACATCGGCCAGGAGGCCATCGCCGCCGGGGTCTGCGCGCACCTCGCGCCCACGGACTATCTCGTCACCACACACCGCAGCCACGCCCACTGCCTGGCCAAGGGCGCGGAGCCGGAGCGGCTGTACGCCGAGTTCTACGGCCGCGTCACCGGCTGTTGCAAGGGCATGGGCGGCTCCATGCACCCGGCCTTCCCGGAGCTCGGCATCACCGGCACCTCGGCCATCGTGGGCGGAGGCATCCCGCACGGCGTGGGCACGGCCCTGGCCTCCAAGCTGCGCGGCGACGGCCGCGTCTCCGCAGTCTTCTTCGGCGACGGCGCGAGCGAGGAAGGCACCTTCCACGAGTCCCTGAATTTCGCGGCCCTGAAAAGCCTGCCGGTGCTCTTCATCTGCGAGAACAACGGCTACGCCACGGTCTCGCCGCTGGCGGCGCGCCAGCCCGATGCCGATGTGGCGCACCGCGCAGCGGGCTATGGCATCTTCACCGAGCAGGTGGACGGCAACGATGTGGCCGCGGTGTACGAATCAGCGAAACGCGCCCTGGCGCACATCCGCAGGGGCAAGGGCCCAGCCTTCATTGAGGCCAAGACCTACCGCTGGAAGGGCCATGTGGGACCGGAGGAGGACTGGACCCGGGGCGGCCGGCCCAAGGCCGAGCTGGACGAATGGAAGAAGCGCTGCCCCATCGAGCTGCTCCTGACACAGTTGGAGAAGTCCGGGTTGGACCGGGCCGAATACGCGGCCAAGGTGGCCCGCCTGGACGCCATGCTGGACGCGGCCATCGAGAGCGCCCGCAGCGCGCCCATGCCCCCAGTGGAGCAAATGGAGCGCCTGCTGTTCCGCCAGGAGACGCACTGATGCCCTGGACCTCCGTCTGTCTGAACGACGAGGACGTCTGCTGCCTTGAAGAGAGCGGCCACCGCTGCCTGACCTACGTTCAGGCCCTGCGTGAAGCCCATGACATGATCCTGGCCAGCGATCCCGAGGCCTTCGTCATCGGCGAGGGCGTGGACGACGCGGGCGGCGTGTTCGGCTCCACTCTGGGCCTTGCCGAGACTTACGGCGAGCGTGTCATGGACATGCCCATCGCTGAAAACGGCCTGACCGGCGTGGCCATCGCCGCGGCCTCCGTGGGCATGCGGCCCATCCTCGTACACATGCGCGCGGATTTTCTGCCCATGAGCATGGACCAGATCGTCAACCACGCGGCCAAGTGGCATTCCATGACCGGCGGCCAAGTCTCCATTCCGCTGGTCATCCGGTCCATCATCGGACGCGGCTGGGGCTCCGCGGCGCAGCATTCCCAGGGTCTGCACTCGCTGTTCCTCTCCGTGCCGGGGCTCAAGATCGCCCTGCCCGCCACGCCGTACGACGCCAAGGGCATGCTCCTGGCCGCCCACGCGGACCCCAATCCCGTGTTGTATTTCGAGCACCGCTGGCTTTACGGCGCCAAGGGTCCCGTGCCCGCAGGGCACTACACCGTGCCCCTGGGCCAGGCTGTGGTGCGCCGTAGCGGCGCGGACGCTACCGTGGTGGCTGTCTCCCACGCGGTGCCCCAGGCCATGCAGGCCGCCGCCGCGCTGAAGGACGACGGCATCGGGGTTGAGGTCATCGACCCGCGCGCCATCGCCCCCCTGGACATGGACACGATTCTGGCCTCCGTGGCCAAGACCGGCCGGCTGGTCATCTGCGACGTGGCCTGCCGGACGGCCGGATACGGCGCGGAGCTGACCTGCCGCCTTGCCGAGGCCGCCCCGCAGCTCCTGAAGGCCCCGGTCCGCCGCGTCTCGTTCCCCGATCTGCCCACGCCGGCCAGCCCCGCCCTGGAAGCGGCCTATTACCCCGGCGTCGAGGACATCAAGCGGGCCGTCCGGCAAACCCTTGCCAAGTAAGGACACCATGACGACACAGCACGCACAGGACCAGCAGATCATCTTGGACGGCCACAAGCTGGCCTGGCACCACGAGCGCGTGGAGGCCTGGCTGCGCGGCGAGCGCATCGCGCCCATCACCATCGACTGCGCCCTGACCCGCAAGTGCAGCTACCGCTGCACATACTGCTATGGCCAGTTGCAGGCCAATGACGAACAGCACATGACCCGTGACGTCATCTTCCGCTTTCTGGACGACGCTGCGGAGATCGGCGTCAAGGGCGTCAGCCTCGTCAGCGACGGAGAATCCACCTGCAGCCCGCACCTGGCCGAGGCCATCATCAAGGGCGACGAGAACGGCCTCTCCATGGCCCTGGGCACCAACGGCTACATGCTCGAGGATGACCGGCTGGAGGACATCCTGCCCCACCTGACCTATCTGCGCTTCAACATCTCCGCGGGCGAGGCCAAGCGCTACGCCGAAATCCACGGCGTGGCCGAGAAGTGCTTCCACAAGGTCTGCGGCACCATCAAAAAAGCCATGCGCATCAAGCGCGAGCGGAACCTGCCCGTGACCGTCGGCCTGCAGATGGTGCTCATGCCCGCGTTCCGCGACCAGATCCTGCCCCTGGTCACCCTGGGCCGCGAGCTTGGCGCGGACTACCTGGTCATCAAGCACTGCTCCGACGATGAAAACCATTCCCTCGGCGTGGACTACAGCAAGTACAACGAACTGGTGAGCGAACTTGAGGCGGCTGAAGTCCTTTCCACAGACTCGTATATGGTGCGCGCCAAGTGGTCCAAGATCCTGAGTGGCGGCAAACGGGGCTACAGCAGCTGCTACGGTCCCCCGTTCATCATCCAGTTCTCCGGCTCCGGTCTGGTGGCCCCGTGCGGCATGCTCTTCAACTCCAAGTACGAGAAATACCACATCGGCAACATCGCCGAGACCCCGTTCAAGGAGCTGTGGCAGTCCGAACGCTACTGGGAGGTCATGGACCTCATCCGCTCGGACAAATTCGACGCCAAGACCATGTGCGGCTCCCTGTGCCTGCAACACAAGGTCAACGAATACCTGCACGGCATCAAGGAGCTTGGCGCGGCCCCAGCCCGGTCCGACGCCGCTGCGCCCATGCACCTGAACTTCATCTAACCCGCGCGGCCGCGAAGAGTGAAAGCATGACCAGCGCCCCCCCCTATTGCAAGCACCAGCCCGGCACGCCGAGCGCCGCCGGCGTTCTCGACGTGGGCCTCAAGTGCCCGCACCGCTGCCTGTTCTGCTACTACAGCAATGTCGATGGCGAGGAGTCCCTGGCCCGCAAGACTTTCCGCTCGGGCGCGCAGTGCCGGGAGATCGTGAGCGAGATGGCGCGCCAGGGGCTCACCAGCTTCGACGTCACCGGAGGCGAGCCCACGCTGCACCCGGAGCTGATCCCAATCATCCGCCATGCAACGAGCCTCGGCCTGGCCTCGCGGGTCATCACCCTGGGCCAGAACCTCATGGTCCGAAAGGACGAACCCCTGTTCGTGGACGCGCTCATCGACGCGGGCGTCACAAGCTTCCTCTTCTCGACCCATGCCGTGGAGGAGGAGGCCTTCAAGGCCTTCACCAACGCCTCCTGGGCGCGGCTGAAAGAGGCCATGGACCATCTGGACAGGCGAGGCTTCCAGTACTGCCTGAACACCGTGGTCTTCACCGGCAATCAGCACATGCTGCCGGACATCGCGCGGGAAAGCGTCCGGCACGGGGTTTATGCCCACAACTTCATCCTCTTCAACCCGTATTACGAGTGGAAGAACAACGCCAAGGCCTTCGCCGTGCAGAGCCGCTACCCGGAGGCCCGGCCGCATCTCGTGCGGGCGGTGGAGATCCTGGAGGCGGGCGGCGTGGCGGTGAACGTGCGCTACGCGCCCCTGTGCGCCTTCCCGGAGCTGCGCAAGAACATCGTCGGCATCGTGGGTGTGCACTTCGACCCCCACGAATGGCGCAACCGCGCGGGCAATTACGACCAACCCCCCGCCTATTGCGCCGAGCCCCTGGAACTCGGCCCGGACGGCGTGCGCGGGATCCACGCCCTGGTCCGGGAAACGCGCACCCTGGAGAACGGCCTGCGCACCATCGCCCGGCGCGGCGAGGACTTCAAATATTTCCCGGAGGCCTGCGCACAGTGCGGCCTCATGGAGGCCTGCGATGGCCTGGACGTGAACTACCTACTGAACAACGGCGCAAACGGCCCGGGCGACGCCTTGGTGACGCCGGTGCCGGGCGCGCGGCAGCATGCTCCCATCGTCAGCGAACGCGCGGCCTATGGTCCGGCGTTTCTGCTCAAACGCTCACCGTTCGCCGATATGCGCGCGGCCGTGCTGAAGGAAAAGGCCTAAGCCATGGTCGACGCAAAGGACCTGACAGCCCTTTCACCCCGGCTGCGCAACGCCGTGCTGACGGAGCTGGCCCAGCCCATGCCCCGGGGACGCGGCCTGCTCGCCTACCGCGAGCCCTTGCGCTTCCTCGACCAGGACCAGGTGGACACGGGCGAGGGGCCCGGCCCGCACATCGTCTTTTTCGGGTACTACCCTTACGCCACGGTCATCAAGCGGGCCATCGCCCTCAAGGCCGCGGCGCCCCGCGCGCACCTCAGCTTCATCGGCTGCTGCATCCGGGAGGATACGGAGATCCTGCGCTGGTTCGACCAAGCCTACGAGGTGGCGGACTACCACGAGCTGTTCAGTCTGTTCCAGGCCCTCAAGGTCCACGCCCTGCAGATCACGGTGCCGCCATTCTGGCCGGGCTTGCTGGCCGTGTGCGGCGCGACCGGGACCCGGCTGGTGGTCGATCTCGTGGACACGGCCCTGTTCCACTCCACCGGCGACCCGCTGCTGCGCGAGATGGAGCGCGCCGTGCTCTCGCAAGCGTTCAGCATCATCCACAAGCTGCCGGAGGAGGGCATCGCCCGACTGCGGGAGGCCTACGCCCTTGACCAGCCGGTCCACCAGTTACACAGCCTGCCCTGGGGCGAAATCTTCGCGGAACAGCGCCCCAAGGACCAGAGCCGCCCGGAGGTGCTTTATTGTGGCGGCGTCATGCCGCGCAAATCAGCACTGCGCGCGGGGTACGGCCACCACATCTTCGACCCGCTCATCCAGGCCACCGCGGACAGCGGCCTTAGGCTTTCATTCTTCGTCAACCAGAACGCCCGGGAGATGTACTGGGAGGAACATGCCGAATACCTGGATCTGGCGGAAGGGCTGGAGCACTTCAGCTTCCGGCGCGGAGTGCCGTTCCACGAGCTTCCCCGGACCATCGCCGGGGCGCACTTCGGCCTCCTGTACGACAACCTGGAGCTGACGCGCATCCTGCCCGAGGCCTTCCGCTACAACATGTCCTCAAAGATTTTCAGCTACATGGAGGCAGGGCTGCCGCTTCTAGCCTACAGCCGCTTCGACTACATCTGCGAGCTCATCGAGGAACACGGCTTCGGCCTGGTCTACGACGTTTCCCAGCCCCAGGATCTGGCGCGGATCATCGCGGACGCGGACTACCCGGCCCTGCAGGCGAACGTGGACCGGTTCCGCCGGGAGCACGAGTTGACCGGAGCCGGGATGGCAGAGCAGTTGCGGGCATTTGGACTGACCAGCGAAGCCGTCTCGCCGCGATAGCGACGACGTTGGCCCGTCGGACCGGCCCAACCGCCGCTGGCCAGGCCCGATCTCATTCGCAAAGCCGCATCACGGACATTGAGGCTCCTCCCTCATCGTCCGTTTTCCAGTGACTGGATACAACGCTGTATCTCGGCCACAAAGACGCCTGCCATGCGCAGCACGTATTCCAGATAGTACCGCATCCCGGCCTCGCGCTCTGCAACGTCGCGCCCCTCGAAGACCTGCCTGTGGAAATGCGGATTATCAAAATCCTCGAAGCGTTGCACCAGATAAGAGATATTGCTCTGGTCGAACTGCGTCAGCAACGCGAACGCCGGAGTGAGGAAGTCTTGCCCCGGCGGCAGTTCAAGGATTTCCCGCACGCCGACCACCACGGAATGCCAAGCGCCCAGGTCTGCGCCCATGGCTTCCCGGATGCCCTGCCTGTCCCTGTCGGTGGGTTGGCGCCGGGCCGCAAGCCGTGCGCGCCGTTGCGCCAAGTGCGCTGAAGGTGGGACCTGATAATTCGGATCATACTCCACGCCAGGACCATGCACGAGGCTCTCCATCGTGGTGTTCACGCACGGCACGCCCGAAGTGCGGATTTCGTCCATCAGCCAGAGGCTTGCGTCTAAAAAATTCAGATTCGTGTGCAGCCTCACGCCAAGGGCGTTCGTCACCGGAAAGAGCTGGGGGTGCCCAAAGTCGGAACTGGGGGCTTGGTGGGGCGGGGGGCCTGCTTCATGGATGCTGTTCTTGGCATACTCCATGACCTTCCCCGTGGCGGAGGCAAGCTGCGCCCCCACCAGGACGCACCGTGCGCAGCCCATGTGCCGGGCAAGGGAAAAGGCCGTGGTGATGACGGAGCCGTGCAGACGCAGCCCGGGGCGCGTGCCGAACAGTTCAGGCCGGTAGTTGCCGAACAGGAATTTGGCGGGAAACACCGCACCGCCCAGGTTGCTCAGGCAGTGGGCCACCAGTGGGATATCGGGCAAGGGCGGCAGGCCTTCCCAAGATTTTGCCGTAAGCCCCGACGTGTCGTTGACGACCACAAAGTGAGGCCTAACCCCGGCGGCCAGCATGGGCTTCAGCGCGTTGTTCACGGCAAGGACCAGGGCATTGTCGCGTTGCTGGCGCAAATATTCGATCTTTGCCGCAAGGTCTGGCCCGGCTGCCACCAAAATGGCTGTTTCACCAAGGAATGCCTTGCGCAACGCGCTGATATCCGGCTGTGTAGTGTAATCCAGAACATTTTCATAGGAATGCAGCTGCTGGTCGAAGAACAAGCTGCGCAGCATGGGGCGCAGCGGCAGGCCGCGATTGTGTGACTGCCCGCTCAGCGGATAGATGCAGTGGCGATAGAACATCGTCTCCAGCAACGCCTCAACCTGTTCCAGATAGACGCGCTGGCTCCGCACAACCTCGGGCAGAGCGAAGAACACTGGAAATCCATGCTGGAAAGCCTGCTTGGACAACACGGAGGAAAGCGGCGGTTCAAAAGCCTGCAGATCGCCGTGCAGGATAATCGCCCGTTTGGCGAGCTGAACCGGGGACACGTCCTGGGCAAAGCGGGCCAATCTCGCCGCGTCACTTTCAAAAATAAGGAGAAAAGCATCACGCACCGCCAGGGCTTGGCGCAGGGCGGCAGTGTCGGCCGCACCAACGAAGACAATGAACCGGGTGTGCCCCAGCGCGGCTGGCATGGTCGTGTCTGGAGGCAGGGTTTCATAGATACGGCCCTTGCCAGAGCCGTAGAATGGCTGGGAATAGCCCGGCGCCTCGAAGGCCCACATGGGCGTGTGGGAGTGGAATGCGTGGTCCCCGGCCAGGTCCGCGCTGGGCGCCTCGGCGTGAACGGTGTGCGCTGATTCGAACAAGATGCCGAGCTCCCGCAGCACGGCAATGGCAACGGCGTGGTCCATTATGCTCCTCCCCAAATAGAGAACAGGCCCCGGCAGACCTCGTTCCGCGAGGCCTAGTCTATTGCCATCATGGCATCATTGTCCATGCGTCAAAGCGCTCGCCGCAACCGGGAGCATTCAAGACGGCGTGCCCTCTCATCCCAAAATGGCCTTGGCCGCCCGGATCCAGAGGCGGCAGGTCAGCCAAGCACCTGGACAATCTCTTATTTCTCGCAGCCAACTTGCCATCAACGGGCTGTTGGTGCTAACTCTTCACCCGGCGAAGCTGGACAGCGCGTTGGAACCGCCGGCTCACCTGGCGGTCCGTTCAGCTCTTCCCCGGATTGCAGTGTACGAGTCCACCGTTTGCAGCCCGGGCCAATGGTTGAAACAACAAAACAGACGGACCAAAGCGCATGCCGCTCCCGCCAACCCACCACCAGCAATGGGAGCAGCCCCAATGAGTAAGCCAAAGGTTGTTTGCACCATCTTGGCCCGCGGCGGCGGGTCCACCCTGTACCGCAAGAACCTATACCCGCTGCTCGGCAAGCCGGTCATCCAGTGGGCCCTCGAAGCGCTTCGGGCGACAGACTTCATCACGGACATTGTGGTCTGGTCCGAGGACAGGGAACTGCTCTCCATCGCCGAGGGTTGCGGAGCTGTGCCTCTGGAACGCCCTCGGGACATGGTCCACTACTATTCTGGTTTTCACAGCAGCATGGACTGGTACATTCTCCGCCACCAAATGACCGCTGCGGCCCTAGGCTACACCGGCGATTACGAGATGTCCTACAACTGCAATTATATTCTGATCCGCCCGGACTCTTTGAATGCCATGTTTGCAACACTCAAGGGCAATGAATCCTGGTCGGGCAACATCCAGGCCGTGTTTCCCGTCCGGCCCGGCCTCTGCCTCAGCAATACCCCGGGCGGCGGCTTGTTCCCTTTCTGGAACAATGCGCAGCAAAGGTGGGAGGAACACCCACCGCTGTTTCGCATCGCAGGAGTTGGCATTGGCAATCCGAAGCTCTGCTCCAATGCTGACTTTCGTCCCTGCAGCTACCAACTGAGCGAAGAAGAGGGGCTTGATTTCCAATCCGAGGAAGACATCCCCTTTGCGGAATACGGCCTTTCCCTGCGCCACGCCAAGGAGGGATGCTGATGCGTGTCAAAGCCCTCGTGCTGGCCCAAAGCTCGACCCAAACAGCTGACGCACGCTGGGATAGCCCGCTGGCTGGACGCGGCGTTCTTGAGCGCACCATTGAAAACGCCGCAGCCTGCCCGGTCATCGACGAGGTCGTGATCGCCACGGACCTGCCCGGCCTGCTCGCAAGAAACACCCTTGCGGGCGCGCGCATCAGCGAAATCCCGGCCAATATGCGGGCCTATAATTTCACCTTTCTGGATGTGAGCCTTGGGCGGCTTTCCATGGAACGGTGCATGCTTCAAGAAATGGACTGCGAGGCGGAGGTGGTCTTCCACATTTCCTGGAAGCTCCCTCTCTTTTCCCCACGCAGCCTGGAGCGGATCTTCCACACGCTGCTGGACAGCCCTGTGGCCGCGCGCGTTTTGCCCATATCCCCAGTGGACCCGGGCTTGTTCACCCAGCAACCTGGGGCAACGGGCTTTTTCCCAGTGTGGCACGCTCCGGGGGTTGACCGTCAGAGAATCCCGCAACTGTTCAGACCCGGGGCGGTGGCGGTGAGCCACGCCAAGCGGCTGGGACAAGGCATTCCCTCCGTGACGGGGGTGCGCATCGCCCGGCGGGAATTGGTCACCATTGAGAGCGCACGCGACCTGCCCCTTGCGGCGTATCTGCTGGAGCAGCAGCCTGCCGGATAAACAGCAGACGGGCGGAAGACCCTGGCGGTAGCTGTGGGGATGCGGACTCCGCCCTGATTGCGCCCTGTAGACGGCGCCCAGACGCGGTTGGTGTGGTTCACAATTTGCATTACTGGTGGGTAACAACAACAAGGACGTTTCTGCCATGTTCCACATCGTCCTCATCAACCCACCACGGCGCCATGTGGTGGAACTCGACCTCCCGGGATTCGTCGATCTGGGAGAAATTTCGTCATTTCCGCCCATCGGGCTCATGTATTTGGCGCAGGCCCTGCGCCAGGAAAGTCCGCTTAACCACGTGACGATCCTGGATTGTGTGGCCGATGGACTTGATGCGGAGCAAACAGCGCAAAAAGTCAAAGAGCTGGCGCCCGATCTCGTCGGCATCACGTCGTTCACCTTCACCTTTTATGACGTGCTGGAAACCGCCAAATGCCTCAAGGCCGCTGGTGTGCGCGCGCCGCTCGCCATTGGCGGCCCGCACATGTATCTCTTCGGCCCGGAAACCATGAGCCACCAGATCTTCGACATCGGGGTCGTGGGCGATGGGGAAGAGGTGTTCGCTCAGGCCTGCAAGGCCTTGCGGGAGGGCACCCCGATTCCCGACCTGCCAGGCCTTTTGCACCGGGTGGATGGAAAACTCACAGGGTCCGGCGTAGCCCAGCTGCAAGGGTTGGACGACGTACAGATTCCAGCCATCGACCTCATTGACCCCACCAAGTATTATTCGACCCTTGGCAAATCCATGGCGGTGGGGACCATCTGCAGTTCTCGCGGCTGCCCGTTCCGTTGCACCTTCTGCCAGGTGCCACACACGCCATACCGCACCCGCGCTGTGGAAAATGTGGTGGATGAGATGGAGCGCTACGTGGCCATGGGCATTCTCGACTTTTTCTTCTTTGACGACCTGTTCAACATCACCAAGCAGCGCGTGGTCGATTTCTCCAAAGAGATCCTGCGGCGCGGCCTGAAGGTCAGCTGGATGTTCCGGGGCCGGGTGGACCAGATCGACGAAGAGATGATGCGCATGGCCGTGAAGGCCGGATGCCACACCGTCTCCGTGGGCGTTGAGGACGCCACGGACAAAGGGCTCAAGGCCATCCGCAAAAACATCACCATCGCCCAGGCCAAACAGGCCGTGCGGGACATCCGGAAAAGCGGGGCGCGCAGCTCCACCAACTGGATACTGGGATTTCCCCACCACAGCACCCAGGCCGACATGGACCAATTGCTGCGGACGGCCATAGCGGTGGACGCGGACTATGCGCAGTTCAGCATACTGCAATGCATGCCCGGTAGCGAGCTGTACGATCAGGCTGTGCAGGAAGGCGGCCTTGATCCAGACGCGTGGCGCAATTACGTTCTGTCGCCCGTCCCATTGTTCAGCCCTCCGATCTGGGAGCGCCATTTTTCCAAAGAGCAGCTGTGCGCCCACTATTCGCACATGTACAAGCGCTACTACATGCGGCCCCGCGTTTTTATCCGGGAACTGCTGGCCACGGCATCCTTCGCCGAACTCTTCCGTAAGGTGAAAACGTTCTGCCGCTTTTTCCTGCCTTGGGGACACAAAGGCCATAACGACAAAAGGGCGAAGGCGTAGCATGTCTGTTGGACAACATGACGTTCTGCTCTTGCATCCGCCCATCACCCTGAAACGTGAGGATGCCGACTCCTTCGGCTGCTATCCTCCGCTCGGGCTGGCGTATTTGGCGGCAGAGCTGGAACGGGCCGGGCACAACGTCAAGGTGGTGGATCTGCTGGTCGAGGGCGCCGACAAGCGCTCCCCCGTGGACGAACACAATGTGCGCATCGGCCTCAGCGACGAAGATATTCAGGCAATGCTGGCGGCAACAGCGCCAAAAATTGTTGGCATTTCAAATAATTTCACTGCGTTCAGCCGTGACGCCGTGGCCCTGGCTTGGCTGGTGCGCCGGAGCCTGCCCCAGGCGCTTGTGGTCATGGGCGGCGCCCAGGCCACTGTGGCTGCGGAGAGCATCGTCTCCACAGGGGCGGTGGATGTGGTGGTCTTGGGCGAAGGAGAATTCCACTTCCGCCATCTGGTCGAGCTCACACTCGCGGGAGAAGAGGCGCGTGCGCGGCAGCTCCCGGCAACGGTTTGGCGCAGTGAACTCGGCATCATCAACAACGGCTACCCAGGACCCATTGCGGACCTGGACTCACTGCCCATGCCCGCCTACCATCTGCTGCCGATGGAGAAATACATCTGGCAGCGCCACGCCAACTTCGCTGTTTCGCGGCGTTGGCCCATCGCCCACATGATTACCACGCGCGGGTGCATGTACAATTGCATCTTCTGCTCCACCACCAAGCTGTACAAGAAGTTCCGCCCCCGCTCCGCCGAGAGCGTGCTGGCGGAGATGAAGCTGTTGATCGCGAATTATGGGGTGCGGGAATTCCACTTCCACGACGACTCCTTTCTTTCCGACCCAGCCCGCGTGCGCTTGCTGTGCCAGCGGATTATTGATGAAGGCCTGAATGTGACCTGGCAGGTCTCCCAGGGCATCAATTCCATCCGCCTGGACGAGGACCTGCTGGAGCTCATGCACCGTTCCGGCATGTACCGCATGGGCTTCCCCATTGAGTCCGGCGATCTTTCCGTGCTGCGTTTTATCCGCAAGCCCCTGCGCCTGGAAAAGGTGCTTTCGCTGATTCGCAAGTGCAATGAACTGGGCATTTATACTTTTGGCTGTTTCATGATCGGCTTCCCTGAAGAGACGCTTGAGCAGATCAGCAAAACCATGCAGTTCATGCTCGATTCCGGTCTGGACTACGCAAAGATCTCCATTGTCCAGCCTCTGGCGGGCTCCGAACTCTACGAGGTGTTCGTCAACCATGGGCTGGTGACCGACACTCCGCGCCACGGCTCGACCTATTGGCACACGGAGTACGACACGCTGTACCTGACGGCTGACCAGCTCAATGCCATGCGCCGCTTGGTGACGCGTAAGTTCGCACAGAAACGCATTCTGCGGATGCTGACTCCGGGCGGCCTGCGGCGCCATCTCCTGCCCAAGCTGCGCGACATGGAGCATGTGCGCTATTTTCTTCGAATCATGTGGCTCGCCCTGCGAGGTATTTAGAGATGAGCCCGAATACGCGCATCAAACCCTTCCTTTCTTTTGCTAGGCGCATGGCCAGGAGCAGGCTCACAGGGGCCAGCTATCCTTTTCTGGTCCAGCTGAATGTCACCAACCGGTGCAACTATCGTTGCGCCTACTGCTATGGCCACTATTTCGAACGGTCCAAGGACGAGATGGACCTGCCGCAGATCCTTTCGGTGATAGACGCCTTGGCCCAGCGCGGCACGTATCGCGTGAATTTCGTGGGCGGAGAGCCTCTGCTCCGCGAGGATTTGGCCGAAATTATCCGCCACGCCAAAAGCCGGGGCCTTGTCACCGCCATGACCACCAATGGCTCGCTCGTTCCGAAGCGGCTGGACGTGGTTCGCGAGCTGGATTCCGTCTGCTTCAGCCTGGACGGCTCTGCGGAGCCCAACGATCTGGGCCGGGGGAAGGGCAGCTTCCAGCGAGTGCAGGAAGGCTTGAAGGCCTGCCATTCGGTGAACGTTCCGGTGCAGCTTTCCGCAGTGCTCACGCGGCATACGCTGGACCAGGTGGACTTCCTGGCCGCCCTGGCTGCGGAGCACCACTGCCAAGTCGGCTTCACGCCGCTCATCAGCCAGGATCGGGAGGACAAGACCACCTCCCACTCCCTGTTCCCGGACTCCGCAGCCCTTGCGCAAGCGCTGGACCACATCTGCCATCTGAAGCGCCAGGGCGCGCCGATCCTGTTCTCTGAACGGGCCTACAGCTATTGCCGGGACTGGCCCGCTCCGGGCCAGGACGTGTTGCCGGCGGGGAAGCCCGGCTTTACGCCCATCCCATGCAAGGCCGGCGCCTTTTTCTGTTTGGTTGATTATAACGCCAATCTCTATCCCTGCCCCCAATTGGTGGGGCGCTTCAAGGCCAAGAATGTGCTGCAAGACGGCCTGGACGCGAGTCTCGCCCATGCGGCGGCGCATGGCTGCCAAGCCTGCTCCATGCCGTGCTCCAACGAATTCTCGCTGTTCTTCGGTCTTTCCCCGTCCGTTCTCTGGGAGCAGCTTCACTCGCGCTGGAGGTCTCTGTGGGCCTGATTGACCGCCTTCATTCCGTGCTTGGACACCAGCTCGGGCGGCCAAGCGCCGGCCGGCCGTACCGCTTGGTCGTTGAGATATCCAACGCCTGCAATCTGCGTTGCGCCATGTGCCCCCGCAACACCATGACCCGCAAGGTGCAGTTCATGGATTTCGAATTCTTCCAAAGACTGATGCGGGAGAACAGGGACATCCTCGAATTCGTCGGGCTCAATGGTTACGGCGAACCGTTGCTCCACCCGGAATTGCCGCGCATGCTCGATTGCTGCCGCGAGTTGGGCATCAAGACCGGCATATCCACCAACTGCACGCTGCTTGACGAAAAACGCGCGCGCATGCTCCTGGATTCTCCCCCGGACCAGTTGACCCTCGCCGTGGACGGGGTGGACGCAGCCCACTACGAACAGGTCCGCGTGGGCGCCGCCTTTGACCAGGTCATGGAGAACGTGCGGGGATTTCTCCGCATGAAGGGGCACAACCGCCCACCGTACACCATTTTGCAGTGCATCCACATGCCGGAAACGCGGCATGCGGTCCCCAGTTTCCGCAACGCCTTCGCGGGGCTCGGATTTGACGCCATCCGCATCCGTCAGCTGACTTTTTCCGGGCGCGACAGAGGGGAGGACTACGTCAACGACTCCAGCTCCTGTTACTGGCTTTGGAACGAACCCATGGTTCTTGCTTCCGGGCAGCTCTCCCCTTGCTGCCAAGATGTGAATGGCGCACTGGCCCTGGGCGACCTGCATCAAACCCCGCTGCGCGAGCTTTGGGCCGCCGATTCGGTGGTACGCATGCGCAGGCTGCATGCGCACGGACAGCGCAACAGCCTTGCCCTCTGCCGCGACTGCAACATGTATCAGCCCAGCGTCCCTCTGCGCCTGGGCGCGCAATTGCTCAACACGTACACGGTCAACCGCATGGTGCCCACAGTAGAAACGTGGTTGTCTGTGCTGCGGTATGGCCGCAAAGGAAACCGGTTATGAAGCCCGTCGCCCTGCTCGTCACCTCTCCGGCAAAAGAGAAGAACAACTTTTGGACCTGCTCCATCACAAGCCCGGTCGGGTCGCTCATGCCGCCCTGCGATCTCGCGTCCATTGCGGCAGTGCTGCGGGAAAAGGGTGTCGAGCCAGTGATACTGGACATCCGGCTGTTCGACGACCCCATGGGCGCGTTGCTTGAAGCAGTGCGGCGCATCCGGCCGGAGGCGATCATCACCAACCTCGGCACGGCCTCGGCAATGGAGGATTATGAAATCTTCCGCGCCACCAAGACGCTGGTGCCGAAGCGTATCGCCTTTTGCTTCCACGCCATGGCCCTGCCTGAAGAAGTATTCTCCATCGGGGCCACGCACATCCTGGCGGGCGATCCAGAGTACGCCGCAGCCGAGGCCGTGCTCGGACTGCCGAGCGAAAAGGGCCTCTGGACGCCGGAGAATTTCACCACGCCTCCCGGCTATGTGGAGCCGCTGGACTCGCTGCCGTTGCCCGCCTTGGACCTTATTGACGTCAAGGTTTATCACTCTATAATCATGGGCAAAGAGCCGTTTTCAATCCTGCTCGCCAACCGCGGATGCCTGTTCTCCTGCACGTACTGTGTCATTCCCTTCCTGTTGGGACGCAAGTATCGCGCGCTTTCCGTCACGCGCATCGTGGACGAGATTGAACGTGACGTGAATACCTTTGGCATCCGCAAGTTCTTTTTCATCGACTCTGCGCTCAATCTGAAACTGGAATGGCTGCAGGGATTCTGCGAGGAGGTGCTGCGGCGCGGCCTCGACATCAAGTGGTGCGGCAACATGCGCGTCAGTCCGATCAACATTCCGCTGCTGCAACTCATGAAGCGTTCCGGGTGTTTCCGCATTTTTTTCGGTGTGGAGGATCTGGATCTCATCAAGGAGTTGAACCGCAAGACGACCCGCGAAGACACGCGCCAAGCATTTGCGATGTGCCGGGAAGCCGGCATCGAAACGGTCGCCTTCACCATTCTGAACGACGGACTCGACGCCACCGAATCCGCCATGGCCAAGCGGATTGTGAACATGGTTGCGGAGCTGCGCGCGGATGCGCTTCAGTGCAACATCGCGATCCCCTATCCCGGCTCGGCCATGTTCGAGGACTACAAGACCAAGTATGACATGCCCACGGACTGGTCACGCTATGACCCAGCAGGCTTTGCGCCGCCGGTCCCCTCGGATCTGGACCTGGTAAAGGCTCGCAGGCTTGTTTATTTGCATTACTTTTTGCGTAATCCAAAATACTTGTGGAAAACGTTCTGCTCGACGGATTTGCGGTCGCTGTATTCTTTCGCCCACAACTCCATAAAAGTTTTGTGGCATAATCCGGCCAGGACCCAAGCAAAATCGTCGTGACGCCAACAAACATTGCCCGCGAGGGTGCAATCCATTACCGCGTCTAGCTGTTGTGGGAGAAGCACCAGCCATGGAGTCTGTGGGGCACCCCACTTGCTCCCTCTCGTGCGCAAGTCCAGTACCCGGAGCCATTCTGCGGGAAAGATGACCTGTCGGGCCTCTCTTGACGGACGTTTTCCTCTAGGCCAACGCTCCCTGCCCACCCAGCGCTAGCCACGCCGCTGAAGTGCTGACGCCCCGAGCAGCGTCAGCCGGCTGCTTCATGGCGAACCAGGACGCCAAGCCGCAGTCCATCCCGCACAGAATGCCGGCCCCATGCTCCCGGTAATGCCTCTCCCGCCCTCGCAGGTTCCAACTGGTCCGGAATGGAGCAGGGACGGGTCATTGCTCCATGCGAAGATAGGCTTGGACGTTCTTGAGCGTGAAGGACCAGTCGAGCCTGTAATTGTGCGGGTTGCCGTGGTAGGGGCCGCGCTTGGGGAGGGTTCCTGTCTGGCGCAAGCATTCAACATCACGGCGCATTGCCTCAGTGTGCGGCTTCACCATGGCGATCTGCGCACGGACTGAGGCGAAGCCCGAGCCGACTGTCCAGACGAGCAACACCGGCAGGCCCCACGAAGGAAAATCCAGCATGCCGAAGGCGAAACCTGCCACGACAGCAAGCAGCGCCGCCCCCAGATGCATATAGCGCGGCATTTGGTTGGCGAGGTCCGGGTTGGGGTTCGATTCATCCATGGCGAAGGAAATGACCACGAACGGAGCGCAGGCGACCAGCAGCAGGCACAAGGCGATGTATGGCGTTACGGATCCCGGTGATTTCACGACATTGCCGGCGCCAAGGACCACACCCCAAAGCGGCAGGCCGGCCAGACTCCAACCAAGCCGTGGTCCCAGCAGATACAGCGTGTCGCTGACCAGAGTGCGTGGCAAATTCCCGGCAAACCCGAAACAAATCTTGCCTAAGCCCCAAATAACATTCTTGACCAGCTGCCCGGCGCCCACGAAGAAGGCGTGCCGGGGCAGACCACTGCTCAAATGCCGGAGATAGAGATGCCCGCACACGAACAGGACCAGCCCGGCCGCCCCAACCACCGAGGCCGGTCCTGGCACGAGGAAGAGCAGGATGCTCAAGCCATTTGCAAAGAACCCGAACTCAAAAATGAGCGGGGCCAGGAAGTTGAACGCGTAAAACGCAAGCGTGGCCACTCCCCCCTGTTGCCCCAGGTTGGGGTGCAGATTGAGCGTGGCCAGGCTCAACAGGGTAATAAGAATAAAGCTGGCCTGCCCCGCCCAGAGAAGCGTGTCGGCCAGGAAGCCGTTCATGGCGAAGAGCGTCGCAGCAAGGGCTGCGGCTTCCCGCGAACCCGTTAGACGAAGGACCAAGGTGTGGATCAACAACGCGCAGATAAAGTGCAGCACCAGGGAAACCCCAGAGTGCAGTCGGTAATTCACTCGAAAAAAAGCATACTTTCCAAACAGAAAAAGCAGGCTCAGCGGATGGAAATGCCGGATGAAGTCGTGGTCTGGAAGGACATCGTTGAAGAAATACTGCGCAAAGTTTGTCGCCCGCATCCGCTCCAGGCTGTGCTGGATTCTGGCGATATATACCCAATCGTCATTGCGGAAAAACAGCCCCCCCGCTGGCCAGTAGGCCGCGGCAAGGCAAAGGAACAGTCCGGACAGAAACAGCAATGACATGAGGCTTCCCCCTTGGTTCACCCCCACAGCGATAACGCTGTGACAGCAGACAAATCATCAAAACCCTCGTCAAATCGTCTTTTCTTGCGTGGCCATGCACGGGCTGCAGCCATTATATGGCGAGCGCACTTCATAGAGCACAAGATCCAATGGGACATCACCGGCGACCGTGGGAACCTCCACAGAAGTTACCCGCCGCAACAACGCGTTGGTCTCCCGAGGCAGTGGCTGCTCCCGGAGCATGGGCATGACGATCCAACGCGCCTTTTCCTTCATCGCCCAGTGCAGGAACGAGAGCGGCCACCAAGCGAACTGCTCATCAATCCCCACGACCCGATGGGTGAGATTGCGCCACAACATGCGGAAGGCAAGGCCGTGCACGTGGAGAACCTCCCCGACGGGCACAGGGGCCGTGATTGTTTTCGCAACAGCGTGAAGCGCCTCGCCAGACAGCCATTGCCCGCGGCTTCTTGAATAGCGGGAAAGAGCCATGGAGAATTGCTTGAACAGCACATAGGCAAGTATGGTCCACCCCAGGAAGGGCAGCAGCCGGCCGGCGAGAGCGGATTGGGCCATGAGCCAGCCGCCCGAACGATGGATCACAAGCCCCAGCAGCATGAAGCTGAAAGGAAAAATTGTCACAAGGCGTTTCAGGTACACCATGAACATCGCCAACATAACGAAGTTCAGCAGGTGATATAAGGCGAGCATGACCGCCAACCGCTGATCTCTCACGGGGAGTTCGGGGTACTGTAAAATCAGTCCCAACACGCCAGCCCCAAGGAGAGCGATGAACGCCCTGCAGACCCAGCGGTCCCCTCCCTCTACTCTCAGCCCGCAGTGGTACCGGACAAACTCCGTTACGAACTTTGGGATGGCGCGCCATCCCAGGACCGTGGCGACATGGTCGCACAGGGACTCTTTGCCTGCGTGGTAGGAGAACACCGTGCGGATATTGAGGAAATAGGCGTCGAGGAGCCCCAATCGACGGAGCGCGACAAGTTGCATTGCGCCGATCACAGCGGTTCCGGCAAGCCCCCCGGCAAGGGCTTGCGCATAGACGGCGACCGGGGCGCCCGAGCAAAGGAGCAGAAGCGCCAGCAACAGGCCGGAGGCCACGGGGAAACTCCATTTAATGAAGACCTGGGCGCCCAGCGCTGCGGCGATCCAAAAGGCGTTGGCGATCAACCAGCCAGGAAACAGCCCCCAGACCAGAAACAGCCCCTGGCACGCGGCGAACAGGAAATGTTCCATCACCGCATGGCGCGAATAAATGAAATGGTTGAAATTCAGCAGATACAGCGCGGAAAGCCCCAAGGCCAGCGCAGGGGGGAAGAATTGATTGAGCAGGGCAACCATGAAGAAGTCGGAGAGGCTCGAGAGCAGCGCCAACACGACGCGCAAGCCGAAGTTGTTTACTCCGAAAAGCCGAAAACTGAAGGCCAGCAAGAGCGATCCGCCAAGTCCAAAAGCTGCGGAGACCGGATAATGACGGTAGTCGGGCAGTTGACCGGGATAGCGCTTGCCAAGCGCCAGGACCTTTGCGTCGTGGGCCGCAAACTTCTCGTCGTGGTGGATGCCCCAGCCAAGGTTTAGAGGACTGTTGCTGAAGGTGCCGCTCGAGACTTCCCTGTTGAGCGTGAGGAGCTTGAAGGCCAGGAGAAACCCCGCCAGGCCGTACCCCATCAATGCAGCGGTGCTGCTATCCAGCATAGGACCTCCCAGCAGGCAGGGCCGGTTCGGCATCAAAGAGCGCGAGGCAATCCTTGCGACCTAAAGACTGGGCCAAGCGGCGCGGGGTGAGCCCAAGCTGATCGGCACGACTCGCCGAAACTCCGAACTTAATCAGTGTCTGGAGACATGCCGCGGCTCCATGTGCCACGGCCATTGAAACCAGCCCCAGCCCAAACTCCAACTCCATGTTCGGATTCTCTGTCCTCGCCAGGGCCTTGGCCAGCAACAATGCGTCATTGCGCTCAATGGCCCACAGGCACAAATCCAGGGAAGCATCTCCATGAAAAGGGATGGCGTCGGCGGACACCAGCAGGGCGAGCATGTCCTCATGTTCAAACAGCATGGCCAGATCCAAAGGGGCGCGGCCATCGCGGGTCAGGGCGGTCCAATCGGCTCCCGCGCTGAGGAGGTGCTGGGCCACAGACAGCTGATTGTATTTCACAGCCCAGGACAAGGCGCTGTAGCCCTCAAGGTTCATCTGGTCGAGCGGAGCGCCTTTTCCCAGGAGCATCCCGACAATGCCGAGATGTCCGGAACGAGCCGCTGTCATCAACGGCGATACGCCCCGGCGGTCTGTGAGCGCCGCGCTAGCGCCGAGGTCCAGCAACAATTGCACCACGGCTTCGTGCCCGTACTGCGCGGCGTTGAGCAGCAAGGTCCGGCCTTCTGGTCCAAAGGAATCGAGGGTCGCGGCGTTGGCGAGCCGCTCCACAAGAGGCAGCGCCCCGGTTTTGCTGCCGGCAAAAAGCGCAAGCCAGTTGCGGTGTGAAAGCCCCGTCCGCCGGGCGCATAAGCGTTCATGCGCCCAGCGCAGCACCCCATGATGCGGCTGCAATTCCGGGAGCGGAGCCTTCTCCCTGTCGTTGATTTTCCTTCTCAGCGATGAGGTCCTATCGTTCATAACGTATTCCCCTGGGTGATTTTGAATACATCATAACGCATGGGAATATCAGCCTCTGTGGCCGAGGAGGTAAACGCCCCGACCAGGAGGTGCGCGTCACACAACCGGGCACGGTTTTCCGCGTCCAGGTCCGCCAGGATGAGGTAGTCCGCTTTCACCGCCCGCGCTTCACACATGCGGTTGTTTACGACCTGGTCGTCCCCAGAAAGCAGGTTGCGGCAGCGTGTTTGCCAGGTGAAGCGATACGGATAACAGTGCATCACCACTGTTGCCCCAGGAAAGGTGAGTTCTTCGAGCTTGCGGGAAAAAACCTCAACATTTTTGTTGCGGCCCGCGATGGCGTGCATAAGAGCGCGGCCCTGGTGCGCCAGCAGAACAACGGCGGGAAGCCAAAGCCATTGCAAAGCAGCTGGCGGCAGCAGCGCCTGTGCGGACAGGATCAGTGCCAGGAATGTGAGCGGAATGAAAAACGTGACGCGCTTGGGGTAGTAGAAAAAAGGGGTCAGTCCCGCAAGGTGCACGACGATACACAGAGCGAGTCCGGCCTCAAGCCCTCCGCCCCTTGCGGCGCCCAGCGCCAGCACGGCATAAAACAACAACGCCCCTGCATACAGGGGCCATGGATACGGTCTCAAGCTGCGGAGATTCCCGAGCGTAAGCCAGTCGGCCGAGAACACGGGAAAACGTAGAAAAATCCGCCAGCCGACCGGCAAAAAATGCTTTTGCAAATATTCGTGTTTAAATCCTGCATGAACCCTGATGGCGTCAAGGAAGTTCCGCACGCGGGCGGACAGCAAGCCCAACCGCCAGAGGATCAGATCCTGCGCCCCTTCGAAGACCACCAAGCCGAGAAGCCACCCGGCGACGAGCCTGGAAGAGCCGCCCAGCCCGGACGTCAGAAGCAGGCAGAACGCCAGGAGTCCCGCCACCACAGGGAAATTCGGTTTCATCAAAACCAGCGCAGCACAGCCCAAACCCACGACATAGGCCTGGGTGGCGAACTCGGCGGGCG
The DNA here is from genome assembly GCA_031292175.1 of Humidesulfovibrio sp. GTDB lineage: Bacteria > Desulfobacterota > Desulfovibrionia > Desulfovibrionales > Desulfovibrionaceae > Humidesulfovibrio. Next base: position 96,632 of record JARLHQ010000029.1, read on the forward strand.
CGCTTACAAAAAAGAAAACCAGCACCACAAGCGCAAGGTGCAGCAGATTCTCCAAAATGGCGTGGTGGTCAAGGATGAAGTCGTTGACGGAAAACAGTTGCAGACAAAAGAACGCCGCGGCCGGAACCGCAGGCAACATTTGAAAACACACGCTTAAAAATAACGCCTGGCGGAGCACCGCGGCAACGACGCTCCAAACGCGCAACCCCGCGTTGCTGAATCCAAAAAGACGAATTCCAGCCACAGACAACCATGGCCCCAAAAGTCCGAAGGCCGCACTGACGGGGTACGGGGCGTAGTCCTGCAGAGTGCCGCGCTCTTTCTCCGGAAGGGCGAAGAGACGCAAGTCAGGCACAATAAGTTTTTCGTCGTGATGGAGGCACCAGATGTCGAAGCGCCCGGCAACAAAAAACGGCCCGGGCAATTCCGCCGTGAGCAGCGAAAACTGAAGCGCAGCGTAGAGCAACAACCCTGTGCAGGCGAAATACAGGGCGAAGTTCTCCAGAGTCATTCCGTCCGGACCTTCCTGTAATTGCTGTCCTGCCTGTACAAGGGATAGGTGAGCCCGACCAGGATAAGGATCAGATTGGCGACGAGAAAAGGCACAAGAATGCCCTGCCCGCGCTGGCGTGAACCGTTGAAATGCACGACTTTGAACCGATTTATACAAATGCTAGATGCGATCATGAAGACAAGCAATGCGCCGCAACACAGCACTGCCAGATTGAACAGCCCTCCGCCCGAGAGCAGGAACGACAGGGTCGCAAAACAGAAATAGGGCAGGACCAACGGGATCACCGCCAACTGCATGAGCTTCGTCAGGTAGATGACTTTCCACCAGTAGCTCATGCGCGGGAGCATGTAGAGCACTCGCAAAAGTTCTTGAAAAAAGGCATTTCCCTTGCGAAACTTGTGGCTCATAAATTGTTCTGCGCTGGTTGGACAACGCAATTCACATCCCTTTGCCTCCACAAGATACCGCGTGCGCAACCCCTGCGTGTTGGCCTTGAATGCAATGTAAATATCATCCGCAACGCAATCCTCAGGAAATGCGGAGACAAGTGTGCGGAGAAAGGCGTAACACGGCGCAACAACGATGGAAGAGGTGTACACCGCGCTCTCCAGGATACGCAGGGTGTTCTGGTTTTCCCAATAGTTCTTCTCTATCCCCAGACACTGGCCCGGACTGATGTTTGCCCCCACCACGGCAACGCTTTCGTCCGAGGCGAAAGCCTGGGCGAACCGCTCCAGCACATCGGGGTTCAAAACAGCATCCATGTCCGTGTTCACAACGATTTCCACATCAGCCGAAAGCAGCGCCAAGCCCACATTCAACTGATTGATCTTGCCGGAAACTCCGGTTTCAATCAGTCGCCAGCCTGGCTGGTCCGCTATGGCCTGGACCAGGGCTTCCCCCGTGCCATCTGTGGACAGACCGTTGAGGAAATACACCTCCAGGGCTTCCACCGGGTAAGACAGCGTCCGCATGTTTTCCACTTTGCGGGCCACCATGGCGGCTTCATTATAGCAGGGAACCAGCACGGCCATGCGGGGACGCACTCCAGCCCGGCAGGATGTGCAGCGGGTTGGGCTCAGCACATAGAACAAGAACAGCAGCCAAATATAGCCGCAATATGCCCACCAGATGAGCACCACCATAAGGAGGTACGTGGAGATGGCGGTAAACATGACTGTCCTTGTCCTTTTAACGTGCGGCTATCGCACGTACTTTTTCCAAAAAATGGACGGGACCGCCCGGAAATACGTTCCAAGCCGCGAGAAGAAGAGCTCGTTCGGGCTCTTGAGTATCTGCCAGAGAAACCAGGGGCTGATGTAGTACCGGCGGTAGGCCTTTTTGGCCAGCGACTCCAGCTCCTCGGTGCTCGCGCCGGGATAATTCGCGCAGCCATTCTTGATCCACCCCTTGGCTGCCAGATCGTCATGGAAAGGGGTGCCGGGGAAGGGGATCATGAGCTGGAACTGTGCGGTGTGCGGGCGCATCCTGCAGGCCCAGTCGATGGTGGCCAATGCGGTCTTCCTGCTCTCGCCGGGAAAGCCGATGGCGAAGTCGCCATGCAGCCGCAGTCCAGCCTTGGCCGCGTCCTCGGCAAAACGGGTCATCCGTTCTGCCGTCAGACCTTTCTTGATGTTCTTCAAAATCGTCGGGTCAGCGCTTTCGAAGCCCACGTGGAGGTTGCGGCACCCCGCTTTTTTCATGAGCTTGAGTGTTTTAGGCGTCAAATCGGCACGGGCGTAGCAGGACCAGGGCAGCGTGTTGTTCATGGACAGAAAAGCTTCCGCCAGTTCGTGCCCGCGTGCGTCGGTGATGGTGTCGTCCTGGATCATGACCGAACGCACCTGAGGAATGTTTCGGGTGATGTGGCTAAATTCCTGGGCAACATTCTCCGGCGAGCGGGAGTTGTACACCGAGCCCTTGATGAAGCTGTGCACCCAGAGGCAATAGGTGCAGTGGCCCCAGGCGCATCCCCGCCCTCCGAGGATATCCAGGAACGGATGGAACTCCGAGGGGGTGCTGTAGCGGTTTAAGTCCAGGTGCCGGGCGAAAAAGTCTGAAACAAAGGGGATTGCGTCCAGGGCTTGCCTGTCCATCAGCGCCCCCTGGGGATTGGCGATGATCTCCTCGCCCTCCTTCCGCAACAAACCGGGGATGCCGGCCTCGGGCTGCGCTTCGAGCACGGCGGCAACGGCCTGTTCGAACTCACCCTCCACGGCCAGCCGTATCTTGGCGGATTTTTTGAGCAGCCGGGAAGGGCAGATGGAAGCGTAGGGCCCAACGAAAATGCCCGGAACCCCCAGGCGGGACACCAGCTTGTCGGCTATGGCGATATCATTGTCCTCGCTCAGCCTGCCGGGATAGACCACCAGGAAATCCGGCTTGAACTCCTCCACGGCGCGCTCGAACTCGTCGTGGGTCATCTCATACGCCGGACCATCGATGAGCTTCACGGTGAATCCGCGCCCTTCCAAATATGCTCCGAGATAGCCCAGCCAGATGGGATACCACTGCGATTTGGACAAGGACACAAAGTCACAACGCGCGTTGCGCATGTAAAACGGCACATAAGGCGGGCTAAGAAGGGCGATCTTTTTCATGGGGCTGTCGTTTGTTTCTCCGGTTGTGCGGCCGCCCTATCGGAGGCGGCGCGATGGAATCCATGCAACAGTCGCACCTGAACTAGGAGCAAACTCTTCCTCTTCGGCGCATCTCAATTGCGCACGGCCCAAAGACGCGCCAGCGGGGCGAGCCCGGGCGCGAAAGACCGAAAGCCGAAGAGCGCATCCGTAACGGGCAGAAGCCCATACCAATGCCTTGTCAGGCGCACCGTGAAGCCCGCCTCTGTGAGCATCTTGGCCAAAGAGTCCGCATCCACGCCGTCCTCCTGCCACTCCGAAAGTTCGTACACGCGCCGGGTGAGTCCGGGCAGCGCCCCAACATACTTGCTTCCGGCGTCGCGCAGACGGCGGTACGCCGCCAACGGCCAGGCGAACCGGGCGTGGAAGCGGCTGTCCATGTCATGGTCGGAATAGAAAATGCCACCGGGTTTGAGCACCCGCGCCGCCTCGCGCACCAGCCCCTGGAAGTCGTAGAGATGGTGGAGCACGGCGAAGCAGACCAAGGCGTCTGCGGCGCCGCTGGCGATGGGCAGGGCGTCGACATCCGCCGCCGCGCCCAACTCGAAATTGTCACGATGAGCCGCCAAGATGCGCGGCGAGATGTCGAGGGCCACACGCTGCTCAAAGATATTTCTGGCTTCGCGGCAAATGAGTCCACTGCCCGCGCCAACGTCCAGGAGCACCGGTCCAGGCGCCTGGGCGCGCAGATCCGTCAGCGTGCGCGAAAGCCAAGCCCGCAATTCCGGCGAGCGTCTGCCGTCAATGTCTTCATATTTCTCGGCCGCAGTGTCGTAAAGTTGGCGGTTGGCCTGCTTCACCTCGGCCTTGGTCGGCGCGCTGGTCATGGGATGAGTCCCTCTTCCCGATAGTACGCCAAGGCGTCTGTCACGGTCTCCTCGAAGGGGCGGCTGGCCAGCCAGCCAAGCTCGCGCTGGGCTTTGGCGCTGGAGTAGTACTTGAAGCCGAACAAGTCCCCAACGATCTGCGGCGTCAGAAAACGTCCCCCGCCCGCCAGCCCCAGCCCCCAGGCGGCCACGGCCATTGGACCGGCAAGGAGACCGGGCAGCGGCAAAAGCGCGGGACGCCTTCCCGCAGCCCGCGCCACGGTCTTCACAATCTCCGCAAAGCGCAAGTTCCGGCCGCCCAGGATGTAGCGTTCGCCGCTTCTTCCCTTGCGCGCGGCGGCGATGAAGCCCGCCACCACCTCGTCCACATCGGCCACGTTGCTGCCCCCAGCGGGGACAGGCACCATTGCCGAGGTCACCACGGCCTTGATAAGCGTGCCGGAATTCAAGCTGGCGTCCCCTGGACCGTAGATCGTGGTGGGATTCACCACCACCACATGCTGGCCTGCGGCTGCGGCTTCAGCGCACACGCGCTCCAGCCCGAGCTTGGAATCGAGATACGGATTGCGCCGGGCCAGATTGGGATCTGCCGGGGAGGTTTCGTCCAGCACCGTTCCGGGATGGGAGGAAAGGCCAATGGTGCAGGCGCTGCTGGCCACCACGACGGTTCCCCCCCCCCAAGCCCGTGCCGCGTTCAACACGTTCCGGGTGCCTTCCTCATGAACCCTGCGCAGCTCTGCGCGCATCTCCGCCTTGAAGGACACAAAGCCGGCCAAATGGAAGAGCGCGTCATAACCGCCAGAGGACGCCATGGCCAGATCCGGAGCCATGATGTCCCCCGCAACAGGACGCACGCCGCGTGGCAGGCGCGTGTGGTCGCCACGCACCAGGGCGTCCACCTCCGCCCCCTCTCGCAACAGGGCGGCCACAAGGCGCTTGCCGATGAACCCGGTTGCCCCGGTGACAAACGCGCGCATCAGTGCTCTCCCTGTGATTGAGGGGCAAAGGCCTGCTCAGCGGGCATGGGCAACCGGCCCGCGGTGAAGGTGCGGGACAGGTGTTCCTTGATGAACTGCGCATCCGTGGAGACGAGACACTTGCCGTGGTAGTGGTCCAGGTACCTATTGGCGAGCATTTTTGCGCGAATCTCGGCCAGAAGCTCTGTTCTGGCGTTGCCAAAGCTGATGTGCATGAACGGACAGGGCAGCACGTCGCCATACGGCGTCAGGTAGAGGATCTCCTTGGCCGCGCCGCAGCCGTAGCCGCCCAGGTTGGCTTGAAAGTCGATGCGGATGAACGGACTTTCGCGTGTCAGCTCGTCGACGTAGCCTTCGTCTTCCTGGGTCAGCATCATTGAGCTTGCCGCCATCCATTTGCCTGCGGGCACGGGAAGTATAAGGTACAGCAACAGGCCACGGTCACGCGCAAATTTGATGAGGCCAGCCAGCCCAGGACCGCGCAGGCTTGCGTGGGTGACCACGGTGCCCAGCGACACGCGGAAACCGGCGGCCAGAGCGCGGTCCACCCCGGCCACGGTGCGCTCATAAGAACCGGGCACTCCACGGAAACTGTCATGTTCCGCAGCGATTGAGCTGTCCAGGCTGACGGTCAGGATATCCACGCCGAGGGCCTTGAGCTGCTCCAAACGGTCTTGGGTGAGCAGGGTTCCGTTGGTGGTGACGGAGATGAGATTCTTGTGCGGCGAGCAGGCCTTGATGATCTCCGGCAGCTCACTGCACAAAAGCGGCTCCCCGCCCTGGAAAGAAAAATTCACGGCCCCCATGGCCATGGCCTGCCGCGCCACAGCGCGATAATCCTGCGGGGTCATGCGCGTCCGTGCTGGATCAATCAGAGCCTGGGCGAAGCAGTGGTCACAGCGCAGATTGCAGGCGAAGTCGATGGCAAAGTCGACATAACGCAGAGGTGGACGGCCCAAAATCCAACTCTTGAGCACGGCTGCCGCCAGCCGCAGGGTGAGCAACGGCTTGCCCGGCCGGAAGGCGTAACGCAGATTCAGCAGATTTTTACTCAATTTGTCGGCAAATGTTTCGGCCATGATGCTCCCCTGCCACGCCGGGAGGCGCTAAGGATTAGGGCTGTTAGCGGAAGAGGTTGTACTTGAGGATGCACCAGATGGCTCGAAACCCGTCCTTCCAGCCAATCTTTTTGCCCTCGGAATAGGTGCGGCCGTGATAGGAAATGCCCACCTCGTAGATGCGGCACCGCAGCTTGGCAACCTTGGCCGTAATTTCCGGCTCAAACCCAAAGCGGTTTTCCTCTATGCTGATACCTTTGATTATTTCGATACGGAAGGCCTTGTAGCAGGTCTCCATGTCCGTCAGATTGATGTTCGTGAAGGCATTGGAGAGCATGGTCAGGAAATAATTACCCACGCGGTGCCAAAAATACAACACGCGATGGGCCTCGCTGCCGGCGAAGCGTGAGCCGAAAACCACGTCGGCCTGGCCCTCAACGATGGGGGCGATGAGCTTGCAGTATTCGCCCGGATCATACTCCAGGTCCGCGTCCTGAATGACAAGAATGTCTCCTGTGGCGGCCTGGATTCCGGTGCGGATTGCCGCGCCTTTGCCCTGGTTCTGCGCGTGGTACACCACGCGGGCAACCTTGCCGGAATTTTCTATCTCGTCCTTGATGAGCGCTCTGGTGCCGTCGGTGGAGCAGTCGTCCACCAGAATGATTTCTTTGTTGGCCACAGGCGAGGCGTTCACCGCTGCAAGAATGCCGTGAATGGTATCGCGCTCATTGTAGCACGGGATGATGACAGAGAGCGTGGGAGTATTCATGGTGCCCTGCCTTGTGTTTGCGCGGCGCTTCTCCCCGTCTTTCAGGGCCGCGGTCTTGCCCATTCTGGCCTATGGGCGCTTGCTGACTCAGGCGCATGACGCGCCTGGGCGTCACCATCATTTGGCGAATGAAGATTTCCCACCCGCCCAGGCCCCTGTGAAACCCGTGAGCGCGGCCCCGACTCAAGCCGCCCCAACACCGCGTTTACCCAGAAATAGTTTCACACAATCGGTAGCAGCTCGAAATTTTTCAGTCAATCAAGGACTCTCATGCCGAGGCAGAAATCACTTGGTTACTGAACAATATATCGGCGACATGCCGGAAAAATATACCCTCTCAAAGACCAACAACTGAGCGGAATATCCAAAGAGGTGCAGCGTCAGCCACTGTCCGAACCGTCCAGATGGACATGTCCTTCGCAACGAAGCCTTATGCAAAACATGTGCCCCGCCCGGCATGAACGCGGAGCGGCAAGCCCCTGGGCAACAGGTGGCCAGAGGCCGCTCAAGATTTCCCGATGGCTCATTGCCGCGCCCCAAGTCCACGCACACAGAGAAGCCAGCGGATTGCTCCGCTGGCTTCTCTGGTGCAGCACTCGCTGAATTGTTAGACCCGCGCCCCACCCTACGTCAGAGGCAGCTCCACGATGAACACGCTGCCGTGCGGGCTGGCCGCTTCCACGCGCACCTGGCCCTTGTGGTCGGTGACGATGGAGCGCACGATGGTGAGCCCCAGGCCCGTGCCGGTCTTCTTGCGTGAGAAATAGGGCTCGAACATGCGCGCGCGCTCTTCCTGGCTGAAGCCCGGCCCATTGTCGGCCACGCTCACCCGCGCCACTCCGCGTGCGCGGTCGGCCACGGCGCGCACAGCCACGCGGCCGTCCTTGCGGCCGTCCAGGGCCTCCGCGGCGTTGGTCAACAGATTGATGAAGACCTTGCGCAGGCCCTCGGCGTCGAAGGGCAGTCCCAGGCCGGGCCCGGCGGCAAGCTCCCAGACGATTTCGCGGTGGGCCGTGGAGAAGATGCCCACCACCTCAGCCAGCAGGACGGCGAGGTCGCCAGGGACGAGGTGCAACTCCGGCAGCTTGGCATAGTTCGAGAACTCGCCCACCATCTGCTGCAGCCGCTCCACCTCGCGCACGATAAGTGCGGCGCAATCGTCGAAGCTCTGGTCGGCCGCCACACCGGAAAACTTGCGCTGCAGACGCTGGGCCGAAAGCTTGATGGGCGTAAGCGGGTTCTTGATCTCGTGCGCGATGCGCTGGGCCACCTCGCGCCAGGCGGCCAAGCGCTGCATCTTCTCCAACTCCGTGATGTCCTCGAACACGGCCACCAGGCCCGTGCCGTCGCTGGACGCGCCGCCGATGCCGCCGCCCGTCAGGCCCACCAGGTTGACCAGGAAGCGCGCGGTGCGCTCACGCAAGGGCAGATCGATCTGCCGGGTCCAGCGTGCCTCGGGCACCTTGGCCAGGTGCCGCAACGCCTCGACCAGGAGCTCGGAAAACTCGCCCCGCACCAGATGCTGGGCCTTGATGCCCACCAGCTGCTCCGCGCGCACGCCCAGCATGGCCTCTGCGGCCTTGTTCACGGTCCCGATGCGCCCGCTGGCATCGGTGGAGATGACCCCGCTCGTAATGTTGTCCAGCACGGCTTCGATGTAGCGGCCCCGACGCTCCAGTTCCTCGTACTGCTGGCCCATGCGCTCGTTGGCGTCCATCAGGCGCTTCTGCCCGGCCTCCAGGTCCTCGGCCATACGGTTGAAGGAGCGCACAAGGGAACCGAGCTCGTCGTCGCCGGCATCGGCCAGGCGCACGGAGAGATCACCCTTGGCGATGCGCTCGGTGCCCGCGGCCATGTCCCGCACCGGCGCGCTGATTTCCTTGGCCAGGCGGAAGCCGAACCACGAAGCGCCAAGGACGATCAGGAGGCTCATGACGCCGAGCGTCAGGTAGAGGTTGATCTTCCACGGATATTTTAGCTTGCGCAACTTTTTGTACTCGTCCAGTCCACGCACCACCTGGTCGAGCTTGTGCAAAAGCCCGCCGCCAATGCTCTCGCCCAGCACCAGAAATCCCGTCTTGCCGTCGTCCACGGGCAGGATGCCTATGATGAGGTCGTTGCCCGCGCTGGAGAGCATCACCGAAACGTAACGCGGATTCTTGCGCAGGTCGTCAAAGTCCACCTTGGTGCGGGCGTCGGTCCAGACGCGGTCAAACAGTTCCGGCGGGTGCATGTTCTGCTCGCGGCCCTCGGGGCTCAACACGCCGATGACCGCAAGGCCATACTCGCGCAGGGAATCCACAAGGTGGTTGTCCATATTCTTGCCGCCCCAGGTGTAGTGGTTGGCCGCCACCTGGGAGAGCACCTCGCGCCCGCGCTGTTCCACACGCTTCTGGGCGGACAGATAAAAGGCCCGGCCAATCTCCAGGGACTGCTCCATGGAGTCCTCCACCTGGGTCTTGAACCAGTAGTCCACGCTTGTCTGCACAAACTTGGCCGAGACATAGAACATGAGCGCCACCGGCACCAGCGAAAGCAGAATAAAGGCCAGCACCAGACGCGAACGCAGCCGCGAACCCAGCACATTGCGGCGGCGCTCCAGCATGAGCTTCACGCCGTTGCGGCCCACCACGAACAGCACCACGAGCAGCAGAATGAAGTTCAGATTGAACAGGCCCAGGAACAGGTAGGAATTGACGCCCAGGAGCTTGAGCTCCACCCAGGCGAGCACAACAATGGCCAGGACCCCGGCAAGCACGATGCCCGCCTCGCGTCGGCGCCGCAGACGCTCGCGGACTTCCGTGGAGGAAAGGGGATGGTCTCCGGTTGGGGCGTCCACGGCGCTAGTACTTGAAGTGCAGTTGGTAGGAGGCCTGGGGAGCCATGTCCCAGGCCCAGAAGAACAGCGTGCGCCGGAACCAGTTGGGGATGTCCACCTGCTGCAGGCGGAGGTCCAGGGTCAGGGTGTATTCCTGACCGCGCTGCAGAAGCTTCCACTCACCCATTTCCAGGGAGAGCTCGCCCCAGCCGGTGCGCAAGAGCTCGTCCAGGCGGGTGTTCTTGAGCGGCGCCTCGCGACCGGGCAGTTGGAGCAAGAATTCCTTGGTCAGGGAGTCGTACTTGAGGTGGCTGACCATTTCCGTGGCGGCCACCTGCGGGCCGGAAAACACCCCGCCCTGGCGGGCAAGTTTGCCCTTGCAGGTCAGAGCCAGGGTCACGCCGCTGGTGAGCGCATCGGAGATTTCGGTCAGGGAGTCGAGCGACACGCCGAAGCGCGCGGCCAGGACGCCGGACTGGTTATCCACCACCAGATTCGAGAGCACGAGCGACGCGGCCGAGGCGGTCTGCGCCCACAGGCAAAGACCCAGGGCAAGGGCCAAAGCGGACAGGCGGGTGCGGCGGCGGAGCAACATGGGCATTCCAGTGTGGTCGGTATACAGGGCGCTAAAGCGCGCAGAACTCAAACTGCATGACAAATAACATCCGCGCCGCCGGTTATCAAGGACGCCAGAAAGCCGCCGCCCCAAAAGACGGGCGCGGGCGGTTCAATGCGCGGGCCTTGGCCCGAAAATTGACGTTCCGATGCGCACAATGGTCGCGCCTTCCTCAATGGCCGCCTCAAAATCGCCCGTCATGCCCATGGAGAGTTCCGGCAGGGGAATGCCCAGGCGGGCGGAAAGGTCGTCACGCAGCTCCCCCAGATAGGCGAAGACCGGCCGAGCCTCCTCGGGCTCATCGAAGACGGGCGGCAGGCACATGAGCCCGCGCAGGTCCAGCCCCGCGCCCTGCTTCTTCAGGGAGACGGCAAGTTCCGCCAGGGAGATAAGGTCGCTCTCCTCCACACCGGCCTTCTGCTCCTCGCCCATGTTCACCTCGATGAGCACGGGCTGAAGGATCCTCGCCTCGCAAGCGCGCTTGGCGAGTTCGCGCGCCAGCTTCTCCGAGTCCAGGCTGTGGATGAGCGCGAAGCGCCCCGCCACCTGCCGGGCTTTTTTGGTTTGCAGGCCGCCGATGAAATGCCAGAGGATGTCCTGGTCCACCAAGGCGTCCTGCTTGGCCAGCGCCTCCTGGGCGTAGGACTCGCCGAACTCGCGCTGGCCCGCCGCAGCCAGGGCGGCGATGTCGGAGGCGGGGTGGAACTTGGACACGGCGACAAGGCGCACGCTGTCCGGCGCGCGTCCGGCGCGGGCGCAGGCGGCGGCCATGCGGGCCTTCACGTCGGCGAGACGCTTTGCGAGTTCTTCGGCGCGGTTCATAGGGGCAAGCCCTACGCCAAAACAACGCGCCAGGGAAGGGGGAGCGCGGCGGACCATCCCGCCCCTTGTGCGCCGCGCTCCGTGCTGGTACATGCTTGTGCGATGAGCGCCCCTGCCGACATCCGTCCGAAAGCGGACCTCCTGAACCTGACGCGCACCGAGCTCGAGGCCTTCGTGGTCGACGAGCTCCGGCAGCCGCGCTTCCGCTCGGACCAGCTCTGGCACTGGCTGTGGCACCGAGGCGCGCAAAGCTTCGCCGAGATGACAAACCTGTCGAAGGACCTCAAGGCCAAGCTGGCCGAGCGGGCGAGCATCGTCTGGCCCCAGGTGGACGTGGTGCGCCAAAGCACCGACGGCACCATCAAGCTTCTGCTGCGCCTAGCCGACGGCGAGCGCATCGAGACCGTGCTCATCCCCATGGGGCCACACTACACCCAGTGCCTGTCCACCCAGGTGGGCTGCGCCATGGCCTGCACCTTCTGCTCCACAGGCGAGCTGGGGCTGACACGCAACATGAGCGCGGGCGAGATCCTGGGGCAGATCCTGGTGGGCCGTTCGCATCTGGCGCAGGCCGGCCTGCCCACCGTCCGTAATCTGGTGTTCATGGGCATGGGCGAGCCCCTCATGAACCTGACCGAGCTGCTGCGCAGCCTGGAGACCCTGGGCAGCGCCGAGGGCATCTCCATCGCCTCGCGCCGCAGCACGGTTAGCAGCGTGGGCATCCCGGCGGGACTGAAGATCCTGGGCGACTCCGGCCTGGCCGTGCCCGCCATCAGCCTGCACGCGCCCACCCAGGAACTGCGCGAGAAGCTCATGCCCAAGGCCGCTCGCGTGCCCCTGGACGAGCTGCTCTCCTGCCTGGACCGCTATCCCCTCAAGCCGCGCGAGCGCGTGACCTACGAATACATCCTGCTCGGCGGGGTGAACGACACCATCGCCCACGCCAAGCAGCTGGTGCGGCTTCTTGGCCAGCGGCGGTGCAAGGTGAACCTCATCGGCTACAATCCGCCCCCGCCGGATTCCGGGATCAGCGCGCCGTATCTCGCGCCCCGGCAGGCCGACGTTCTGGCCTTCGAGGACTACCTCCACAGCAAGCGCATCACCACTTTTTTGCGCCGCAGCATGGGCCAGGACATCGCCGCGGCCTGCGGTCAATTGAAACTTCTGACTGAATAATCGGAAGGTTGTGGCACCGGCACGGCACGACACGCAGATTGTGCTTGCCAAGGTCCGCCCAATTTAATAGTAGCCAGCCCTTCCAAAAAAATATATGGCGTCATTCGTCGGGACACCCCGATGTTATCCCAAGCCCAGGAGGGTCAATACATGGCCAACTACCCCATGGTTCCCACCCGCGCCTTCTTCACCAAAGGCGTGGGCGTCCACAAGAACAAGCTGCAATCCTTCGAGCTGGCCCTGCGTGAAGCCGGCATCGAAAAACAGAATCTTGTTTACGTCTCCAGTATCTATCCGCCAAACTGTGAGCTGTTGAGTCTGGAGGAGGGCGTGAAGGCCCTGCACCCCGGGCAGGTCACCTTCTGCGTCATGGCCCGCAACCAGACCAACGAGAAGGGCCGCTTGGTCGGCTCCGCCGTGGGTATGGCCATTCCCGCGGACAAGGAACACTACGGCTACATCTCCGAGCACCACAGCTTCGGTGAGGAGGAGAAGGAACTGGGCGACTTCGCCGAGGACCTGGCCTCCACCATGCTCGCCACCACCCTGGGCGTCGATTTCGACCCCGAAATCGGCTACGACGAGCGCCGCGAAGTGTACCTCATGAGCGGCAAGATCATCGACTCCTTCTCCGCTGCGGTTTCCGCCATCGGCTCGTCCAACATGTGGACCACCACCGTGGCCGCCGTCGTCTTCATTTTCTAAGACGGCCCGCTTCACAAGAACCATGAACAGGGCCTCCCGTTTCCGGTAAGGGAGCGGGAGGCCCTGTCATAAGGAAAGCCCGAATGTCTACCATCAAGCGCACCCTGCACGACGGCGCCAAAGACAAGCTGACTCCGCTTACCACCCTGGACCCGGACGCCATTGGCGACTTCGACGAACTCTTGACGGCCATGGGCCGCACGGCGTTCGGCGGCCGCAGCCTGGGCGAGGCCCTGGACGTGCTGGAGGCCATGGTCAGCGATCCCGACTGCATGGTGGTGGGCACCTTCTCCGGCGCCATGACCGTGGCCAAGCAGAGCAAGCTGCTCATCAAGATGATCGACGAGGGCTGGCTCGACGTGGTGGTCTCCACCGGCGCGCTCATGGCCCATGGGTTCATCGAGTCCATCGGGCTTCAGCACTTCAAGTACAACGCCGACATGAACGACAAGGCGCTGTTCGACGCGGGCTACAACCGCGTATACGACACCCTTGAGCCCGAGGCCAACTTCACCCAGGCCGAACTCGTGGTGCGCGAGGTGATGCACCAGCTGATGGAGGTGGAGAAGGTCACACACCTCTCCAGCGAGCTCATCTGCAAAGCCATCGGCAAACATCTTTCCGAGAAGTACCAGGGCCCCGGCATTCTGAAGAGCGCCTACGACAAGGGCGTGCCGGTCTACATCCCGGCCTTCACCGATTCCGAATTGGCCCTTGACGTGGCCTGCTCCATCCTGGCCAAGGACTTCGGCCACCTGCTGGGCGAGAAAGGCCCGGAGGCCCTGCCCTTCCAGTTTAATCCCTTCATGGACCTCTTCAGCTACTCCAAGAAGATGCACGGCGCCAAGAAGATGGCCATCTTCACCATCGGCGGCGGCGTGCCCCGCAACTGGGCCCAGCAGATCGGCCCCTTCTTTGACGTCATGAGCGACCGCCTGGAGCGCGACCTGCCCGCGCGGCGCTTCAGCTACGCCATCCGCATCTGCCCGGAGCCCGTGCACTGGGGCGGTCTGTCCGGCTGCACCTACCAGGAGGGCATCAGCTGGGGCAAGTTCGTGCCCCCGGCCGAGGGCGGCCGCTTTGCCGAGGTCCACGCCGACGCCACACTGGCTTGGCCCATCCTCATCAAGGGCCTACAGGACCGCCTGAAGAAAAAGGGCCAGAAGTAGGGGACGGGGGCCATGAGCGCCGCCGCCCTGCGCCTGCCTGCGGAGTGGGAACCCCACGCCGCCACATGGATCACCTGGCCGCAGAACCCGCGCGACTGGCCGGGCAAGTTCGCGCCCATGCCCTGGGCCTTTGCCGAGATCATCCGCAAGATCGCTGGCGCGCAGGGCAACGAGCGCGTGCGTGTGCTTGTGGGTTCGGCGCAGGTGGAAAAACGCGCGCGCGGCCAGCTGGCCAAGGCCCACGTGGACCTCTCCCGCGTGGACTTCTTCATCATCCCCACGGACCGCGGCTGGATGCGCGACTGCGGGCCCTGCTTCGTTGAGCGGCCAGACAGACAGACAGAAGGGCAGACAGACAAACAGACAGAAAGAAAGGCAGGCGGCTCGGTCGCCATCTCCGGCTTCGGCTTCGACGCCTGGAGCAAGTATCCGGACTACCAGCTCGATGCCTTGGTCTCCCCCACCCTCGCCGGGATGCTCGGCATGGACTTCCTGCCCGCGGAGCACCTGGGCCGCCTCGTCATCTTTGAGGGCGGCGCGCTGGACATCAACGGGCGCGGCAGCCTCGTCACCACCGAGGAGTGCTGCCTGGACCCCTTGGTGCAGGTGCGCAACCCCGGATTCACCCACGCCGATTACGAGGCCGTGTTCGCCAAGAGCCTGGGTGCGGCCAACACCATCTGGCTGGCCAATGGCATCGTGGGCGACGACACCCACGGCCATGTGGACGACTTCTGCCGCTTCACCGACGCGCGGACCCTGGTCTTGTGCGAGGAGCGCAACCCCGCCGACCCGAACCACGAGATCCTGGAAGAGAACCGCGAACGCCTGGAGTCCGCGCGGCTGGAAGACGGGAGCCGTCCTGAGGTCGTGCGCCTGCCCATGCCCGCGCCGCTCTGGTTCGACGGCCTGCGCCTGCCCGCCAGCTATGCCAACTTCCTCATCACCAACACGATCGTGCTCGTGCCCACCTTCAACGACCCGAACGACCGCCTGGCGCTGGGCATCCTCTCGGAATGCTTCGACCGGCCCGTGGTCGGCATCCACGCCGTGGATCTCGTCTGGGGCCTGGGCACCATCCATTGCCTGACCCGGCAGGAGCCGCTGGCTCGCCCGGCCAAAGGCTAGCGCCTGTGACCGCGCCAATGTCCCCGGCGGAACAGGAGGTCCTCGACTTCATTGCCCGGCTGAA
The DNA here is from genome assembly GCA_031292175.1 of Humidesulfovibrio sp. Classification (GTDB taxonomy): domain Bacteria; phylum Desulfobacterota; class Desulfovibrionia; order Desulfovibrionales; family Desulfovibrionaceae; genus Humidesulfovibrio. The sequence continues at coordinate 111,914 of JARLHQ010000029.1, forward strand.
CGCCTGCTGGACCAGCGCCGACCCGGCCAGCGGCGGCGTGGAGGCCCTGCGTGAGTTCTTCCACCCGGACATGGTAGCCGTGACACCCGTGGACCGTGAGCCGCGCGTGGGCCGCGAAGCCTGCGTTGCGGGCTGGGTGGCCTTCGCCAGCAGCGCGCGCATCGAGTCCTGGACGGAGAGCGGTCACCGGGTGCGCCTGTTCGGCGACGCCGCCGTGGTCACCTACTTCTATGCGCTGCGCTGCCGCGTGGGCACGGCGGCCTTGGCCCTGGAGGGCCGGGACATGTTCATCCTGGCGCGGGAGAACGGACGCTGGTGGGCCGTGGCCGATCAGTTCTCTGCCTTCCCCGCCTAAGCTGAACAGCAGCTAACCTTCTTTTTTGCTTTCCTGTTTTTCAAAAAACCGCCCCAGACAACAGTCCGGAGCGGTTTTTTTTGAGAAATATCAAGGCCCGTTGACACAAGTCAAAGAAAGGCTGCAAGGATTGTCCTAAACCCTATCCTGCGAGCACGGAAAAACGTGCTTCCCCAAAGGGAACAATAACAATCCACTTCCAACCAGGAGGCAGCCCATGTTTTGCTACCAGTGTGAACAGAGTGCCAAGGGAACCGGATGCACCCAGATCGGCGTGTGCGGCAAGCAGCCCGATGTCGCCGCGCTCCAGGATCTTTTGATCTACGCCTGTCAGGGCCTGGCTGTTGTGGCCAACGAGGCCGCCAAGAAAGGCATCCAGGATAAGGACACCGACCTCTTCATCTACAAAGCCGTGTTCAGCACCCTGACCAATGTGAATTTCGACGCCGCGCGCTTCCCGGAACTCATCAACAAGGCCGTGGAGCTGCGCAAGTGCATGACTGCGCGCGTGGGCTCCCTGGGCGTCATCTCCGACTGCGACTGTCTGAAGTTCACTCCGGCGGCCGACCTCGCCGGACTGGTGAAGCAGGGCGAGGAGAAGGACATCATCACCCTGGCCGACAAGGATCCCGACATCCAGTCCCTCAAGCAGACCGTCATCTATGGCATCAAGGGCGTCGCCGCCTATGCCGACCACGCCGCGCTGCTCGGCCAGTACGACGGTTCGGTTGCCGCGTATATCTATGAGGGCCTGGCTTCCGCCCTGCGCACCGACCTGGATCTGGCCGCGTGGGTCGACCTGGCCATGCGCTGCGGCAAGGCCAACCTAAAGGCCATGGAGCTCCTCGACGCCGCCAACACCGGCGCGTACGGCCACCCGGTGCCCACGGCCGTGCCCATCGGCCACCGCAAGGGCAAGTGCATCCTCGTCTCCGGCCATGACCTGAAGGACCTGGAGACCCTCTTGAAGCAGACCGAGGGCAAAGGCATCGACATCTACACCCACGGTGAGATGCTGCCCACCCACGGCTACCCCAAGCTGAAGGCTTACAAGCACTTCTTTGGCCACTATGGCACGGCTTGGCAGAACCAGCTCAAGGAGTTCGCGGCCTTCCCCGGCGCGATCCTGATGACCACCAACTGCATCCAGAAGCCCGCCGCGAGCTACCTCGGCAACATCTTCACCACTGGCCTGGTGGGCTGGCCCGGCGCGGTGCACGTGGGCAACGAGGATTTCAGCGCCGTCATCAAGAAGACCCTTGAGATGCCCGGCTTCACCGACGACCTGGACCGCGGCACGGTCAACGTGGGCTTTGCCCGCAATGCCGTCATGAGCGTTGCTGGCACGGTCATCGACGCGGTGAAGGCCGGCAAGATCCGCCACTTCTTCCTGGTGGGCGGCTGCGACGGCGCCAAGCCCGGGCGCAACTACTACACCGAGTTCGTGGAGAAGGCCCCCAAGGACACCATCATCCTGACCCTGGCCTGCGGCAAGTTCCGCTTCTTCGACAAGCAGCTGGGCGACATCGGCGGCATTCCGCGCCTGCTCGACGTGGGCCAGTGCAATGACGCCTACTCGGCCATCCAGATCGCGGTGGCCCTGGCCGGGGCTTTCAACTGCGACGTCAACGAGCTGCCCCTGTCCCTCATCCTGTCCTGGTACGAGCAGAAGGCCGTGGCCATCCTCCTGACCCTGCTCTCGCTGGGCATCAAGAACATCCGCCTCGGACCCACGCTGCCCGCGTTCATCACCCCGAACGTGCTGGCCTTCCTGGTCAAGACCTTCGACATCAAGCCCATCAGCACCCCGGAAGAGGATTTAAAGGCCATTCTGGGCTAGGCTTGCCAAAACAGGAATAATTCCTAGGTTAATCTTGCCTCTCGATTCCACACTCCACCGGCGCGGGGGCCGACGAACGCCCCCGCGCCACCTTCAAAAGGAAAGACCATGAAAGCCACCCGCAAGCTCATCACCGTCAACGAGGACCTCTGCAACGGCTGCGGCAACTGCGTCACCGGCTGCGCCGAGGGAGCGCTCGCCATCATCGACGGCAAGGCGAAGCTGGTGAGCGAGGTGTTCTGCGACGGCCTGGGCGCCTGTCTGGGCGAATGCCCCACCGGGGCCCTCAACGTGGTCGAGGTGGAGGCGGAAGACTTCAACCCCAAGGCCGTGGTCATGCATCTGACCAGCCAGGGACGCGCCGTGCCGGAGCACATGCCAGATCCCGCCAGCCTTCGGCTGGACCGTACGGACGGCAGCGCCGGGCCCCATGGCGGCTGTCCCGGCAGCAGGGTTATGAGCTTGGCCCCGCAGGCCTCGGCCTGCCAGCAGGCCAACATTCCGCGCGAGCAGGCAGCGGCCGGTCCCGGCGTTACCCTGTCGCACTGGCCCATCCAGTTGCGTCTGGTGCCGCCCACAGCGCCGTTCCTGCAAAACGCCAGTCTGCTCCTGACAGCCGACTGTGTGCCGCCCGCTTTTCCCGGCTTTCACGCCAAGTTCTTGCCCGGCCGTGTGCTGCTTCTGGGCTGCCCCAAGTTCGATGACGCCCAGTCCTACATCGACAAGCTGGCCGCAATCCTGCGCGGCAATAATATCAAGGACATCACCGTGGTCCAGATGGAAGTGCCCTGCTGCTCCGGCATGACGGCCATCGCCCAGCGCGCCGTGGCGGCTGCGGGCGCAAGCGTGCCCCTGCAGACCATGGTCATTACCCGCGACGGGCAGGTGCAGTCGGCGGCTTCGGACGGGCTGCGGCCCCTGGGTTTCTAGAATCACCATCCGCCCCGCGAGGGGCCAGGAGGACGCCATGAAGATTGCGCATCTTTTCGAAAACGCCTTCAAGGACAATGCCCCGAGCATCACCGTGGTGCATGAAAGCGAGTTCGTTAAGGTTCTGAATTTCAACTTCAAGGCCGGGCAGGGTCTGCCCCTGCACTCGCACAACATCGAGGGCGAACTCGTGCTCACCATCCTGGAGGGTCAGGGCGAGTTTCTCTCCACCGATGGCAAGGTGCCCGCCAAGCCCGGCGACACCCTTATCTGCCCCATCGCCACGCGGCACGGCGTGGGCGCCGTCACCGACCTGCGCGTGCTCGTGACCATCGCCCCGCCGATCTAGCGCCAGGCGGGGCCTCAGGCGCACACCCAGGCCCCTTGCTTCAAACAACGTTGGCAGTCCGCTTCAAGACCAAACCCGGAGAATTTTAATCCCCGGGTTAGGCCTTGCCTGCAATGTATGGTGTATGGCCATCAGGGGAGAACGCCGACCTGGCCAGGGCATCAGGTCAAAAGGCGTTCAGCGCAGGTGCGGCTGCCCCCGGCTGTTGCAGCCACTCTTTCATCACTCTCCGCGCTATGGCCTTGAAGCAATACCTTCGTTTTTCTTCAAATCAAGCAAAAGGCTTGGGACGCATACGTATCCCAAGCCTTTTGCTTGATTTGAGAGGGTCTGACGGGGCATTTCCCCCAATGAACTCTTCTTTTCCTCTCCCAGTGCCCGGGGCCAGCCCCAGCTCAGCCCTCAATGGCCATGGTATCGGTGGGGACAAAACGCCCGCCCCACTCGCGGATGAACGCGAGCTGCGTCTTGATCTCGTCCTTGATGTTCCAGGGCAGGATGAGCACAAAGTCAGGCTTCTCCTCCCGGATGGCGTCCGGGTGGCGCACCGGGATGCGGCTTCCGGGCAGGAACAGGCCCTGCTTGTGCGGACTCGCGTCGCACACGAAGGCCACCTGCCCGGGTCTGACCCCGCAGAAGTTCAGCAGGGTGTTGCCCTTGGCTGCGGCGCCGTAAGCGGCCACCTTTTTGCGTGCCAGGGTCTGCTCGGCCAGAAAGCCCAGGAGCTCCGCCTTGATGCGCTCCACCCGGTCCTGAAAGCCCTGGTAATAGGCCGGGGTCTGCATGCCCGCGGCGGTCTCCAGGCGCAGCACCTCGGCCAGACGCGGGGTCTCCAGAGCCAGGGGATCGCCCTCGGCCCGGGCGTGGATGCGCAGACTGCCGCCGTGGGTGGGCAGCTCCTCGACGTCAAAGACGCGCAGGCCATTGGCGGCGAAGACACGGCGCACGGTGCCGAGCGAAAGGTACGAAAAGTGCTCGTGGTACACGGTGTCGAACTGGCTGGATTCCACGAGCCGATAGAGGTGCGGAAACTCCATGTTGATGAGTCCCCCCTCGGCCAGGGCGATCCGCAACCCTCCAACGAAATCGTTGATGTCCGGCACATGGGCCAGGACATTGTTGCCCACAATGAGGTCGGCGCGGCGGCCCTGGGCCGCCAATCGCTCGGCCAGCGCCACGCCGAAAAACGCCTCAAGGGTTTCCACGTCCTTCTCCCGGGCCGCCGCCGCCGTGCTGGCCGTAGGCTCGATGCCCAGGGCAGGCACGCCCAGCGCGCGCACGTACTGGAGCAAGTAGCCGTCGTTGCTGGCGATCTCGATGACGAGCGAATCCTTGTCCAGGCCAAGGCGCGGGCAGGTGGCCTCGACATAGGCCTTGGCGTGGGCCAGCCAGGTGCGGGAAAAGGACGAAAAGTATACGTACTCCGAGGAGAATATCTCGCTCGAACGCTTCACCTCGTCCACCTGCACCAGGAAGCAGTCCGGGCAGACGAACAGCTTGAGGGGGTAGTAGACCTCCGGCCCGTTCAACTCGTCCGGCTTCAGGAAGGAATTGGACGGCGGCGCGGTGCCCAGGTCGAGAAAGACCTGCGAAAGTGGCGTGTTGCAGAAACGACAGTTCATAAAATCTCCAGGGGGACGAAGTCGGGGCCGTCCGCCGAATGAACGAGCGGGTGTGCGGCGTCGCGGGCGGAAAGTTCGGCCACGGGCAAAGGCCAGGGGATGCCCAGCGCCGGGTCGTCAAAGCGCAGACCGCCCTCGTGCTCCGGACTGTAGAATTCGGTGTGCAGGTAGAGCAACTCACAGTCCGGCTCCAGGGTCTGAAAACCGTGAGCGAACCCCCGGGGCAGGTAAAAGGCCAAATGGTTCTCCGGAGAAAGCTCCACGGCGTGCCACGTGAGGTACGTTTCCGAGCCTTTGCGCAGGTCCACAGCCACATCGAGCACCCGGCCGCGCAGGCAGCGCACCAGCTTGGCCTCGGCCTTGGGCGGACGCTGGAAATGCAGGCCACGCACCGTGCCCGCCGCGCTGGTGTACGAGTGGTTGATCTGGACGATGGGGCCGGGCAGAGCGAGAGGCTCCAGCTCCCGCGCGCAGAAGAGCCGGGCAAAACTGCCGCGCTGGTCGCCCACGGGGCGCGTCTCCACCACCAACAGGCCGGACAGTGGCGTCGTATGCAGGATGAGGGAGCCCATGCGGCTACTCGTCGAAAAATTCGGTGATGCGCGTGTTGGACAGCGCGCACAGATCGCCCTTGCCCTCGGCCCAGGCCTTGTACCAGCCGCAGGTCCAGATGAGCGCCGCGTCCAGGTTGAGCCGGGGCCGCCAGCCCAAGAGGGCGTGGGCCTTGGCGCAATCGAGCGTCAGCAGCCCGGCCTCGTGCGGACCTTGCTCCCCGCCCTGGTTCAGGTCCAGATGCGCGTCTGGCCCCCAGAGTTTGGCAAAGCGGGCGGACACCTCGCCCACGGTGCGCACGTCGCGGCTGGACGGCCCGAAGTTCCAGCCGCCGGCGAAGCGGTGGCCCTCTTCCAGCATGCGCCGGGCCAGCAACAGATAGGCGGAAACGGGCTCCAGCGCATGCTGCCAAGGCCGCACCGCACCGGGACGGCGGATATGCACGGCCTCGCCCCTGGCAAAGGCCCGGGCCATGTCCGGCACTAGGCGGTCGGTGGCGAAATCGCCCCCCCCGATGACGTTGCCCGCACGCGCCGTGGCCAACACGGTGCCGTGGACGGCCACGGTCTCGGCAGGGAAAAAAGACTTGGCGAAGCATCCCGCCACGATCTCCGCACAGGCTTTGCTGGCGGAATACGGGTCGTGCCCGCCCAGGCGGTCATTTTCGCGGTAGCCATGCACCCACTCGCGGTTCTCGTAGCACTTGTCGCTTGTCACCACCACGATGGCCCGGCGCTGGCCGGATTTAGGCGGCGCCTGGTGGCAGGCCTCCAGAACGTGCGCCGTGCCCTGGACGTTGGCGGCAATAGTGGCGGCGGGGTCGGAATAGGACGGGCGCACCAGGGACTGCGCGGCCATATGCACGACCACGTCAGGCGCAAACTCGGCCACAGCGCGCGTCAGGCGCGGCAGGTCCAGAATGTCGGCGTGCAGGGAGCTGAGCCCTGCGGGCGGATTCGTGTCCAGGCCAGTCAGGGCGAAGAGGCTGGGGGCGCTCGGCGGGTCAAGGGAGTAGCCCAGCACCTGCGCCCCGGCCTGCGCCAAGAGCAGGCACATCCAGGCCCCCTTGAAGCCGGTGTGCCCGGTGATGAGCACCCGGCGGCCCGAGTAGAATCCGTCCATAACGCGCACCATCTAGCGCTTCCTACCAGACCTTCCAGCCCGCACGGCCCTCGGCCCAGATGCGGTTCAGGTACTCGGTGTCACGCAGGGTATCCATGCAGGCCCAGAATCCGTGGTGGCGGTAGACCATCAGCTCCCCCTCCTCGGCCAGGCGTTCCAGCGGCCCGTATTCGAGGTCGCAGGAGTCGTCCGCGCTCACGCGGTCGAAGATCGCCCGGTTCATGACCATATAGCCGCCGTTGATGTACTTATCGGAAATCCCGGAGCCAGGGACGGCGGGCTTCTCGTTGAACCGCGTCACCTGGTCGCCCGCGAGCTTGAGTTCGCCGAAACGCGAAGCCGGGTTCACGCCGGTGAGCGTGCACATCTTGCCGTGGGCCTTGTGGAAGGCGACGAGCGCGTCCAGGTCCACGTCGGCCACGCCATCGCCGTAGGTCAAAAGGAAGGTCTCGCCCTTGACGTACGGCTCAATCTTCTTGAGACGCGCGCCCTTGAGGGCCTTCTCGCCCGTGCTGGCCAGGGTGATCCTCCAGCCGCACTCCTCGTGGCAGGAATGGAGCTGGGCCTTTTCGGGCTTGCCCAGCTCAATGGTGATGTCGTTGTTCATGGCCTCATAGTTGAGGAAGTAGTCCTTGATCATCTCGCCCTTGTAGCCCAGGGCCAGCACAAAGTCCGTGTGCCCGCGCGTGGCGAAGACCTTCATGATGTGCCACAGGATGGGCCGGGGCCCGATATTCACCATGGGCTTGGGCCGGAACTCCGTTTCTTCGCGCAGGCGGGTGCCGAGCCCGCCGCAGAGGATGACGACTTCCATCAAGATATCCTTGTGGGGTGCGGGGCGTTAGTCTTTGACACAGCGCAGGTAACCGCGCGGCGCCATGCTCACAGCGAGTTTGGCGTCCATTGCCTCATCGACGACAAAGCGGTCGTTGGTTTTGAGAAAGGCGTCCACGGCGGTCATGGGGTTGTCACCGATGCCCCAAGGCCGGTCGGGGTAAAAGCCACTGGGCATGACCTCGACGACCGTATCGAAGACGATGAGCCAGCCGCCCTTTTTCACCAGGGGGGAATAGAGCTCAAGCTCGCGCAGCACATGCTCGTGGGTGTGGTTGGAGTCCAGCACCACCAGCGGGTTGCTGCGCCCGGCGATGGCCTTGCGCACCTGATCAGCCACGGCCTCATCCACGCTGGAACCTTGAATCATGCGGATGTGCGGAGCCATCGGGTGGGCCTCTATGGCCGCACGGTTGTGCGCGCGGATGTCAATGTCCACGCCGACCACGAAGCCGTCGCCGCCAAGCAGCCGCAGCAGCGAGGCGGAAAACACGAGACTGCCGCCGTGGGCAATGCCCGTCTCCACAATGACATCCGGCCGCATCTCCCAGACAATCTCCTGCAGAGCAATCATGTCCTGGGGATACTGGATGATGGGGCGGCCCATCCACGAAAAGTTGTAGGAATATCCCGCACGCGTGGATTCGACGGTGAAGGCCTTGGCCGTATCCTGCAACGGTTGGTTGCCGCCCATGGCCTTGATGCGCGCGACGCGCTCCTGGCGGAACTGCTCGGTCATGTCAACGGGCTGGCTACTTGGGGTGTTCTTTGGCGTCATAGTTCTTAATCCGGGCTCGCAGCCAGGGCTGCGGCAAGTTTTGTGGTATCTCCCCAGAACTCCATGGGCTCATAGTCCGGGTAGGGGTAGTGGCCCAGATTGAGCAGGAGATCCGCCCCGCGCCCGCGCAGGTGGCTTTGAACAAGGTTCAGGACGCTGACGGGCTTCCCACTGGCGCAATTGACCACGCCAAAACCGAGTCCGGGCTCGGCCAGACGGACCAGTATCTCCGCGACCTCCTCTACAGGCAGATAGTCGCGCAACTGCATTCCCCCGGACATATTGAACTCCGGGGCGCCAGAATTGATAGCCCGGTCAAGTTGGGAGAGCAAGGATTTTTCGGATTGGCCGGGGCCGTGCATGTAGAACAGCCGGGCCCAGGTCAGCCTAGTCCCACGCGCCTGGCAGAGTGGCTCCAGGGCGCGGCGCAGCATGTCTTTGCCCTGGCCATAGGCCGTCACGGGCGAGGCGGGCAAATCTTCCCTGAGCGCGCCCGACTGCAGGCCGTATTCCAGGCAAGTGCCAGCCACGAGCAAATGCTTAGCCCCGCGTGCCACAAGCTGCCGCAGGAACTCAAAATGCTTCGGAAATACTTCGGTCACGTGGGCCTCAGCCTTGAAGCTGTTCAAATGCCCCCAGGCCAGATGCAGAATGCGCCCGTGTTTTGCCATCATGCTCAGCTGTTCCGGTGTGGCGGCCTCCACGTCGGCCCTGAGGAGCGTCACGCGTCCGAACCAATCCTGAGCCCTGGCGCGGGCCTCGTCCCGAAACACCGCCGTGACCGCGCAACCGCGCGCCAAAAGTGCACGCACCACATGCGCGCCGATGAACCCGGTGGCTCCGGTGACGAGAAAGCGAGGATCCGCCTGCACGCCGCCTTCAACGCTCATGAGGCTTCCTGCGCTGAGGTCTGGGCGCCCAGGCTCCGCACCATGCCATCCAACTCCGCCCGGCCCTCCGGCCCGATGAGCGCGCGCGCGCCGTCCACGGCCAGTTGCAGTTGTGCGGCCTCGGCCTTGCGCTTGAGCCGCGTTATTTCGCGCTTGCGGGCCTTGAACACCGTCTTGTTCAGCAGGGCCTGCCACTCCGTGCGCAAGCGGTCGCCCGGGTTCTTCTCCATCTTGCGCTGCCAGGCCTGCAGGGCCACGGCCTTCATAATGAAGATGCGCGCGTCGGCCAGGGGGCGGCCGGAACGTTCGGCCAGGTAGGCCGCCACGGCGTCCACGAAAGCGTCGAACTCGCCAATGTAGCGTGGTTTGGTGGCCAGCCGGTGCATGTCATTGCGGAAGGTCTCGTTGTGGCCGATGCCGGGCGCATGCTCCTGCAGCTGATAGAACACTGGCAAAAGCGCATGCTTGCCGTGCAACGCGGTCATCATGGCGAAGTAGAATTCGGCGATGCAGTAGTTGCGGATCATGTCTGGGAAACGTTGCAGCATCTCCCGCTGGCAGTCCGTGCGATAGACGGCGTAAAACATGGCCGAGTAGCGCGAAAACATCTGTATCAGCCGGTCCTCGGGCCGGTGCGAATCCACCAGGCTGTCCAGAGTTTCCACGGAGCGGTAGTACAAGTCCAGAGCGACCTCATCCCCGCGCAGCCAGTAACCGAAGTAGTAGCCCTGCGCCGAACTGTAGTCCTCGTTCGCGGCCAGAAACTCCACGCACGACCGCAGCCCGGAGAGGCTGGTGAAACTGTCGTCCGCGCTCATGACCATGTACGGCGTGCGCACGTTTTCAAGCACTGGCGCGCGCAGCTTGTGCGGCATGGGCGCGTCGGGCCGGTGCAGGTACTCGACATTGCGCAGGTTCCCCAGGTCTGTAAAGGGTTCCGGGGTGGAGTCCACCACGATGACCGGCAGACCAAAGGCGTCATAGTGGGCGAGCGCGCGACCAAGCAGGTGGTGGCGCTGGTAGGTCGGGATGACGATGGTCAACGGAAGGGTCTGCACAAGGTCCTCCTAAAGCAGAAAGGGTTGGGGGGCCTACCAACCCTCACGGTAGCCGCGTTTGATGGTGGCGAGCAGGGCCTTGAATTCGGCGCGGGCATCACCCTCCAACCCGTCCAGATAGCTGTCCAGGGCCCGTTCGGCGCGAAAGTCGGGGAGGCCGAACAGGCACAGACTGGAACGAGCGAGCTTACCCGCCTTGCGCGCCAAGCGCTGCGTTTTTGTCTCTTGAGGTTTGGCGCGGCACTGCCGCAAAAATCGAGCAAGGCTTTCACGTGTCACGGCCTCGGCCCGCGCCGCGTCGAGTCCGGAATGCGTGGCCAGGTGCGTGGCAATGCCGGTCTCCACACGAGCATACACCTCTGCGTATTCCGGAGCGCTCGCCACCTTTTCGAAACTGTCATATAACTGATGCGCCCCCTTGAGTGCGCTCGGGCGTTCCTGCACCGCGCAAAACAACACGGGCGCGCGCGCGCATTTGCCATTGATAGCCTTTATGGCCGTCAGCAGCACCTCAAAGGCGTTCAGGTTCTCGATGCCATCGGCACAAGCAAGCACGTCCAACAGGTTCTGGCGACGCTCCACGGCGTAGTACAGGCTCACCATGGGGTCGAAGGCGGCCAAAAGCCTGTCCTCGGGGCGCTCCTGCATCAGCCCGGCCAAACCATCCGCGTTGTAGCAGGGCCAGGCCTCAATACGGCCACGCTTCTGGCGCACCCACACATGCGCGCCATGGGCCAAGCTGCAGTCCGGATGCTCCTGCAGGTACGCCAGACAACGAGCCACGCCTTCTGCCCGGATGTGCCGGTTCTCGGCGCGCAGAACAATGAAGCTGGTGGGAGCGGCCTCCACCAGAAAGCGCAGCTTGTCGATGAAGCGGCACTCCGTAAAGTGGTGGTAGCGCACGTTCGGATAACGTTCCACACCAGGCAGCGGCGCGGGCGAGGTGTCGGCCACGATAAGCTTCAGCCCGCTTCCGTCATAGGTCTCAAAAATGTTCTGGAGATACCCTTGCCTGTTGCGCGTGGGCACCAGCATGGTGACATCACGCAAAAGCGGATCAGGCGGGCAGGGCGAGGGGGGCCGACTTTGCGCAAAATTCATTTCTGGTGCCTTCGCTGAGACACGTCGTCTTGTCAAGGCGAGGAGGCTTCAGCCTTGCGTTCGCAACATGCACAGCGTAGGTTTCTCGACTTCATACGGGCAGAAGAGCCGCAGGGCCCAAACTGCCCCGGCCACGGAAGCAGTAACCAATGGCCCCGGTGAAACCAGGCGGAACGCAGAACTGCACACACTAACAACACCCACAGCGACCCAATACTGCAATGAAATTTACTCCCGCCTCGCCAAGCGCCACGAATAACAGACAAGCCATCATTTTTTTCGCGCTGCTCTGCGCCGCCATTTACTTTGACCGGCTCCTGCTGGGGCCTTATGCCGTCACCATTTTCCCCGATGCGCTCGACGACATGATGCATTTCCCCGCGCGTGCATTTCTTCTTCTGCACCAGGGCTTCACGGCGTGGGATCCTCTTGTCCCCGGTGGCGCGCCCAACATGGCAAGCCAGTTCCCGTCCTATTCCTTGCCCGTTCTGGCGAGCACGATCGTGCCCCTCTGGCTCATCAGCCACGCCTGGAATATGCTTATTTTTTTTGCGTTCAGCTATGGAACGTACCGTGTCGCGCACAATTATTTTCATACCTCGCGACGCAGCGCGTTGTTGGCGAGCACGCTTTCAATGGCCCCTTTCCTCGACAGCAATCCGCAGATTCTTTTTGCCTTCGTCTTCCCGCTTTTCTTTTCTTGGACACACGACGTATGCGATGACACGCTGCCGCTGCAGAGGCGCATACCGTTGGTGTTCGGGCTGCTCTGTATTATTGCGACATCCTACCCCGTGCTGACGCTGCCGATTTATCCAATCTTCCACTTCTTTTTTTATTGCGCGTTTTTCCGTAACCGCCCAAACTTCAAGCGCAACATCTGTGCAATATTCCTTGTTTGGACCGGGTACGTCCTTTTTTATGCTCCAACAATCACAAGCCTGTTGCAGTATGTGCCCTTTTCAGACCGCACCTTTTCCGTTCAAAGCACCAACTTCGCGCTGGCAACCGCCAGTTGCCTTTCGGAGCTTCACAGCGCCCTGCGTGTTGACAACGCCCTTGTCGTCATTGGCCTCTCGCTCTTTTTCGCGTTCCATGACAGCACTGTCCGACGGACACTTTCCTTTGCCCTGGGTCTTATACTCTTGGCCGCCATCTTCCGATCAGACTTCCGTCTCATGCTCGCCGACACGGCGCTGACCAAGATGGATCTGCGGCTGGCCGCGACAACGTCCATTTTCCCCCTTGTCCTGTGCCTGGGGTTCGTCATCGACCGACTTCGAAAAGGCCTGCGCCAAGTGCCCTGGCCCTGGTGGCTGTTCCTTATCGCGGCGTCCGTGCTGCTGTTGAAGAATGAGGCCCGCATCATCCGCAGTTTGCTGGTGCTCGCCGAGATCACCCTCGGAGCCCAGTTGCTGCAGCAAACATCTGCGCCCCAAAGCACGGCGGAGACCAAGTTGAAGGTCGCCGCCCTGTGTGCCTGTCTCGCTCTCTCGCTTATGCTTGGCAGGCAGAACGCACTCTCATTCGGGCAAGCGCGCATTGCACAGGTGGTGGACAACCATCCGGCCCTGAGCGCACTACGCCACGAAGACAGCGCCCCTTACCGGGTTGGCAGCCTGGACCTGCACCCCTCCATCGCCATCAGCTACGGTCTGGAAACCGTGGACGGTCGAGGACCACTGTTCAACCGGCATTTCAAAGAAAACATGAGGCTCGCCATCTCTCCGCAATTGAAGACCCCCGCCATGGCGCGTCTCTTTGATTCCTTCTGGTATGCCTTGACGCTTACCCCAAACCCCACCGAGAACTACCCGCGCTACGACCAGACCTTCGGGATAGCCCCCCACACGGCGTCTGACCTGAACATCCCCGCCTTGCAGAGCCTGAATGTCCGTTATCTGCTCGCAGGGCATCCGGTTGCTGGCCTGGAGGGGATCGCCACCCTGGTGGCAGAGGACAACGGCAAGGGCTTGCCCGGGCCGCTGCACGCGACGAGGCTCAACCGCTACTACGAGCTTCCCATCTATATCTATCGGCTAAATGAGACGATGGAGCGCGGCCATATTGTCTCGCGCATCCTGAGCTGCCCCGACAGGGAGCAGGCGCTCCACGTGTTGGAGGGCTTGGATTTGAATACCCGGCGCACCACAGCGGTGATGCTTGACGCGGACCGCAAAGGCCTGCCTGAACTTTCAGGAAATGGCGGCGGCACAGCCGCACTGCGGACCTACAGCCCCGACCGCCTGGTTTACGACTGCGATGTCAGCGGGCCGTCTTGTCTCGTGGTCGCCAACAACTTCGATCCTGGCTGGCGGGCCACCGTGGATGGCGCCTCGGTGAAGGTCTTCCGCGCGGATAATGCCTTCCAATCCGTCTTCCTGCCCGGTCCGGGCAACCACAGGGTGGAACTTACCTTCCGCCCCCCTCTGCTGCCCGTAAGCGACGCAGCGGCTCTCGTGGGACTTCTTCTGATCTGCTCTCTTGTATTGCTCGGCCGGGGGGGGAAGCTTACGGCCCCTGCGCAGTCCCCCATTGCCCCCGCCATGGCACGGGAGAAACGTGGTCAATGGCAGGCAGGCCTGGCGGGGGGCGGCATTGCAGCGGTTCTCTGGGTCGCGGGCTACCAGTTGTTCATGTTGCCGCGTTTCCCCTACCCACACGAACCGGCGCACTACGCCCTCGTAGCGATCCCTGTCGCGGGCATCTTGGTGGCTCTTGTGCTCAGCCAGACCCTGTTCAAACGGTAGCGCCGCGGTATTCCACGACAACGGCTTTCGCCGGATACGTGCGCCTTCATCCCGCTACCTGGCCTCCGCCCCAAGGAACCGCCCGGTCACGGAATTCGGGTTCTGCATGATTTCCTCCGGTGTGCCTTGGGCCACGATCTGCCCGCCGTTCTCACCACCGCCGGGGCCCAGGTCGAACACGTAGTCCGACGCGAGGACGACATCGGCGTTGTGCTCAATGACGATGACGCTGGCGCCCTTGTCCACCAGCCGGTGCAGCACGCGGATGAGCTTGCCCACCTCGTGCATATGCAGGCCGGTGGTGGGTTCGTCGAGGATGTACAGCGCGCCGGGCAGATTACGCTTGCCCAGTTCGCGAGAGATCTTGATGCGCTGGGCCTCGCCGCCAGAAAGGGTGGTGGCGGGCTGCCCAAGGCGCAGGTAGGACAGGCCGACCTGTTCGAGCACTTCGAGCCGCCGGGACAGTGCGGTGTGCGCACCGAAGAACTCCCGCGCCTCAGCCACGGTCATGTCCAGCACTTCAGCGATGTTCTTGCCCTTGTGGCGCACCTCGAGGGTCTGTGCATTGTAGCGCATGCCCTTGCACACGTCGCAGGTCACAAACACGTCCGGCAGAAAATGCATCTCCACGCGGATCTGACCGTCGCCCTGGCAGGCCTCGCAGCGGCCACCCTTGACGTTGAAACTGAAGCGGCCGGGCTGATAGCCGCGCATCTTCGCGTCCTTGGAGCTGGCGAAAATGGTGCGGATCTCGTCAAAGGCCTTGGTATAGGTGGCCGGGTTAGAGCGCGGCGTGCGCCCGATGGGCGTCTGGTCGATGGCGATGATCTTCTCGATGGCCTCGGCCCCGATGAACGCGTTCACCGGACCGGGCTGGTCCACCTTGATGCCCTGCGCGAGCGCCAGGTGCTTGTACAGCGTATCGACCACGAGTGAACTTTTGCCCGAGCCGGACACGCCGGTGAAGCACACCAGCACGCCCAGCGGGATGTCCAGGTCGAGCCCCTTCAGGTTGTTGGCGCGCGCGCCACGGATGCCCAGGTGTGTATAGCCGCCTATCGGCATGGGGCGGCGGCGCTCGTCCGGCCGCCAGGAGCGCAGGTCGCCGCGCAGATACTTGGCGGTCAGGGACTGGCTTTCATTCATCAGGCTGTCCACGCTGCCCTGAAACACGATCTCGCCGCCCAGTTCGCCGCTGCCAGGGCCAAGTTCGATGACATGGTCGGCGCTCATGATGGTGGGCTCGTCGTGCTCCACCACGAGGACGGTGTTGCCGCGCGCCTGGAGGCTGCGCAGGGTCTTTAAGAGGCGCTCGTTGTCGCGCGGGTGCAGGCCGATGCTTGGTTCGTCGAGGACATAGGTGACGCCCACCAATCCGCTTCCCAGCTGGCTGGCCAAACGGATGCGCTGGGCCTCGCCGCCGGACAGGGTGCTCATGTTCCGGGCCAGGGAGATGTAGTCGAGCCCCACGCCCTTCATGAAGCCCAGGCGGTGGATCAACTCTTTCAAAAGCGGGCCGGCGATGAGCGCATGCGCGCCGGAGAAGTCCTGGGCCTCCAGCCAGTCCAGGGCGCGGGCGATGGACAGCGAGCAGAACTGGTGGATGTTCAAGCCTTCTGGAGTGGCGGGCACGCGCACGGCGAGCGCCTCGGGCTTGAGCCGCGCGCCCTGACAGGCTGGGCAGGGGCGGCTCTGGCGGAAACGGGAAAGCTCGTCGCGCCAAACCGGGCCCATGGAATAGCCCTGTTCGAGAAGCGGGGCCACCCCGGGCCAGCCTCCGCCAGAATAAGCGGCCGCATCGCCATCCACAAGGGCCTGGCGGGCCGTGGCGCTGAATTCGGAGAGCGGGGTGTCAAGGGTGAAGCCGTGGGCCTTGCCCAGACGCTTCAGGTCGTCCTCGTGCCGGGCGAAAAGGCGCGGGTTGCGCCAGGGCAAAAGCCCGCCGCCCGCAAGGGACAGGCCCTTGTTCGGCACAAGCAGGTCGAACTCGAAGGAGTCCACGCTGCCCAGGCCGGAGCATTCCGGGCAAGCGCCCTGGGGGCTGTTGAAGGAAAAAAGCTGCGGAGTGAGCGCGGGCATGGAGATGCCGCACGTGGCGCAGGTGCTTGAAGTGCTGAAGAAGCGGTCGGCGTCCTTGCCCCCCTTCCCACTATGAGCGGGGGCGTGCTCGCTGACGATGAGGCTGCCCTTGCCCTGCTTCAGGGCCAGTTCCACGGAATCATTCAGGCGCGGGCGGATGTCGGGCTTGATGACCAGACGGTCCACCACCAGCTCGATGGTGTGCTTCTTAAGCTTATCCAGCTCTGGCGCCTCGTCCAGGGGGTGGACTCCGCCATTCACGCGGACGCGGGCGAACCCCTCCTTGCGCAGCTTGTTGAACAGCTCCTTGTGTGTGCCCTTCTGGTGTTCCACCAGCGGGGCCAGGAGTAAAATGCGCGTTCCCTCAGGCAGGGCCATGATACCGGCCACGATCTCGTCGCCGCTCTGGGCGGCGATGGGCTGGCCGCACTGGGGACAGAAGAAGGTGCCCAGCCGGGCGAAGAACACGCGCAGGAAATCATAGACTTCCGTCACCGTGCCCACGGTGGAGCGCGGGTTGCGCGAAGTGGACTGCTGCTCCAGGCTGATGGCCGGGGAAAGCCCCTCCACCTTGTCGACCTTCGGCTTATCCATCTGCGGCAGGAACTGCCGGGCGTAGGCCGAAAGCGACTCCACATAGCGGCGCTGACCCTCGGCGTAGACGATGTCGAAGGCCAGGGTGCTCTTGCCGGAGCCCGACGGTCCGCAGACCACTACGAGCTTTTCGCGCGGTATATCGAGGGTCAGGTCCTTGAGGTTGTGGTGACGGGCCCCTTCGATATGGATGACGCCCCGTTCCGCAGCGGGTGTGGGCGGGGTCTTGACGGCTTTTTCGGACATTGTGAGCAGGTAAGCATTGCGCGGCCCCTGGCAAGGGGTGCGAACGGTCACTTGACGAAATCTGAACAGCGGGCGTAAAGTGGCATCGCTTAGAGCTTCCGGCGCAGCGCCGGGACCGGCGGAGCGATGCCGGTCCGCCAACCGCAGCACCCACCGGAAAGGAGGAGCCATGTACGGACTGACCGACAACATCGTCGCCGGACCAGCGGGCCATACCGTCGCAGGGCCCGCCGGGCATATCGAGGCCGGGCCAGCGGGCAACATCATCATTGGGCTTGCGGGCCACACCACGCCTGGCCCTGCGGGCCACACCACGCCCGGCCCTGCGGGCCACACCACGCCTAGCCCGGCGGGCCACACCACGCCCGGCCCTGCGGGCCACACCACGCCTGGCCCGGCAGGCAGCACTACCCCCGGGCCCGCAGGTGGCACAAGCCCCGGACCCGCGGGTGGCGCCACAGTCGGCCCTGCGGGCGGCTATTCTTCGGAAGGCGGAGGGCACGTCATCCCCGCCCCCGGAAACCACTTTCCGACTGACACAACATCGGCCCGTCTGCCCATTGGGAACTCCGGCGCGGCCTTTCCCTCCACGGGGGGCTTGGCGATGGGGTCCTTCCCCATCGCTTCGGCCAACCTGCCGGTAAGCCCGGGTGGTGGTGGCTCCGTCAGCGGTGGCGGCGGTGGCGGCGGTGGAGGAGGCGGATTTGTCGTGGGCGGCGTCGGAGGCGGCGGTGGCGGCGGCGGAGGCGGATTTGTCGCGGGCGGCGCCGGAGGCGGCGGTGGCGCGGGAGCGACCGGCGGCTTCAGCACGGGCGGTGGTGGCGGCGGCGCCACGGGTGGCGGAGGCGGCGGATTTGTCGCCACTGGCGGCGGCACCGGCGTCAGCTACATGGTGTACTCCGGTCCGGGCATGCCCCCGGTGGAGGTGCACGGCGGCTTGCCCACCCCCATTGGCACGCCAGGCATCACCGTGAGTTACCCCGGACATATTACGGGCGGCCCCTCCGGGCACATACGCCCGCCCGAGGCTTCGCATTTCCACGGCCACGCCTCGCCGAACATGAGCCATTCCCCGGTGCACGTCTTCAACCACACGGTCACCAGCCAGGCCTGGGAGGGCTACCACGCCGCCTACGTCTGGCCCGGCCCCCCAAAGATCGACGCCAATCTCGCGCCCCTGCCCAACGGCCAGGTGAACGCCAAGGCCTACAACCCGCCGCGCGTGGTCTTCCCCGACGAGGCCCCCGGGGCGAAGTCCACGGTGGACAACACCATCGGCGCCGCACGCATGCAGATCACGCAGGTCGTGCACGAGAGCACGTCCCTGAACTTCGCCCAGCCGCGTACCGTGGAGAACACCGCGCGCACGACGAACGAGAGCAACGTGACGCTGGACAACTCGCAGACCAGCAACATCGCCATCAGCCTGCCGCAGAACCACGAGTCGAACGTAAACCTTGACTACTCGCGCACCATCCACGCGGATTTCTCCACCAACCCGCAACACACCACGCAGCTTAATGTGGAAGCGCCCGCGCGGGTGGTGAACCTGTTCTTCATCGAGGGCCAGGGCGCGCAGGCGGCGCTGAACATGGGCGGCCCCATCATGGCCAGCGTGGCCTAGGCACCGCGCCGACATCGGAAAACGGCACAAACCCGCAAATCCCGCGCCTGACTCAAAAGACGCGGGATTTTGTGTCGTCCGCCTCGGCAATCTCTTTGGGAGACTTCATGTCTTGTTTCGATCAGCGGCCGATGGCCGCAACACTCCAAGCCCACGCCGGGACTCTCCGGTTGCAGCAATGAGCGACGCACGACGCGCCCTGTTCCCGCGCGGACTCGCGCAGCCCTTGGCGGGCTTTCGTTTCGGCGTCGACACCTTGCTTCTGGCTGCCTTCGCCGCCAGCCAGCTTAAAGCGGGCAAGACGGATAAGGCGCTCGCGGGGCTGGATCTGGGCACCGGCTGCGGCGCGGCGTCCATCGGACTCCTGCTCCTGCGGCCAGAACTGCCGCTCCGTCTCACGGGCATCGACAACGGACCGGAGATGGTGGCGGCCGCCGCCCAAAACGCCCAAGACCTGGGTCTGGTGGAACTTTTCGCGCCGCAGTTGGCTGACGTGGAGAGCTACCGCGCGCCAGCGCGCGTCGACTTCGCCCTGGCAAACCCGCCCTTCCGCGTTCCCGGCACAGGCCGCGCCTGTCCTGAGGCAAATCGCGGCCGCGCGCGCTTCGAGGGGCCTGGAGGCTTCGCCGCCTTCGCCGCCTGCGCGGGCCGCAACCTGCAACGGGGCGGCACGCTGTTCCTCGTGCATCTGGCCGAACGTCTGCCGGAACTGCTCGCTGACCTGAACGCGGCGGGGCTCCACACACGCCGCTTGTTGCCTGTGCAGGGCCGCGCCGAGGCCAACCCGCGCTTGGCGCTCCTGGCGGCCGTACGCGGCGGAGGAACAGGACTGAGCCTTGAACGGCCACTGGTGCTCCACGGTCCGGACAACGCCCTCACGCCCGAGGCCCTGGCTTTCTGCCCGCACCTCGCGGTGAATCCCAGCCGGACCCCGCGCAATCCCGCAGTCTAAGCGACTTTGAGCCCTCCGCGCCCCTTGCAAACGCTTTGGAAGAGCGTTACTGTCCTCCCCCTGTGCGCATGGCCGCCTCGGCCACGCCAGGACACTACCGCCAACACTCTAAAGAGGTATCGCACCCATGAAGAAGCTCTGCGCACTCCTGCTCCTGGCCGCCCTGGTCAGCGTGCTCGCCGCTTGTAACAACAACAGCAACAAGATCGTCGTGGTTGACGGCGCCAAGGTCTTCCGCGAGTCCAAGCCCGGACAGGAAGCCATGGCCTACCTGCGCACCAAGAGCACTGACCTTCAGGCCGAGGCCAAAGCCGCCCAGGCGAAAGTCCAGGCCAAGCAGTCCCAGGAAAATGCCGCCGCCTTCCAGGAGGCTGTCACCAAATACCAGACCACCATGGGCGCCGAACAGCAGCGCGTGGTCGGCCTGCTCCAGGACCAGTTCAACAAGATTCTTGAGAAGTATCGCAAGGACAACAAGGTTGACGTGATCCTGGCCAAAGACGTCGTGCTTTCCTACGACGAAGCCTCCGACATCACCAACAAGATCGTCGAAGAGATGAACAAGACCACTATCGACCTGAACGCCAAGCCCGAGGCCAAGCCCGAGGACAAGGACGGCGCCAAGGCCGAGGCCCCTAAGACCGACGCCACGGTCGAGGCCAAGCCCGTCGCTCCCGCCGCCCCGGCTGCCAAGCCCGCGGAGGCCAAGAAGCCCTAGGCTTCCTCCGCACCGTTCATACCAAAGCCCGCTGCGGAGACAATCCGCAGCGGGCTTTTTTGTGGGCGAAATTTTGAGATTGCCGAGCGACTGAAGAGCGGCCAGCCTGCGTTCTTCTACCAGGGCTGCCAGCCGCTGGTTCGCTTCCCGGGCTGTTCGTCAGCGCGCAGGGCGTCCTCCACGTGCTCGATGCTGGTCACCTGGCCCCCGCGGACGAGCACACTGACGAAGTCGAAGCGGCAAGGGCGCTGCCAAAGGTCATGCTTGGACAGGTAGCCCTGGGCCGCGCGCAGCAGTCGTGCGCGCTTCTGCGCGGTCAGACCATCTGCGGGTGTGCCCAGGGAACCCTCGGCGCGGGTTTTCACTTCCACGAACACCAGCGTGTTCGCATCCTCGCACACCAGATCCAGCTCCAACCGTCCCAGGGCAACATTGCGTTCCAGCACCTTGAGCCCCTTGGCCTCAAGGTGCGCCGCCGCCGCGTCCTCGCCGATGCGCCCTACATTGAGATGCCGGGCAGGCATGGCTGACGCTCCGCTTGCTTGTGGGCCTCAGACCGCACGCCACGAAAGGTCACCCGATGCGCAGGCGATGGGCCGAGCCGGCGCAGGGCGTCCAGGTGAATTGCGGTGCCATAGCCTTTGTGGATGGCCAGACCGTATCCGGGATGCAGACGGTCCAGCACGCAGAGCAGCTGGTCGCGGAAGGTCTTGGCCAGGATGCTGGCGGCAGAGATGGCGGGCGCAATGGCATCGCCGCCGATGATGGTCTGCTGGGGAATATTCGACTGGCACGGCTGGTTGCCGTCGATGAGCAACAGGGACGGACGCTGGCGCAGACGGGCCACGGCGCGCTCCATGCTGCGCAGGCTCGCCTGGAGGATGTTGACGCGGTCGATCTCCCCAGGCCAGGCCAGGCCAAGGGCCCAGGTTACGGCCTGGGAGCGGATGGCCAGGGCCAGAGTCTCGCGCTTCTGGGCCGAGAGGGCCTTGGAGTCCGTAAGTCCGGGTAGGTCGAAGGACGTCGGCAGGATGCAGGCCGCAGCCACCACCGGACCAGCCAGGCAGCCGCGCCCGGCCTCATCCACGCCAGCGATGCGCTCAGCGGGAAGACCGGCCGGAAGGCCGTCCAGAATGCACTGCGTCACGGGCGCGGGGCGTCGGGTCATGCGCGTCCCCTTTTGCAAAGGCGAAAGCGTCCCCGGCAGGCCCAATGCTGGGCGCCGCCGGGGACGCGATAGTCCGAATGCGGACCGGGGAGATTAATCCCAGGCCTGACGGGACTTGACGCGGGCAGCCTTACCGGCCAGGCCGCGCAGGTAGTAGATGCGGGCACGGCGGACCTTGCCGCTGGACACGACCTCCACGCGGTCGATGGACGGGGTGTGCAGGGGGAAGATGCGCTCCACGCCCACGCCGTCGGAAACCTTGCGCACGGTGAAGGTGGCGTCAGTGGTGCCGCGGCTGACGCGCAGAACCACGCCCTGAAAGACCTGGATGCGCTCTTTGTCGCCCTCAATGATGCGGGTGTGCACCTTCACGGTGTCACCGGCGCGGAACTCGGGCAGGTCCATGCGCATGTGTTCGCGTTCAATCTGCTTGATGATGTCCATATGTTGACTCCTTTTCTGGAAAACTGTCGTTATTTCAGTCTGCCGCCGGCTACAGCGCGTCGCCAAGCAGCCTGTCCACCAGGATGGCTGCGGCGGCACGCACCGGCAGGTGATTGTACGCCGAAAATCCACGCACGGGCGAGACGATGGCGTCGGCCCGTTCCAACACCGCCGGGGCCAGACCATGCCCCGTCCCGAGCACCAGGAGCACCGGATCTTCCCGCAACCAGCCACGCACCGTTGGCACGGGCGTGAAGGCGATCAAACGCTCCTTGCGGCTGCGCCCCGGGCGGTAGCTTGTGCGCGCGCAGGTGGCCACAACCTTGGGGGCCCGCCCCGCTTGGCCAGTCACCCAGCCAATGGCCTCGTCCAGCCCCTGGACCATGCGGCCAAGGCGCAATGCCTGGGCCCGGTCCGGATTGGCCCGGCCCCCAGCGCCGTCGGTCCAGTGCGTCAAAAGCCGCTGCCCCAGCTCCCGCTGATCCTCGAGAGGGGTGGCCAAAAGAACCCCTGCCAATTCGTAGGTGCGGGAAACGCGGCACATATCGTGTATATCGAGGTTTGTCAAAGAAACCGTGCCGGGTTTTCCCGCTTTATCGAGCACCGGATGGTGCAAGAGGCAAAGAAACAGGCTGCGCCCAAGGGCTGCCGGTTTTTCCACGGCGCGTAAAAAATTGTAGTCCGCGCCGTCCAGCGGGGCTTCCTGCAAAAGCTCCGGCCGCCGCTCCAGGGTGCGCAAAAGCGAAGCCTCGCGCCGCCATTTGGCGATCCTGGCGTGGGAACCGCTGCGCAGGGTTTCCGGCACTTCAAGGCTTTGGTAGACCTCGGGCCGGGTGTAGTGCGGGTACTCAATGAGCCCAGCGGAGAAGCTTTCATCAAAGCCGCTCTCCTCCTTGCCCATGAATCCTGGCACAAGCCGCGCCACGGCCTCCATGAGGCACAGGGCCGCGGCTTCGCCACCGTTCAGCACGGCCTGGCCCACGCACACGGGCTCCAGTCCCTCGGACTCCAACAGGCGTTCGTCGATGCCTTCGTACCGGCCACAGACAAGCGTCAAAGCGTTTTCCTGCGCCAGCTCCCGCGCCAGGGCCTGGGTCAGCGGCGCGCCGGAAGGCGTCAGCACGATTCGGCGGCCCGGCTCCGGCACCGTGGCCAGCGCACTCGCCAAAGGCTCCGGCTGCATGACCATGCCCGGGCCGCCGCCGTAAGGCCGGTCGTCCACGTGCTGGTGGCGGTTGTTGGAAAAATCACGCGGGTTCACCAGGGCCACGTCAATGAGCCCGGCCTCACGCGCACGGGCCATCTGCGCACAGGAAAGCGGACCGGCGAAAAACTCCGGAAACAGTGTGAGCACGGTGAAGCGCATTGCTACCGCCCCGCGCCGGCCTGTTTATCTTCTTGGCCGTCTTCTTGACCGTCCTGCTGGCCGTCGTCCGTCTCGTCCGCCATTTTGCCCGTCGCTCCGTCCGGCTCCCCCAGGTACAGCTCCAGCAGTCCCGGCGGCGGGTCGATGTGGATCCGCCCCGCTTCGGCATCGAGTCCCAGAATAAACTCCGGCACGGCTGGGAACAGGATCTCCGCACCGCCCTTCGTTCCGCTGGCGGGTGCGGTGATCACCCAGGTGAGCTGCCCCGGCGTGTCAAGGATGGCCGTGAACACGCCGACCTCCGTCTCGTCGGCCAAAAACACGTGCGAGCCCAGCAACTTGTGCAGGTATTCCTCGCCCTCGTCCGGCGGCGGCAGGTCGGCCTCTGGGATGAGCACCTCCGCGCCGCGCAGGGCCTCGGCAGCGTTGCGGTCGGCCACGCCCTCAAGGGCCAGGATGAACCGGCCGTTGTTGTCGCGGACGGACTTAATCACATAGGGCCTGGGTCGGCCCGCTCCCTTGCCCGCGAGCGGAGCCGGGGCGAGATAGAGCGTGGCGCCTGGCGCAAACAGCAACGGGGAGTCGGCATGGCTGTCCATGCAGAGCTCCCCGCGGATGCCGTGCGCCTTGGCCACGCGGGCCACGGCGACCAGTCCGCGCCGGTCCGTACCCGCTGTGCCCGGCATGGCGCTATTCGATGATCTCGAGCACTGCGCGCCGTTTGGCCTTGGCCGAAGCAGCGCCCAGAAGGGTGCGCATGGCCCTGGCCGTACGGCCCTGCTTGCCGATGACCTTGCCCAAGTCTTCCTTGGCGACCTTGAGTTCCAGCACGGCGGTCTGCTCGCCCTCAATTTCCGTGACCTTCACCTCGTCAGGGCAGTCCACGAGCGACTTGGCGATGTACTCGATCATGTCTCTGAGCATGGCGGAACCCCCATAATGAAACTGCGCGGGAGATCGTGCTGTGAACCCCTGCCGTGTGACGCCCGGTGGGCGGAATTCTTTTACGCGCCTTTCTTGGCGACGAGGGAGCGGACGGTGTCGCTGGGCGTGGCGCCAAGCTTGATCCACTTGTCGTAGTTCACCGTGTCGATGACGACCTCGGCGGGATCGGTCATGGGATTGTAGTGTCCCAGGAACTCCAGCGGACGACCGTCACGGCGGCTGGCGCGCTCAAGCACGACCAGACGGTAGAAGGGACGCTTCTTGGAGCCCATGCGGGTCAGTCGGATAGTAAGAGCCATAATGTCTTTCCCCCTGAATTGGTTGTTATTCGGTTTTAGTCCAAATGGCAAGCGACTGCGCCGCCAGCCAGGTCTGGCGCGGCGACGCGCCGGTGCCTCAGCGCTTTTTGCGCTGCTTCTTGTTCAACTTCTTCTTCTTGCGCTCGGCCAGGGTTTTCTTCGAAAGCTGCTTCTTGCCCTCGCCGCCCATCTGGCCGGGCATCTCGGGCATTCCGGGGAAGCCGCCCATCCCTTCCATGCCGGGAAGGCCGCCCATGCCCGGGGCCATGCTGTTATGCATCCCGCCAGCACCGAGTTGGGGCTTGGTGCCGGGCATGGTGTAGCCCGCGGGCATGCCGGGCATCTTCGGCATTTTGGGCTGCTTGCCCCCGCCGCCCAACATCTGCTGCATCATCTTGTTCATCTGTTCAAAATTCTTGATGAGCGCATTCACTTCGCCCACGGTCATGCCGCAGCCCTTGGCGATACGCGCCCGTCGGCTCGGATTGATGATGGCAGGCTCGTGGCGCTCCTTCTTGGTCATGGAGTTGATGATCGCCTCGGCCTTGTCGATCTCCTTCTCCGGCACCTGCATGTCGCCCAGCTTCTTCATCATGCCGCCCATGCCGGGGATGAGCTTCAGGATGCTCTCGAGCGAGCCGATCTTGCGCATGCGCCGCATCTGGGTGAGGAAGTCTTCCAGATCGAACGTGGCCTGCTGCATCTTGACCGCGAGCTTTTCAGCCTCTGCGGTCTCCATGCTGTCCTGGGCCTTCTCAATGAGCGTCATCACGTCGCCCATGCCCAGAATGCGCTGCGCCGCGCGATCCGGGTGGAAGACCTCCAGGTCGGAAAGCTTTTCACCCATGCCCACGAACTTGAGCGCCTTGCCCGTGACGCTCTTGATGGACAGGGCCGCGCCGCCGCGCGCATCGCCGTCCATCTTGGACAGCACCACGCCCGTGATGTCGAGCCGCTTGTCGAAGGCCTCGGCAACGGTGACGGCGTCCTGGCCGGTCATGGCGTCGGCCACAAAGAGGATTTCCGTGGGCTGGCAGCGCGCCTTGATGGCCGAGAGCTCCTCCATCAGGGGCTCATCCATGTGCAGGCGGCCCGCGGTATCGAGCAGGATGGCGTCGCACCCGGCCTCGGCGGCCTTTTTCAGCGCATCGGCGCAGATGTCCACGGGGTTCATGTCCGTGGTGCTGGGGTAGGCGGGCACTCCCAGCTGCTTGGCCAGCACGTGGAGCTGCTCGATGGCCGCCGGGCGGTACACGTCCGCCGGGACCAGGTACGGCTTCATCTTGTGCTTGGCGCGCAAAAGATTCGCGAGCTTGCTCGCCGTGGTGGTCTTGCCCGAGCCCTGCAGGCCGACCATCATGATGATGACCGGCTTGCGCTTGAGATTCAGCCCCGTCTGCTCGCCGCCCAGGAGCTCCACCAGCTCGTCATGGACAATCTTGACCACCTGCTGGCCAGGAGTGAGGCTTTTGAGCACGTCCGCGCCCAGGGCCTTCTCGCGCACGCGGTCCACGAAGTCCTTGACCACCTTGAAATGGACGTCGGCTTCGAGCAGGGCCAGACGCACCTCGCGCAGGCCGTCCTGGATGTTCTTCTCATCCAAACGGGCCTGACCGCGCAGGGTGCGGAAGGCTTCTGACAGGCGGTCGGTAAGGCTATCGAACACGGGCTACGCTCCAAGCAAAAATCGTCCGTACCGCCCGCTCCGCTTTCACGGCGCGAGTCGGTCCGGCGCAAAAAGAGATTGTGTGTTACATAAGCGGTTCGGTCAAGTCAAGGACTAGAACGGGGTGCGGCGCGGGTGGGTTCAGGTGTCCGCTGCGTCGCCGCCAACGTTGCCTGGGCCTTGTTCCTTGGCCTGGGCCAGTGCGGTTTTGACGCGCGCCACCAGGACCTCCGGGGAGTCCTCGGCCTGCGCCCGGACCACGCCCAGGGAGGCCGTGAGGCGGAGCCCCTGTTGAAAGGCGTGCCCGGACACCAGGACGTTCAGCTTGCCTGCGAAACGCAGGGCCTGCGTGCCGTTGATGCCCGAGGTCAGAATGAGAAACCGGCCGCTACGCCAGCGGAACAAGAAGTCCGCCTTGCGGATATGGGCCTTGAGCAATTGCGCCAACTCGCAGAGAACCCGGTCGCCTGTCTCATAGCCATGGATCTCGTTCACCTGCCGGAACCCGTCCACATCGACCATGACGGCGCAGAAGCCCACGTCATACCGCCGTAGGGCTTCCAGTTCGCGCACGATCAAGTGGTCAAAAGCCGTGCGGTTCAAAACCCCGGTGAGCGCGTCGCGGTGGCTGTGCTGGTCCAGGGCCTGGGCGAGGTTGTCCACGCGCATGGCGGCCTCGCGCAGGGGACGCACCAGTCCGGCAAACACCAGCGCGGCCTGCGCGGCCAAAAGCAGCAGGCCTATCGCCAGGGCGGCGTATGCCTCTTGGATGAAACCGGGCGCAAGATTGGGATGCTCACGCAGCAGGCCATAGACCAAGCCAAACGCCACCAGGAGGGCCCCGGCCAGCGCAGCGGCCAGCGCCGCGTACAGGAGACCCGCGCCTTTGGCGGACAACGCGGGGCCAGACGCCCGGTCTTCATCCTGCAGCATCGGTCCCCCTTTCCTGGCCCCGCTCAGCGGGACGCTTGCACCGCTTACGGTTCGTAGCTGAAGCGTAGTTCGCCCATGCCATCCTTGAGATGCAGGTCAATGTTGACCTTGCTCCAGGTCCAGCCATAGTGGTCGCCCACCTGGCGGCCCGGCCCATAGAGCTCGATGAGATGGTCCTTGACCAGGAAGAAGTTGGCCTCGCCCGAGAAGACGATGCCCGCGCCGTTGAACGCGTCCTTATGGAAGTAGTAGGCCACGGTGCGGATGTCGGCCATGCCGAGCTTCAGCACTTCGTCTGGGCGGTAGTAGGTGTCGCGCAACGGGCGGGGACTGGTCACCGGTACAAGCCCGAAGGTGGCGGCGGCCTGTTTGAGGGACGTGCCCCAGGACAGGTTCCTGAAGCCCGTGGGCGCGGGCCGCACGGCGTAGGTCATGTCGGGCCCCTTGGGCCAGGGCGGCAGCTTTGGCCTGGAGACGAAGGGCGGCGGCGTGTCCGCGTCGCCGGGTGCGGCCGTGTAGGTATCCGCGGGCGGCGCAAGCTCCGAAGCGGGAGGAGTAGACGCGGAAGTACCGGCCTCGGCGGCAAAACTCTGGGGTGCGGCGATGCAAACAGTCGCCACCAGGGCGAGGGCGGCCAGGACATGACGCATGAAGCCTCCGGGGCGCGAGTGTGCGCCATGCGGAATACTCCTCTGTATGTGACGGGAAATCAAGAGGCCGCACCTGTTTTTTTCGGAACGGCGGACGCCCTGCGCTCCAGACGCGCAAAAGGCCCCTCCGCGCTGGGCGAAGGGGCCTTTTCAATGCGGAAAACCCTTGGGCTTACGCCTGGGGGGTCAGGCTCTGCATGACCCAAACGACGCGGCCCAGGGTGCGGGTGGCCATCTCGGCGGCGGGCACGTGCAGCTCGCCGTGGGACTTGTCCTCCGCGCGGAGCACAAACTGTCCATCCACGTAGTACACGCGGCGGATGAGCAGGCCCTGATGCGGAAAGTGCACCGCGCACAACTCACCATCAGGGTGCTGACGCTGGGCCATGTCCACACCGACAAAAGCGCCACGCATGATGAGCGGCTCCATGCCGGCGGAATCCACGCGCAGCACAACGAGCTCCGGACGAAAATATGTATCGGGAATGGAGAGGTCCTCGGACGGCTGAGACTGCCAAACGTTGGGGTCCGCACCAGAGCCGGCCATCGTGGAAACCTGGACCACGCGGCCGCGCGCGTTCGAGCGGCCATAGCTGGCCGGAGTCTCACGCAGAAGATTCTCCGCAGAAACACCACCCCTGCTGGCGTTCAGATACACCGGCTCCTGTCCATCGGAAAGCCAGTTGGGGTTCAGTCCGTGGCTGCGGTAGAGCTTGAGGAACCAGTCGGATGGCACGGAGCAACGACGTTTTGCGTCGGAAATGCTCGATTGCCGCACCTCAAGCACTTCCGCCAACTGCACCTGGGTTCGCGCGCCAGTGGCCTTCTTGATGCGCTCCATGGCTTCCTCGAACCAGCGTTCCAGGCGCTCGTCGCACTTTTTCTTCAACTTTGCCACTGCGATCCTCCGTATGGTTCTTCCTGTATCGGAATTCAGCATTCGCCCTATTCTTTATGAAAGAATGTCAATGGGGGCAACGCCCAACGATACTATAGTTGCTCAAAAATGCTGCCGTCAAGCAGAAACACACTAACTAGAATGGTGCGCAAGGCACTTCCGCACTGCGTTGTATCGCCATCCGCTTTCGCACTAGCCGTACAGCACATGGGTGGGCATCTTATATCACAAAGCCCCTCTGTCAATACGCGTCATCAAAAATTAAGTAGAATCCGCATACAATGATTGGACGTGACGATAGGTATTCCGGCGGATAATCAGGCGTTGTTCGCGCCGACGGGCTATTGCATACGCATTGCAGCCAGTTGGCGGCTGCAACTTGGGCATCTTCCATCCCAGGGAGGCTTATGCTACCATGACATAGTTGTGAGTAAACACTAACATTCTTTGCGGCCCGAGGGTGTGCGCCCGGCAGCCCAGGATGAGAGAAGGCGAGCATGGAGAAAAACCTTTCACAAATATTTCGCGCCTATGACATCCGCGGCATCGTTGGCCGCGATTTTGACGCACCCTGGGTGGAAAGCCTGGGCCGGGCCTGCGGTGCGTACTTCCTCTCCTGCGGCCACACCCGCGCCGTGGTCGGGCACGATTGCCGCCTCACCTCGCCTGATTTCCAGGAGCGTATGGTGCGCGGGCTCACGTCCGCCGGGATCGACGTGCTCTTTCTCGACATGGTGCCCACGCCGGTGTGCTACTTCGCCATCCGCCACTTGGGCTATCAGGCCGGCGTGATGATCACCGCCAGCCACAATCCTTCAGAATACAATGGCTTCAAGGTCTGGGCGGGCAAAAGCACCATCCACTCCGGAGAAATCCAGAAGATCGCTCAGCTTATGGATCAGGAATCCACCGCCACGGGCAACGGCTTGGCCACCCAGCACGATATCGCCCCTACGTACCTGGACACGGTGTCCGCCCTGGTGCACTTGGGCCGACCAGTTAAGGTCGTGCTGGATGGCGGAAACGGAGCGGCTGGACTCATCGCGCGCGACCTGCTCACCCGCGCCGGGGCCGAGGTCATTGGCCTGTTCTGCGAGCCTGACGGCCGCTTCCCCAACCACCATCCCGACCCCGTGGAGGAAAAAAACCTCACGGCGCTCAAGGCCAAGGTTCTGGAAACCGGCGCGGAGCTCGGCATCGGGCTGGATGGCGACGGCGACCGCATCGGCGTGGTGGACGAGCGGGCCCAGGTCGTCCACGGCGACCGTCTGCTGGCCATCTTCGCCCGCAAGGTGCTGGAAGATAAGCCCGGCGCGGCCATCATCGGTGATGTGAAGTGCTCCCACCTGCTCTTTCAGGACATCAAAAGACACGGCGGCCGACCCATCATGTCCGCCACGGGACATTCGCTTATCAAGGACCGCCTGCTCGTCGAAAACGCTGCCCTGGCGGGCGAGATGAGCGGGCACATGTTCTTCGCCGACCGCTACTACGGATTCGACGACGCGCCCTACGCCGCCCTGCGCCTCGTGGAGATACTCTCCCATTCCGATCAGCCATTGTCCAGACACCTTGACGACTGGGCCGACACATTCGTTACACCGGAATTGCGTGTGGACTGCCCGGAACAGATCAAGTTCGCTGTGGCGGACAAAGCCAAGGCGGAGTTCTCCAAGCTGTACACTTTGGAAGGAGAAGATGGCGCGCGTCTGGTTTTCCCGGACGGCTGGGCGCTGGTGCGGGCCTCGAACACCCAGCCCGCGTTGGTGATGCGCTTCGAGGCCGAGAGCGAGGCCCGCCTGGCCGAACTGCGCCGCCTGGTCGAGGAACCCTTGTCCCGCTGGATCGCTGAGATGTCCTAAGGGCCGCAACTCATGGTTGCTGCACGGCGCACTTTTGCGGTTGACACTTCAAGACGACCGGTCTAGTCTCTTTCCATGCACAGCACGTCAAAACGCGACGACACCCGTCAGCGCCTCATCGAGGCCGGAGCCGAGATCATCCATCGCCAGGGCTACAATGGCACGGGAATCCAGCAGATTCTGGAATCATGCGCTGTGCCCAAGGGCTCGTTTTATCATTTCTTCAAGAGCAAGGAAGATTTTGCCCTGGCCCTGCTGGACCACTACGCCATGCTGTTCACCGACCGGGTGACCGTACTTTTTGGCGAGGCTTCGCTCTCGCCACTGGAACGTGTGCGCTTGTTCTTTGACCGCACCGTGGAACGCCAACGCGACCCGGAGAACCCCTTCGGCACCTGCGGCTGCCCGGTGGGCAACCTGGTGCAGGAGCTGTCGCCCATGGGCCCGGCCTTACGCCAACGGCTCGACAGCGTGCTGGGGCGGCTGGAGCAGGGCTTTGCCGACGTGCTGCGCCAAGGCCAGGCCAGAGGCGAGATCGCCGCTCGCCACGACCCGGATGAAGCGGCCCAGTTTATCGTCGCCACCTGGCAAGGGGCCATTTTGCGCATGAAGGCCGCGGGCGGTCCGCAACCTTTACTCCGCGCACGTGAATTTCTCCTCGACCTGCTTACACGGTAGCGCGAAGCGGCTCACAACCCGAACGCGCGGGTCATTTTTTGGCCAAAACCAAAATAGACCGGTCTAGTACAATCTTGCACGGCGCAACCAGCCGGAACATGTCAGCCTTCAAGGAGTCCTCCATGTCGACCACAACACCTTCTCCCTACCGCATCGCCACGCAGACCCCGGAAACTGCGTCGGGCTTCATGGTCGAGGCCTTCAAGCGCTTTCCCCCGCAAGTGGGCGTGCCCGAGCCTATGCTGCTTTTCTCCGCCAGTCCCGGTCTGGTGGAGGCGCAATTCGCCATGTTCGGCTACTTCGGCAAGCATCCCCACTTGAGCCCCGAACTGCTGGCTGCCATCCGCTACCTGGCCTCACGTGCGCTCTCCGCTCCGGCTTGCCTGCTCTTTAATGGCAAGCTGCTGGGCGCCACGGGCCTCACTGCTGAAGAGCTGAACGCCCTACCCGAGTCCGGCGGAGAGTTCACCCCGGCCGAACGCTCGCTGCTCGCCTACGTGGTGCGCCTGGTGAGCGACCCCACCTCCGTGACCGACGAGAACATTGAGGTCCTACGCCAGCACGGCTGGACTGATTCGGATATCATGGACGCCTCCATGCAGGCCGCGAACATGCAGACGCCCGCCCTGCTGCTCAAGGCCCTGAAGCGCTAGGGCGGAAGGCGTATGACGTAACGAATGGTGGGGAGCAAGAGTGTCCGTGGGGGGGGGATTACCCCCCGCGCGGCAGCCACGAAACAATGTCTTCCCCGGCCGTTGGACCAGTTCAAATGAAAGGGTTGCTTCCAGCGCACCGGCGTTGGAAGCAACCCTTTCATTTATAGGGGGAGTCCAGAGGGCCTCAGGCCCCTTTGGCGATCACGGGGCGGGCGCCCCTTGCCGCTTTACAATACGTCCCAGGCCTGGCCCTGCGGCGTGTCTTTCACTTCCACACGGAGGGCGGCGAGTTCGTCGCGGATGGCGTCGGAACGGGAGAAGTCCTTGTTCTTGCGTGCATCCAAGCGGTCGGACAGCAGCGCCTCCACCCTCGCGGCGTCGATGCCCGCGCGCGCGGCGCGACAAGCCTTGAGGTCGGCCAGGAACAGCTCCGGCTCCAGACCGAACACGCCGAGCACCCCGGACCACTTGGCCAGCCCGGCGCGGATGCGCGCAAGCAGGTCGCGCCCGGCTTCCGCCTTGCGCAGGGCCTTGTCGTCCAACACACGCCCAGCGAGGCGCACCATGCCGAACAGATGCCCCAAGGCCGCGGCGGTGTTCAGATCGTCCTCAAAAGCCTCGGAAAAACCCTGCTCGTACCCGGCCAGCTCGTCCAGAATGTCCTGCGGCATTGGCGTTTTGGACCATTTGGTCGCGGCCAGCGCGGCGTCCACCTGCGCAAGCGCGGCGTAGATGCGGCGCACGCCCTTCTCGGACTCCTCAAGCGCATCGAAGGAGAAGTCCAGCGGGCTTCTGTAGTGCATGGACAAGAGAAAGTAGCGCAAGGTTTCCGGCAGGAACTTGGCCAGGATGTCGCGGATGGTGAAGAAGTTGCCCAGGGACTTGGACATCTTCTCGGAGTTGATCTGCACGAAGCCGTTATGCACCCAGAACTTGGCGAACTCCTTGCCGGTGGCCGCCTCGCTCTGGGCGATCTCGTTCTCGTGGTGCGGGAAGGCGAGGTCCTGCCCACCGCCGTGGATATCGAGCGGCAGGGCCATGTACTTCTCGCTCATGGCGCTGCACTCCAGGTGCCAGCCCGGTCGGCCCAGCCCCCACGGGCTCTGCCAGGAGGGCTCGCCCGGCTTGGCCGCCTTCCACAGCGCGAAGTCCAGCGGGTCCCGCTTCTCCTCGCCCGGCTCCACGCGCGCGCCGGAAACCAAGTCCTCGATGTTGCGGCCGGAGAGCTTGCCGTAGTCCGCAAAGCTGCGCACCTTGAAGTACACGTCACCGGAGGGCGAGGCGTAGGCATGGTCCTTCTCGATCAGCCCCTGTGTCAGCGCAATCATTTCGCTGATGTGCTCCGTGCACTTGGGCTCCACGTCGGCCCGCAGCACATTCAGGGCGTCCATGTCCACGTAGAATTCGCCGATGAATTTCTCGGCGATCTCCTGGGAGTTCACGCCCAATTCATTGGCGCGCTTGATGATTTTGTCGTCGACGTCCGTAAAGTTGCGCACAAAGGTCACGTCATAGCCCTTGAAGCGCAGATAGCGCACCAACACGTCAAAGACCACGGCGCTGCGCGCGTGCCCGATATGGCAATAGTCGTACGCCGTGATGCCGCAAACATACATGGACACCGCATTTCCATGCTGCGGCGCAAACTCCTGCTTCACCCGGCCCATCGTGTTGTACAGACGCATTCAGACTCCAAACGATCCGCTGTTGGTGTTGTTATGGGGCCACGCCCCGGATCTCGCCGCTGAACAAGCCGTCCTTAGACGGCCCCCGCCCAGCGCGCTGGCCCGGTATAGCGGGAAGACGCGCGTTTGTCCAAACCGCCACCCCACTCACAAGGGCAGGGATGCGGGAGCACTCAGATCAGGAAGGATATGTAGGAGTATCCCGATATTTCGAGATGCTTCACGTCCCGGGCATATTGCGCAAAAAGAGCCAGTCCGAGCTGGTCCAGCTCATCCGGACGGGCCGAAAAGAGAGACTCCGGCAGGACAAAATTATTGATGTCATCCATCATGTGGCCGCATACCATTTCCGTAAAGCAGCCCTCCTCCGTCTTGGTCAACCGCAGGGTCAGGCGTTGCGCCCCGTCCGCGGGAACCCCGGAGATCATGTGGCAAAAGACCTCTTCACAACAGAGGGACAGGACATGGAGTTCCTTCTCGTCAAGTCCAAGCCTTTCCCGGCTGGAAATCAGCAGACGCTGGATCGCGGGCAACTCCGCCACAACGGTGCGGAACACGCCCTGCACGCTTTTTTTCGGGGCAAGGTAGGCCAGAATGCTCAAGAAAAAGGCCGTGAACCCACCGACGGCCACGCTGTTCTGTAGCAGCGGGCTCAAGGTTGTCGGCACCACCCCAGGGAAAAAGGACTTGCCGCCCGCCACCAGCCCCACCACCAGGGAAAGCCCCAGGATAAGGCCATGTTGGTTGTTGAGCTTCGTCATGGCCACCAAGCCGAACCCCGCATGGAAAAGCAGCGCGGCGATGACGATGAGAAAGCCGCCGATCACAGGGCTGGGCATGTCGAGGACGAACCCGCTCACCTTGGGCATGAAGGCCAGCAGGAAGAGCATGCCGGCCCCGATAGCCCCGATGCGCCGGGAAGCCACGCCGGTCATCTCAATGAGCGGCAGATTGTCGCAATACAGGGAGGGCACGGCCGTGCCAAGCAGACCCGCGGCGACCTTGCTCAGCCCGTCGCAGTACAAGCCGCTTTGCACTTGGCCATAAGACACCCGGCGGAAGTTGCGCGTGGAGATCTGCTGGACGAGCATGATGTTGCCCGTGCTCTCGATCATGCTGGCCACCATGCCCATGCCAAAGGCGAGGAGTAGCGGCAGATGTGTGCTCTGGATGTTCAGCTCCCAGCCCGGCCAAGCGGAGAGCGGGGGCAGCCCGATCCAGGCGGCGCGCGCCGCGTGTTTGAAGGCCAGTTCCCCGGTGAGGAACGCCGTGCCATAGCCGCAGGTCATGGCAAAAAGCGGGCTCCACAGGCGCAACGTCGTGCCGCCGAAAAGCATGAGCACCGTGAGGGTCATGACCGTAACCCCTCCGGTGGCCAGCCGGGCGGGGGTCACGACAGCGCCGCCCACCCCGCCGCCCCCGGACCAGAGTTCGAGCCCAATGGGGACCATTGAGGTGGCGATAAGCAAAATGACCACGCCGCCCACGGCCGGGGTGATGATGTGCCGGAAGAACCGGATGAAGAACGTGTACAAAAACACGATGGGGACCGTGAGCAAGGACATGGACGCCAGTAGGGGCAGCCCGCCCATCTTCACCGCATCCAAGGAGCATAACAGAAAGGCGCTGTACGAGCCGCTGAAGAGCACAAAGCCCGCGCCGATACCGAAGCGCGTCCTGCTTTGCAAAAAAGTGAACACCGCCGCGAGCAATATGCTCGCAAAGGTGATGAACTCAATGGCCGCTGGATTGATGATCGCGGTCTTCCCGAGCACGTTGGGAATAAAAATGATGGCGTCGAACACCAGCAGCACATGCATAAAGGCGAGGGAGACCGTCAGGTAGAATGGCGGCGTGTCGGTCGCGTCAAATTTAAGCTTATCGCGTATCATCGCGTCCCAGATCCCCGCGCGAGGCCGGCTCCCCGCAGGGGCAAGGCGCCAGAGGCGGCGCCCCGGAAGGACTTACACTTCCAGTCCCTGCTCGCGGTACTCGTTCAGTTTGTTGCGCAGGGTGCGCACGGAGATGCCGAGCAGTTGCGCGGCGAGGGTGCGGTTGCCGCTGGTTTCGTCCAGGCTCTTCAGAATGAGCTGCTTCTCCATCTCGTGCAGGGGCATGACGGACACGGCCTCCTTGCGGGTGGTCGGCGTCGCGGGCTGTTCGACCATTTCCCTGCTGGCGGCTGCGGGCTGGGCCGGAGTCTCCGAGGTGGCGGCCAGGGCCTCGCCTTCGGGCACATCAATGCCCCAGGTATCGCCGTCGAGCAGGAAGTGCCGCTGCTGGATGGGCCCACCCTGGGCGAGCAGCACGGCGCGCTCCATCAGGTTCTGCAGTTCGCGCACATTGCCGGGCCAATCATAGGAGGCGAGCCAGGCGCTGGCGTCCTCGGCAAAGGCCTGGGGGCCCATACCGTAGGCGCTGGCGTATTTGCCCGCAAAATACTCGGCCAACATGAGCACGTCGTCGCCGCGCTCCTTGAGGGCGGGCAGGCGCAGGGGGATGACGTTCAGCCGGTAGAACAGGTCCTGGCGGAACTTGCCCTCGCGCACGGTCTGCTCGATGTCGCGGTTGGTGGTGGCCAGCACGCGCACGTCCACGCTGATGGTCTCCACGCCGCCCACGCGGTCGATCTCGCCTTCCTGCAGCACGCGCAAAAGCTTGGCTTGCAAGGCCAGATCCATCTCGGTGATTTCGTCCAGCAAGATGGTGCCGCCCTGGGCCAGCTCGAACTTGCCGAGTTTGCGATTGATGGCCCCAGTGAACGCCCCCTTCTCATGGCCGAAGAGCTCGCTCTCCAGCAGGTGCTCGGGCAGGGCGGCGCAGTTGATGGCCACGAAGGCCTCGCGCGCGCGGTCGGAGTTGTGGTGGATGAACCGGGCGAACATCTCCTTGCCAGTACCGCTGGGGCCGCTGATGAGCACGGTGGCCTTGCTGCGCGCCACCTGCCGGGCCAGGGCCAGCACGCGCTGCACAGCCGGGTGTCGCCCGATGATCTGGAAGCGGCTGGCCGGCGGATCCTGATGGGCGCTCGCGGTCTTGGAGACGCCGCTGGCGGAGGCGTTAGACAAAATCCGGCCCCCGTGGCCCGAGGCGTTGGAGGAAAAGCGCGTGGAGGCCGCGGCGTTGGAGGCCAGACGCTGGCCTTCGGCCGGGGCGGGCGGGGTATCGTCCTGCGGAGGCAGCACCAAGTGGATCTTCTCCCAGGCCAGGGGCTCAAGCCAGTAGTCGCGCGCGCCGAGTTCGAGATACTTCTGGGCCTCCTCCGCGCTGCCGGAGCGGGAGAAGACGATGACCGGCGGAGTGGCCTCGCCGTTCTCGCCCAGCTCGGCCAGGCGCGAGAGCAGGGCCACGGCGTCGTAGCCGGGCAGGCACGGACGGGAAAAGATGAGCGCCGTGGGCGAACGTTTGAGAAAGGCCATGGCGGAGCCAAGGCCATCGGCGACACCCGCCTGCACCCCGGCTTCGCGCAGGGCGGGGAAGATACCGCTGACGGACTGCGGCTCGGCGATGAAGAGGATCGTCCGCTCGGACATAGCCTGTGCTTGTAGCCCTATCCTGGGATATTATCAAGAGATTGAATATATGACTTTTCCGCACTGCCGGGGTCTCGCGCGCCGGGTCGGGTTTGCGTGTCGGCGCGGCATCTGGTAGCAGGCAAGGCAGGAGACAGATGTGCCAACCAGCATCCCGGTCCTTTGCTACCACAACGTCAGCGACGTCGACGGCCACTCGCCTCGGCGCTTTGAGGAACACCTCGCGGCCATCAAGGACGCGGGCTACCGCACCATCTCCGCGCGCACACTGGTGGCGGGCATGTCAGGCGCGGGCGCGCTGCCAGCCAAGGCCTGCGTGCTCACCTTTGACGACTGCCATTTGAGCAGTTGGACCATCGCCGCACCGCTTCTGGCCAAGTATGGCATGACCGGCGTGTTTTTCTGCGTCACGGACTTCATCGGCGGTGGCCCCAAACGGCCCCAGCTGGCCCCGCAGACGGGCGGTCCGGAACTGCTCAGCGCGCCAGCGTCCTTCCGGCAGGCGCTCGACACGGACGACTATGGCCAATTCTTGAACGAAGCCGAGCTGCGCGGCATGGTCGAGAACTTCGGTTTCGAGGTTTACGGCCACAGCGCGCGCCACCAGGGCGCCTTCCGCAGCCTGGTCAAAACCGCGAACATGGGCGACTCCCATGCCCACTGGAGCGCCTGGGGCATCTATCCCCCGGACATGCGCCGGGCCGGAAACGCTGCCGCCCTGCCCCTGTTCCAGCACGGCAGCGGCTACGTGTACAACGGCTACTGGCCGACGCACGGCGGTGCGGAGGCGGGCGGGGGCGTGTACTATCGCCGCCGCACGGACGCCGGGCGCCGCGCCTTCTGCCTGGCGGACTTCGGCCGCTGCCATGAGCGCATCCGCGACATCAACGGCTGCGGGGACGAACAATATTTCTGCTGGCCCTGGGGCCAGTTCGACCAGTTCGCCGAGTCCTGCCTGCGCGAGAGAGGCTTCCGCGCGGCTTTCACCCTGGAGCGCAGCGCCAACGAGCGCGGCGGCGACGTGATGCGCATATTCCGGCTCGGCGTGGGCAAGACCAAGGACGGGGCCTGGGTGGAGCGGCGTCTCCGCATGTACTCCGGCTCCCTGCGCGCCAAGGTGTTCTTCAAGTACCTGCGCAAGCGGCCGGAGGTGGCGAGCGTCCTGTACATGACCGACTCGGAAAAACTTTCCGGCGGCAGCAGACAGATGGTGAACAACATCCTTGGGATGCGCGAAAGCGGCCTGCGTGTCACGGCTGTGGTACCGCCTGGCTCGGAACTTGGCGCGGCCTTGCGGCCGCTGACGGCTGGCGAAAACCCGGTGGAGATTGTGGAGTTCGACGGCTTCCGCCAGTATGTGCGCGCGGCCTCCTTCGTGGCCGAGCTGGCCCGTCGCGTGGAGGCCGACGTGGTGCACACCTTCCACGCCAGGGCGTACAAGAGCGCGGCCCTGGCCAAGATGGCGGGCGGGCGCTTCCGGCTGTTCATCAACCGGGGTGTCATCTTCCCGCCCAACACGATCTTCGCGCTCTATGCACTGACGGCCACGGGCGTTACCTGCAATTCCCTGGTCTGCACCGAGGTGCTGCGCCGCTACAAAGTCCCACAGAACCGCCTGCGCCTCGTGTACAACTCCTTTTTGCCCGAAGGCGGAGCCCTGCCGCCGGAGCGCGTGGCCCGCAAGAAACGCGGTGCGCGGGTGCTGTTCATCGGCAATCTGGCCCCGGCCAAAGGCTTCGATGTGTTCGCGGCCATGGCGCAGGAGCTGGTGCGCCGGGGCGTGCGCGACCTGGAATACCTCGCCGTGGGCGTGCGCCTGGATGAGCCCTGGCAGGACCACGTGCCGCCGGAAGTGCGTCCACGCTTCTC
Source organism: Humidesulfovibrio sp. (assembly GCA_031292175.1). Taxonomy (GTDB): domain Bacteria; phylum Desulfobacterota; class Desulfovibrionia; order Desulfovibrionales; family Desulfovibrionaceae; genus Humidesulfovibrio. The sequence goes on from JARLHQ010000029.1 coordinate 150,960, forward strand.
CGTGCTGGGGCATCTGCCCCACTCTCGCGTGTTGGAGGAGCTGCGCACGGCGGACATCCTCGTGCTGCCCTCGCGCCAGGAAAGCCTGCCCAACGTGTTGTTGGAGGCCTTCGCCAGTTCCCTGCCCGTGGTTTGCACAGCGGTGGGCGGCATGCCGGAGCTGGTGCATGACGGCCTGAACGGCTTTCTGCGGCCGTCTGGCGACGCGGTGGGCCTGGCCGACGCCGTGGCTCTGCTGGCGGAGGACCCGGGCCTGCGCCTGCGCATGGGCCGCATCAACCGGCGGCTGGTGGCACGCCACCTGGGCAACGCGGCCAAGACCTTGACCCTTTTGCGCGTGTACTGCGGTGAGCGCCTATTCGAAACCCTGCCCATCGAGGAGCTGGCCCGGCAGGTGGCGGCGGAGGAATCCCCCTTGCCCCCGAACGCTTTGAACGAGGCTCCGCCATGCCGGAAAGCCTGACCCACGCCTGGGACAAGATCCCCGCGCCCTTGCGCGCGCGCCTCGCCCAGGCCTCCACGGGCTGGCGGCACCTGGCCCTGACGGGCGCGGAAGCCTTGCGCCTGGCGCGGGCCGGGGGCGATGGCGCGGCCAGCCTGTATGCCCTGACTGCGGACTTACTGCTCTGGGCTTTTGGTGAGAATCCCCTTTTCGGCCCCCTGGCGGTGGAAATCCTTTCCGCCCCAGACCTGCCCCTGCCGGATGCCGCCCGCGACGCCTTGTCCGCCGTGGCCGCGCACTGGCGCGCACCGGGGGAGCAGGCCGGTGGGCAGGCCTATTTCGAACGTCTGGCTGCGCGCCGCGACACCGAGCGCCTGGCGGATTTCCTGTCCGGACAGGTGCAGAAGGACCCGGCCGGACTCTACTGGCGCGACAAAGCGCTCGGCCTGGCGCTCTATTGCGGCCAGGGCGCGTTGGCTGATGCGCTGGAGACGGCCGCCCTGTCCGGTCTGGAGGCCATCCCCGGCCTGAAGCCGGTGGCCACGGCACTCACCGCCCAGGCGGCATTCCTGCGCGGCGACACCGTCCGCTGCCTGGACGCGCTCGCACGGCTCAAGATGATCTTTGGCCCGGCCTTTGCCCCGGCGCGAGCGGGCCTGGCCCTGCTGGCCGCCGGAGAGGACACGGAGGCCTTGCCCCGGCTACGAAACGCCCTGGCGCATGCGCCCTGGCAGGCCAGCCTGGCCCTGGCCACAGCCGATGCGCTCACGGGCCGACGCCGCGCCCTGGCCCCGCCGCCCGGTCCGGCGCTCATCCTGCTCTACACCTGGAACAAGGCGGCCGACCTGGACGCCACGCTGACCAGCGTGTTCGCTTCAAACCTGTGCGGCGCGCGGGTCATGGTGTTGGACAATGGCAGCACGGACGGCACCGCGCAGGTATTGGCCGCTTGGGCCGGGCGCGCGGGCGAAAACCTGCTGCGCCTCGACCTGCCGGTGAACATTGGCGCGCCCGCTGCGCGCAACTGGCTGGCGGCAACGCCCGAGGCCAAAGCCGCCGAGGCTCTGGTATACCTGGACGACGACGTGGACCTGCCGCCGGACTGGCTCCAACGCCTGGGCGCGGCATGCAAGGCCTACCCCGGAGCAGGCGTCGTAGGCTGTAAGGTGGCGGACCACCAGGCCCCGCACCTGCTGCAGAACGTCGCCGGGCACCTGGTTTTTCCGCCGGAGCTTCCCGTTGACCGCCCGGAGCTGGACTTCCAGAGCCTGACGCCCAATCCCTTCCGCCTGCTGGATGCGCATCTGCAAGTCCCGGACTGGGGACTCTTCGATTTCATCGGCCCCTGCGCCTCGGTGACCGGCTGCTGTCATATGTTTACGCGCGCGGCCCTGGACGCCTCCTTTGCCCAGGGCGGCGGTTTCTCCCTGGCCCTCGGCCCCTCGCAGTACGACGACTTCGAGCGTGACCTGCGCATGCTGGCTGGCGGCCGCCACGCGGTCTACCAGGGGCACTTGCGCGTGCGGCACCGCAAACGCTCCGGCATCGCCGCCCAAGGCGCGGAGGCGGTGGCAAGCAACGCCAACGGCAATCGTTACAAGATGCAGACCATGCACCCCCGCACGGAAGTGGCGGGGTTCATCTCGGACCAGGCGTCGTTGCTTGGAGAGGCCATGGCCGAGGCGCTGGCCGTCCTGGACCGGGCCGGAGAACCGTCATGACCACACCGGACAAGGATTTGAGCCAACGGTTCCTGAACGAGCACGAGGAATTGAAACCGGGCCAGGATTTCCGCTTTGCCTGCCACCCGGGCGTGTCCTGCTTCGGAGCCTGCTGCTCCGCGCTCGACCTCATGCTCACGCCTTACGACGCCCTGCGCCTGCGCCGCAGCACGGGCCAATCCTCCAAGGACTTCGCGCACGAATACGCGGACACGAGCGCCATGCCCGGCGTGGGGCTGCCCATGCTCAGCATGCATATGCAGGACACCGAGGCCAAACGCTGCCCCTTTTCCCGCAGCGGGGCCTGCGCCGTGTACGAGAACCGCCCCTCGGCCTGCCGCACCTATCCCCTGGGCCGCGCCACGCGTTCCGGCCCGCAAGGCGTGGAGGAGCATGTCTTCGTGGTGCGCGAGGCCCACTGCAAGGGCTTCGAGGAACCGTCCCACTGGAGCCCGGCCACCTGGATGGCCGACCAGGGCCTTGTGCCCTACAACGCGGCCAACGACCGCTTCATGGCCCTGGCCTCGGCCCTGCGCCAGTTCGGGCTGGACACCGGACGGCACCTCACCAGCCAGCAGACCGGCATGAGCGGCCTGGCATTGTACCAGCCCGACGACTTCCAGCGCTTCCTCACGGGTTCGCGCCTCATGGACCGCCTGGACATGACCGACGCGCGGCGCGAGGACGTGCTGCACGACGAGGACGCCTGCCTCGATTTCGGCTTCGACTGGCTGGAGCTGTCCCTCATGGGGCACGACGAGCACCTCAAGCCCAAAGGACACGGCGCATGAGCCCCAACGCCTCCCTCAGCCATCCGAAAATCCTGACCCTGCCGGAGTTCCTGACCAGGAAGGCCGCGTTCCCGCCAGGCTACCGGCTGGTGTTCACCAACGGCTGCTACGACATTCTGCATCCCGGCCATGTGGACCTGCTTGCCCGGGCGCGCGCCCTGGGCGACGGCCTCATCCTGGGTCTCAATTCCGACGCCTCCGTGGGCCGCATCAAGGGCGATCTGCCTGGCCCAAAACGTCCGGTGAACAGCCAGGTCGAACGCGCCTTCGTGCTCGCCGGACTCGCGAGCGTGGACTTCGTCGTGCTTTTTAACGAGGACACGCCACTGGAGCTTATCCGCGCGGTCCGGCCCCAGGTGCTGGTCAAAGGCGGGGACTGGGACGTCTCGCGCATCGTTGGGCGCGACGGGGTGGAAGCCGACGGCGGCCAGGTGTTGAGCCTGCCGCTTCTGCCCGGTTACTCCACGACCGGACTCATTGAGCGCCTGACCGGGTGCGGCGGCTGAGAAGCGGCAAAAAGAGGCCTTGCGCGCGGCCTTGCCCCAGCGCAGACCATCGCCTTGACATTGCCGCCATCCCGCGCTAAGTGATTCTGCTCGAACGGATTCGGGCCAATAGCTCAGTTGGTAGAGCCCCCGGCTCATAACCGGATGGTCCCAGGTTCGACCCCTGGTTGGCCCACCAGACGATACTGGCCGACAGCCACAGGGCGGACCGGCGGACATGGTCACAGGCCAGAGAAGCCAGGCATAGAGAAGCCCGACACCAAGGACGCACATTGACCAAACGCGCCAAAGCGAAGGCCGCCAAATTTTCCGCCCGGACCAGTGCAGGCGATAGCAGATGCTCCCAGGGGGAATCCCTACGGGAGCATCTGCCGTTTTGGGGGAACACATGAACGCAGACAAAGCCCTGTCCCGTATCCGCATTTTGGCTCCCGAAGCCTTCGCCGCCGACTGGGACAACTCGCGTGTGCAGATCCTGGGCACGCGCGCGGAGATCAAGAAGCTCGCCGTGGCCCTTGACCCAGCGCCCGAACGCATGGCCGAATGCCTGTCCTGGGGCGCGGATCTGGTGCTCACCCACCACCCCTTATACTTCAAGCCCCAGGCCCCCACGGCCTCCGGCCAGTACCTGGACGTGCTGCGGCTCTTTTTGCCCGCCGGGGCCTGGCTGTATGCCGCGCACACCAGTTTGGACTGCCGCCCGGACGGCCCGGCCTTCTGGCTTGGCCGCGCGCTGCGCCTGGAAAACTGCGCGAGCATCGAGACCTGCCAGAGTTTTCCGGCGCGTGAGGTGTTCTTTCAGGCCCCCTCGCGCTTTACCGAGCGCGAGGCCCGGCCCCTGGCGGAACTGGGCGGCATCCACGCCCTGTCGCAAAGCGCCGCGGGCGAACTGCGCGTCGTCACCGACGAGCACGCCTGGCCCGAGGTGAGCGAACAGCTCAAAGGCGTCTTCGCCAACAAGCCGCTTGATTTTTACGTGCGCCGCCTGGAGTCCCCGGTGGCAGCTGTGGGCTTCGGCCAGGTGGGCGACCTGCCCAAGCCCCTGGTTTTTGAGAATTTCGCCCAGCTTCTGGAGCGCGCGCTGTTCAAGGACCAGCAGCCCTTCCCCGGCGCGGGCGCGGGCGGACCGAAGAGCATCGCCTGGGCCGAATGCGGCCCCCGGCCGGAGACGGTGCGCCGCGTGGCCTACTGCACGGGCTCCGGCGGATCGCTCATCCCGGCGGCCTTTGCGGCCGGAGCGGATGTGTTCGTCTGCGGCGACGTGAAGCACCACGCGGCCATGGAGACCCCCGGCCTGGTGCTCGATGTTGGGCATTTCATCCTGGAGGAGGAGATGATGCGTCTGTTCTCCCAGGAGCTGCAAAAGGATTTCGGCCGAAAGGTCGAGGTGCGTTTTTTCGCGGGAAGAAGCCCCTTTCGTTTCCGGGTGCTGGCCTAAGGCCGGCCCCTGGGGAGCGTCCAAGGGGCGAATCAATATGTTTCCGGTCCGGGCTTGGTCCGGGCCCTAATAAAGCGAGGTGCCGATGTATCAGAAGCAGATCGAGCAGTTGGTTGTCCTGCAGACCGTGGATGATGAAATCATGGTCCTTGAGGCCGAGGTGCGCGAGGCCCCCCTGGAGCTGACCGCTCTGGAGTCCAAGGTGAATCAGCTGCGTGAGCGCCAGAGCCAAGTTCAGGAACGGATCGACATCCTGAAGGGCCAGCAGAAGCGGCTTGAGGGCGAGATCGAGGACGACGGCCACAAGATCAAGAAGAGCAAGAACAAGCTCATGGCTGTTGGCAACTCCAAGGAATATCACGCCATGATGCGCGAGATGGACTCCATGGAGAAGCTGAACCGCCTGCGCGAAGAGGAGCGCATCGCCGTGATGGAGGAGTTCGAACGCCAGAACGCCGCCATGCAGGAGGTCGTCACCGAGATCGAGGGCCTCATGGAAGGCTACGATGCCAAGAAGGCCACTCTGGACGAGCGCATCGGCAAGGCCCATGGCCGCCTGGACGCCCTGGGCAAGCGCCGCTCCAAGGCCGGCAAGGTCGTGCCGCCCCCCATCCTGGGCCGTTACGAGTTCATCCGCTCGCGCATCGACCACCCGGTTATCGTGCCCGTCTCCGAGGGCATCTGCGGCGGCTGCCACATCAGGATTCCGCCCCAGGCCTACAACGAGCTGCAGAAGGGCAAGCAGATCCTGGGTTGCCCCAACTGCCAGCGCATCGTGTACTGGGTGGAGCACACCCCGACGATCAGCGAAGAGAAATAGCAATACGCCGGAGTTGGACGGACCGTCGCTGCGTCCCGCAAGGGACGGAGAGGAAAGTCCGGGCTCCAATGGGCAGGACGCTGGGTAACTCCCAGGGGGAGCGATCCCCGGAAAGCGCAACAGAAAGCAGACCGCCGGACCGGCTCTCGGGCCGTCCCGGTAAGGGTGAAACGGTGGGGCAAGAGCCCACCAGCGGCCGTGGCGACACGGTCGGCTAGGCATACCCCGTCTGGAGCAAGACCAAATAGGGAGGCAGGCTGGCCCAGCTATTGCCTCCGGGTAGGTTGCTTGAGGTGGCCGGTAACGGCCATCCTAGAGGAATGACGGTCGCCAGCCCCGCAAGGGGCAGGAACAAAACCCGGCTTATAGTCCGACTCCGGCTCTTGATGACACACCGGGGGAGGTTCCACCTCCCCCGGCCCATTTTCGCCAAGGGGCATGAGGGGGCAGACCTCCCTCGTGCCGCTTTTTCCCGAGCACCGCAAAGGAAACCCGAATGCCCGCCACTCAGCAGCTCGCATCCTCCACCTGGGCCATGATTCTCGCGGCGGGCAACAGCGCGCGCCTGGCCGAGGCTCTCGCTGGGTCCGGCGGCCCGCAACGTAAACAGTACCTTGAACTTGACGGCGCGCCGCTGTTTTGGCGCAGCGCACAGACCTTTGCCCGCATCCAGGCGGTACGGGGCCTGGTGTTCGTCTTTCCGGCCGAGGACCTGGAGCGCATGTCCGAGGCCGTGGAGCGGCTCAACGCCCGAGATCCCTTGAGCTTGCCTTGGCGGACCTGCGCGGGCGGAACGCGGCGGCAGGACTCCGTGCGCCTGGGCCTGGCCCAGCTGCCGCAAGACTGCACACAGGTGCTGGTGCACGACGCCGCACGGCCCTTCGCCACGGCCGCGCTGGCCCGGCGTGTGCTGGAGGCCCTGGAGGCGGGCGCCGTGGCCGTGGTCCCTGGCTTGGCCGTTACGGACACCATCAAGCGCATCGACCACAACAACGTTGTTGTAGATACCCCGGAGCGTGCGCGTCTGCGCGCAGTGCAAACCCCGCAGGGCTTCGGCCTTACAGCGCTTTTGGCCGCTCATGAACGCGCCGAGGCTGAGGGTTGGGAGGTCACGGACGACGCCGGACTTATGGAACGCGCCGGCCACCCCGTGTGCATGACGCTGGGCGAGGAGGCCAACGTGAAGATCACCAATCCCGCGGATCTGGACTTGTTGCGGCCCGCAATGACCGCCGCGCCACGCACGGCCTGGGGCTATGACGTGCATCGCTACCTGGCCCGGGACGAGGTTCATGCCAAGGCCCGGCCCATGATCCTCGGCGGCGTGGCCATTCCCGGCGCGCCCCAGGTCATCGCGCACTCGGACGGCGATGTGCTCCTGCACGCATTGACCGATGCGCTCCTGGGCATCGCCTGCGCGGGCGACATCGGCCAGCTTTTTCCGGACACGGATGCGGCTTTCGAGAACATGCCGAGCGCGGTATTCGTCACCGAGGCCTTGCGCCGTGTACGTCTCGCGGGCTTCCGGCCCGTGCATGCGGACCTGACCGTGGTGGCGCAGACCCCGAAACTCGCGGCCCACAAGGGGCGCATCGCCGCGCAGGTGGCGCAGTTGCTGGAGCTCCCGGTTGACAGCGTAAACGTCAAGGCCACCACGGAGGAGGGGCTGGGCTTCACGGGCGAAAAGCGGGGCCTCAAGGCCGTGGCCGTGGTCACGGCCATGCCGAGCTGACTCCACACACATACAGACGTTTAGTTGAGGGTCCGGAGAAGGACCTTGGCCGGGCCGGAGCAATCTCCGCGCCCGGCCTTCTCTTTTAAAAACCAAATTAACAAATTTGAATACATATTTTAGAAATTTTCCATCTTTGCGACCAGCCATGATTCAAATATGAAGCTTCGATTTAAAATAATAATGTTATTCGTGCTGTTTAAAAATAGCATACGCTTTTGGCCCGGCTTTTGCTTCTTTTCTGAACCTCGCCAACGAAAACGCAATTGTAATAACAAATGTGTCTGAACCTGCGGGGAGGTCGCCAAACAAAACGGTTGAAAACCCCTATTCCGCCGCGATGTTATGGAGACGACTTGTTTTTACGGAATTATTTCTTTTTTTGTTAGCATTGACATTAATGTGAAGGCGTTGCCTGGGCATGGCTGGCCATGTCCAGGGGATTGTGACGAAACTCGCACGGGAGGTTCTCTCAAATGAATGCGGCGGATACTGCATTTGTACTCATCTGCGCGGCCCTGGTCATGTTCATGACCCCGGGCCTCGGTCTGTTTTACGGCGGCATGGTGCGCAGCAAAAACGTGCTGGCGACCATCATGCAAAGCTTCATCCTGCTCGGCCTTGTGTCCATCCTCTGGGCCGTGGCCGGGTACACCCTGGCCTTCGGCAAGGACATTGGCGGCATCATCGGCAACCTCGACTTCTTGTTTTTGAACGGCGTGGGCATGGACGCCACCGGCGCTCCGGTGAGCAACATCCCGCATTTGGCCTTCATGATCTACCAGTGCATGTTCGCGGTCATCACGCCCGCGCTCATCACCGGCGCCTTTGCCGAACGCATGCGTTTCGGCGGCTTTTTGGTGTTCACCACCCTGTGGATCTTCTTGGTGTACGCGCCCATGGCCCACTGGGTCTGGGGCAAGGGCTGGATGGCCCAGATGGGTGCGCTCGACTTCGCGGGCGGCGCCGTGGTGCACATGAGCTCCGCTGCCGCGGCCCTCGCCGCCACCGTGGTCATGGGTAAGCGGAAGGGCTACGGACACATGCCCTTCATCCCGCACAACCTGCCCATGACCGTGCTCGGCGCGGCCATTTTGTGGTTCGGCTGGTTCGGCTTCAACGCGGGCAGCGCGCTCGCGGCCGATGGCTTCGCCGCCAACGCCTTCGTCACCACGCATCTGGCCGCCGCCGCGGCCGCTCTGGCCTGGATCTTTATGGAATGGCGGCATTCCGGCAAGGCCACGACTCTCGGCGCCGCCTCCGGCGCGGTGGCGGGCCTGGTGGCCATCACCCCGGCCGCCGGTTTCGTCACGCCCATGCCCGCCATTCTGATCGGCTTGGGCGGCGGCGTTTTCTGCTTCCTGGCCGTCATTCTTAAGAACAAGTTCGGTTATGACGACTCTCTGGACGTTGTGGGAGTGCATGGCGTGGGCGGCACCTGGGGCGCCATCGCCACCGGCCTCTTCGCCAGTATCAACAAAGCCACCGGGCTTTTCTATGGCAATCCGTCGCAGCTTTGGATACAGTTGGCTTCCGTGGCCGCCACCTGGGCCTTCTGCTTCACCGCGAGCCTGATCCTGTTCAAGCTGGTGGACGCCACCATCGGCCTGCGCGCCAGCGCGGACGAGGAAGACCGTGGTCTTGACCTGTCCCAGCACAACGAGACCGGCTACCAGGCGTAGTCGGACCGCCAAGGAGAGTCTCTCATGAAGAAAGTTGAAATCATTACCCGCACCTTCAAGCTCGACGACATCAAGGCCGGCCTGTCGGAAATCGGCATCAAGGGCATGACCGTGAGCGAGGTCAAGGGCTTCGGACGCCAGGGCGGGCACAAGGAAGTCTATCGTGGCGCGGAGTACCAAGTTGACTTCGTCGTCAAGGTAAAGATCGAAGTCGTGGTGGAGGACGCCCGCGTGGCCGACGTCATCGCCGCCGCCACCAAGGCCGCCCGCACCGGGCAGGTGGGCGACGGCAAGATCTTCGTCATCCCCGTTGAGGAAGTGGTGCGCATCCGCACTGGCGAAACCGGCGACGCCGCCGTTTAGCCCAGCTTCAAGCGTCCTCCCCCATGGACGACACGCAGACGAACATTCCGGCCCTGCCGCCAGCCGCCCAACGGCTGCGGCAGGGCCGTCTCGCCCTGGCCGACGCCGCAGGGACCGCCGCGCTCGACGGCTATCCCGAAGCCAGCTCGGTCCTCATGGACACCTATTTCCGTGACCGGCTGGAAGAACTCGGCACGCAGTCCCCGGAACTCCTCTCCACCACCTTTGCGCTCATCGCCGTGGGCGGCTATGGCCGTGGCGAGCTCTGCCCGGCCTCGGACGTGGACGTGCTGGTGCTCTACGACGGCGCCATCCCAAAGATCGCGGATGAACTATCGCGCGGGCTTTTCCACCCCCTGTGGGATCTGGGCCTGGACCTGGGCCACGGCGTGCGTGCTCTGGACGATTGTCTGCGTCTGGCGCGGGAGGACACCCAGGTGCTCACCTCCCTCTTGGACACCAGGCGCATCGCTGGCGACGAAGGATTGGTGTCGAAGCTGCTGCACGAGTTTTCCGCCCAGGTGCTCAAGGGCTACGTGGGCGTGTTTGGCCAGTGGGTGCTGACGCACAATGCCGGTCGGCGCGCGGAGTACGGCGACTCCAGCGGCCTCTTGGAGCCGGACCTGAAGAATGGCCTGGGCGGCCTGCGCGATGTGCATCAAATCCACTGGCTCTTGAGTGTGGACCCGGCCCTGCGCAACGGCCCGTCCGCCCCCTTCACCACGGCGGACCTGGCCCTGCTCCAGGCGGACTACCGCTTTGTGCTCGCTGCGCGCACGGCCCTGCACCTGACGGCGAAACGCAAGACCGACCGCCTGAATTTCGATTTCCAGCCCCAGGTGGCGCGCCAGCTCGGCTTCACCGGAGCCGAGCCAGATGATGACCGGGGCGGCCTTGAAGCGGCCATGGACACAGGCCTGGCCGTGGAGGCCTTCCTCTCGCGCCTGCACCAGTCCATGACGCGCATCCGCGCCATGCGTCAGGCCTGCTGGCTGGAGGCTTTTCCGCCTCACGCCGAAGCCTGCCCTTTGGCACCCGGCGGCACCTCGGAAGCCATTTACTGCGGCCCCACAGGCATGGCTCTACGCGATCCCGCAACCGCGCAGAACGACGCAGCACTCATCCTCGAACTCTACGTCGCCGCCGCGCGCCAGGCCCGGCCCGTGTGCTTCTCCGCCCAGCGCGCCACCCGCGCCGCACTGGCCGTACCGGAGCGCCGCGCGGCCTTCTCCAAGCTTCCAGGCATTTTACCCGCGTTGCTGGAGATCTTCCGCGCCTCGGGTCAGCCCACGGAGAGCTCTCCGCCGCAGGCCGCGCCCGCCAAGCCCAAGCCCGGCGGCCTGGCGAAGGTCATCAAACGCCTCTTCGCCCCAGCGCCCGTCCCCGGCGAGGCGCAGCCGCAGGAGCCGGACATCACGCCCGCAGTGGCCACGGCGCTGCAGTCCATGCTCGACACCGGGCTCATGAGTGCGCTGGTGCCGGAATTCAGCCCGGTGGAGCACCTCGTCCAGTTCGACGACTTCCATATCCATCCCGTGGGCAAGCACACCCTGGAGGTGGTGCGGGCGCTGGCCACCATGCTGCCGGAACCCCAGGGCGCCGCGGAGGCCGGGGACATCTTGCCAGAGCTGCGCGAGCGCGCTGGAAGCCTGCCAAATTTTGACCGCCTGCTCCTGGCGGCCTTCTGCCACGACCTGGCCAAGCCCGACCGCGACCATTCCAGCACGGGCGCAGCCCTTGCGGAGACGATCCTGCGCCGCCTGGGCGCAAACAAGGCCACCCGGGATGATGTGGCTTTTCTGGTGAAGCAGCATCTGGTCATCCCAAAGATTGCCACCCGGCGCGACCTGGCCGACGAGTCCGTGGCCGTGGGTCTGGCCGAGCTCTGCGGCAGCGTGGAACGACTGGACATGCTGCACCTGCTCGCCGTGGCGGACAGCCAGTCCACCGGGCCCCGCGCCTGGAATCCCTGGACAGCCTCGCTGTTTGACGAGCTCACGCGCAAGGCGCGCCGACTGCTGACCGATGGCCCGCTGGCCGCGCCCCACGCCGTGGACAAAAGCCGCCACGTGCGCGAAGCGGCCCTGGCCCTTGCGGCAAAGCCCTTCACCGGGCTGGAGGGCCAGGAACCGCCCTTGAGCGCGGAGTATGCCGAGCGCTGCCTGGAACGCATGCCCGCACGCGCGCTGCTCGTGCTCGACGCGCCGACCATCGTCCGGCACATGCATCTGGCCAAATGTTTCCAGGCGGCTCTGGACGAGGACATGGTGCGCAAGCCGACGGGCAAGGCGGGCATTGGCGTGGTGGAAATCGACGCGGTGTCCGTGAAGGGCAAGGCGTTCCAGGTCAGCCTCGCCGCCCTGGACCAGCCAGGGCTGTTCGCAGCCATGGCCGGGGTGCTGGCCCTGCACGACCTGAACATCCTTTCCGCCGAGGTGCTGACCTGGAACGGCGGACCGGGCAACGGCGGCGGCAATCTGGCGGTGGACGTATTCCTGGTGCAGGAGCCCGCCGAGGGTCTGTATCTTGAGGATCTTTGGCAGCGTGTGCGCCGCGCGGTCTCCTACGCTCTCACCGGCAAGCTTTCCCTGGAATACCGCTTGGAGCAGAAGCGCACTTCCCCGCTCAACCTGCCCTCGCGCGCGCCCAAGAGCCGGCGCAAGATCCGCGTGGACAATGACGTCAGCGACTTCTACACCGTGATTGAAGTGGCCGCGCCTGACCGGCTGGGCCTGTTGCACGACCTGGCCCTCAGCTTGAGCGCGCAGCACCTGCGCATCCATCTGGCGCGCATCGCCACCAGCGCCGGGCGCATCCACGACGTCTTCTACCTGCGCACCGACGAGGGGCTCAAGCTTCGGGACCCCGTGCGCATGGACGAGGTCAAGAAAGCCCTCTTGGCTGCCGCTCGCTGAGGCCGTTGCCTTGCTCCGCGCTTTCCGCTAGCCTGAAGCATATCAGCACCCTCTGAACCGGGAGGCCCTCATGCCCAGCCGCTTCGTCAAACCTCTTGTCTCCGCTTTTCTTCTGGCCAGCCTGCTCTTGTCTGCGCCAGATGCGCAAGCCTTCAACCTGGGCGGGCTGTTCGGCTCCCCCGTGGACGCGAAGCTGGCGGCCCAGGTGCCCCAGGACAAACGCGCGGCCATCAACGCTGCCGATTATGAATTGGCCTGCGCCAACCAGGACGTCGAACTGGCGAAGCTCAAAGAGGAGCTGGCCGACAAGCAGGACGACTTGGCCGGCCTGAATACCAAGCTCGCCAAATCCCAGGCCCGCGCGGCGGAGATCACCCTCGACATCGCCAAGATGGAAGCCATCATTGCCAACAACCTTGGCCTAGCCAAGGACAACAACAAGATTTTGGCCGGCCTTCAGTCCGACCGCGCCAAGAACGAGAACGAGCGCAACGGGTATAAGACCAAGATCGGCCAGGCCATCCTTTTCGTGCGCGACTGGACCCAACGCGTAGCGGCAAAGGAGAAGACCGTGGCGGAATTCAAGTCGCGGCGGAGCGGCGGAGCGGACGTCGGCGCGGCGGCCCAACCGGCAGTCCAACCAGCAGTCCAGCCGGCAGCCCAACCAGCGACACAGCCGGCGGGCACCGTGAAGCCCGCGCCCGCGGATGAGCCCGCGGTAATCATCAGCAGGGAACCCGGTTCAGCGCCGGAGCAGCCTGCGGACACGCCCGAGTCCACGTTGAACAACTAGCGGCCGTCCGGCCCAACGTATAAAGCCCCACGTCACCAGCTTGGAGACGGGGGGCTTTATGTTGCGCCAGGGAATGGCACGAAGGCTAATGCAGGTCCTCGGCCTCCGGGGCGCCAGACACACCGTCGCTAACGGCACACCGAGCTCCAGAGGTGGGCAACAGAGGCATTTCTTCCTTGGCATCCGCAAGCTCATGGCGCGGGCGTGGATTAGGCATCTCAATGGCGCCGTTCAACACCGCGCCCTGGTCCATGCTGAGCTGCGGGGTGATGATATGCCCGTCGAACACGCAGTGTTCGTGCAGATGCGCGTGGCGGCTGGCGCGGACGGTGCCGATGAACGTGCCGTTTACGTTCAGACTGGCCACCTCCACTTCCCCCTTCACCAAGGCCTCCCGGCCGAGGATGAGGGTGCCGGTCGCGGCGATGGTGCCCTGAAAATGTCCGTCAATCCGCACCGAGCCCTCAAAGGACAAATGGCCGGTGAACTTCGTGCCCACGCCGAGGAAGGCGTTCAATTCACCAGAGGTATTGTCTTGCTCCGCCGACTCGGAAAATATTTTAGAGAACCATTTCATACCGCACCTCGCCAACGTATAGGTAACACTGGGTACAAGTAGCCGCTACTATCAGAAAAATCCAGCTTTTTCTCCCGGCCGTCCGAAAGCCCAGGCCCTGGCCATGTTGTTCAAACCAAGAGGACACGCCGCCGAGATCCTGGACAATTCGCCGCTGTGGTCGCGGCCCAGGCGGTGCATGCAGGGAGGGTTTCCCCCGGGTTCACGGAATCAACAACCAGTCCAACGGCACCATCAACGGCTGGGAAAGCCACCCGCTTGATGGCGCACACTCCATCCGACTCGCATACGAACAAAATTTTTCCGGGTCCGGTGAGCTGCCCACACGGTCCGCGAGAACGATGCCAGCTGAATGCAGAATCGGTGCCACGGAAAATTCACCCTGCCCGCTGGGCACAGCCACAAGAGCAAAACGCGCGGACCCGTGGTGGCGCCCCCCCGGCACCATGCCCAAGATGTCGTCCAGCGGAATGCGGCCAGGCTTGGTGATCGCGGCCTTGCGAGGCCAAACGCACGGCAAAATCGTCTTCCGTCACGGGGGATCACATCGGGCACGGCGCAACAAAGCAGACCTCCGGCGCTTTCCGGTTCGCCCACGGCGCACAACGCCGCGATGCGCCTTACCACATCACAGGGCCTGAGGCCGTTCGATCCACTTATTGACCACCGGGGCCACATAGCCTCCGAACTGGTCGAGGAGCGCCGCAGGCGTGGAATCAGTGAGCAGCATGGCGCGATGGGCGGGATTGACGAAGCCCTGAGCCACGGCGTTGTCAAAAAAGGCGCCAAGCGAGGCGTAATAGCCCCCGACGTCCAGCAGCCCGCAAGGCTTCTTGTGGAAGCCGAGCTGCGCCCAGGTGAGGACCTCGCACAGCTCCTCCAGGGTGCCCATGCCGCCCGGCAAAGCAATAAAACCGTCGGACAGTTCGGCCATGAGCGCCTTGCGTTCGTGCATGGAGGCCACAACGTGCAGCTCCGTCAAACCAGTGTGGGCGATCTCCTTCTGGCGCAGGGCTTCGGGGATGATGCCGATAACCTGACCGCCCGCCCCAAGGGCGGCATCGGCCAGCGCGCCCATGAGCCCGACGTTGGATCCGCCATAGACCGTGGTCAGGCCACGCCGCGCCAGTTCCGCGCCCATGGCCTTTGCCGCGACGAGATAATCCGGCCTATTACCGGGATTTGAACCGAGAAAAACGCAGACGCGCCGCATGGAAACTCCTTTACTGTTTGGGGGAGGGGTCAGGCCATCTGGTCGCGCAGCTGGCGGAAAATCTCCTGCAGCTGCACCTGGGTGGCTTCCGATTCATTGATACGCATGCGCCGGATGTGCCCCACGAGATTGCCACGCGGGGTGGTCGTGCGCTCGAAAAGTATCTCGCGGTTCTGGGCGCGCCCCAGGGGGATGGCACAGGTCCAGGCATCGGGGCCCTCTTTGAGCCAAGCCACGGCGGCGCCCTCGGGTGAGAGTACCTCCACCAGGCGGCTCACACTCTGGCCGCCGGGCAGGCCCAGAAAATCGCCCCGATCAGACAAGATAACCGCGGGCAAGGCTAGAAAAGCCGGGGGTGGCGACTCCGGCTCGGGGAACAGCGGCGTCGGCTCCGGCTCGCGCGCCAGGGCATAGGAGGCCACAGAGCCAGCCTCGCCATGCACGCTGACAATCTTGTGGGCGGTGAGCACGGTGGGGGCCTGCGGGTCCGTTGCTGGCTCCATTGCCTGGTCCGCTGGTTGACCCGGCAGCGGGCCAGGGGCGGGTGGCGGCACGGACTCGGCGACCGTCTTCAAGTTGAGGGGCGCGGGCGGCGCCATGACGCGGGCGGCGCGCAACTCTGCCACCAGCTCCGCGACCAGGGCCTTGGAGGCGGCTTCAAGAGTGGCCAGATTGCGCACCTCCGCCTCCAACTTCTCCATGCGCTCGCGGGCCTGGGTCTGGCTTTTCGTCAAGGCCTCGATGCGCTCGACCAGAGCCGAATCGCCGCCACTCGGGGCTCTTGCATCCAGCGGGACGGACGCAAACCCGCCCCGCCTCGATTGCGCTACCGATAAGCGTCGATTCTGTGGATACTCTTTAAATTCAGCTCGGAGTACCTTTATGGCTTGCAGTATCGATAACCCATCCGCGAAGAGATCACGGATGCGGCGGCACACGGCGAGCGACTCCGGATGCAGGCGCACGGGCTTGCCTTCCCGGGCCACGGGCAGGAACGTGGGGAATTTGGCGCGGTAGCTCTTGATGGTGGTTTCGGAGACCCCAAGCTCTTTGGCCAGATCCCGATGTGTGTAAGTTTGTGCGGTCATTGCGGTACCCCCCACCTCTGGCCGAGAACTGCAATCGGCACTTGCCGATGCGTCAAGGAACATCCTGCGCTGCAAAGCATTCTTGCTTTTCGATAGCGGGCAGCAAGACTTCGGTCAAGAGGTGCCGGTGGCGCGGCGCTGAACGCGGGCGGGCAAACGCGCGCGCGGTGGGATGCGCTTTTTCGCTTGGCGCGGAGGGTGAAATTGGGCTATAGGGTCCCGAACCGTGCTCCGGTGACGCCTCTTCCCTCTCGCCCGCCGCATCCTGGCGGGCCCGCGAACCGGACCCCGGCATTTGGCCTTCCACGTCCCCGCCTTGTGGCGGATCAGCCCCCCGACCCGGACGGCCCCAAGGAGCACCATCAGAATCGTGATAAAATCCACACGCGGGCGCTCCGCCCGCAAGCGAACAACCTCGGGCCGGACGTTCCGGACCATCCGCATCCTTGGCCTCCTGTCCGGGTTGCTTTTTTCAACCGCCTGCGCACCGCTCGCCAGCTTGCCCGCGCATTCGGGCACGGACCCCGATCCCATCAGCGCCGAAAACTCCGGCCTGCTGGCGGAACAGCATCTGCCAGGAGGGGAGCGCTCTCCCATCGCCCCATTGCAGGAACTGCCCGGCCCCCTGCCCGGCAAGGTGCCCCTGACGCCCCCTGGGCGAACCGGCACCCTGCGCCTCCCTGGCCTGGCCGAGGCCCCGCCAAAGGCCACCGACATCCCCGAATTCCCCACCCTGGACGACCTGGAGGTGGAGGCCCGCCTGGAACGCCTTTCCAAGCTGCCGCCCTCTCTGGGCCTGGACGTGGTGCGCACCGGCCTGACCCAGAAAGGCCGCCGCTATCGTCGCGCGGGCAGCTCCCCCGGCACCGGGTTCGACTGCTCCGGCTTCACCCAATGGACCTTCCGCCAGCATGGCGTCAACCTGCCGCGCAGCGCGGCCGAGCAATACGCCGAAGGAACGCCGATCCATCGCAGCGCGCTCCGGCCCGGCGACCTGGTTTTCTACAAGATCAACCGGCGTGGTCGCTGGCATGTGGGCATCTACATGGCGGACGGCGTATTCGTCCACAGTCCCAGGCCCGGCCGGGGCATCTCCGAGGCGAACATGGACGACGCGTACTGGTCCAAACGCTACCTGGGCGCGCGCAGATACATCCGTTAGGCCATGCGCCAGTCGCCCACCCTTTATGTGCATACGCCCTTCTGCCGGGCCAAGTGCCGCTACTGCGCGTTCTATTCCGCGGCCACGGGTCCAGCTGGCCCGGCCCCAGCGGTCCTTTCCCGCTACCTCGCGGCGCTTGAGGCTGAAATGGACCAGCAGGCCCAAGCCTTCGGCACCGCGCTGGCGCTGGGCCCCGCCCCCAGCCTGTTTTTCGGCGGCGGCACGCCGAGTCTCCTCGGCACGGAGGGGCTGGCGCACGTTATGGCTGCCCTTAGCCAACGTTTCCCCCTCGCCCCGGACGCCGAGATCACCCTGGAGGCCAACCCGGACTCGGCCGCGCCGGAGCTGCTGCGCGCTGCGCGGACGCTTGGCGTGAACCGCCTGAGCCTGGGCGTGCAGAGCCTGGACGACCGCGCCCTGGCCGCCCTGGGCCGCGCGCACGACGCGCGCCAGGCCGCGCGCGCCTTCCGCGACGCGCGCCAGGCCGGATTCACGAACATCGGCCTGGACCTCATCTTCGGCCTGCCCGGGCAGACGCCGGAACACTGGCTCGAAACCCTGCGCCAGGCCGTGGCCCTGGGGCCTGAGCACCTGTCCTGCTACGGATTGACCATTGAGCCGGGCACTCCCCTTTCCCGAGACGCCGCCGCCCTCGCCGCCCTGCCGGACGACGACGCCCAGGCCGAAATGTTCCTGAGCGGGGCGGAGCTCCTCGCGGACGCCGGGTACGAGCACTATGAGATTTCCAATTTCGCCAAGCCGGGAAGACGGTGCCGCCACAATCTGGCCTGCTGGCAGGGGCGCGACGTGCTGGGCTTCGGCCCGGCGGCGGTGTCCACCCTGACCTGCGAGGTCCGGACGCTGCGCTGGGCCAATCCGGCGGACCTTGACGCCTGGGAGGCTCTGGTGCTCTCCGGTCGGGCGGGGCAGGGAGGCCGCGAGGAACTCAGCGCGGCCGTGTGCGCGCAAGAAGCGCTCATGCTGGCGCTGCGCACCGCAGACGGCCTGGGCCTGGACGCGCACCAGACCCGCACCGGGCAGGACCTGCGCTCCACCCATGCGGGACTCCTGGAGCAGCTCGTTCAGGCGGGTCTGGCGGACCTCACGCCAGAGCGCCTGCGGCTCACTCGTGCGGGCATGCTGCTGTCCAACAGCATCATCCGCGCCCTTGGCTTTGAAAGCAGCCAAGATGAGAATTTTTCCTAATTCGCGAAAAACGGCGGTCCAGGAGCCCTTGCGCCAAGCGGAGTTTCTACGATTCTCCTTGGGATACCTGTGTTCCCGGCGTATGGATTATTCTAGAGAATCTTGATACTACGCAGTCAGCATCGGCACTTGCCCGATTTTCCAAAAAAATATCCGGGTCACCCCCGGACCGGAACCAAACCCATTCCCAAGGAAGCCTCCATGACCCAGACCCCTGCTCCTTTGCCTCCCATGCCGTCGGACCTGCCGGAAGTCGTACTGAACGAGAACGCCAAGGTGGTGCTTTCCCGCCGCTATCTGCGCAAGGGGCCAGACGGAAAACCCTACGAGCTGCCGAATGAGCTGTTCTGGCGCGTGGCGGCGAAGATCGCCGCCCAGGAGGCCAACTTCAAAGGCGGCAAGAGCAAGGTGGACGAGCGGGCGCGGGAATACTACGGGCTGCTGACCAGCTTCAAATTCCTGCCCAACTCGCCCACGCTCATGAATGCCGGCACGGATCTGGGCCAGCTGGCCGCCTGCTTCGTGCTGCCCGTGGGCGACTCCATCGAAGAGATCTTTGACGCCGTGAAGCACGCCGCGCTCATCCACAAGTCCGGCGGCGGCACGGGCTTCTCCTTCTCGCGCCTACGCCCCACGGACTCCCGCGTAGGCTCCACCGGCGGCGTGGCCTCCGGCCCCCTTTCCTTCCTGCGCATCTTCAACACCGCCACCGAGCAGATCAAACAGGGCGGCACCCGGCGCGGCGCGAACATGGGCATCCTGCGCGTGGACCATCCGGACATCCTGCGCTTCATCAAGGCCAAGGAGCGCGAGGGCGAGCTCAACAACTTCAATCTTTCCGTGGGGCTCACCGAGGCCTTCATGCAGGCCGTGGACAAGGACGAGGAGTACGAGCTCATCGCCCCGAACAACGGCGAGGTGCGTGAGCGCCTGAAGGCTCGCGAGGTTTTCACCATGCTCGTGCAGAAGGCCTGGGAATCCGGCGATCCCGGCATGGTCTTCCTGGACCGCATCAACCGCGACAACCCCACGCCGCAGTTGGGCGAGATCGAGGCCACCAACCCCTGTGGCGAGCAGCCCCTGTTGCCCTACGAGGCCTGCAATCTGGGCTCCATCAACCTGGCCGCCTTCTACGACGAGACCGTCCACGACCGCATCGACTGGGAAAGCCTGCGCACCGTCATCCACCAGAGCGTGCGCTTTCTCGACAACGTCATTGAGGCCAGTGTGTACCCCCTGCCGCAGATCACCGACATGGTGCGCACCAACCGCAAGATCGGCCTGGGCCTCATGGGCTTCGCCGACCTGCTGTACCAACTCGGCGTGGCTTACAACTCCCAGGAGGGCGTGACCCTGGCCGAACGCCTCATGTGCTTCATCCAGGACGAGTCCAAGCTCGCCTCAAAGGCTCTGGCCGATGAGCGCGGCCCCTTCCCGGCCTATGAGGGCAGCATCTTCTCCGCCAATAAACAGGGCCCCTACCGCAACGCCACCACAACGACCATCGCGCCCACGGGCACGCTCTCCATCATCGCGGGTTGCTCTTCCGGCATTGAGCCGCTGTTCGCCCTGTCCTTCGTGCGCAACGTCATGGACGGCGATAAGCTGGTGGAGGTGAACCCCTACTTCGAGGACGCCCTCAAGAAGGCCGAGGCATACAGCCCCAAGCTCATGGAGGAGGTCGCCAAGGGCGGCAGCATCCAAAAGATGGACTACCTGCCGGAAGACATTCGCCGCGTGTTCGTCACCGCCATGGACATCGAGCCGATCTGGCACCTCAAAATGCAGGCCGCGTTCCAAAAATGTACGGACAACGCCGTTTCCAAGACTGTGAACCTGCCCAATTCCGCCAGCCAGGAAGACATCTGGGACATCTACTGGAAAGCCTACGAGTACGGCTGCAAGGGCGTCACCGTGTACCGCGACGGCTGCAAGGCCTCCCAGGTTTTGTGCACCGGCGACGGCCAGGAGAAAAAAAAGGACGAGGCCGAAGGCAAAACCGTGGTGCGCAAGCGCCCGGACATCGTGTACGGCTTCACCCAGAAGGTCGATACCGGCCTGGGCGCGCTCTACCTGACCATCAATGAGCAGGATGGCAAACCCTTCGAGGTCTTCGCCACCATCGGCAAGTCCGGCAAGTCCATCACCGCCAAGGCCGAGGCCATCGGGCGCCTCGTCTCCCTGGCCCTGCGCTCCGGCGTCGAAGTTCGCGACATTGTGGAACAGCTCAAGGGCATCGGCGGCGAGCACCCCAAATTCCAGAAAAAGATCCTGCTGCAGTCCATTCCCGACGCCGTGGCCTGGGTGCTGGAAAACCGTTACATGACCGGCGAAAAACACGCCAACGCCCACGCCAACGCCCTGGGCAAGGAAAGCTGCCCCGAATGCGGCGAGCCGCTGACCTTTGAGGAAGGCTGCCACTGCTGCAAGCAATGCGGCTACACCAAGTGCGGCGGGTAAAAAAAGCCCCCGCCTCGTATCAATCGAAAGGGCCAGGGACGCGTTCGCGTCCCTGGCCCTTTCGATTGAGGGGACCATAGGAGAAAAGGGATGGCTTCCGGTTGATGGAACCTGGGCCGGCGGGCGCGGCTGACAAGCGGCCCGGCATGGGCTATGCTGACATAAGGAGGAGAAGGGCATGACCACCGCGCTCCGACGATTGGCCATGAGCGTGCAGCCCTCGCTGCGCGGGCGGGTGTTCGCGCTGCTCGCGGGGCTTACCATCTGCGCCTGTGCCGGGGCCACGGCGACCTACTGGCTGGCCCAGCACTACCTTTACGCCACGGACATCCTGCGCCAGGTGAACCTGAACCAGCAGGTGGGCGCGCTTTCGCTCTCCGAACAGCTCTCCGGCCTGGAGGCCGACGCCCTGGCCGCGCGCCAGGACCCGGTGCGCTTCAAGGACTTCAGGAACCGCGAGGCGAGCATCACGCTCTCACTACAGAAGGTGCGCGCCTCCGAGCCCATGGAGGCCGGGCGCGACATCATCTCCCACATGGACACGGGCTTCAGCGCCCAGGCCAAGGCGCTGCACCAGCTGGTGGACAGCCGGCCCGGCCAGGGGGCGCAGCTGGCGGCCGTGGCCGCCCGGCACCGCCAAGCGGCGCAGGAAGCCGCCCGCAAGCTTTTCAACCTGCACACCCGCGACGCGGATCTGGGCGTTTCGGCCATGCGCTCGTTGGCGCGCGCGGTCACCACGGCCTCGCTGTTCGTCATCCCGGCGGGCGCCCTGCTCGGTCTGCTGCTCGGCTGGGTGCTGCTGCGCCAAGTACTGGGCCCCATCCGGCGTCTGGCTGTGGGCGCGGCCTTTGCCACCGGAAAGCACGGTGAGACGGCCATAGCGGAGGGCGCGGGCGCAGCGGACGAGCCTGGCGACGACTCCAACGAGGTGCGCGCCGTGGGCGAGCTGGTGGCCGGGCTTCTGCGCGACGTGGATGAGACCCAGGCCCTGCTCAAGGAATCGCGCGAACATCTCGTGCAGGCCGAAAAACTGGCCCTGGTGGGCCAGCTGGCGGCGGGCGTGGCCCACAGCGTGCGCAATCCGCTCACCAGCGTGAAGATGCGCCTGTTCTCGCTGGAACGCAGCCTGGACCTTTCCCCCGCCCAGCGCGAGGACTTCGAGGTCATCAGCGAGGAAATACGCCATCTGGACACCATCGTGCGCAACTTCCTGGAATTTTCGCGCCCGCCCAAGCCCAAGCTCCAGCCCGTCAGCCCGTCCGACGTGGTGGACATGACCCTGGTGCTCCTGAAGCACCGCCTGGAGACCTATGGCGTGGACGTGCGCCTGCTGCGCGAGCAGCCCCTGCCCCAGGTGAATGCGGACCCGGAGCAGCTCAAGGAAGTGCTCGTGAACCTCATCCTGAACGCCTGCGACGCCATGGGCGAGAACGGGCGCATCAAAATCGGCGAGGAGAGCGGGTTCATGGACCCTCTGGGCCGCGTGGCCATTGTGCGCATCACGGACTCCGGCCCCGGCATCCCACAGGACATCCAGGACCGAGTCTTCCAGCCTTTTTTCAGCACCAAGGAGGAGGGCACCGGCCTAGGGCTCGCCATCGCCAAGCGCATCATGGAGGAACACGGCGGCTACATCCACATCCGCCCCGCCGAACGGGGCCAGGGGGCCAGCTTCGTGCTCGTGCTGCCCGTAAGGGAGAATCTATGGCTCAGATCCTGATCGTGGACGACGACGCCCAGCTACGCCAAAGTTTCGGCAAAATCCTGGAGAGCGAAGGCTTCGAGATACGCGCGGCCGCCTGCGGCGAGGCCGGGGTCGAGGCCGTCAAGAGCCTGCCTCCGGACTTGGTCATCATGGACGTGCGCATGCCCGGCATCACCGGCATCCAGGCCATGCAGCAGATGCGCGCCGCCTGCCCCGGTCTGCCCGTGGTCATCATGACCGCCTACGGCGGCACGGAGACGGCCATTGAGGCCACGAAGCTCGGCGCCTTTGACTACATCCTGAAACCCTTTGACGTCCCGGACATCCTGCGGCTCATCGGGCAGGCGCTGACCGCCGGACGACTCACCCGGGCCCGCGTGGCCATCGCCCCGGAAGACAGCGAGGACGGCGGCGACGACAGCGGCGATGCCCTGGTGGGCCGCAGCCGCGCCATGCAGGACGTCTTCAAGGCCATCGGCCGCGCCGCGCCCACGGACGCCCTGGTGCTCATCCGGGGCGAGTCCGGGACGGGCAAGGAGCTGGTGGCGCGCGCCCTGTGGCAGCACGGCAGCCGCGCGGACAAGCCCTTCGTGGTTATCAACTGCGTGGCCATCCCGGACACGCTCCTGGAGAGTGAGCTCTTCGGCTATGAGAAGGGCGCCTTCACCGGGGCGGGTTCACGCCGCGTGGGCAAAATCGAGCAGGCCCAGCGCGGCACCATCTTTCTGGACGAAATCGGCGACATGCCCATGAACGTGCAGGCCAAGATTCTGCGCCTGCTGCAGGAAAAGCAGATTGAGCGCCTGGGCGGACGCGAAACCATCCCCGTGGACGTGCGCATCCTGGCGGCCACCAACCGCGACATGGAGGCCGCCGTGGCCGAGGGCCGCCTGCGCGAGGACCTGTACTACCGCCTCAAAGTGGTCACCGTGACCCTGCCGCACCTGCGGGAGCGGGAGGGCGACGTGTCCCTCCTGGCCGCGCATTTCCTTTCGCGCCTGGCGCGCGAGCTGGACATGCAGAACCCCGGTCTGACGCCGGAGGCCCTGGACATGCTGACCGCCCATCCCTGGCCCGGCAACGTGCGCGAGTTGGGCAACGTGCTGAAAAAGGCCCTGATCTTCTCACGCGGCTGTCCCATCGACCCAGAAGAGATGCGCCAGGCCATCGGAACGCGGCGCGACGCCAGCCCCGGAGCGGACAGAAACACGGATCCGCGCGGCGCGCAGGAAGCCGCGCAGGCCGGAGGCGACGCCCCCCTCCGCGCGTTCATCCGCCATGCGCTGATGGACGAGGCGGGCAACGCGGCCTTCGAGCACGTGCTGGACGCGGTAGCCAGAGACACCATCGCCGAGGCCCTGGAGATCACCGGAGGCAACCGCACCCGCGCGGCCAAGCTGCTCGGCCTTTCGCGGCCCACGCTCATCGCCAAGATTGAGAAGTACGGCCTCAAGGTCACCACCCAGGTGCAATGACGACCGGGCGGCTTGGACAGCGGCGGGCTTTCGTCGTAAAGGAAACGCCGAGCCGCCGGCCGGCCGGAGGAACCCCCTCCCGTCGCCGAGCCCACATCCGGGCCAAGGCCTGGAAGCACCCGCGCGGATGCGGATGACAACACCATGACGCGAAAAAAACTGATTTCCTTGACCCTTTGCCTTCTGCTGCTAGCGGGCGGGGGCTATTATTTCGTGAAAAAGAACCGCGCCGACCAAGAGACCAAGGTGCTGGCCACAGCACGCGTGGAACGGGGCTCCGTGCGCCGCGAACTGGAAGCCACGGGCATCATCAAGGCCCAGGTCGGCGCCAGTGTGAAGATTGGTGCGCAGGCCACAGGGGCCATTTCTCGCGTGTTCGTGCGCGTGGGCGACCCCGTGAAAAAAGGCCAGGTGGTGGCCGAGATCGACGCCCGCGAGCTTTTGGCCCAGCGCGCCGAGGCCGCGGCCAAGATTAAGCTCGCCGAGGCCAAGGCCGGGTACGAATCCGTGAATCTGCCCCGGCACCAGTCCCTGGTGCGCCAGGGGCTGGAGGCCCAAAGCACCCTCGACGAGGCCTTGCAGAACAACCGCGTGGCCAAGGCCGATGCCGAAGCCGCGCGCGCGGCGCGGGCCACCCTCGACGTGCGCATCTCCTACACCAAGATCGTCAGCCCCATCGACGGCGTGGTCTCCCAGGTAACGGCCCAGGAGGGTGAGACCGTGGTGGCTGGCCTGCAGGTGGCGAACCTCGTCACCGTGCTCGACCCCGCGCGCCTGGAGATGTGGATCTACGTGGACGAGACCGACGTGGGCCGCGTGCGCAGGGAGCTGCCCGTGGAGTTCCGCGTGGATTCTCAGCCGGGCCGCATCTTCAAAGGCGCGGTCGACCGCGTGTACCCCGACCCGGAGATCCGGGACAACATCGTATACTACAAGGCCCTCGTCACCCTGGACCGCGAGGAGGCACAGTTCCTGCGGCCGGAAATGACGACCCAGTGCAGCATCGTGGTGGACACGCGCGAGGGCGTTCTCACCGTGCCCAACCAGGCCCTCAAATGGGTGGCGGGCCAGCAGACCGTATTCGTGGTGGACAAGACCCAGCCCGGCGGCGTCCGCTGGGTGACGCCCAAGCTCGGTCTGCCGGGCCTGGAGAAGAGCGAGGTGCTGGAAGGCTTGGCCGAGGGCGACGAGGTGGCCACCCAGATCGTGCTTTCCGGGCAAGAGAAGCCAGCGGAGACCAAAAAGGCCGAGGAAAAACCCGCGCTCAAGCCCACCGGATCCAGCGTCAAGAAGGGCTCCTGATGACCACACAGGCTTCCGCTGAATCCTTGACCGAGCCCGTGGTGGAGCTGAGCGGCATCCGCAAGGTCTTCCGCCAGATACTGGCTCCGGAGGAGCGACCGGGCGTGTTCGCCCGCCTGTTCGGGCGCGGCGCGGCCCAGCCCGCGGGAGGGGACGAGGGCAGAAACGGCCGCCAAAACGAGCCGGATCCGGGCGAGGGGGGCGTGGAGGTGCTCTCCGGCATCAACCTGACCATCCGCAGCGGCGAGTTCGTGGCCCTGCAGGGCACCTCCGGCTCAGGCAAGAGCACGCTTTTGCACCTTATGGGCCTGCTCGACTCCCCCACTGCTGGCACGTACAAGCTCCTGGGCCGCGACGTCTCCGGCCTGTCGGATGACGGCCTCTCCGCCTTACGCAACACGGTGCTCGGCTTCGTGTTCCAGAGCTTCTACCTGGTGCCCTATGCCACAGCGCTCGAAAACGTCATGCTGCCGGGCATGTACTCCGACCTTTCCCAGGCTGAACTGCGCGCGCGCGCCCTGGAACTGCTCAAAAAGGTCGGCTTGGCCGACCGCGTGAACTTTCGGCCCGCCAACCTCTCCGGCGGACAGCAGCAGCGCGTGGCCATGGCCCGCGCCCTCTTGAACCAGCCCCGGCTCATCCTGGCCGACGAGCCCACGGGCCAGCTCGATTCCGCCACCAGCGCGGAGATCATGCGCCTGTTCACCCAGGTGAACGAAACCGGCACCACCATCGTGCTGGTGACTCACGACGAGGCCGTGGCCGCCAAGGCTCGGCGCGTCATCCGCATCGCCGACGGGCGGCTCCAGTCCGACACCGCCGCCGCCCGGGCGTGAGGCGCGCCGTGACACCCGCGCCGAACGCCGAACTCTCTCTGAAAGGCGCTTCCGGGCACCCTTCCGGGCGTATCTTGGACCGCTTTGCGCACCCCGCGCCACCCCGCACACAACGGGCACGCATCCTGTCCGTGTTTCTGCCCTTCGCCGGATGCCCGCAACGCTGCCTCTTCTGCAATCAGCCCGCCCAGACAGGCGCGGCCCCGGAGCCACTGGAAGCCGTCTATGCCCGGCTCACGGCACTGTTAAACGACACGGGCCAGGAAGCCCCGCAGGAGCTTGCGTTCTACGGCGGCACCTTCACAGCCCTGCCCGCGCCCTGGCCCCGGCGTTTCCTGGAGCTGGCCGGACCGCATCTCGCCAGCGGACGCCTGACGCGCCTGCGCTGCTCCACCCGCCCCGACGCGCTTTCCGCGCCACTTCTGGCGGAGCTGAAGAGCCTGGGCCTTTCGCTCGTGGAGCTGGGCGTGCAGAGCTTCAACGACGCGGCCTTGGCCGCCTGCCAGCGCGGATACGGCGGCGCGGCGGCGCACCAAGCCTGCGAGCTGGTGCGCGCGATGGGCCTGGACCTGGGCGTGCAGCTCATGCCCGGTCTGCCCGGGCAGACGGTTGCGGCCTTCCGCGAGGACATCGCGCGGACCGTCGCCCTTGGCCCCCAGTTGACGCGGCTCTACCCTTGTCTGGTGCTAGCGGACACGCGGCTGGCCGAGCTTTGGCGCGATGGGGCCTACGTGCCCTGGCCGCTGGACGCGACGGTGGACGAGCTGGCCCGCGCCCTGCTGGCGCTCTGGACGGGCGGCATTCCAACGGCACGCATCGGCCTGGCGGAGCAGGAAGGCCTGGAGATCCTGGCCGGGCCCCGGCACCCGGCCCTGGGGCAGCTTGCGCGCAGCCGGGCGCTTTTTCTTTTCATACGCCAGCGACTGCGGCAGTTGCCGGCGCCGCCGTTCCTGCTCCTCGCCCCGCGCCGCCTGCAAGGGGAGATCCTGGGACAGAAGAACGCGTTGGCCGGGGACTACGCGGCCCTCGGCCTGGAGGTGCGCCTGTGGGACGAACCGGATCTGGCCCTGTACGCGCGGGACTGACCCGGGCCGCCCGGCGTCCAGAAAGCTTGGGCGGTTCGGGAAGGCAGGAGGCGCGGGGCTTTGCTCCCGGCGGGAAATCTGATAGGCAGATGCAGTTTTTTTGAAGGGGAATGCATGAAAGCCAAGCAATATTTCGAAGATGCCCTGCGCGCGGGCTTGAACCGCATGGAGCTGCCCTGGCCGGATAAGGCCCTCATTGAGCCCCCGCGCGAGCGCAAGTTCGGCGATTATTCCGCCAACGCGGCCATGCTGCTGGCCGGGCCCGCGAAAAAGAAGCCGCGCGACCTGGCCGAGGCCATCGCCGCCGAACTGCGCGCACACGACGCCGAGGGCCAGTTCGAGCGCATCGAGGTGGCCGGGCCGGGCTTCCTCAATGTGACCTTCGCGCCGGGCTTCTGGCACGGCATCCTGGCCGACGTCAGCGCCGCCGGAACCGGCTATGGCGCGTCCGACCAGGGCCACGGCGAGCACGTCCAGGTGGAGTATGTCTCCGCCAACCCGACGGGCCCGCTGCACATCGGCCACGGCCGGGGCGCTGCCCTGGGCGACAGCATCGCCCGCCTGCTCAAGAAGACCGGGCATGACGTTTCCTGCGAATACTACATCAACGACGCGGGCCGTCAGATGCGCATCCTGGGCGACTCCGTGTGGCTGCGCCTGCGCCAACTCGCCGGGCAGGACATCCCCGATCTAGAAGATTTTTACCGGGGCGATTACATCAAGGATATCGCCGCGCGGGTACACAGACAATATCCAGACATTCTCAACATGCCGGAATCGCAGGCTATCGATATCTGCTTCCGCGAGGCCGTTGACGAGATCCTCGCGGGCATCAAGCAGGACCTGCGCGACTTCCGCGTGGGGCATGACGTCTGGTTCTCGGAAAAAAGCCTGGTGGATGCGGGCCGCATTGATGAGGCCTTTGCCGATCTGGCTGCGCGCGGGCTGACCTTCGAGCAGGACGGCGCGTTGTGGTTCAAAACCACTGAGTTCGGCGACGACAAGGACCGCGTGCTGCGCAAGTCCTCGGGCGAGCTCACGTACTTCGCCTCGGACATTGCCTACCACCACGACAAATTCAAGCGCGGGTTCGACCGCGTCATCGACATCTGGGGCGCCGACCACCACGGCTACGTGCCGCGCATGCAGGGTGCGGTGACGGCCCTGGGCCGCCAGGGTGCTCTTACGGTGATCCTGGTGCAGCTGGTGAGCCTCTTGAAGGACGGCGAGCAGGTGGCCATGAGCACCCGCGCGGGCAAGTTCGAGACCCTCGCCGACGTGGTGGCCTACGTGGGCGCGGACGCCGCGCGCTTCCTGTTTCTCTCGCGCAAGAGCGACTCCCCGCTTGAGTTCGACCTGGAGCTGGTGCGCCGGAAGAGCATGGACAATCCCGTGTACTATGTGCAGTACGCCCACGCCCGTGTGCACTCCATGCTGGCCAAGGCCAAAGACGCGGGCATCGCCCCGGCTGCGTCCGGCGCGGCCAGCCTCGCGCACCTGTCCACCCCGGAGGACCTGGAGATCTGCCGCCAGCTGGAGCGTTTCCCGGACGTGGTCGCCAGCGCGGCGCAGGCCCTCGCCCCGCACGTGGTGAGCCACTACCTTTCCGAACTCGCCGCAGCGCTGCACAAATATTATACGCAACACCATGTGCTCTCCGCCGGAGCGGAAGTGGCGGCAGCGCGCCTGCTCCTGCTTTCCTGCGTGGCCACAACCCTGGCCGCCGGACTGGATCTGCTCGGCGTCAGCGCGCCGGAGCGCATGGACCAGGTGAGTGAGGACGCCGTACCCACGGCTGGTTAAGCCCGCAGACGACATCCCAAGGAGCCCAGCGAGATGAATGCGCCGATCCGGATCAAGGACCCGAATGCCTCCAGCAGGCTGTACAGCTTTAACCTGACCTTCGGCGGCATGGCCGTGCTCATGACCTCCATGACTCTGGCGCTGACACTGTTCTTCGTGCTGGGCGTCCTGGTGGGGCGGGGCCATCGGCCCGAGGCCGCGGTGCCCGCTGTGGCGAACATGATGCCCAAGGAGAACCTGGGGGGCCAGGCTCCCCCACCGGAAGTGCTGAAAACCGAGGATCTGAACTATCCTGAGCAGCTGAGCGAAAAAAGCGGCAAGCCCGCCCCTTCCCGGCCCATCGATAAGGTGGTGGCCAAGGCTCCGGACAAAGCGGTCGACAGTAAGGACGAGAAAAAAAGCGAAAAGAAAGACGAGAAGCAGGCGGCAAAGCCGGAAAAAATCGCGGCCAAATCCCCCGACAAGAAAGACATCAAAAAGGACGCCAAGAAAGACGAGAAGAAGCCCGACCCCGACACCCAGCGCTACGACTACGCCTACCAGGTCGCGACATTCCCTGACGCCGAGTCGGCCAAAGCCTACCTCAAGCGCATCAAGGGCATGGGCCTCAAGGGCGACATCGAGTCCGGCACCACGAACGGCAAGGATTGGCACCGCGTGGTCGTGTTCTTCCAGGGCACGCCCACGGACACACGTGCGCTCAAGGAAAAGCTCGGCGCCCTGGGCGCTCAGAAGTTGGTCATGCGCTCCAAGACCGCGATCTAGCGTTCCCCACCCAAGATATCAACGCGCCAAGGCGGCCCGGACAGCAGAACCTCCGGGCCGCCTTGTCGCGTGTAGCGGGAAGGAAGCGGGCACCGCGCGCCCCTCTCCCCGCCCCCTCTCGAACCCACCTCTTTGTGCGTTCGTATCTCTGCGTATTTCTTTGCATTCGGTATAAATTATCACTTGCGCAGGATCCGGGCCTAATCATGCACAGGCAGGGGGCCGATAAGACGCTAACAGTGGCGCTGACCGACCAGTGCCGCTGCGGGAGGTCCAGGATCAGGACCGCCAGGATGACGGGCGAAAGGGATTTCGCCGCACAGCGGGTAAGGGCGCAAGCCAACCCCACTGCGGTCTTTCGTCCTTGCCCGTCCCCATTGCGCGCACAAGCATGACCGACCACCGCCGCGCGCAATGCAGAGCCAAGGAGGGGGGAGACACATGACCGGGGAGAGGCATGATACAGGCGGACGGCATAGCTGCCCGCCAATGGGAGAGGCAACGCATGCACAGCCCTGCGAAACAGAACGCGTGGCGTTCCTGGACGGGCTGAAGGTGCAAATCCGCAACGGGGTGTACCGGCCTGACATCCGGGACCTGGCGCGATCCTTGGCCAGCATGATGGTCCACAACCTGTAGCCTGGCAAACTTCTGCGCCTGGCGGCAAATTTTTTGCTTGCCAAGAGGCGAGCACTTCGGGTACTTGACCCTTCTCACGCACGCCGAGGTAGCTCAGTTGGTAGAGCAGGGGACTGAAAATCCCCGTGTGGGGAGTTCAATTCTCTCCCTCGGCACCAGAAAGATTAGGCCCTTACGATGAAAGTCGTGAGGGCTTTTTCGTTGTCCCTCAAAATTTGTACAACCCCTGTACAACCTTTCTCCCCGGCAAGGCCTGATTTAAAGAGCCTCCTGTCGCCGCCCTTTCCGGTTGACGACTCCTGCAATAAAGGGAAATGCTTGTTCAGCTTGAACCGCAGTAATTTTTGAGGTGTTGCCATGTGCCCTGAAGGTCAACTCATCGACGACAAATCACTTCGGTCCGTTACAGGGGCGTCCGCTGACTGGGCCGAACTCGCCAAGGACTGCGTTTGCTTCGCCAATGCCCAGGGAGGAACGCTCCGAGTTGGAATTGAAGACGGGGAGGAGCACCCGCCGGCAGGGCAAGAGGTAACGGACGAGTTGATTGATGCCGTGCGGAAGCGCATCGGTGAACGCACCATAAACGTCAGCGTGACAGTTCAGCGCGTAGTCTTTGCTGGAAACGGCGGGGCATACATAGAGGTTACTGTCCTTCGCGCGCACGGGCCTGCCTCTACTTCCGACGGTCGTTTTTATTATCGGGTATCCGACGTGTGCAAGCCCCTTGTCGGAGAAGACATCCAACGGCTACTCGACGAACGGAGCGCACAACCTTGGGAAACGCTCTCAAGCCTCGGAATTCCGAAAAGCCAACATGACCCCGCAAAGCTTGCAGACTTGGCGAGTCGCATTAGAGCCTCGGACAGGGTCAAAGACTCTGTCAAAGAGAAAAGTGACGACGAGTTAATAGACCACTATTTCTTGGCGATTGGTGGGCACTTAACCAATCTGGGTGTCCTCTGTATCGGTTCCCGAGAGGCCCGCGCTCGTCTTGGCTCTGCACCGTCCATTCAGTTCATTAAATACGACGCAGACGCGAAGAAAGTTCATAAAATTTCTTGGGATGACTACTCGCTTACGCCCATTGAGCTTGTCGAGGCCGTCTGGAGAGAGATACCTGATTTTCGCGAGTACTACGAACTCCCAGTGTAAAGTCCCCGTAAAGTAGGTCCATTGCCAAGTAGAGACTTCTGGTCCAAACAGGGAGCAGGAGTTTCGTATGCGCAAAACTAGGTTTACCGAATTTCAAATCGTTAAGATCCTGAAGGCTGCTGAGGGTGGCCGGG
>JARLHQ010000030.1 GCA_031292175.1 Humidesulfovibrio sp.
ACTCCTCTCGACGAACGACTGTCAATCTGGCATTGGCATGGATGTTCACTCGGTCCTCCTGTCGGCAGTTGAGTTCTCGCAAACCCAATTTGACCGATTCGGGCCGAGTGAACAACCTCCTATAACTCCACAGCTAGCGCACCACCTTGATGTGGTCCGCCACGTCCTGGGCCTTCATGTTGTAAAGCGCGTCATAGAGGTGCAGCTGCAGGGTGCCGGGGCCGCTGGCCTTGAGTTCGGCCATCTCGCCCGCCACCTTCATGGTGACGCAGGCATGCAGCGCGGCCTCCAGCGGATTTTTGTTCACAGCGGCAAAGGCCGCGCAAATGGCCGTGGCCGTGCAGCCCAGACCTGTGACGCGCGGCATCAGCGGACTGCCGCCCAGCACGCGCACCTTGGCCGCGCCCTCGACGACGAGGTCCTTTTCCCCGCTGACCACCACGGCACAGGAGTATTTCGCGGACAGGACGCGCGCGGCGTTGTCCGCACTGTCGGTCTTGGCCGTGGAGTCCACTCCCCGCGCGGCCGAGCCACTATCGCCCGCCAGCGTCATGATCTCCGAGGCGTTGCCCCGGATGATGAACGGCCGGTGCGCGCCAAGCAGGGCCAGGGGGGTGACGGTGCGCAGCATGCTCGCGCCTGCGCCCACAGGGTCCAGCACCACGGGCACCCCCGCCTCGTCGGCCGCGGTCCAGGCCGGATCCATGGCCGCCAGATATTCCGGGGCCACGGTGCCCAGGTTGATGACCACGCCTCCAGAAATAGCCACAAGCTCGGCCATCTCCTCCACGGCGTGGCTCATGATCGGCGAGGCCCCAAGAGCCAGGAGCGCGTTGGCCGTGGTGTTGGTCACCACATAGTTGGTGATGGACAGGATCACCGGAGCCTTGGCGCGGATGGCCTCAATGTCACTAAATACCTTGTCGGCGTCGGTCATGGCGTGCTCCCGCAAAGAGGTTTCTGTTCCTCGCAAAATCCGCGTTTGCCTGGGCATTGTCAAGACGGGGAGGGTTGAAATCGCAGGGGCTCGAGCCTACAGTCGCCCGACAACACCTAAAGGAGTCCCTCCATGCCTCAGTTCGCCGACCGCGTGGCCAAGGCCCAGCGTTCCTTCATCCGCGAGATCCTGAAAGTCACCGCCGATCCCTCGGTCATCTCCTTCGCGGGCGGCCTGCCCAACCCGGCCTCCTTCCCCGTCCCAGAAATCGCCGCCGCCGCCGCCAAGGTGCTGCACGAGTCCGGCCCGAGCGCCCTGCAATACTCCACCACCGAGGGCTATCTGCCCCTGCGCCAGTGGATCGCCGACCGCTACAAGCGGCGCATGGACATGGACGTGAGCCCGGACGAGATCCTCATCACCACCGGCTCCCAGCAGGCGCTGGACCTCGTGGGCAAGGTCATCGTCAACGCCGGCGACACGGTCGTCATGGAGAAGCCCGGCTATTTGGGCGCCATCCAGGCCTTCACCATCTTCCGCCCATCCTGGCGCTCCGTGCCCCTGGAGAACGACGGCCCGGACCTGGAGACCCTCGACAAGGCCCTCGACGGGAGCAAGCTTTTCTACGCCGTCACGAGCTTCCAGAATCCCTCCGGCCTGTCCTACTCCGAGGAGAAGCGCGCCGCCGTGGCCGAGCTGCTGCACCGGCATGACACGTTCTTTCTGGAGGACGATCCTTACGGCGAGCTGCGCTTCAAGGGCCAAACCCTGCCGCCGGTGTACAAACAGCGCCCCGAGCACTCCATGCTCCTTGGCACCTTCTCCAAGGTCGCCGCGCCCGGCTTCCGCCTGGGCTGGATCGTGGCCAAGGGCGAAATCATGGACCGCCTGGTCATCGCCAAGCAGGCCGCCGACCTGCACACCGGCTCCCTCGACCAGATGGTCGTGCACCGGTTCCTGGCCGACAACGACTTCGAGGCCCACGTGGCGCGCATCCGCGAGCTGTACGGCAACCAGTGCCGGGTCATGCAGGACGCCATTGCCAAGCATTTTCCGAAAAACGTGCACGTTACCGAGCCCGAGGGCGGCATGTTTCTCTGGGTCACCCTTCCGGAAGGCGCCTCCGCGACCGAACTGCTGCGGCGCTCCGTGGAACGCAAGGTGGCCTTCGTGCCCGGCGCGGCCTTCTTTGTAGACGGCACCGGCGAGAACACCCTGCGCCTCAACTACTCCAACGCCGACGCCAAAACCATCGACGAAGGCATCAAACGCCTGGCGGCCTGCATGGAAGCCTGCCAGGGAGCATGAGCGCTGGCGCGCTGACCCTGCTCGGCCGCCTGCGCCGCATGGCCCTGGCGGCCCTCTGGGCCTACAAGGCCCGTTCGCTCTTTGTCATTCTGGGCGTGGCCTTCGGCGTGGCCTCCCTTACCCTCATCGTCACCGCTGTGGACGGAGCGGAGCGCAAGGCCGTGGAGCTTGTGGAGTGGTTCGGCCCGGACGCCGCCCTGGTCTTCGGGGGCAATTTCAAAAAGCGCGCGGTGGGCGCGCGCACCGACACCCTCACCGAGGACGACCTGCGCACCATCAGCCGCTCACTGCCCGGCGTCTCCCTTGTGGTGCCCATGCGCACCAAACCGGACGTGCCCCTGCGCTACCAGGACAAGAACGTGCCTGGCACCCTCGTGGTCGGCGCCACAGAGGACTACGCCGGCGCCTGGAACTGGCCACTCGTCGAGGGCCGCGATCTCTCCGCCGAGGACGTGCGCCTGGGCGCGCGCGTGGCCCTCTTGGGCGACAAGCCCTCCCGCGAGCTCTTCGGCGACGCATCGCCTGTGGGCCGCACCTTCCAGATGGGCAAGTTCCAGGTGCAGGTCATCGGGCGGCTCAAGTACCGCGGGGCCTCCGGCGGTGGCGGCGACATCGACGACCGCGTCGTCATCCCCATCACCACCCTCACCAGCCGCTTCAACCTCGACCGCAAATACTACCGCGCCATGCGCATCAAGTTCCTGGAGCCGCAATTCATGAGCGCGCAGGTGGACAACCTGCACGCCTTCCTGCGCATGAGCCACCATCTGGCCGACAGCGACGACGACGACTTTTCCATCATCACCGCCGACGAGATCCTGAAGTTCCTCTCCGCCTTCAAAGGTGGACTCGTGGCCTTCCTCGGCGTCACCGCCGCCGCCGCCATGACCGTGGGCGGCTTCGTGCTCGCCAACCTCTTCTCCATCAGCGTCAGTGAACGCAGCCGCGAAATCGGCCTCAAAAAGGCTCTGGGCGCAACGAAAAACGCCATCCTTCTGCAGTTCCTGCTCGAAGCCGCCTTTCTCACCGCCGTGGGCGGACTCGTGGGCCTGGGCCTCGGCCTCGGCCTCGGACAGCTGCTCACCCGCCTGGGCATGCTGCAGATCCTCTTCTCCTGGAAGGTCTTTTTCCTGTCACTCGGCAGTGCCCTCGCCATCGGCTTCATCTTCGGGCTCAAGCCCGCGCAGGCCGCCGCCGCCCTGGACCCCATCGCCGCGCTTCGCGGGGATGCATAGGGTCGCGGCAAGAGAAAAACCCTTCTGGGGGGGGAAGCGTCCCCACAGACACCCGCCTGCTTGTTGAAGATCAATGGATCAAGTGGCTTGCGTGTCCGCGTTTTCCTTGAGGACCTTTTCGCTGGCCCGAAGGGCTTCGAATGCCAACCGTTCGATGGGCCGTCCGCGCTCCCCACGGCTATCGGCAACATCGGTGGGCATGATGCTCCAGCCTGCGGAGCACATTCATTTTCGCCTCGACGCCCAAGCCTGGCGGACAGCCACGTCGTGGGCGTGGACGACCCCAGGGCCGCAGCCACGCTGTCCCGGCTGAACCGCTCGGCGCAGAGGGCTGAAAAAAGGAAAAAGGGCCGGTTGCAGCGGCCCTTTTTCGGGAGGAGGGGGAAGGAGTCCATCGATGTTGCGCCGCTGGCCCGACAGATGGGGGTGGGGTGTTCGGGTGGGGTGGGTTTGTTGTTCGTCTCCCGGACCCGCGTTGCGCAAAATCTATTTCACATTGAGCATTCGCCGTGCCAACAAATGTTTTATTAATAATATTGCCATGTTCTTGCTCTGGCGGAATATGCGGAGCCCGGACAGCAGGACATATTTGTGCATTGCCGTGCACGCATGTGCAAAGCGGAAGTGCAAATCTGTGGGCGGGAAGCCGGGACGGCTCACCCCAGCAAGCTTTCCGGGGTGCAGTGGGGGCCCGTGGCCTTGAGGAAGCGCTGCACTTCCGGCCTGGAGCCCGGAGCGAAGCGTAGACAGAGCACCTCGCGCCCCGCCACGTCGGCACCAAGCGAGGTGAACAGGGCCAAGCCATCGTGCGCCTCCAGCAGGAAGCGGAAGAGGGCCACCTGGGCACGGGGGAGACGCAGGTACAGCATTTCAGAGTGCATGAAAAAACCTCAACCTTGGCGTGGGCGGGCGAGCATTTCGCCGATCTCGCGCAGGATTTTTTCGCGGTGCAGACGCACCTGCTCAGGAAGGCGCATGATCATGTCCAACTGCCGCGTGTGGATGATGAGATACCCTAAGATGCGCAGGCGGTCCATGAGGTCGGCCGTGGGCAGGCCCTCTACCCGGGCGATGAGCGCATCCTCCTTCACCTCGATGCCGAAGCCGAACTCACTCAGGATGCCGGACACAAAGGCGATACGCCGGGCTCTGCGGGTCATTTCCGCCGCGCCGCCACGGAACTGGAAGCTCACGTAGTTCTCCCGCGCACGTTCTCCCACGAACGCCTCAATGCTCACAAAGTGGTAGCCGAAGCGCGAGGACAGGGAAATATAGGCCTTGGACAGCAGGATGTGGTTCCAGGCGCCAAAGTCGAAATCGCCGGTGATGGAGATTTCCGGGTTGGTGGTGGACTCGTACATGATAGAGAGGAAGCCACGCACGTCCACAGGCGGCGGCCCGGCCCAGGGGAATGCGCTGATGCCCGCCCACACGGCCTGAAACGGTGGAGAATCGATGTCCTCCAGCCGGATGAACTTGCCCTCGGGCACGGTGGTGAAGGCGTCCTCCAGGTTGATGATCCACCACTGCATGGCCGCACCATTCGCCCAGAGCTGCTTGGCCTGCCGCTCGGAGAAATTTTGCTGACTACGGCCAAAGTCGAACATGGCATCCACGGCGCGTTGGTGGGCGATGCGCGCCACGTCGCGCACGGTCCGGCAATTCACCGCACGGAAGGCCGGGTCCTCGGGTGCGGGCAAGGTCGAAGGCGAAAGCAGCTCCAGAAGCTCACAAAGCCGCGTATGCACAGGAGTACCGGCCATGTGTGAATGCCTGGCGCTTGCGGCGCAGATTTCCCCGCCCGGTCCGGATTCGTCCGGCCCGGATTCGCCCGGGGTAGATGCGCCCGGGATGGATGCACACGGGATGGATGCACCCGGGATGGGCTCCGGACCGCAGCGCAGCAAAGTGAAGGAGCCGTCGGGACGAAGCAGCCACTCGAACTGCACGGGCGCGCCCAGCCCCTCCTCCAACTGCTTGGCCAATCCGGCCAGGCGCAGGGCTTCGTCGGGATCAAGACCCGCGGCCCGGGCCGCGGTGCTGGGATTGGAGCTTCCGCAGGTGCCGCGCGTCGAGCACTCCGGCACGGCGAGCATGCCGACGCAGAGGGAGACGTCGATATCCGGGATGCCGTGCGAAAGCCGGCGGGCCATGGCCAAGGCCGAGTACTTTCCGGCCACGGCGCGACGGTAGGCGCCAAGCACATCTGCGCAGGGCACGGAGTATTGCGCCGGATAGGCGCCGGTGAAGCCCTGGCCCTCACCCAGGCTGTTCGGCAGTACGCAGAGGTGCGTCTCGCCGCAGGTGTTGTCGAGCCCGGAGCCGGTCTGCATGAGCACGGCGCAGGCACCGGTGAGGGCCTCTTCAAGCGCCTCGGGCAGGGGGGCGGCCAGGATGAGCGCCTCGATCTCGCGGCTCATGGCCTGCAGGGCGGCGTCACCGGCCTCGCAGGTGCTGGGGGGGCGTTCCATCTGGCTCCCGTCCTCCGCGTCGTCCTGCGCGCCAGCGTCGTACAGGCTTTGGATGCGTCGGGCCATCTCCTCGCGCAGGCCGGGTTGCGAGGCAAAAAGCTCATAGGCGCAAGCGCCCACGACAAAGCCCTCGGGCACGGGCAGGCCCAGGCGATTTTTGATCTCGCCGAGTTCGGCCAGGCGCGCACCCATCAGGTCGGCCTGGCTCGCGTCAACCCCCCGCAGGTTCGCCACGAGTTCGCCGCACACCGGGGGCTTGCGGCGGCCCAGCACCTCTTCCACCTGGAGACAAATCTCCTGGAAACGCGGCCGCAGGCGCGCTGCGCTCTCCGGAGCCAGCGCCTCCAGGTGCTTGATCATGCGGAAGGCATTGACCGTGACGGAGGTTGCGCCCGCGCGCAGATAGGTCATGCCGAACACCCGCCCGTCGGTGGTGGCGCGTTTCATGTCGGCCAGGGTGGAGAGCAGGCGCTTGCCCGCGGTCAGCAGCAGACGGAAGTTGGTGTGTCGGCGGCGGAACTCCGCCCCGAGACGCTCCGCCTCGTCGGCGCCGCCCGCGCGCGGCCGTTCCCAGCCCAGAAAGGAGCGCATGACGTCGAACAAACCGGCCACGGGAGACCTCCTCATGCTTTGTTCATACCGGCGCGGGAGCCAAAAGGCAACGCGACCCGCATGTCCCGCCGGAACTGGAGGCGGGCAGGCCCGGCCGTGTCGGGCTGGACCGGATCTAAAAACGCGAGCACCCCCGGCAGCCGTGGGGTCACCGGGGGTGCTGCGGTCACAGATGGACTAGGCTTCCTGCTTCAGCTTGGCCTTGCTCATGGACAGGCCGATGCCGTTGAAGATGTCGAAGATGGCGTAGCCGTACCACATGGTGTAGAGGATGTAGAAGGCGAGCAGCCCGGCCACGATCGGAATGCGCTCCGAGACCTTCTCACCGATGATGCCGAAGAAGTTGTACGCGGGCTCGATGGCCTTGGCGTCGACAGTGTTGACCACCTCGGCCTCGTCAATCAGCTTCTGCTTCTGCAGCACCTTGATCATGGGGTTAAGCACCCCCCACCAGGCCTTCATGGCCTTCAGGCCGTCCATGCCGCCGAACATGGCGCTCACGCCCTCGGCGTCATTCGCATAGAGCTTGTCCGAAGCGGCCACGACCACACTGAGCATCTTGCCCAGATCGCCGCTGATGTGCACAGTGTTGTCCTTGGCCTCGGCGGTCAGGCCGGCCAGAGTCACCAACTGCGCGGCCTGGGTCGCGGCGGCCGCGTCCTTCTGCTTCACGGTCAGATCAATCATCTTGCCTTGGACGCTGTCGACGCTCTTGGTCACCTTGGGGATGAAGTAGGCGGACCCCTTGGCAAGGCTGTTGAACAGGTTGTCGGAGTAGGTCAGCCCATTGACCTTCTTGCCCTGGTCGTCGGTAAAGAGGGGCGAGAAAATCAGGAACAGGACCACGAAGAAGGACGACAACAGAAGGAGTCCCTTGAAGGCCAAGCCTTTATTGTGGATCAACATGTTAGGCCTCCCCGCGAAGCTTGCCGATATTTGTAAAGAACTTGAAGAAAACCCAGACGCCGAAATAGATCACCACCGCCCAGAACAGCCAATTGCCGACGGTTTCGATGCCGTTGATCACGTCCTTGGACAGACTGACATAGCCGAGTTCCACGAACTTCTTGGGCAGCGTGGCGATCCGGTTGATGAAGCCGGCCAGGATGCTGATGGCGTAAAAGCCGCGGATGTGGATGCCCTTGACCACCTTGGTGGTCAGCGCGCCGATCTGGATGCCCAGCAGCGAGCCGAGCAGCATGCCCATGGCCAGGGAATAGAACACGAAGCCATAGATGGCGTACTGGGCGATGGAGCCGATGCCAGCGGTGAAGATGATCTGCAGGATGTCGGTGCCGACGGTGGTCATGGAGGAAACGCCGAAGATGTACACGAACATGGGGAAGGTGACGAAGCCGCCGCCCGCGCCCATGAGGGTGGCCAGCGTCCCCACGATCACGCCGCCGAGCAGCACGATTACGCCGGCGATCTGCTTGCCGCCGGGCACAAAGTCCTCGTCGAAGGTGATCATGGGCCCGAACTTCATGTTCTGCAGCTTGGTGGCCATGCCGGTGGTGGTGGCGGGACCGCCGTGGGCGTCGCCGCCGACCGCGCCGGGCTTCTTGCTGGCGCGGCTGGCGCCCAGGAAGTCAAACAGGGCGTAGAAGCCGAGGAAACCCAGAATGCCGGCATACACGATGCTGATGAACATGTCCGAGAGCAGCGGATCCTTGCGGTACAAGGCGTTGTTGACATAACCACCGATGAATGTGCCGCCCGTGGACCCGATCACGAACCAGACAGCCAGTTTCACGGACACGTTGCCGAGCTTCTTGTGCACCGCGGTGCCCATGATGGCCTTGGCGAAGATGTGGAACATGTCCGTGCCGACGGCCAGGATACCCTTGACGCCCGCGGCCATGAGCGCCGGGGTGATGATGAAGCCGCCGCCTGCGCCGATGCAGCCTGTGATGAGGCCCGCAGCCAAACCGACACCTATGGACACCAGGAAGATGGTGTCAGAGTAGAACGCCGGGCCATACGCGTGCTTGCTGCCGATGAAGTCGGAGGCGAACGCATAGTTGATCACCAAGATGGGCACCACCATGAGCGCCAGGAGCAAAAGCTTCTTTCTGTTGTGCAGGATGGACATGGACATCTCCATGTCCCATTTCGCCTGAGCGATGGCCCCCTGCTTCATCAGCTCGTAGAGTTCTCTACAGACTCCCATTAATCTTTCCTCCGTGCTACATGTTGTCTGTTTGCCGGAACCACGGAAATGCCGCCCCGGTTCGTTTCCCCACAATGAAGGCATCCCGCTAAGTGGCGGTCTTGCCCCTGAGTGCCTTGTGCTCGCAGGCGTCCTGGAGCTTGAACACCAGTTCCTCAATGTCCACGGGCTTCATAAGGTAATCAAATGCGCCAAGTTCCAGCCCCAGCATGGCCGTCTCCACGTGGGCATGTCCGGAGAGCATGAGCACGGCCACGTTCGGGTAGTTGGCCGCAATCCGCCGCAGGGCTTCGATGCCGTCCATGCCCGGCATCTTCACATCCAGCACCACGGCGTCCACTTCCGGCTCCTGCTGGAGCCAGGCCAGGGCCGCGGGCGCGCTCCCCACCGTGGCGGTCTCAATGTTCCGGTGGCCCAGGCGCTTGGCCAGGGTTTCCCGGAAGTCCTGTTCGTCGTCCACAAGAAGGACCTTCATGGCTTCCCCTGCGCACAGCGCGGTGTTGTGCCGTCCGTAGCCTCGTCCTGCCGGTGGACTTGCGCGGCCAGGGCCGCCAGGGCCGCCCTGAGCGCTCCAATGTTCGGCTGCTTCTCCACCAGCAGGGCGCCATCGAAATCCGGGTGAGCTTCGGCGCCATCGAAGACATGCAGCACGACGGCCACCTGTTCCGCCCGTTCTTTGAGCACCCGGGCCACCTCAGGCAGACCGGTTCCAAGGGCCTCCGGGTCCAGAACCAGCACCTGTGGCGGTCTGGGCCCACGCAAAACCTCAAGCAAGGCCTCGCTGCCGGCAAACACACGGGTCTCGTGCCCCAACCCAGCCAGTTCGCGGTGGAGAAACTCGCGCACGTGCGGGTTTCTGTCCGTGATGGCTATGGTGAGGCGGGCGGTTGCAGGCATGACGGCTCCTGTTGCGGGCCTCAACGCAATTCCCATGCCAGGGGTTATCGGCATATAACATTGCAAAATAATTCGTGTAATCAACAGGCTGTTCGCCGTGAACGGTCGAAGTGGAACGCCTTGGTGTCAGCTTTTTTTACAGTCCGTTAAGCGCGACACAGGAAGACGCAATGCAAAGGGCCTTGGCGGAAACGTCAAGGGATGCTGAGGGGGAGGTGTGAAGAAGAGATTAAGGAAATACGGCGGGGAACGCGGGGCGCGTCACTCCAGCTTGAGTCCGTACTGAGCGAGCTTGTGCCGGAGCGTGCGCGGGCTGATGCCCAGGAGTTCGGCGGTGCGCTGTTTGCTGCCGCCCGCGCACTTGAAGGCGCGCAACATGGCGGCGGTTTCGGCACGCCGCACCACGGTATCGAGGTTCAGATCCTCCGCCGCGCCATGGTGATGGTGGAGCGCGGCGGGGTGCAGATCCGGGTCCAGGTCCTGGCCCAGCTCCAGGCGCATTTCGAGGGGCAGGTCGTCGGGCCGCACCGGGCCATCGGTCTTGTGCAGCAGGGCCACGCGTTCCATAAGGTTCTTGAGTTCGCGCACGTTGCCGGGCCAGTGGTGCCGGGACAGCAGCACCAAGGCCTCCGGCGAAAGCCGCAGGTTCGGCCGATGGTAGTGGTGCCCGAAGAGCCAGAGGAAATACTCGGCCAGGGGGGGCACGTCATCGCTGCGTTCGCGCAGAGAGGGCAGGGCGATGGGGATGACATTCAGGCGGTAGAACAGGTCGGCGCGGAAACGCCCGGCCCGCACCATATCCGGCAGGGAGCGGTTGGTGGCGGCCACGATGCGCGCGCGGAAACCCAGGTCCTTCTCGCCGCCCAGACGCTTGAAGGTGCGCTCCTCAAGCACGCGCAGAAAGTCTACCTGATTTGGCAACGGTATTTCGCCCACCTCGTCGAGGAACAGGGTGCCGTCCGCGGCGAGCTCCAGACTCCCCTTCTGCAGCCGCGTGGCCCCCGTAAAGGCTCCGGGCTCGTGACCGAAGAATTTGTCCGCGAAGAGTTCACCCGTGAGCACGCCGCAGTTCACGGGCACGAAGGGGCGGCCGTTGCGGTTGCTCAGTGTGTGCAGCAGCCGGGCGAAGATCTCCTTGCCCGTGCCGGACTCGCCGGTGAGCAGCACCGGCGCGTCGCTGCCTGCTACCTGGATGGCCACGCGGTAAAGCGAGCGCATGGCATCGGACCGGAAGAGCAGCCCGGCCTCATGCATGGCGGCGCTGGCCTCGGGGTCGGCCTCCAGCATCTGCGGCAAGATCTTGCCGCCGTATGCGCGTGGGTCCATCATGGCAAACTCCTTCGCAGTTTCACGCAAAATCCATTCAAGAATGCCCGGTTGCGGCTCTGTCTGGGCCTCGGCGCGGTTTTCGTCCCGTGGCTGTCCGCCCTTCCAACTCGGTACCCGGCTGCCGGAATGCGCCGCCACAAGAGAAAAACACCGACTCCGGCATGTTTTTGCCGCATTAGCGGCAACATCTTGCCGTTTACGCGTTTCGATTATCGAC
Organism: Humidesulfovibrio sp.; assembly: GCA_031292175.1. Taxonomy (GTDB): domain Bacteria; phylum Desulfobacterota; class Desulfovibrionia; order Desulfovibrionales; family Desulfovibrionaceae; genus Humidesulfovibrio. The sequence continues at coordinate 11,177 of JARLHQ010000030.1, forward strand.
GTCAAGCGTGCTATTTCAGTAAGTTATCAGTTGGTCCACTTCTTGATTAAAGGGGGGGGTCCACTGCGCGAGCCGAGGGGCTGGCGAGGCAGGCTGGGCAATCCAGAGATGATTCATGAGGAGCGGGAATGAAGATGGATCGACTGAGACTCCCGGCGAAGATCGCCCTGTTTGTTGTGTTCGGCGTGCTGCTGTTTACCACAGCCGCCCTTGCCTCCGGCAACGAAGCCGTCACCAAGGCGGTGGCCAGCGCCGGAGCCCAGATGGCCGAAGGCGCTACGCATCTCGGCGCGGCCACTGGCGTCGCCTGGTGGGTGTGGCCCCTGGTGCTGCTATTCTTCTGCTTCATCCTTGGCATCGTCGCCGTGCTGGCCGGTGTCGGTGGCGGCGTCCTGTACGTGCCCCTGGTGAGCGGGTTCTTTCCGTTCCACCTGGATTTCGTGCGCGGCGCGGGCCTCATGGTAGCCCTGGCTGGTGCGCTAGCGGCCGGTCCGGGCCTCTTGAAGCGCAACTTCGCTTCCCTGCGTCTGGCCATGCCCGTGGCGCTCATAGCCTCCTCCTGCGCCATTGTGGGCGCGTACCTGGGCATGGCCCTGCCAACGAACGTTGTTCAGCTTTGCCTGGGTGGCACCATCATGTTCATAGCCGTGCTGCTTCTGCTGTCCAAGAACACCGCCCACCCCGTGGTCACCAAGCAGGACGCGCTCAGCATGGCCCTCGGCATGGACGGCGCCTACAACGACCCCGCCACCGGCGAGCTGGTGCAGTGGAAGACCCACCGCACCTTGCCGGGCCTCCTGCTGTTCATCATCATCGGCGTCATGGCTGGCATGTTCGGTTTGGGCGCGGGCTGGGCCAACGTCCCGGTGCTGAACCTGCTCATGGGCGCGCCACTCAAGGTCGCCGTGGGCACCAGCAAGTTCCTCCTGTCCATCACCGATACCTCCGCCGCCTGGGTCTACCTGAACAAGGGCTGCGTCATCCCGCTCATGGCCATTCCGAGCATCATTGGTCTCATGCTGGGCTCCTTTGTCGGTGTGCGTCTGCTGGCCAAGGCCAAGCCCACGTTCATCCGCTACATGGTCATCGGCGTGCTGCTCCTCTCGGGCGGCAAGGCCCTGATGAAGGGTTTGGGCATCTAGCCCGCGCGCGGCGCGCAACATTCCATGGCAATCGGGGCCGGTTTGTCCGGCCCGGCAGCACATCCATAAGGAGTAAGACAATGAGCGAAACGATGAAGCACAACGGCAAGGCTTCGCCGGAGCAGGTCACCTACGCCAATATTCTCTTCTACGGCGCCTGGGGCGGCCTGGCCGTCATGGTCGTCACTTACGTGTTGTATGTCACCGGCATCGTCACGCCCCACGTGCCCCTGGACCAAATTCCCCTGCTCTGGTCGCAGCCGGTGCACACCTACCTTACGCTCGGCAACGTGCCGCACGGCTGGGGCTGGGTCAGACTGCTCGGCAAGGGCGACTTCCTGAACTTCGTGGGCATAGTGCTTCTGGCGGGCATGACCATCGTTTGTTATCTTCCGCTGATTCCAGCCTTTCTGAAGCGCGGGGAAAAGGGCTTCGCCCTCATGGCCCTGGCCGAGATCCTGGTGCTCTCCCTCGCCGCCTCCGGCCTCGTGAGCGGCGGCGGGCACTAGCCAAAGCGCTTTTCCGGGCAGAGGAGCGCGGGCCGTGTACGGCCAGCGCTTCCCCCCGGGAGGAACGAACGTGGAAAACGACACCATGACGTCACGCGCACCCTCGGCAGCCTTTACCGGCCTTGCCGCAGCCAGTCTGGACCAGGCTGATCTGGCGCGCATCCTGCTCGCCCTGCCCTTCGGGGTGGCCGTGCTGGACCGCGAACGGCGCATGCTCTTCATGAACGGCGTGCTGGAGCGCCTGACCGGTTTCGCCAGCGCCGAGGTGTCCGGTGTGCCCTGCAGACATGTGCTGCGCGGGAGCTTCTGCCTGCACGCCTGCCCGCGCGTGGCCTGCGCCAAGAGTGGAGACCCCGCCTGCGGCGGCGAAAGCCTTGAGGGCACGCTCATCAACCGCCACCGGCGCAAGGTGCCCGTGCGCCTGACCAGTGTGCCCGTGCTGGATGCGGCCGGTGCGCTCTTGTGCTCGCTCGACGTTATTGAGGATTTGAGCGCGCTCAAGGAGCTGGAGGCGCGGCTTACACGTACGGCCGGCCCCGGAGCGATCGTGGGCCGCTGCTCGGTCATGGAGCACCTGCTGCGCATCCTGCCCGCCGTGGCCGCGAGCGACTCCACCGTGCTGCTCACCGGCGAGTCCGGCACCGGCAAGGACCTGCTGGCCGAGGCCCTGCACCGGGCCAGCCCGCGCGCGCGGGAGAGCTTCGTGCGCGTCAATGCCACGCCCATGCCCGAGGCCCTGCTCGACGTGGAGCTTTTCGGCCAAGCGGGCGGCGCGGGAGAGCAGAACGCACCCCGCCCCGGCAAGTTCCAGCTGGCCCAAAACGGCACGCTCTATCTTTCCGAAATCGCGGACATGCCTTTGGCCCAACAGGGCCGCCTGCTACGTCTGCTGGACGAGAAGGCTGTGGTGCCCGCCGGGGGCGAGAGGCCCATGCGCCTCAACGTGCGCGTGGTGGCCGCCACGGGCCGCGACCCCGAGGCCCTCGTCAAGGCCGGGCTCCTGCGCGAAGACCTGTTCCACAGGCTGAACGCTGTGCGCCTGCACCTGCCGCCCGTACGCGAGCGCGGCGAGGACGTGCAGTTCCTGCTCACCCATTTTCTGGGTCTCTATGCCGCCAAGTTCCGCAAGCAGGTGCTGGGCTTCTCCGAAGCGGCAGTCGCCCTGCTTTCGGCCTACGACTATCCCGGCAACGTGCGCGAGCTGCGCAACATTGTGGAATACGCCGTGATGGTCTGCCCGGGCGAGTTGGTCGGCCCGGAGCATCTGCCGCCTTACTTGCGTTCCGCGCCGGCTGAGGTGCATGGTGATGATCCAGTCGTCAAGACGGCGGCCGAGCGGGCGAAGCACTCCCGGAAAAAGGCATAGGATGCGGGCATGGCGACGAAGATTCTCCTGACCCTGTACCGCGACGAGGTGGCTCCGCGCTTTGACCTCGCGAGCGAGGTGCTCCTCGTTATCGTGGACGCCGACAACCGCGAGGTGCGCCGTCAGGAACTCGTGCTGGCCCACGCCAACGCGGACGAGCTCTGCGACCTCATCCTGGACCGCGAGGTGGACGTGCTCATCACCGGCGGCATGGAGGAGGAACACTACCACTACCTGCGCTGGAAGCGCCTTACGGTGCTCGACGGCGTGGCCGGCTTGGCCGAGGAGGCGCTCGCCCGCTTCCTCCGAGGCGAGCTGGAATCCGGGGACATCCTGTTCCCAAGGGGGCAGCATGCGTAAGCTGGCGTCGCTCTTCAAACATCCCCTGCACGAGCTGCAAAGCGACGTGGACGAGGCCGTCTCCCCGGAGCGCTACACCATGCTCCGCCGCAAGATCATCGCCCTCATCGTGGCGGCCTCGCTCATCCCGCTTTCAGTCATGGCCGTGCTCAACTACTACGAACACCAGAACGCCATGACCCGGGAGATCCAGAACCCCTTGCGGGTCCTGGTGAACAAAACCAAAAACTCCTTTGAGCTGTTCCTGACCGAACGCACCTCCACGGTCAGCCTCATCGCCTCGGCCTACTCCTATGGCGAACTGGCCGATGCGGACAAGCTCGCACGCATCTTCACGGTGATGCGCACGGAATTCGAAGGGTTCGTGGACCTCGGGCTTATCGACGAGCACGGCAACCAGATCAACTATGTCGGCCCCTATGCCCTCAAAGGCAAAAACTACGCCGAGCAGCGCTGGTTCCAAGAGGTGCGCCTCAAGGGCAAGTACGTAAGCGACGTGTTCATGGGCTTTCGCAAGTTCCCCCACGTCATCATCGCCGTGCGGCACATGGCCCCGGACGGTCGCACCTGGATTTTGCGCGCCACCTTGGACACCCGCCAGTTCGAGCGCATCATCGCCGGCATGAGCCTGGAACCCGACGCCGACGCCTTTCTGGTCAACACCGAGGGGAGGATGCAGACCGACTCCAACTACTATGGCAAGGTGTTGGAGAAGCTGACTTTCCCGCTTCCTCCGCAGACCTATGAGCCCACGGTCGTGTCCATGACCGACCCGCTCGGCCGGGATGTTTTTCTTTCCTACGCCTATTTCCCGGAGGCCGATTTCGTGCTCATGGCCGTGAAGCCCAAGGCCAGCGTGCTCAAGACCTGGTACAGCGTGCGCGGCGATCTGCTGTTCATCTTCCTGGTGGGCGTGGCCATCGTGCTGTTGGCCGCGGTCGGCGTCACCGACGCCCTCATCCGGCGCATGAAGGAAGCCGAGGACCGGCGCGAGCTGGCCCTGCGCGAGGTGGAGCACTCGCAAAAGCTTTCGAGCATCGGCCGACTGGCCGCGGGCGTGGCGCATGAGGTCAACAATCCCTTGGCCATCATCAACGAAAAAGCCGGGCTCATGAAGGACATCCTGTCCCTGCAGGACGAGTTTCCGACCAAGGACAAGATCCTGGCCCAGGTGGAGAGCATTCTACGCGCCGTGGACCGCTGCAGGGGCATCACCCAGCGCATGTTGGGCTTCGCCCGGCGCATGGACGTGACGAACGAGGAGCTGGACCTGGGCGAGCTCATCACCGAGACGGCCAGCTTCCTGTCAAACGAGGCCCTGCACCGCAAGGTGGACGTGCGCCTGGAAATCGACCCGCTCCTGCCGCGCATCGTTTCCGACCGCAGCCAGCTGCAACAGGTGTTCCTGAACCTGTTCAACAACGCCCTGGCCGCCGTGTCCGACGGCGGGCGCATCACGGCTCTGGCCCGGCCTGAGGGCGACGGCGTGTCCGTCACCGTGCGCGACAACGGCTGCGGCATGAGCGAGGAGACCCTGAAGCACATCTTCGAGCCGTTCTTCACCACCAAAAGAGGCAAGGGCACGGGCCTCGGCCTGTCCATCACCTACGGCATCATCAAGCGTCTTGGAGGCGAGATCGCCGTGGAGAGCACGCAAGGCGTTGGCACCACGCTCACCATCACCCTGCCCAAGGGGCAGCGCGAGGCATTGGCATGAACAAGAGCGACTGGAAGATCCTCCTCGTCGACGACGAGCACGAATTCATCACCACTCTGGCCGAGCGCCTGGAACTGCGGGGCATCAACGCGCGCGTGGTCTTCGATGGCGAGTCAGCGCTGCTTGCCGTGGCCGAGGCCGAGCCGCATGTCATGATCCTGGACGTGCTTATGCCCGGCATCAAGGGCCTGGAGGTGCTGGAGCGCGTGAAACGCACCTCCCCGAACGTACAGGTGCTGCTGTTGACCGGCCACGGCAGCACCCGCGACGGCATCGAGGGCATGCGCCTGGGCGCCTTCGACTACATGATGAAGCCGCTGAACATCGACACGCTCATCGAGAAGATGGAGTCGGCCATCGACTACGCCGGCAAGGCCGCCAAGCTCGGCCGGTAGAAGGGGGGGCGAAACCATGCGCGACGCGCTGTTCATGGGTCGGCTGACGGCACAGGCCACTCATGAGATGCAGAATATTCTGGCCACGATCCGCGAATCCTCCGGGCTTATGGAAGACCTGCTCGCCCTGGATGGGGAGGGCTTCGCCCACACCGAGCGTTTCAAAAAGAGCCTCGCCGTGCTGTCTGCGCAGGTGGAGCGTGGCATGGTTTTGTCCGAGCAGCTCAACTTCTGCGCCCACTCTCCGGAGGCCAGCCCCGCTGGAGCCGAGGTTGACGCCGCCCTGCATGCCTTGGTGGGCCTGTTCCAACGCACCGCCGCACGCTGCCGGGTTTCATTGGCGCTGACCCCCGGACGCACGGCGCTGCGCACGGCGCTGCGGTCCGTGGAGGTGATGTCCTTGGCCGGGCTGGCGCTGGACTGCGCCCTGCCGCTGCTCCCGCGCGGCGCGGCGCTCACGCTCGCGGCTTCGGAACAGGAAGGGGTGGCTGTGGTGCGGCTCGACGCGCCGGGGCACGAGGCCCTGCGCGAGCGCCCGGAATATGCGGATCTGGCCGGGTTCGCCAAGGCCCTTGGCGTCGGCCTGGGCCCCGGACCGAACGGTCTGGGCCTTGAGCTTTCGCTGCCGCGGGTCACGGCCCAGGGCGCTTGATTTCTGGTTCAGGTGGAGTAGCATTCCACGGTAGCAGCTTGACTTCACAGGGTCCGGGACGCGGAGTGCACGCCGCAAGCCCTGGCGCAAAGAGGACATCATGCCCGGAACGCTTAAGAGACTTGAGGACGCCTTCGTCGGCCTGACCTTTGCCGGGGCGCGCCGCCACGACATGGCCATGGGGGCGCTGGGGCAGATTCGCGGATTTCTACAATCCGTCGGACTCGACGGGGGGTGCGTAGTCTGCGGACTGACTGAAGCCTAAGCCGAACACGCCAAACCGGGGCCTCGGGCCCCGGAACCGGGCGCGCGCGACGCGCCCAAACAAGGAGTGCACATGAGCAAGAAGATCAAGCTGCTGCTGGTCGATGACGAGGAGAGCTTCGTCAACACCCTGGCCGAGCGCATGAAGATGCGCGACATGGGTCCCAATGTGGCCCACGACGGCGAAACCGCGTTGGAGATGCTCAAGAACGAGGCCCCGGACGTCATGGTGCTGGACCTGCGGATGCCCGGCATTGACGGCGTGGAGGTGCTGCGCAAGGTCAGGAAGGCCCATCCGCACGTGCAGGTCATCGTCCTCACCGGCCACGGCTCGGAACAGGACCAGGAAATCTGCATGCAGCTCGGCGCGTACGAATACCACAAAAAGCCTGTGGACATCGACCGCCTGGTGAAGAGCATCAAGGGCGCCTACCGCCAGAAGATGGAAGACATGATGGTCGCGGCCACCTTCGCGCAGGCCGGAGATTTTGAGGATGCGGACAAGGTGCTGCACGAGGGCGACACGGACAAAAAGTAACCTGGAGGCGCATGAACGCCGTCCTGTTGGTAGATGACGAGCGCGACTTTGCCGATACTCTGGCCGAGCGGCTCCAGGCGCGGGGATTCCAGGTCACGACCGCCTACGATGGCGAGGATGCCCTGCGCCTGGCCGCCGGGCTCGACCCAGATGTGGCCGTGCTCGATGTGAACCTGCCGGGAATCGACGGGCTCGCGCTCCTGCGCGAACTCAAGAAGCTGAAGCCGCAAATCGAAGCGCTCATGCTCACCGGCCAGAACGATCTGGCCACGGCCGTGGCCGGCATGAAGCTCGGGGCCTCGGACTATCTGGTGAAGCCCGTGCCCATCGAGCGCTTGGCCGAGGCCATCCTGCGCGCCCAGGAACGCCGCGAGGAGCGCATGGAAGGCCTGCGCATGGCCGAGACGGCCAAGATGGCCGCCCTGGGCCAGATGGCCGAGGGCGTGGCGCACGAAATCAACAACCCGGTGAACAACATGGTCAGTCTGGCCGGCTGGCTGGAGGATCTCGTCGGGGAGCTGGGCGCGGGGCTCAAGGCTTCAAGCCAGGCCGAGGCGCAGACGTCCACCCTGGCTGAGATGCAGGAATCCGCACGCAAGATGCGCGAGCACGGCCAGCGCTGCAAAGAGATCACGGCCAAGCTGCTCTGCCTGTGCCACAAGGACGGAGCCCCGGCGCGCGGCGCGGCGGCCCCGGGGGCCGCGCTTGACCTGGGACTGCTGCTCGCGAGTCTGCTGGCCGAGCGCCGCCCCCGCACGGAAGCGGCCGGGGTCCGCGTGGCCACAGCGCTGCCCTCCGGCCTCCCGCTTCTGATCCTGCCCGCCGCCGGGTTGCCGGGAACGGATCTGGCCACGGCGCTGGGCAACATCCTGGACAACGCCCTGGACGCCATGCCCAACGGAGGCGAACTGGCTGTCCGCGTCAGCACCCAGGACCGCGAGGCGCGCATTGAGGTTATGGATACCGGCTGCGGCATTCTGCCCGCGCACCTGCCCAGGGTGTTTGAGCCCTTCTTCTCCACAAAGGAGGTGGGACAGGGCACGGGGCTCGGCCTGTCCGTCAGCTATGGCACAGTGAAGGCCCTGGGCGGCGACATCGACATCACGAGCGTGCCCGGCCAGGGAACACAGGTCCTCGTCTCCCTGCCCTGTTGAGCCGCCCGTCTTTGCGCGCGTGGCCGGAAAAGCCGTTGTCCCGCGGCTTGGCTTGATCCGGGATTTCGCCTATCCTTTTGCGATGCCCCCGGAGTGTAAAGTCCCCGTAAAGTAGGTCCATTGCCAAGTAGAGACTTCTGGTCCAAACAGGGAGCAGGAGTTTCGTATGCGCAAAACTAGGTTTACCGAATTTCAAATCGTTAAGATCCTGAAGGCTGCTGAGGGTGGCCGGG
>JARLHQ010000031.1 GCA_031292175.1 Humidesulfovibrio sp.
ACTCCTCTCGACGAACGACTGTCAATCTGGCATTGGCATGGATGTTCACTCGGTCCTCCTGTCGGCAGTTGAGTTCTCGCAAACCCAATTTGACCGATTCGGGCCGAGTGAACAACCTCCTATAACTCCACAGCTAGCGCAGGTTGGGAGGGGTCGGCTGGAGCTGTTCCTGGACGGCTGAGCCGTTGCCGGTGACGAGCCCGGCGCCGGGGGCCGGGCCCTCAAAAAAGGCCTCGGACTGGTCATCCGACATCCCGGAATTCTTCGGCTGGGTGAACGTCATCAAACTGGTGGGATGCTCCGCGGAAGCGCAAGCGCTGAGCGTCAGCATAAGAAGCAGGAGAGCCAAAAGATACCGCATGGTGTTCCTCATATTTTTACCCACCGTTCCAAGGTGACTGCCCGTGAAGGGCCGCCACCCCATTCCGACCTTTGATGGCAAAAGTCAAGCACGCCCACCCCGGTCGCCTCAGTCCGGACTCCACGGCAACGGCGAAGCCGGCGCGGCGGCGCATTGCGCCAGGGACTCGGAAAGCTCGGCGCGGATGTTCAACAGCTCCACCTGGGTGCGGCTCAAGTCCTCCGCGAGGCGGAGGGCCCGCGCCTCGGCATCCTTGCCTGCCGTCTGCGACGCCACCAGGGCCTCTCCGGTCCGCCCCAGGCGCTCCTCCAGCCCGGCGACGCGCGCCTGGGCCTGAGCCAGAGCCTCGGCGGCCTGCGCCAGCCGGGTCTGGCTTTCCTCCTCCTCGGAACGGCGCACTTCCGACGCGCGCGAACCGGCCTCCGACAGGCGGGCGCGCATGGCTTCGGCCTCCGAGGCCAGACTCGCGTGGGCCTCGCGCAGGGCGCGCAATTCGGTGCGCAGGGCTTCGGCCTCGGCCTCTGCCTGAACGCCCCGCGTTTGCAATTCCTCCTGGCGACGCAGGTCCTGGATCTTTTCCTGTAGCGCGCGCAGCTCAGCGCGGGCAGCCTCGGCCCTGTCCCGCTCCCGGTCAGCCTCGGCGCGCACACGCGCCAGCTCCTGCTCGGCATCGCCGTGGGCGGTCAGGGCCGTCTCCAGGTCCGTCAGCCTGCCGCCCAGGACAGCGCGCTCCTCCTCCAGGCCGCGGAGCTGCGCGGCCAGGGCCTGCTTCTCGGCCTGAGAGCGCGCCCGGACCAATTCGAGCTCGCGGGCGGTTGCCTCGGCGCGTTCCCGGGCCTGGTGCATCAATTGGGTGATTTTTTTCGCGGCGTCCAGGGTGCGGCGCAGTTCGTCCTCCCGCCGGGCCACCAGTTCCGCCAAGGACTTGTCGGCCTGTGCCCGCTGATCGGCGGTGGACTGCCCGGTCCACACGGACACCAGCCCTACGAGGGCGCGTTCAAAAAAGCGCTCCACGTCCTCGTGGGCACGGGCGCGCGAATCGCGCTCCACCCAGGACTCACGCACCAGGTCATCGTAGGCGCGGCGCAGCAAGCGCTGCACCTTGAGGGAAGCGGGCATAAAGAGCCCGGCCCCTTGATGGGCCTCGGCCTGCTCCCGGCCCCACTGGGCCACGGGGTCCGAGGCCGCATCCATGTTGAGCGCGGGGTGCCCTTCGGAATTCAGGATTTCGCCCAGCACCTTTGAGGCGCCCGCCACGGCGTTCTCCACCACCTCTGAGGCCAGGGGGCGGCCCGCAAGCTCGGCCAGCCGCAGCAGGCGCACGGACAGCCAGGGGCCATTGGCCGCAGCCAGCCCCGCCAGAGTCAGGGTGTCTTTGTCAGCAGGCTGAGCCATGGGCACCTCGTTGCGTTCAGGAAGTGCGCGTAACGCGTGAGGCGGACGTGTGGCCCCGGTGGTCAGGCTCCGCCGCCGCCAGCCAAGCCCCCTCCGCCAGAATGGCCGTGGTGGTGCGGCAGGGCCAGCAACAGCGTGTCCGCCCACTGGAATGAAGCATTGTAGGCCGTGGCCACTGAACCCGTGGGCAGATTCAATTCCAGGGCGTACTGGGCCATGTCGTCCCAATGCGTGTCCTCTATGGCCTGGGCCATGCCGAGCCACGGGGCGTAGAAGCCGGGCTGGCCGCAGAGCCCGGCGTGCAGATCATCGGTCAGGGCCAGCTTCTCCAGAATCGCCTCCATGGGCATGTCGAGCATGGCGGGCAAAAGCGAGAACAGACCCAGCAGGAACAGGCTGTCGGCCTGGTCGCGCCGTTCGGAGGCCAAGGCCAGGAGCTCGAAGAACTTGCCCCGCTGGGCCGAGAGGTGCAGCAGCTCACGCGACTTGCTGGACGGCGTCACATCGCCCATGACCATGACCCGGAGCCAGGCGGAAAGCTGCACCCAGCCCGCCAGGAGCACGGCTTGGCGCACGCTGGACACTTTCTTAAGCAACCCAAAATGCGCGGAATTGAGCATGGCGAGCACCCGGTAGGACACCGAAGCGTCGGCCTCGATGGCCGACACCAGCAGATCCATGGGAGGCTCCTGCTTGGCCAGCAGGTCCAGCAGGGTCAGGCGGGTGGATTCTGCGGCGGAGATCTTGCGCTGGGTCAGGGTGACGGGCTCGCGGAAAAAATGGCCGGCAAAAAGATTGAAGCCCAGAGCCTTGGCCAGGGCTGCGGCCTCGTGGGTCTCCACGCGCTTGGCCAGGAGCCTCTTGCCGCGCGCCTTCAGGGCGGCCACGGCCGTTTTGAGTTCACCGTTCAAAGCCTCCGGCGCGCGCATGTCCAAAATCACGGTGCCGCAAACCGAGAGCAGCGGCGTCTCCAGGTCGAAGGGACTGGGCAGGTCCAGGGCCAGCTCGTAGTTCTCGGCCGCCAGGCCCTTCAACGCCTCGAGAAAGGTGGGCTCCTCACCGGGGTAGAAATCCAGCACAGGCATGACGCAGGCCGGGCCGAGGGCTTTGGGGATGCCGGTCATGAGCGCCTGTGGCGGCAGGTGGATGAGGGCCTTGTGCGGGCCGGAGCAGGTGTCCATACAGGCGGGCAGGCACTGGATGACCGAAAGTGTGGCTTGGAGCGGATCGGAAAACTCCGAGTAGGTGTGCTCCAGGCAACGGCGATAGTAGTGGAAGTACCCCCACGTGTTCAGGCTCTCGTCAAGGACGGGCTGGCGGGCGACAAACAGTGTTTCATAATGTGATTGCAGGGTCATCGCCAGGGGGCCCCTTGAAGGTGTGAGACATTTATCCGTAAAATTCCGCTGAACATGGACTTCTGTCGCGTCAAATGCTAGCGACTCCTGTTATGAATGTAAAGGAGCTGTTGGAAGAAGGCGCGGGCGCGGATACGGTCGCCAACCTCTTCGAAATCGAGCGCTACGCCTGGATGGCCTTGTCCTACGACATGGCCGTTGCGCTTGATATGGACGGCTGCATCCTGGCCGTCAACTCCGCCTGGCAGCGTTCCACCGGCTTCTGGCCGGAAGCCTTGCGTGGAAAATATCTTTTGGAGTTCATGGACTTCGACGACCGCGAGCGCGCCCTGGCCGCGCTCCAGAGCCTCATCACCAGTGACACGGCCAGCACCACCTTCGATTTCCGCTTCCGTTGCGAAAATGGCGCTTACAAACGTTTCAACTGGAATGTTCTCTTCTCTCCGGACACAGAAATATTCTATTGCATCGTCAAAGACTTGAGCAATGTCCATGACCTGCGCCACGCCGCCTACCACGACACCCTGACCGGTCTGCCGAACCGGCTGTTTCTGACGGACGCCCTGCCCAAACTCGTGAGCGGGGCCCTGGAGCTGCGCCACGTGCTGGCGCTGTTCTTCCTCGACCTCGACGGCTTCAAAGCCGTCAATGACACCCTGGGGCACCAGGCGGGCGACATCCTGCTCCAGACCGTGGCCGAGCGCCTGCTCCGTTGCGTTTCCCGGCCGGAGAACTGCGTGCGCCTGGGCGGCGACGAGTTCGTGCTCATGGAAACCTGGCCCTGCGACGCCTTCACCCCCGAACGTCTGGCCATGGATGTCATCGCCGCCGTGAACGAGCCGGTTCGGATCAACGACCGCGAGGTGCGCGTGGGCGTCTCCGTGGGCATCGCGCTGGCTCCCGCAGCCGCAAAAACCCCCGCCGAACTCATGGCTCTGGCCGACAAGGCCATGTACAGCGCCAAACGCAGCGGCAAGAACCGCTACGTCATCGCCACCGGCGCGGAAGACCCCGCCTGCGCCGTGGGGCTTGAATCCCAGCACGGGAACGGGTAGGCAGAGACCTCCGCCTCGTGAATCGAGCGGATTCACGCCCCGAGCGGAGGTCCTTACATGCGCCCCACCACCAATGCCCTGGCCGGGCTGGCCACGGCCATCGTCGTCCTGGCCCTCGCCGTGGCCCTAAATTTCGCCTTCTGGTGGGTCCAGGGACGGCCGCAAGACCTGCCCGACGCCAAGACCCCGAACATCAAGAGCGCCTCCTTCAGCCCTTACCGGCCGGGGCAGAGCCCCTTCGGCGAATGCTTCACGCGCGCGCAGTTGGAGGAGGACATGGCCGTGGCGGCCAAGTACTTCACGCGCATCCGCACCTATTCCAACACCGGCCAGTTCGCCCCCGTGCCGGAGCTGGCGCAAAAAAACGGCCTCAAGGTCATCCTCGGGGCCTGGATCGGCGCCAACCTGCAGGACAACGAGGACGAAATCGCCGGGGCCATCAAGGCCGCCAACGCCTATCCGGACACCGTGGAACGCGTGGTGGTGGGCAACGAGGTGCTGCTGCGCAGCGAGGTCACCCCGGAGCTGCTCATCAAATACATCCGCAGGGTCAAGGCGGCCATCAAGCAGCCCGTCACCTACGCCGACGTCTGGGAGTACTGGCTGGAATATCCGCAGGTGGCGCGGGAGGTCGACTCCATCACCATCCACGTGCTGCCTTACTGGGAAAACACGCCCACGCCGCTTGAGCACACCATCGAGCACATGCTTGAGGCCCGCGCCAAGATCACCCGGGCCTTCCCCGGCAAGCCGGTGCTCATCGGCGAAATCGGCTGGCCCAGCGCTGGCCGTGTGCGCAAGGACGCGGTGCCCGGCCGCGTGGCCCAGGCCCGCTTCGTGCGCCAGATCATCAACACCGCCGTGGAACGCGGCATCGACTTCAACATCTTCGAGCTCTTCGACGAGCCCTGGAAGGCGAACCAGGAGGGCACGGTTGGCGCCAACTGGGGCCTGATTGATTCGAACCGGCACCTGAAGTTCCCCCTGACCGGCCCGGTGAGCGAGAAGCCCTACTGGTTCTCGGCCTTTCTCGCCTCTTCCGGCCTGGCCGGGCTCCTGGCCGCACTGGCCCTGTTCCTGCGGCCCCCGCGCGGCTTCGGCAAAACCGCGCTCATCTGCCTGGCCGCGCAGTTCCTGTCCACCCTGCTGGCCGCCAGCGCAGAGCAAAGCCTGCATTTGGCCTTTGGCCTCGGCGGGCTGGCGAGTGGACTGCTCCTGACGGGCGGCGGGGCCCTGCTCTGTCTCCTGGTATTCTCTGAACTGGCCGACCTCGCCGCCGGGCACGGTGAGAATCCCGGCCCGCGCCCCCTGGCCCCGGTCATCGCCCGGCTGGAGTCCCTCCGCTCCCGGCGGCTGGATCTTACGAGCCGCGCGGGCCTCGTGGGATTGCTCGACCTCATGTTCGGCCTAGCCGCCTTGTCCCAAACCGTCGGGCTCATCGTGGATCCGCGCTACCGCGACTTCCGCGTGGCCCAGTTCCTGCCCGTGGCCCTGTGCCTCGCCCTTCGGCTTTTCGCCACGCGGGAGCTCCCGCGGCCGGTGGGCTCTCCGCGCGAGGAATGGCTGTTCGTGTGCAGTTTCGTGGCCGGGGCCGTGATCATCCCCCTGGTTGAGGGCCTGAAAAACCCCGCCGCCCTGGCCTGGGGCGGCACCCTTCTGCTGCTCGCCGTCCCCTGGGGCCTGGCCATTCTGCGCCAGCGCCAGGCCAAGGCGAAGGCCATCTAGAGCTAGGAACGTCCGGCGCATTCCGACCCCGCACTCTGCGGGATGCACCGGGAACTGCGCGCAGCGGCAACTGGGCCCTGTCCCACGCCCAGACCCTCGCGGCGCCGCGCGCGCCATGACCTTCACCGGCGTGACGCTCAAGCTCAACACCCGCGCCTTATTACACGCTGGACAAAAACGCACTCCCTCCGATTCCACACCGTCCAGACCTACACGGATCCGCGGATGCTTTGCCGTGCATAGGCGGGCTTCCTCTGGCACCCCGAGCGGTGCGCGGCATTTCCATATTGGATGCCGAATGTCGATTCTTGCTATTTGCAACGTATATCCTATCGACAATTCCACTAGCTTCATCCGTCAACATGCTTCCTGTTGCTTCGCGCATAGCCTTCCGGTAAGCGCCGTAGTTCAATTATGGATTCTTTTTTCCTCCCCCCCCCACGCACAGGAGCGGCGCGATGAAGGTCAATATTTTCGTCAAGGTCACCAGCATGGTCATCGCGGCGGTGGCCGCGACCAGCCTGGGCATGTTTCTGGTGGCCAACCATCTTGTCGGCAACGGTTTTGACATGGAAGCCAGAGACAACATCGCCCTGTTCCAACGCATTGTAGACAAGCACATCATGGCCGAGGGCGAAATGCTCTACAAAGCGACCAACGCCCTGTCGCAGAATCCGGCAGTCATCGACGCCGTGGCCAGACACGATGACAAGGCGCTCAAGGAAATTCTCCGCCACCACTTGGACATCCACAAGGTGGACGCCATCGTCGCCACTGACGACAAGGGCATCATCCTGGTGCGCGCGCACGATGATAAGGCTGGCGACTCGGCCCTCAACTTCGCCAGCGTGGCCAGCGCGCTCAAGGACAAGCCCAGCGTCGGCATCGAACGCGGCGACGTGGTCAAATTCACCATGCGCGCGGCCTTTCCGATCAAGCAGAACGGCGTCATCATCGGCGCCGTCGCCATAGGCAACCGCCTTTCAAACGAGCAGTTCGTGGATGGCATCAAAGACTTGACCGGCCTGGAGGTCACCATCTTCGACCAGGACACCCGCGCCGCCACCACAATACTGAAGGACGGCAAACGCGTTGTCGGCACCAAGATGGACAACCCGAAGGTCATCGAGACCGTGCTGCAGAAAGGCGAGATTTTCCATTCGACCAACACGGTGCTGGGCAAAACCTATGAGACCGCTTACTGGCCCATCAAGGACGCCAGCGGCAAAGTCGAGGGCATGTTCTTTATCGGCCTGGACCGCATGATCACCGAGCACACCAAGGGCCGCATCAGCTGGGCCATGTTCCTGGGCGCCCTGCTGATCTCCATCGTCATGGGCGCTCTGGGGCTTTGGTTTGCGCGCTCGCTGGCCACCCCACTCAAGCGCACCGCCGATTTCGCCACCCTGGTGGCCGGGGGGAACCTGAGTCATCAGCTCGATGTGCATCGCGAGGACGAAATCGGCGAGCTGGCGGAAACCTTGCGGCACATGGTGGACAGGCTCAGGGACATGATCGCCGAAAGCGAGCAGAAGAGCCAGGAGGCCGCGAGCCTTACGGAAGAGGCCAGGCGCGCCACGAAGGTGGCCGAGGAAGCCCTGGAACAGGCCGCCAAGGCTAAGCGCGAGGGGCTGCTGCAGGCGGCCGACAAGCTGGAGCTTGTGGTGGGCGTCGTCTCCGACGCCGCGGAGCAGCTGGCTGAGCAAATCGCACAGTCCCGGCAGGGCACGGAACACCAATCCCAACGCGTGTCGGAGACCGCCGCAGCCATGGAGGAGATGAATGCCACCGTGCTTGAGGTGGCCCAAAACGCCGGGCGCGCCGCGGAAACCAGCGAGTCGGCGCGAAATAACGCCGCCCGGGGTGCGCGGGTGGTGGCCCAGGCCGTCACAGGCATCACCCTGGTGCGGCAGACCAGTGAGGAATTGAAACAGGACATGGCCGCTCTGGGCAAGCAGGCCGATGGCATCGGCAATATCCTCTCCGTCATCGCGGACATTGCCGACCAGACGAACCTGCTGGCGCTCAATGCCGCCATTGAGGCCGCCCGCGCAGGCGATGCCGGGCGCGGGTTCGCCGTGGTTGCCGACGAGGTGCGCAAGCTGGCCGAAAAGACCATGACCGCCACCAAGGAAGTAGGCGACGCCATCCGGGGCATCCAGGATGGCACGAGAAAGAGCATCCACGGGGTGGAGCGCTCCATGGAAAGCATCCAGCAGGCCACGACCCTGGCCGAGCAGTCCGGGCAAGCCCTGCACACCATCGTGGGCCTTGTGGAGACGAGTTCCGACCAGGTGCGCTCCATAGCCACCGCGGCTGAAGAGCAATCCGCCACCAGCGAGGAGATCAACCGGAGCGTGGAAGGCATCAGCCGCATTTCCCATGAAACCGCTGAAGCCATGAACCGCTCCGCCACTTCGGTCGCGGAGCTGGCGCTCCAGGCGCAAAACCTCAAGACCCTCACGGACCAGCTGCGGGCCGAGGGTCAGGAAAGCTAGGGATTAGGAAGGCTGATGGCGGCAATCCCGCTCTCCGGACAACCCGGCAGGGCCGGGTCCAAGCGTCGCTCGGACCCGGCCCTGCCTTGGCGACTCTCCTCCGACGACATCGCGGTGCGAATACGTAATTCATGCAATCTATACAAAGAATCAAAGTTCACCTGCATGCTCTGCGCAACGTGTGAGAACAGCCTACTATTTCTGCACTGACGCAGCACCGTGGCTTCAAGGCGCCCCCCTAGGCATGCACTGCGCCGCCGGTGCGCCCCCTCGCAGCAGCGCAACATCTCAAGGCTGAGATGTCTTCGCTTTTTTACAGCATTGCAGACTATTTTTTTGTCGGGTATACAGTATCCGTCCTTCCCCGATTCAGGCGTGCAGCGCTTGGGGACGATTCCAGGGCCAAAGCGACGGGAGACACCCAGGATGTGCCCAAAGAACGGCATGCAAAACCTTGGAGCGCGACTGCGACGTTTGCGCCATCAGGCCAAGCTCACCCAGGCGGAGCTGGCCGAGAGCGCCAGCATTTCCTGCGTCTACGTGAACAAGCTGGAACGCGGCCTGGCGACGCCCTCCATCCCGGTGCTCCAGCGGCTCGCGCAAAGCCTGGGCACTGACGCGGCCAGCCTTCTCACCCCCGAGGAGCAGGGGCCAAGCCTTTCAATCAACGGCGCGCGGCCCAGTCCCTACCTTGCGCTCTACCTCGCCGGTGTCGCGTCCAAGACGAGGCGGCTCGTCTTCGAGACCATGGACACCCCCCTCCATCCCAACCTTCATGCACCAAAAATAAAATAATGGGCGGCCGCCCAGGGCGAGCGCCTGATGCGGTGCCGCCCCTCTCTCCGTTTGGTCCCGAAGGCGCGTTTGAAACACATACTCCCTGTATCTGTTGCTCCACCGCCTGTTCAGGGTATATATCCTGGCTAGGTCCAGAAAAGTTTCCCCTTGGCGGTCCAGCCCAACCGCAAAAACGGCTCCGCCGCGGCAACCACAAGGGTGCGGCCGGGAACGTTTGTCCTGGCCGGACGGAGCGATTTCAGCGCACACGCCGCGGAAGCACGCACGGCGCACTCCAGGAGCGGCCCCATGGATCACAGGGTTTCCATTTATCTCAGCGATGACAGCGCAGAGCTTCGCGTAAGCCTGAAGCCCAGCCCAGGGGCGACACGTTTCGCCGATTTCCTGCGTTCGACCGGGGCCCAGGCCCTCATGCTGCCCAACGGCTATCTCCCGGAGACCCGATGAAAAACCCCTCCGCGCAAAACGCCATCATCACTTTGGTGACCCGCTTGACCTTGCTGCTGGCCCTTGTGGTGGGGTTTGCCCCCGCGCTGGGATACTGGATCTACACGGACATCCGGGTCTCCACGCAGCTCAAGGGCAACCTCAAGATCCAGGTGCTCGCCCTGACGGACTTCATCACGGTCCAGCCGAAAACCTGGGATGTCTCTACGGACAGGCTGCTCGCCACCCTGGACCGCTTCGCCATCCCGGAGAACGGCTTCCGCGTGTTTGACAAGCGCAACAAGCTCCTGGTCGAAGTCGGCCCCAAGACGCTGAGCCCGTACATCATCTTTTCCGAACCGCTCTACGCCTTCGGACTCCCGGTCGGACGCGTGGAGGGACGGGAGTCCTTCCGCAAGGAGTTGGAGATCGGCCTGGTGATTTTCGCCCTCGGCCTGGGCTGCGCCTGGCTTCTCTGGGTACCGATCCGCAGCCTGCCTCTGACCGCGCTGGCCACGGCCGAACGCAATCTCCGGGCGAGCGCCCACTACCAGCGCGCGCTCTTGGACAACTTCCCCTTCCTGGTCTGGCTGCGCGACATGGACAGCCGCTATCTGGCGGTCAACACAAAGTTTTTGGAGGCCACGGGGCAGCGCACCGACGAGAAGCTGATCGGGGAAACCAGCGCGGATCTCTCCGTTTCCGGACTTGCGGAGCGGCTGCGGGCCGATGACCGGGCCGTCCTGGCCAGCGGCCAGGCCGTGCGCGTGGAGGAGTGGGTGGAGGATGGCGGGCGGCGCTGCTGCTTCGAGATCTACAAATCCCCCGTGTCCCTCGACGGCCAGATCATCGGCACCGTGGGCTACGCCATGGACATCACCCCGCGCAAGCAAAACGAGGAAAAGCTGCGCGAAACCCTGCGCATGTTGGAAGAAACGCAGGCCCTCATCCGCTTTGGAGGCTGGGAGTACATTGTGGAGACCGGGAGCATGACCTGGTCCACGGAGGTCTACCGCCTCTTCGGCGTGGGCCCGGACTACAACCCAAACGACCTCAAACGGAACTTCAGCTTCTACACGCCGGAATTCTCCCCCCGCGTAAGCACAGCCTTCTGGCGGGCCGTGGAGCAAGGCGTTGCTTACGACATCGACGCCCAGCTCATTCCCCTGGGCGGCGCGCCCATGTGGGTGCGCACCATGGGCACGCCCCAGCGGCGCAATGGCAAGGTCACCTGTGTGCGCGGCAACATCATGGACATCACCGAAAAAAAGACCATGGAACTCCAGCTGCAGTTGGTGAACGACACCCTGGAGCAGCGCGTCTCCGACCGGACGCAGCAACTCGCCAGCACGAACCGGGAGATGAACCAGGTGCTCTCGTCCATTTCCGCCATCTTGTTCGTGGTGGACACGGAGGGCCGGGTGCGCAAGTGGAACCAGGCCGCCATGACGCTCCTGCGCAAACCTGGCGAGGACATCATGGGCCGGCACATCCTGGATCTGCCGCTGGGGCTGGATGTCGGCCCCCTCGGCGAAGGACTGGTGAAATGCCGACAGGACAACCAGCTGGTGAAAATCCACAACCTCCCCTACAAGAGCAACGAGGGCAAGGAAGGCTTCCTTGCGTTCAGCGTCAGCCCCATCCTCGACGAGGACGGCCGGCACGGCGGGTTCCTGCTCATGGCCGACGACATCACAGACCTGCGCGTCCTGGAGTCGAAGCTGTCCCAGGCGCAGCGGCTGGAGTCCATCGGCCAACTCGCGGCTGGCATCGCCCATGAGATCAACACCCCCATCCAATACATCGGCGACTCGGTGACCTTCCTGCGCGACGCCTTCACCGACCTGGAACATGTGCTGGACATCAGCGCAGGCCTCAATGCGCGCGGCGCCGTCGCACCGGATGAGGCCGCGCACATCTTCGCGGACATCAACACCAGCATCACCGACATCGATTACGCCTTCCTCAAGGAGGAAATCCCAAAGTCCTTCCGGCGCGTGCTGGAAGGCATCGACCGCGTAAGCACCATCGTCCAGGCCATGAAGCGCTTCTCCCACCCCGGGGGCGGTGAACGGCGGGCCGTGGACATTAATAGCGCGGTGGAGAGCACGCTCACTGTGGCGCACAACGAATGGAAGTACGTGGCCGAGCTCGTCACCGACCTGGCGCCCGGCCTGCCGCCCGTGGTCTCTCTGCCCGGCGACCTGAACCAGGTGTTCCTGAACATCATCGTCAACGCGGCCCACTCCATAAACGACGTGGTGCATGGCACACAGACCAAGGGACGCATCACCGTATCCACCAGGCTGGATGGCGGCATGGTCGAAATCGCCATCTCCGATACGGGGACGGGCATCCCGCCCGACGTGCGCGGACGGATTTTCAATCCCTTCTTCACCACCAAGGAGGTGGGCAAGGGCACGGGCCAAGGCCTGGCCATCGCCTATGATATCGTCGTGAACAAGCATGGCGGGACCCTCAGCTTTGAGACAGAAATGGGCAAGGGCTCGACGTTCTTCATCCGGCTGCCCGTAGGCGGCTGAACCACAACCAATTCCGAAGGGGCACAGGCGTGAAGCCGAAGATACTTTTTGTCGATGACGAACCCGATGTTTTGGAAGGCTTGCGGGTCATGCTGCACTCCAAGCGCTCGGAGTGGGACATGCGCTTCCTGGGCAGCGGGGATGAGGCACTGGCCCTGATGCGCGAAACGCCCCAGGATGTTGTGGTGAGCGACATGCGCATGCCCGGCATGGACGGGGCGCAGCTTCTCCAAAAGGTCCAGGACGCCTCGCCGGAGACGGTGCGCATCATCCTCTCCGGCTACTCGGACCAGGAAAGCGTCATGCGCACGGTGAAGCTCGCCCACCGCTATTTAAGCAAACCCTGCCCGCCCGCGCAGATGAAGCAGGCCATCGACAAGGCCCTGCGCCTGCGCGACATCATCCTGAGCGTGCAGATCAAGCAGCTCATCTCCCGCATCGAGTCGCTGCCCGCGCTGCCGGAACTCTACCGGCAGCTCACCCTGGCCCTGTTGAACGAGGGCTCCTCGCTGCAAAAGATCGGGGACATCATCGCCCAGGACGTGGGCATGTCCACCAGCATCCTGCGCCTCGTGAACTCGGCTTTTTTCGGCCTGCCCACCCGCGTGGCCGATGTGCAGCACGCGGTGAAACTCCTGGGGACGGAGACGATCCGGGTGCTCATCCTCTCCATCCATCTCTTCTCCACCATCAGCCCAAAGCGCTTCCCCGGTTTTTCGCTCAAGCGGCTCTGGGAGCACAGCACCCGCGTGGCCTGCTTCGCCCGGGCCATCGCCGAGGTGGAGAACGCCGGCCCGGACGATCGCGACGACTGCTTCATCGCCGGAATGCTGCACGATGTCGGCAAGCTGGTCATCGCCACCACCATGACTGCGGATTACGAGAAGGTGCTCGCCCTGGTGCGCGACAAGGAGATCCGCATGTGCGAGGCGGAGATGGAGGTCCTGCAGACCACCCACGCCGACGTCGGGGCGTATCTCATCAGCCTCTGGGGCTTCAACGACACCATCGTGGAGGCCGTGTGCTGGCACAGCAAGGAAAGCCTGATCAACTGCAGCCGGTTCTCGCCCCTGGCCGCAGTCGCCGTGGCCAATCTTTTTGACCACCACCATGTTTACATTGGCCCGAATCAAGGCAATACACGGCATAAGGCTTCCGCTTCCGCAAAGCAGTCCGAAGAAGGCTTCCGCTTTGCCGACCACCTGACCTACCTGCGGGAGATGAGGGACTGGCGCACCATCTGCGAACGCATAGCCCACGAGGATCATTAAATGTCTGAAAAAATCCTGTTCGTTGATGACGAGATCAATGTGCTGGACGCCTTTCGGGCAAACCTGCGCAAGCGTTTTGACGTCACCACGGCCCTGGGGCCGGAGGAGGGGCTCAAGCTTCTGCAGGAATCCGGGCCCTTCGCCGTGGTCATCTCCGACCTCAAGATGCCCAAGATGGACGGCATCACCTTCCTGACCCAGGTGCGCGAGCTTTCCGTCGACACGGTGCGCATGATGATCACGGGCTTCGCCGATGTGGAGGTGGCCATCGGCGCGGTGAACGAGGGACAGGTGTTCCGCTTCCTCACCAAGCCCTGCCCGCCGGCGACCCTGACGAAGGCCCTGGCGGCGGGGCTGGAGCAATACCGTCTGGTGACCGCAGAGCGGGAACTTCTGCGCGGCACCCTGCGGGGAAGCATCCGCGTGCTGACCGAGGCCTTGAGCCTTGCCAATCCGGAGGCCTACGGCCGTTCCGAACGCGTCCGGGTGCTCGTGCGCAAGCTGGTCAAGTCCGCCGGGCTCAAGAACGCCTGGGAGCTGGAACTGGCCGCCATGCTGTCGCACATCGGCTGCATGGCCCTGCCCAGGATCCTCCTGGAGAATATCGCCGCCGGCAAGGAGCTCACCACCGAGGAGCGTAAGCTCTACGCCAGCCATCCGGCCGTTGGCGCGGGGCTCATCGAGCACATTCCGCGCCTGGGCAAGGTGGCGGAGATCATCGCCAACCAGCACAAACGCCTCGACCCCCAGATGCCGGAGGGCGCGCGGGTTTTGAAGATCGCCGTGGACTACAACATGCTGGAGAGCAAGGGCCTGGCTCCGCAGCACATCTTCGTGCGCATGCGCTCCTGCGCCGGCTGCTACGACCCGGGCATCCTGGACAAATTCGAAAAGGCCATCGGCCTGGAAGGCGACTACATCCGCAAGAATGTGTCCGTGAAGGAGCTGACGGAGAACATGATCCTGGAGGAGAACGTCAAGACGCAGGAGGGGCTCCTGCTGCTGGCCAAAGGCATGGAACTGAACGAGGCCAGCATCTACCGCCTCATCCAGGCCGGCAAGACCTTCAACATCATCGAGCCCATCTCCGTGCTCATCGCGCCGGAAGCCGGGCAGCCGGTGGAGCTGTGAGCGCGCCGCGCGCGAAACGCTCCGTCTTTAGCCCCAGAGGGCGTAGGCCAGGGTGACGAGGGCGATGCTTGAGGCACGCAGGGCCTGGTTGCTGACAATAAGGTTCAGCGCCAGCGATGGCTTGAAAATGCCCGCATAGTACGGAAACTGATGGCGCACGGCGCGCACGGGCGAGGACAGGATGTTGCCCACCAGAAGCGCCAGAACCAGTTCCTTTACCGTGAGCCCGCCGGTCTGCACCAACGCCCCGGCCGCGGCGTAGCCCGCGGTGGTCTCCGCAGCCATGTTGAAGCCGATGATGCCCATGGCCTGGGGAGGCAACCAGGACAGAAAGGCCACGTGCTGGGCCATGTAGGCCTCAAGCTGGTCGAACACGCCCCACCGCTTGAGGAAAAAAAACAACACATAGATGGGGATGGTATAGAAGATCATCCGCGGCAGGCGGCGCGTGAAACGCTTCCAGGTCTTTTTAAGCGCCGCGCGCCAGCCCCATTTGGCGTTGTTCTCGGCGAGCAGGCAGGACACGCAGCCCTCGGACAGGGGCGGCAAAGTCAAACGGCCCAGGAGCACGATTCCAAACGAACGCAGGAATGCCGCCAGCACGGTGAACCCCACATAAAGCCCGGCAGCCGGACCAATGAAAGGCGCTGCGATGAAAAACAGTGTGGGCAGATGCAGAAAATATACAGGCAAACTGTTGAAAAGATTTGCCAAAATTAGCTCACGCTTGGTAATTTCTCCCCTATCATAGGCCTCGGCCAGCATGGTGTTGGCCGCCGCGCCGGAGAAAAACGCCAGCGAGAAGCTGGCCCCGGACACGTCTTTGAGCCGCCCCAGGCGCACCAGGGGCTGGGCCACCTTGGCCACGGCGCGGGTCCATTGCAGGGCCTCAATGAGCGTGCCCACGAAGAGCCCGATGCTGATGGAGAAAAGCAGGCGCGACAGGGGCACGGCCAGCCCATGCCACAGGGCCGAGAGGGTGAGCGTTTCAGCGACGAGGCCCATCGCTTAGGCCTCCCAGTCCGGCAGGGCGTTGAACGCCGCCAGTTCCTGGGGATCCATACGCCGTGTGTGAGCGGCGGTGGGGAAGGCTCCGGCGCGGACCTCGGCGCAGTAGGCCGCGAGGGCGTTCTTGGCCGGTGTCCAGAGATCCACGTACTGCTTGACGAAACTTGGCCGCAGCCCCGGGCACAGCCCCAGCACGTCGTGGAACACCAGCACCTGGCCGTCGCACTCCGGTCCGGCCCCGATGCCGATGGTGGGGATGCCGATTTCGGCCGTGATGTGCGCTGCGACTTCGGCCGGCACAGCCTCCAGCACCAGGGCGAAGCACCCGGCCTCGGCCAGAGCGTGGGCGTCCGAGGCCAGCTGTTTTGCCGCGCGAGCGGTTTTGCCCTGGGCCTTGAACCCGCCGAAGCGCGCCACCTGCTGCGGGGTCAAACCGATGTGCCCCATGACAGGAATGCCCGCAGCCAGGATGGCCTGAACCGTAGGCGCGAACTCTGCGCCGCCCTCAAGCTTTACCGCGCGGGCTCCGGCCTCCTGCAGAAAACGTCCGGCGTTGGCCACGGCCTCGGACACGGAGGTCTGGTACGAAAGAAAGGGCATGTCCGCCACGACCAGGGCCTTCTTCACCGCGCGGCATACGGCCTTGGTGTGGTGCAGCATGTCGGCCATGGTGACGCCGAGGGTATCGGGCAGTCCCAGGCAGACCATGCCCAGGCTGTCACCCACCAGGATGACATCGGCCCCGGCTTCGTCGGCGAGCAAGGCTGTAGGATAGTCGTAGGCCGTGAGCACGGCGATCTTCTCGCCGCCCTTGCGGGCCTGGATGTCGGGCGCGGTAAGCTGCTTTTGGGCCATGATGTCTCCCCCGCGGGCTTCGCCCCAGCCAAGAGGGTGGCGGGGGGCTGATAAACTGCTGGGCAACGGCGGAACGGCGGCTCGGCCGGAGCCCAACACTGCGGGCAGTGCGCTCATTAAAACCGCGCGGGCGGCGCGTCAAGACGCGCGCCATTTGTCACAAGCGGGAGAGGTGGGAGGAACGGGCTCAGAAGGGCCAGACCGGTGCGAGCAGCCCCTTGTACAGGCCCTCGGCGCTGGCGGGCACGGCCACCAGGCCGTCCGCCTCGAGCAGGGTCTTGAGGAGCCCACTCTTGCCCAGCACGGGGTGCGCCAGGGGCGGCTGGCCCTCGCGCGGTTCCAGACGCACGCGCACGAAGTCCTCGCGCCCCGGACGGCCCGCGACGTTGCGCGCCAGCTCGACCACAAACGGCGGCGGCGCGGCGCTGAGGGCCTCGGTTCGCCCCGCCAGGTGGCGCAGAAACGGCTTAACCAGCACGGTCATGACCACCTGGGCCGAGGTGACCTGGCCGGGCAGGCCGATGACAGCCTTGCGGCCCACGCGGGCGAGGATGGTGGGTTTGCCAGGGCTCATGGCCACGCCATGGGCCAGAATCACCGCCCCGGGCTGGGCCCGCATGGCGGCGCTGGTGTGGTCGCGCGCGCCGACGGAACTGCCCCCGGAGAGAAGCACCACGTCGCAGCGGGCGAGGGCCTGGGACAGGGCCTCGGTCAGGCGCGGCAGATCGTCGGGCACGATGCCGAAACATTCCGGCAAGCCGCCGGCCGCCGCCGCCAGACAGGCGAGGGCGCTCGTATTCACGTCGCGGATCTGGCCGGGGCGTGGCGTGGCGGAAAAAGGCACCAGTTCATCGCCGGTGGAAAGAATGCCCACGCGTGGCCTCTGGCCCACGCGCACCCGCGTCTGCCCCAGAGCGGCCAGCAGACCCACATCCTGGGCGCGCAGGATGCGCCCGCCTGGCAGGGCCGCCTCGCCCTGGCGCACATCCTCCCCGGGGAGCATGACGTTTTCGCCCGGGGCGACGCTCTTGCGCACTTCCAGCGTCTCCGCACCCTGTCCGGCGGCCAGCATGTCGGTATACTCCACCATGACCACGGCGTCGGCCCCCTCGGGCAGGGTGCCACCTGTGGGGATGCGCGCGGCCTGGCCGGACGCCAGGCGCACGGCCCAGCCCGCATCCTCGCCGCGCCCGCCGGCGCTCCAGTCGATACGCAGGTCGGCCACGCAGTCCACATAGGCCGGGTTGGTCTCCGTCGCGCCAAAGGCGTCGCGCGCGGCAAGAGCGTAGCCGTCCATGCTGGCGCGCGCGGTTTTTGGCAGATCCTCCGGCGCGGGCAGATCGTCCGCCAGCACCCGACCCAAGACCTCACCCAGGGGCACAGACTCCCCCCCCAGCGGAGCGAAGGTGGCCAGGAGCGCGCTGAACTCCGCACGGCTCACCACGTTCAGGAAGCCGTGGCCGTCCAGCGTCTTGGCTGTCGTGCCGGGCATGGAGGCGGGCATGGGAGCGGGCTCACTCAAGATGGATATCCACCGCGCCGGGGCCAAACCCCTTGAGTTCGGAAAGCATCCCCTTGATGCCGCTTTTAAGGATGCGCTCCACAAAGGGATTCAGAGGCAGGGGCTTGCCGCCCACGTTGATGCGCAGGCTGCCGGAAAGGGCCTTGCAGTCCTCCACCGTGGCCTCACCCGCCACGATGTCCACAGCCAGCCCGCGGCAGTCCTGGCGGCCGCAGGCCCCGCAGTCCAGGCCCGGCAGCAGGAAACCGCCGCTTTTGGCGATGCGCGCCAGGCCCGCCACGTCGCGGGTGGCCATGAGTTCGCCCAGGGCGTGGTCGCCGTAAACGGCCAGGGCCAGCTCCGGGTCCAGGTCGGCGGCCGTGGCCTCGTCCTCGGCAATGATGATGCGCGGCATGACTCCCAGCGTCTTGCCGCCCTCAAGGACCAGAAAATCCGTGTTCACCAGCGGGATGAGGTCCGCCAGGGCACGCTCGCCCGGCCAGGAGACAAAGCTGCCGCCGGGCGAAAAGCCCATGACCATGTCCGCGCTGGCGCGGAAGCGCGCGGTATCGGTCTCGGCCTTCTCGTCGAAGCCGTGGTGCGAGTGCTTGACCAGGGTGACGCTCAGGCCAAGTTTTTTCAGGGCCTCGGCCAGCTCCAGGGCCAGGGTGGTCTTGCCGGATTTCTTGTAGCCCACAACGGCGATGGCCTGCATGTCTGCTCCTTCGAATTGTTGAGGTGCCAGGGGGCCCTTGGGTTACGCGGGCTCGTCCTCACCGCCGCCAACGCCCAGGGCGTTGATGAGCGAGAGCAACAGGCCGGGCCTGTCGTGCAGGTCGCTGGACTGCAGAAACACCATGCGCTGGCGGAAGCGCGAGCGCACCGTGGCCAGATATGCGGCGCGGTTCTCCACGTTCGCCGGGTGGTAGAGGTCGTAGTACCCGGGCAGGATGGCATCCACACTCGCCTTGGTGGGGATCTGCGCGCCGGGCAGGATGTCCAGGTTCTCCCAGCGCAACTCGTTCAGCAAAAGTGCGGTCTGCAAGCGCAGCGAGGTGGCCAGGGGGATGGCGCGCAGTTCCATGTCCGAGGATTTCCAGAACCCGCCGGAGTTGAAACAGTAGCCCACGGCCCCCTGCTCGAAGACCTTGGCGAAGGCGCGCACGTCGCGCCACAGCTCGTACACGCGGAAGGGATTGGCGAAGGGCACGAACACGAGCTTGGCGAGTTCCTCCTCGGGCACGTTCTCCGCGCGGTTTCGGCGGGTCATGAGGCTCGCGCCCATGGCCACGGCCAGGGCCTGGCTCTTGAAGCGCAAGAGCGGCGGCAGGCAGGAGTCCTTCATGAGCCAGCAGATGAGGTCGGGGAAGCCGCAGCGGTTCACGTACGCGCCCAGCAGGTCGCGGTCGAAGAGCGCGCGGCCGTTGGAATTGCGCAGATCCTGGCCCAGCGGCAGCACGCGGCCGTCCACCTCGATGAGCCCGTGATTCATGACCGAAATGATGTAGCGCCAGTCCTCGTGGCCGATGGGCCGGGAGTCGGTCTTGTCGAACAGCGTGGGCTCCCACACGCGGCAGACCTTCTGCTCGCAGTCGATCTGGAAGGCATCGTCGTGGAGCACCACCTTCTTGAATCCGGCGGGCAGGGTGCCGCCGTTGTCCGCGCTGTTGGTGTGCGAGCTCTTGCCCGT
Organism: Humidesulfovibrio sp.; assembly: GCA_031292175.1. GTDB lineage: Bacteria > Desulfobacterota > Desulfovibrionia > Desulfovibrionales > Desulfovibrionaceae > Humidesulfovibrio. The sequence goes on from JARLHQ010000031.1 coordinate 19,616, forward strand.
GCCGGAAAGGCCGAAGAAGGCCATGGTGCGCTTGCCCACGGTCTTGGCCTTGGGGTCCTGGCAGGCGGAAAAGTCGATCTCCTTGATGCCGCCGTGGCAGGCGGCCATGCCGAGGCGCATGCCGCTGGTCCAGGCCAGGGTGAGGGTGCCCTTTTTGCGTTCGCCGAAGTAGCGCATGCCGAGGTTGAAGATGACATTGGCCGACTCGTCCACCAAGGCCAGCTGCGGGCCGCCGTGGTTATGGTAGTAGGGGTCGAGGTGGCTCCAAAGGTTGTCGCCGATGATCAGGATGTCCTGGATGGGCAGCTGGGGGCTCTTCTCGTAGACCTCCGCCAGCTCGGCGTAGGGCGTGAAGTTCGCCAGCCAGTTGAAGACGTTCACCGCGTCGTCCACCGCGCCCACCAGGGTGGCCTTGATCATCAGGTCGCGGTCCAGGCCGAGCACGGCGTGGGCCTTGATGAGCGGGCGCTTCTGGAAGTCGAACATGGCCTCGCGCAGGTCGCCCAGCACTTTCTGCTGCTCCGGCGGGGTCAGGGCGTTGTAGAAACGCCGGGCGTTCGCCGAACGGCCCACGATGCGCCCGTGGCAGTTGTTCAGCACCCGCGCGCCTTCCGGCAGTCCCAGGCGCTTGGCCGCGAGCGGATAGACCGGCATGTCCGTCATGCAGACATCGGGCTGCTCCAGCGCCAGTTCGTAGGCCTCGGCGGCGGAAACCGCGCGCACGCGGTTGTCCAGAATCAGGGTTTCAGCAATGGCGCGCAGGGGGGGCATCTTGGACAGGTCGGCCCCGTAAAACTCGTAGCTGGATTGGCTGGACATCCATTTCCTCCGAAAGGGGTGGTGCTCCGCGAGGAAGACCCGGCCACCGGCACGCCAAAGCGGGGGGTATCCTTGCGCAGACTCACAGGTTAGGCCAGAAACCGGGGGGCGGTCAACCGAAGAGGTGCGCCCGCTCCCCCCCTCCCCACCCCCCTTTCCCTTGGCTTGGTTTTCCTTTAATATGAGAGCAGGCGGTCCGCTCCGCCTCCTACACTTACGCCCTAGGGACGGTATCCCCATGCGCATTTCCGACAGACTCAAGAAACTCAAGCCCTCGGCCACGCTGGCCGTCAACGCCAAGGCCCAGGAACTCAAGGCCCAGGGGCGTGAGGTCGTCAGCCTGGCCGTTGGCGAGCCGGACTTCCCCACCCCGGACCATGTTTGCGCGGCCGCGAAAAAGGCCATCGACGACGGCTTCACCCGCTACACCCCGGTGCCGGGCATTCCGGAGCTGCGCGCCGCCATGGCCGGCTACTACGCCCAGTTCTACGGCGTGTGCGCCAAGCCGGAGAACACCATCGCCACCTGCGGAGGCAAGCAGGCCCTATACAACCTGCTCATGGCCTTGCTCAACCCCGGCGACGAGGTGCTCATCCCCGCGCCCTACTGGGTGAGCTACACCGCCATGGTGGAACTGGCCGACGGCGTGCCCATCGTCGTGCCCACCTCCCCGGAGAGCGGCTTCCGCGTCAGCGTTCGCGACCTGGAGGACATGTGCACCCCGCGCACCTCCGTGCTCATCCTGAACACGCCAAGCAACCCCACGGGCTGCCACTACGCCCAGGACGCCCTGGACGAGATCGCCCGCTGGGCCAAGGCGCGGGGCGTCTTCATCATTTCCGACGAGGTCTATGACCGCCTGGTGTACGACCCGGCCAAGCCCAGCACGCTTGCGCACTTCTGGCAGCAAAACCCGGAGCACGTGGCCATCGTGGGCGCGCTGTCCAAAAGCTTCTGCATGACCGGCTGGCGCGTGGGCTGGGCGCTGGCCCACGCCGATCTGGTGAAGGCCTGCGCCAAGATCCAGGGCCAGAGCACGTCGAACATCAACAGCGTGTCACAGAAGGCGGCCGTGGCCGCCCTGACCGGTCCCTGGACCCTGGTGGACGAGATGAAGGCCGCGTTTTTGCGCCGGCGCGACCTGGCGCTCTCGGTCATCAACACGTGGCCAGGCGTGACCTGTCCCAAGCCCGACGGCGCGTTCTACCTCTTCCCCGTGGTGGAAAAATATTATACGCCGGAGATGCCGGACTCCGCGGCCCTGTGCACGCGCCTGCTGGAAGAGGCCGGCGTGGCCCTGGTGCCCGGCAGCGCTTTCGGCGATGACCGCTGCGTGCGCTTTTCGTACGCCGTGGCCGACGAGGTGCTCATGACCGCGCTCGCCAAGGTCGGCAAGGTCCTGCTCGGCAAGTAGCGGACGGTATTGGCCAGGGAGGCGCGCGCAAGACCGCGACAACCCACAACGACCCGGCACCGGGTGGGGAGACCCCATGACAGCAGGTTCCAAGCATCAGGACGTTCTGGACTGGACCAACGCCTGCTGGGATAGGCTCCCCGCCCATCCGGAGCTGCGCGGGCGCGCGGGCGAGATGGCCGCGAAGCTCGCCGGCGAGGTGGCCGGTGGCAAGCTGCCGTTTCTGGCCCTGCCTTTCCTGAACGCGCTGGCGAACGATCTGGCCGAGCTGGAGCGCGCGTATCTGCCGCGCTTCGAGCACATGCTGCTTTTGGGCATCGGCGGTTCGGCCCTTGGGGCGCGCGCCCTGCAGAAGGCCTTCGCGCCTGGGCAGGACCTGCCCGGCCACGCGGGCAAGAGCCTGTGGATCATGGACAATGTGGACGCCAGCACCCTGGAGGCGCACCTCTCGCGCCTGCCTGCGGAGAAGACGCTGGTCTACGTTGTCAGCAAGTCCGGCGACACCATAGAGACCATCGGGCAGTACTTCCTGGTGAAGCAGTGGCTGAAGAACGCGCTGCCAGGGGCCTGGAAGGACCACCTGCTGCTGAACACGGACGAGAAGAAGGGCTACCTGCGCCAGGAGGCGGCCCAATTCGGCATCCGCACCCTGCCCGTGCCGGACAACCTGGGCGGCCGCTATTCGGCCATCTCCGCGGTAGGGCTGGTGCCCGCCGCGTTTCTTGGCATGGACTGGCGCGCCCTGGCGCGCGGGTTCAAGTCCGTGGCCGCGCCCCTGGCCGAGCCCGGGCTCGACGCACGGAAGCTCGCCGTCCACCCGTCCTTCGAGTTCGCCGTGTGGGCCAAGGCGCTCATGGACGCGGGCTACAGCGAACTCATCACCTTCTTCTACATCCCCCAGTGGGCCAGCTTCGCCGACTGGTTCACCCAGCTCTGGGCCGAAAGCCTGGGCAAGGACGGCCAGGGCAGCCAGCCCATCCCGGCCGTGGGCGTGACCGATCAGCACAGCGTGAACCAAATGTTCCTGGACGGCCCGCGCAACAAGGCCTGCCTGTTCGTGGAGCGGGCGGAGGGACCGGCCGGTCTCCCCTTCCCGGCGGACATGCCGGAAATTTTCGACTACCTCCAGGGCAAGCGCTTCGGCGAACTTCTGCCCGCCGAGGCCCTGGGCACGCGCATGGCCCTGTGCCAGAGCGAGGTGCCTCTGCTGGCCCTGCGCCTGGGCGCGGACGACGCCGAAAGGGCAGGCAAGATGATGGCCCTGCTTGGCGCGGCCACGCTCTTGACCGGCTGGCTCATGGGCATCAACCCTGTGGACCAGCCAGCTGTGGAGCTGGGCAAGCGCCTGGCCAAGGCCCGGCTGGGCGCCTCCGGCCTCGTTGAGGAGAAAACCGCCCTGGCCGCGTTCACGGGGCAGGCGGGCGGCGGCACACGCGACGAGCGGGGGCTCTAGGCCTTGAGCATCTACTCCACCCTGCGGGGTTCCCACCGGCCCATGCAGTTCGTGAAGGTCCTCACCTGGATCTTCCTCATGCTTATTTTGACCATCAATCTGGCGCTCTCGGTGTTCCTCTCCAAGCACGCCGAACGGGTGCTTTTGGAGAAGCAGAAGGAATTCGGACTGCTGCTCTCCGAGAACCTCTCGCACCAGATTTTCACCCGCTTCACCCTGCCCACCATCATCGGCTTCGGGCAGATCTCCCTGCGCGTCCCCGACCAGTTCGCCCGGCTGGACCAGGTCGTGCGCAGCACCATCCACAGCTTCCACGTGCAGGAGGTGCGCATCTACGATCCCGAGCTGCGCGTGACCTACAGCACCGACCCCAACCTGGTGATGCGCACCGGGCTCGCGGGCGAAGGCGTCAAGCGGGCCCTGAACCACGAAGAGGCGAGCTTCGAGCTCTTCAGCAAGGTCTCCACCTTCTCGGCCCTGTTCAAAATCGAGATGCGGCCCGGCAGCGTGGTCATGCGCGGGTTCACCCCCCTGCGCATGGAGCGCAACTTCGGCCCCGGCGCGAAGAACCCCATCATGGGCATCCTGGAGTTCAGCCAGGACATCACCGACGACTACATGGCCGTGGTGAACTTCGAGCGGCTCGTCTACTCCTCCTCGCTCATCACCAGCATGGTGCTCTTCTCGCTCATCATCAGCATCTTGCGCCGGGCAGACAACATCAGCGCCGAGCGCCAGGCGGAGAAGGAAAAGCTCATGGCCGAGCTGCACCAGCAGGAGAAGCTTGCGGGCATGGGCCGCATGGTCGCCGGCGTGGCCCATGAGATCCGAAACCCGCTCGGCATCATCCAGTCGAGCGCGGAGCTGGTGCTCAAAAAGGCCAAGGCCGACAACCACCCGCACACGCGCATCATTGAGGCCATCTACGACGAGTCCCGGCGGCTCTCGCGCACGGTGAACGAGTTTCTCGACTACGCGCGCCCGCGCCAGCCGCGCATGAGCGAGGTGGACCTGTGCCGCATCCTGGAGCAGGCCTGCGTGTTCCTGGAGCGTGAGTGCGAGGACAAGGGCATTGAGCTGACGCGCGACTGCCCGGACAGCACCTGCGCGCGCGGCGACCGCGACCTGCTCTACCGCGCGGTGTACAATGTGCTGGGTAACGCCATGCAGGCCATGCCCAAAGGCGGCAGGATCCAGGTGACCGTGGGACCGCGTCCCCAGGTCGAGGGTGAGCCGGAGCGCGAGGGCGGCCCCTGGCTGGTGCTCGCCGTGCACGACTCCGGGCCCGGCTTTGACCTGAAGAACATGGACAAGATGAAGGACCCCTTCTTCAGCACCAAGGACACGGGCACCGGCCTGGGCCTGGCCATCGTCACCAGCATCGTGGAAAGCCACGGCGGCGCGGTGGCCCTGAAGAATCATCCCGAGGGCGGCGCCATTGTGGAGCTGACCCTGCCCGCCGTGCGCCCAGACGGCGAGGACGCCCCCCGGACGCCCCCGGCCGAAGCTTAGAATCCCGTTACGGAGCCATCGCAATGTCAGGCAATATTCTCATCCTGGACGACGAGCAGAACTACCTGCTCGTTCTGGACGCCATCCTCTCCGACGCCGGCTACAAGGTCACGCCCCTCTCCGACCCGGAGATGGGCTTGGCCTTCCTTGAGGAGTCCGAGGTCGACGTGGTTGTGACCGACATGAAGATGCCCAAGCTCACGGGCCGGGACGTGCTCGACCACGTAAAGAAGCACTACCCGCACATCCCCGTGCTCATTATGACCGCCTTCGGCAGCATTGAGGCCGCGGTGGAGGCCATGCGCACCGGCGCGTTCGACTACATCACCAAGCCCTTCTCCAACGAGGAGCTGCTGCTCTCGCTCTCCAAGGCCATGCAGTACGCCCGCGCCCAGCAGGAAAACCTCCAGTTGCGCCGCCAGATCCAGGAGCGCTTCGGCCCGGAGAACATCGTCGGCCGCGACAAAAGCATGCGCCACGTGCTCGACATGGTGCACCGCGCCGCGCCCAGCCGCAGCACAGTGCTTGTCACCGGCGAGTCCGGCACCGGCAAGGAGCTCATCGCCAAGGCCATCCACAACAAGAGTCCGCGCAAGGACGGCCCCTTCATTTCCGTGAACTGCATGGCGCTGAATCCCGGCGTGCTGGAGAGTGAACTCTTCGGGCACGAGAAGGGCTCGTTCACCGGCGCTGTTTCACGGCGGCGCGGGCGCTTCGAACTGGCGGACAAGGGCACGCTCTTCCTGGATGAGATCGGTGAGCTTTCGCAGGATATGCAGGTAAAACTCCTGCGTGTGCTGCAGGAGCGCAAGTTCGAGCGCGTGGGCGGCACCGAGGTGGTGGAGGTGGACATCCGCATCGTGGCCGCCACCAACCGCGACCTCACCAAGGCCGTGGCCGAAGGGCTGTTCCGCGAAGACCTGTTCTACCGCCTCAATGTGGTGAGCATCCATTTGCCGCCCCTGCGCGAGCGCCGCGAGGACATTCCGTTCCTGGCCGCGCACTTCCTGGACAAGTTCGCCAAGGAGAACGGCCGCGAGCTGAAGGGCTTCAGCCCCTCGGCCATGGACTACCTCTCGGCCTACGAGTGGCCCGGCAACGTGCGCCAGTTGGAGAACGTCATCGAACGCTGCGTAGTGCTCTCCAGCGGGGAGCAGGTCAATGCGGAGGACCTGCCGCCGGAGATCAAGGACGAGGAGTCGCAGTTCAAGAGCGCGGTCGATCTCCTGCCCACCAAGCTCGACCTCTCGGAGACGCTGGAAAAGATCGAGGCCGCAGTCATCCGCCGGGCGCTGGTCAAGGCCGACTTCGTGCAGGTCAAGGCCGCGGAGCTCTTGAACATCTCCAAGAGCCTGCTGCAGTACAAATTGAAGAAGTATACGATTTCGGCGAAGTAGGCCGCTTGTCCGCCAGAATTCTAGGGGGCGAATGGCCCTTGGCCGCCGGAAGCATATCCCCTACACTGCCCCCATGACCTCCTCCGTCGCCGAATACATAGCCGCCCTGCTGGGCAGCGAGCGCCTGGGCCGGCAGGTTTGCCACCACAGGCTCCTGCCTGGCCGCGAGGCCGAGTACGCCGAGCCCCGGCGGCCCTGGCCGGGGGCCGTGCGCGAGGTGCTGGCGGCGCGCGGTATCGACGCGCTGTACAGCCACCAGGCGCTGGCGGCGGATCTCGTGCGCGCGGGGCGGCACGTTGTCGTGGCCACGCCCACGGCCAGCGGCAAGACCTTCGCCTTCCAATTGCCGATCATCGAGGCCGTGCTGGCCAACCCGGACTCCCGCGCCATCGCCATCTACCCGCTCAAGGCCCTGGCCCAGGACCAGCTGCGCGGCTTCGGGGAATTGACCGCCGCCCTGCCGGAGCGCGCGCGCCCCACGGCGGCCATCTACGACGGCGACACCACACCGTCCCAGCGCGCGAAGATCCGCAAAAAACCGCCCAATCTGCTTTTGACCAACCCCGAGATGCTGCACCTCTCCATGCTACCGCACCACGGCACCTGGGCGCAGGTCTTCGCCACCCTGACCCACGTGGTGCTCGACGAGGTGCACACCTACCGGGGCGTGCTCGGCGCGCACATGAGCCAGGTCCTGCGCCGCTTCCAACGCATCTGCCGCTACTATGGCTCGGACCCGGCCTTCGTGTTCTGCTCCGCCACGGTGGGCAATCCGGTGGAGCTGTGCCAGCTCCTGACCGGCCTTAAGGCCGCGCCGGTGACGGAGAGCGGCGCGCCCGCCGGAGCCCGGCACATGGTCTTCCTGAACCCGGAGGACAGCCCGGCCAGCGCGGCCATCCAACTCCTGCAGGCCGCGCTCGCGCGGGGGCTCAAGACCATCGTCTACGCCCAGAGCCGCCGCATGACCGAGCTCATCGCCCTGTGGGCCAGCGAGAAGAGCGGCCCGTACAAGGACAAGATCAGCGCCTACCGCGCGGGCTTCCTGCCCGAGGAGCGCCGCGAGATCGAGGCGCGCATGGCCTCCGGCGGACTTTTGGCCGTCATCAGCACCAGCGCGCTGGAGCTCGGCATCGACATCGGCGGGCTCGACGTGTGCATCTTGGTGGGCTACCCCGGCAGCATCATGGCGACCCTGCAGCGCGGCGGACGCGTGGGCCGCGCCCGACAGGAAAGCGCCGTGGTCCTCGTGGCCCAGGAGGACGCGCTGGACCAGTTCTTCATGCGCCACCCGGAGGACTTCTTCGCCCGGCCAGCGGAAAACGCCGTGCTGAATCCGGCCAACCCGGTCATCCTGCCCCGGCACCTCATCTGCGCCGCGGCCGAGCTGCCCCTCGACATCGCCGGCGCGGGCGAGCCCTATCTCGATTCCCCCGGCGCGCGCGAGGGGCTGGCGGGCCTGCTGGCCACGGGCACACTGCTCGAAAGCGCGGACGGCCGCGAGGTGCTTTCACCGCGCAAGCGCCCGCAACGCGAGGTGGACCTGCGCGGCGCGGGCTCGCAAGTCAGCATCGAGGCGGCGGACACGGGCGAGGTCATCGGCGCGGTGGACAGCTTGCGCGCCTGCCGTGAGACCCACCCCGGCGCGGTGTACCTGCACCGGGGCCGCACCTGGCTCGTCGAAAGCCTGGACCTGCCCGGCCGCACCGTGAAGGCCAGGCCCGCCCGCGTGGGCTACTACACCCGCGTGCGCAGCAGCAAGGAAACGGAGATCCTGGAGGTCTTCGCCCGGCGCGAGGTGCTGGGCACGCGCTTCACCCTGGCCCGGCTCAAGGTCACGGAGCGCATCACCGGCTTTGAAAAGCGCTCCACGCGCGGCGGTACGCTGCTCGGCATGGTGCACCTCGATCTTCCTCCGGCCGTATTCGAGACAGAGGGCATCTGGCTCGACGTCCCCGACGACGCGCGCCGGAACGCCGAGGCCGAGTATCTGCATTTCATGGGCGGCATCCACGCGCTCGAGCACGCGGCCATAGGCATCTTGCCCCTGCTTGTGCTCACGGACAGAAACGACCTGGGCGGCATCTCCACGCCCATGCACCCGCAGACCGGCGGGGCGGCCGTGTTCATCTACGATGGCATGCCCGGCGGCGCGGGGCTGGCACGCGAGGCCTTCGCCCAGGCCGAGGAACTGATGCGGCGCACCCTGGCCGTGGTGCGCGACTGCCCCTGCGAACTGGGCTGCCCCTCCTGCGTACACTCGCCCAAATGCGGCTCCGGCAACCGGCCCATCGACAAGGCCGCCGCGCTCTTCCTGCTGCGCGAACTTACCGGTGGCGCGCCCGGACCGGACATCGCGCCCAACATCACGCAGGAAAACGCGCCTGAAGCACGCACCGCCGCGTCCCAAAAGGAGGCCAGAATGCCCGACCCAACCGCGCCGCTAGCACCCATCGTCCACATCCCCAAGCGCTTCGGCGTGCTCGACGTGGAGACGCGCCGCAGCGCCGCCGAGGTGGGCGGCTGGAACCGCCCGGACCTCATGGGCATCAGCGTCGCCGTGCTCTACGATTCCGGCGCGGACGAGTTCGTGGACTACCAGGAACATGAGATCGCCGCCCTGGCCGAACGCTTGAAATCTTTCGAACTTATCGTCGGATTCAACATCGTGCGGTTTGACTACGGCGTTCTGGCCGGGGTACACCCCTTCGCTTACTCGCGGCGGCCCACACTCGACATGCTCACCCACGTGCATGAGCGCCTGGGCTACCGCCTGAAGCTCGACAATCTGGCCCAGGCCACCCTGAACGTGGGCAAGTCGGCCGACGGCCTGCAGGCGCTCAAGTGGTGGCAGGAAGGCAAGCTCGACGAGATCGCCAAGTACTGCCGCCAGGATGTGGCTGTGACGCGCGATCTGTATCTGTTTGGCCGGGAGCACCGCTACGTGCTGTTCCAGAACAAGGCCGGGCAGAAGGCAAAATTGCCGGTGGGCTGGTAAAGAGAAAGGCAAAAACGACCATGGCGGATTCTTCGGCCTTAAACGGCGAGCACGAAGGCGAAACCTTTGCGGACATTGTGGCCGACAACACCACGCTGAATTCCGCCGACTTTTTCCAGTGCGTTTTCCGCAACGCGTCTTTTCAATATGCGCAACTCACCCATTGCACGTTCGAGCAATGCGTTTTTGATTGCTGCAATTTGTCGCTGATGCAATTGCACTCGACCAAAATTGTCGGCACAAAATTCATGAATTCAAAGCTTAGCGGCATTAACTGGAGCAGCCCCAGCGGTGTCTTCTCCGCGTCTTTCAATGGCTGCGTCATGGACAATTGCGCTTTCGTCTCAATGAACCTCTCGAAATACAAATTCATAAGCTGCTCTTTTTGCGACGCCTCGTTCATAAACACAAAACTTTCCCACTGCGTCTTTGAAGATTGCGATCTCCGCAATTGCGCTTTTCACAAGACCGATCTCAGCTATGCGGACCTCTCCTCCTCGTGCAATTATTTTATGGATGCGGAGAGCAACAGGTTTCATAAGACCAAATTCTCCTTGCCAGAGGCCGTCTCGCTTCTTTCTAATTTTGACATCATACTGAAATAACCCAGCCTAGCGAATTAAGTCATCAGGTGCGCCCGGCACAGATCCATAAAGTCCCCCTGGGCCGCTGAGAGCCACTTGTCCTTGTGCCACAGCATGAGCACCGCCGCCTCCAGCGGGCCTTCGCGCCAGGGCAGGGCCGTCAGGGTTCCGGCGGCAAGCTCCGCATGCGCGGTGATCTCCGGCAAGATGGTCACCCCAAGGCCTTCTACTGCATAATGCTTCACCGCCTCCACTGATCCGCACTCCACAACGGGCAAGGGCTCACTGCCCGCCTGGGCCACAATGCCCTCCAGGATGCGCCGGTAGCTGCAATCCGCGGTGGAGAGCAACAGCGGCTGCCCGCCCAGCTCTTGCGGACCGACCTTCGGCAACGCCGCCAGCGGGTGCCCTGGTGCAACGGCAAGCACCAGATCCTCCACGCCAAGAAACTCCGCGCGCATATCACGCGAGAGCACCTCATTGGCCAGCACAAAGGCCATGTCCGTCACCCCGCGCCGCAAATCCTCCGCCAGGCCGCCAACGGCGCAGGGCAAGAGCCGTAGCCGCACGCCCGGCCGCGCCTGGCGAAAGCGCCGCAGCACCCCCGCCAGCCGCCGCACGCACAGGGTTTCCGGCACGCGCACGGAGAGTACCGACCGCGCCGAGGCCTCGCCCGCAACATCGGTGCGCGCCTCTTCCTCCAGATCCACTAGCCTGCGGGCATAGGCCAAAAGCCGCTCCCCCGCTGCGGTAAGCAACACCCGCCGCCCCAGCCGGTCAAAGAGGCGCACATCCAGTTCGTCCTCCAGGGCCTTGATGCGCACGGAAACCGTGGACTGGGCCGCGTTGAGCGCCCTGCCCGCCTGGTTGAAATTCAGCAGCGAGGCCACGGTGACGAAGGTCTTCAGGTCGCGCAGTTCCATATTCCTTGTCTCCGAGGTGGGCGTTTTCGGGCTTAAAGGCCTTCGGGTTTGCCGATGCAACCCATCAAAACTTATCATTGGACACGATTTGAATAGGGCCTACATCTTATAAACAAATCAATTGGTGCGGTCAAACCGTGCGCCGGAAATAGTTTTCGCGCGCCGGAAAACGGTCGCAAGGAGGCAGTATGAACAGGGCACAGGTTGAGCAGGCGGCGCTGGAGGCCATTTCCTCGGGCCGCAACTGCGCGGAGAGCGTGCTGCACACGGCGGGCCTGCATCTTGGCGTCAATGAAGATGGGAGGCTCACACGCACGGCCTCGTGCTTCGGCGGCGGAGTGGGACGCTCCAAGCAGGAACTCTGCGGCGCGCTCGCCGGAGGACTCATGGCCCTGGGCCTGGCCTGTGGCCGGGACACGCCAGGGCAATCCTGCGAAAAGGCCTATGACCTGGGAGCGGAATTCCGCGAGCAGTTCATGGCCATGCACGGCGCGAGCGCCTGCCGCGATCTGCTGGAACGCTTCGGCCCCCAAAAGGACTGGGAGTGCTGCAAGCGGCTTACCGCCAGCGCGGCCGGACTTCTGTTCGACATCGCGCACGGGACGGGGGAGGCCGGGTAAGGCGCGCGCAGCCCCGCCCCGGCAGGAGGAGCGCGATTTCTTCTTGCCGGGGCGTTGGGGGCGCTGTATTTCTTCCGGGTTGACGCACGGATGCGGGCGCAGCCGCAATCCCAACGCCACGGCCCATAGCGGCCAAGGAAGGACATGCTCGCCCACAAACTCAAGGCCGACGGCCTGCTCATGCTCACCGCGCTCATCTGGGGCGCGGCCTTCGTGGCCCAGCGCATCGGCATGGAGCACGTGGGCCCGTTCACGTTCAACGGCGTCCGCTTCGCGCTGGGCGCGCTGGCCCTGCAACCGCTCATCTGGAAAATGCAGCAGACGCGGACGCGCGAAGGGGGCGGCTCAGGCATCGCGACGGGCCGCCTCGTGCGCGGCGGACTTTTGGCGGGCTGTGTGCTGTTCGCGGGCGCGGCCCTGCAGCAGGTGGGCATTGTCCACACCACGGCTGGCAAGGCCGGGTTCATCACGGGCCTGTACGTGGTGATGGTGCCGCTGTTCGGCCTGGCTCTGGGGCATCGCGCGGGCGCAGGCACGTGGATGGGCGCGATGGCCGCCGCGGCTGGGCTCTATTTCTTGAGTGTGAACGAAGACTTCAGCATCGCCTACGGCGATGTGCTGGAACTCATCGGCGCGGTGTTCTGGGCCGGGCACGTGCTTTTGATCGGCAAGCTTTCGCCGGGCATGGACGGCACGGATGCGGTGAAGCTGGCGGCGGCGCAGTTCGTGGTTTGCTCCGCTCTGAGCCTGGGCGCGGGCGCTATCATGGAACCCATCACCTTGGCGGGAATTTCCAGCGCGGCCGTGCCCATCCTGTACGGCGGGCTCATGAGCGTGGGCGTGGCCTATACGCTACAGGTGGTGGCCCAGCGCGACGCCGACCCGGCGCACGCGGCCATCATCCTGAGCTTGGAGGCCGTGTTCGCGGCCGTGGCCGGCTACTTCGTGCTGGGCGAGGTGCTGGGTCTGCGCGCCCTTGTCGGCTGCGGACTCATGCTCGGAGGCATGTTGCTCTCGCAGCTCAAGCCGTAGCAACCGGCCAGAGCCTCAAATAAGACCGACCTGTTCCGGCCCCTCAATGCTGTTGCAGACCTCGTCCATGGTATGCACCATGTCTTCGTAGACCCGCTCTATGGAAGTCTTGACCTTGTTCCAGCCGTCGTCTCCCGGGCCGGCCTCGGCCTGCCTCAACTGGTCACGCAACTCGTCGCGCCGCGCCTTGAGAAAATAATAGCTCTTTTCGCGCTCCATTTTGCCGCGCTCGCTCTGAGGCTTGGGCCGGGCGGCCAACTGGGCCATCTTCACGTCAAACGCCTGAAGCTTGGCCTCCATCTCTGACAAAAACTCCTGCCTGACCATGGTGCATCCTCCCATTCTATGGCGTGTTGCGATGCCGCTTTTTGCAGCCGGATAGTATAAGCATAAGGCCAACTGGCGCGCATGTCCATGTATTTGGCGAAATTGGCCGAAGCATGCCGACCAATTTTTACGGGTATGTTCCGGTCACGATTTTCGTCCCCGGACACCTCGCCTAGCGCGGCACGGACGTTATGACGGAAGAGCGACGAGTCTGGCCAAGGTGAGAGGGAAGCACGCGGCGGACGAACAGCCGCCAAAAACACCTCGGCCCGGGCACGCCGAGGGCGCTCCGGGCCGGGAGGGGCGTAGCGCCATGCGCCCGCCAGGGGAAAAAAACGGCTATTCTTCCATCACCGAGCCACGGGTGAGCATCTTCTCCCGCGTCTTCTTGGCGGCATCGATGCTGGCGTAAGGCCCAACGAGCACGCGGTACCACTTGCTGCCGCCCAGTTTGGTGGCGACAACCTTCACAGGCAGGCCCTTCTTTTCCAGATGCTGCGCGCGGCGCTCCGCCTTCTGGCGCGACTGGAAGGAACTTTCCTGGATCGCGTATTCGCCCCGGCCCGTCTTGCGCTCCACTAAGCGCAGGTTCTGCGCGGACTTGCCATCCTGCTCGGGCGCAGGCTGCGCGGCGACGTTGCCCACCACCTGGCTGGCCCGCAGGTCCGCCACTTGCCGGGCGGCCTTGAGGTCCTGGTCCTCGCGCGGATCGCGGCGCGCCAAGCTGGCGGGCAGCACGCCGCGGCCCTTCTGCTCATCCAAAACGGCCAGGTACTGCCCCTCGCTCTGGCGTTTGAAAGCCAAGTCGAGCAGTTTGTGCGTGGCCGCAGTGCGGACCCCGGCGCTACGCGCGCCCAAGACTACAGCGATGATGCGCGTGTCGCCGCGCTTGGCGGTGACCACGTTGTTGTAGCCTGCGGCCTGCACAAAGCCGGTCTTAAGCCCGTCCGCACCGTCATAGGTGGTGAGCAGGCGGTTGGCGTTGTGGTGATTATGGTTGTTGTGGACGTAAGTGGTCATGGAATGGAAGGTCAACGCCTGAGGAAAGCGGCGCAGATAGCTGGCGGAAAGGCGCAGCATGTCGCGCGCCGTGGTGAGCTGGCCCTCGGCGGGCAGGCCATTCGGGTTTTTGAACACCGTCTCGGTCATGCCCAATTCTTTCGCCTTGGCGTTCATGGCTTCGACAAAGGGCTGGTTGTCCGAACCGCCGGAAAGATGCTGGGCCATGGCCACGCAGGCGTCATTGCCGCTGGCCACGGCGATGCCTTTCATGAGTTCGCGGACAATGATGTGCTCACCCGCGCGCAGACTCATGCGCGAACCACCAGCCCTGGCGGCCTCCGGGCTGACCAGCACGGTGTCGGTGAAGGAGAGGCGATGCTCCTGGAGTGCCTCAAAGGTCAGATAGAGGGTGATCACCTTGGTGAGCGAGGCCGGCGGGATCTGCCTGTCGGCATCCTGCTCGTACAGGATGTGCCCAGTCGCCAAATCCATGGCGATCGCACCCTTGGCAGGAAGCTCGCCGGAATGAGTGGGCGCCGCCTGAACCGGTCTGGCCGCCAGCATGATGAGCAGCATTGCGAGGACGAAGACTCTGCTTTTTTCGCGCATGGCTATCCAAGGGGTTGAAGGTTCGCTCGGTCCGCGTCTGGCTTCACCCGAACTTATAAATGATATCCCCGGAACGGGACACTGGCAAGCCCGGCTGATCGCTCGCAGCTGTGGGCGGATACCGTCCGGGCGTCTGGGCGGAAAACACCGCACCGCCGTCCTTCCCGGGCTGACGCCAATTGTTATAGTGATTCTTTAAGAAATGTCTAGGCAAATTTTCAGGACCCGTCAAGGCCATGCGAAGAATATTTCAACCCGTCCCGATCTCCTGCCCTCGTGCTGGACAAAGCACCTCCGGCAACGTATTTAAGCTAAGGGTGCGGCACCGGTACCGCCCATTGCCCTGGAGGGTCCATTATGCTTTCCTGCCCAGCCTTGCCCTGGCCACCGCGCGTACTCGTCGTTGAAGACGAGAGCATCATCGCCTTGGCCACCACCGCAAACCTGAGACGCATGGGCTGCGAGGTCGTGGCGACAGCCGCCACGGGTCAGCAAGCTGTGGATTTCGCCGTGCGGAAAAAGCCGGACGTGGTCCTCATGGACATCATGCTTGAGGGAGCCATGGACGGCATAGAGGCCGCCACGCGCATCCGGGAGCGGCACCCGGACATGCCAATCATCTACTGCACGGCCTACACCGACTCGGGAACACGGGTGATGGCTGCACGCACCAAGCCCAAAGCCTTCATGGGCAAACCGTTGGACTACGACGCCCTCAGAGACATCATCGACGAGTTGCAATGAACAGACGCACCTTTGGCCCCACGGCCATACTCTTCTTGCTGCTGTTATGCGGTGGTGCGGCCCTGGCCTCTGGCCTGCGGCCTCAGGAGGCCCCGGAAAACGCCCAACCCACGGCGCAGCAAAACGCCACGCTTCCGGACGATGCCGCCGCGCTGGCGCAGTATCAGGTGTTGCGGGAATACTTTGAATGGCAAGCGACCATGGATGACAGGCTTCCCACCGTGTTCTCGCGCCGGGTGCGCGAGGAGGAGAGCATGGCCTTCCTGGCGGCGCGCGAGACCGTTAACCGCAGAGGTCAACTGGAACGTTTCCGGGAAGCCAGAGTCGACTTGAGCGGCCTCGTTTTCAAACGCGTCACCGGAGATCCAGACCTGGCGCGCATCCAGGTCACGGGGCATTACACCTTCACGGTCGCCCCGGTGGTGCAGACCATGGAGGAAGACGCGCTGTTCGTGCTCCTGCCGGAGATGGGCAAGTGGAAGATCTACGAGCGCCGGGAGGGGTGGCGTTAGCCTAGAGCGTCCCGCCCATCCGCAGCGGTCTGCGTTCCGCGTCCGTTCCGGTTTCCTGAAAAACGCCCTCCGCGCCGCACGCCGCCGGTTCCTGCCCGCGTTCCGCCAACCCAGGTTCCGCAAGGTCCAGTGTCCCGCTTTCCGGTCCGGCCACCACCACACGGTTGCGGCCGCCGTTCTTGGCCAGGTACAAGGCCTGGTCCGCAAGCGACACAAGCTCCCGGCTGCGGGCGCCCGGCGCCAAGGCGGCCACGCCTGCGCTCACCGTGAGGCGAACCTCCTCCTTGCACTCGCCAAAGTTTCGCCCCTCCAAGCGCAAGCGGATGCGGTCCGCCAGAAGCGCGGCCTGGTCACGGCTGGTGTTCGGCAAAATGACCGCAAACTCTTCCCCGCCGTAGCGCGCAGGGAAATCCGAGCTGCGCAGACTTTCCACCAGCAGAGAGGCTGTGCCGCGCAGCACGGCGTCGCCCGTCTGGTGCCCGTGGGTGTCGTTCACGCGCTTGAAGTGGTCCAGATCCATCAGGATGAGGGACAACGGCTGGTCGTAGCGGCCGTGGCGTTGCGCCTCCTCCTCCAGCCGCTCCTCAAAGCGGCGGCGGTTGGCGATCTTGGTCAGCCCGTCATGGTCGGCCATGCTCTTGACCTGCCGGTAAAGCAGGGCGTTGCGCAGGGCCAGGGCCAGATGGTTCACCGCGGCGTTCAGGGTCTGCACCTGATCCTTGGCCAGCCGAAGCCCCTTCTGGGTCAGCAGGGCCAAGCAACCGAAGCTTTCACCGCCAGCGGCCAGGGGCAGCATGAGCAAGCGTCCACTGCCGGGCAGGGGTGTCTGGCGCAGGTGCTTGCCCGGAGTCAGGAAGAACTGCCGGAAGTCGGACACGCCAGCCCCGCCCAGACGTTCAGCCGCACCCATGAGGACCTCCTGCCAGGCGGCATGTTCCTCGGGGGCCATGAGGCAGTGCAGATACTGTTCCGCCTCCAGCCCGCTTCCGGAGATGTCGCGGTTCCAGAACACGGCACAAAAAACATCGACCGGCAGCAGATGACGCAGATCCGTCCTGGCCTTGGTCAGGATGGTGACGGCGTCAAGGGACGCCGAGGCGCGTGACAAAACCCGGTTCAGAAAGCTCAGATGGTTGCTCTTACGCGCCAGAAGCTCGCGCTCCAGCATGACCTCCTCGGTCTTGCGACGAAGATCGGCGGACAGGGAGTCCAGCTCCCGCAGGCGCAGGAGCGCGTCGCGCACCTTGTAGCGGTTCAGCGGCGCGCGCACGGCGGTCAGGAAGCCCTCGGAAAGCACCTGTTCGGTCTCCATGGGCTCGACCCCCTCGGCCACGACGAGGATGCGGCGCAGGGAGTCCATGGCCCGGCACGCCTTGCGACGGGATTTTGGCAGAGTCTCCCAAACGTCCAGGGGTATCCAGGCGGCTTGGCTCTGGCCCTCTTCTCCACGCATCCAGGCCACGGCGTCGGGAGGCAGATTACGTAGCGCGAAGCCAGGACCAGCGCTGTCTCCAATGATGGCAACGGCTTCTGGATCGAGCCCAAGACCCCACATGATTTCAGGATGTTCCGCTCTGTGCATACTCATAAGCCTCCGGGTGACGGGATGCGTACAAGTCCTTCCATGCAAGAAGCGGCCCAGCGGCAAACGATTCCAGGGGAAGACGTGCCCTACCGGGCCGACTTTGACAAACGCCCGCAAGTGTGGCTTCATGTGGACATGAAAAAGCCCGGCATCTTCGGCACCCTGGACCCCTTCATGGAGGACGGGCCAATACTGGGCCGCAGGGTGGCCAACATGGGTTTCCTGCGTGCGCTGCTCGCCCGCGACCCCTTCGAGGCCTATCATTTCTTTCTGTCCGACAAGGACCTGCGCGACTCCGTGGCCGCGAACCTCGCGGATCTGGCGCCGGGAATCGCCCAGGCCGGGCGCTTTCGCCTCATGGACCGCCGCGACCTGCCCGCCCGTCTGGCGGACACGGCCTACGCCTGCTTCCACCAGTCCGACTGCATCAGCCATCCCACGCACATCGCCCGGCTGCGCAACGCCGTGAGCCCGGAACTGTTCCCCATCACCGGCCCGATGCACTCCCTGTCCTATCCGGACTACCCCGTGGCCTTCCTGCGCCACCTGTGGGCGGGAGCCACCCCGCGCGACTGCATCATCGCCACCTCCGAGGCCGGGAGGCTGGCCGCGGAAGGCTTTTTCACGCACCTGCGCGCGAGCTTCAGCCTCGCGCACATCAAAGGGCCGAGCATCCGCCGCGTGCCCTTGGGCCTGGACGCCGACTGCCTGGCTGCGCCCCTGCCCGGCCCGGAGGACAAGGCCGCCTTGCGCCAGCGCCTGGGCCTGCCAGTGGACCGCGCGCTCATCCTAGTGCTCGGTCGGGTGTCGCACGCCTCAAAAATGGACATGCTGCCGCTCATCCGCGCTTTGAGCCGCCTGTTCGTCGCCACCCCGGAAAGACCCGCGCCCATACCGCGCGAGAGCGTGGTCCTGGTGGTGGCGGGCTGGGCCGAGTCCGACGATCCCTTCCCGCAGACCCTTGTAGACCTTGGCGCGCGCATGGGCCTCCTTGTCCAACTGGATCTGCGCCCCGGCGAGCGGCGCAAGAATGACCTGCTCGCCGCCTGCGACATCTTCGTCTCCATCGCCGACAATCCGCAGGAGACCTTCGGCATCACCCTTCTGGAGGCCCAGGCCGCAGGCCTGCCCGTGGTGGCCTCGGACTACGACGGCTACCGCGACCTGGTGGTCCACGGCGAAACAGGTCTGCTTGTGCCGACCACCGGGCCGGAGCCGAAGCCCGGCGACGACATGGTGGACCGGCTGGCTCCGCTGCTTTTCGACAACCAGTACCACCTGCTTCTGGCCCAGCGCACCGTGGTCCACACCCCGGAGCTGGCTGGAGCTCTGGGCGCGCTGCTCGCCGATGCGCCCCTGCGCCAGCGCATGGGCCAGGCTGGGCGCGCACGCGTGCGCGCCCATTTTCTCTGGCCAGACATCATCACCCGGCACCTGGAACTGTGGGATGAGCTGCGCGCCCTGCCCGCGCCGGACATCGAGACCCTGCGCCACGTGCCGCACCCGTTGCACCTGCCCTATGCTCGCGTGTTCGCGCCGTACCCCACGCGCACCCTGGCCCAAGCGGATCGCCTCAAACCCGGCCGCGCCGGCGCGGCCCTGCTGCTCGGACGCGAGCACCCCGTGCTCTATGCCGGGCTGGACGGCCTGCTGCAGCCGGAGGCCCTCCGCAAGCTGGTGTTCCTGGCCCGCAAGGGGGAGACGGCTGGCAGGCTGGCCGAGCGCTTCCGCGAGCTCTGCCCCGGATTGGACGACGAGGCTGCGGACTACCACATTCTCTGGGCTCTGAAACACGACCTGCTGGAACCGGAGGCCTAGCGGCCATGCCCGGCGCCGTCCTGCACCACGCGGTCCTGCCGCACCGGGGCGGCGCAGTGCGCGTGGCCCGGCTGCTCATTGAAGCCCAAAAGATGGCGGGCCATGAGGCCCGGCTGTCCTTCGAGGTGCCGGAGAACGACCCCGAACCCATCGCCGCCGCAACGCAGGCCGCTTTTCCGCTTTGCGGGCCCACGCCACCAGGCGACATTGGGCGGTCCCTGGCCCAACTGCCGCAAGACGCCATCCTGCATCTGCACTCCAGCACGGACTGGCCCGCGCTATTGGCCGGGCTGCTCCCGCAGGCCGCAGGCCGCACCGTCCTCGTCACCCTGCACGACGCCACGCCGCTCACCGGCGGCTGCGCCTATCCACTCGACTGCCCGCATTTTCCGACCTGCGCCGATCCCTGCCCACGCCTGTTTAGGGATGCCCAGGCCCGGCAGATGGAAATCGCCGCTCGGCTGCGCCGCCTCGGACAGGCCGCCGCCGTGGCCATCATCAGCCCATCGCGTTGGCTGGCCGGGCTGGCCCGGCAGGTCTGGCCCGGCATCCCGGCGCACATCATTCCCAACGGCGTGCCCTGGCCGGAGCTGGCGGCTGTGCCCTCGCGCGCCAAGGCCCGCCAGACGCTGGGCCTCGAACCGGGAGCCCGCGTGGCGCTCTTCGCGGCCCACGGCGGCGCACGCGCGGCGTACAAATCCGGCCCAAGCTGGCCCGACTACTGGCGGCGCCTGCGCGAAGCCCTGCCCCAGGCCGTGGGTTTCGCCGTGGGCGGCGACGAGGCCGGAAACAGAGACGGTCTCACCATCTGGCCCTATGTGAACCGCGAGAAACTCCGGCTGCTCATGCGCGCGGCGGATGCGCTGCTCTATCCCACCCTGGCGGACAATCATCCGCTTGTGCTGCTGGAGGCGGCGGCGCTGGAGCTGCCCGTGGCAAGCTTTGCCGTGGGCGGTGTGCCGGAAATTGTACTGAATGGCGAGACCGGGCTTTTGACTCCGGCGGGCGATGCGGACGCCTTCCAACGGGCTGCGCTTGATCTGCTGGGCGATCCAGCCCGTTCCCGGCGGCTGGGCCGGGCCGCGCGTGCCCATGGGGCGAAGCGCTTCACGGCCGCGCGCATGGCCGCCGACTACGCCGAACGCGCGGACAAAACGCCCGCCCCCCAAACCCCTGCGGACAAATAGCCTTTGACTGAAGCGCCCGAATGCCGTATTTGAGCCCTCACATTCGGCACTCTGCGATTCGCATTGCCCAAACAAATTCAGCATGTTCGAGGTTACCGCATGAGCAAACTCGCGACCCTGCCCGGTGATGACATCCGCCAGATCATGTGGCGTTTCACCGACCGCTACGACTTGCAGATGGTGGTCCAGTCCGCGCGCGGCGTGGCCCGGGGCCACGTGGCCCGCATGGTGGCCGACGGCGTGCGCAATTCCCACGAATGGACCGACCGCAAGCAGACCCTGCTCGACGCCTTTGACGCCTCGGGCCTGACCGCGCTCTACATGGACACCAATCAGGGCGGGTACATCGACGGACCCAAAAATTTCGCCCTGTCCCTCACCACCTTCGAGCTGTCCTGGGTGGACGCTGGCGCCGCCACTTGCGGCCTGGCCAACAATCTGGCCCTGGCGCCCATCCATGAGAAGGGCACGCCCGAGCAGCGCGACCACTACATGCAGATGTCCTGCCCGGGCGAGGGCCATCCCACCTGGCGCGGCGCCTTCGCCCTCACGGAGCCCCTGCCCTTTGTCGGCGTGGACACCGGCATCCTGACCAGCAAGATGCGCGTGGCCGATTGGGAAGAGGGCCAGGAGCCCATGCTCCAGGTCGACAAGCGCGGCCGCTTCATCACCGGCATGGACTTCGCCAACTTCGTCACCGCCGCCGTGACCAGCGACGACCCGCGCATCAAGGGCTCGTGCATGGTCATCCTGGAAGAGGGCGATCCCGGCAGCTTCGACCGCGGCGCGCCCACCATGAAGATGGTGCACCAGCTCTCCAGCACGCGCGACCCCATCCTGAGCCTCAAGGTTCCGGCCAGCCGCATCATCGGCGGCTACACCGTGAAAGACGGCGTCATCGTGCCCAACTACAGCCACGCTGAGATCATCGGTTCCGTGTTCCACCGCACGCGCATCCCGGTCGGCGTCATGACCTCGGCCAAGCTGTTGTCCTCCGTGGAGCCCATCATCCGCTACCACCGCGGCCGCTTCCGCGGCGGCGACGCCCAGCCCGGCACCCCGCGCTTTGACCAGGGTCTGCAGATGAAGGAGGACGCCGTGCAGCGTCTGGCCGATCTCTGGGCCACCGGCGAGGCGGGTTGCTCGCTGGGCTTCGATGCCGCGCGCAAGGCCGACCTCCTTGACCCGCTGGAAAAGGAGAAGGAGGCGCTGTTCCACGAACAGGGCATCACCGGCCCCCGCGCCCAGATGAGCGCCCTCAAAAAGATGGAGCCCAAGGTTCTGGAATACCTCGACCTCGTCTTCACGCCCGAGGACAAGCGCGACGCCGCCCGCTTCGCCGAGCTGTCCGCCGACGTGTTCGTGCAGTCCACCGTGCTCGACGTCGAGACCAACGTGCTCATCCCCGCCTGCAAGCTCTGGTGCCCGGGCGTGGGCGCGAACATGATGCGCGAGGCCGTGTCGCTCGTCGGCGGCTACGGCGTCACCGAGGACTGCCCCGGCTTTCTGTTCCAGAAATGGACCGACACGCAGCTCGAGGCCACCTACGAGGGACCGGAGGTGGTGCAGCGCCGCCACATGACCGCCACCATGGCCAACCCCGTGTTCCTGGCCCTCATGGGCCACTGGATCGACGAACTGGATGGCCTGGCCGAAACCTGGCCCGCCGCCAGCACCAAGCCCCTGGCCCAGGCCATGCGCGTGTGGCTGTGGACCTTGAACTACCTGCAGAACGCCAAGGATCCCGAAGGCAAGAAACTCTTCAGCGGCAACCGCCAGGGCGTCACCTTCCCCTTGGCTGATGCGCTGGCCTGGCTTGTGGCCGCGCGGTCCCTCGTGGACGACGTGCGGGAACTCAAGAACAAGGGCCCCGAGAACCCCATGCTGGTCGAGAGTCTGGACGACACCGTGGGCTTCTTCGCCGACCTCGCCACCATCCAGAACGCCCGCACCGCCGGCGAAGTGGGCCGCATCTGCGCCGACCTCGTATACGGCTACGCCACGGAGCCGATTGCGGCCGAGTTCGCGGCCCTGCGCGCCCAGCTGGACGTGAGCCTCGCCGGCGCGCGTCTCGCCCGCGACCGCGCGGGAGATGCCATCAGCGGCGTCATGATCCCCGAGGCGCTGGATTACCCCCTGTAAAAGTTGCAGAAATGGGAGAGAACCCGGGGGGAAGATTCCCCCCGGGACCCCCTTTTGATTGCGGAGGATGAATTTCCCAGACGTGTGCGGGCCTAAACCAGTGTTCTCCGCGCCCCCATGCTTTTCACGAGGGAGCCCGGGAGGCATCATGCGCCACGGCGGAATCACAGGGCGGCGCTCCGGGCTTTTCTCTCACTCCCCCACGTGGCGGCGTGTCCAGTCCACGATCTCGCGGGCGGGCCTCGCGCCAGACAGGCGGTCGGCCTCCCGTCCATCCTGGAACAAGACGAGCGTGGGGATGGACTGCACGCGGAAACGCGCCCCAAGGGCCCCTTCCTTTTCCGTGTCCACCTTGCCCAGGCGCACTCCCGGAGCCAGCAACTTGGCGGCCTCCTCAAAGGCCGGGGCCATCATCCGGCAGGGGGCGCACCACGGGGCCCAGAAATCCACCAGCAGGGGCAGGCCGTCGCTGCGCAACAGGTTGTCCAAAAGAGGCGCGTCCAGATGCAGCACGCCGCCGATGAGCGGCTTGGCGCACTTGCCGCAGACGGCCTGGCCCAGGCGGGCCTCGTCCACTCTATTCACGGCATGACATGCGGGACAAAGGATGTGCTTCATAGAGTCAGAGAATAGTCTTTTTCCCGCCGCAGGCAAGGGGGCTACTCGTCCGGCGTCAGGGCCTCGATTTCCTGCGCGGCATGCGGATAGGCGCGCATCAGCGCCGCGCGGCTCCCGTGCTCGTAGTCGGCGAAGTCGAAGCCCGGGCTCACGGTGCAGCCCAAGAGCGCGAAGCGGCCCCCGGCCAGAAGCCGCGTGCCCTGCCATACGCCGCGCCGCGCCACCACCTGGGGCCGCTGCCCGGCCAAAATGTCCACGCCAATGACATGGCCGCTGGTGCTGCCGTCGGGATGCAATTGCACCATGCGCACGGGGTCGCCCAGGTAGAAATGGAAGATCTCGGTGCTTGCCACGCGGTGCAGGGCGGAGAAGCGCGTGGGGGTGACCAGGTAATAAATGGCCGTGGCGCAGGCGCGCGGTCCTGCCTGTTCCGGCCCGGCCGCCCCGGCGGGCAGAAGCCGTGCGGAGCGGTAGGTCTCGGCATAGAGCCCGCCTTCCTGCGGCAGAGACACAAGACCCAGGGCGCGCACAATGGCGTCCACTTCCGGGTCGGCAGGCAGCGGCCCGCGATGGCTCATGTTCATGCCAGATACCCCTTTGCCGGTCCCCAGGGCAGGCCTTGACGCAAATGTTCGGCCAAGGCGTCCAGTTCGGTTTGAACCGCCTGCAGACGCTCCACAAACCGGCTCCAATCGTTGCGCGCGGCCGAGGCCTCGGCGCTGGCGGCCAACTCCGCGCCCTGAACCGCGCCGATGACGGCCAGGGTCCCCCTGGCACGGTGCACGGTCGCGTATCCCAGGTTCAGATCCTTTCTGGCCTGAGCCCGGTCAAGGTCGCGCTCGATCTCCGGCAGACTCTTGTCGAGGAACTGTCGTAGCAAGTGCGCCAGCAACGAAGGATTGCCGCCGAAGGAACGCTCAAGGTACTCTTCGTCCAAACGCGCGGGAGGGGACGGAGCGGGCCCGGCCCCGGAGACGCCTCCGGTCTGCGCCCGGACCTTGGCCGCGGCGAGGGCACGCTCCATGGCGGCGAACAAGGATTCGTCCTCGGCCGGTTTGGACACCGCGTCGTCCATGCCCGCGTCGAAGCAATTCCGCCGGTCCTCGCGTGAGGTATAGGCGGTGAGGGCCACCACGGCGATGCCTTTGTTCTCCTGGCCCGCCGCGCCCAGGCGTATCTGCCGGGTCGCGGCGAGTCCGTCCATCCGGGGCATCTGCACGTCCATGAGCACCAGGTCAAAGCGTCCGGCGCGCAAGGCGCGCAGCACCTCCTGCCCATCGGCCACACAGGAGACCTCGTAGCCCGTGGCTGTCAGCACATGCTCCATGAGCACACGGCCGATGGCGTTGTCGTCCGCCAGCAACACACGCAGGCCGCCCGCCCCGGCGGGAGGCGCGGGCTCGCGTTGCGGCTCTGCTTCCGGCACTGGATTTTCCGGGGCCGGGGTCGATGGCGCTGCGGTCCGGACATCCAGGCCGAAGGGCACGGTCGCGGTGAAGGTGCTGCCCTTGCCCAGGCTGCTGCGCACCTGGATCAAGCCGCCCATCTGCTCCACAAGGCTGTTACTGATGGCCAGGCCCAGGCCGGTGCCGCCGTGCTGCTTGCCATAGGAGCTGTCGGCCTGGCTGAAGCTGTCGAAGAGGTGCGGCAGATAGCCGGGGTCTATGCCAATGCCGGTGTCCGTGACGCTGAACACGAAACGCGCCTCGTCCTCCGTGCGTTTCTCCAGCCGCACAACGAAAGTGATGCCGCCGGTCTCGGTGAACTTCAGGGCGTTGGTGAGCAGATTGCGCAACACCTGTCCCAGCCGCGCCTCGTCGCCCACCAGGACGTCCGGGGCGTTGTCGGCCACGTCCACGCGTAAAAAGAGGCTGCGCTCCCGGGCCAGAAGCTCCAGCGGCCCAATGATGGAGTGGACCATGCGGCGCAGCGCAAAAGGCGCGCTGCGGAGCGTGAGCCGCCCGGCCTCGATTTTCGAAAAGTCCAGGATGTCGTTTACAACGTCGAGCAGGGCGCGCCCGGAATCCGCCGCCATCTCGGCCAGCTGGCGCTGCGTCTCGTCCAGGCGCGACTGCGCCAGAAGCCGGGTGGTGCCGATGACCCCGGCCAGCGGGGTGCGGATCTCATGGCTCATATTGGCCAGAAACAGGGCCTTGGCCTCGGTGGCGGCCTCGGCCTCGGCCTTGGCCTGGCGCAAGGCGACCTCGGCGCGCTTGAGTTCGCTGATATCCGTCACTGCGCCCACGAAGCCGATGAAGCGCCCCTGCTGATCCCGTTCCGTCGCGGCCCGCACCAGCACCCATCTCCCCTGGCCCGTCCTGACGCGGAAGCGAAACTCGGTGACGAAGTCATCGCCGGTGCGCGCGGTTTCGCGCAGCCCCTGCAAGATCCCCCGGCGGTCCGTGAAATCCAGGGTGCGCAGCCAGCCCCGGCCTATGGCGGTCGCCTTGGGGTAACCGCTGATGCGGGACCACTGGTCGTTCACATAGGTGCAGCGCCCTTTGGCGTCGGCCTGGAAGATGCCCACGGGGGAGACCTGGGCCAGAGTGCGGAAACGCTCCTCGCTTCTGGTCAGGGCCTCCTCGTCGCCCTTGCGCGTGGTGATGTCGCGCGCCGTGCCCACGGTGCCGATGACAATGCCCTGGTCGTTGACGAAGGGCGCCTTGCGCACGTCGTAGTGCCGGAACTGCCCCTTGAAATACCCGGACTCCTCGTACTGGCCACGCCCCACGCCCTGTAGCGTCTCCGCGTCGGAACGGATGCACGCCTCCCAGACGGTGTGCCAGTTTGGGTCGTCCGGATGGACGGCCTGCTCCCGTTCGGCGAAATATTGTTCCGTCTTGCCCAGCGGCAGATTAGGATCGTCCAGCCCCAGGAACTGCTCGCACATGGCCTTGTTCGCGAACAGATAGCGGTTCTCCATGTCTTTGGCCCAGATCATGTCCGGCACGTTGTCACACATGAGGCGCAGCAGCACCGCCAATTCGCGGTAGCGCAGCTCGCTCAAGCGCAAGGCCATTTCCGCGGCCTTGCGCTGGGTTTCGTTCACGGCGTAGACGTTGACGTAGCCCTTGTCCACAAAAGGGCTCACGGTGACGGAATACACGCCGCAGGCATAGGAACGCTCCGTGGTGCGGACCTGGCCGGATTCAAGAGCCAGATGCAGCTCGCGGCGCAGCTCGCGGGGAAGCCTTCCGCCCACCTTCTGCGCCCAGCTTTCCAGCAGCGGCTCCGCCGCGGGGTTGGCATACAGCAGCACGCCCTTGGCGTCGGCGCGCAGGACTGGATTTGGGTTCTCCACAGGGAACCGGGCCACCAGCGCCAGGCGCTCCTCCGCCAGCTTGCGTTGGCTGATGTCGGTCAGCGTGCCGGACATGAGCAATGGGCTGCCGTCCGAAGCCGCATGGAACACCCGTCCACGCGAGTGCACCCAGACCCAGTGCCCGGCCGTGTGACGCAGACGGTATTCCGCGTCGAAATACTGCGATTCCCCGGAGCTGTGGCGCTCCATGGCCACCTTGATGCGTGGCGCATCATCCGGGTGCGTCCGCCCGGACCAAAACTCCCGCGTCAGCGGCGACGCCTCCTGCGGCTCCAGGCCGATGATCCGCGCCCAGCGCTCGTTGCAGATGACCTCGCCCGTGACAATGTTCCACTCCCAGGTGCCGGTGTTCGTGCCCTCTATGACGTCGGTGAGGCGGCGGCGCTCCTCGCGCAAGGCCTCCTCGGCCTGCTTGCGCTCCGTTATGTCCAGGGTGATGGAGACCAGCCCAAAGCCGCCCTCAGGCAGACGCAGACGGGATTTGAACACCAGCCAATGCCGGGGCTCCTGACCCGGCGGGCTAAAGTCCACCTCGTACTGCATGTCACTGTCGTCTTGCCGGGACAACAGTTCCTGGTCGCGGGCGCAGTGCAGCTGCGCGGCGTCTTCGGGCCCAAACTCCAGCAAGGTGCGGCCCAGGATGTCGGCCTTGCTCACAGAGTACAGGTCAGCGAAGGTGTTGTTCACCATGAGATAGCGCCCCTGGGCGTCCTTGCACACAAAGGGGATGGGCAGGTTGTCGACGAGCGTTTGCAGGAAGCGGTGCTGCTGGGCCAGCTTCTCCTCCTCCGCGCGGCGGTCGGTGATGTCGAAGAAGGTGCAGTGGGTGCTCAAGAAACGGCCCTGGGCGTCGCGGGCCACACGGCCGTTGATGCTGACAAGATGCGTGCGGCCATCCTTGCCCAACAACCGATACTCGATGCCGTTCGCCACGCCCTCTTCCTTGAACCGGGCGAAGTGCTCGTGGAACCGGGGCAGGCAGTCCGGGTGCAGCAGTTCGGCAAAGTCGCGGCCCAGAACCTCTCCAGCCGTGTAGCCCAGAACGTCGAGCCAGGCGGCATTGACCAGAAGCAGAGCGCCCTGCGCGTTCAACGACTGGTAGGGGATCGGGGCGTTCTCGAACAGATGGCGGAAACGCTCCTCGCTCTGGGCAAGCTTCTGCTCGGCCTCGCGCAGACGCGTGACATCAATGTTCACCCCCACCAGGCGCAAGGGCTCGCCCGTGGGACTCAGTTGGGCCGCGGCCGAGGCCTCAATGTGCGTTGTCCCGCCATCGGGCCGGGGTACTCGGAAGGACGCGGCGAAGCGCGTCCCCTGTGCGGCAGCGCCCACAAGCGCCTGCAGCACCGCCTCGCGGTCCTCCGCATGCACCCGGCGGAGCCAGTCCTCGGGCGTGCGGGTGCGGTCCTCGCCATCCAGGCCGAAAAGCTCCTCCATGACCGTGTCGCAGTGTGCCATTCCCGTGCGGATGTCCCACTCCCACAGGCCGACGCGCCCGGCCCGCACGGCGCGCTGAAAGCGCTCCGTCACCTCCCGCAGCTCTTGTTCCGCCGCCTGGCGTTCCAGAATGCCCCACACACCGTCGGCAAAAAGCTTGAGCTGGGTGATGTCCTCTTCCGTATACGGGATCTTCTTGTTCGCCACGCCCACCACCGCGCGCACCCGGCCCATGCGGATCACCGGCACGGTAAGGAAGCGGCTGAGGGGCACATGGCCCTCGGGCTGGCCGCGCTTGCCCGGGTGCGGGGCCGAAAAGTCATTCAGAAGCACGGGTTCGCGCAGACGCACGGCGTCGCCCCACACCCCGGTCTGGTCCAGGTGGTAGACTTCCTGCGGCTCCCGTACACCACACAAGCCCGAAACCCCGGCCGACCACGCGTGCAGCGAGAACAGGCAGGCGTCGTCATCATAGGCGTAGATGTAGCCCAGGGTGCTGCCGGTCATGGCGAGCGTCTGCTCCAGGGCGAAGTCGAGCAGCTCCTGGCGGGGGGCGTGCTGCATCTCGTGCAGCTTCAACAACGCCGCGTGCCGAGCCTGACGCTGGCGCTCAATCTCCCGGCCGGTGTGCTGGGCCGTGATGTCGACCACCAGACCGCCGGAGCCTTGGAAACCACCCTTCGCGTCCAAGAGCGGGAACGGCATGACGCGGACCATGAGTTCGGAGCCATCCACGCGCGTCAGCCGCGTCTCATAGGGCTCGCGCGAGCCTCGGCGGCGAGCGGCCATCCGGTCTGGCCGGAGCAGGGCCTCCTCCTCGGTCAGCACCGAACCGACCGGCTGGCCCGACAAGACCTCCGGAGCGTGGCCCATCATCTGCGCAAAGGCCGGGTTCACATACGTGATGCGCTCGTTCTCGTCGTTCAGCACCACGCCCTGGTCCGTGGACTCCACCAGGTTGCGGAAACGCTCGCGGCTCTCGGACAGCGCGGCCTCGGCGCGCACCTGGTCGGTAACATCCTGCAGCGTGGACAACAGCAAGGGCTCCCCACCCGCGTCAAAAAGCCCGGTGTGCACGCGCATGTTGCGCAGGGAGCCGTCCCGCAGGCGGTGCAAATAATCGAACATGCCCCCGCGCTCTCCGGCCTCAGCCAGGGCGGCGGCCACTTCCTCCGGCGGCAGGGTGTTCAGCTTTCCCACACACATGGTCTGCAGCTCCAGGCGGGAGTAACCGTAAAACTCCGCAGCCGCGCGGTTGGCGTCCACGATGCGCCCGTCGGCCGGATCCACCAGCAGACACATGGCGCGGTTACTCTCGAACATGGCCCGGTACAGGGCCTGGCTCTCGGCCTGGGTCACCTCCATCTTCCGCCGCTCGGAGATGTCCTTGAGCGCGCCGATGAAAAACTGCACCTGACCGTCCTCGGCGCGCGCCAAACCAACGCTCAAAAGCATCCAGATGGGCTGGCGCGGCTTGCCCCAGGCGCAAAGCTCCAGCCGATACTCCTCCCGCTCGCCAGCGAGAGCCTCCCGCATCAGCCGCACGTTGTCCTCCCAGTGGTCGGGATGGATGATGTCCTGCCAGCATAGGCCAAGAAACTCCTCACGGCTGTAGCAGAAAAGGTCCAACAAGGCCGGATTGACGTCCAGGAAACGGTCGTCCGGACCGCACACGGCGATGGGCAGGCTGGAGTGCTGGAAGACGGCGCGGTTGTATGCTTCGCTTTGATGCAGCTCGGAGGTCATGACCGCGGCCAGGGCCTCGGTCCTGGCACGGGTCGCATCGAGGTTGCGCACGATGAGGAACACGGCAACAGCGAGCACGACACCCAGGAAGAGAAGCGCCAATGGCTCGCTCTGGTGCCCCAGAAACGAGGCCAGGGCCAAGCTCGCGGCCGCGCACAGGATAAGTAGGGACGGCAGCCAAGCCTTCCAGGGCGGCATGGCCTTGGCCGGACGGACGGCGCCATTGAGGGAGGGCGGCTTGTTCTGCGGCATTGGACGCCCCCAGCGGCGCAGCCAAACGCCGCGCTGTCGGCGCTAAAGGGTTAGTTCACGCAAACTTCGCCTCTTAGCGAAATACGTAACATGGAGCAAGGTCTACTGCTCCAGACCCGGCGTCCACAGGGAATACAGGCCCGCGTGGGGCGGCAGGAGACTGTCCAGCCCAAGGTTGATGAGGGCCGCGCGGGGATCCAGGGCCTCCGCGCCGGGCTGATAGTACGTGGCATCCGGCGCGGGCTGGCGGCGGTAGGACACCACGCGGGCGTCCGCCGGCAGCCCGGCCAGACTCGCGGCCTTGGCCACGGCGTCCTCCAGGTAGCCCACGGCATCGATCAGCCCCAGCTCCTTAGCCTGGGCCGCAGTAAACACCCGCGCCGTGGACACGAGCTTGAGCGCCTCGGGGCCAATCTTGCGGCGTTCCCGCACCAGATCAAAAAAACGCGCGGCCTGGGCCTTGACCATGGCCTCGGTGAGCTGCTTCTCCTCCGGGGTGGGCTCGCGGAAGGGCGAGCCCATGTCCTTGTTCGCGCCAGACTTGCTTACGTCCACGCCAACGCCGATTTTCTCCAGCAATCCGGCCACGCGCGGCTGTAGAAAGATGACGCCCACGCTGCCGGTGATGGTTGTGGGCAGCGCGACGATGTAGTCAGCGGGCAGAGAGATGTAGTACCCGCCGGACGCCGCCAGGCCCATCATGGCCACAACGACCTTGGTTCCGGTCTCGGCCTTGTAGGCCATGAGTTCGTGGTAGATGATGTCGCTGGCCGCCGTGGTGCCGCCGGGGGAGTCCACCTTGAGCAGCACGGCCTTGATGTTCTTGTCCTTGCGCGCCAGCTTGAGCTGCGCCGCGACCGCTTCCACCGTGCTTGGCCGGGTGCGCAGCAAACCCTCCTTGCTGTGCTCGCTGATGAGCCCGTCCACGCTCAACAGCAGGATCTTCCCGCTGCCGGAGCCGGAAAGGGTCTGCTCCTTGTAGGGCGTGCTGGCGTTGCCAAATACGCTGAAACTGGGCGCGCAGGCGGCGAGGCAGAGGCAAAGGACCATGAGGGCAAAAGCGGTGCGGATGCGAAGCATGGAGCCTCCTGTCAGGTGAGGGCTCAGGGTGCGAGGGTGAGGACGAGCCCGGCCGCTGCGGCCAGTTCACCCATGATGATGGACGCGCCAAGAAAGTCACCGTTGACCCCGGCCACTGCGCGCACGAGGCGATACAGCGGCGTCAACAGAACCAGGACAGTCAGGACCGCATACAGGGCGGCCAGGGGATTCAGCCACAGCGCAGGACCAAGGGCCAGGAGCAGCGCCCAGCAGACGGCCTTGGCGTCAGCCCCGGAGAGAAACAGCCCGCCCAGGCCAGGCCGGGAATAGGCCCTGTTCACCCCGCCGAAGCAGACGCCGCAGGCGCGGCCAAAAACAAAAACCCAGGGCAGCATCCAGGCCCGGGCGTGGCCCAGCACCTCAGCGAAGAGCGCTGTCTGCCCAAGCAGGGCCAGGACCACGGCCCCAACGCCGAAGGTGCCACAGCGGCTGTCCTTGACGATGGTCCAGAAGCGCTCCGGGCTGGTGTGCTGGGCTGCGCCGTCCATAACGTCGGACAGGCCGTCCAGATGCAGCCCCCGCGTGAAGTAGACCGAGAGAAGCACCACAGTCCAGGCCTGGACCAGCGGTCGGCCGGCAAAAAACCCGGCCAGGGCGGGGGCGCACACCGCAACGCCGATGACGAGCCCGCACAGAGGCAGATGGAACATGGCGCGCCGCATGTCCTCCTCCGCGATGACGCGGGCCGGTGCCAGGCGCGAGAGAAAACCCAGGGTGGCGAAGAAACGGCGCAGCACGTCCGCCTACTCCGTCCAGGCCAGGCGCAGGGCGTCACCACGGCGCAGCCCCAAAGCCTGCGCGGCCGAGGCCTGGTTGGACGCCAGCTCATAAAAGCCCTGGCTGCCCGCCATGAGCCCCACGGCTCCGAGAGGCAGCTCCGCATAGGTCTTCGCCATGCGCACGTCCCGGCGCTGTCCCCAAGGCATCTTGAGCGTCGTCACCGGCCGGGGCGGGGGGGAGCTTGAACGTAAGGAGAGCAGGCAATTGCCATAGCGGTCCACGTGCAGCACATGCACGTCGAGTTCATACGGCGCCTCCGGGCGGATCCTGGGCTCGGACCAGTCCGGGCGCACCAGCTCCGCGGCGTCCAGTTCGCGGCCCAACCCCTCTAAAACCTCCCCGGAGGACAGACGCGCGGCCAGGGGGGCGAATACGTCACGGCCGTGGAACGTGGCCGAGGCCTCATAACGGACCGCCGCCTCGGCGAGATCAAAGACACGCGGCCGCGCCAAGCCGGGCGTGGTCAAAAGCAGGCCGAGCAGACCGTTGTCCGGGGCCAGGAAGTCCTGCCCGCCCTTGGGCGTTGGCAGATGCACGCCCACGATGCGCCGGGTGGAGCCCACACCGGGATCCACCACACAGACGAAAACCGCGGTGGACGGAAAATGCGGGGCGCTGGCCGCCAAAAAAAACGCCGCCTGGGAGACGGCGAAGGGCTCCACGCTGTGGGAGATGTCGAGCAGGCTCGCGCCGGGCGCCTGCCGGGCCAAGGCGGCACGCAGCTGTCCGGCATATGGGTCGGCGAGGCCGAAGTCGGTCAAAAGGGCCAGGGGACGCATCTGCTTCATTAGTAGGCCTTCCTCTCCGAAAAACCCTGCCCCTGGACGTTGAAGCCCGATCCGGTGATGAGGAACGCGCCGGGGTCGATTTCGTACACCAATTCCTCCAGCCGCTTCAGCTCAATGTTGTTCAGCATGGTCAGCACCACCTGCCGGGGCTCGCCGCTCCAGCCTCCGCGCGCCTCAAGCAGCGTGGCCCCGCGCCCCAGGCGGTGCAGCACCGCCTGCACGATGGCCTCCGGCTGAGACGAGATGACAAGGGCCATGCGCCGTTCGCTGAACATGGACAGGCACGCGTCCGTCACCCAGCCCACCAGGAAATTCATGGCCACGGAGTAGAGAACGATCTCCAACTTGAGCATGGCGAAACCCACGGCGAACACCAGCAGGTTGAACAAAAACTCAAAGCGGCCAATGGGAATGCCCAGGCGCTCACGGGTGACCACGGCCAGGATGTCCGCGCCGCCTGTGGAGCCCATGGACCGGAGCGCCACGCCGATGCCCGCGCCCAGGGTCACGCCGCAGGCAATGACCGCAAGCCAGGGGTCGGCCACGGGCAAAACGTAGGTGATCTGCCCGATGAGCACGCTGGTGGCGGCCATGCCATAGAGGCTGTAAAGCACGAAGCGGCGGCTCACCATGCGCAGGCCCAGCAGCATGATGGGCACGTTGAGTGCGAAGTACCACGTCCCCGTGTCGAGTTTGGGAAAGATGTAGTAGCCAAGCAGCGCCAAGCCGGAGACTCCGCCCGTGAGCAGCCCGTGGGGCGCGGCCACGCTCTTGATGGCGAAGGCGACGAAAAACGACCCCACGGTGAGCAGGAACAGGTTCCAGGGCACCGTGAAGGCGTAGCGGCGCAGATTGCGGCGCAAAGTGGTTGTGGCGGCGGGCGTCATGGGAAATACCTGGGGGTGAGCCTACAGGATTCCAGCGCGCAGGGAAAGAGCCGGGCGCAAACCTCCCCCCGGCGCGCGGACGACCTCCACGCGCCCTAAAGAAGCAGAGGAAGGACGGTGCGCCACCTCTTCCGGCCCGCGGCACGCCCCCGCTACACGCGCAGCAGTCCCGAAACGCTCAGGCACTCCGCGTGGTAGGCGCAGTCTCCCTGATCGCAGAAGCCCTGCTCCGCCCGGCCGAAGCAGTCAAAATGCCCTGCGCTCCGCTGAGCCAATCGCACGGATTCCACGCGAGCCAACATGGCCTCACGGCTGCTCTGCCGCTTCGCCGGAAGCTTGGCCGGAGCCTTTGTGGCCACGACTCCGGCGGTCTTCTTGGCCGGAGCAGACGCCGCGGTTTTCTTGGCCATAGCAGGCGCGATGGTCTTCTTGGCCGCAGCAGGCGCGGCGGTTTTGGACGCCTGCGCGGGTTTCTTCGCCTTGGAGGATGTGGAAGCTGTGGTCTTTTTGCCGCTGGTGCTTATGCTTGTGCCCATGGTTTCCCAACTCCTGATTGTCTGACCCTAGTTACTTTTCGATACAACACTACCCCATTATTCACGAGACGCAAGCCTGTTCTGTAAAAAACACGTTACAGATGCGCTCCGGATGCACAAACCGCCCCGCCTTGCCAAAACGGCCCGTTTTCACTATCGCTGACGTACGAAAACGCAAAGTGGAGTAAGCCTGCATGAATGTGCTCGTCATCGGCTCCGGCGGCAGGGAACACGCCCTGTGCTGGAAACTTTCGCAAAATCCCACGGTGGACCAGATCCTTGCCGTACCTGGCAATGGCGGCACGAGCGAGGTCGCTCGGAACATCCCGCTTAAGGACGACGACATTGAGGGTCTGGTGGCCCTGGCCAAGGCCGAGAAGGTCGGGCTGGTCGTCGTCGGGCCAGAGGCCCCGCTGGTCAAGGGCATTGCCGACGCCTGCGCGCATGCGGGCATCCCCTGCTTCGGGCCGGACGCTTTCGCCGCGCAGCTTGAGGGAAGCAAGGCCTTCGCCAAGACCATCATGCGCGAGGCGGGCGTAGCCACGGCCGCGTTCGAGGTCTTTGACGACGCCGACGCCGCTAAATCCTACATCAAAAACCACGGCGCGCCGCTGGTGGTCAAGGCCGATGGTCTGGCCGCGGGCAAGGGCGTGGTGGTGGCCAAAACCGTGGACGAGGCCCTGGAGGCCATCGACGACATGATGGTCAAGCGCAGCTTCGGCGCAGCCGGGGCCAAGGTCGTGGTGGAGGACGCGCTCACCGGTGAGGAGGCTTCGTTCCTGGCCTTCTGCGACGGCGAAAACTTCGCGCTTCTGCCCTCGGCCCAGGACCACAAGGCCGCGCATGAGGGCGACACCGGCCCCAACACCGGCGGCATGGGTGCATACAGCCCGGCTCCGGTGCTGCCGCAGGAGCAGTACGCCGCAACGGCCGAGCTCTGCATCCGGCCCATCCTGAGACGCCTGGCCGAGCTGGGCCATCCCTTCAAAGGCGTGCTCTACGCCGGGCTCATGTTCACAGAAAACGGCCCCTTGGTGCTGGAATACAACGTACGCTTCGGCGATCCCGAGTGCCAGCCTCTCTTGATGCGCCTGGACGCGGACCTGCTGGAGATCCTTTTCGCCTGCGCCGAGGGCCGGCTTACGCCCGACATGGTGCGCGTGCGGCCGGAGACGGCGCTCTGCGTGGTCATCGCCGCGCCGGGTTATCCCGGCGCCTACCCCAAGGGCATGGAGATCTCCGGCCTGGCCGAGGCCGATGCCCTGCCCGGTGTGAAGGTGTTCCAGGCGGGCACCGCCGCCAAGGATGACAAGACCTTCACCAGCGGCGGACGGGTGCTCGGCGTCACGGCCTTGGGGCTCACCCTGGCCGAGGCCAAGGCCCGGGCCTATGAGGCCGTGGCCAAGGTCCACTTCGAGGGCTGTTATTTCCGCCGCGACATCGGCGACAAGGGCATCGCCCGTAGCAAGTAGGAGAACGTCATGGTCAAAGTCGCCGTCTTCATGGGCAGCGCGTCCGACGAGGATTTGATGAAGCCCTGCGCCGAGGTGCTGGCGAAGCTGGGTATCGAATACCGGTTCACGGTCACCAGCGCCCACCGTACGCCGGAGCGCACCGAGCGCCTGGTGATGGAGCTGGAGGCCCAGGGCTGCCAGGTGTTCATCTGCGCTGCGGGCATGGCCGCGCATCTGGCCGGCGCCGTGGCCGCGCGCACCACCAAGCCCGTGCTGGGCGTGCCCCTGGCCGCCTCCCCCCTGGCAGGCATGGACGCGTTGTTCGCCACGGTGCAGATGCCCCCGGGCTTTCCCGTGGGCACCCTGGCCCTGGACAAGGCCGGAGCGCGCAACGCCGCCTGGATGGCCGCCCAGATCCTGGCCCTGGCCGACCCCGCCCTGGCCCAGCGCCTGAAGGACGAGCGCGCCGGGTTCATCGACGTCGTGGAGAAAGTCGCAGCCGAGGTGGAAGGCAGAGACGCCGAGCGCCGCGGCAAAAATAAGGGCAAGTAACGGTACCCGCCATGTGCGCACAGCCGCTCACAGACGACAAGGGACGCACGGTCAGCTACCTGCGGCTTTCCGTCACGGACCGCTGCAATCTGCGCTGTCTGTATTGCGACAGGCGCATGAGCACGCGGCTCACGCACTTCGACGTGCTGCGCTACGAGGAGATGCTCGGGCTCATTGGCCTGGCCGCGAACCTGGGTATCCGCAAGGTGCGTCTGACCGGTGGTGAACCCTTCGCCCGCAAAGATTTCATGGAGTTCGTGGAGCGGGTGCGCGCGCGCTTTCCGCGCTTAAGCCTCCGGCTCACCACCAACGGCACCCTGCTCGCGCCCAATGCCCAGCGCCTGGCGGACGCCGGGGTGGACCGCGTGAACATCTCGCTTGATACCCTTGATCCGGCCACCTTCGCCCGCATCACCGGCCAGGACCTGTACGCCGAGGTGCGCCGGGGCATCGACGCCTGCCTGAACGCCGGTCTGCGCATCAAGATCAACGCCGTGGCCCTGCGCGGCGTCAACGACCGGGAACTGCCCGGCTTCCTCGACCTCGCGCGCACGTTGCCCGTGGACGTGCGCTTCATTGAGTACATGCCCATGGGCGGTGCGGACTGGAAACCGGAGCAGGTCTGGAACGCGGCGGATATCCTGGCCGAGGCCAAGGCCCTGACGCCCCTGACTCTCCTGCCGCGCGACGACGCCGACGCCGGTCCGGCCCAAATGTATGCCATTGAGGGCGGCAAGGGACGCTTCGGGCTCATCACCCCGCTCTCCAACCATTTCTGCGCCACATGCAACCGCCTGCGCATCACCAGCGGCGGCCTGCTGCGCACCTGCCTGTTCAATGACCGCGTGTACCGTCTGCGCCCGGCCCTGCGCCATCCGAAGCTCGGCCTGCCGTTCGTGGAACGCATCGTGAAACTGGCCCTGCGCCAAAAACCCATCGGCGCGGAGCTTTTGGCCGCCCGGCGCGCGGGCCAGGGCGTCTCGGCCACATCCATGTCCGCCATCGGCGGCTAATCCGCTGCCCCCCTCGCGGGGTTTAAGGGCCGACGTTTGCCTTTTCTCCTTTCCAGACGGAAAATGGAGACAACTCGGATGGCCACGACGGCACACGCGCAGGACATCCAGCGCGTGGCCGAAGACCCGCGCGTGCACTCCCAAAGTGGGCCGCGCCAGCGCGGCATGCTCGCTGACCAGCTCAAGGCTGCGCCGGAGTTCGAAGACATCGTCCGGGTGGGCGCCAGCGGGCGCACCCAGGCCGACCCGGACCAAGGCTGACCGCCCGCAACGTTCTAGTTCGGCGCGCCCGCCTTCTGCGCCCTGCCCGCCTGCGACTTTCGCAGACGGACCACCTGGGTGCTGAAACTGTGCTGGCCGGGCTGGCACGCCGGACATCCCTCCGAGACGATCATGCACTTCTCGTCCAATGTTGTGGCGTCTATGCCCGCCCAGGCAAGAATCCGCGTCGTATCTCCAGGGCTCCAAAGCACAGGCTGTCCACACTTGGCGCATTCCACATACAAGAGTTCCGGGTCGAATCTATTGCTGGCCATTTCCGGTTTCTCCTTGCTGCTTTTGCCTGCCATGAGCGCTCCGAGCCATCCGGGCGCGGGAACGAGGGCCTGTGCCCACTTTTCACAAGATAATCCTCTTGGCGCAAAGCGCAACCCCCGCCACAAGTACCGATTCTCATCTTAAGTTCCAAGAATCGGTAGACCCACCACAAGATTCTACGTAATATTTCGTGTATATTTTCCCCTGTTCTTTCTTTACTTCCATCACCCCCTCCAGTACTTTCATGCCCTAGTGCTGTTTTGTGGTCGCCAATTCGCTGCACCATGCGTCAAGACGAACGACAACCCCCTTTGAGGAGAACGCGATGGATGATTTTCTGAAGGAAGCCCTGGACATCGTTAAGGCCCAGGCCACTGTTCGGACCATGACGGAGGACGAGATTCTGTCCATGGTCCGCAGTCTGTGCAACGGCATCCGTTCCATCGGCGAGGCGACGGCTGTGGAGGAGGATGTCGTGGCTGTGCCCACCACGGACCCGAAGAAGGCCGTGCGCGAAAAAAGCATCATCTGCCTGGAGTCTGGCAAGACGTTCAAAGTACTCACCAAACGCCATCTGGCGAAGTACGGGCTAACCCCGGATGAATATCGCGAAAAATGGGGCTACCCCAAGAAGATGCCCTTGGTTTGTAAGGAATTGCAGCGCCAGCGCCGCAAGAAGATGAAGGACATGAAGCTGTGGGAGCGCCGGATTAAGAAGTAGCGCCTTCCTGAAGGATGCGAAAAGGGGGCCCCTAGAGGCCCCCTTTCCTTTTGATGCAAGGAATCTGGCTTAGTGCGAGTGGCGTTTCTGCAGCCAGGCGCGCAACAGGATGGCCGCGAGGTTCATGCCCAGCACCAGGGCGATGAGCACAAGCGATGTGCCGTACTGGATGGGCCGGGTCTTCTCGATCTCCGTGCCCGCCGTGGCCAGCACATAGATGTGGTACGGCAGGGCCATGACGTCCGAAAAAATGCTTGTGGGCATTTTGGGCGTATAGAACACCGCCGCCGTGAACATAATGGCCGCGGTCTCGCCCGCGGCGCGCCCCACACCCAGGATGGTTCCCGTCAGGATGCCCGGCAGGGCGCTTGGAAGCACCACCCGCCAGATGGTCTGCCACTTGGTGCCGCCAAGGGCCAGGGAAGCCTCGCGGTACGTGTTCGGCACGTTGCGCAAGGCCTCCTCCGCAGTGCCGATGACCACCGGCAGGCAGAGCACGCCCAAGGTCAGCCAGCCGGCCGCCAGCGATACCCCAAGTTTCATAGCCGTAACGAAAAGCGCCAGGCCGAACAGGCCGAACACCACGGAGGGCACGCCAGCCAGGTTGTTCACGCCCAGGCGGATGATGCGCATGAGCGTTCCGGGCCGCGCGTACTCGTGCAGGTAGATGGCGCTCGCCACGCCGAGAGGCACGGCCACGCCCATGGCGCCCAGGGACAAAAGCAGCGTGCCCACGATGCAGGGCCACACGCCGCCTTCGGTCATGGAGTTCCTCGGGGCCTCGGTCAAGAACTGCCAACTGATGGCCGAGATGCCGTTCTTCACCAAAAAACCGACAATGACCACCAGGGCGGCGGCCACAATGAGAATGGCCCCGCGCAGGAGCATGAACACGAACCACTCCATCCCCTTGCGGCGGATATCGCGTCCCTGGGCGATGCTCAAGGATACGCGGGGCGGCTCGGCCGGGGCGGAAAACGCTGGGGTTGCCGGATTGGTCATGGACTTCTTCCTCTTACTTACAGGGAGGCGGAGCCAACCTGGCGATGCTTGTGGGAAATATAGTCAGCGATCACGTTGAAGCCGAGCGTCACCAAAAAGAGCACCATGGCGATGGCGAAGAGCGCATGGTAGTGGTGGCTGCGGAAGGGCGCCTCGGCCATCTCCGCGGCAATGCTCGCGGGCATGGGGCGCACGGGGTCGAAAAGCGAGGTGGGCAGGACCGCCGCGCCGCCCGCCACCATGAGCACGACCATAGTCTCGCCGATGGCCCGGCTCATGCCCAGGATCACCGCCGTGCCGATGCCGGAAAGGGCGGCCGGAACGGTGACGCGCGCCAGCGTCTCCAGGTGCGTGGCCCCCAGGGCCAGGCTGGCTTCCTTGAGTTCGCGCGGGACGGCGTAGATGGCGTCCTCGCTCACGCTGGCGATGGTGGGCACGCTCATGAAGGCCAGCATGAGCGAGGCGTTGAACAGGTTAAGGCCCACGGGGATGCCGAGAAAATCCTGAAGGAAGGGGGCCAGCACCACCATGCCGAAAAAGCCGAGCACCACCGAGGGCAGGCTGGCCAGCATCTCGATGATGGGCTTGGCCACCGCGCGCACGCGCGGGCTGGCGATCTCAGCCAGGTACACCGCGCTCATGACACCCAGGGGGATGGCCAGCAAAGAGGACAGGACCGTCACCGCGCCGCTGGCGGCGATGAGCGGTAAGATGCCGTAATCGGGCCGGACCTCATCGGTCGGGTACCAGTCCAGGCCGGCCAAAAAGGCCTTCACGCTCACGAAGGAGAAGGTCGGCGTCCCTTCCATGAACAAAAAGACCATGATCAGGGCGAGGACGGCGAGCGAGGTGATGGCCGTTACCAGGAACACCTGCTTGATGAGGGCTTCTTTTGTGCGTCTGTGCATGATTTCCCTTGTGTCTTTTTTTGCGCTTTCCCGCCCCCTGCCCGGATGGGCCGGGTCAGGGGGCGGGACGCAAAGGAAGGTCTTCTTGGCGCTATATGGCTGTGCGTGGGGTTCGGTCTACTTCTTCTTGCCCTTCTTGGCGGCCGTCAGGCTCTTCAGGGGGATGTAGTCCACGGAAGCCACGATCTTCTGACCAGCGGGGGACAGGATGTAGTCCACGAGCTTGGCCGTGTCGCCGGTGGGCTCGCCGTTGGTGTACAGGTAGAGGCCGCGGGAAACAGGGTAGGTGCCGTTCAGGGTGGTGGCGATGCTGCCGGACACGCCTTCAACGGTGAGGTCCTTCAGACCAGGAGCCTTGGCGTAGGCCAAGCCCACATAGCCGATGGCGCCCTTCTGCTTGGAGACAACCTGGGCCACGGCGCCGTTGGAGGCCTGCATCTGGGCGCGGGCGTAAACGCGCTCATTCTTCAGGACGTGCTCACCCCAGTACTCGAAGGTGCCGGAGGAGGAGTCGCGAGAGATGACGGCGATGGGGCCGGCGGCGCCGCCAACTTCCTTCCAGTCGGTGACCTTGCCGGTGAAGATGTCCTTCAACTGAGCCAGGGTCAGGTTCTTGACCGGATTCGAACTGTTCACGATCGGGGTGATGCAGTCATAAGCAATGACGATCTGCTTGGGGTGCACGCCCTTGGAGTTGGCCTGCTGGATCTCGGTCCCCTTCATCTCGCGGCTCATCATGGCCAGCGGGGTGGAGCCGTCGATGAGGGCCTTGGCGCCGTCGCCGGAACCGGAGGCGGAAATGGAGATGGACACGCCCTTATGCTGCGCCATAAAGGCCTCAACGGCCTTCTGCATGATGGGCTGCACAGTGGTGGAGCCTTTGACGGCGATTTCGCCGGCGAACGAGGTGGCGGCGAGGCCCAGAACCAACATGCTGGTGGCGAGGGCAAGGCTTAAGCGTTTCATGGATTCCTCCGAAAGGGTTGATGTTCAGGTCCGGTACGGGCATCATATAGCCGCACCATGTGACGGTTGTGTGACGGCGGCGAGAAAGATGGGTGACGCGTGATTGGGCACAGCAACCCTGCATGGCCCGGTCGAGCCCTGACACTGGTTTTGGCGCGAGCATAGCACATCCGCCGTGTTCGTCCAGGGGATCATGAGCTTTCCGGAGGGATGATGCAGGTCGAATACGCCATCATCGGCGCGGGGCCCACGGGCCTGGGCGCGGCGCGCAGGCTTGAGGAGCTTGGTTGCCGCTCCTTCGTGCTGCTGGAAAAGAACGCCTACGCCGGCGGTCTGGCCGCCAGTTTCAAGGACCCGCAGGGTTACACCTGGGACATCGGTGGGCATGTGGTGTTCTCACACTACGAGTATTTCGACCGCCTGCTGGACGACCTGCTGGGGGCGGACCAACTGCGCCACCAGCGCAAGGCCTGGGTGCGCGCCTGCGGGACCTGGGTGCCCTATCCCTTCCAGAACAACATCCGCCACCTCCCGGCGGAGGCCAAATGGCGCTGCGTCGAGGGCATCCTGCCCGGCCACCGGCCCGAAGCCGCGCCCGCGAACTTCCGTGAGTGGATACTGAGCGTGTTCGGCCAGGGCATCGCCGAGATCTTTCTCTGGCCTTATAATTATAAGGTGTGGGCCATCGACCCCGCGCACATGAACACCACCTGGGTGGGCGAGCGCGTCAGCGTCGTCGGCCTGGAGGCGGTGCTCAAGAACATCATCCTGGAAGAGGACGAGGTGGGCTGGGGGCCGAACCACACCTTCGCCTTCCCGGCCCACGGCGGCACAGGTGAAGTGTTCCGCCGCCTGGCCGGCCGCTTGGCGGAGCACATCCGCTACAATTGCGCCGTGACGCGGATCGACGCCGGGAGCAAAACGCTCACCACAAGCGACGGCGAAACTATCGCCTACAAGCATCTCTTGAGCACCGGCCCGCTGGACCTGCTGGTGACGGAGCAGCTGGCCTCGGCCCCGGACGCGCTGCGCGAGGCTGCGGGCAAACTCAAGCACAACGGCGTGTTCGTGGCGGGCGTGGGCGCGCGCGGCCGGGCCCTTCACAACGGCGAGGCCGACGACCGCTGCTGGATGTATTTCCCGGAGGACGACTGCCCGTTCTA
Source organism: Humidesulfovibrio sp. (assembly GCA_031292175.1). Lineage (GTDB taxonomy): Bacteria > Desulfobacterota > Desulfovibrionia > Desulfovibrionales > Desulfovibrionaceae > Humidesulfovibrio. The sequence goes on from JARLHQ010000031.1 coordinate 62,074, forward strand.
CCGCGTGACCAACTTTCACAACTACGCACCCGCCAACGTGCCCGGCAGCGATGAAAACCGCGCGGCGCTGCTGTGCGAGACGAGCTTCTCGCCGCACAAGCGGGAGGATCTCTCCCGGCTCATGGACCGTACCGTCAAGGGACTGGACACCGTGGGCCTTTTGGCCAAGGATGCGGCCGTGGAAAGCCGCTTCGAACTCACTGTGGATTACGGCTACCCCGTGCCTTGCCTGGAACGCGATCAGGCCCTGCGCATCCTGCAGCCCTGGCTTGAGGCTCAGGGCATTTTCTCGCGCGGACGCTTCGGCGGCTGGAAGTACGAAGTGAGCAACATGGACCACAGCGTCATGCAGGGCGTGGAATGGGCCGAACGCATGATGCGAAACACACCGGAGAAGACCTACCTGTGGAGCTGACCGATCCCGCAATATTCGCCGCCCGCCGCGAGCGTTTGCGCGCCAAGATGGCCGAGGCAGACATCCCGGCGCTCCTCGTGACCCACGCCGCCAACCGCTACTACTTGTCCGGCTTCGAACTTTCCGACTCCCAGTGCAACGAGTCCGTTGGCTGGCTCGTCGTGCTGCCCACGGGCCGCGACCTGCTCATGACCGACGCGCGCTTCACCGACGCGGCGAAGCGTCTGTGGCCCGTGGAAGACACCCTCATCTACGGCGCGGGCAAGCACGCAGCCCTGGCCGAGGTGTTGAAGGGCCAGGGCGTCACCGCCCTGGGCTTCGATCCGCGCGCGGTCAGCGTCTTTGACCATGAGGCCCTGCGCGAGCACTTCGAGCTCACCTCTTGCTCTGGCCTGGTGGAAGACCTGCGCCGCGTCAAGGAACCCGCGGAGATCGAGCTTCTGCGCGCGTCATGCGGGCTCAACCACCGCGTCATGCGCGCCCTGACCGACGTCCTCATCCCCGGCATGACCGAGGCCGAAGCCGCCTGGCAGATCGAACGCCTGTTCCGCGAGGCCGGAGCCGAGGGCCTCTCGTTCCCGTCCATCGTGGGTGTGAACCAGAACGCCGCCCTGCCCCACGCCATCCCCGGCGATACCAAAATCGCACGCGAAAGCCTGGTGCTGGTTGACGCGGGCTGCCGCCTGGACGCCTACTGCTCAGACCAGACGCGCACCGTCTGGGTGGGCCGCGAGCCCAGCGAACGCTTTCAGGACACCAAACGCCTGGTCCAGACCGCGCAAAAAGCCGCCATGCAGGCCATCCGGCCGGGCGTCCGGTACGCCGACGCCTACAAGGCTGCGCGCGCCGTGTTCGAGGACGCGGGCGTGGCCGCGCAGTTCACGCACTCCCTGGGCCACGGCATCGGCCTGGAAACCCACGAGGGTCCGAGCCTGGCCCCCCGTGCCGAGGGCGTCTTCGTTCCCGGCATGGTTGTCACCGTGGAGCCCGGCCTGTATGATGCATCCTGGGGCGGCATCCGCTGGGAATACATGGTCGTCGTCACCGATTCCGGTTGCGTCGCGCTCTAACCACACCTTAACCAAAAGGACCGCATGACAACCCACCGCTTCGGCCATGTGGCCCTCATGGGCCCGCCAAATGCCGGCAAAAGCACGCTTCTGAACCACCTCCTGGGGCAGAAGCTGGCCATCGTCACGCCCAAGCCGCAGACCACCCGCAACGCCATCAGCGGCATCCACACCACGGACGACGCCCAGATCGTGTTCCTCGACACGCCCGGCGTGCACCGCATGGCCGGGCGCATGAACCGCCTGCTGCTCGAAGCCGCCTGGGGCGCGCTCTCCCAGGCGGACGCCGTGGTGCTCATCCTGGACGCCCAGCTCTACACCAAGAAACCGGAGCTCTTCGACCGCGAGATACGCCCGCTCACCGATCCCGTCACCCGCGTGGGCAAGCCCGTGTTCATCGCGGCCAACAAGGTGGACGCGCTCCGGCCCAAGGAGAAGATGCTGCCGTTTTTGCTGCGCATCGGCCAAGTCTTCCCCCAGGCGGAAGTCTTCCCCATCTCCGCCTCGACGGGTGAAGGCGTGCCCGAGATGCTCGCAGCCCTGACCAAGCTGCTGCCAGAAGGCCCGGCCCAATACCCGGAAGACCAGCTTTCCACCGCATCCCTGCGCTTCCTGGCCGCGGAGATCATCCGCGAGAAGCTCTTCCTCGAGTTGGAGCAGGAGCTGCCCTACAACACCATCGTGGAGATCGAGAACTGGGAAGAGCCCGAGTCCGGGGCCGTGCGTATCAACGCCTGCATCCACGTGGCCCGCAGCACCCACAAGGGCATGGTCATCGGCAAGGGCGGACAGATGCTCAAGAAGATCGGCACCGACGCGCGCCTTGAGCTGGAAGTGCTGCTCGAGCGCAAGGTGCTGCTGGAGCTCTGGGTCAAGGTGCGCGAGGACTGGACCGAGGACAACGCCTTCCTGCGCGAGATGGGCCTGGGCGAATAACGGGACAAGGGTTCACCGGGGGGATCATCCCCCCCTCAAGGCTGGGACAAGGCAAAGCGTGCTCTCGCACACCAGCCTTGCCAAAATGGCGTATGCGGGAGTCCGGGGGGCATCATGTTCCCCGGCAGGGTCAAGGGGCGCCGCCCCTTGCCAAACCCGCTGTTGCAGGCCCGATCGCCTCGCCTCGCGCCCCGGTTGACTCGCCCGTCCCCCCCGGATAAAGAGGTGCAAGCCGTCGTGCCAGCGTCGCGGGCGCAAGCCCGCAGCGCTTCTTTTTTGTTCCGGCGGCCCACCTGCCCACGCACGAGGAATCCGCATGACCGACGTGAACACCAGCGCCCCCGCCGGGGACGAATTGCCCGAAGGCTATGAACGCCAGCGCATGGACGTGGATGTCGCCTGCGTCGGCTTCGGCCCGGCCATGGGTGGCTTTCTGCACACCCTGTCCCAGGGGCTGACGAACGAGGACGGCACCCCGGTGGCCGAAAGCAAGGCCATGCCCGGCATGCCGCCCCAGGTCATCTGCTACGAGCGCGCCGATGACCTCGGCTTTGGCGTCTCCGGCGTGGTGACCAAGGGCCGCGGCATCCGCGCCAGCTTCCCGGACCTCGACCTCACGCAGATTCCGCTGGCCACCGAGGTGAAGCACGAAGAGGTGCTCTACCTCCTCGACCCCGTCGGCGCGAGCCGCCGCCCGGTTTTGATGCGCCTTGCGGACAAGGCCCTCAAGATTTTCGGCATGGCTCGAAATCACGCCTTCAAACTGCCGTATGTGCCGGGTTTCCTGCGCAAGGAGCCAGGCATCCTGCTCTCCATGGGCCAGTTCAACCAGTGGGCGGGCGGGCAGATCATGGCCCAGGGCCAGGCGCAGATCTGGCCCGGCACCCCCGTGGCCGGCCCGATCCTGTCCGGCAAGGCCGTGGCGGGTGTACGTCTGCAGGACCAGGGCGTGGACAAGCGCGGCGTTCCGGAGGCGGGCTTCATGCCCGGCATGGACATCCACAGCCAACTCGTGGTCGTGGGCGACGGCCCTGTGGGCGCAGTGGGCCGCAAGCTCGACGAACAACTCGGCCTGCCTGCCGGCAACCACGCGCGCGAATGGGCCGTGGGCATGAAGATGGTGGTCGACCTGCCAGAGGGCTGCCAGCTCAAGGCAGGCACGGTTCTGCACACCCTGGGCTATCCCGAGCCCGAGATTTTCGGCTTCCTTTACGTCTACCCCGGCAACGTGGCTTCACTCGGCATCTTCGTGCCCTCCTGGTTCGACAACCCGGTGCGCACGGCCTACCGCTATCTGCAGCACTGGATGCAGCATCCGGTCCTGTGGAAACACCTGAAGGGCGGACGCATGCGCTCCTGGGGCGCCAAGAGTCTGCAGGAGTCCGGCAAGAGGGGCGAACCCTTCCTCGCGGGCGACGGCTTCGCGCGCATCGGCGAAGGCTCGGGCACCACCAATGTGCTCACGGGCTCCGGCGTCGACGAGGCCTGGACCTCCGGCGTGCTGCTGGGCGTCAGCGTCCTGGAGCTGCTGAAGGCCGATCAGCCCTTCACACGCGAGAACATCGAAAAGACCTATGTGCGCCGCCGCCAGGAATCCTGGCTGGAGCGCGAGGCCAAGATCGCCGAGAAGGCGCGCGATGGGTTCCAGAATGGCGTCGTCCAGGGGCTCATCGGCATGGCGCTCACCGGCCTCACCGAGGGCAAGCTCTTCTGGCCTGGCGCATCCAAGAAGCCGCACGAGCGCATCCCCAGCATTGAAAGCTATTTCCAGGGCCGCATTTCGGCCGAGGAGATCGCGGCCATCCGCAAGGACTGCACGGCCAAGGGCCTGCCCCTGCACGGCGCGCTCATGGACCGCGCGGGCTGGCCAAAAGTCGAGCACGACGGCCAGCTCCTTGTCTCGCACCAGGACGCCCTGCTCATGGGCGGCAAGGTGCAGGCCCCCTCGGGCTACCGCGACCACGTGACCTTCAAGAGCCACAACGTCTGCGCGGGCTGCGGCGAGAAGGTCTGCATCGAGGCCTGCTCCGGCCAGGCCATCAGCGCCAATCCCGAGGGCGGCGCGCCGCTGTTCGACCGCGAGAAGTGCGTGCACTGCGGAGCCTGCCTCTGGAACTGCAGCAAGCCCTCGCCCGGGGGCGGTGAGTCCTCCAACGTGGACTTCCAGGCCGGGGCGGGAGGCCTGCACTCGGCAGAAAACTAGGTAAGTGCGGAGGGAGAGGATTCTTTGGCCAAAGGGCCCCCCTTCCCCCCGTACCCCCATCCCCCCCGAAAACTTTTGCGTGGGGTGGGCGCCTACTCAAGACAAACAATCCCATTCACCCCCGAAAAATTTTGGACGGGGTGAGGGATTTCGGGGGAGGGGGGAGCTTTTTCCCAAAAAGCCCCCCCCTCCCCCGAGGAACACCCACTCTTCTTAAGGAGTAGACATGAAAGGATTGCAGATCGTGGTGCTCGGGTCCATCGTGCCCGATCCCTTGCAGACCCTGGAGCCTGTGTCCGGGCCGACCGGGCCAGCGCTCAAGAACGAGCTGATGCTGCCCGCGGTGCTGGACCCTTGGGCTGGCCACGCGCTTTACGAGGCGGCCAATCTGGCCAAGAAGGTCGAGGGCAAAGTCTATCTGGTCGCGCTCGGTCCCAAGGCCAAGCTGCAGCAGGTGATGATGAACGTGGCCCAAAAGGTGCCCTTCGAGATCGTGGTGCTGGACGGTCCGGCCAGCGGCTTTGCCGACGCGGCGGAGACGGCGGCGGCGCTCGCGGGCGGGGTGGAGAAGATCCCCGGCCTGGACAAGAGCAAGCTGTTGGTGTTCGGCGGCTGGCAGTCGGCCTCGCGCGGCACGGGCGCGGTGCTCCAAATGGTGGGCGAGCTGCTCGGCATCACGGACCAGTTCCAGGGCGTGGACGAAATCGCCATGGCCGAAGACGGCTCCTTCACGGTACTCGAACGCATTGAGGGCGGCAGCTACCAGAAGTCCTCCTGTCAGGGCGCGCCCGCGCTGCTCGGCTGGGCCACCGGCAACCTGCCCGAACCGCCGAACAACCCGCAGGTGGGCATGCAGAACATGCGGCTCATCATGCCCGCGCTGGCCAAGGCCACGCCCGCGCCACTCAAGGGCGAGGGTCTCAAGTACGCCGGCGTGGAGCTGCCCAGCCAGCGCCGCGAAACGCGCGTTGTCAAGAACGCGCCGGTGGAAGACATCGCCCGCGAACTCGCGGACTGGATCCGGGCCTAGGCCTGGGCGCATCCCCATAACGGAGCGGAATATATGAAAGTGCTTTTCCTTGCGCATACGGAAGAAGACGGCAGCCTGGGCAAGGCGGCCGCCGAGGCCCTGGGCGCGGCCAAGGGGCTCGGCGGTGAACTCGTCATCGGTCTGTTCGGGGCCGAGGTGCAAAAGGCCGCGGACAGCGTCGCCGGTTGCGGCGCGGTGAAATTCTATGGCGTGGCCGGTCCGGAGTTCGCCACGGCGCGCTACGGCTCGGACGCCGCTGCGGCCGAGGCCATCGCCAAGGCGGCGGGCGCGGAGATCATTGTGGCCCCGTCCACCTCGCGCATGAGCCGCGTGGCCGCTGGTGTGGCCCAGCGCCTGGGCGCGAAGATCGACACCCGTCTGACCGGCCTTGAGGCGGTGGGCGGCAAGATCACCGCCACCCGCTGGTTTTATCGCCAGCGCATGGTCGGCAAAATCGAGCGCGACGCCCGGCCCTGGCTGGTCACGACCGACACCGGTTGCTTCGCGCCCTGCGAGGCCGCAGGCTCTGCCAGCGTGGAGATGCTCACCGTGGCCCCGGCCACGCGCAGCCAAGTGGTGGAGATCATCGCCCCGGCGGCCGACGCCCAGACCATCCGTCCGGATGCCAAGCTGCTGCTCGTCGCGGGCGCGGGCTGGGGCAAGAGCCAAGCCGACGGCCAGAAGCACGTGGACGAGGCCGCCCGGCTTATCCTGGGCCTGCTCTCGGCCACACAGGCTTCGCTCGGCTCCTCCAAGTCCCTGGTGGACCAGAGCGGCGAGGGCGCGGCCCTGCCGTTCCTCACACACATGCACCAGGTGGGACAGACCGGCTCCACGCCGCGCCACCCCAAGGGCCTGGCCACCTGCTGCCACGGTGAAGAACCGCACGTGGTGGGCTGGCGCTTCGTCGGCGAACGCCGTGCCATCAACCTGGACGCCAACTGCGGTTGGGCCCAGGGCAAGGCCGATGTGCTCTACGTGGCCGACGCCTTTGCCGTCATGAGCAAACTCGTGGACCTCTTGAAGTAGTTCGAGCCTCACGAACGCACACCACCGCCGGGATGGGACGCTTGGTCCTGCCCCGGCGGTTTTTTTTGCTCGTTGCGCGGCCGCCGTTGACAGCCCGGTCCGGCCCCGCTAGTTGTGGAGTTGCAAGACGTTGTTCACAACCTCACCGACTCGGCTGATGGGCGGTTTGTTTTGTAACGCAGAGTGATTTCTGTAGAAGTTGTATTCGTGGAGCCAGCGGGGCAACTCGCTGGCTCTTTCGTTTGAGTC
>JARLHQ010000005.1 GCA_031292175.1 Humidesulfovibrio sp.
CTTGGGCTCAAGCACATTCGGACACGGCCCTACACGCCGCGCACCAACGGCAAAGCCGAACGGTTCATCCAGACGTCGCTGCGCGAGTGGGCCTACGCCGCCGCGTACCCGGACTCAAACGAAAGAGCCAGCGAGTTGCCTCGCTGGCTCCACGAATACAACTTCTACAGAAATCACTCTGCGTTACAAAACAAACCGCCCATCAGCCGAGTCGGTGAGGTTGTGAACAACGTCTTGCAACTCCACATCTAGCCGCGCTCCCGCACGTCATCGCGCCAGGCGTTGTGCCGGGCGCAGCAGCCCTGCCCGACGAAAAGCGGCGTCAGGTCCACGCCCGCGCGGGGGTGGATCACCAGATCACAGACATAACGCGCGCCGGTCCAGACCAGGGCCGGACAGCGGGGCGTGTAGCCGTAAGCCTGCTGTGAGACCTCGCAGGGGTTGTCCAGGCAGCACCAGCCGCAGCCCAAGCACGCCAGGGGCGGCAGGCCGGGGTCCTTGGGCGAGAAGAAGTCATCGTCCAGCGTCGTTGTTTCCAGCGGTGTCGACATGCGCCGCAACATAAGGCAGGCCACGCGGGTTGGCAACCGTGGCCAATCCCCGTTGACGCTCCAGCCCACTCAGGATACATGATACTGGCGACCTCTTGTTGCCCGGCCTCCGGGTGGAGGCTTCACCACTTTGAATTCACCGTGAAATGCTATAGGCTCCCGCCTGGGCGAGGTGGAGATGACCACGGAACAGGACCACAAGGACCAACATAACGGGCTGGACGGTGTGCAGGCCACCCTGGAGCGTCTGGGTGTGGCCGGTAACGTCGACTGGCTTGCGGTGGTCCTCTTCGCGCGGAATCTCGTCTCGTCCATGGATCTGTTCTCCGAAGAGCAGAAGGCCCAGCTTCAGGCCAAGATCTTTGAACAAATGGGCAAGCGCCCCCTGAACAACAAGCGTTTTCAGCACATCGTCCAGATCATCCAGCACTTCCTGCTGGACAATCCGAAGATGGCGGATCTGCGTAGTCAGCTGGTCAACGAACGCCAGGGCTACGCCTCCCTGTATGAGGAGATGGGCAAGGTCTTCGCCGACATCCAGCAAAGCACCGAGGCGCGGGAGAGTCATATCCAACGCATGGGCGAGGACACGGAGAAGGGCATCACCGCCGCAGAGTCCAGGGCCGAAGTGGTCAGCCGCCTGCGCGGCATGGTCACGGAGATGGTTTCCCAGGCCCGGGCCGAGGCGCGGACCTGGCAGGAGCGCGCGACCCAGCTGGAGCACACGGCCAATTTTGACTCCCTGCTCTCCGAGCTCTACAGCCGTCGCGCCCTGGACGCCCAGCTCAGCGTGGTGCTGGAGCGCTGTCGCAAGACCAACACCCCGGTGTCGCTGTTGTTCATTGACGTGGACCGGTTCAAGGACGTGAATGACACCTTTGGCCACCAGACGGGGGACGGGGTGCTGCGTGTCCTGGCGGCCATCCTTTCCGCCCACTCCATGCAGTTCAAGGGCTACGCCGCCCGCTTCGGCGGGGAGGAGCTGCTGATCCTGTGCGAGGGGCTGTCCGAGGCCGAGGCCATGGTCAGGGCGGAGGAAATCCGCCAGGATGTGGCGCGTTGCCCCTTTGTGCCGCACCTGACCGGAGCGGAGAACACGGCCCCGCTGCATATCACCGTCAGCATCGGCGTGGCCCAGATGCGCCCCGGGCAAAGCACCGCGGACCTCATCATGGCGGCCGACCAGGCCATGTACGCAGGCAAGACCCAGGGCCGCAACCGCGTGGTCGGCCATAGTTCCCTTGCCGCGTACCGGCCCTTGTAACGGCCCGACGCCCACACGAAGCAAAAAAAACCCGCCGGAAGCGGCGGATCACAGCCAAGGATCCATGATGCCCAGAGTGCAATCCATTCAGATGCGTGTTTTGTTGTGGGGATGGGCCGTGCTTATCGCCGGCTTGGCCCTGGCCTTCTGGCGCTACAGCGCCACCCTGGACGGCGAGACCGCCCGGGATTTCGAGCGCGCGACCATCGGGCGCCTGCAGACGGTGGAATGGCTGCTCGAACGCAACGGGCCCTTCACCGAGCCCCGCGACCGGCAGGACTTCCTGCACACCCTGGCCACAAACATGGGCATGCGCATCACCTTGATCGAGGGCGGCAAGGTTGTGGCCGATACCTCCGTGGCCTTCGGCGACCTGGGCAAGCTCGACGACCATTCCGCCCGGCCCGAGGTCGTCGCCTCTTTGAGCGGCGAGGTGGGGCAGTCCACGCGCCACAGCGTGACCCTCGATCGCGACATGATCTACATGGCCAAGAAATTGCCCGGAAAGGACGGCGCGCCCGACACCGTGTTGCGGCTGGCCGCGCCGGTATCCCAGCTGCGCACGCACCTGCAGCGGATGCGCTGGGCGCTTTTGGCGGCCATGGTGCCGCTCTTGCTCGGCTCCGGAGTGTTGCTCTGGCTGCTTTCTCGCACCATCACCATGGGCATCGCCCAGTTCACGGAGGCCGCGCAGGCCATCGGCGACGGCGACTACCGGCGCAAGATCCTCTTCTATCCGGCCGCAGAGTTCCAGCCCTTGGCCGAGGCCATCAACCGCATGGCCAAGAAGATCAAGAAGAACGTCAAGGTCATCGAGAATCAGCGCGGCGAACTCTGGGCCATGTTCGAGGGCATGAGCGAGGGTGTCATGGTGCTCGATACGAGCGGACGCATCCTGCACGTCAATCCGGCCCTGTCCAAGATCTTCCCGCGCGCCCAGGAGTTCATCGGCCGTGCGCCGCTTGAGGCCACCATGAGCCTGGAGATCCAGAACCTGGTGGACATCCTCATGGCGGGTGAGACCAGCGAACGCGTGAGCCGGCAGATCGAACTCAAGGACCGCCGCTGTGCGGAGATGACCGTGGTGCCCTTCCGCGACCACAAGTACCGCCCGCGCGTCATCCTGGTGTTCCACGACACAAGCGAGCAGAAACGCGTGGAGCGTGTGCTGCGCGACTTCGTCGCCAACGCCTCGCACCAGCTGCGTACGCCGCTGACGAGCATCCGCGGCTACGCCGAGACCCTCATCGACGCGCCTCCGCAGGAAGAGGCCAAGCGCAAGGAGTTCCTGGAGATCATCCACGCCAACGCCGTGCACATGGCCAAGGTCATCGGCGGCATGTTCGCCCTGGCCAAGAGCGAGCGCGAAGGCAAGCGCCCGGGCGACCTCTCCGCCAGTGTGCCCCAGGCCCTGGACCATGCGCTCAAGAATGCTTCCTTCGCGGCCCAGGACAGGGGCATCGAGTTGGAACTCGAAGCCCTGCCGGAGAACATGCCCGCCACGGCCGCAGACCCCGACGGTCTGCTGCAGATCATCGAGAGCATTCTGGACAACGCCATCAAGTACTCACCGGAGGGCGCCAAGGTGCATATCTCCGCGGCCTCCGACGGCCAAAGCGTGCTGTTGAGCTTCGCCGACCAGGGGCCTGGCATCAGCCCGGAGAACCAGAAGCGCATCTTCGAGCGCTTCTTCCGCGCCGACGGCAACGGTGTGGACAGCGCGGGCAGCGCGGGCCTCGGCCTGGCCATCTGCCGCCACATCGCCCGCAACTACGGGGGCGAGGTTTGGGTAAAGTCACCCACGGACGAGGAAACCGGCATGGGCAGCGTGTTCACCGTGCGTCTGCCCGTGGCCTGAAATCGGAGAGGATGTTTTGGATGAGTCCTCTGTTTATTGCAACGGCGTGGTGACAAAAGCGGCTGCCGGGTGTAGGGGGTAGGCTCTCGCCCGCATGGGCGCAACGGATCTCCAACCGGGAACCGTATGGCCAAGCCAAACGCGCTCCAACGCATTCCGCAAGCCGCTTGGGTGCGGAGGTCCGCCAGGATCTGCGCCCTGGCCTTGTGGCTTCTGGCTGCGTCGGCCGCCCTGGCTCAGCCCCCGGCGGCGGACCCGCGGGTTCTGGTGCTGCATTCCTACCACCCGGGCTATCTGTGGACAGACAGTATCCAGCGGGGCGTGGCCGGGACTCTGGAGCGCCTGGCGCCGGAAGCCCGCGTGTTCGTAGAGTACATGGACACCCAGCGCGTACCGCCGGAACGCTCCTTCCCGCAGCTCAACGCCTACTTCGCGGCCAAATATGCGCCTTTGCGCCCCTCGGTTATCCTGGCCAGCGACGACAACGCCCTTGATTTTTTGCTGCTCCACCGCCACGAACTCTTCCCTGACGTGCCGGTGATCTTTTGCGGCGTGGGCGAACTGGGGGCGAAGCACCTGGAACGGCATCGGGGCTACACCGGCGTGGTGGAGCACACGGACCTCTCCGGCACCATCGACGCCGCGCTCAAGCTCATGCCCGCCATGCGACGCCTGGTCCTTATAACCGGCGCCACCGAAAACGGCGCCACCGGCCAGCGTCTGTTCCGGCAAACCATGTCCGCCTACCGGGGGCGCCTGGAACCCATGGAACTGTGCGGTTTGCCCTTTGCGGAGGTGGCCGCCAGGCTCACCACGCTTTCCTCGGACACGGGCATTCTCTACATGGGCCTGCTGCGCGACCCCAGCGGCGCGACCATGAGCGTCGAGGAGTCGCTGGCCTTCATCCGCAAGGCCACGCCGCAGCCGGTGTTTTGCGCGTGGGATTTCGTGGTCGGCCACGGTGCGGTGGGCGGCGTGGTGGTCAGCGGCGAGCGCCAGGGCCGGATCATGGCCGAGATGGCTGCGCGCATCCTGCATGGCGTGCCCATGGAGTCCATTCCCATCCTGCACGAAAGGCCCAACGTGGGCATGTTCGACTACCGTGAACTACAGCGCTTTGGATTCTCGGAGGCCAAGCTTCCCCCCGGCAGCATCGTGCTCAACCAGCCGCAGGAGCTTTGGCGGAGCTACCAGTCCGAGATCATCATGGCGGGCGTTCTGTTTCTGGCCATGGCGGCGGCCATTGCGCTGCTGGGGCTGAAGGTCCGAGGTCGGCGGCGCGCTGAACTCCAGCAGGACATGGCCCGGCTGCGCTACCAGGAATTCGTGGAGGCCATGAGCGTCGGGGTGCTTGAGGTGGACCGCGCCGGGCGCATCGTTTTCGCCAACCGCGCCAGCCATGCCCTGTGCGGCGCGCTCCAGGGCGCGTTGGAGGGGAGAAGTGTGCTGGACCTGGCCGAAAATCCCGCCTCGCGCGAGGCCATGGTCCGGCAGCTGAACGCCGGGCTCTGCCCGCCGGGATCAGCCCTCGTGCGTCTGCGCGGCGCGGCCGGCGCCGTGGTGGAGGCCCAGTTGGAGTGGATTTGCCTGAGCGGTGCGGATGGGCAGCCCACGGGGTTCTTGGCCACGGCCATGGATCTGACGGAGCTGCGCCGGGCCGAGCGCGCGCGCGAGGAGCAACACCGCTTTACCCTCGCCCTTTTGGACGCCAATCCTGCACCCATCATGGCTACGGATCTCGAAGACCATTATGTGCAGGTGAACCGCGCCATGTGCGAACTCTTCGGGCTTTCTGCCGGGGAGATCCTGGGCCGCCGGGTGCGGGACACCGGGCCGCCGGATTTTGCGGCCAAGATGGCGGAGCTGGTCAGCGAGCTTTTGGCGGGCGGGGAACGGCGGCAGCTGGAGGCCCAGATGCGTGATGTCCGTGGCTCCCTGCGCGAGATCCTCCTCACCCATTCCCTGTACCACGATGCCCAGGGCCGCCCCCTCGGGTGCGTGGGGACGCTGACGGATATCACCGCGCGCAAGCGGACCGAGGCCGCGCTTTTTGAGAGCCATGAGAAGTACCGCGCCATGTTCGAGAGCTTGCCGCTGGCCGTGGCCATTACAGATCAGGAGGCGCGCCTTCTGGAGGTCAACCGTGGCTTTGAGGCGCTCTACGGCTGCACGCGTCAGGATTTGCTGCGCCAGCGGCTTTCGGAGCGCCGGTTCAACCTGCGCCGTCTGGATGGCAGCCCGCTGGCGTCCGAGGAGGTTCCCAGCCTGCGCGCCGCGCGGGAGCAAATGCTGGTGCGCATGGACCTCATCGTGCAACGGCCCGACGGCAGCAGCTCCTTCGTGCAGTGCTCCGCCGCCCCCCTGCAGCTCCCGGGCTATGGCGCCGTGGTGGCCCTGGTGGACATCACCGAGCAACGGCACATGGAGCAGATCATCAAAAGTCGGCTGGCTGCGGTCACCAAACCCTTAGGCGATTCCCTGGAGCCTAGCTTTACCGACCTTTTTGAGCTTGAGGGAATCCAGGCCGTGCAGGACGCCTTCGCCGTGGCCATGGGCGTGACCTCAGTGCTTACAACCCCGGAGGGCGCGGCCATCACCCGGCCGAGCAATTTCCCGTCTTCGTGCGCCATGCTGCGCTGCGGCGAAGGGGCTTCCGTCTTGCCGTGCGTCCTCACCCGACCTGCGGGGCAGCGTCCCGAACTGCCGGGGCTTTTGATCGGCGAGGCCCCCATCATGGCCGGGGACAAGCGCATTGCCCTCTGGCACATTTATCAGCTGAACGAGCAGAAGCTCGACCTCGCCCAGGCAAACGCGGCGTTGGCGGGCATGGGCTTGGACAGCCAGCAGGCCAGCACCTGCCTTGCGTCCCTGCCCACGACGCCTGATGAGGAACGTTTCCGCCTGGTCAGCGGCGCGTTGGCGCTCATGGCCGGCAAGCTTTCGGAGCTGGGCTTGAAGAATTTCCAGCAGGCCCGGTTCATTGAACAGCTGCGCCGCACCGAGGCGGCCTTGCAGCAGGCCAAGGAACTGGCCGAGGCCGCCAGCAGCGCCAAAAGCGACTTTTTAGCCAACGTGAGCCACGAGATACGCACACCCCTGCACGGGGTGCTTGGGATGCTGCAACTGCTGCGCACGACCCCCCTCGACACCCATCAGAGCGATTATCTGGAGAAGGCTCAGTACTCGGCGCGGAGTTTGCTTTCAATCATCAACGACATCCTGGATTTCTCCAAGATTGAGTCCGGCACTCTGGAACTTTCGACCGAATTGTTCGACCCCGCGCAGCTGTTGCGCTCCAGCGCGGCCGTGTTTGAGGAGCAGGCCCGGGCCAAAGGGCTCAAGCTTACGGTGGAGGTGCGGGGCCATGTTCCCGAGAGCCTGCAGGGTGACGCTGGCAAGATCCGCCAGATTTTGTTTAACCTGCTGGGCAACGCCGTGAAGTTTACGGACGCCGGCTGGGTTTCGGTGGTGCTGCAAAGCCTGCCTGGACCGCGGGGCTGCGTTGTGCTTTTGCTCCAGGTGGAGGACAGCGGCGTGGGCATTCCAGAAGATCTGCAGGACATGGTTTTTGAACCCTTCACCCAGGCCGAAGCCGTGTACACCAAGCGTTTCCAAGGCACGGGTCTCGGGCTGGCCATCGTGCGCAAGCTGGCAGGGCTTATGGACGGCGGCATCACCCTGGAAAGCAAGCCCGGCCAGGGAACGCGTATTGATTTGGCCCTGGTCTTAAGCGAGGCGGACAAGGAGTGGCGGCCCGCCGCGAAGCCCGCGGCCCAGGCGGAGGGCCTGCCGCCCATGCGTCTGCTCTTGGTGGAGGACAATGTCATCAGCCAGATGGCGGCCAAGAGTTTCCTCACCCGGCAGGGGCACGAGGTGCAGACTGCCCAGAACGGGCAGGAGGCGCTGGACGCCCTGGAGCAGAGGCGGTTCGACGCCGTGCTCATGGACATCCAGATGCCGGTCATGGACGGGGTGGAGGCCACGCGGCGCATCCGCGCGCATGATGGCTCCCGCTATGATCCTACGCTGCCGATCATTGCGCTGACCGCCTATGCGCAGGTGGTCGAGCACCGCGAGTTCCTCGCCGCGGGCATGGACGAAGCCATCTCCAAACCCCTGGAGCCGAATGACATCTCCGATGCGTTGGTCCGCGTGTTGGCGCGCCGCGCCAAGTCTCAGCCCATGAACTGACGCAGTCCAAACACCACCGCCACCCCGACCAGCATGGCCAGGGGCAGGTTGCGATAGCGCCAGGCCGCCAAGGCTGTGGCCGTTGTGGCGATGATTTCCGCCGGTCCGGCCGTCAGGGCCGAAGGCGCGATGATGCTGGCCAGGATGGCTCCGGGGATGGCGCGCATGAAGCGCTCCGTGCGCGGGCCCGGCGTCATGCGGCGCATGAGCAGGAGCCCGGCCGCCCGGCTGACATACGTGGCCAGCGCCATGCCAAGGATGGTCAGAAGCGCGGTGGCGAGCGGGCTCATCAACGGATCTCCGGCTCGGACGCCACAGGGGCGTGACTAAGGGCGGCGGTCAGGCCGCCAGCCAGGGCTCCGGCCAGGATGTACCACTTGCCGGGACAGAGGCGCGCGGTCAGAAGCGCCGCGCCTGTGGCCACGATGAGCGGCAGAGCGTCGCTCCTGCGGGGGCGCAGACCCACGAGCAGCGCGGTGAATACTGCCGTGAAAGCGAAGTCCAGGCCGTAGCGCGCGGGGTCGTCCAGGCCGCGCACCAGCACGTGTCCCAGCGCCGTGGACAGGTTCCAGAACACATACACGGCGATTCCCGCACCGATGAGGAACGCGCCGTCGGACACCAGGCCCCGGCGGCGGTCGTCAGCGTAGCGGGCCAGGGTCAGGGCCCAGGACTCGTCGGTCATGAAGAACAGCGAGCCGAAGGCCCGCCCGGGAGACAGCCGCAGAAGCTGCGGAGACAGCGCCGCGCCCATGAGCACGTGGCGCAGGTTCACGATGAACGTGGTGGCGATGAGCGAGACCACCGGCAGGTCGCGGCTCCACAGGTCCAGCGCGATGAGCTGGCTGGCTCCGGCGAAGACCAGGAGACTCATGCTCTGGGCTTCGACGAGGGACAGCCCCTTCTGACGGGCAAGAAGGCCGTAGAGTACGCCGTAAACGGCCACGCCCAGGGCCACGGGAACGCAGGCGCGGAAGCCCGCCAGGGCTCCACCTAGGGTGAAGGGCAGTCGTCCTGCGGCGGATGGCGTTTGTGTATTCATGCGCGGAGCTTAACGCGGGGCGGGCGAACGGGCTTGTACAATCTTGCGCTTAGCCGCGCCAACGGCCCGGCGCGACGCCGAAGGCACGCCGGAAATGGCGCGTGTAGTGGCTCTGGTCCGCAAAGCCGCAGGCCTGGGCGGCCTCGGCCACGCTGTCACCCCGGCGCAGGAGCTCCAGGGAGCGGTTTACGCGCAGCTGGTTGCGCCAGGCGTGGGGCGGCAGGCCCGTCTCCCGCGCGAAGAGCCGGGCGGCGTGGAAGGGCGAAAGCCCAACGGCGGCCGCCAGTTCGTCCAGGGTCAGGGGCTCGGACAGATCCGCTGCCAGCCGCTGGCGCATGGCCTCCACGTGGGCGGTGGACCGGCCCGACGCGGCAACGGGCTGGGCTGGGAACATCTGGCCGTGGCGCAGCAGCAAAGCGGAAAAGGCCTCGAGCGTGGCCGTCTGCGCCTCCAACAGATCCTGGCCGGACTCCAGCAGCGCGTGGGCGCGCAAAAGGGCGCGGGCCAGGGTGTCATCCTGGACCACGTCGTGCAGCAGGCGCGGCAGCCCGGTCCCCTTGTCCGCGCAGGCCCGTCCGCGCAGGTTCGCGGCCAGCCCGCGCAGCAGTTCCGCGGGGGGATAGAACACGCGGTAGGCCCAGCCTTCGTCGGCCGCGCGCTCGCCGGTGTGGATCTCGTCCGGGTTGATGCAGGCCAGGCAGAGCGGGCCAGCCACGTGACGCGCGCCGCGGTAGCGGTAGCCCTCGGCCCCGGCGGTGATGACCGCGACCACGTAGCCCTCGTGCCAATGGGGCGAGAAGGCGTGACTGAAGAAACGCGCGGTCAACAGCTCCGCCCCGGGCAGGGCCGGTGAGCGGAAAAAACGCGCCTCGTCGCGGAAATGTTTTGGAGAATCGTTGTCGCGCATGGCCGTGCCCGGAGGTCCGGCTACTGGCGGTACTGCAAGGTGAGGCCGCCCTGGCCGTCGGCCGCGCTCTGCGCGCCCAGACCATTGGCCACGCCCTGCGCAATGCCTTGCGTCAGACCGGAAAGGCTTGCGCCCAGGAGGCGGGGCAAGAACGGCAGCTTTTTCTCCGGACCTTCGATGACCGGGGCGTCCTGGCCCAGCTTGACCATCTGGCGCAGGGTGTCCATGGCCAGCTCCTGCCCGCCCAACTTGTCCACAAGCTTGAGCTTCAGGGCTTGGCTCCCTGTGTAGGCGCGGCCATCAGCCAGTTTGGCCACCACGTCCTCGGGCAGACCGCGCGCGGCCGCCACGTCGCTGACGAACTGGTGGTGCAGGTCCAGGATGAGGTCCATGAGATAGGCGCGCTGCTCGGGCGTCAGGGCTTGCGTGGGATCGCCCGCCGCCTTCATCTTGCCGCTGGCCATGATGTCGGTCTTGAGCCCCAGCTTGTCGAGCAGGCCCTGCACGTTCAGGTACTCGGCGCGCACGCCGATGCTGCCGGTGATGCTGCCGGCGTTGGCCACGATGAGCGTGGCCGGGCATGCGGCATAGTAGCCGCCGCTGGCTGCCGCCGTGCCCATGCTGACCACCACGGGCTTGACCTTGGCCAGGGCGCGCACGGCCTGGTAAAGTTCCTGGGACGGGGCCACGGAGCCGCCGGGGGAGTCGATGCGTAGGAGCACGCCCTTGACCGAGTCGTCCTGGCGCAGCTCGCGCAGGAAGTCGACGACCTCGCGGGCGTCGCTGATCATGCCTTCAATCTTGCACAGCCCGATCTTATTCCCCGCGAGCGGGCGGCTGTTGCCGCCAAGCCCACGGAAAAAGGCCATGGCCCCCGTAAAGAGGGCCACAGCCAATACAATCAAGACAATTCCGAAGAGCAGCGGGTGCTCAGCGGAAAACTTAGGACTAGTTTCCGGATTCCTCACCACTGGCGGCGTCCTCGATCTTGGCACGGAGAAGGTCGCCAAGGTTGCTGCCGGTTTCCGGACCAGAGGTACGGAACTCCTTGGGCTTCTTGCGCTCTTCTTCTTCCTTGATCTGCTTGATGGACAGGCCCAGGCGGCGCTCGTCGGCGCTCACGTGGATGACCTTGGCCTCAATGGACACGCCTTCCTTGAACAGCTCGCTGGGGCTCTTGATCTTCTTGCGGCTGATTTCGGAGACGTGCACCAGGCCCTCAATGCCTTCCTCAACCTCGACGAACAGGCCGAAGTCGGTGATGTTCGTCACCAGGCCGGTGATGATGGTGCCAACGGGATACTTGCCCGGCACCTTCAGCCACGGATCCTCGGAGAGCTGCTTAATGCCCAGGGTGAACTTCTCATTTTCCTTGTCCACCGTCAGCACCTTGGCCTGGACGATGTCGCCGATCTTGAAAACTTCACTCGGGTGACGGATCTTCTTGGTCCAGCTGATGTCGGACACGTGGATCAGGCCGTCGATGCCTTCCTCGATGCCGATGAACACACCGAACTCGGTGATGTTCTTGATGGCGCCTTCAAGGATGGTGCCTTCTGGGTACTTCTCGGCCACCACGTCCCAGGGATTCGGCTTGATCTGCTTCATGCCCAGGCTGATGCGCTTCTTGTCGGGATCGACGCCGAGCACAATGACCTCGACCTCGTCTCCGGCGCGCACCATCTGCGAGGGGTGGCGCAGCTTGCGGGTCCAGCTCATCTCGGAGATGTGCACCAGACCTTCGACACCGGCCTCAAGCTCCACAAAGGCGCCGTAGTCGGCCAGGTTGGTGACTTTGCCCTTGAAGCGGGAACCCTGCGGGTATTTGCCCGCGATGTTTTCCCAGGGATCGGCCACGAGCTGCTTCAGGCCCAGGGAGACCTTCTGGCCTTCGCGGTCGAAGTGCAGGACCTTGAGGTCGAGCTCGTCGCCCAGCTGCACCATCTCTTTCGGGTGGCGGATGCGCTTCCAGCTCATGTCGGTGATATGCAGGAGACCGTCGAGGCCGCCAAGGTCGATGAACACGCCGTACTCGGTGATGTTCTTGACCTTGCCCTTGACCACCTGGCCTTCGCCCAGGGTCTCCAGAAGCGCGCCGCGCTGCTCGCTGCGCTGCTCTTCAAGCAGTACACGGCGGCTGACGATGACGTTGCTGCGGCGGCGGTTGATCTTGAGGATCTTGAATTCGAAATCCTGACCCACCAGTGCGTCCATGTCGGGCACGGGGCGCAGGTCCACATGGGAACCGGGCAGGAAGGCCTCCACGCCGCCGAGGTCGACGGTGTAGCCGCCCTTGATGCGGCGGACGATACGGCCGGTGACGGTGCCGTTGTTCTCCTGGGAATCTTCCAGGCGATCAAAAAGCTGCATCCGCTTGGCCTTGTCGCGCGAAAGGTGGATGGTGCCTTCGTTTTCGTCCTTGTTGGACACGAAGACATCAACCTTGTCGCCCACGGCCACGGTGATGTTGCCCTCGGAATCGAGGAATTCCGAGACCGCGATCTGGCCTTCGGACTTGAAATTCACGTCAACCAGCACATGGTCCTTGCCGATCTTGACCACTGTGCCGGGAACAATGGTGCCTTCATCAAGGTCACCAAAGTCATCCTTGAGGTAGTTCTCAAGGGCATCCTCAAAATTGAGGTCCATTTCCTGTTCTGCGACTTTCTTGGTTTTTTCCATCGTTGCCTCCAACGACACTCCCTCGGACAAATGTATTTGCGCTTTTTATGGCCTGTGGCCGCCAACCGCCGCGTCCCGGTTCCGAGGCATCCGGATGCCGCAACGGCCGCGTTCGGTCCAAAATGAACCGGGTCCAAAGGCCGTGACGCCGTTCAAGGGCCGGGTACAACCACGAGGGTGCACCCTGAAGAGCATGGTACCTATCGCAATCGGTCGCGGGTGTAAACATAATTTCCGCCCGGAAATAGCGGCCGCGGCGCGGAGCCTCTGCGGTTGTGGGTAGAACGCCGATTTGGTATCATACTCCGCATGGCCGGGAGTCCTCCGGCAAGGAGCGTCCATGTCCGCAGATCGGCCACACCCAGACTCTGTCCGCTGCCCGTGGTGTCTGGCCGGGACCACAGAGCCCGACCCTCTATATATCCGCTATCACGACTGCGAGTGGGGGACGCCTCTGCACGCTGACAACGTCCTGTTCGAGCTGCTTGTGCTTGAGGGCGCGCAGGCCGGGCTGAACTGGCGCCTGGTGCTGCATAAGCGCCAGGGCTACCGCGAGGCCTTTTGCGGTCCTGGCGCGGCGGTTCTTGATCCCCGGACCGTGGCCCGACTGGGCGAGACAGACCAGGAGCGCCTCAGGGCTGACGCGCGCATCATCAGAAACCGGCAGAAGATTGCCGCGGCCATCGGCAACGCCCGGGCCTTTCTGGAGATCGTGGACGCCTTCGGCAGTTTTGACACCTATCTGTGGCGTTTTGTGGACGGTGCGCCCGTGCAGAACGCCTGGGCCATCCTGAGCCAGATCCCGGTGCGCACGGCGCTCAGCGACGCCCTGGCCAAGGACCTGCTTGCGCGCGGCATGAAGTTCGTCGGCACCACTATTATGTATGCCTACATGCAGTCCACCGGGCTGGTGAACGACCACCTGACGGGCTGCTTCCGCCACCGGGAGCTTGCCGCCGCTACTTCTTTCCCCGTGAAGGGATGAGCAGGGAAGTGACGGCGGTGACGCCCTTCACGCCCTTGGCGTGGACCACGGATCGGGCCGCGTCCTTCTGGCTGCGCACCATGCCGAGCAGGTATACGTGGCCGCCAAACACCTCGCACTCCACCTGCGTGGCGCTGATGTTCTTGTCCGCCACCAGCGCGGCGCGGATCTTCGTCGCAATCTCAATGTCCGCCGCCGTGGTGCTCTCCTTCCCGGGCGTGACCCAAAAGGTTGCCACGCTCCGCACGCCGCGGGTCTTCTTGGCCGTGGCCACGGCAAAGGATTTAAAGTTCTCGTCCGCAAGCTGTCCCAAAAGCGTCACACGGCCCAGAAAGCAATAGGTTTTGACCGCCAGGCCCAGCTTGCCGTCCTTCTGCAGTAGTTCGGCCTTGATGGTCGTGGTGATCTTTTTGTCTGTGGCGATGTCGGCCACGCTGCGCTCGTCGCGCGCGACCTCGTAGACGCTGGTCAAGGGTGTGAAGGCCTGGGCCAGGGAGATGGCCCGGGCCGGGACCGGCTGGCAAGATACGGCAGCAAGGCAGACTGTGGCGAAAATCATCGTGCTGTGGCGCATGGCGGACTCCAGCGGTTGCGGGTTCATGTTGCGCGGGACGAGTTGACCAGCCCGACTTTAGCCCGTAATGTCCGCCGCCACAAGAAACCATCACCGAGAGGTGCCTTATGACCCAGTGCCATTGCGGCAGCGAACGTCCCTTTGAGGAATGCTGCCAGCCCATCATCCAGCGGACCAAGCCAGCGCCCACGGCCGAGGCGCTCATGCGCGCCCGGTACAGCGCCTATGTCATCGGCGACATCGCCTACCTGAACGACTCGCTCGCCCCTGACGAGCGGCACGACTTTGATCCCGAGCAGGCCAAGGCCTGGAGTGAAAACTCCAAATGGCTCGGCCTCACCATCCACGCCGTGAAAGACGGCGGCGAGAAGGATCAGGTTGGCCAAGTGGAATTCACCGCCAGCTATGAATACCAGGGCGCGCGCCAGGACCACCGCGAGCTGGCCAGCTTCAAGCGGCTGGACGGCGTGTGGCACTACTCCGACGGCCGCATGCGCACCCACGACCCCGTCGTGCGCGGGCCCAAGACCGGCCGCAACGACCCCTGCCCCTGCGGCAGCGGCAAGAAGTACAAGAAATGCTGCGGCAAGGCTGAATAAGAAAAGACAAAGGGTTCGCCCTTTGATCCCGTCGGGGGGCCTGAGGCCCCCCGAACCACCGCAGAGACGCCAAAGAGCCAGGGCCAAGCATTCGCTTGGCCCTGGCTCTTTGGCGTCTCTGCGGTGTGGGGGGAATGCTACTCTTGCGGATTTTGTCTGGTGATGAGCCGCACCACGCGTTCGGAGAGAAAATAGTCCACGGCCCAGTTGGCCAGCACAAAAAGCCTGTTGCGGAAGCCGATGAGGTAGGTCAGGTGGACGGCCAGCCAGAGCAGCCAGGCGGGCAGCCCCTTGAGGTGAAGCGGGCCCAGCTTGGCCACGGCGGCGCGCTTGCCGATGGTGGCCATCATGCCCTTGTCAAAGTAGCGGAAGGGTTGCGGATCCTGTCGGCGGATGAGCCGCAGAATGTTTGCGGCGGCGTGGCGGCCCTCCTGGATGGCCGGCGGCCCGAACATGGGCAGGGGCCGGCCCTGGTATTCGGCGCGGCAGATGTCGCCCGCAAGAAAAACCTCGGGGTAGTCGCGGCTTTGCAGGGTAGGCAGAGCCAGAACCTGACCGTTGGGGGCCTGGGGCAGACCCAGGCGCGCGGCCACGGGTTCGCCCTTGACCCCGGCAGTCCAGACGGTGGTGGCGGCGTGGAAGACGGTGCCGTCCTTGAGTTCAACGCCTTTGGGGAACACGCGCGACACCTGGGCCTTCAAACGCACCTCCACGCCCATACGTTGTAATTTTTTCTGGGCATAGGCGCGCAGGGAGTCCGGGAAGCCGGGCAGAAGGCCATCGCCCGCCTCCAGCAGGGTGACGCAGGGCCGTGAGAGACCCAGGCGCGGGAAGTCGCGCCTGAGCGCCCCGGTCATAAGCTCGGCCATGGCCCCGGCCAGCTCCACGCCCGTGGGCCCGCCGCCCACCACAATGAAGCAGAGATGGTTCAGACGGGTCGAGGGGTCTCTGGTCCAGGCCGCGGCCTCGAAGCTGCGCAGGATGTGGTTGCGCAGGCGCACGGCCTCTTCCAGGTTCTTGAGCGAAAAGGCGTATTGGTCCGCGCCGGGCACCCCGAAGGTGTTGGTGACGCTGCCGGGCGCCAGGAGCAGATAGTCGTAGGGCAGGCTCAGGATGTCGCCGTCCTGGCCCTGGGCCAGGAACAGGCGGGCGTCGAAGTCCACGTTTTTGACTTCGGCCATGAGGAAGTCCAGATTGGCTGCGCGCCGGCCGAGAGCGCGGATGATGCCGCGCACGGGCGCGGCGATGTGCTCGGACTCCACGGCGGCCGTGGCCACCTGATAGAGCAGGGGCAGAAAGGTGTGGGCGTTGTTGCGGTCGATGATGAGCACGTCGCAGGGGCCGCCGGCCAGCTCGCGTGCGGCGAAGATCCCGGCGAAGCCTGCGCCCACGATGATGACGCGGGGCTTGTGCTGATGCTGCATGGCTGTCCTCCCCGCCGGGGCGCGGCGTGCTCGCATGTCAGAGTGGCGCCCATAATGTAACGCCCCCGAGGGTTCGTGGCAATGCCTGATGCAAGGAATCAGGGGCGCCCGCCCCTTGACCGCGCTGGGAGGCTTGATACCCCCAGGCCCTTTGGCTGGCGATTGGGTGGGGCGCGGACGGCGGTTCGGTGGGCGCCCTTCTGGATATACCCGCTCCTCACGCACAAAGGGCGGAATGAGCATTGCCCATTCCGCCCTTTGTGCGTGAACTGAGGGGGGGCTGGGGGGAATGGCTCCCCCCAGAAATCCCTCTGGATTTTTGCCTTACAGCTTGCAGGCCGTGCGCAGGTCGGCGGCGGCGTCCGTCTTTTCCCAAGTGAACTCGGGCAGCTCGCGGCCGAAATGGCCGTAGTTGGTGGTGAGGCGGTAAATGGGGCGGCGCAGGTCGAGGCGCTTCAGGATGAAGTAGGGGCGCAGGTCGAACACTTCGCGCGTGGCCTTGGTGAGCACGTCGTCGGGCACCTGGCCCGTGCCGTGGGTGGTGCAGACGACGGACACGGGGTCGGCCACGCCGATGGCGTAGGCGATCTGGACCTCGGCCACTTCACCGAGGCCGGCGGCCACGATGTTCTTGGCCACGTAACGGGCCATGTACGCGCCGGAGCGGTCCACCTTGGAGGGATCCTTGCCGGAGAACGCGCCGCCGCCGTGGGCGCCCGCGCCGCCGTAAGTGTCCTGGATGATCTTGCGGCCGGTCAAGCCGCAGTCGCCCACGGGGCCGCCGATGACGAACCGGCCGGTGGGATTCACGTAGATCTTGAGTTTGTCGTCGATGAGGTTCTGGGGAAGCGAATGGAAGATGACTTCCTTCTTGATGGCTTCCACGAGGTCGCCGTGCTCGATGGTCTCATCGTGCTGGGCGGAGACGACGACGTTGTCGATGCGGATGGGCTTGCCGTTTTCATACTCAATGGCGACCTGGGTCTTGCCGTCGGGGCGCAGGAATTTCAGGATGCCCTGCTTGCGCACGAACGTGAGGCGCTGGGAGAGCTGGTGCGCGTAGTAGATGGGCGCGGGCATCAGCGTGGGGGTCTGGTTGGAGGCAAAACCGAACATCATGCCCTGGTCGCCGGCGCCCTGGTCCTCGGGCTTGGTGCGATCGACGCCCTGGGCGATGTCGGCGCTCTGCTTGTCGATGGAGGATATGACCGCGCAGGTGGCGTGGTCGTAACCCATTTCGGAACTGTTGTAGCCGATTTCCTTCACGGTCTCGCGGACGATGGTGGGCAGATCGGCGTAGGCCTTGGTGGTGATTTCACCAGCGATGAAGGCCATGCCTGTTGTGACGAGCGTTTCGCAGGCCACGCGGGAAGTGGGATCGGGCCCAATGAGGGCGTCGAGTACCGCGTCGGAGATGGCGTCCGCCACTTTATCGGGGTGGCCTTCGGTAACGGACTCGGATGTGAACATGTAACGGCTTTTGGGCGAAATCATGCAGAATCCTCCAGTATATCAGGTAATCATTTGGTTTTGTGGGCCGCCTCGGGCCTGTTGGCGGCATCCACACGAATGACCCTGGGTTTGTGCGCAGCGATTTCGTGCGGCTCAAGCTCCAGGTATGTCACCAGAATAATACGCTGACCGGCTTTGCCCTTGTGCGCGGCGGCGCCGTTCAGACAGATCTCCCCTGGCTTGCCGGGGATGGCATAGGTGGTCAGCCGCTCCCCGTTGTCCAGGTTCAGCACATCGATCTGCTCGTAGGGCAGGATGCCCACCGCGTCGAGCAGAGCCGTATCCACGGAAATGCTGCCTTCGTACTCCAAATTCAGCGAAGTAAGGGTGGCCCCGTGGATCTTGGCGCTCAAAAAAGTGCGTCTGGGCATGAGCTTTTACGCCTCCAGAAGCTTATTGTCTATAAGGCGCACCTTGCCGACGAATACTGCGACGGCGAGGAGCGTTTGGGCGGTGACGCGAGCCACCGGGGCCAAGGATTCCGGGTGCGCGAAGGAGGCGTAATCCACACGGGCTCCGGGCAGCTTATCGGCCAGGTGCGAGCGGAACATAAGCCCCAGGGCCTCGGCGTCGCGCTCGCCCGCGCGCAGGCGCTCCTGCACGAGTTCAAGCCCTTCGTGGATGGCCGGGGCCTTGGCGCGCTCCTCCGGGGTCAGGTAGACGTTGCGCGAGCTCATGGCCAGGCCATCGGGCTCGCGGAAGATGGGCCGGCCCACCAGCTCCGCGTCCAGGTCCAGGTCGCGCGCCATGCGGCGCAGGATGGCCAGCTGCTGCCAGTCCTTTTCACCGAACACGGCCACGTCCGGCTGGACGAGGTTCAGGAGCTTCAGCACCACGGTGCACACGCCCCGGAAGTGGATGGGGCGCGAGGCGCCGCAGAGCCGTTTGCCCATTTCGGGCACATCGACCCAGGTGGCATGGTCCGGGTGGTACATGGCCCCAGGTTCGGGGGCGAACACGGCGTCCGCGCCATGCTCCTCGGCCAGGGCCAAGTCGTGGGGCAGGTCGCGCGGGTAGCGGTCCAGGTCTTCATTCGGGCCGAACTGGGTCGGGTTCACGAAGACGCTGACCACGAGGCGGTCGGCGCGCAGGCGCGCGTGGTCCATCAGGCTCATGTGCCCGGCGTGCAGAAAGCCCATGGTGGGCACCAGGGCGATGGAGAGGCCCTGTTTGCGCCAGGCGCGGCATTGTTCTCGAAGATGTGGGGGGGTGGTGATTAGGTCCATGCGGATTCCCGAAGGGTCGTTTTCGGTAGGGAGACATGGCACGATTGCCCAAGGCTGTCCATAGATATTTCCCTCGCCTGGTTCTGGCCCTTGTGCTGGGCCTCCCGGCAGGATAGATACCCGTGCATGCGACCCGCCGCCGACATCTTCTCGGACATCCTGGCCGATCAGAGCGTCACGCTCACGCGCCAGGATCTCATCGACATGGAGCACAGCCTGAAGGATGCCATCCGCTCCTTTTTGCCGTTCACTTCCTACAGCCTGTACTTCCCGCGCGAGGGGGACCGCACGCCTGAGTTGCGCTTCGACGCCGGCAGCCGCGAACTTGTGCTGCCGCTGGTGCTGGGCGGGCGGAACCTGGGCGTGTTCGTGGCGCGCGGCGTCAGGATCAAGGCCCCCAAGGTCTTGCCTCCGCTCATCCAGGCCACGGCCACACGGGTGCTGGGAGAGCTGCTGCTCTACAAACGCTCGGTGACGGACGCCCTGACCGGGCTTTCCTGCCGTGACCATTTCCACAAGGTGCTGGCACAGGAGATCGCGCTCATCCGCCACTGCCTGGACGCCACCACCGGGGGCCGCACGGACCCGGAGGTGCAGTGCTTCAGCGCTTCGCTCGGCATTATTCTGCTGGACCTCGACTCGTTCCAGGGGATCAACGAACGCTATGGCTATCTGCTGGGTGACCAGATGGTGGCCGAGGTCGGCCGGACCATCGCCGCCACCTGCCGGAGCCATGTCACCGCCGCGCGCATCCATAACGACACCTTCGCCCTCCTGGTGCCAGACGCCAGCCCAAAGGGCGCGTCCCAACTGGCGGAACAGGTGCGTCAGGCCATCGGCGCCCTGAGCTTCCAGGACGAGATCACCGGCGACCGCATCAGCGTCTCGGCCTCGCTCGGCTACGCCAACTATCCCCAGTGCCTGCGCGGGCCGCAGCTGGAGCGCACCCCGCCGGAGCAGGCGCGCATCCTCATGCGCGCGGCGCGGAAGGCCGTCGGCACCAGCAAGGACCACGGACGCAACCGCGTGTTCGGCTTTCAGGACATCGTGCGCAGCGGCGGGCGCATCCTTGAGGTGCTGCCCATGCAGCGCCTTTCCGTGACGCTCGGGCGGGGCGTGGGCGCGCAGGAGGGGCTACGCTACCTCGTGTGGTCGCCCGCGTTCCAGGAGCGCACCATCGAGGCCCGGCTCTCAGGTGAGGAACACCTGGTGGGCCGCACGCCCGCGCTCTACAAGGGCGAAATCGTGCTCACCGAGGTGCAGGCGGATATCGCCATCGCCGAGGTGCTCCACGCGGGCGACCCGGCCTGGGCCCCGGAGCCCGGCGACCGCCTGACACTCATCCAGGAGCGTGACAGCCTCTTCGCCGCTGAAGCGGGCGAGGGCGTGAGCGGCCAGCCCCAGGCCCAGCGCGACCTGTTTACCGGCCTCTACGGCTACCGAGATTTTTTGGCCTTTTTTGGCCGTGCGCGCCAGCGTACGGACAGCTTCGCCGTGCTGTTGACCCGCGTGTTGCCGCCCGATGGCGAGCAGCCGACCATGGAGCGGCGCGGCGGCACGGTGAAGCGCCTGGAGGCCGCCGTGGCCCAGGTGGCGGCCCTGTCCGATACCTGCCTTATGGCCGGGGTGGAGGCTCAGCCCGCCGCCCCGGGGCAAAAACCCGCGCGCGCCGCTGGCGGACGTTTCGGCCTGGGTGGACTGGTGCATTTTCTGCCCGGCGCGTCTGGTCCCGAGGCCCTGGCCAAGGCCCGGGAGCTGTGCGCCCAGGCGGCGGCGGAGCATGGTCTGGAACTGGCCGTGGGGCTCTTCGCCTATCCGTTCCTCAATTTCGCCAAGGCCGACGCCCTGGAATGTGCGCGCAAGGCCCTGGAACACGCTTTGCTTCTGCCTGGGCCGCACGTGGCGCTCTTCGACTCCGTGTCCCTGAATGTCTCGGCCGACAGGCTGTTTGTGGAAAGCGACCTCTACGCGGCGGTGGAGGAGTTCAAGCTTTCCCTGCTGGCCGATTCCGCCAACATGCTCGCGCGCAATTCGCTCGGCATCTGCTACGCCCAGCTGGGCAAGGCCGATCTGGCCCGCCGCGAGTTCGAGCTCGTGGTTGCGGCCGAGCCGGAGAATGTGATGGCCCACTACAATCTGGGCTGGGCCTGTCAGCACCTGGGGGAGAACCAGTTCGCCCGCCAGGCCTATGAGCGCTGCCTGACGCTTGATCCCGCGCACTGCTTCAGCTTGCTGCGCCTGGGCTCCCTGGCCGAAGGCGAGGGCGACCTGCCCCGGGCCGAGGCGCTGTATCAGAAGGCCCTGGCCACGCCCGGCGGCGAGGCCTCGGCCCTGCGGCCCCTGGCTCGGGTGGCCCTGGCCGAGGGCAACCCCGACCGCGCGCGCGAACTGCTGCACCTGGCCATCGGCGCCAACCACAACGACGCCTACGCCATGGGCACGCTGGCCCGGCTGTACCTGGACGCCGGGGAGGACCCGCAGATCGCCGAGGTGCTCTCGCGGCAGGCCGCCGCCCTCATGCCGGAACGCCAGGAGTTCTGGGACACCCTTATCCAGGCCCTCACCCTTCAGGGCCGGCTGGACGAGGCCCGCAAAGTCGAAGCGCGGGGCCGCTTCTAGTCCCGGCAGGAGTTCCCCCCATGTCCCTCATGTCCGCAATCGCGCAGATTCCGCTGACCACACAGCTCTTGTCTTTCGCCGTGGCCCTGCAGCTCGTCGCCCTTTTGGCCGTGCTGTGGCGCGGCGGCCCCGGCATGTCCGGGCCTACCGCACGCCGGCCCCGCTGGCCGTTTTTCCCGCTTGTGCTGGGCACGGGCGCGGGCCTCTGGTACGCGGTGCTCCAGCGCGATCTGGTCTTCGGCGCGGCCCAGGGCCTAGCCTTGTCCGTAGGCTTTTGTCTCATCAGCGGCAGGCGCGAAAAGCGCGCGGCGCGGCGCGGTGGGCACGGCAATGGCGAGTAATGGCGGCGGGGTGAAGCCCCTGCTCAAGGGCCTGGCGCTGCTTTTGGTGCTTGGCGGCATCGTGCTTGTGGCGCGCAGCCTCGGTCTGGACCAGCACGGCGCCTTCCGCCAGTGGGTGCTTGCCAACGTGGAGGGGCAGGGCGTCAAGGGCGTGCTGTTCTTCGTGGGCGTCGCGGCGCTGGCCTCGGCCATGGGGGTGCCCCGGCAGTTTCCGGCATTTTTAGGTGGGTATGTTTTCGGAGGCGTCTGGGGGGGGCTGCTCGCCACCCTGGGCACGGCGCTGGGCTGCGCCCTGGATTTCACCCTGGCGCGCACCTTGGGCCGGGAGCTCGTGCTGGCTCGTTTCGGCAAGCGCGTCGCCCGGCTCGACGCCTTTCTGAGCACTGGACCTTTCCGCACCTCGCTGGCCATCCGGCTGTTCCCCGTGGGCCACAACCTGCTCACCAGCGTGGCCGCTGGCGTCACCAGCATACCCGCCAGCTCGTTCATCCTGGGCTCGGCCCTGGGCTATGTGCCGCAGAATCTCGTGTTCGCGCTCTTCGGGGCCGGATTCAGCGCGGAGACCGGCCTGGGCAAGACGTTGTCCCTTGTCCTGTCGGTCGTGCTTCTGGCGGCCTCGGCCTGGCTCGGGTTCTCTGTGTACCGGGCGTACAAGCGCGAAGGGGCCGTGCCTGACCTCGACGCCGTGGACGACGCCGTGGACGAGGCCGGAGATGGGGACGTCGGCCGGTCCGGCGGCGGGAAATAGGGGACGTGGCGTCCGCTACCGGCAGCCGGGCGGCGGCAGCAGAAAGGGCCGGTACAGGTCGTCCGGATGCACCGCGAGCTTGAGCCGTGGAGCCAGTCGTTTCCAGAGCAGCCATGCGCCCCAGCCGATGAGCGCGCCCAAGATCCAGCCCGCGGCCACATCCAGCGGGTAATGCTTGCCGAGATAGACCCGCGACCAACCGACGATGACGGGCAGCGCCCAGAGCCCGCGCTTGAGGCGCGGCCAGAGCATCATGGCCAGAACCACAAGCGCCATTGAGTTGGCCGCGTGGGCCGAGGGGAAGGACGTGTCGCGCTCGCGGTCCGGGACGTAGTCCGCGGGCAAGCGCTGCCAATGGCCGTCGTCCTCGTGGTAGGTCCCGGCCACGGAATGCATCGGCCGCAGGCGCGGCACGGCGTGCTTTACCGTGTTGCAGGTCAGGTCCGTGACGCCCATGGTCAGCACGAGGATGATGAAATAGATCGCCTGCCCTTTGCCGCGCAGGGCCGAGCGCCAGACAAGCAGTCCTGCCAGCAGGATGAACAGCGGCGCACGCCGCGAAAAAAGTGGCAAGAGCGTATCCAACAGCGGCGCGCGCCACTCTTGGTTCAGCAGGAGCTGCAGGTGCGCATCCGCCGGTAGGACAGGGAACATCGGAGGCCTCCAGGGTAGTCGGCCGGCTGGAATTCCGTCCGGCTTTCTGCGTATGCCAAAGCGCCGGTTGCTTGTCAAAGTTCGGAAATTCATTCAAGACTGCCGACACCCGAACCATCGTGGAGCCGCCATGCCCCAATCCAGAATCGCCATCACCATGCCCCGTCTGGGCCTCTACGGAGGCGCTGAGGGCTTTGCCTGGCGTCTGGCCAAAGAACTCGCCGCAGCCGGGCACGGTGTGGATTTCCTTTGCGCCCGGACCGAGGGCCATGTGCCGGAGGGCGTGACCGCCGTGGAGCTGGGGCGTCCGCCCCTAGGCCGGGCCATCAAGAACCTGTGGTTCGCCTGGGTGGTGGGAAAATACCTGCGGGCTCAGCGCTACGACCTGGTCATCGGTCTTTCCCGCACCTGGAATCAGGACATCCTACGCGTGGGAGGCGGGCCGCAAGATATCTTTCAGCGTCTCACCCTGTCGGCCTATGGCTGTGGCTTCGCCCGTCTGCGCAAGCGGTTGCACCGCGTCTTTTCGCCCTCGGCCGCCGTCATCCGCTGGATGGAGGGGCGGCAGTTCGACACCCCAACCAACCCGGCGCAACGTATCATCTGCGTGTCGCACCTTGTGCGCGACTGGCTTCTGGAAGCCCACCCGGCCCTGGATCCCGCCCTTGTCAGCGTGGTCTACAACCGGCCGGACCTGGAACGCTTCGCGCCGCTTTCTCCCACACGCCGGACCGAACTGCGCGCCAGCTGCGGCCTCTCCGACGCGGACGTGGTCATCTGCACCGCAGGCACAAACTTCGCGCTCAAGGGTGTGGGCACCCTTGTTCGGGCCCTGGGGCACCTGCCGCCGAACTACCGTTTGATCGTGGCGGGCAAGCGCAACCCGGAGGCCTGGCTGGCCCTGGCCCGGAATCTCGGCGTGGAAAAGCGCGTCAACTTCGTAGGCAAGGTGGACGACATGCCTGCCTTCTATGGCGGCTCGGACGTTTTCGTCCTGCCGACCTACTACGATGCCTGTTCCAACGCCGTGCTCGAAGCTCTGGCCTGCGGCCTGCCCGCCATCACCAGCAGCCGCAACGGCAGCGCCGTGTTTGTGCCGCAGCGCTTTATCCTGCAAGACCCCGGCGACGCCGGGACCCTGGCCGCGCTCATCCTTGAGGCCGCGAATGAGAAGGACCGCGCGCCCTTCGTCTGGCCCGAGGACCAGCCCTGTGGCCTTGCTCCCTACCTTGCGCTGGTGGAGGAGATGCTGGCCCAAAAGCGAGCCCGCCCATGACCCTCGATGTGCTCTTCCTCACGCCTTCCGGAGCGGATCTGCCAAGCGTGCGCTTCCGCGTGCTGCCCTTTGTGGAGCTCGGCCTGCGCCAGGGCCTTGTGGTGGACTGGCGGCGCGCCCCGAAGGCCATCCATCAGCGTCTGCTTTTTCTGCTGACTCTGCCTGCGGCGCGCGTCATCATCATCCAGCAGAAGCTTTTCGCTCCGTGGGAGCTCCAGCTCATCCGTCAGCGTTGCCAGACACTCGTCTACGACGTGGACGACGCGCTTTGGGCTCTGCACCCGGCCGACGTGGACCGGCCCGGCAGCGCCGCGAAGGCCGCCAAGATCAAGGCCCGCTTCGCCCACACCTGCCGGTCCGTCGATCTTGTCATCGCGGGTAATGATTATTTGGCCGAGCACGCGCGCGCGCATCAGCAAAACATCTTTGTGTTGCCCACTCTGCTCGACACCGACAAATATACGCCGCCCCCGCCGGACGCCTCGGGCATCGGGCGTTTCCGCGTGGGCTGGATGGGCACCTCGGGCAATCTTTACTTCCTGCCCGAGGTGTTGCGCCAGCTGGCCCCGCACCGCGACCGCCTGGAGATCCGCGTTGTCTCCGATGCGCCTTACGGGGGTGAGTTGCACGATATGGTGCGCTTCGAACGCTGGAGCCCCGTCCTGGAGCCGGACCAACTGCGCGGTTTCGAAGCCGGGCTCATGCCGCTCAGCGACGATGAGTACACGCGCGGCAAGTGTGGCTTCAAGATCCTGCAATACATGGCCGTCGGCGCGGTGCCCGTGGCCTCGGCCGTGGGCTTCAACACCCAGCTGCTCACCCACGGCCACGACGGCCTGTTGGTGCGCCAGCCCTTCGACTGGGCCGAACACATCCTGCGTCTGGCTGACGACCGCGAGCTTTTGGAACGCATGTCCGCCAACGCACGCCTTACCGTGGTGCAGCGCTTCAGCCTGAACAACATGGCCCCCAGGCTGTGGGAGGCGTTGGGGCTGCGCACGTAGCGGGATGAAATGTTTTCTGGAGGGAATCGTTTCCCCCTGCCCCCCTCAGGGCAAGCGAACGGGCTAGGGGCGCGTCTCCGCGCCCCTAGCCCGTTCGCTTGCTGGGGATGTGATGAGCATGGCCTGTGCTTCGGTCCCGCCAATTTATGGGGAGTCCAGAGGGCCTCAGGCCCTTTGGCCGCCGGAGGTCTCTTCGTCCTTTTTCCCGTCTACTTGGTCCGGCTCCACAGGGTGAGCACCATGAGGCGCCAGAGCATGTTCTTGTGCTTTTTGCGGTGGACATGCTCCTCGGCCAGGGAGAGTGCGGCGTCGAGGTTCAGGTGCTCCTTGAGCATGGGCGAGGCTTGGGTGAGGGCCTCGCGCACGAAGCCGCGCATGGGCCCGGCCATCCACTCGCGGATGGGCAGATCGAAGCCCTGCTTGCGCCGGTAAAGCACGCTGGGCGGTACGCGGGTCTCGGCCATCTTCTTCAGCAGATATTTGGTCTCACGGCCGCGCACCTTGAGGCGCACCGGGAAGCTGGCGAACAGCTCGATGAGCTTTTGGTCGAGCAGGGGCGAACGCACCTCAAGCGCGTGGGCCATGCTGGCGATATCCGTCTTGACCAGCAGGATATCCGGCAGAGAGGTGCTGTTGTCGAGAAACAGCATGCGTTCCACGGGGTTCGCGGCGCGTTGGTAGGCGCGGTCCAGCCAGGGCAGGAACCAGTCGGCGTGGGCGCGGGCCACGAGGCGCGCGGTCTGCGCAGTGTACAGGCGTTCCTTGATCGGTTTGAGGCGCGTCTCTGTGCGCAGCAGCGGCTTGGTCTCCGGCCAAATGTTGGCGGAGGCGAACTTGCGCCAGGCCTTGGCCAGTGAGCCGGGGGAGTCGGCCAGGGCGCGCAGGGTTTCACCGCCCGGTGGGCGCAGTGTGCACAGGGAATTGATGGCGCTGGCCATGCCCGCGTGGCGGTAGGTGGGATAGCCGCAGCAGAGCTCGTCGCCGCCGTCGCCGCCGAGGGCCACGGTGATGTGCTTGCGCGCCATGTGCGCGAGGGCCAGGGCGGGCAGGGCGGAGTCGTCCGCAAAGGGCTCGCCGTAGCGTTCCACGACCTCGGGCAGCATGGCGAGGCTGGCCGGGGGCATGATCTCGTGGTGCAGGGTTATCCCCAGGTGTCGGGCCACCTCCTGGGCGTGGGGCAGCTCGTTGTACTTCTTTTCGTCGAATCCGATGCTGAAGGCTTCAACCTTGCCGGGGCAGAGGTCGGCCAGGACGGCGGCCACCAGACTGGAATCCACGCCGCCGGAAAGCAGCAGGCCCAGGGGCACGTCGGATTCCAGGCGCAGGCGCACGCTCTCGGTGAGCTCGGCCCAGGCCAAGTCCAGGGCCTCGGCCTCGGAGACGGCAATCTTGCGGCGGAAGTCCATCTCCCAGTGGCGGCGCACAGCCAGGGCGGGTGACGCGCCGCGGCAGGAATACGTGGCGCAGCAGCCCGGCGGCAGCTTGCGCACGCCCGCTAGGATGGTTTTGGGCGAGGGCACGTAGCCCAGGCTCAGGTAGAGGTCGAGGGCCTGCGGGTCCAGCTCGGTGGGGCAGTCCGGGTGGGCGCGCAGGGCGCGGATCTCCGAGGCGAACACGAGTCCCGTGGACCCCTCGAAGTACACCAGGGGCTTCTTGCCCACGGCGTCCCGGGCGAGAAAAAGTTCCTGCCTGGCGGCGTCCCAGATGGCGAAGGCGTACATGCCGCGCAGGCGGGCAAGGCAGTCCTGACCATACTGGCGGTAGAGAGCCAGCAGGATCTCTGTGTCGCCGGTGGTCCGGAAGCGTTCGCCCTGGGCCTCCAGTTCGGCGCGCAGGGCGCGAAAATTATAGATCTCGCCGTTGAAGACGATGATGTTGCCGGTTTTATCGTCACGCATGGGCTGGCCCGCGCGCGGGTCCAGATCCAGGATGGACAGCCGCGTGTGGCCCAGGACAAGCTTTTCGCCCCGCCAGCGTCCGGTTTGATTGGGGCCGCGGTGGACGATGCGGGCGAGCACACCCTCTAGGTGGCCGGGATCGTCCTCGCGCAGGCCGGCCGCGCGGACATGGCCGCAGATGCCACACATGGCGCGCCGCCTAGATTCCCGCCGCGCGTTGCGTCGCGCCGGCAGATGGGGTGCGCGGCGCGCGGGCGGTCCCGGAACCGGGGGCGGCCCTGCGGGATAAGTTCAGGTGCATGAGTGTTTCAGGCATTTCCGTGTCGGCTCCATGCCCCGCTCAATATGCTGAAACCATGCCCGGCACAAGGGTTCTTGGGCGTGTGTGAATTATGCCCTAAAGGCACACCTGCGATATATGAAATGCAAATCCTTGCTACCCAAGGCGACCTCATTCGGGCTATACTGCGCGACCGCTCTCCCTGGTCGTGCTACGTGTGCGGATGTCGTGCTACCGACTTGGGAAAGAGAAACATGGCGGGCGGTTGCGCAAGGTGCGGAGGGGGTGTTTTCGCCGTGTCGCAACCACCTAATATCTTGTGAAAAATATATGGCCAACAACAATATTGCGAATAATTACCGGACGATGAACTTCGCGTTGCAAAAGAAATAATGGGGAAGAAAGCGCGAATTTCCTCGTGAGGGGTTGACGTCTTCGACAAGTCAAGGCAAAAGGAGGCATCATTTTTCAAAGGTCGGGCAAGGGCTCGAATTTTCGAGCCGAATTCTTCCGTGAGGGGGGAGGGCTATGGTCTTTAGCTGGCTTCATTTGGCCATCATCCTGTTCCTGTTGGGCGGGTTGCTGTTTGCGGGCGGTCCGCTCATCTTGTCTTATCTGGTTGCCCCCCGCGCCCGTGGCGGCGACATGGGTATGCCATACGAGTGCGGCATGCGCCCCTATGGCGGCGCCTGGACCAATTTCGGCATAAACTACTATGTTTACGCCCTGCTTTTCCTGGCCTTCGACGTGGACGTGCTCTACCTGTTCCCGGTGGCCTCGGTGTATCGCACCACGGACGGCTGGCTGCCCTTCCTTGAAATGGTCATCTTCCTCGTGGTGCTGGCTCTCGCGATTATTTATTTCTGGGCGAAAGGGGTGTTCACATGGCCGCGCAAAATCTCGTAGCGCAAAAACCCGACATCATCATCGCCGATCCGATCCTGAACATCGGCCCGGCGCAGCAGATCATGGACATCTGCCGTTCCATGTCGCTCTGGCCCATGACCTTCGGCCTGGCCTGCTGCGCCATTGAAATGATGGCCGTGGGCATGGCGAGATGGGATATCGCCCGTTTCGGCGCGGAGGTGTTCCGCCCCTCGCCGCGCCAAAGCGACCTTATGATCGTTGCCGGCACCGTGACCAAGAAGATGGCTCCAGCCGTCGTGCGTCTTTACGAACAGATGCCGGCCCCGCGCTGGGTTATGGCCCTCGGCAACTGCGCCATCTCCGGCGGCCCCTTCAAGTACAAGGACCAGTACGGCATTGTCGAAGGCGTGGACAACCTGATCCCGGTCGACGTGTACGTGCCCGGCTGCCCGCCCCGGCCCGAGGGACTCTTGGAAGGCCTGTTCAAGCTGCAGGAGAAGATCACCGGCAAGCGCTTCTGGCCCAATCCGCCGGTGGACGGCCCCTTTGAGGAGGGCAAGTAGATGGACGCGCTCTTCCAAGGACTCTCCCTCGACTACCTGGCCGCCTGCGACTATGCCAAGACCGGCAAGACCTGGCAGGTGTTCCTGCCCGCATCCTCTTTGGTGAAGGCCGCTGAGCGCCTGCGCGTCGCGGACTGGCATCTGGAGGACGTGTTGGCGCTCGACTGCGCCGAGGGGTTTGTGGTCACCTACCATTTCGCGCACTTCGACAAGCCGGGCCGCGTGGCCATCCGCGTGCTGGCTCCGCACGACGCGCCCAACGTCCCCTCCATCTCCCACGTGTTTGATGGGGCGCTGTGGCATGAGCGCGAAACCCGCGACTTCCACGGCGTCATCTTTGAGGGCCACCCGAACCTGATCCCGCTTCTGCTCGACCCCGACATGGCCGACTGCTTCCCGTTGCGCAAGGAACCGAAGTCACGCGCCAAGACGCGCGAGATGCTGGAAGTCGGCGAGGTGGTTTACTGCCGCCCGTCCTTCACCCTCATGACGCCCGATGCCCCCGCCGAGGGCCAAGAGTCCGGCGGCCCGGCCGCCACGGCATAAAAATAGGACAGCGCCTATGACACGCTACGCAGATATGGATCAGGTCGCTGGCGACTTCTACACCAACAATTTTGCCAAGACCGCGAAAGAGAGCTCACTCATCCTGAATCTGGGCCCGCAGCACCCGTCCACCCACGGCGTGCTCCGCGTCATTGTGGAGATGGACGGCGAGTACATCCTGCGTGCCGAGCCGGTGCTGGGCTACCTGCACCGCATGCACGAGAAGATGGCCGAGGTCAAAACGGCTGCTCAGTTCATCCCGAACATGGGCCGGGTGGATTACGGCCACGCGCTGGCCTGGAACTGGGCCTTTCTGGGCGCGGTGGAGAAGCTGGCGGGCATTGAGGTGCCGGAGCGCGCGGAGTACGTGCGCACCATCACCTGCGAGCTGAACCGCATCGCGTCGCACCTGCTGTGGTGGGGCGCGTATCTGCTCGACCTCGGCGCCTTCACCCCCATCATGTACGCCTTCGATGACCGCGAAAAGGTCCTGGACATCCTGCAGATGCCCACGGGTTCGCGCCTGACCTACAGCTACTACCGCATCGGTGGCGTGGCCCTGGACTTGAGCGAGGACTGTCTGCGCAGCATCCGGGAGTTCATTCCCTGGATGCGCTCACGGCTGCCTATGTACAAGGACCTGGTCAGCGACAACATCATCCTGCGCAAGCGCATCGAGGGTGTCGGCGTCATCGAGCCGGAGCTCTGCCGCCGCTACGGGGCCACGGGCCCGGTGGCGAGAGGCTCGGGCATCAACTACGACGTGCGCCGCGCTGAACCCTATTCCGTGTACCCGAAGGTCGACTTCATCGTTCCCACCTCCGAACTCAAGGATGCGCGCGGCCGCTATGACGTGCGCATGATCGAGATCGAGCAGAGCCTGCGCATCATCGAACAGTGCGTGGAGCAGATGCCCGAGGGCGACATCCTGGTGAAGGGCGCGCCGAAGCCGAGCTGGAAGGCGCCCAAGGGCGAGGCCTACTTCGCGGTCGAGGGCGGGCGCGGCAAGATCGGCGTGTACGTGGCCTCCGACGGTGGCAAGAACATCTACCGCACCAAGCTCCGCGCGCCGGGCTACAGCAACCTGAGCCTCTTCGCCGAGGTTTCGAGCGGCACCATCCTGGCCGACGCCGTGGCCATCCTCGGCAGCCTCGACTTGATCATCCCGGAAATCGACAGGTAGGAGAACGCGATGCCCGCTGAACTCATTCGCATCCTCATCGGCCTGGTGGCCGTGGCCGTAAGCGTGGGCCTCATCGGCCTGGTGATGGTCTGGGTGGAACGCAAGGTCGCCGGCCATGTGCAGCGCCGGCCCGGCCCCTACGAGGTCGGTCCTTACGGACTCTTGCAGCCCCTGGCCGACGCCCTCAAGCTCGTGGGCAAGCAGCTCTTCATGCCCGACAACGCCGACCCCATCCTGTTCTGGCTGGCCCCGGTGTTGTCGTTCCTGCCGGTGCTGCTGCTCTTTCTGCCCCTGCCCTTGGGCGACGGCCTGTTCACCCTCGACGTCAACCTGGGCCTTTTGCTCATCCTGGCCTTCTCCGGCCTGGCGGTGCTCTCGCTGCTTTTGGGCGGCTGGGCCTCCAACAACAAGTATGGCCTGCTCGGCGCGGCCCGCGCCGTCGCCCAGTCCGTGGCCTACGAAATTCCGCTCCTGCTTTCGGTCCTGGCCGTG
Organism: Humidesulfovibrio sp.; assembly: GCA_031292175.1. GTDB lineage: Bacteria > Desulfobacterota > Desulfovibrionia > Desulfovibrionales > Desulfovibrionaceae > Humidesulfovibrio. Next base: position 31,287 of record JARLHQ010000005.1, read on the forward strand.
GCCTTCGTGTCCGGCAGCCTGGATCTGGCCACCGTGGTCAAGGAACAGGGCACCTGGCCTTGGAACTGGAACATCATGACCCAGCCCTTGGCCTTCCTTATATATATAGTGAGCGCCCTGGGCGAGACCAACCGCGCGCCCTTCGACCTGCCCGAGGCTGAGAGCGAACTCACCGCGGGCTTCCACACGGAATACTCGGGCATGGGCTTCGGCCTGTTCTTCCTGGCGGAATACGCCAACATGGTCGTGGTCTGCTCCGTGGCCACGGTGCTCTTCCTGGGTGGCTGGCACGGTCCCGTGCTGCCCGGCCCGGTGTGGTTCGTGCTTAAGGTTTCACTGCTCATGCTCCTGCTGGTGTTCTTCCGCTGGACGTACCCACGCGTGCGCTTCGACCAGCTTTTGAACATCAACTGGAAGTGGCTCATGCCCCTGGCCGTGGCCAACCTGATGCTCACCGCCTTCTTTGTGAAGCTGGCCCAGTACGCCGTTGTTAAGATGTAAGGAAAGCCAATGAACGCCATCAAGGAAGCTTTCAAAACCGTCTCCGACCTCTGGAGTCTCATGGTCGGCCTCAAGGTGACCGGGAAATACTTTCTGGAGCCCCAGCGGACCGTGCGCTACCCGTGGAAGGCCGTCGCCAACCTCGACACCTTCAAAGGCCACCTGGAGCTGGTGGGCGGGGTAAAGGACATCTTCACGCCGCGCTGCATCTCCTGCGGCATGTGTGCGCTGGCCTGCCCCTCGAACTGCATTACCGTGGTGAAGCGCAAGGCTCCCAAGCCCACGCCGGAAGAAGAAAAGGCCCTGGCCGAGGCCAAGGCCAAGGGCGAAAAGCCCAAGGACAAGACGCCCAAGGATCCCGAGCGGTTCTTGTACGACTACAGCCTGTGCAGCCTCTGCGGCACCTGCATGGAGAACTGCCCGGTCGGCGCGTTGCGGTTTTCGAAAAATGTCTACATGGCGGGCTACTCGCGCAACGACTTCCAATTCGACCTGGTGCTGAAGCTCCGGGAGTCGGAAGCGCACGCCCCGAAAGCAGAGCCTGCGGCCCCCGCCGCAGAGACGAGCGAGGCCTGAGCTATGGAACAGATGGCTAAAGTCGCCTTCGGCATCTATACGCTCATCATCCTGAGCGGCAGCATCCTGGCCGTGAGCGCCAAGAGTCTGGTGCGCGCGATGGTCGGGCTCATCGCCACGCTGCTCGGTGTGGCGGGCATGTACATGCTCTTGAACAGCCCCTTCCTGGCGCTGATGCAGATCCTCATCTATGTGGGCGCGGTCTGCGTGCTCATCTTCTTCGCCATCATGCTGACCCGGGCCGACGCGGGCGGCGAGGAGGCCGCGAGCGCGCCTCTGCGCCAGAACCTGCTGGCCCTGCTCGCCGTGACCACGGTGGGCGGCATTCTTTCCTGGCTGCTCTTGACCCGGCCGCTCATCACCACGGGCGTGCCCGTGGAGGTGGCGATCGAGAAGCTGGGCCTGGGCCTGCTCGGACCCTACGGGCTGGCCTTCGAACTGATCTCGGTGGTGCTTTTGGTGTCCATGGCCGGGGCGGTGCTCCTGGCCTGGGAGAGGAGGAACGGCAAATGAGTCCGTTGACGCTTTACCAACTCGTGTCCCTGATGCTGCTGCTGGCGGGGCTTTTCGGCATCTCGCAGCGCAAGAGCCTGGTGGGCATGCTCATCAGCGTGGAGCTGATGCTGAACGGCGCGGGCCTGTCCATCGTGGCCGCCGCCCAGCTCACCCCGGCCAACGCCGTGCTGGGGCAGCTCGGCACGCTCTTCGTCATGGGGCTGGCCGCCGCGGAGGCGACGCTCGTGCTCGCCATCATCGTGGTCATCGCCAGGCGTTTCGGCACCACCAAAACCAGCGTCATCTCGACTCTGAAGGGATAAGCCATGACAGGGATCATCGAAAGCCCCCGCGTGCTTCTGCCGGTTGCCTTTACTCTGGTGGCGCCGCTGTTCATCTGGCTCAACCGGGGCAACATCAACCGCCGCGAGGCCGCGAGCTTCATCGGCGGCGCCCTCACCTTCGCCTCTGTGCTCAGCTTGGCGCCGCAGGTGCTGGCCGGAAACATCTGGAAATACACTCTGTTCGACATCATGCCCGGCATCACGGTGACTTTTTGCGCCGACGGGCTTTCGCTCATCTTCGGCCTAGTGGCCAGCTTTCTCTGGATGTTCGCCACGAGCTACAACATCGGCTACATGCGCACCCTGGATGAGCACGCGCAGACGCGCTACTACGTCTGCTTCGCCGTGGCCATCTTCGGGGCCGAGGGCGTGGCGCTCGCCGCGAACGTGTTCACGCTGTACCTCTTCTACGAGGTCATCACCGTGTTCACGTACCCGCTGGTCGCCCACCACCAGGACGACGAGGCCTTCACCGGCGCGCGCAAGTACATTGTGTACTTGATGGGCACCTCGAAGCTCTTCCTCCTGCCCGCCATGGTCATGACCTACGTGCTTCTGGGCACGCTGGACTTCCACCTGGGCGATGTGGTGACCGGCATGTTCCCGCCCAGCGTGGTGGCCGCGCACCCGCTGGCCGTCACCATCACTTACGTGCTGTTCATCGCGGGCATCGGCAAGGCCGCGCTCATGCCCTTCCACAACTGGCTGCCCTCGGCCATGGTCGCGCCCACGCCGGTTTCCGCCCTGCTGCACGCGGTGGCCGTGGTCAAGGCGGGCGTGTTCTGCGTCTGCCGCATCATCCTCTCCGGCTTCGGTGTGGAGGTCATGCACCAGCTGAACCTGGGGCTGCCCACGGCGTATGTGGCGGCTTTCACCCTTACCGTGGCCAGCTTCATCGCCCTTACAAAAGACGACCTCAAAGCCCGGCTGGCCTACTCCACCGTGGCGCAACTCAGCTACATCGTGTGTGGCGTGGCCATGTTGACGCCCCTGGCGGTACAGGGCGGCATGGCCCACATCGCGCACCACGCCTTCTCCAAGATCACCCTCTTCTTCGCGGCCGGGGCCATCTATGTGGCCACACACCTGAAGAAGATCAGCCTCATGGATGGCCTGGGCCGCAAGATGCCCTGGACCTTCGGCGCATTTGCCGTGGCCTCGCTCTCCATGATCGGCGTGCCGCCGGTGTGCGGCTTCGTCTCCAAATGGTACATCGTGAACGGCGCGTTGCAGACCGGGCAGATCGTCATCTTCCTGGCCTTCATGCTCTCCACGGCCTTGAATGCGGGCTACTTCGTGCCGGTGATCTACAGGGCCTTCTTCAAGGACCCTTTGCCGAACAACCCGCATTACGAGCACTATAAGGAAGCACCGCTGACCATGGTGATTCCCTTGTGCACCACGGGCCTCATCTCGGTGTTGCTGGGCCTGTATCCGGCCGTATTCATGGATTTCATCCGCGTGTTTGGCAAGTTCTAGGGGGGCCAATATGAGCTTGTTCGGAATGTTGCTCAATGCGCTCAGGGCCAGGTCGGGCGTCATCGCCATCCTGTTCTTCCTGGGCCTGACGGGGCTTGTGCTGGCGAACGTGTTCCTCCGGCCCCCTGAGGCGGAGTACGTGTTCGACGTCTATCCGGGCTTCTGGGCCTTGTTCGGCCTGGTGGGCGGCCTGGCCATGGTCATCATCATGAAGAAGATCATTCAGCCCATGATCAGCCGGGGAGATGCCTATTATGAGCGCAATAGCTAGCGGTTTCATTCATCCCGCCCTGGGCTTCTTCGCCCTGGCGCTGATCTTGCCGTTCTTGCCCGGCAAGGCCTGGAAATGGCTGCTCCTCATGCCGCCCGTCGTGGCCATCTGGAGCGTCATGACCATTGATCCGGGGATGTACGGACAGGTGAGCTACCTGGGCCAGACCCTGCTTCTGGGCCGCGTGGACAAGCTGTCGCTCATCTTCGCGCAGGTGTTCGCGGTCATGAGCCTCATCGGCATGATCTACGCCCTGCACGTGGAGGACAAACTCCAGCACATCATGGCCTGCGTATACGTGGGTGGCGCTTTCGGGTGCACCTTCGCGGGCGACTACCTGACCCTGTTCATCTTCTGGGAGTTCATGAGCGTCGGCTCGACCTTCCTCATCTGGCTGGCCAGAAACCCGGTCTCGACCAAGGCGGGCTTCCGGTACTTCATGTACCACACCATTGGCGGGCTTTTCCTGCTGATCGGCCTCTTGATGCGTTATAAGGCCATCGGGACCTTCGCGTTCGACCACGTGGAGCCCACGAACATGATGCTCTACGATTGGATGATCCTGCTCGGGTTCTGCGTCAACGCGGCGGTCGTGCCCCTGCACGCCTGGCTGCCGGACGCCTACCCCGAAGGCACGGTCACCGGCTCGGTGTTCATGTGCGCCTACACCACCAAAACCGCAGTCTACGTGCTGCTGCGCGGGTTCCACGGGGTTGAGGCCCTGGCCATCGCCGGAACGGTCATGGCGGTGTACGGCGTTCTCTACGCGTGCATTGAGAACAACGCCCGGCGCATCCTGTCCTACCACATCGTCTCGCAGGTCGGCTACATGGTGGCCGGCATCGGCATCGGCACGGCCATGACCATGAACGGCGCGGTGGCCCACGCCTACGCCCACATCCTGTACAAGGGCCTGCTCTTCATGGGCACCGGCTGCCTGCTTTACGCGGCCGGCACCACCAAACTCGACCAGCTGGGCGGCTTGGTGCACCGGCTGCCCTGGGTCATGGTGCTCTACATGGTGGCGGCGCTGTCCATCTCGGGCATGCCGCTCTTCAACGGCTTCATCTCCAAGACCATGACCATCGCCGGCGCGGCCGAGGCCCACCGGACCTGGCTGGCCATCGGCCTGGAGGTCGCGGCGGTGGGTACGTTCCTTTCCGTGGGCATCAAGCTGCCGTACTTCGCCTTCTGGGGCAAACCAGCGAACAACACCATGAAGCTCAAGCCCATTCCGCTGAACATGTATGTGGCCATGGCCATCGGCGCCGGGCTCTGCATCGCTCAGGGCCTGTACCCGAACATGCTGTACCGCTACCTGCCTTTCGCGGTTGAGGAAATGTACCAGCCCTGGACCACCTGGCATGTCTTGCAGGCGTTGCTGCTCCTCGGGTTCTCCGGCTTGGCATTCTACATCACGCGGGACATCATCACCCCGCACGCCAAGACGAACCTGGACTTCGACTTCTTCTATCGGCTCATCGGCCGGGGCGCGCTGGCCCTGGTCTCTAAGCCCCTGGCGTGGATCGACGACCGCTGGACCGAGGCCTACAGGGCCGTGGGTCTGGCCGGTCTTCTGACCCTCGCGCGGGGTACTGTCTGGTTCGACACCAAGGGGATCGATACCGTGGTGGATGGCTCGGCGTATACGGTGCAGAACGTGGGCGTTCTTGGCGCCAAGGTGCAAAGCGGCAGGCTCCAGGACTACCTGGGGTTGGCGGCGGCGCTCGCCTTGGGCATCTTCGCCCTTGTTTGGTATCTTGCCTAAACCCCGCAACGAGACGGAGAGCGAGCCTTGGACTTTGGATACCCGGTTTTAACAAGCCTCATCGTGTTCCCGCTTGTGGCCGCAGCGGGGCTGTTCCTCATCAAAAGCCCGCAGGTTGCGCGCGCCTATACCATGGGCGCAAGCATCCTGGAGCTGATTCTGGGACTGCCGCTCTTGACCTTCCAGCACAACGCCGAATTCCAGTTCGTGGAAAAGGCGCACTGGGTGCCGCAATGGGGATTGGAATACGCGCTCGGCATTGACGGCATCAGCTATCTCATGATCCTGCTGACGCTCGCCATCCTGCCCTTGTGCGTCATGTGTTCCTGGACGTATATCTCCAAGCGCGTGAAGGAGTTCCACTTCTGCCTGCTGTTCATGACGTCGGCCTGCGTGGGCGTCTTCGCGGCGCTTGATCTGGTGCTGTTCTATGTGTTCTGGGAAGCGATGCTCATCCCCATGTACCTGCTCATCGCGGTCTGGGGCGGCGACCAGCGCCGGTACGCCTCGCTCAAGTTCTTCCTGTACACGCTTGCGGGGAGCACGCTGCTCCTGGCGGCCATCGTGGCCTTCCGGGTCACCGGCGGCACCTTCTCGATTCCCGAACTCATGCACACGCACTTCAGCTTCGACTTCCAGTTTTGGGCCTTCCTGGCCATGGCCCTGGCCTTCGCCATCAAGGTGCCCATGTTCCCGTTCCACACCTGGCTGCCCGCCGCGCACGTGCAGGCGCCCAGCGCCGGCTCGGTCATCCTGGCCGCGGTGCTGCTCAAGATGGGCACCTATGGCTTCCTGCGCTTCTGCTTGCCGCTGACGCCCGACGCCAGCGTGTACTTCGCCCCGCTCATGATCGCCTTCTCCATCGCGAGCATCCTGTACGGCGGGGCCATTGCCCTCGGCCAGGAGGACGTCAAGAAATTGATCGCCTACTCGTCGGTCGGCCACATGGGCTTCGTGACGCTGGGCATCTTCCTGTTCAACCTGCGCGGGGTTGAGGGTGCGCTCTTCCAGATGCTGAACCACGGCATCATCACCGGTGCGCTGTTCATGATGATTGGCGCGGTGTACGAGCGCAGCCACAGCCGCTCCATCACGGACAACATGGGCCTGGGCAAGTATCTGCCCGCGTTCATGGGCTTCTGGGGCCTGTTTGCGCTGGCCAGCTTCGGCTTCCCCGCCACCAACGGGTTCGTGGGCGAGATGCTGGTGTTCACCGGCGCGTTCCAGAAAAGCCCGTACATCGGTGCCTTCCTGGTGCCGGGCGCGCTCCTGGGCGCGGCGTACATGTTCCGCGTTTCGCTGAAGCTGGCCTGGGGCCGGCCCAGCACCGCCAAGACCTGGCGCGACCTGAACTCCCGTGAGTGGACGTATCTCATCATTCCGGCCGTGTTCGTGTTCTACATCGGCCTTGCGCCGAAGCTGTTCTTCAATGTCATTGATCCGTCCGTCGAGAAGCTGGTGAACGACCTCGCGTCGCGCACCACGGTCCAGCAGGTGGCCGCGGTAACGCCCGCGCCGCCCGTTGTCGCCGCCGTGGAAACGCCCGCCGAACCGGTCAACAACTAGGGAGTGGTCGCCGTGGAGTTCAATCCCATTCAGATTGTCCCGGAACTGTATCAGCTTCTGCTGATTGTGGCCCTGTTCTGCCAGAGCCTGGGCGACGGGTCCGAGACCCCGCCCGCGGAGCGTTGGCTCCCGTTCTTCGCGGGGTTCGGCATCTTCGTGAACATCGTGTCCTGGGGGGCCGAGGGGCTCATCTTCGGCGGGGCCTACAAGCTTGACGCGCTCTCCCAGTTCTTCAAGCTGGCCATCGCCGCCGGATTCTACGTGGCCGTGCTGAACGCGGCCCGCCAGCCCTCCCTGGCGGAAAAGAAGCGCCCGGACTACTTCATGTTCTTGGCGCTTTCCGCCTGGGGCCTGATGATTTTGTCCTCGGCAGTGGAACTTATCACCATCTACATCGCCCTGGAGATCTCGTCGTACAGCCTGTATGCCGTCATCCCCCTGCGCAACAACGACAAGGGCGCGGCCGAGGCGGCCATCAAGTACATCCTCTTCGGCGCGGTCGCCACGGCCATCGCGCTTTATGGGTTCTCGTACATTCTGGCCAGCCAGCACACAAGCTACATCGCCCAGCTGGCCCAGCGCACCTGGACCTGGGACGGTGAGCCCATGGCCGTGGTCGGACTCTCGCTCTTCATGGGCGGCATGTTCTACAAGCTGGCGCTCTTCCCCTTCCACTTCTGGTGCCCGGACGTGTACCAGGGCGCGAGCAACGAGACGGCCGGTTTCGTGGCCACCCTGCCCAAGCTGGGCGCGGTCGTCGTGCTCATTCGCCTGGCCGCGCTCCTGAAGCCTGGCCTGGAGATCACCACGCTTCTGGCCGTGCTGGGCGCGGTCAGCATGACCTTCGGCAACCTCTGCGCTCTGGCCCAGAAGGACCTGAAGCGCATGCTCGGCTTCTCCTCCGTGGCCCACGCGGGCTACATCATGGTCGGCCTGGTCTCCGCCACGGCCCGGGGCCTTGCGGCTGCGGCGTTCTACGCTTTGGCCTATGTGGCCATGAACCTGCTCTGCTTCTGGGTCATCAGCCGTGTGGCCAGCGATGGCCGCAACCTCCAGCTGGATGACCTGAACGGGCTCTACAAGCGCTCGCCCGCCCTGGCCTTTGCCCTGGGCGTGGGTGCCTTCGCTCTGGTGGGCTTGCCGCCGACCATGGGCTTCATGGGCAAGTTCTTCCTCATCGCCTCGGCCTGGGGACATGGCTACAACTGGCTGGTCATCACGCTGGTTTTGAACAGCGCCATAGCCATCTTCTACTACTTGAGCCTGGTGCGCCACGCGTATACGCATGAGGCGGGCGAGAATCCCCCGGTGCCGGACAACAGCGCCTTCAGCCTCTGCGGGGCGGGCCTGCTCGCCGCCGTGGTGCTGGTCTTCGGCATGGTGCCCAGCGGACTCTTCGAGTACGCGTTGACCGCGGGCAAGCAGCTGCTTCCATAAGCCAACGCCTTTATCGTTCCAAGCAGGAAGGCCCACGCAAGCGGGCCTTCTTTTTTTGGCGTCCCCATTGACTTCGCGGGCCAAGCCGCTACGCTTCAGGCAAGCACGGAGGTGTCCCATGCACGAAGTCAGCCTCGGCGGCACGCTTACCGACTATCTTACCGGGAAAAGCATTGAGGAAACCACCTACGAGGAGTTCCGGCAGGCCCTGGCCAAGTTCTTGGTGGAGGAGAAAGGCTACCCCAAGCGCAACCTCAAGACCAAGGTGCCCCTTATCTTCAAGATCGACGGGGAGGACACGGGGCGGCACATCGACCTCGTGGCCTCCGACGACTCGGGCGTGCCTATGGTCCTGATCATCTTCTGCGCGGGCGATGTGGGCAGTTTTGAACGTGAAACCGTGAGTTGCGCCCGGCTGTTCCCCGGCGGTCCCGTGCCCGTGGCCGTTGCCTCCGACTCCATCGGCGCAAGCATCCTGGACACAAGGACCGGCGACTGCGTGGCCACCGGCGTACGCGCCATTCCTACCTGGGAGGAGGCGCTGGCCATAGACGCCAGAACGCCCCGCCCGCCCCTTGCCGAGGAGCGCCGCCGCAAGGAGGAACGCATCCTCCACGCGTACAACGGCTTTCTGTACGGCACCTGCTGCAGTGAGTCCTGCCGCATTCCGCCCAAGCGCGGCAAATAACCCGCCGCCGCTGGGCAACCTCCGGACCGTCTGACGCACTACCACCGCCGGGCGCTGTGTTTTCTCGACACCCGGCGGCGGATTGCGCCTCGTTGCCAGAATCGCGCTAGGGAATGAGGGCGTCCGCGACCAGGGAGGACAGGAACACGACCCGCTGGCCCAGGGCATAGTGCCGGTTCAGGTCGCTGAGCTGCGTGTGGCAGTTCTCGCAGGCCGTGACCACCACCTCCGCTTTGCTGCCGCGCATCTGCTCCGCCTTGACCTTGGCGGACTGCATGCGGAACTCAAGGGTCTCCTCGCCCATGGCCACCAGACCGCCGCCACCGCCGCAGCACCAGTTGTACTTGGGGTCGGGCGACATCTCCCGGAAGTCTTCCACCAGATGCCTCAAGATGTACCGTGGTTCGTCGTACACGCCGCCGTTGCGGGCGATCTGGCAGGGATCGTGGTAGGTATAGCTGCCGGGCAGCTTCCTCAGCTTGATGCGCCCCTGGCGGAGGTACCGGGCGTGCATCTCGGTCAGGCCCACCACGGCGAAGGGCGCATCCTTGAGCTGCTTGGCCACGCGTACGGCCGTGCCGCACTCGCAGATGCAGACTTCCTTGACCTTGAGGCGCTTGGCCTCGTTCACGATGCGGTCAAGAATGAGCCTGGTCTTGGTGGGGTCGCCCACGAAGGCGCCAAAGTTCACGGCCTCGAAGAAGCTTAAGGACCATTTCTCGCCCGCGGCATTGAACACTGCGGCGGCCGGAATGATGGAATGCGCGCCGGCCAGGGCCACGTAAAGCACATCCGCGCCCACCACGTCGGTTGGGATGGGGTGTTCCCCCTGACTCCGCCACTTCTCCACCACCTGGTCCTCCAGGCGCTTGATGCCGGAAAGAAAGCCCTCCTTGAGGGCGTCGATGTTTTCGCCCTTGGACACGGACATGTCCGCGAGCATGGACAGGGTCTCCGGCTCGGCCTGGGCTCCGATGAGCAGCAGCTTGGCGATAGACATTATCTGCTGGGTGTCGATGCCGAAGGGGCAGTAGACCATGCAGCGGCGGCAGCCGGTGCAGCTGTATGCCGCTTCCTTGAGCTCAACGAGGGCGGCGTCAGTGATGTCCTTGGCCTCGCCAAGGACGGGCATGAAGCGGCCCTGTTTCGTGAAGTAGCGTTTGTAGATGCGCCGCACCACCTCGGCGCGGTAAGCCGGGGCGTACTTGGCCAACGGCATGGAAGCGTACGCGTGGCAAGCGGGCGTACAGATGCCGCAGCGGGAGCAGGTCTCCAGGTTGAGCAGCATCTGCGTGGAGAGCTTGGACTCGAACAGCGTGACCAGAGAATCATGAAGCTGGGCTTCCATGGCTAGCCCCTCCGGAACTTGTTCATGGCGAAGGTGAAGATGGCGTGCATCAACTTGGTGAAGGGAAACGCCATGATGAGCAGGTTGGCGAAGAATACGTGGGCCACGAGCATGAAGGAGTGCCCGGCCGAGGTTACGCCCTCAACGGAAGGCTTAAGGCGGATGAGGCTCGACAGGTAGCCGCGGTACTCGTCCACGCCCATGCTGGAATAGCCGAACCAGGTCCTGGCCCAATCCATCTGCGCACCGAAAAGCACCGTGAACAGCAGCAGGACCAGCAGAAGATAGTCCTCGGGCACGGAGAGCTCCTTGGTCGGGGAGACCATGCGGCGGCACAGAAAATACATGAGGCACACAAGCACGGTCAGGCCAATCAAGCCCTTGCCGAGAAAGATGCTGTGGGGGATGAGCTGAAGCGCCTTGAAGTCCGCGACAAGCTCCAGGTGCCCAAGGAAAAGCGCGGCCAGACCCAGGTGGAACAGTCCCAGCGCCGCCCACAGCGGCGCGTTGTGCTTGAACACGGAGGGCAGCAAGAGCGCGTCGCCAAGGGCGAAGAGCCAGGAGGGCTTGCGCGAGGGGTAGATGGGCGGGGGCGGAGGCGCTGCGGGCGCGCGCAACAGCCGCGCGATGCGCCACAGCGTTCCGAGGACGGAAACCGCCACGGCCAGATACACCATTGGCGCCAGAATCAGGTAATACAACGTCGCCATGTATTTTGCCCTTTGTTTCAGGAGGCCAAACGCTGGGTCCGGTCTCCTGGTCGCCACTACTTCAGGCGCTTGATGTAGAAATTGACCTCGGTCCCGGTCGTTTCCGTCTCCAGAATCTGGTGGCCGCTGGTCTTGGCCCAGGCCGGGAAGTCTGTCAGCGCGCCGGGATCGGTGGTGATGGCCTTGACCACCTCGCCCACGGCGACCTCCTTGATGCCTTTGCTGATCTTCACCACGGGCATGGGGCAGGGCAGATTCCGCAGGTCGAGTTCCTTGGCGTATGCGATCGTGCTCATGGGTTTCTCCTTTGTGTTTCCGGTTTGCTGCATAGTCAGATGAAAAGCTGGACCTTGCTGCCCATGGCCTGCTCCAAGAACTTGGCCACGCCGCAGTACATGAGGTCCGGGTAGTCGATCATTTCCTCGCGCTTGAAGCCCATGAGGTTCATGGACATGTCGCAGATGCACACCTTAATGCCCAGCTCGGCGGCCAATTCGATCATCTGCGGCAGGGAGGCCACGTTCTTGCTGGCCATGAGCCCCTGCATCATCTTCGTGCCCGCGCCGCCGAAGTTCATCTTGGAGAGCTGGGCCTTGGCCGCGCCCTTGGGCAGCATGGCCCCGAACATCGTGCCCATCAGATCCTTGCCGGGAGTGGCCTTCTTGGGGTCGCGCAGAAGCGGGGTGGCCCAGAAGGTGAAGAACATCATGACCTCCATGCCCATGGCCGCGGCCCCCGTGGCGATGATGAACGAGGCCAGGGCCCGGTCGAGGTCGCCCGAAAAGACGACCATGGAAAGCTTGTTCTCCTGGGCGTTCTGTTCCAGGTTCTCCACCCGCGCCTTCAACTCCTCGAATTGCGCCGAAAAGTCCGTGTCCATATTTCCTCCCGAGGGGATTATTCTTGCGGTTTATTTACTCTATTGTTTGTTATCCAAGCTAATTGCGCAACATTTCTGGCGTCGGATTGCCTGTTATTGTTCTTGCTATGAACCTTCATCCCGAAAAAAGGCTACTCCAGGTTTTCGCCGGCGCGCTCCATGGCCGTCTTGAGCGTCTCCAGCGATTGCAGCAGGGCGGGGCGGCGCTCCGGCTCAACGGCGTCAAGCACCTTGTCGCGCAGGGACTCCATCATGCCGGAGACCTCCTGGCGCACCTTCTGCCCTGCCGGGGTCAACGCCAGCAGCACCACGCGCGAATCGGCCGGGTCCGGGATCCTGCTCACCAAACCCCTTGTGGTGAGCCCGTTCACGAGCATGGTCACCCGGCTTCTGACGATATTAAGCCGCGCGGCAATGCCCTTTGCGGTGAGGTAGCGCTCCTGGCCGAAGAGCAGCAGGCAGCGCAGCTCGGCCTGGGGTATCCCGAACTGGCCAGAGATGTAGACCTGCCTGTCCGTGCAGCATTGGTACAGCTTGTCCAGCATTTGGCTGAACTGGCGCCGCTGCTTCTGGGACAACATCCCGGTTTCGGAGGGGGATATTCCGTTCATGGTGTGTACAATATGCAGCCGGGATTGCCTTGTCAAGCCCAGGGGGATGGCTTGCCCGGCATTTGCGGGTGGATTCACGGAAGGCGTCTGTTGGTCTTCCGTGTCCCTCCGCTTGTATGAATAGGGGGGTGGGGGAAACCATTCTCCCCGGGAAATGGTCTCTCCTTCCTACCCGCGGCGTTCCTCGGCGATGGCCTGCCGGCGCAGCTCACGGCGGCGCAAAGCCTGGCGGTGGCGGCGTTCGGCCACCTCACCTTCAAGAACAAGCGGTGGCGCGGGTCTGGGGCAACCGTGCTCATCCAGGGCCACAAAGGTCAGGTAGGCGGAGTTGGTGTGGCGCACCTCGCCCGTGAGCAGGTTCTCGGCTTCCACGCGCACGCCGATCTCCATGCTGGTGTGCCCCACCATGTTCAAACTGGCCTTGAGGGTGACGAGTTCGCCCACATACACGGGCTTGAGAAAATCCATGCGGTCGATGCTGGCGGTGACGGCCCAGCCGCGCACATGGCGCATGGCCACCACCCCGGCGGCGGTGTCGATGAGCTTGAGGATGACGCCGCCGTGCACGTTGCCGGCCGGGTTGGCATCCTCGGGCAGCACCTGATGGGTCAGGGTCACGGCGGACTGGCCGGAGGTCTTGCCTGCCTGCTGCGTTGGGGTGTCCTGGCGGTCGGGCTGGGTCATGCGGTGCCTCCGGGTATCTTGGGCGGGCGGGAGTGCCTTTTTTTGATGTAGGACGCGTCGGAGCCCGGGTCAAGGGCGGCGCGGGAGGGGCTTCCTATCCGTCAGGCCTCATGCTATCAGTAAACGATCATGTTTCACTGAGGAGCCCGCATTCATGGCGATCAAATTTCCGCGCCGCTTCGTGCGCGCGTTAGCTGTCTTGTGTTGTCTTTTGGCTTTTGGGGCCGCCGAGGCCCAAGCCGCCTCCCTTGCCCTGGCCGCGCCAGCGCCGAATGCCCAGTCCGCCTGGTCTCCCGGTGCGCCCTGGAGCTACAAGGCGTTTCAGGAGTCCATGCGCCAGTCCGGGCGCCAGACGACCTTGCCGGAGAAGGACTTCCACGAACTCCAGGCGCGCAAGACCGTGGCCATGGAGGCGATCGAGAATTACCTGAAGCGCCGCTTCGGCAAGGCGGACCAGAACGTGTTGCGCGCCTTCCGTGAGCTGCCGCGCGAGTACTACCACTACGACTACCAGCGCCAGAAGCCCTTCGCCTCCAACTGCTACGAAGCCGAGCCCAAGCCCTGGGCCATTGGCTACGGCTCCGCCCTTTCCGACTACCTGGGCCAAGCCTATATGACGCAGCTGGCCAAGCCGCGTTCCGGGGACACCGTCCTTGAGGTCGGCACCGGCTCCGGCTTCCAGAGTTCGCTTTTGTCGCGCATTGTGAAGGAAGTGTATTCGGTGGAGATCATCAAGCCGCTCGGCACGGAGGTCGCCAAGATCTACAAGCCGCTGGGACTTGAGAATGTGCACACCCGCGTGGGCGACGGCTACTTCGGTTGGCCCGAGGTCAAGGGCGGTTTTGACATCATTATGGTCACCTGCGCCGCGCGCTATGTTTCGCCAGAACTCCTGAAGCAGCTCAAGCCCGAGGGTCGGCTCATTGTGCCCATCGGCCAGCCCTTCCGGAAAGGGCAGGTGCTCTACGTGTTCACCAAGGACAAGGCTGGCCGGGTCCATTCCCACAAGGATATGGGCGTGTTCTTCATCCCCATGACCGGCAAGATCATGGAGAGCAAGTCCTAGCCGGGCGTATGCGCGCCGCTTTGGCCATCCTGTCCGCCTCCACGCGCCGCCGGCTGTGCGGGCTTGCGGCCGCCCTGGCCCTGTGCGCGCTGCTTGCGCCCGTTCCGGCGCTGTGTGCGGAGAGCGCGCGCGGCATGGCCCAGGATCTGCTGGACGTGCTCACAAAATCACCGGCAAAGGACAAGGCCGCGAACCACTCCGGCTCCACCGGCCAGACCGGGCCTGTTGCGCCCGCGCAGCCCAGGGCTCCCGTGGTGCCTGGCGCACCCGGCCAGTCTGGCGGCCCGGCGCAAGATGCGGCTCCCTCCTTCGCCCCCAGGCAAGACAAGGCGCCCAGGCAACAGGCCCAACCCGGCCGAGCCTCCGCGCCGCGTTTCCAGGACCGTGGGCAGGTCCTGACCCTGCGCTACGACGGCCTGGAGCGCCGGGCTCTGCTTACCCTGCCAAAATCCGCCGCATTGAAGCAAGGCCAAGCTGGGCCAAGGCTCCCGCTCATCGTCTTTCTGCACGGGGCCGGGAGCTCCGCCGCCCAGGCCATGCGCCAGACCGGCCTGGCGGAGCGCGCGGCGGCGGCGGGTTTTCTCGCCGTGTTCCCGGAAGGGCTGGGGCCGGAGGGGGAACAGACCTGGAACGCGTGGATGTGCTGCGGCTATGCCCGAGACCAGCGCGTGGATGACGTGGGCTTCCTGTCCGCGCTCATCGGCCGCCTGTGCGCGGACTATGACGCCGATCCGAAACGCGTCTACCTTGCGGGCTTCTCCAATGGGGCCATGCTTGCCAGCCGCTTTGTCCTCGAACGGCCTGGGGTGACCGCCGGCCTCGCCGTGGCCGCAGGCTACCTGCCCTGCGATGTGGAGCGCCCGGCAGACCGCCTGCCTGTGCTCATTATCCACGGCGCCCGGGACCAGGTGGCGCGTTTCGCTCCCACGCGGGCGCACCCGGCTACCGGGCGTTTCTGCGAAGACTCTCCGGCCCGGGCGCAGGTGGACGATTGGGTGCGTGGCATGGAGCTTTCGCCCAAGGCCAGGGTGCGGGACAGCCGGACCTCTCCCCTGCGCGTTGAGGACTATGCCTCGGTTCAAAGGGGCGGACGCGGGTTTGTGCGTTTCGTCATCGTCAAGAACGGCGGGCACGCTTGGCCCGGGGGCCAGTGCGAGCGCTACCGCTACTGCGACTTGCCGAGCGCCAGCCTCGACGCCACTGGCCTTGTGCTGGATTTCTTCCGCAAGCCGCCCGCCGTCGCCAGCGCCGTGGCAAAGGTCAAGACGAGGCGCTAGCGTTTCGGCTGATGAGTGCCAGGGGCTCCCGCGTGGGGCAGACCAGTTTCCCAAGCCCTTCGTTTGGTATGAGGGGGTCCGGAGGGATTCCCCCCAGGAGCATTTTACTCTTCCAGTAAAGCGAGCAGGCGGGGCAGCACGGCTTCGGGGGCGAAGTCCTCGAGGCATTTGCACCCCAGGCTGCAGGTGTCTTTGCCGCAGGGCTGGCAGGGCAGCCCCAGGGCGATGTCCTCGTGGCCGGGGCCGGGGAAGGTCCAGGCGTTGCTGGTGGAGCCGCGCACGGTGAGGCTTTTGGTGCCCACGGCCACGGCGAAGTGCCGGGGCGAGGAACAGTTGCCCAGGTGCAGCGCGGCCTCGGCCTGCATGGCGGCCATTTCGCGCAGGGAGGTCAGGCGCGGGGGCAGGATGAGCCGCTCAGGCGGGAGACCGGCAGCCAGGGCCAGGGTGCGCACCTTCGCCGCGATGTCCAGCTCGCCGGGTCCATAGAGCATGAGAAAACACAGGTCCGGGCGTCGTTCGGCGGCCAGGGCGAGCAGCTTGCCATAGTGCCGGGCGGGCCACTGCCGGGTGATGCGGCGATGCGTGGGATCCACGGTGATGAGGGTCTGGCCGGGGCCGAGACCCCAGGCGGCCAACTCGGCGCGGGCGCCTTCGCGCTCGGATGCGGTGAGGTAGAGACGCGGCGGCTCGTTTTCCCAGGGCAGGCCGAACGCGTTCATGAGCACCCCGGCCTTGCATTTGGCCGCGTAGGGGCCGCTGACAGGCGCCCAATGCGTGTAGACCAGCCGGTTATACCAGGGCGGCGTGTAGCTGAGCTTCACGGGCGCGTTGGAGAAGGCCAGAACCCAGCGGATGCGCGGCAGCTGCTGGAAATCGATGATCATGTCGTAGCGGCCCTGGCCGCCGCCGGTGCCGACTTTGCGGTAGAAGCGCAGACAGTCAAGGACGCTCTGGTCGCGTTCCAAGGCCCAGATGTGATGGATGTTCGGGTTGTTCTCCAGCACCGGGACGCATTTTTTTTCCGTGAACACGTCGATGTCCGCGTCCGGGAAGCGCTTGCGGAGCATCTGCAGGCTCGGCGTGAGCAGAAGCACATCGCCGATCTGCCGCAGCTGGCAGCAGAGGATACGTTTGGGGTTCAACGCGGCGAGGCCGTCCGTGCGGAACTGTGTTATGGACATGTTGGTCTGGTTCCCGCAGGGCGCTAGTTCGCGCCGAACTGCATTTCATAGAGCGTGCGGTAGATTTCGCAACGTTCCAATAGTTTCGAGTGTTTGCCCTGATCCACGATGCGGCCGTCGGCCATGACCACGATGAGGTCGGCGGTGAGGATGGTGGACAGCCGGTGGGCGATGACCAGGCTGGTGCGTTCCTGCATAAGGTTTTCCAAGGCGAGCTGCACGATGCGCTCGCTTTCGGTGTCGAGCGCACTGGTGGCCTCGTCAAGAATGAGCAGGGGCGGGTTCAGCATGATGGCCCGGGCAATGGTGAGGCGCTGCTTCTGCCCGCCGGAGAGCTTGACGCCGCGTTCGCCCACCACGGTGTCGTAGCCCTCGGGCAGCTCCATGATGAAGTCATGCGCGTAGGCGGCCTTGGCCGCTGCCTCGACCTCTTCCTGGGTATACCCGATCCCCGCGCCGTAGGCGATGTTCTCGCGCACGCTGGTGTTGAACAGGAACGCCTCCTGCGAGACAAGGCCCATGCTGCGGCGCAGGCTGCCCAGGGTGTAGTCCGCGAGCGGTTGCCCGTTCAGCAGGATGCGGCCTTCCTGGGGGTCGAAAAAGCGCGGCACCATGTTCGCCAGGGTGGTTTTTCCGGAGCCGCTGGAGCCCACGATGGCGATACGTTCCCCGGCCTTTACCAGAAGATCGATGCCGCAAAGCGCGGGCCGGTTGGCGCCATTGTACGTGAATACCACGTTCTGGAAGGCGATCTGCTGGAAGGGACCCCGCAGCTCCACGCTGCCGCCGCGTTCGGCCAGCGCCTCTGAGGTATCCATGATTTCGAAGACGCGTTCCGCGCCGGTGAGCGCCATCTGGATGTCGATGTTCGCGGCGTTGATGCGCTTGATGGGATCGTAGAGCATGGCCAGCGCGGTGAGGAAGGACAAAAGCGCGCCGGTCGTCAGGTCGCCCGCGATGACGCGGCTGCCGCCGTACCAGATCACCAGGCCGGCAGCGAAGGAGCCGAGGGTCTCCATGACGCGCGAGCTTTGCTCGCTGGCTTGGATCTGTTTGACGCTACTGCCGATGAGCTTGGTGTTCTCGTCCTGGAAGTGCGCGACCTCTTTGCTTTCCTTGGCAAAGCCCTTGATGACCTTGATGCCGGACAGACCTTCCTGGACGCGCACGGAGACGTCGGCCACGTGTCCCTGAGTGCGCCGCCCCAGTTTGCGCATGCGGCGGCTGTAGTAAACGAAAGGATACAGGGCCAGCGGCAGGACGATGGTGCCCCAGAACGCCAGCTTCCAGTCCAGATAGAACACGTAGAACGCCAGGCCGATGACGGAGAAGCTTTCCCGCGTCAGCATCACGATGGACGGCAGGCTGCCCCTGATGAGGCCCACGTCGTTCAGGACGCGGCTCATCAACATGCCCACCTGCGACTCATTGAAGTAGTCCATGGGCAGGTAGACGACCTTTGCGTACAGGTCGTTGCGCAGGTCGTTGATGGCCAGCAGGCCGGCCGTGTTCATGTAGTAGTTCTGCATGAACCGAAAGATGCCCTTGGCGGTCATGAGCACCACGATGCCCAGCGTGACGAACTTGAGGGCCTGGACGTCCTTGTGGATGAGCACGTCGTCCACGGTTTTTTTGACCAGCCAAGCGCTGGCCGCGGCGCACGGCGCCACAACAACCATGCCCAGAACGGCCAACGCCACGCGGGTTTTGTAGCGCATAAAATACGCCATGCTGCGTTTGAGCATGCGCAGGGATTCTCGGCCTTGAGTCTGCTTGGGGAGGGTCAAACTATGTCACTCCGTGTCTGCTTTTCCGGTAAAACGTCACCGGGGTTAGGCCCATATACTGACGCGGGCGCACCCTGGCAAGGACGGCTCCGACAAAAGAAGGCTGCTTTAAACAATTCCGAGGGGGGCGGGGACATGCCCCGGGAAATGTCTTTTTGCCTAATAGTCTTCCTCTTCCCAGCCCTCGGCGCTGATGCAGCGCTTGGGGCATAGGGCGATGGCTTCGCGCACCTCGTCGTGGGTGGCGAAGTTGCGCTTGAGATAGGGCCGGGCCATGTCGTCGTCCCAGCCGAAGATTTCCGGGCAGATCTCGGTGCAGCCGGAGCAGGCGTTGCAGCGAGAGAGGTCGAGGAGCACTTCATGCAGGCTGTCGTCGGCCATGGCCGCCTCCGGGGGGTTAAACGTTGAAGCGGAATTCGATGATGTCGCCGTCCTGGACGATGTAGTCCTTGCCTTCCAGCCGGGCCAAGCCCAGTTCCTTGGCCTTCTTGAAGTCGCCCGCCTTGAGGAAGTCCTGGTAGCCGATGACCTCGGCGCGGATGAAGCCCTTCTGGAAGTCGGTATGGATGACGCCCGCGGCCTCGGGAGCCGTTGCGCCCACGCGCACCGGCCAAGAGCGCACCTCCTTGTCGCCCGCGGTCAGGAAGCTCATGAGGCCGAGCAGCTTGTAGGTGCGGCTGATGACCTTGTCGAGCGCGGACTCGGTGAGCCCCAGGTCGGTCAGGAACATGGCGCGCTCCTCGGGATCGGTGATGGCGGCGAGCTCACGCTCCAGCCTGGCGGAGACGCTCATGTGCATCTGGCCGTCGCCATCGGCCGGGACCTGGAAGCTGTCCATGACGGTTTCGGCCACGTTCCACACGTAGAGGATGGGTTTGGCGGAGAGGAAGCGGAAGCCGCGCATGGCGGGTTCGGCGCACAGGGCCGGGTCCAGGCGCAGAGGCTTTTCGTCCTCCAGCATGGCGCGGGCCTTGGTCAGGCACTCCTCTTCCTTGGCGTCCACGAGGTCCTTGTTCTTTTTCTTGTCGCTGGCCATGCGTTCCTGGCGCTTCTCCACCACGGCCAGGTCGCTGACGAGCAGGTCGGCCTCAACGGCGCCGTGCTGTTCCTTGGGATCGACGAGGCCGGAGAAGGCGTCGAGCACACACAGGTGGCAGTCGTAGGGGCGGATGTCGTTCAGCACGCGTTCGCCCAGGCCGCTGCCCTTGCCGCCGCCGCCTGGCACGTCCAGGTATTCGATCTCACTCAAGGTGATCTTCTTGGGGTTGAAGAGCTTGATGAGCGGGTCCAGGCGGGGCTCCGGCACCTTGACCATGGCGCGGTTGCCTGCGGCTGTGGCCTTTTCGCCCGCGAGGGCGGCGAACATGTCGGTTTTGCCGGAGCCTGAGAATCCAAAGATAGCGGTTTTCATTAGTATTCCTTGCGTGTGGGATGGGTCCGGCAGAGCCCGGAAGGGGCGTATTCTAGGCTGAAGCGCGCGCGGATGCAAGGCCGCCTCCCGGCCGCTCCGCCCACTGCCGCGCCGACAGCCCCGCCGTGCCTGGAATGTTTGTCTCCGGCCAGGATTTGCCGTACAGTCGCCAGACATTAGCGACGGGACAAGCGGGAGGCGCAAGCATGTCGGGCGAGCGGAACATCTATCTCATCGGCGCGCGGGCCAGCGGCAAAACCACCCTGGGGCGCAAGCTCGCGGCGCTGCTCAAGCGGCCCTTCGTGGACACGGACCGGCGCGTGCGTCTGCGTACGGGAAAAACCGTGGCCGAACTGGTGGAGGCGGGCGGCTGGGAGGCTTTCCGCGAGGCCGAGAGCATAGCCCTGGCCGAGGTCTCCGTGTTCTCCGGCCAGGTGGTGTCCTGCGGCGGCGGCATTGTGCTTGCACAGGAGAATTGCGACCTGCTCGCACGCGGCATTGTGCTCTATTTGAAGGCCCCGGCCGAGGTGTTGGCCGGACGGCTGGAGAAAAGCCCCCTGGCGGCCCAGAGGCCGTCCTTGACCGGCGGCGGCGTGGTGGACGAGGTGCGCCAGGTGCTGGCCGAGCGCGGGGGCATCTATCTTTCCTGCGCCCACGCCGTACTCCCGGCGGATGCGCCGCTTACCGAACTGGTGGATCTGGCCTTGGCGGAGGTTACGCGCCTGGGCGGGGCCAAGCCCGCTGTTGCCGGGCGTGGGCGAATCTCGTAGCATGCGGGCCGCGCCAAAGGTGGCCGGGAGGTTCCGATGAGCGCCTGGAGACTTGAAACCGACGTGAGCGAGGCGGATCTGCCGCGGCTTCTGCGGCTTTTGGCGAACGCCTTGGAAGCGGGCCCCGCCGAGGCCACCGGACCTTTGACCGGCTTTCCGCCGGAGGTGCGCGCGCTGGAGCTTTTTGCCGAGCGCAGCGGCGCGGGCTACGCGCTCACGCTCAAGGCCAGGCGCGCCGTGGAGTCCCATGCATCGGCCCACGACGCCGGCGGCCAGAAGACCATGGGCCATGCCCGCGAGACGGACGCGGCCGAGCGCGCGCGGGAGAAGTACCGCCAGCTCAAGAAGCTCATGCAGGCAGACTATAAGGTGCTGCAGAAGGCGGCCGAGGCCGGAACCCTGCCCGCGCCGGAGGTGCTGGAGTCTTTCCTGGCCCTGTGCGACTCCATGGCGGACATCGTCCAGCCGCTGCTGGCCCCGCGCGGCCTGGAGGCCAAGGAGCTGGCCCTGGCCAACCGGTCCTTTGTGGAGGAGGCGCGCGCCCTGCGTCGGGCCGTTTCCGCCCGGGACGTGGCCGCTCTGGCCGAGGTTCTGGCGCGGTTGGAACGCCGCAAGTCGGCCTGCCACGTCCAGTTCCGCTGAGACCCGCCGGAAAATTTCACCCCGCCGCACGGCGGGCAAGGAGCACGGATGACGCGCCAGCATCAGCACGAGGGCTGCACCGCCCTGACGGCCGAGCCCCTCACGCCAGACGTCACAGAGTTTGACGAGCGGCTCTTCGCCAGTCTGATCGACACGCGCCTGGACGCGGCGGCCGAGGCGCGCATCCTCACGCCCGGCGTGGTCCAGCCCGCGCAGGACTCGGTCCTGGCCGTGCACTGGCACCCTGAGCACGTGCCGTTGCCGCTCATCAAGCGGCGCATCGAGGCCAGTTACCCGGCCATGCGCAAGAGCCTCATCATCCCCACCCAGCACAATGAGCTGCTGGAGTACGGCCCGTACTCCGGGGTGGAGGTGGACTGCTACTCGCGCGGATTCAATCAGAAAGTGCAGCTTCTTCTGCACTTCCGCACTGAAAAGCTGAGCGACGCGCACGTGCTGAAAAGCATGCTGGCGCACACCCACGCCTACCGTTCCAGCCAGCTCTTCGACTACCTCAGCACCATCACGAAGCCCGACGAGGCCCGGCTGGCCCTCGCGGCGCGCGAGTCCGGCGCGGAGCCCGAACTGGTGGACCTGGCGCGCATCTGCTGTCTGAAGCTCGAAGCCCTCATCAAGGCCCACGAAGGCGACATGCCCGTGGACGCCATCAAGAACAAGCTGGTGCGCAACTTTGTGGACGGCCTGCGGCCGTTTTTGGGTGAGATCACGGCCAACCGCGTGCAGGTCTTCCTGAAAGAGGTCAAGGCCGTGGTCAAGATCCAGTTCCCGCTCAGCTATTTCTACCGTACCACGGAGTTCATCGAGGAGGCGCGCGGTCTGGGCGGCGGGGTGGTCATCCCCCACCCCGAGCAGTTCTGGCCCATCCTGCTGGCCGACTACGACGTGGATGGCTACGAGGTGTGGAACCCGCAATCCCAGCGCTACACGGAGTTCCTCATCTCCGTCCTGTATGAGAAGAACCGTCGGCGCGGCAACGGCGAGCGCCGCTGGCTGGTGTTCATGGGCGACGACACCCATATGGGCGAGAAGACCCTGCCCCTGAGCGGCGGGACAGATCCGGCCAAGGCCAATCGCGAGATCGGCCTCCAGCCCGCCTGGGACGATCTCTCCATCGGCAAGAAGCTCATCGTGGCGGACATGGACCGCGCGCGTGTCATCGAGGAATACTCCGCCCGGCTGGACGGCTAGGCGGCAACAGGGGGGCACATGGGCGACCAGAAGTTCGTATTTGAATCCATGCAGGACGCGGAAAGCATCCGCAAATACCTTCAGGCCGTGATGGACGGCCTGGGCAAGGGGCGGTTGGCCGTGGCCGCCGGGGACGAGCCGTTCGTGCTCCAGCCCGCTGAGCTGCTGACCTTCACGGTGAAGGCCAGGAAGCGCGGTGGCTCCGGAAGGCTCTCCCTCACCATCTCCTGGCGCTGCCCGGAGGAGGACGCGCCCAAGGCCGGGGAAACCCTGAAGATCGAGGTCTGACATGAGCGGCCTGGAAGGGTTGGAGGAAAATTTCCGTTTCCTCGTGCTTGAGGTGACGAGCCAGATGGCCGAGACGCGCGCCTTCGCGGCCGCGCCCACCCACGCGGGCTATGACAAGGTCGTCTCGCGCGACGACTACATCGACAACCTCAAGAACATCGTCGAGGATGCCTGCTATTCGCGCATCCACAGCGCGCGCGGGCTCTCCAAACGCGACATCGACCGCATCCGGGGTTTGCAGATCATTTCGGCCAACCTGGAACGCATCGCCGACTACTGCGTGAACATTGCCGGGCAGATGCGCTACCTGAAGGATCTTTCGGTGCTCACGCGCCACAATCCGGGCCCGCTCTTCGACATCATCGACGAGGCGCTGGCGCACATCCTGGAGGTGCGCTCCCGCGCGGACGTGAACGGGGCGCTTGGCATCTGCCGGGCGGAGTTCGACCTGGACCGGCTGTACAAGGACGCCTTCGACGCCCTCATGGAGGAGCTGCGCCAGGGGCGCGACGTGCAGAACGGCGTCACCGCCATCTTCATCTTCCGCTACCTGGAGCGCATCGGCGACTCGCTTCTGAACGTCGGAGAGGCGCTGCTCTTCTCGGTCATCGGCGAGAAAATCAAGATCGAGCAGTTCCAGGCCCTGCAGCAGACGCTCTCCACCGCCGGGTTCGAGGGCGACGTGGGGGACATCGACTTCCAGTCCATCTGGGGCACGCGCTCCGGCTGCCGCATCGGCCGGGTGAGCCCCAAGGACGCGGCTCCGACCGATCCGACACAGGGCGGCGTGTTCAAGGAAGGCAACCTGAAGAAGATCCGGCGCGAGCGCGAGAACCTGGAGCTCTGGGCCAAGGTCTCGCCGGGCACGGGACCGCGCATCTTCAGCTACCATGAGGAGGGCGACAGCGCCTCCATGCTCGTGGAGTTCCTGCCTGGCTGCACCTGGACCGAAGTGGTGCTCACCGCCGACCGGAACGTGCTGGAGGACGCCATCTTCGTGTTCGAGCAGACCGTGGGCGACATCTGGCGCTCCACGCTGGAGCGCGGCGAGTCGCCGCTGGACTACATGGAACAGTTGCAAAACCGCATGGCCGCCGTGCGGCACGTGCATCCGGACTTTCTCCGCCAGACGCGCAGCCTGGGCGCGGTGTCCGTGCCCTCCACCGAGGAGCTCGTCGCGCAGTGCCGCGCCGTGGAGGGCACGCTGCGCACGCCCATGACCGTTTTGCTGCACGGCGATTTCAACGCGAATAACATCGTCTTCGACCAGGGCTCGCCGCGCGTGCATTATGTGGATCTGCACCGCACCCACAGGGGCGACTTCATCCAGGACGCCTCGGTGTTCCTGGTGTCCTTCTTCCGCATGCCCATCTTCGAGCCGGGCCTGCGGTGGCGCATCAACCATATGATCGCCTCGTTCTTCGAGCATTCGCGCGACTTCGCCGACGACATCGGCGACGAGGCCTGGCAGGCGCGCCTGGCCCTGGGCCTGGCGCGCTCGTTCATGACCAGCACGCGTTTTGAACTCAACTACGACTTCGCGCGGGAGATGTTCCTGCGTGCCCACTATCTCATGGAAGGCCTGGTGGCCCACGCGGGCGCGCCCTGGGAGGCCTACCGCCTGCCCAGGGCGATTCTGTTCTACTAGGCCGGGGGAGGGAGGAACGCCGTGCGCATCGCCGTTGTGGGAATAGCCGGGGGCTGGTCCTCCGAAGTCTTGGCCGACGCCGTCGGGCGCGCCACCGGCGAGCGTGTGCTGGTGGACCTGGACCACGCGCGGCTCGACTTCGCTTCCGGGCGGCTTTTGTGCCGGGATCAGGACGGCCGCGAACTCGATCTTGCGAGCCTGGACGCCCTGTGTGTCAAGAAGGTGGCCAAGCGCTATGCGCCGCGGATGATCGACCGACTGGAGATGTTGCGCGTGGCGGCCGCGCGCGGGGTGCGCTGCTTTTCCGACCCGGAACGCATTCTGCGCCTGGTGGACCGTCTGGCCTGCACCGTGACCCTGGCGAACGCGGGCATGCCCCTGCCGCCGACAACGGTCACCGAGGACCCGGAACAGGCTTTGGATGCCGTGCGCGTCTACGGCAGGGCCGTGCTCAAGCCTCTGTTCACCTCCAAGGCGCGCGGCATGGCGCTCCTTGACGCCGAGGCCCTGGACGCGAGCGAGATCGCCACGGCCCTGGAGGCCTTCCGCGCCGTGAACCCGGTCATGTACATCCAGCAGGCCGTGGAGCTGCGCGGCCAGGATCTGGGCGTATGTTTCCTGGGCGGGGAGTATCTGGGCACCTACGCCCGGCGCAAGACCCCAGGCGGCTCTCCGGAAGGCGAAACCGTCTGGAGCACCAGCACCGTGAACGGCGGCCGCTACGCCGCCTTCGATCCGCCCCGGGAGATCATCGACTTGGCGCGGCGCGCGCAGGAGCCCTTCGGTCTCGACTTCACCTGCGTGGACGTGGCGCTCACCGAGACCGGGCCTTACATCTTCGAGGTCTCAGCCTTTGGCGGCTTCCGGGGGCTTTTGCAGGCGCGCGGCCTGGACGTCGCGCAGTTGTTCACGGCCCATGTGCTGCGGGAGCTTAAGCGGTGAGCGCGCAGTCCGGCGGACCCGCCGCCTTCGACACCCTGGCCCGCGTGCTGGCGGAGCGCGAGTCCGCTCCATACGCCTTCCGCTTGCGCCTGGAGGAGCTGACGCTTTCCGTGCGTTCCAACTCCGGGGCGGTCATCAATGATCTGCGCGGCTATTTCGCGCCCTTTGCGGCGACGGAGGAATCCGCTCCCGCGGACCTGGATTTTCTGCTGCTCGACAGCCCGGTGGAGGTTCCACCCATGGAACTGGCCACGCGGCCGCACCTGCCGGGCAAGCGGCCGGATAAGGAGCGCACGGCCGACCTGCCGGGCGCGGACGGTGGCGGGCGCATTGTGCGCAAGCAGGCCACGGGCATGCTCTTTGTGTTTGGCGGGCGCGGCGTGAACATTGCGCTCGGTCCCTGCGCGCTGAACCGCAACCAGCTGGTAAACTTTCTGTGCGCGCGCTACATGGAGCGCCGCGTGGCCCGAGGCTGGGTGCTGGGCCACGCCGCCGGGGTGGCCCGCCCGCAAGCCCTTGGCGGCAAGGCCCTGGCTTTGTGCGGGTTCGCGGGCATGGGCAAGAGCACCCTCGCCCTGCATCTGGTGGCGCGCGGCTGCGACTTTTTGAGCAACGACCGGGTGTTGGTGGAGCCCCGTCCGGGACAGGCCCCGGTGCTGCACGGCATCCCCAAGCACCCGCGGCTGAACCCCGGCACGGCCCTGGGCAACCCGGAGCTGTCGCCGCTTCTGGCCTGCGCCCTGCCTGAGGCCTTGCGTCGGGCCTACGCCGATCTGCCCACGGCGGCGCTTTACGCCGTGGAGGACAAGTACGATGCCGTCATCGACGAGTGTTTTGGGACACGTTCCAGCGGCGGGACGGCTGGAGACTCGCGCTTCCGGCTGGCCGCCCCTCTGGCCGGGCTGGTGGTGCTGAACTGGCGGCACGGCGGCGGATCGCTCAGCGCCCGGCGCGTGGATTTGGCGCTGCGCCCGGATCTGCTGGAGGCTCTGCGCAAGCCGCCGGGGGCATTTTATCTGGACACGGCCTTGAAAACGGCCAGGCTCACGGCGGCGGACTGCCTGGAGGCGCTTTCCGGCGTGCCTGCGCTGGAGCTTTCGGGCGGTTCGGACTTTTCGGCCGGGGCCACGGCCTGCCTCGATTTTTTTGATGAAGAGCAAGCACAAGGACGGGAACCATGAGCGGCAACACCTTCGGCACACTTTTCTCCCTCACCACCTTCGGCGAGTCCCACGGCGTGGGCCTGGGCGGCGTGGTGGATGGCTGCCCGCCGGGCATCATTCTTTCCGAGGACATCATCCAGCGGGAGCTGGACCGCCGCAAGCCCGGCCAGGGCGGACCCGCCGCCACGGCGCGCAAGGAGTCCGACACCGTGCGCCTGCTCTCCGGCGTGTTCGAAGGCAAGACCACGGGCACGCCCATCGGCTTCGTCGTCATGAATGAGGACCAGCGTTCGCGCGACTACTCGGCGATCATGGATGTGTATCGGCCGGGGCACGCGGACCTGGGCTTCGACGCCAAGTTCGGCGTGCGCGACTACCGGGGCGGGGGGCGGTCCTCCGGCCGCGAGACCGTCTCGCGCGTGGCGGGCGGGGCCATCGCCCAGGAGCTGCTGCGCGCGGAGGGCATCGCCGTGTGCGCGGCCACGGTGGAGTTGGGCGGCATCGCCGCGAGCGGGCGGGATTTCGACGGCGCGCTGGAGCGGCCCTTTTTCAGCGTGGATGCGGACAGCGTGGACGCCTGGGAGGCGCGCGTGCGCGAGGTGAAGGCCGGGGGCGACACGCTCGGCGGCATCGTGGAGCTGCGCGTCACGGGCGTGCCCGCGGGCTTGGGCGAGCCCGTGTTCGACAAGCTGGACGCGCGTCTGGCGTACGCCCTCATGGGGGTGGGCGCGGTGAAGGGCGTGGAGATCGGCGCGGGCTTCGCGGCCGCGCGGCTCACCGGCAGCCAGAATAACGACCCCATGACGCCGGATGGATTTTTATCCAATAACGCCGGTGGGATTCTGGGCGGCATGGCCAGCGGCCAGGAGCTTGTCGTCCGCGTGGCGGTAAAGCCCATTCCGTCCATCGCCCGCGAGCAGCGGACCGTGGACCGCAACGGCGCGGCCAGACGCATCACCATCGGAGGGCGGCACGACATCTGCGCCATTCCGCGCATTGTTCCGGTCTTGCGGGCCATGGCGCTTTTGGCCCTGGCTGACTTCGTGCTGCTGCAACGGCGCGTGGGGCGCTAGCCGTCCAGCCTTAATTTTCCGTTCGGGCCGCGTGCTCAAGCAGGCACTGGTCCAGGGCCCGGAACAGCTCCTCCGCAACCAGTGGCTTGGGCACGAAACCATCCATGCCCAGCTCCAGGAAACGCGCTCTGTCCTTCTCGCGGGCGTAGGCAGTCAGGGCGATGATCGGCACGGTTTTGTCCAGGCCGGGCACTTCCCCACCGCGTATGTGGTGCGTGGCCTCGATGCCATCCATGAGCGGCATCTGGATGTCCATAAGGATGACGTCCACCTTCTCCTTGTCCAGGGCGCGCAGGGCTTCCACCCCGTTTTCCGCCTCGAACACGGTGTCTCCCCTGCGGCGCAGCAGGGTGGTGGTCATGACGCGGTTGATCACCTCGTCCTCCACCAGCAGGATGCGCCTGCCCGTGGGGCTCGGCTTTGTGACGGCGGCGTCGGATTTGACGTCCACGGCGACCGCGGTCCTGGACAGCGCCAGGCGCAGGGTGAAGAAGAAGCGGCTGCCCTTGCCCGGTTCGGAGGTGACTGCGATGTCGCCGCCCATGAGCGTCACCAGGTTCCGGGCGATGCACAGGCCGAGGCCCATGCCGCTGCGCCGCTTGGTCAGGACGTCCTCCGCCAGGGTGAAGCTGTCGAAGATGGACTCCATCTTTTCCTTGCGGATGCCGACGCCGGTATCCTCCACGTAAAAGATAAGGTTGGCCCAGCCCGCTGCGTCCGCACGGCCTTGTGCCATGTTCGCAGGGGCCACGCCCATCTCGATGCGTCCCGTGGATGTGCATTTCAGCGCATTGCTCATAAGGCAGACCAGGGTTTGGCGCACGCGGAATTCGTCGCCGCAGACCAGCCGGGGCACGTCGTGCCGAACGCTCAGGTCGAGGGTCAGGCCTTTCAGTTTGGCCTGGACCGAATAGGTGTTGGCGACGGAACGCATGAGCGCGATCAGATCGAACTCTTTGACAATGGGCTCAATCGCTCCGGCCTCGATGTCCGCCAGATCCAGCAGATTGTTGATGACGTTGGTGAGGCGCACGGCAGATTCGCGGATGACCTCCAGGCAGTCCTTGTGCTCTTCCGAAGGCTGGCCAGCCAAGCCCACCTGGGCCATGCCCAGGATGCCGTTCAGGGGCGTGCGCAGTTCGTGGCTGATGTTCGCCAAAAATTGCGACTTCATCATGGTGGCGCTTTCAGCCAGCATTTTGGCCTTGACCAGCTCCTGCTCGCGCCGGATCTGCTGTGTGATGTCTTGGGAAAATCCCGCCAGGGCGTACACCGCGCCGGAGTCGTCAATGACGGGATAGATGCAGACCGAGGAGATGCGGTCCGCGAATTCCTCCTTGTAGCAGATGGTTTTTTTTTCGCGCAGGGCGCACGCAAACTTCTCCTTGCGGTGGTCGGCGTGCGGGGCTGTCAGAAAGGCGAATGAGGATTTCCCGATGAGTTCCTGGACTGTGCTGCCGCGCCGCCGGGCGGCCTCGTCATTCAGGGCCAGGAATACGCCTTGCGGGTCCACCAGGATGGCCGATTCCTGGCTGGCGTTCAACAGGGCCTTGATCATGCGCTCGGAGTCGATGACTTTTTTCTCAGAGAGCACGTCGTTGGTGACATCCTCGCGGATGACGATGCCGCCGATGAACTCACTATCTTTCTTGATCGGGATGGCGCGCAGGGTCTGATAGCCGCTTTGCCCGCCGCTGAACTCCGAGGTGAAGATGTTTTCGGCCTGGATGGACTGGCCGTTCATGACCTTTTCGATCTGCTGGGTCAGTCCGGCGCTGGCGATGCCCGGCAGTCCGAAGATCGAGTGGCCGAGATAGTCTTCCTTGCCGCGCGCGTTTCTGGCGAAATACCGCAGGTGCCAGTCGTTGACGAAGGTGATTTCTCCCTGGCTGTTGAAGCACATGATGGAGACCGGAGCCAGTTCCGCCAGCTGGCTGGCGTCACAGATGGGGACATCCTTGATGTCCCTGATGTCCTTGTCTTGAGGGGCCATGTCTTCCTCCGGCACAGTTGACCTGGGGAGAGGCGAAAAGGCGCCACTGTATTTCATGGCGTATAGCAGTTCGCCAGGCAAGGCAATCGTATTTGCTGGCGTGGCGGGCGGCCCGGATGCGGGATGCGCCGGGCGGATTGGATCAGGCATGGGCCAGTTCCAGGCGCGCCAGCCGTGCGGCCTCGACCATGTTCGTCAAACTGGCCAGGGTCTCAGGCCAGGCGCGGGTTTTGAGCCCGCAGTCCGGGTTCACCCACAAGCGCTCGGCGGGGATGACCTCTGCGGCGCGCCGGATGAGGCCCAGCATCTCCGTCGCGCTGGGCACGCGCGGGCTGTGGATGTCGTACACGCCGGGGCCGATCTCGTTGGGGTAGCGGAAGCGCCGGAAGGCCTCCAGAAGCTCCATGCGGCTGCGGCTGGCTTCGATGCTGATGACGTCGGCGTCGAGGGCCGCGATCCACTCCACGATCTCGTTGAACTCGCAGTAGCACATGTGCGTGTGGATCTGCGTCTGCGGCGTGGCCGCGCCCACGGCCAGGCGGAAGGCGTCCACGGCCCAGCGCAGGTAGCCGTCCCAGTCCGCGCGCCGGAGCGGCAGGCCCTCGCGCAGGGCGGGCTCGTCGATCTGGATGACCCTGATGCCCGCGTCCTGCAAGTCCGCCACCTCGTCACGCAGGGCCAGCGCGATCTGGCGGCAGGTCTCGGCCCTGGGCTGGTCGTCGCGCACGAAGCTCCAGCACAGAAGAGTCACCGGGCCGGTGAGCATGCCCTTCATCGGCTTCGGCGTCAGGGACTGGGCGAAGCGGCTCCACTCCACGGTCATGGGTCCGGGCCGGCTCACGTCGCCGTAGACCACCGGCGGTTTGACGCAACGCGAGCCGTAGCTCTGCACCCAGCCGTTCTGGGTGAAGCAGAAGCCTTCGAACTGTTCGCCGAAGTACTCCACCATGTCGTTTCGTTCCGGTTCGCCGTGCACCAGCACGTCCAGCCCCAGGCGTTCCTGAATGCCCACCGCGTCGCGGATGGTGTCCTTGATGAAGTCCCGGTATGCCTCGGGCGAGAGCTCGCCCTTCTTGAGCCGCGCCCGGGCGGAGCGCACCTCCATGGTCTGCGGGAAGGAACCGATGGTGGTGGTGGGCAGCGGGGGCAGACTGAAGGCCGCGCGTTGGAGCCGGACCCGCTCACGGTAAGGCAGGGGCCGGGCGAGCATGTCCGGTGTGAGCGCGGCCAAACGCCGGGCCACGGACGGATTGTTCCGCAACGGACTTGCGCGCCGCGCGGCCTGGACGCGCGCGTTTTCGGCCAGCCAGTCCGCGCAGGAGAGGCCCCGGCTGCGGTCCAGGCCATCCGCGCAGTCGGCCAGTTGGCGCACCTCGCCACATTTTTGCAGGGCGAAGGCCATCCACTGGCGCACCTCGGGGCTAAGCCGTGTCTCACTTTCCAGGTCCACAGGGCAGTGCAGCAGGGAACAGGACGGCGCCACAAGCACGCGCTCCGGGCCAAGGGCCGCCACGGCGTCGTTCAGCATGGCCAGGGCGCGCTCCGCGTCCACGCGCCAGATGTTCCGCCCGTCCACCACGCCCAGGGACAGGGCCGTGTGCGGCGCCAGGTGCGCGTATACGCCGGGCAGCTGCTCTGGCGCACGCACCAGATCCAGGTGCAGGGCGCTCAGCCCCAGGCCGGAATAGACGCCCGCATTGTGTTCCACGCCGCCGAAGTAGGTGGCGAGCATGACTTGGGCCGGCTTCGCCTCCGGGATGAGCTTGGCCAGGGTGGCCCGAAATTTACGCGACAGGTGCTCCGGCAGATCAAGGGCCAGCACCGGCTCGTCGAGCTGGATCCAGTCCGCCTGGGTTGCCAGCTGGTTCAGGAGCCTGGCGTAAGCCTCGGTGAGGGCGGGCAGGAGCTCAAAGCGGTCGAAGCCGAGGTCCAGGCTCTTGCTCAGGTGCAGAAAGGTGCAGGGGCCGGGCAGGACCGCCTTGGTGTGGAAGCCCGCGGCCCGGGCCTCGGCCAGCTGGTCC
Organism: Humidesulfovibrio sp.; assembly: GCA_031292175.1. Lineage (GTDB taxonomy): Bacteria > Desulfobacterota > Desulfovibrionia > Desulfovibrionales > Desulfovibrionaceae > Humidesulfovibrio. Next base: position 63,116 of record JARLHQ010000005.1, read on the forward strand.
AGCAGATCGCGGGCGTTCGGGGCGAAGCTCTGCCCGCGCGAAAGCTCGGGCACGATGTAGTGGTAGTTTGTGTCGAACCATTTGGTCATTTCCATGGCCGCCTGGTCCTGGCCCTCGCCGCCGCCCCGGGCCATGCGGAAGTAGAGATCCAGGTCGCCGGGGCCGTCGGAGCGGCCGAAACGGCGGGGCGCGAGCCCCAGGCGGACGGTCATGTCCAGCATGTGGTCGTAGAGGGAGAAGTCGCCAACAGGCACGAGGTCGATGCCCGCCTGGACCTGCTGGGTCCAGTGCCGCAGACGCAGCGCGCGCGCTGTTTTGAGCAGGGCCTCCCGGTTCGGGTCGCGGTCCGGCTCATGGTTCGATTCGCGGCACCGTTCGTGGCTTGGTCCGGTCGCCCAAAACGCCTCCAATGCTGTTTTGAGTTCGCGGGCCACGCCCATGCGGGGAAAGCCCAAAGTGTGCGTCAGCATGCGGGTAACCTCCGGTCGTCCAGTCTGGGTCAGAACTGCAAGGCCGCGCGCGGGAGCGAAAGGCGAGGAAGGCGGGAGCACGCTGGCGCAAAGTCCAGCGGAAGCACGCCGGGGGGGCGTTTCTGTGTCGCCAGACCGGCGTTTTGCCCGGTTAGAGCAACGCGTCTGCGACGGATCCGCACCGTCTTCCGTTACCCGAAGGATGTCTGGCGAAGTTCGGGTTATCCTGTGGCTAGCCCGCTGGGGTTGGGCTGTCAAGCCGCGGGGCTCAGGCGGTCTTGTCCGGCTCCATGTGGATGGTGATGCGGATGAGTTGGGGCAGGCGCGCGCGCAGGGCGGCCTCCAGGGCCACGGTGCGGTCGTGCGCCAGGGTGATGGGGGTGTCCGGATGCATGCGGCAGTGAAACGAGGCGGACACCCGCGCGCCGGAGCGCAGAAGCACGAGGCCGTGCAGGTCGCACACGCCGGGCGTCTCGTCCACCACCTCGGCGATGGCCTGACGCATGGCCCCGGCGCTGTCCGGGTCCTCGGGGGAGGGACCGGGATGCGCGCCCACGGGTTCAATGTGCGTGACCACGCGGCAGGCATTGCCCAGCACGCGCCGGAGGTTGGCCTCCATCTCGTTGATGCGCCGGTGTGCTTCGGCCAGGGAGAGGGAGTCCGGCACCTCGGCATGCAGGTTCAAAAGCAGCACGCCGTCCGCCTGGCGCAAATCCAGGTCATGCACGCCCAGATCAAAGGTGTCGGCCACGGCCTTGGCGCGGTCCAGCAGTCCCGCCGCGCCGTCCTCTTCCGGGCGCAGCTCCACCAGCACGTCCGCGCCGGGCAGCGCAGCCTGGGCGGCGGCCCGCGCCTGGCACACCACAAGGTGGCCGTCCTCCAGCCCCAGGCCCGCGCGCACGCCGAGCAGCATGTCCACAAAGCTCGCCGGGCCGCTTTGGCGCACGCGCACCCGGCGCACGGAGAGCACGTCCGCCAGTCCAGCCACGGCCTTCTCAATGCCGTCCTGAGCCTCCTGCACGCCCGCGTCCAGCAACACGTCCACGGCCTGCCGACCCATGCGCACGCTGACCCAGAGCACGATGCCGGAAACGGCCAGGGCGGCCAGGGAATCCGCCCGGCGCAGCCACTGGCCGGCGAGCGTGGACGGGTCAAGCCTCTCGGCCAGGACCAGCGCGCCGAGGCCCGCCAGCACCACGAGCGAGGACCAGATGTCCGTGGCGAAGTGCAGGGCGTCGGCCTGCAGGGCTTGGCTGTTGTGCTTCTTGGCCGTGGCCATGAGCATGCGCGAGCGGGTGAAGTCCACGACGATGGACACCGCCATGACGCCTGCGGCCCAGAGGGTCGCTTCCACGGGCTTGGGGTGGAGCAGCCGGTCCACGGCCTCGACGGCGATCCACGCGCAGGTGGCGAGCAGCAGCAGGGTTTCAACGAGGGCGGAGAGGTTCTCGACCTTGCCGTGGCCGTAAGGGTGCTTGCGGTCCGGCGGCTGGGCGGAGAAGCGCACAGCGAAGAAGGTGACTCCGGCGGCCACCAGGTCGAGCCCGCTGTGGGCGGCCTCGGACAGGATGCCCAGGCTGCCGGAGACGAGGCCCACCACGAGCTTCATGCCCGTCAGGGCCAGAGCCGCCAGCACGGAGGCCAAGGCGGCGGAATGCTTCTCGCGCAGAGCCTGGGTCTCTGTGCCGGGGGATTGGGTGCTCATGTTTTGACTCTACGTGCCGCGCGCCGGGGCGTCAACGCGCGCCCGCTCATGGCAGGGGGAATCGCACGCTGAACACCGCGCCGCCGTCGGTGTGGGCCGTGGCCTCGCCCGCCAGTTGCCCCGCCAGCGACCACACCAGCTGCAGGCCCAACGTGCTGCCCTCGCCAGGGACGAAGCCTTCGGGCAGGCCCCGGCCGTTGTCGCGCACGGTGATGCTGGCGTGTCCTTCCTCGCGGCGCAGCAGCAGCCGCACCGTGCCGGGCTTACGGTCCTTGAAGGCGTGCTTAAGCGCGTTGGTCAACAACTCATTGCACAGAAGCCCCAGCGGAATGGCTTGGTCGATGGCCAGGGAAAGCTCGGCCAGGTCGAGTTTGATGGTGACCCCGGAGGCCGTGGCGACGGCTGTGCGCACGCGTTCGACCAGACGTCCCAGGTAGTGGCGGAAATCCACCTGGGCCAGGTTGCCGGTCTGGTAGAGATCCTCATGCACCAGGGCCATGGACAGGATGCGCGCCCGGCTCTCGGCCAGGAGATCGAGCACGGCCTCGTCCTGTACGTCCCGGGCTTGCAGGCTCAGCAGGCTGGAGACGATCTGCATGTTGTTCTTCACGCGGTGGTGGATCTCCTTCAGGAGCACCTCCTTCTCGCGCAGGGAGGCCAGCGTGTCGCGCTCCGCGCGCAGGCGCATGATCTCCGCCGAGGCGCGCTGGGCGAACAGCCGCAGCGTGGAGATGAGCATGGGGTCGTCGGGCATGGGCCGCTTACTCATGATGGACAGGTGCCCGATCTTCAAACCCTTAGGGTTGAGTATGGGCACGCCGAGGTAGCTCTCGATGCCCTCCTCGTTGACGAATACGGCCTCGGGATACCGCTGGCGAACGTTTTGGGCGACGACGAGGAAGCCATTGTCTGGAATGTCCCGTCCCGGCGTTTCGGCGAGGGGGAAGTCGATGGGCGTCAGCCGGTTGTCGATACTGGAGATGGAGAGGGTGCGCATGCGCGTTGGCGGCGAGTCCAGATACTCACCGATGAACGCGGCGTGCACCCCGAGAATGGACAGCAGCTGGGACGTGAACGCGTTGAAGAAATCCTGGCCGGTGACGGCCACGGTCTCGTCCAAAAGCGAGTGCAGCACGGCTTCCTGGCGCTTGCGTTCGCTGATGTCGTGGCCGGAGCCGAAGACGAGACGGGACTCGCCGTCGGCCACCAGGCTGGCGTTTATCTCCTTGGGCACGATGGCCCCGGAGCGCGTGCGGTGGCGTGTCTCCACCGTCTGCGGGCCAAGCGCGGCCAGCAACTCCACGAACTCCCGCCAGCGTTCCGGGGTGAAGTCCTGGTCCACCTCGAACATCGAGCGGCCTTGCAGCTCCTCCGGTGTGTAGCCCAGGCTCTCGGCCGCGTGCCGGTTGACGTACAGGTAGCGGCCCTGCTCATCGGTCCAGTAGATTTCGTTCCCGGCGTTGTCCACGGCGAACTGCGTGCGCGCCAGGCGGCTCAGCGTGGTCTCGCGTTCCGCTTCGCGCGCGGAAAGCTCCTCGCCGATGCCGTCGACCGCCTGGGCCAGCTGGCCCAGCTCGTCCCGGCCCGCGCGTTTGGCGGAAAGGCCGGTGCGGGCCGAAAGGTCGCCCGCGGCGAAGCGGCCCGCCACGGAGGCCAAACGCTCGATGCGCTCCACGAAGATCTTTCTGCCCGCCAGCCAGGCCGCCAGGCCCGTCAACAGGGCGGCCGTGGCCAGCACGAACAGGCTCGACAGCAAGCCCTTGCGCGCCTCGGCGATGAGGGTGCGCACCGGGAGGCTCACGCCAACATAGAGGTATGGGGGGGCGTCCGGGCGCAGCCGGGACTCCTGCACGACATACAGGCGGCGTTGGTTGCGCAGGTCCAGGGCGTAGAACGGGCTCTCACTGGCGGCATCCTTCAGGCGCTTGCGCTGGCTCAAGGTGACAGGCCCGCCTATGGGATAGAGGTCCGGCCGGGAGGTGGGGTAATAGCGGTTGAACAGCCGCAGACCCTGGCTGTCGGCCAGGAACACGGTTGATCCGGACGGGAGTTCAATGTCCCGCACGATCTCGTCGAAGATGTCCAGGCGCAGGCCGGTGGAAACGACGCCCAGCACCTCGCGCCGGGGGCCCAGCACCGGAAGGGCGCAGACGATGACATCAAGCCAGGTGGTGCGGCTCTTGCGGTAGCCGCTGATGGCGAAGTCCCTGGTCCGGAGCACCTCCGCGAAGTAGGGTGCGTCGCGCAGGCTGAGGTTGGAAGCGTTGGTCTTGGCCGAGGCCAGCACCTGGCCATCGGTGTTGCTCAGGACGATGTCGCTGTAGACGGGATTGGCGGTCAAGAGTTCGCGGAAGAGGGGGGCGCAGGCCTTGCCGTCCAGATTGCGCACCGAGGGCAACTGCGCCAGGGTGGCCAGAAACTGTCGGGTGCTGGCCGTGAGCTGCTGCTGGCGCAGGGCCAGGTTGCGGCTGATCAGCCCGGCGTTGGCTTCCGCGCGGCGCAGGGCCTGACGCTCCGCGGACAGGCCGGAATACAGCACCAGTCCCAGGGCCGGCAGCGAAGCCAGCACAACCAGGAACAGCAGCTTGAGGCGGATGGATGGCACGGGTCGCATGGGCGCACATCCTTGTGGCGCTGTGGCGCGGCTTCCAGGGGATCCAGTATGGAGGCATACCGCACCTGTTGTTTTCCTGCAAGGTTGGGGCGGGGCTAATGTATTGTGATTCGCATACCGAAATGATAGAAGTTCCTGAATCCGGGCACCGCCGCCGGGACATCTGGCCGGGTTTCCCCACGTCTCCAATCTGCAAGGAGTTTTTCATGCCCCAGGCTCAGACCTCCAGCATCAAAACGCGGATTGTCGTTTCCGCCGTGGTCCTTCTCCTCGGGGGCGTCGCCTCCTTCGCCTATGGGCTCATGACTGAATCCTCGCTCCTCGTGCACAGCCTGTTTTTCTGCGTGGCCATGCTGGCCGCGGTGTATCTGCTCTGGACCGTGCACAGCCAGATGATGCTGCCGCTGGTTGTCCTCAATACGTACGCCAAGGACATTGCCTCGGGCAGCGCCGCCGCCTGCCCCAGCATGTCCATGCCCGCGGAATATGCCGCCCTGCGCGAGGGCATGTGTCTCATGGTGGAGCATTTGGACGGCGCCATCGCCGCAGCGCGCGACAAGGAGGCCGAGGCCGAGCGCCGCTCCGCAGAGGTGGAGCGGGCGCTGAACGAGAGCCGCGCCGCCGAGGCCAGTGTGCGCGACCTTCTGGAGAACATGAGCGCGGCCTCGCAAAAGGCCCAGGACGCCGCCACGCGCATCTTCAGCGCCGTGCGCGAACTGAACGACAACATGGAGCGCGTGGGCAAGGACGTGACGGTGCAGCGCGAGCGCGTGGCGAACACCACCACGGCCATGGGGCAGATGAACGAGGCCATCCTGGAGATCGCCCGCAACACCGGCAGCGCGGCCCAGAGTGCGGAGCGCTCCAAGGGAAACGCCCAGGCCGGGGCGCGCGGCGTGCGCGAGGCCGTGGGCAGCATCGGCCGCGTGAAAGAGCGTATCCTGACCCTGAAGGAAACCATGACCACGCTGGGCAACCAGGCTGAGGGCATCGGCCAGGTGCTGGGCGTCATTTCGGACATCGCCGACCAGACGAACCTGCTGGCGCTCAATGCGGCCATCGAGGCCGCGCGCGCGGGCGACGCCGGGCGCGGCTTTGCCGTGGTCGCCGACGAGGTGCGCAAGCTGGCCGAGAAGACCATGGTCGCCACCAAGCAGGTGGGCGACTCCGTGCGCAGCATCCAGGAGCGCGCGCGGGAAAACGTGCTCGCCGTGGACGCCGCAGCGGGCGACATCGTGGAGAGCGCCAGCGTGGCCGAACAGTCCGGCCGGGCCATGGAAGAGATCGTGGACATCGTGCAGGAGACCGCCCTTGAGGTGGCCTCCATCGCCACAGCGAGCGAGGAGCAGAGCGCCACGAGCGAGGAGATCAACCGCAGCGTGGCCGAAGTGAATCAGGTGGCGAAACAGACCGCCGAAAGCGTGGAGCGTTCGAGCCTCGTGGTGGTGGAGATCTCCGGCCTGGCTGAGGAACTGGACTCCATCATCCAGGCCATGGCCAGCGGCAAGCTCACGAGCGTCACCTCCTCCGAGCAGCTCATGACCTGGACCGACGGCCTTTCCGTGGGCATCCGCCTTATCGACGAGCAGCACCGGGTGCTTTTGGGGCTCATCAACGAGTTGCACGCGGGCATGCGCGCCCGCAAGTCCGACGCCGTGCTCGTGGGCGTGGTGGCGCGTCTCAAGGAATACACGGTGAAGCATTTCGGCCAGGAGGAGGAGTACTTCGACCGCTATGGCTATCCGGGCACGGCGGCGCACAAGGAACTCCATGCCAAGCTGGTGCAGCAGGTGCTGGACTTCGAAGCCGCGCTGAAGAGCGGCAAGACCAAGGTGACCATGGACATCATGCGCTTTTTGAAGGACTGGCTGGTGAAGCACATCATGGGCACGGACAAAAAGTACACCGCATTCCTGAATTCCAAGGGCCTCCGCTAGCCCGTCCCGCCTGGGGACGCGAAAGGGGGAGGGGCCGCACTGGCCCCTCCCCCTTTTTGGTTGGCATCCCGTCTGGGACTAGCCCTGGCGATTCATGTCGCTGATGATGCCGCGCAACTTGGAGGCCAGGGGCCCGGGTAATGCTGTTGGCGGCGTGTCGTTGTGCGACACGACGGCCTTGCCACGGTCTTGCGGTTGCTTCTTCCCCCACACCTGCCGCAATAAATATAAACAAGCTGATAACGGCGTGCGATTTTTCTAGACGAGGCTGTATGGGGTGTGTTACGCGTCATGCTATATCGAATCTGCGAAAGGCTGGCCGAGACGATGGAATCAAAGAGGGCGCAACAATCTTCCTGGTGGAGTCCGGCACAAACTGGTTCGTAGGACGCAAACGGGCACGACCCTGGCGGGGGATGGCCTCCCGCGGGAGCCCGGTGGCTGCACCCGTATTCACCTTCAACCAGAGGAGGACAGCATGCCCGCATTTGAAAAAACACGAGTTCTGTTGAGTTTTGGAGCGGCCGCTGGCGGATTCGAATTCGCCATGCAGCTGCGCAAGGACATCATGGACAAGTACAAGAAAACGGAGCAGACCGATCCGTACTTCACCTACATCGACGCGGAATCATTAAGAAACGATGTGGAAACGAAGTACACTTGGGACCAGAACCTCGGCATCTACAAGATGAGCAATCCCTGCTGGGACACATTCTACAAGAGCGCCATGAGCAAGTGCGACTACATGGTGTTCCTGATTTCCGAGCCGTGGCTCAAGTCGAACTGGTGCTGGGACGAGTTCAACTGGTACCAGATGGTCCTCACAGAAAAGAGCATCACGCCGATTTTCGTGGTGTTCAAGGATGCCCTGTCCATTTTGAACGGGAACAACAAGGTCAAGGATGGCAAGGGAAATATCCATGACCTGAAGCCGATATGGCAGTTGATGATCACGCACAAAAACGCCTCGACCGTCATCATCAACACCGACCCCGACCCTGGTGTGGCCAAGGTGATCGTGGATGGCGCGACGTACACCTACACCCATAAGTACGTGTGCAATACGCAGGAGCTGAGCGCGATCCTGACCAAGATCAACGTGAAGATGCCGTAAGGCGGCTTTTGCCCGCCATGCCCTGAGCCCGGAGGCCAAGCTGATTCGGAGGCGGGAACGCGCTAGGCCTCCAGCGCGTCCCGCAGGGCTTGGCGGATGTCGCCTTCGACCACGCCACCGTGGTAGCAGACCAGGCGAATGATGTCGTAGTCGAGGAGCTTGCGCATGGAGGCCCGCGCCTGGGCAGGGTCGAGGGTGAAGCGGGGATTGGCCGGGGCCAGCCGGCCGTCCACGACGGTCAGGGCGTCCCCGGCGATGAGCGTGCGGCTTTCCCGCGCGTAAAGCGAGATGTGCCCGGGCATGTGTCCCGGCGTGGCCACGACCTCAATGCCGCCGCACCAGGGGAAGACTTGTCCGTCCGCCACAGTCGCGTCCACGCGCACGGGTTCCACGGCGGCCACGGTCTGTTGGAGGCGCAGGGACTCTATTTTTTTATCCTCGGGCAGGCTGTCGAAAAGCGCCTCGGCCTGAACCAGGCGCAGGAATTTGCGTTCGCCCTGGATGTACGGCGCGTCCTCGGCCGAGGCCAGAACCTGCGCGCGCGGATAGGTCCGTTTCAGCGCCGCCAGCGCGCCCATGTGGTCATGGTCGTGGTGTGTGATGAACACGCGCGTGAGCCGTGCGAGGTCCACGCCCTTGGCCTTGGCCGCGCTTTCAACAAGGGGCAGAAAGCCCGTGCAGCCGCAGTCCACGAGCACGGCCTCGGTCTCGTCGTGCAGCAGCACCGGGTTGAGCGGCGGCAGCTTTCCTGTGGGGTCGCGGGGGAGCACCAGAACATCGAGATGGTTCATCGGAAAGGCTCCTGGTCCAAAGCGCCGCTATGCCTGCGGCTGGTTCACGCGGTCCATGGTGCGGAAGTTGATGGCCTCGGCCAAGTGGCCAATGGCGAGGCTCTCCGCCTCCTCCATGTCCGCGATGGTGCGGGCGATGCGCAGCACGCGCGTGTAGGCCCGGGCCGAAAGCCCCAGGCGGCGCACGGCCTGCTCCAGGAATTGCTGCTCCGCAGCGCCCACGGCGCACCAGCGTTCCAGGCTTGCGCCCGTGAGGTCGGCGTTCAGGCGGATGCGCTGCCCTTTGTAACGTTCGGCCTGCACGGCCCGCACGCGCAGGATGCCCGCGCGCATGGTGGCGGAGTCGCGGGCGCCGCGCGGAGCGCGCAGGTCTTCGTATGGCACGGCGGGCACCTCCACCTGCAGGTCAATGCGGTCCATGAGCGGGCCGGAAATGCGCGAGCGGTATCTGTGGATGCTTAAGGGCTGGCAGGAGCAGACGTGCCGGTCGTCGGTCAGATAGCCGCAGGGGCAGGGATTCATGGCCGCCACGAGCATGAAGTCCGACGGGTAGGTGAGGGACATCGCCGCGCGCGAGATGGTCACCCGGCCGTCTTCCAGCGGCTGGCGCAGGACTTCCAGCACATGCTTCTTGAACTCCGGCAGCTCGTCGAGAAACAGCACGCCCCGGTGCGCGAGCGACACCTCGCCCGGCCTGGGGGTCGCACCACCGCCAATGAGCCCGGCGTCGGAGATGGTGTGGTGCGGGGGGCGAAAAGGGCGGCGCACCACGAGCGCGGCCTCGCGCGGGAGCATCCCGGCCACGGAATAGATTTTAGTGACTTCGAGCGCCTCGTCGAAGGTCAGCGGGGGCAGCACCGTGGGGATGCGCTGGGCGAGCATGGTCTTGCCGCTGCCCGGCGGACCGACGAAGAGCAGGTTGTGCCCGCCCGCGGCCGCGATCTCGATGGCGCGCTTGGCATGTTCCTGCCCCTTCACCTCGGCGAAGTCGCCCTCGTGCGCGGTCTGTCCGCTCCACAGGGCGTCCACGTCCACGTTGGCCGGCTCCGGGGTCAGCTCCCCGGTGACGATGCCCACGGCCTCAGCCAGACTCGCTGCCCCGTACACGGCAAGGCCTTGCACCACGGCGGCCTCGGCGGCGTTTTCCTTCGGCACGATGAGTCCGCGCGCGCCCTGGTCCCGCGCCATGATGGCCAGGGGCAGGATGCCCGGCACAGGGCCCAGGCCGCCGTCGAGGGACAGTTCTCCCGCGAAGCACCAGCCGTCCAAGCGCTCCGCGTTGATGCCCTCCGCCGCGGCCAAAAGGCACAGGGCCAGCGGCAGGTCATAGCCGCTGCCCTCCTTGCGCAGGTCCGCCGGGGCAAGGTTCACGGTGATGCGTGCGGGCGGCAGCCGGTGCCCGGCGTTCTTGAGGGCTGAAAGCACGCGCTCCTTGGCCTCGCGCACGGCGCCCTCGGCCAGGCCGACCAGGGTGAAGGCGGGCATGCCGGACCGCGCCAAGTCCACTTCCAGGGCCACGGGCACGGCCTCAATGCCGAGCAGGGCGGCGGTGCGGACTTTGGCGATCATGGGCGCTCCTTCAGGACTCTGTGCATGCGATCTCGCGCGGAGTTTAGCCGATCCGCCTTGTTTTGCCTAGACAATTTCAAGGCAGCGGCCAGCATGGATATGTTGTGCGCATCGGGGAAGGCTGCGCAGGTCCGGCCCTATGGCGGGCCGAAGAGGACTCTGAATGAGCCGTCGACCTGTTCCAGGATTCGGATTTGCACGTTGTTTTTCGTGTCCTGGAACACGTTGTGTGACCCGGCGTCATAGGCCGCGCCCTCCAAATGCGCTGCGGAGGGATCGGCGTTCATGAGCTTGACCGGAGCCCTGCCGTGGCGGCACTCGGCCACCCGGTCGTCGGCGTACATGATAAGCACGCCGCTGCCCGGCAGATTTTTGTCGAAGCCGATGGGTTGCCGGTTTTCAATGAGGTAGTAGGTGCTTTCGGAAATGGGGATCTTGATCGCGACGGTCTGGGCCGAGGCGTCCTCCAGGGGGCCCAGAAGCACCTCCGCCCGCTGTCCCGGTTGGATGACCACGACCCGGGCCGTGTCGAGCCAGTTGAGGCGCAGCTTGGTCCAGGAGGAGATGCCGGGAGGCGGCAGCTCCCTCTTATGGAAATGGCACGACATGGGATCCCAGAACCCCATGTTGATGATCGCGTTGAGGAAGGTCTCGCGCACCGGGCCGGGCTTGGCCTGCAAGTCGTGGTCGTACAGGCAGGGCAGCACACGCCTGCCATCCTTTACGCCGCCGAGGATGTGCGCGATATCGTGGAACAGGGTCCCCAGGTGCGCTTGGCTGGTGAATATGGCCACGCCTCCATGCACCGGTCTGCCGCTTCGGGTGCGAAAAACCTCCCCCGTGCTCCAGCCCAGCATTCCAGGATATCCGCAAAGCCCCACCATGCCGTATTCCGACGCCTTCGCGCCCAGCACAAGGGCGATGAACGAATAGCTGTCAAAGTCGACATTCGGGTCCGCGGTCTCCAGGGCGTCGTTGATCAGCGCCGCCACGCGCGACTTGTCCACCTCCAGATTGTGTGGCGAGATGCGGTACTGGGCGATGGGCTTCGGCATGGTGCGCCAAGTCGGCGCCACCTCGACGTCCAGCGTGACCTTGCCCCCGGACATCTCCTGGACATAGCGGTTCAAATGGCCTGCGAAACGCTGTTGGATAAAATCGCGGTCCACATCGTGGGGCACGTCAGGAAATTGCACCAGGAGCACCAGCCCACGCTTGACCACGGGCCCTTGCGCCTCTGCCGGGTGTGAACCGGCAAGCAGGACGGACAGCACCACAAAGACGACCGCGCAAAGGCGCAGCCATGACGGCCCCAAACGCTTTCGGGCTGTCGCTCCTGACGCCATGCTGTCCCCTCCGGTTGGCTGGGTGTCGGGCAGATCGTCCCCTGTGTCCGCGCGTGTCTGATTTGGTGTCTTAAGGCCTGGTGGCGCATCTGGCTGGGCGCGGCCCAGAGGACACGGCCAGCGTAGGCGATCTCAGGTCGTTTGCCCAGCGCTATCGAGCGCAGGGCCATTCGCAGCCAGCGCCTGGACCAGGGTACGCAGGGTCACGGCCCCCACGACCACGGCTCCGCCCAGGCAGGCCCACAGTCCGGGCAGCTCACCTACGCCGAGCGCCACCCAGACTGGGTTCAAAATAGGCTCAAGCGTCATGACGAGGATGGCCTCCAGCGCGCCCAGGCGTTTGATGCACCAGACGTAGAACGCAAGGGACACGCCCTGCTGGATGACACCAAGATAGGCCAGCCCCAGCCAGCCCTGGGCGCTGGGCCAACTGTGGAGCAGAAACGGCAGGCCGACCAGGGCCGTGAGCACGTGGCCCAGAAGCACGGACTCCACGGGCGAGGCGTCCTTCTGGGCGCGCATGGCCAGGGTGAAGCCAGCGTAGCACAGGCCGGAGCCCATGGCCACGAGGTTGCCATAGAGCCCCTGGGCCGAGAGGCGGTCGAGGAAGAAGAGCGCCATGCCGCCGAGCACGGCCAGGATGAACAGCCAGTCCGAGGGGCGCGTCCTCTCGCCCAGCAGGCGCGGGGCGAGCACGGCCACGTACACCGGCGCGGTGTAGGCGAGCAGGATGGCGTTGGCCGCCGTGGTGAGTTTGGTGGCAACGACGTTGGTGATGAGCAGCCCGGCGTAGCTGAGCGCGGCCAGGACCCGCGCCGGGGTGAGGCGGAAGGAGAGTCTGCCCCGGAACAGCGCGGCGAGCGTGAGAGCCGAAAGCGCGCTGCGCACCCCTGTGATGGCCAGGGGCGGCAGCGCCACAAGTTTGATGGCCAGGCCGCCGGAACTCCAGATGAGCGCCGTGGCGGCCAGAAGCAGCATGGCCCGCGTGCGCTCATGCACGGCGCGTCCCCTCTTGTGCCCGCTCCGGCGGTCCGCCGCGCGGCCTGCTAGTGCAGGATGCGGCCGATGCGGCTCCAGCGGATGTTGGTCGGGCCGGTCCAGGACCAGTAAATGACCATGGCCTTGCCCTTGATGTCCTCGCGCGGGACGAAGCCCCAGAAGCGGGAGTCATAGGACTCGTCGCGGTTGTCGCCCATGACGAAGTAGTGGTCCTCGGGCACGGTGATCTTGGGCATCCAGTCACGCTTGGCGCGGCAGATGCTCGTGGCGTCCTCGCAGTGGTCGAAGTAGGCCTTGGGATCGATGGTGATAGCCGGATGGCCCTCGGGCAGGGGGTTCGGCTCCACGTCCTCACGCACGTGCTGGATGTACGGGCCGGTGACGTGCTGGCCGTTCACGTAGACCTCCTTCGCGCGCACCTCGACCGTGTCGCCGGGGAGGCCCACGATGCGCTTCACGAAGTCCACGTCGCTCAGCTGCGGCCGGGTGGCGTCAAGCTTCTTGTCGAACGGGTACTGGAAGACGACGATGTCGCCGCGCCCGGGTTCGGACACCGGAACGAGAACCTTATGCGTGAAGGGCATGCGCAGCCCGTACTGGAACTTGCTCACCAGAAGCTGGTCGCCGATCTGCAGGGTCTCCAGCATGGAGCCCGTGGGAATCTTGAAAGCCTGCACCACGAAGGAGCGGATGATAAGGGCCAGAAAAACGGCCACGAGCAGCGCTTCGGTGTATTCCTTGAGCGTCTTGAGCCATCTGGGATTCATGCTATGTCCTCAAAGTGCCGGGCCAGATGGCCCGTTTTGTACGTGACGGATAGTCGTCTAGTTGTGGAGTTGCAAGACGTTGTTCACAACCTCACCGACTCGGCTGATGGGCGGTTTGTTTTGTAACGCAGAGTGATTTCTGTAGAAGTTGTATTCGTGGAGCCAGCGGGGCAACTCGCTGGCTCTTTCGTTTGAGTC
>JARLHQ010000032.1 GCA_031292175.1 Humidesulfovibrio sp.
AAGTGGGAGAAGGCCCTCGACACCACCGCGCTGGCGCGGGCCCTTTCCGGCAAGAACGACCAGGCCGAGGACGCCCCCGAGGAAATCCTCGACGGCGCCGTGAGCGACGTGGCCCCCAACGGCCAGGCCTAAGGCCTGGCCGTTTCGCGAATTGCTGCGTCCCCGCGGGTTCTTGCCTGTGGGGACGCAGTCTGTTATGCGCACTCGATAATGGCTTGGCTGCCCTGGGGGCGCGCGGCGCTTCGGGGGATGATCCGCACCACAGAGAACGTACAAAGGGGTTCACGTATGAAACGTCTTGCATTCGCAGTCGCCCTGGTTCTGGGGCTGGCCCTGGTGGGTTGCCAGAAGGCGCCCGAGAAGGCCGCCGACAACGCCACCGCCGCCAAGCCCGCGGCCGAGGAAGTAACCATCGTCAACGGCTTCGACGGCGGCGGTTTCCCCCCGTATGCCTTTGTGGACAAAGAGGGCAAGACGGTCGGCTTCGACGTTGAGGCCATTGAGTGGATCGGCAAGAAGATGGGCTTCAAGGTGAAGCATCAGCCTGTCGAGTGGTCCGCCATCATCCCCGCCCTTGAGGCCAAGAAGATCGACATCATCTGCTCCGGCATGAGCGCCACGGCCGAGCGCGCCGAGCGCGTCGCCTTCTCCGACCCGTACTACAAGGTCACCCAGGTGCTGGTTGTGAAGGGCGACAACAAGGCCACCCTGCAGCAGATGCTCAGCACGGGCAAGAAGATCGGTGTGCAGCGCGGCACCGTCACCGCCAAGTACCTTGAGGAATTGTCCAAGAAGCCCGGCATGAAGTTCACGCTGGTGCAGTACGACTCCTCCGATCTGGCCATGCAGGACCTGCCCGTGGGCCGCATCGCCGGTTCCGGCATGGACAACACCATCGCCAAGGAAGTGCTCAAGAAGGATAAGAACGCGAAGGTCGTCGGCACGTTCGACGCCCCGGCCGAGAACTACGGCTACGCCATGCGCAAGGACGACGTGGAACTGCAGAAAAAGGTCAACGAGGGCCTCAAGCTGCTCATGGCCGACCCGTACTGGCAGGAGTTGAAGAAGAAGTACGACATCGACTAGCCCCGCCTCCGCGCCTGAAAAACAAACCGAAAGGCTTCGGAATTCCGCCGAAGCCTTTCGGCCTTTTCAGGCCCGGCTCACCGCAACCCATCAGGACAGCCAAACAAACGCATGGATTTCAACGTCGCCTTCACCGCCGCCCACGAGGCCTTGCCCTATATGCTGGGCGGTGTGGTCTGGACCGCCGGGCTCATTGTCGGGGCCATGCTCCTGGGACTGGCCCTGGGCGTGCCCCTGGCCGTGCTCCAAGTCTATGGCCCAAGGTCCGTGCGCCGCATGGTCGCCACCTATGTCTGGCTGTTTCGCGGCATCCCCATCCTGGTGCAACTCTATATCTTCTATTTTGGCCTGCTGGCCTGGCTGTCCGGTCTGCCGGGTCTGACGGGCATTGGGCTCGACAGCCCCTTCGTGGCCGCCGTGATGGTTCTGGGCCTCACCTCCAGCGCCTACCAGTCGCAGATTTTTCGGGGCGCCATCCAGTCGCTGCCAGCCGGCCAGCTCAAGGCCGGGCGGGCGCTCGGCATGACCGACGGCCAGGTCATCCGCACCGTCGTCCTGCCCCAGGCCCTGCGCCTGTCGATTCCCGCCTGGAGCAATGAGTACTCCATCCTGCTCAAGGACTCCGCGCTGGCCTTCACCATCGGCGTCGTGGAGATCATGGGCCGCATGCGCGCGATCGCCTCCACCACGCATGAGCCTGTGAGCATGTCCTTCGTCGCGGGCATCATCTTTTTCGTCCTCACCTGGGTCGGGGTGAAGGGCCTCTCCATTTTGGAAAACAAGGTCCGCATCGCGGGCTACACGCGCCAAGGAGCCGTCTGACCTCATGTCCCAGCATAGCGAAAACACCCCCATTCTGGAGGCCAGGAACCTCATCAAGGTGCTCGGCGGCAACCGCGTGCTCGACTCTGTGAACCTGGACATTGGCCGGGGCCGGGTGAAGGTGCTCATCGGGCCTTCCGGCGCGGGCAAGAGCACGCTCCTGCAGTGCCTCAATTTCCTCACGCCGCCGGATTCCGGGCACATCCTGCTGGAGGGCCGCGAGGTCAACGCCGGGAGCAAGAAGGAACTGTGCTCCTTCCGCCAGCAGGTGGGCATGATCTTTCAGGACTTCAATCTTTTCGACCACCTGAGCGCCCTGGAAAACGTCCGCGTGGCGCTCATGAAGGTCAGGGGCATGAGCAAGCTCGACGCCACTGAGCGCGCCGTGGCCGAGCTCAAGCGCGTCGGATTGGTGGACAGGGCCGCGCACTATCCGGCCAACCTCTCCGGCGGACAGAAGCAGCGCGTGGCCATCGCCCGGGCGCTGGCCATGGACCCCAAGGTCATGCTGCTCGACGAGCCCACCAGCGCGCTTGATCCCGAACTCATCGGCGAGGTGCTCACCGTCATCCGCGCCCTGGCCCAGGGCGGCATGACCATGATCATGGCGACGCACCAGATCAGCTTCTCCGCCAGCCTGGCCGACGAGTTCATCTTCATGGAGAAGGGCCGGATCGTGGAGCACGGCTCGCCTGCAGAGCTTTTGGGCAAGGGCGTTGGCTCGCGCACCCAGGCTTTCTGCGCCAAGATCAGCGAACTCACGGGCGAAGCGGATGGGGAGTTCCGTTCGTGAGCATACCGTATTTTGAGTTTTTGCGCGCCGAGCTGGCGCCCGGACTGCTGGATGGCCTGTGGGTCAGCCTGATCGTCATTATTCCCTCCGCGCTGCTGGGCGCGTTCATCGGCCTTACGGCCGGGGTGTTGCGCGTGTATGGGCCAATGCCCGTGCGCAAACTGGCCGAGGCCTATGTCTCGCTGTTCCGCGGCACGCCGCTCGTGGTGCAGGTGTTCTTTTGGTACTTCGCCCTGCCGTACATCAAATTCGGCGGGTGGAGTCTGGTGCTCGATCCCATCCCGGCGGCCATCCTGGCCTTTGGCCTGTGCAGCGGGGCCTACCAGTCCGAGTACATCCGGGGGGGGCTTAATTCCATCAAGCGCGGGCAGATACGCGCGGCCCTGGCGCTCGGCATGACCACCCGCCAGGCGGTCATGAACGTCGTGCTGCCCCAGGCCTTCCGCCGGGCGCTTCCCGGTTGCGGCAACGAGATCATCTACCTCATCAAGTATTCGTCGCTCGCCTCCATCATCACCGTGAACGAGTTGACCGGCACGGCCACCACCATAGCCAAAAATTCCTGGCGCAACATCGAGGTGTTCTGCACCCTTGGTGTGGTCTACCTGCTTCTGGTGACTGTGGCGACCTGGCTTTTGCACCTGCTGGAAGACACGCTCAGCGTGCCCGGTTTCGAACGTCCCCAGGAGTGACATTTTATCCGTCATCCTGTTCTCCGCCATCCTAGCCCCCAATTGGAGTCGGCATGCCATACCCCGGCGCCCCAAGTCCCGAAATCCTGACCCTGCTGACCCGCGAGTTCGGCGCCGATCTGTTCACCGGAGCCGAAGCCCTGTCCGGCCGTAGCCGCGATGAGTCCGGCGTCTGCCTGGCGCCTGCGGCCGTGCTCCTGGCGCGCGATGAGGCCCAGGTGGCGCGGCTTCTCCTGCTCGCCAACGCGCATGGCTTCGCGGTGGTCCCGCGCGGCGCGGGCACGGGGCTGGCCGGGGGCTGTCTGGCCGAGACCGGCGGCGTGGTGCTGGACCTGTCGTCCATGAACCGCATCATCGCCATCGACACAAACAGCGTGACGGCCATGGTGGAGCCGGGTGTGCTCACGGGCGACCTGCGGCGCGCGGCCCGGGCCCAGGGTCTTTTCTACCCGCCGGATCCGGCCAGCCTGGGCACCAGCACCATCGGCGGCAACGCCGCCACCAATGCGGGCGGCCCGGCCTGCGTCAAATATGGCACCACGCGCGATTACGTGCTGGGCCTCTCCGCCGTGCTGCCCACGGGCGAAATCATTCAGACGGGCACGGCCACACGCAAGGGTGTGGTGGGCTACGACCTGACGCGGCTTCTCGTGGGCAGCGAGGGCACGCTTGGTGTCATCACGCGGCTCACGCTCAAGCTTCTGCCGCACCCGGCGCACCAAGCCTGTCTGGCGGCGGTGTTTCCGGACCTGGACGCGGCCATGCGGGCCGTCATCAGCGTCATGACGCGCGGGCACCTGCCCTCGGCCATGGAATTTCTGGACGCTCGCTGTCTGCGGCTCGTGGGCGACCTGCTGCCGGAGCATGTGCGGGCCGGACTCTCGGACGCGCCCGGCGCGCCCGGTGAAGGGAGCGAGGCGCTCGTGCTCATCGAGTGCGACGGCACGCTGGAGGAGACCGCCCGCGCGTGCGCGGACATCGAGGCCATCTGCCGGGAAATCGGCGCGCTGGGCATCCTGCCCGCGCCGGACGAGGCCTCCCGCGAGAGGGTGTGGAAGGTGCGCCGCAGCGTGAGCACGCGCATCCACGATTCCTGCGCCGTGTATATCCCGGAGGACATCGCCGTACCCATCGGCAAAATCGCGGACATGGTGGCCGCCCTGCCCGCGGTGGAAGCGCGGCACGGCATTACCCTCTATGCCTTTGGCCACGCGGGCGACGGCAACATCCACTTGAACCTGACCGCGCCGGAGGAGGGCGACAGGCCCAGGGTGGAGGCCGCGGCCGAGGAATGCGTGCGTCTGGCGCTCGCGTTCGGCGGCACCATGAGCGGCGAGCACGGCGTGGGCCTGACCAAGCGGCACCTGCTGCCGCTTGAGATCGCGCCCGTGAGCCTCAGGGTGCAACGCGGCATCAAGGCCCTGCTGGACCCGAACAACATCCTGAACCCCGGCAAACTGTTCCCCAAGGAGACAGCGTGAGCATGGACCTGGAATCCCGGCTTTCGGCCCGTGTCAAGCGGATCAAGATCTCCGCCACCAAGGAGATGCCCATGATCGCGGCCCAGGTGGGCGGCTGTGTGTCGCTCGGCCAGGGCATTCCCTCGTTCAAGACCCCGGCGCACGTGGTCGACGCGGTGGCCCGGGCCCTGCGCGACGACCCGGCCGCGGGCAAGTATTCGCTGCAGCCCGGCATGCCGGAGCTCCGGCGCGCGGCGGCGGAGCTGCTGCGGGTGGAGAAGGGGCTGCCCGCCGACGCCGAGCGCGAGGTGGCCATCACCGTGGGCGGCATGGAGGGCCTGCTCTGCGCCATGCTGACTCTGGTCGGCCCAGGCGACGAGGTCATCGTGCCCGAGCCCTTCTATCCCTCACACGTGGAGCAGGTGCTCATGGCCGAGGGCACTCCGGTGTTTGCGCCCCTGCGCCGCGCCGACTGGGGGCTTGACGTGGACGCCGTGGCGGCGCGCATCACGCCGCGCACCAAGGCAGTCATCGTCTCCAGCCCGCACAACCCCACGGGCGCGGTGTTCGCCAAGGCAGACCTGCTCTCGCTTGCGGAGTTGGCCCTGCGGCACAATATCTTCGTCATTTGCGACGACACCTACGACGCGCTTACGTTCGACGGCCAAACCGCCTTCAGCCTGGCCAGCTTGCCGGAACTGCGCCATCTGCTCGTGGGCGTGTTCAGCTTCAGCAAGCGTTTCGCGCTTACCGGCTGGCGTGTGGGTTTTCTGTGGGCCCAGGAGCCGCTTCTGGCCCAGATGCTCAAGATCCACGATGCGGCGGCCATCTGCGCGCCCACGGTGTCGCAGATTGCGGCTCTGGCCTCGCTGACCGGTCCGCAGGACGTCTTCGCGGGTTTCAAGGCCGAGCTGGAGAAACGCCGCAATCTCATCTGCGGCAGGCTTGACGCCCTGCCTCGTTTCAGCCACATCCGCCCGGCGGGCGCGTTCTACGTCATGGCCAGGGCCGACCTGCCTGTCGAGAACTCGCGCGAGCTGGCCATCCGCCTTATCCGCGAGGCAAAGGTCATCACCATCCCCGGCGGGGCCTTTGGCCCGGGCGGGGAGGGCCACGTGCGCCTGTCCTTCGGCGCTGATGAGCCCGAGATAGAAACCGCCTGCGACCGCCTGGCCGCTTGGTCCGCAACCCTGTAAGCCCAAGGAGAACCCATGCGCTTCCTGCCCCGCAGCATCCTGATTCTGGCCCTTGCGGCCGTGACCGTCCTGGCCGCGCAGGCCGCCTTCGCCGCTTCGGCCATCGCCCCCGGCTTTGACGCCGACGCCTTCCGCAAGAACTTCGTGGCCGGTCTGGCCAGCCATCCCAACGCGCCCGCCCTCACGTCAGCGGACGTGCATGTGGACGCGGCGGAAAAGGCTGCCTCCTTCGGCAACATGGACATCTACGTGATCAAGGGCGAACTCGCCCCGGCGGGCGCCCAGGGCCAGCCCTTCGTCATGTTTGTCAGCGCGGATGGAAAATTTTACGTGTCTGACATCGTGGACCTGAGCGCGGGCAAGAGCATCCTGAAGGACGCCCGCGAGCGCGTGAACTCTGCTGATCTGAAGGGCTATGGGCACACGGTGTTCAAGGGCACGGGCAAGCCCGTGGTGGTTTTTGTGTCTGACCCGTTCTGCCCTTACTGCCGCCAGGCTTTTACCTACATGATGAACAAGGGCGCCGCCTACTCTGACTTCCGCCTGGCGCACTTCCCGCTCCCCTCGCACACTGGCGCGGACATCGCCTGCGCGCTCATGGTCTGGGCCGCGGAAAAAGATCCGCGGCACCTGGCCGACTTCGTGCGCTTCGCCTATACGGACCTGCCTCAGCCGAAGATCGCGGACAAGAGCGAGCAGAACCTGGAGAAGGCCTGGGTCGAGGTGGCCGGTTCCTTCCTGAAGCGCTTCCCGCAGCTTTCGGCCCTGGGCAAGGACGGCAAGGCCATCGTGTCTGCACTGAACGGTTCACCCTACGCTAAGGCCGTTTCCGCCGATATCGCCAAGGCCGCGGGTATGGACATCAATGGCACGCCGATCATCTTCGTGGGTGACGAGAAGGTGGTGGGCTTCGACCCCCAGCGCCTGGACTCACTGCTGAAATAGCCCGGCGGGCGGGGCTTCCCGGGCCCTGGACGGGCTGCCTATTTCTCATGTATGTATAAAAGATTGGTTGTCGCGCCTCTGGCTGCGGCTCGTCCCCCCCTGCAAGGAGGCAGATGATGCGTCGATTGTGTACCGGACTCGTGGCCTTGGTTCTCATGCTAGGGCTTCTGGCGGTGGAGCCTCTTGAGGCCAAGGTCTATAAGATGAAACCGGAGGAGCGGACCGCCGCCCTTAAGGAAAAAAAAGCTAAGCGCTCCCGGGCCAAAAAGGCGGGCAAGCCTGTCCCCGGAGCGGATCAGGGCGGCTGGGTCGAGGTGAAGCCTGGCGAGAAGATCGCCAAGAAGAATCGCAAGTCCAAGGTGGACGATCTCGCCAAGGCCGCCGAGCAGAAAGGCAAAAAATCCAAGAAGTCAAAGAAGGCTGACGCCGAGGAAGTGGTGGAAAAGCCGCACAAGAAGTCCCGGAACTCCCGTAAGGAAGCCGTCGAGACCAAGGCGGAGAAGAAGGGCAAGAAGTCCAAAGAGGAAGGCAGCGAGGAGATTGTGGTCGAGAAGAAGGGCCACAAGTCCAAGGCTGAGGAACGGTCGGAGGAGAAGTCGGACAAGAAGGTCGACAAGCGTTCCGAACAGCGGACGGAGCGTAAGCTGGGCAAGAAGTCCAAGCACACCGCCTCGCGTGGCGACCGCGTGGTGGGCCACAACTTCAACGACGAGCACAAGGTTCCCGCGTCCAGCACGGAGGTGCACCGCGCCATGCCCGAGCGCCCCGCGCCCGCTGTTGTGGCTCCGGCTCCGACTCCCGCCCCCGCCCCTGCCGACGACCTGAGCAGCTACTCCGTGAGCCGCCCCGGCCGGGAAAAGAATATTCTGGCGCCCGAAGTGCGCCAGAATGTGCAGCCCGGACCTCTCGACGCCTCCAGGCCCGTGAGTTCGGACCTCAAGTCGGGCGAGGGCCGGTTCTAGCCGCTCTCAATCAATGAAGACATGCCGAGGCCGGGTTCCGAAAGGGGCCCGGCCTCTTCTTTTCACCGCAGCGGTTCCTGCTGGGCGCTAGTCCTCGGTCGGCTGCCCCGGACCCTGAAGCAGGCATTGGTAGAGGCAAAGATCCAGCCAAGCGCCGAACTTGAATCCGGCCCGCTTGATTACCCCCACCTCCGTGAAACCGAATTTTTCGTGCAGCAGGCGGCTCCCCTGGTTGCTCGCGTCGATGCCGGCGATCATCGTGGCGTAGCCGCCAGTCTCCGCAAGCCGCAAAAGCTCGCGCAGCAGCGCCGCGCCGATGCCTTTGCGCCGGTGGTCCTTGTGGACATACAGGGAGTGCTCAACGGAGTACTTGTATGCGGCCCAGGCGCGAAACGGTCCGAAAGTGGCGAAGCCGACAACAGCGGCGTCTTCGGCGCAGGCCAGGAGGGGGTAGCCCGCGGCCAGCTTCTGTTCGTACCAGGCCGCGCGTTGCGCGAGGGTGTGCGGCGTGTAGTCGTAAACCGCCGTGGTGTTGCGTATCGCCTCATTGTAAATTTCAAGTATGGCGGGAAGGTCTTCACGTTGCGCGGCGCGGATCATCGATTCTCCTTGAAACCGGGCGAGACGAGCCAGGGTGGCGGGTAAAAAAAAGGCCCGGAGCACACTCCGGGCCTTGGTCTGCTGGGTTAGGCGGGGTTACTGCACCAGAACCCATGTGCCGTCGGCGTTGCGGTAGGCCTTCGCCTTCACGTCCTTTTCCTCGCCGTTCACATTGGCCTTGATGGTGATGTCGCGATAGATTTTGTCGTTGTAGCTGTACGGGGTGCTGGGCGTGGCCTCGTACTGCGTGCCGTTGTCCGGGTTCTTCCAGGCCATGGGCTTGCCGGAGGGCTGGGTCTCAAGGGTCTTGTTGATCTGCTCCTTGTCGTACTTGTCCATCTCATTGCCGATGGCGTAGCCCAGGAGTGCGCCGATGCCCGCGCCGATCGCCGCACCGCTGATCTTGTTCTTGGCGGTGAGCGCGCCCACGGTGGCGCCGGCCAGGGCGCCCAGTCCAGCGCCGCTCTGCGCCTTGTCGGCGCAGCCGACAGAAGCCATGAGGAAGGCGGAGAGGACGGCGGAAGCGATGATGCGTTTCATGAGATCCTCCTTGTGCGGGGATGTTCCCGCCGAATGTCCGAATATCGTGGCCGAAACCTGGACGGGAAGATACGCCTTCCCATGCAATCGTCAAGACGCGGTGCCTCTGGATAGGTTTTAGCAAACTTCGCGCCAAATTCGCGGATGAGTAATGGCAAGGCCTTGCGGCGGGCGTCCGCCAGAGCCGGGCAAGGCCTGTGCGCAAAAGTTGCGCAAAACGGTCGGGGGCTTGCGCGGCGCGAGCGTTCAGCCCTTGGCCGGGCCGGGTTTTTCCAGAAACACCAGGGTCATCTCCGGGGTCATCTCCAGGCTGCGCACGGGCAGGTAGCCGTGGCGTTCGTACAGGCGCAGGTTGCCCAGGCTGCGCGCGCCGGTGAAGAGGGCGTAGCGCTCCGCCGTGGGAAAGTGCGCCTCGATGGCCTGAAGCAGGGCTCCGCCCAGACCCTGGCGCTGGTGTTCCGGGTGCACGACGAGCCGTCCGATCTGGCACGCGCCGTGGCTTAAGCCCGCGCGCACGGAACCGACGATGGGCAGCACGCCGGGCACCGGCAACTCCTCCGTCGGCAGGCTTTCGGCCTGGCCTGGCGCAAGCCGGGGCAGGGCCTTCAGGATGGTGAGCCGCGCGAACTCGGCCTCCAGGGCCTCCAGGGGCTGGGTCAGGGGCGGCAGGTTCCAGTCGTTGTAGAGCAGGGCCTCAGACTGGTAGGCTAGGCGCTGCAGGGCCAGAATGGCCGGGGCGTCGGCGCGGACGGCGGGAAGGATGTCGTATTCCATGAGGACCACCATGCGTTAAAAAAGGCCCGGAGTCACCTCCGGGCCTTGGGGGGCGTGCGTGCCGCGAGCCCTAGAGGTCGTAGCCGAAGCTGTCGACCACAAGCGCGGTGCGGCGCTTGGACTCGGTCATGCGGGCGGCCAGATCCTTTTTGTACTGGACCAGATCAAGCTTGTTCTTGGCGACGCCGGTGTCCATGGCCGCCTTGGCCACGGCCGGGGAGACCCACTCCAGCACGCGCGGGTCCAGCGCCTTGGGGATCACGTAGTCGATGCCGTAGGACAGCTCCTTCACGCCGTAGAGCGCGCAGACGTCCTTGGAGACAGGCTCCTTGGCGAGCGCGGCCAAGGCGTGCGCGGCGGCGATCTTCATCTCCTCATTGATGATCTTGGAACGCACGTCGAGCGCGCCGCGGAAGATGTAGGGGAAGCCCAGCACGTTGTTGATCTGGTTGGGGTAGTCCGAGCGGCCGGTGGCCATGATGAGGTCCGGGCGGGCTTCCTTGGCCACGGCGTACTCGATCTCCGGGTCGGGGTTGGCGCAGGCGAAGATCACCGGGTGTTTGCCCATGCTCTTGACCATCTCCGGGCTGAGAATGTCCTTGGTGGACAGGCCCAGGAACACGTCCGCGTCGTTCATGGCCTCGGCCAGGGTGCAGGGCTTGCTCTGGGCGTAGTAGGCCTTCTGGGGGTTCAGGTCCGTGCGGCCGGTGTGGATCAGCCCGCGCGAGTCGAACATGAAGATGTTTTCTTTGGGCAGGCCGAGACTCTCGTAGAAGCGGCTGGTGGAAATGGCCGCCGCGCCCGCGCCGGAAACCACGAGCTTGATGTTCTTGATGTTCTTTCCGCTGATGTCCAGGGCGTTGATGAGGCCGGCGCCGGAGATGATGGCTGTGCCGTGCTGGTCGTCGTGGAACACCGGGATGTTCATCTCTTTGATGAGCGTCTGCTCAATCTTGAAGCATTCCGGAGACTTGATGTCCTCAAGATTAATGCCGCCGAAGGTGGGCTCCAGCATCTTGCAGAACTCGATGACCTTGTCCGGGTCGAGCTGGCGGATGTTCAGGTCATAGACGTCGATGTCGGCGAAAATTTTGAAAAGCACGCCCTTGCCTTCCATGACCGGCTTGCCGGCCTCGGGGCCGATGTTGCCCAGGCCGAGCACGGCGGTGCCGTTCGACACCACGGCCACAAGGTTGCCCTTGTTGGTGTATTCATACACCTGCTCCACATCGGCATGGATCGCGCGGCAGGCGTCGGCGACGCCGGGGCTGTAGGCCATGGTCAGATGTTTCTGCGAGCTGCAGGGCTTGATGGACATAACCTCGAGCTTGCCCTTCCGCTTCATGGAATGGTACTTGAGGGCCTCTTCTTTGGTGTACAGCGCCATAGGGGTCTCCCTGTGATAAAGGTTGGTCCGGGGTTGTGCCGACACCGGCACTACCTCAAAGTTTAGAATGCTGCCTGCGGCGCGTCAAGAGGCGTGTGGCGGCCGCTTGACCGTTCTCTGGAGAGGCGATGCCGACAGATAAGCTCCGGGTGGTCCTTTTCCGCCCGAAATATTCGGAAAACGTGGGCTCCGTGGCCCGCGCCATGCTCAATATGGGGACCAGCGCCCTCTTCCTGGTGGACCCGCAGGGCTACGATCTGGAGCGGGCCGCCCCGCTGGCCACCACCCACGCGCGGCACATCCTGGAGGCCGCGCGCATCGTTCCCACGCTGGAGGCCGCCCTGGCTGGGACCGCCTTGGCGCTTGGCACCACGGCCCGCGCTGGCGGCTGGCGCAAGGGCCTTTTGACCCCGGCCAAGGCCGCGCCGGAGGTATTCGGCCGGCTGCGGGACGGGGGCGAGGCCGCTCTCGTCTTCGGCCCGGAGGACCGCGGGTTGACCAATGCGGAGACCAGCCTCTGCGATCAGCTGGTGATGATTCCGGCGCACCCGGACTGCACGTCGCTGAATCTTTCCCAGGCCGTGCTCATCCTTTTGTACGAGTGCTTCCAGTATTCCCTCACAAGACCCTTCGAACCCAAGGGACCACCCACGGAGCGCGAGGCCACCTTCGAGGAGCGCCAGGCGCTTTTCACCAACATGCAGGAGGCGCTTTCGGCCATCGACTTCCTGAAGGAGCAGAACACGGAGTACTGGATGATGCCTGTGCGGCGTTTCTTTTCGCGCTTTCGGCTACGCAAGAACGAGTTCAATCTGCTTATGGGTATTTGCCGGCAGGTGCGTGGCGTGGCCGCCAGAGCCGCGAGGGAAGATGCCGAAGATACGCACGGAAGCGTTGATTTTTCCGTGAAATAGGTCATGGTGCAATCGATACCGCAACACAGGAGATTCGGCCTCGTCTGACCCCCGGAACGCCATGTCTGAATCGCACACCCAATCCCCCCGGCGCCCCGGCCTCACTTGGCTGGCTACCGCCGCCCCGAAACGCCTGTGCCGGGTGTTTTGCCTTATGGTGTGCTGTCTCGCGCTGCTGGGCTCGTCCGCGCGCGCGGCGGTGGCGGGCCACACGCTGGTGTTCGGCATGTCCGCCGCCTTCAGCGGTCCGGCACGCAGTCTGGGCATGGAATACCAGCGGGGGATCATGGCCGCCTTCACGCACGTCAACGACCACGGCGGGGCTGGCGGCTGGCGGCTGGCCCTGTCCCTACGCGACGACGGCTACGGCCCGGCGGCGGCCTTGAACAACACCATCGGTTTTGTGGAGCAGGAGCGAGTGTTCGCGCTGCTGGGCTACGTGGGCACACCCACCACGGCGCGTGTGCTGCCGCTGCTCAAGTACTACGAGGCCTCCGACATGGCCCTGCTTTTCCCCCTCACCGGGGCGGACATGCTGCGTGATCGCTCCTACGACGACTGCGTGTTCAACCTCCGGGGCTCGTACATTGATGAGACCAGAACCCTTGTGGAGGCCCTGCTGGCCACCGGGCGCAAGCACATCGCCGTATTCCACCAGTCCGACGTCTACGGGCGCAACGGCTGGGACGGTGTGCGGCGCGCTCTGGCCGCGCACGGCCTCGCCATGGTCGCCGAGGCCACCTACGGCCGAGGAGCTCATTTTTCCGAGGACTTCCAGCGTGAGGTGGGCATTCTCCTTCTGGGCAACCCGGACGCCATCATCACCGTGGGCACGGCTCCGGCCTGCGCCGCCTTCGTGCGCGACCTGCGCGGGGCCGGTTTCGCAAACCTTGTGGCCACCCTGTCCTTCGCCGATGCTGACAACATGGCCAGATTTTTGCGGGCCCAGGCGCGCGTCACCGGCAGGGACTACCTGAGCGGGATCGTGTTCTCCCAAGTGGTGCCCTGCTATGAGGACAAAAGCCTGCCAGCCGTGCGCCTATACCAGCAGTCCATGGCCCGGCTGCGCGGGCCCCGGCCGCCCCAGCTCGCGCCAGATGAATACATTCCGCAGCGCTACAGCTTCGTGAGCTTTGAGGGCTTTCTAGCCGGTTTGGCCCTGGCCAAAGTGGTAAAGCACCTGGGCGGCGACCCCACGCGCGAGCGGCTGCGGGCCATATTTGAGAAGATACGGCCCGTGGACCTGGGCCTGCGGGAAAAGGTCGACCTGCGCCCCGGCATCAGGCAGGGCCTCCGACGGACCTATCTCACCGTCTATCGCAACGGCCACTTCATCGGCGTGGACAACCTGAAGGCGGTGGCGCGTTGAGGTCCAAACTGCTGGCCCGGCTGTTGCTCTTCACCATGACGGCTTTCGCCCTCATGGCCGCGGCCACCTCGTACCTGTCCGCCCGGGAACTCAAGACCATGCTGGAGAGCGAGTACAAGGCCAGGGCCCTGGCCATCGCCCGCAGCATCGCCGACGGCAGCACCGAGCTGCTCCTGCTCCAGAACGCGGGCAGCATCCAGGCGGCCATCGACCAGCACCAGGAGATGGGCGACCTCTCCTACATCCTGGTGGTGAATTCGCACGGCGACATCGTGGCCCACACCTTCACCCCCGAGGTGCCGAAGGTCGTGCGGAAAGTCATCGCCGAGGACCGCTCCGCCTCCGGCGCGGGGCCGGACATCCGCACCCTGCGCCTGGACGACGGGCGCGAGGTCATTCATGTGGCGCAGCCCGTGCTGGGCGGTCGGGGCGGCTACGTGCACATCGGCATGGACACGGCACCCATCCGCATGGCCGCGACCCGAGCCATCTGGCGTCAATTGAGCCTCACCATGGCGGCCCTCGCCCTCTGCGCCACGCTGGCCTATTTCTTCATGCGCGGCATCACCGGCCGGCTGGACTCCCTGGCGCGGTATGCGCAACAGGTGGCGGCCCACGACTTTTCCTCCACCTGCGACGTGCGTTCCGACGACGAGATCGGCGCCCTGGCCGAATCCATGCGCAGCATGGCCGGAGACATCGCCGGGCATGTGACCCAGCTGGAAGGCTTCATGGCCGGCGCCACCCTGGAGCTCAAGGACGCCCTGGGCTCGCTTTCGGCCATCGTGGGCAATATCGCCGATGGCCTGCTGGTGGTCCAGAACGGGCGCATCCTGCGTCACAACCCGGCGCTTTTGCGCATGTTTGGCTTGCCGGAGCAGGACCACACGGGACAGAGCTGCGAGGACGTCCTCGGGGGCCAGGTGTGCCAGGCCGCCAGTGCGCCTGCAGGCACATCCGCCCAGCCGAGTCTTGTGGAGGTGCTGGCCACGCGCGGCGACGGGCAGGGTTTTTCGGTGGAGATCACCGTGGCCGGCGTGCCTCTGACCGGTGGCGTGGCCAACGTCTGCATTCTGCGCGACATCACCGCCACCAAGCAGCTGGAGTTGGAGCGCGAGGAATCGCGGGCGCTTCTGGAGCGCATGGTGGCCGAACGCACCCGCGAGCTTTCCCGCGCCAACACCCAGCTCAAGATCGAGGTGGCCGAACGCAAGGTGGTGGGCGACGCCCTGCGCCGCGCGGAGGCCAAGTTCCGAGGTATCTTCGAGAACGCCGTGGAGGGCATCTTCCAGTTCTCTCCCGAGGGGCGGTACCTCTCCGCCAATCCCGCCATGGCGGGCATCTTCGGCTACGACTCGCCGGAACAGCTGGTGGAGGCCCTCTCGAGCAAGAGCCCTTACCTGGAGGCCGAGCGCCGCGTGGCGTTTTTGGAACTCATGGAGGAGCAGGGCCAGGTGCAGAGCTTCGAATCCCAGGCCAGGCGCAAGAGCGGCCGCATCATCTGGATAAGCGAGAATGCCCGCAAAGTGGTGGATTCGGCAGGAAAGACGTTGCACTACGAGGGCTTCGTGGAAGACGTGACCCTGCGCAAGGAGGCCGAGAGCCGCCTGGTGCATCAGGCCTTCCATGACCCCCTGACCGGTCTGCCCAACAGACTCTTGTTTCTGGACCACCTGCGCATGGCCATGGAGCGCGCCCGCCGCCGCTCGGATTTCCGATTCGCCGTCCTGTACATGGACCTGGACCGTTTCAAGATCATCAACGACAGCCTGGGCCACGACGTGGGCGACCGGCTGCTGCGCCACGTGAGCGACGCGCTGGTGGCCTGCGGCCGCAGCACGGACACCGTGGCCCGCTTCGGCGGCGACGAGTTCGCAATCCTGCTGGAGGATCTGACCGCCCCGCGCGACGCCATCCGCTTTTCGCGCCGGGTGCTGGACGAGATCTCCAAGCCCCTGAGGCTGGCCGGGCGCGAGGTCACCACCTCCGGCAGCCTCGGCATTGTGCTGCACACGGGGGCCTATGAACGGCCCGAGGCCCTGCTGCGCGACGCGGATACGGCCATGTACCACGCCAAGGCCCTGGGGAAGGGCCGCTTCAAGGTGTTCAACACGCGCATGCATCACCAGGCCCAGGAACTCATGGAGATGGAGATCGAGCTGCGCCGAGCGGTGGGGCAGGGCGGCTTGTCACTGGTGTACCAGCCCATCGTGGACATCCGCGAGCGTCGGCTGGTCGGGTTCGAGACCCTGGTGCGCTGGCGGCGCGACAACGGACGTGACATTCCGCCCGTGGAGTTCATCCCCCTGGCCGAGGAGACCGGCATCATCTATCCCCTGGACCATTGGGTGTTCGCGCAGGCCTGTTGCGCGGCCAAGATCTTCAGCCAAGCCCTCCCGGAAGTCCCGGGCGCGGAGCGGCGGGGACTGGTGGTCAACGTCAACATGTCGGCCAAGCACTTCCGCACCCCGCTTCTGGTGAGCCAGCTGGAGCAGACCATGCGTGAATGCGGGGTGCCTGCGCAGGCCCTTTCCCTGGAGATCACGGAGAGCGTGCTTTTCGACAACGTGCAGAGCGCCCGGGAGATCGCCGCCAAGCTGCGCGATCTGGGCCTCGGCCTGTGCATCGACGACTTCGGCACCGGCTACTCGTCCCTGTCTTACATCCAGCGTTTCAGTGTTGACGCCATCAAGATCGACCGGGGCTTCGTGGCCGGATTGGCCGCCGAGACGGCCGATCCCGGCAGTGAGGCCATCGTGCGCACCATCGTGACCCTGGCCGCGGGCCTGGGTCTCAAGGTGGTCGCCGAGGGCGTGGAGACCCGGGAGCAGCTGGCATACCTGCTGGAACTGGGCTGCCGCTACGCCCAGGGCTATTTGTTCGCCGAGCCCCTCACCCAGGAAGCGGCCCTGGCTCTCATCAACGCCGGAGCGGCCGCCAACTGGCCGGGCTATCCGGAACCGGGGCGCGCCTAGCCCTTTTCCGGCGCGTGGAACTGGTGTAACCAGAAAACGTCAATCGGGCGCACACCAGTCAAGGCAGGTTAGCATGAGCAGCAGTCCCACGCCCCCGAGTCCCGCACGGGACCGCATCAGCGGCGTTTTTTCCCAGAAGAAAATCTCCAAGATCGGCACGGGCACCACCGCCCGCAAGACTGAAATCGTGGCATATTTTCTCGTCGAGGAGTGCGAGGGCGATGTGCTGGTGGTGCAAGCCCTCAACGCCAGCGACGAACCCTTCGGCCCCAAAACCGAGATCACCCACGAGGATCTGCTGGCGAAATTCTTGCCCGAGCCGCAGAAAAGCTTGGCCCGCACCATGGCCGCGCTCTCGCCGCAGGAGTTGGAGATCCAGAAGGCCATTGCGCGCGGCGACAAGTTTCGCAAGCGCGGCGAGAGCTTCACCGCCGAGTTCGAGTACAAGAAGGCCCTGCAGCTCGACATGAGCAACGTGCGCGCCAACTTCGGCATCGGTCTGTGCTACATTGACCGGGGCGAACGCGAGAAGGCCCAGGAGGTCTTCGGGCGCCTGGTGCAACTGGACGCGGCCTTCGAGGACGAGCACAAGCACCTGTTCAACGAGTTCGGCATCAGCCTGCGCAAGGCGGGCATGCAGAACGAGGCCATGGACTACTACCGCCGCGCCCTGGAGCTTTCCCCCGGCGACGAGAATCTGCACTACAACATGGCCCGGGCGGCCCTGGACAAGGGCGAGCCCAAGACCGCGGCCCAGCATCTCCTGGCCTGTCTCAAACTCAATCCGGAGCACGACGAGGCCAAACAATTCGTGGACTATTTGCGGCGCAAAAAAAATGCGGAAGGTTAGGCCGAAACTGGAATTTTCGCCGGAGCACCCGGTAGCCTGCCAGCAAAGTGCGTAAGAACTACGGAACAAAGCTTGCCTGCACCCCCGACGCGGACTATTCTAGTATGGTCTGAGGAATGTCAGCGTCAGGGAAGGGCAAGGCGATGGACCGCGAATATCCAATCCAACAAATTTGCGGCGTATTTTCGCAAAAGATCGTGTCCACCATCGGCACTGGGACCACTGCGCGCAAGACTGAGGCCTTGGCGTATTTCTTTGTCCAGGAGGATGAGGCCGGGAATATTACCGCGCAGGCCCTGGGGCAGGACAATGAACTTCTCGGCAAGGAGGCCCCGGTTACCCGTGAGCAACTCCTGGAGCGCTTTCTGCCCGATCCGCAGCGTTCCATAGAATATGCCAAGTTCCGCGTGGTCCGGCAGCAGACCGTGCAGAAGGCCGTGGCCCGCGGCGACAAGTTCCTGAAGCACGGCGCGCACTATTCGGCGGAGTTCGAGTACAATAAGGCCCTGGCCCTGGAAGAGGAAAACGTGCGCGCCAATTTCGGCATCGGCCTGTGTTATATCGCCCGCGGAGAGCGGGACAAGGCGCGCGAAGTCTTCGACCGTCTGGTGGGCATTGAAGCGGCCTTTGAACAGGAGCACAAGCATCTGTTCAACGAGTTCGGCATCCGCCTGCGCATGTCCGGCATGTACGACGAGGCGCTGGCCTATTATTCCCGCGCCCTGGGCCTTTGCCCGGAGGACGAGAACCTGCATTACAACATGGCCCGCGCCGCCTTCGGCCAGGGCGAGGGCAGCCTCACCGTGCAGCATCTGGACAATTGCCTGCGGCTCAATCCCGTCCATCAGGAAGCCCTGCAGTTCCTGTCCTTCCTTGTCAAACACCTGCCCAAGGAGTCTTCCGCGTGACCAAGGCGCTGGTGCTCGGCGGCACCCACAGTGGTTGCGGCAAGACTTCCGTGGCCCTCGGCCTGCTGCGCGCCCTCGCGCGCCGGGGTCTGCGCGTCCAGCCCTTCAAAGCCGGGCCGGACTTCATCGACCCAGGACTGCACGCCCGCGCCGCCGGGGCATTCAGCCACAACCTCGATACCTGGATGCAGCCCGAGGCCAGTCTGCGCGGGCTTTTCGCCCGGCATGCGCGCACGGCTGACGTGGTGCTGGTGGAGGGCGTCATGGGGCTTTTCGACGGCCGCAACGGCGCGGACGAGACGGGCTCCACCGCGCATCTGGCGAAGTTGCTGGGGCTGCCTGTGGCTCTGGTGGTGGACGCCGGCTCCCAGGCGCGCAGCGTGGCCGCATTAGCCCAGGGCTTCGCCCGTTTCGACCCGGACCTGCGTCTGGCCGGGATTATCTTGAACCGCGTGGGCAGCCCGCGCCACGAGGCCCTGCTGCGCGAGGCCCTGGCGCAGGCTGGGATCCCGGTGCCGGGCTGCCTGCCGCGTTGCGAGGGCATTGGCCTGGCCTCGCGCCATCTGGGGCTGGTGACCGAAGGCGACGCCGTGACCCTGGACGCCCGGCTGGACGCCTTGGCCGACTGGGTGGAGGAGGGGCTGGACATTCCCGCGCTCCTGGTCGCGTTGCCGGAGCTGGATCTGCCAGAACTGGATCTGCCGGAAGGTCCGCCGGACGCCGCCGCGAATCCCGCGCGCTCCGCCTATCCCATCCGCCTTGCTCGCATCGGGGTCGCGCGCGACCGCGCCTTCTGCTTTCTCTATGCGGAGAACCTGCGCCTGCTGGCCGAAGCCGGGGCGGAGCTGCTCTTCTTTTCGCCCCTGGCCGACGCCGCCTTGCCGGAAGGCCTGGACGGCCTGTACCTGCCCGGCGGCTACCCGGAGCTGGCCGCGCGCGAACTTTCGGCCAACGCGTCCATGCAGGCGTCCGTGCGCGCCTGTTGCGCCTCCGGGCGGCCCGTGTGGGCGGAATGCGGGGGGTACATGTATCTGCTGCGGGAGCTTGTGGACGCCGAGGGCGCTGTCTGGCCCATGTGCGGAGCGCTGCCCGGCCGCGCTGTCATGCGCACGCGGCGCGCGGCCCTGGGGTATCGCCAGGCGCGCACCCTGTCGCCCAGTCCCTTTGGCCCGGCCGGGACAACCCTGCGCGGGCACGAATTCCACTATTCGGAATATGCGGGCGAAGCGGAAGGCTCCGCCTTTTGCCTCACGGCCTCGGACGGGCGCGCGGCCCTGGACGGACAGGCGGCGGGCAACATCGTGGCCGGGTATTTCCACGCGCACCTGGCTTCGAACCCGGAGGCGGCGCGGTCCTTTGTCACCGCGTGTGGGGCCAGCCGGGCGGCGCGGAGGATCTAAGGCAGTTTCGGCTCGCGTTTCTTTGCGCGGTCGCGTCCGTGGTACTTGATCTTCATCTTGAGCATCCAGCCCACCAGCATCAGGCTCGCGCCGTTGGCGATGATGACCGCCGGGGCGCGCAGCAGGACGCCGTACACGAACCACAGAAACACGCCGAGGGTCATGGCCGAATACATGATCAGCGAGATGTCGCCCACGGCCTTGGTGCGCCAGGTCTTGTACACCTGGGGCAGGTAGGCGGCGGTGGTGAGCGCTCCGGCGGTGAGGCCGACATATTCTGCAGGATTGAATTGCATGTGTGCTCCCGGCGCGTTGCCAGCCCGGATCGGTGCTGCGCGCGTCTGGTTCGGATAACGCAAGGCGCGGCCAGGGGCAACAGCTGCCGCGCCGCCGCGTCGGAGGTTTTCCCCGCGGGCGGCGTGTGGAAAACCCGTTGCCTTGGCCCCGCCCGCGGGAGTACAGAACCGTGGATGCGCCCTGGCGGCCCGTTCAGGCTGTGGCGCGAAATTTTTGGAGGCGGTTCTTGAACACCCCGGCCATTGAGATATCCAACCTCTGGTTCGCCTACGACGGTGTGCGCGTGCTGGAGCAGGTGAACCTGCGCCTGCCCGCGGGCGACTTTCTGGCCGTGCTGGGTCCGAACGGCGGCGGCAAGTCGACCTTGCTGCGTCTGCTGCTCGGCTTGGTGAAGCCCGGCGGCGGCGGGATCCGCGTCCTGGGCCTGCCGCCCGGGCAGGCTGGCGGGAGCATCGGCTTTCTGCCGCAGTTCACGGCGGTTTCTGCGAGCTTCCCCATCACGGTGCTCGGCGCCGTGCTGCTCGGGCTGGTGCGGCCCGGCGTGACCTGGTTCCAGGGCGGCGCGGAGCGCAAGCGCGAGCGCGAGGCGGCCCTGACCGCCCTTTCGCGCGTGGGCTTGGCTGAACATGCGGGCCGCAGGCTCTCGGACCTCTCCGGCGGGCAGCGCCAGCGCGTGTTCATCGCCCGGGCCATCGTGTCCGGGCCGAAGCTGCTGCTGCTGGACGAGCCCACGGCCAGCGTGGACGGCAAGAGCCGCCAGGAGCTTATGGCGCTTTTGGCTGAACTCAACCACGACATGACCATCGTCATGGTCAGCCACGACATGTCCACCGTGGATGGCTGCGTGAAATCCATCGCCTGCGTGAACCGCACCCTGCACCACCATATGGACAGCCGCCTGACGCCGCTCATTTTCGCCCAGGCCACGGGCGCGGACCTCATCGCCGGATGTCCGGTGGAGCTTCTGGCCCACGGGGCCGTGCCGCACCGCGTGGTGCTCGACCACGATAGCCCGGATTGTTGTGGCGGCGGTCACGCGCACGGGGAGAAAACCGGTTCCGGCGATGGAGGGCGCACGTCATGATCGAGGCCCTGGGCTACGAATTTTTCCGCAACGCGCTGTACGCCGGGCTGCTCGCCAGCCTCATCTGCGGCATCATTGGTTCGCTCGTCGTGGTGAACCGCGTCGTGTTCCTGGCGGGCGGCGTGGCCCACGCCTCGTATGGCGGGGTGGGCCTGGCCTTCTTTTTCGGGCTGCCCGTGCTGCCGGTGACGGCCGGGTTCTCCACCCTGGCCGCCCTCGGCATGGCCTGGGTGACGCTCACCTCGCGCGAGCGGGCGGACACGGTCATCGGCGTTCTGTGGGCCGCGGGCATGGCGCTGGGCATCATCCTGATCGACCTGACGCCGGGCTATAACTCCGACCTCATGAGCTATCTCTTCGGCAGCATCCTGGCCGTGCCCGATTCGGACCTCTGGCTCATGGCCGGTTTGTCCGCGGCGGTGCTTGTCCTGGTGGCCCTGTTCTCGCGCGGGCTGCTCGCCATGAGCTTCGACGCGGAGTTCGCGCGTTCGCGCGGGGTGCCGGTGCGCTTCCTGCACTTCCTGCTCATGGGCCTGACTGCGCTCTGCGTGGTCATGGTCATCCGTGTGGTGGGGCTGATCCTGGTCATGGCCCTCCTGACCATTCCGCCCTTCATGGCCGAGCGCCGGGCGCGCTCCCTGCCGGGCATGATGCTGCTCGCCGGTTGCCTGAGCGCCGTGTTCTGCATTGCGGGCCTGTATCTCTCCTATGCACTGGATCTCACTTGCGGGGCCACCATCATCGCCGTGGCTTGCGTGGGTTTCGTGGTCTCCCTGGCCGTGCCGCAGCGGCACAGGCCGGTCGCGCCGACCCAGCAGGGACTCCTGCCCAACGGGAGCGGGGCATGAGCCGCAAGTCCTCCGGCCCCTCGGGCCCGGCGGACCCCGCCACCAGTGGCTGGCGCTGCGCGGCGGACATCGCCCGGAGCATCCAGCGCATGACCCTGGCGCTGCGCAACGCCGCGCATCCGCTCATGGGCCGCGGCCATGTGGGGCCGGACCCCGCTCGAAGCGTGGACATCCCGCTTGGCGCGGCGGCGGAGATGGCTGGCGCCCTGGGCTGGTGGGTGCTGGCGCAGGGACGGCTTTTGGACTCGGAAGACTTCGCCGCGCGGGAGGCCGCGCGCGAGGACCTGCTGGCGGACGTGCGCCGGGCCGGGGTGCTGGTGGCCGAGAACACCTGGGTGTGGGACGAAACGGGCCGGGCGCAGCTGGTGCTGGCGACCCTGCCCACACAGGACCGGGCCCGCCGCGTGGCCGAGCGCCTGCGCGAAAAAGGCCTCAACATCGCGGTGCGCCGCGAAATGCCGCAACCGGCGTAGTTATTCTGGAAATCAGCGCGAGAACGCGCCTGCGCGCGCGAGGGAAAGCCGCGCCAGATCTGACGGCGCCAGCTCCAGTGTGCGGTCCGGTCGGCCCAGGCCGCAGTAGAGCGTGGGCGTGATGCCAAGCGCGTCGTCGTCCAGCAGGACCAGCACGTTTTCAATCCGCGCGGCGGCCGGGAGCAGGGGCGACACGCTCCCCGGCTCCACGCCGAGCCTCTCCAGCACCTCCTGCGGCGCAAGCGACGCCAGTTCCCGCCGGTTCACCCCCACCAGGACCGCCAGCTTCGCGTAATCCACCCGCCGCGTGCCCCGCAGAGCCGCCAGCACCAGCCTGCCGTCGCGCGCGCCGAAGGCCACGGTCTTGACGATGCGCGTTACATCGAAGTCGAGGTTCGCACGCGCCTCCTCAATGGTCCGCGTGTCCGCGTGCTCGTGCACGCGGAAGGCCGCGCCGCTGCGGTCCAGCAGGTCCAGCAGGGCGGAAAAGGCCTCGACTGTGCTCATGCGTCCTCCCGTGCTTCCTTCTTCATTTCCTGGACCCAGGGCCAGGTGGCCACGTAGGCCCGGAGCGCTTCGGGGGGCATGGCCAGCACCTTCTGGTACTCGCGCTCGTTCTCAGCGTAGAACGGATTGCCGGTGCCGATGTGCTCTGGCGGGCGCGGGTGTTCCAGATGGAAGAGCGGTCCGGCGATCCTGGCCGCGCGGAAGCCCAGCCGGCCGAAGCGGGTCACGCGCTCGTCGTCCTCGCCGCCCCAGGAGCGGAAATTCTCGTTCTCCATGCCTGCCTCCATGAAGGCCCGCCGACGCAGGAATACACAACCGCCGAAGAGCCTCGGGGCGTGCAGCGGGCAGCTCTCCGCCGAAAGGTGGTCCAGTGTGTTGTCGGCCCAGATGCGGGCGATCTGCTCGCCGGAGACCGTGAGGCACAGGCCGTCGTAGGGGAAGACCATGTCCGCGCCGCGCTCAAGCAGGGCGTGCGCGGTGGCGTATTTGCTCGGCGGGACCAGCACGTCGGTGTCGTGGCTCAAGAGGTAGGGCGTGTGGGCCGCGCGGGCTAGGTGGTTCAGGCAGCGCGTCTTGTGGAAGTAGGGGGCGTCGGTTTCGAGGAACAGATAGCCGATGCGGTCCAGGAACTCCGGCAGGAACTCCCGGGCATGCGGTTTTTTGTCCTCCTCGCAGAGCAGGATGGGGGCCTGGACGTGCGCGAGGAGGAAACGCAAGACCACCTTCAAGTTGCGCACCCGGCCCGAGGAGTCGAAGCGCACCGGGATGAGGATGCTGGTGTCCGACAGGGCCGGCATGGCGCGCCTCAGACCGCCTGGGCCGCGAGAAAGAACAGCCGGTACTCGCGCAGGGTTCCCGCGGCATCCGGTTTTTTCAGGATATGGAAGACGTGGTGTGTCCGGGGCGCGAACCCGCTGGCCGTAAAGGCCCCGGCCAGCTCAAGCGGGTCGAAGCCGTTGTGTGGGGCCGGTTCAGGGCCGTGGAAGCTGCCGTCCTCGGGCATCAGGTCGCCCACCAGGGCCAGGCCGCCGGGCTTGAGCAGACGCCGGAACTGGCGTAGCGCGCCGGGCACGTCCACCACGTGGTGCAGCGCCATGCCGGAGAGAATGGCGTCCACCGAGGTCTCGGGGAGGGGCAGGTCCGCAAGCTCGCCAAGCAGGACCTGCGCGTCGGCGGGGCCCTGGGCCGCGATCTTGCCGCGCAGCACGTCCAGCATGGCTGGGGACGTGTCCACAAAGATGACGCGGGCCTGATGCGCCAGGCCCAGGCGCAGGCCAAGGGTGCCGGTGCCGCAGCCGAACTCCAGGGCCATGCGGCCCGCGAAGTCCGGGTGCGCGCGCAGCACTTCCTCGTAAAACGCATAGCCCACGGCGGCGCGCACGGGATTGGCGTCCCAGCCAGCGGCGCGTTCGGCAAAGGCGTCGGTCATGGCAGTCCTCACGTTCTGCTGGGGCAGGTCCTCGGGGCGATGATCCCGCGCGCCAGCAAAAGGTTTGCGCAGTGCGTCACCGGCAGGCCGACGACGTTGGTGTAAGAGCCTTCCAGACGCTCCACAAGAAACGCCCCCAGGCCCTGGATGGCATAGGCTCCGGCCTTGTCCGCGCACTCGCCCGTGGCGGCGTAGGCGGCCAGCTCCTCGCGGCTGCTGGCGCGCATGACGACCTCCGTGGTCACGGCGAAGCAGGCGGGCTCAGCCTGGTCCGCCGTGGCCAGGCAGCACCCGGTGATTACCTGGTGTGCGCGGCCGGAAAGCAGGGTCAGCATGCGCACCGCGTCGGCCTCGTCCACCGGCTTGCCCAGAACGATGGCGTCAGCGCCGCCCTCGCTGGGCAGCACCACGATGGTGTCCGCGCCAAGCACGGTGGCCGTGGGATACAGCGTGGACACGTCCAGGGTCTTCGTACGGGCCATGCGCCGGGCGTAGGCCTCCGGGGGTTCGCCGGGCTCCGGCGGAGGCTCCGCGGCGTTGCTGGGGCACACTTCGAAATCAAGGCCCAGGGAGCCGAGCAGCTCGCGGCGGCGCGGCGAGCTTGAGCCCAGCACAAGGGCGGACAGGGTCTGGTAGGCGCCGGGACCGGCGGGTGGGGTAAAGGCGTTGGTCATGGGCGGCTTGTGCCGCCATTTTGGGGTGGAGTCAATGCGTTGGCCAAATCTTCCCGTGAGGGCGGGCGTCGGGGTTCTGGCAGACGGATGAGGCGGAAAGAAAGGGACTGTAACTTGCTGGCGTCATTCCAGTGAATTGCGAGCTTGGCAAGCAAATTGCTAGTGTCTGGGCGCAAGGCCCCGGATGGTCCGGCGGGCGGCGAGTCAACGAAATGGAGTGCGGCATGAGCAATCGGGACAGGTACGGGCTTTTGCGTGAGGAAAGCACGCGGGCTCTGGCCTCTGGCGGGAACTTCGCCGAGTGGTCCGTGCCCTGGTCGGACCTCATGATGATCATGTTCATCGTGTTTGCGGCGTTATTCATTTATTCCAGTGGCAAGGAGAAAATCGTCCCCGTGCCCGCTGCGCAGACCCCTCCGCCGCAGGAGACCAAGGCCCCGGCCGATCCCATGCGGGCCTTCCTCGGCCAGTTGAACGACCCGGTGGTGAAGGACGGCAAGGACTTCAAGAATGTGAACGGCACGCCCCTGGGGCAGACCTACTATCAGTCCGACAACCTTGGCATTTCCGTCGTGCGCGAGACCGACCGCCAGGTGCGCGTGTTCCTGCGCGGCGACCTTTTCTTTACGCCCGGCGGCGACCATTTGATCAACGCCGGCGACGAGTATCTGGACCGCATAGCCGAGATCCTGCGCGTGAGCAGCGGGGCCGTGCTTGTGGTGGGCCATTGCGCGGCGGATGAGACAACGACGCCGGAGGCGGGGCTCTCCCTCTCGGCCAAGCGCGCGGCCAGTGTGGCCGGATACTTCATCCATTCAGCGCACCTGGACCCCAGGCGCTTCCTCGTCACCGGACGCGGCAGCTTCCAACCCGAGGTTCCTGACACGGCGAATGATGCGGGCAAGCGTAACCGACGGGTTGAAGTACTCGTCTTGACAGATATTTAGGGGAGGCAGTCATGAGCAAGAAAAACATGCTGGGCGTGCTGTTGTGCACCGCCATCTTTGTGGGCGGGTTCTGGGTCAGCGGCGGGCTTACCGTCTACTGGAATCTGGCGGCCTTCCTCATCGTGGTGGCCGGGCTCTTTGCGGCCCTGTTTATGAGCTACCCGTTCGAGCGCATCCGCACCGCCTTCCAGGTGGCCCGGAGCGTCTACACCAAGCGGCAGCATACGCCGGACGACATCGTGCGCGTCCTGCTTGAGCTTTCCGTGAAGTCGCGGGTGGAGGGCGTGCTGTCCCTGGAGAGCGTGCGTCAGAAAATTGCCGACGCCTTTCTCAGGAACGCCGTCACCTTTTTGGTGGACAACTACAAGGAGCGCGACATCCGCGAGTTCCTGAACACCGAAATGGCCTTCTTCCGCGACCGCCGCCAGCAGAGCGAACGTGTGTTCCAGACCCTGGCCAAGGCCGCTCCGGCCTTCGGCGTCGCGGGCAGCGTCATCGGGCTCATCGGCATGCTCTCCGGCATCAACAACACCCAGGCCCTGGTGTCGAGCATCCCCGTG
Source organism: Humidesulfovibrio sp. (assembly GCA_031292175.1). Classification (GTDB taxonomy): domain Bacteria; phylum Desulfobacterota; class Desulfovibrionia; order Desulfovibrionales; family Desulfovibrionaceae; genus Humidesulfovibrio. The sequence goes on from JARLHQ010000032.1 coordinate 26,493, forward strand.
GCCTTCGTCTCCACCCTGTACGGCGTGGTCCTGAGCAACATGATTCTGGCGCCCATCGCTGAGAGCATCAATTTCAACACCGGCGCCGAGATGCTGAACCAGAAGCTCATCATGGAAGGCATCATCGCCATCGCCAAGGAGCAGAACTCCCACCGCCTGGAGAAGAAGCTCACGAGCTTCCTCTCCCCCACGGAGCGCGCTGGCAAGGCCGAGCTTTTGAAGGCCATCACCAAGAAGTACATCACCCGCCAGCGCCAGGCCGCTGCCGCCAAGGCCGAGGAATCCTCGCACGAGGCCGCCGCCAACTCGGGCGCGTTCAACGACGCCGTGCCCATGCCCCCGCCGCGCGAGGTGCCGCCCGGGCAGAACCTGCGGTTCACGCCCCTGGCGCGCATGAGTTAGCCGCGTGCCACTCGCTTGGCCCCAGTGCCGCTTTCAGAGCCTCCCCCGGGAGGCTCTGTTGTTTTTTAGACGTTGAAATTTCATGCTGTTGACCGCAGGGCGGCGGTGCTGGTATCAAGCAGAAGCGGACCCTTGCCCAGGCCTCGGAACGGACCGTCTGGACTCCGCGCTTGCGTGGAAAGGCCTCCGCGATGATCCCCAACCGCCCTGAAAAGCAGGAAGGCCCACATGTATCAGATTCTCGCGGCGGACATCGGCGGCACCACGAGCCGCATGGGTTTTTTCGAGTTCGATTCCAGTATGGACGAGCCCCGGCTCCTGGATATCGTCCACCTGCCCACGGCGGAGTCCGACTCCTTCCCCGCGCTCCTGGCCCGTCTGTTTTCCGAGCAGCGGCACTTCTCCGCCGCCAGCAGCGACTTGGCCGTCCTCGCCGTGCCAGGTCCTGTGGAGGGCCGCTTCTGCCGCCCGCCGAACATCAAGTGGACCATCGACCTGCACGACATCTCCACGGTGGGGCTCAGGCGCGGGGCGCTTTTGAACGACTTCGCCGCCCAGGCCTTCGCCTGCCGCAGCCACGCCATGCGCGAGGCCCGGGTGCTCCAGCCCAGCCGCGCGGACCATGCGGTCCTCGGGGGCACCATCGCGGTCATCGGCGCGGGCACGGGCCTGGGGCATTGCGCCCTGGTGTGCGACGGCGCGGACGGGCATCTGGCCGTGGCCTCAGAGGGCGGGCACGCGGCTTTCCCCTTCGTGGGGGAGGAGGAGTGCGCCTACGGCGAGTATGTGCGCCGCGTGACCAAACTGCCGTACTGCCACGGCGACGCCATCGTCTCCGGAAGCGGGCTGTCCAGGCTGCACGCCTTCTTGACCGGCGAGGAGCTTTCGCCAGCGACCGTGGCGGCGCGGCTCGCCAATGCGCCGCGCACCGTGGAGTGGTTCGCGCGCTTTTACGGCCGGGCGGCGCGCAACTATGCCCTCATGGTGCTGGCCCAGGGCGGCGTTTACGTGACCGGCGGCGTGGCGGCGCGCAATCCCGTGCTGGTGGAGCACCCGGTCTTTTTGACCGAGTTCCGCTCCGCGCCCGCGCACGGCGCCCTCTTGTCCGGCCTGCCGGTGTCGTTCAACCGCAATGAGGATGCGGGCGTCTATGGCGCCGCATTTTTTGGCGCGCAGCGTTTGCGGCGCCACGGTTGATTTCTTTCGCCATTTCAGAGGGTTTTCTTCTCGCCCGCATGGCTTGGGACACCCTGTGGCGGGGCTTGCCCCAAGGTCCGCTCTGAGCTACAATGTCCAGCTTCAGAACGAGGCAGCCGTGGAAAAGTCACATTCCTACGACAAAACCTATCCCGTTTCCTGGGACCAGCTCCAGCGCGACTGCCGGGCGCTTTCCTGGCGTCTGGTGGAGCGCGGCCCGTGGACGGGCATCTACGCCATCACGCGCGGAGGGCTGGTGCCCGCCGCCATCATCGCGCGCGAGCTGGACATCCGCCTCATCGACACCATCTGCATCACCAGCTACGATTGGCAGACCAGGGGCGAGGCCAGCACCTTAAAGCGCCCGGAGGGCGACGGCGCGGGCTGGTTGCTCGTGGACGACCTTGTGGACACGGGGCGCACCGCGCGCTTGGTGCGCGAGATGCTGCCCAAGGCGCACTTCGCCACGGTCTACGCCAAGCCCGAGGGCCGCGCCCTGGTGGACGCCTATGTCACCGAGGTGAGCCAGGACACCTGGATCCTCTTTCCCTGGGACTCGGCCACGCAGTTCGTGCCGCCCATCGCCAAGACCAGGGAGTAGCCTTTTCGCATCACGGGGCCACGTGGGCTCGCGGGGAAATTCAAAGCCGCCGGGATGGGCCCGGGGGCATTTCATTTGTTTAAGCCGCCGCCCGGACGGATCTTCGGGTTTCACTTCGAGGAGGGAGGACGATCATGAAACAATGGCTGCGCAACCTTGGCGCTCTGGCGCTCATCTCCGTGCTCGCCCTGGCGGGTTGCCAGAAGGCCCCGGAGAAGGCCGCCGCGACGGCGGACGCTCCCAAGACAGGCGAACTCAAGGTCGGCTTTGTGTACACCTCGCCCGTGGGTGAGGCCGGCTACTCCTGGGCGCACGACCAGGGCCGCAAGGCCATTGAGAAGCTGCCTGGCGTCAAGACCTCCTTTGTGGAAGCCGTGAAAGAGGGCGCTGACGCCGAACGCGTCATCGAGAACATGGCCAGAAGCGGCACTGACCTGATCTTCACCACCAGTTTCGGGTTCATGGACTCCACCCTGAAGGTGGCCAAGGACTATCCGAACGTGAAGTTCATGCACTGCTCCGGTTTCAAGACCGCAGACAACATGGACAACTATTTCGGCCGCATCTACCAGGCCCGGTATCTGACCGGCATGGTGGCCGGCTACATGACCAAGAGCAACATCATCGGCTACGTGGCGGCCTTCCCCATCCCGGAAGTCATCCGCGGCATCAACGCCTTTACCCTGGGCGTGCGCAGCGTGAACCCCAAGGCCCAGGTGCGCGTGGTCTGGACCAAGACCTGGTTCGACCCAGCGCTGGAGAAGGACGCGGCCATCAGCCTGCTTGACGTGAACGCCGACGTCATCGCCCAGCATCAGGACTCCGCCGGCCCGCAGGAGGCCGCTCAGCAGCGCGGCAAGTACAGCATCGGCTACAACTCCGACATGAGCGCCTACGCGCCCAAGGCCCATCTGACCGCCGCCGTGTGGAACTGGGCCCCGCTGTATGAAGCCATCGTGAAGGAAGTGCGCGCGGGCACCTGGAAGGGCGGCCGCGCCATCTGGTGGGGCATGGACAAGGGCGTGGTGGACATTGCCCCCTTCGGCCCCATGGTGCCCAAGGACGTGCAGGACAAGGTCTTGGCCCAGAAGGCTGAGTTCGTGAAGGGCGTCGACAAGGTTTTTGTCGGCCCCATCAAGGATCAATCCGGCCAGATGAAGATTCCCGCCGGTGTCAAGGCCGAGGACAAGGAACTCCTTGGCATGACCTGGTTTGTGGAAGGCGTGGTGGGCAGCGTCCAGTAAGCGTGGCATGATCCTCAAAATCCGCAAACGTGAAGAGTCCCTGGGCTGGGGCGTCCTGGTGGTCTACCTGGGCGCCCTGGCTCTTGCGCTCGCGGTTTGCGCCATCCTGCTCGCGCTTGCGGGCAAGCCGGCCCTGGAGGGTCTGGTGATCCTGTTCCGCGGGGCCTTCGGGCAGAGCTATTCCCTGCTGGACGCCCTGGTGAAGGCCATCCCGATTTTCTTGTGCGCCCTTGGCGTGGCGCTTTCCTTCCGCATGCAGATCTGGAACATCGGGGCCGAGGGCCAGTTCGCCTTGGGCGCGGTGGGCGCGACCTTTGTGGCGCTCTCCTTTCCCGGCCTGCCTGCCCTCGCGCTTATGCCCCTGATGTTCCTGGCGGCCATGCTGGCGGGCGGGGCCTGGGGACTCATCCCGGCGGTTCTGCGCCTCCGGCTTGGGGTCAGCGAGATCATCTCCTCGCTCATGCTCAACTACATCGGCATCCTGGTGCTGGAGTATCTGGTCTTCGGCGCCTGGAAGGACCCGGCGAGCTTCGGTTTCCCCATGACCGCCGAATTTGTCCCGGCCGGGCAGATCGCGCACATGGGCCCGACCCTGGGCTTGAGCCTGGGCAAGCTGCACTGGGGGCTGCTTGCCTGCCCGCTGGCGGGCGTGGCCTACAGCGTATTCCTCTCGCGCACGCGGCTCGGCTTCGAACTCGCGGCCTGCGGCGAAGGCGAGCGCGTGGCCCGCTATGCCCAGCTCCCTTACGGTTTTCTTGTGCTGCTCGTCATGGGCCTGGGCGGCGGCCTGGCCGGGCTGGCCGGCTGCATCGAAAGCTCGGCCACCCTTGGGCGGCTGCAGCCCACGGTGATGGCGGGCTATGGCTACACGGCCATCGTGGTGGCCTGGCTGGCGCGGCTCAAGCCCTGGCCCATCGCCTTCACCTCGTTTCTGCTCGCCGCCCTGCGTGTGGGGGTGGAGGTCCTGCAACTGGAGCTGCAAATCCCCGCCGCCTTTGGCCAGATCATGGAGGGCGCGATTCTCTTGTGCGTCATCGCCGGACAGTTCTTCCTCAGCTACTCCGTAACGCTCAAGCGCTCCCGGCCCGTGGCTGCGGCGGCCTCCAAGGGAGAGCGCGCATGAGCCCGGAACTCATCATCGCGCTTTTGGCCGCGGCGGTGCAGGGAGCGGCGCCGATCCTCTTCGCCACCCTGGGGGAGATGCTCTCTGAAAAGGCCGGTGTGCTGAACCTCGGCGTGGAGGGCGTCATGGCGCTTTCCGCCTTCGCAGCATTCATCGTCTGCCACCTTACGGGTTCAGCCGTGTTGGGGCTGTTCGCCGGAGGCTTCGCTGGCGCGCTCCTGTGCGGCCTGCACGCCCTTGTCTGCCAGGTGTTTCTGGGCAACCAGGTGGTCTCGGGCCTGGCTCTGACGATCTTTGGCGTGGGGCTTTCGGATTTTCTCGGCACGCCCTACGTGGGCGTGGGCACTGAAGGCTTCCGCCAATTCGCCGTGCCGCTGCTTTCGCATCTGCCCATGCTGGGCCCGGTGCTTTTCCGTCAGGACGCCATGGTCTACCTGGTCTATTGCGCGCCTGTGGCCGTGTGGTTTCTGCTGAACCGGACCAGCCTGGGTCTGGGCCTGCGCGCCACGGGCGAGATGCCCGCCGCCGCCGCCGCCGCCGGACTGAACCCCCAGCGCCTGCGCGCCTTCGGCGTCATGGCTGGCGGCTTCCTGTGCGGGCTGGGCGGCGCGTACCTCTCCCTGGCGCACACGCATCTCTGGAGCACCGGGCTTTCGGGCGGGCGCGGCTGGGTGGCCGTGGCGCTGGTCATCTTCGCCTTCTGGCGTCCCGGCCGCGCGGTCATCGGCGCGTTGCTTTTCGGCGGGGTCATGGCTTTCCAGCTGCGGCTCCAGGCCGAAGGCACCAACGTGCCCTCGTCCCTGCTGCTCATGCTGCCCTATGCGCTCACGGTCATCGTGCTGGTGTTCTCCGCGGCGCGGGCGAAATACCTGAAGACAGGGCATTCCGCCGCTCCCGCCGCCCTCGGCGTGAACATCGAGCCGGAGGGCTAGGCCGTGACGCGGGCGCAATCCAGAACCGACATCGGCGCCGTGGACGTGCTGCCCCTGGTGCGCCTTGCTGGCGTGACCAAACGCTTCGGCCAGGTGCTGGCCAACGACGGCATCAGCCTGTCCATCATGCCGGGCCGCATCAAGGCCCTCCTGGGCGAGAACGGCGCGGGCAAGAGCACGCTCATGGCCATGCTGGCCGGGCGCTTCCAGCCGGACGACGGGCACATTGAAGTGGCGGGCGAGCGCGTGCGCTTCGCCTCCCCGCGCGAGGCCATAGCCGCCGGCATTGGCATGGTCTACCAGCACTTCATGTTGGTGGAGAATATGACCGTGGCCGAGAACGTGCTGCTGGGCCAGGAGGGCGGTTTCGTGCTGCACCCCGCGGCCATGCGCAGGAAGGTGGGCGAACTGGCGGAGCGCTTCGGCCTGGGCATTGATCCCGGCGCGCGCGTGGGCGGCCTCTCCATGGGGGAGCGCCAGCGCGTCGAGATCTTGAAGCTCTTATACCGCGAGAGCCAGGTGCTCATCTTCGACGAACCCACGGCCGTGCTCACCCCGGTGGAGGCCGAGTCGCTTTTTACCGCCCTGCGCACCATGAGCGCCCAGGGCAAGGCCATTGTGTTCATCTCCCATAAGCTGGAGGAAGTGCTCTCCCTGGCGGATGAGATCGCCATTCTGCGCCGGGGGCGCATCGAGGGCGAGTTCCTGGCCAGTGAGATAGAGAGTCCATCGGAGCTCGCCCGGCGCATGGTCGGCCGGGACGTGGTGCTGGACATCAAACGCGAGGCCGTGGTCCACGGCCGGCAAGTGCTCGACGTGCGGCATCTGTCCGGTCCTGGGCTCGACGACGTGAGCTTTGACCTCAAGCGCGGCGAGATCCTGGCCATCGTGGGCGTGGCGGGCAACGGCCAGCAGCAGCTGGTCGAGGTCGTGTGCGGCCTGAGCAGGCCGGATTCGGGCGAGGTGGACATCCTGGGCCAGAGCTGGGCCAAGTTTTTCCAAAGCCGCGACTGGAAGGGCGCGCTGGCCTGGATTCCCGAGGACCGCGCCGGGCTGGCCACCTGCCGCACGCTCAACCTGACGGACAACCTGCTTTTGACCACGCGCCAGGGCTTCGCCCAGGGCCAGTGGCTGGAGCGCGCCAGGGCCCGGGAAACCGCCAAGGGCATCGTGCGCGAGCACAACGTGCAGCCCGGCAACATCGAGGCCCAGGCCTGGCAGCTTTCCGGCGGCAACCTGCAGAAGTTCGTGCTCGGTCGCGAACTCTACCGCGAGCCCCGGCTCATGGTGGCGGAGCAGCCCACGCAGGGGCTCGACGTCTCGGCAACGGAGGCCGTGTGGCAGCGCCTGCTGGAGGCGCGCAAGACCGCGGGCGTGCTGCTCGTCACGGGCGATCTGACCGAGGCCCTCACCCTGGCCGACCGCGTGGTCGTGATGTTCCGGGGGCGCGTCATGGGCCTGTTCCCGGTGACGGACACGGCGCAAGTGGAGCGCATCGGCTCCCTCATGGCCGGCCTGAAGGAGTAGCCGTGACCGCCGCCTGGACCATCGCGCCTTTTGAGGGCGCGCACCAGCAAGGCGTCATCGGGCTCATCTCCGGCATCCAGCGCGGCGAATACAACCTCCCCATCACCCCGGCGGACCAACCGGACCTCATGGACATCCCCGGCTTCTACCTCAACAGTGCGCAGGGCCCCGGCGGCTTCTGGGTGGCTCTGGACCCACGCGGCGCGGTGGCCGGCACCATCGCCGCGCTGAATATCGGCCCGGACGCCGTTGGCCGGGGCCAGGGCGCGCTGCGCAAGATGTTTGTGGCCCGGGAGCAGCGCGGCACGGGCCTCGCCGCCGCGTTGCTGGAGACGCTTGCCGCTTGGTGCGCCGGGCCCGCCATCGGCATCGGCGCGCTGTTTCTCGGCACCACGGACCGCTTCCTGGCCGCGCACCGCTTCTACGAGAAGCACGGCTTTTCGCACGTGGCGAAAGCCTGCCTGCCTCCATCCTTTCCCGTCATGGCCGTGGACACGGTGTTCTACACCCGCCGCCTCGGCTAACGCTTCCTGTCTTCGCACTCCCGCCCCGCGTCCCTGACGCAGGCCCGGCCTAGAGCAGCCAGATCCCCACGCCCACTCCGCACAGCACCACCCAGATGGGGTCCACCTTGCGCCACAGGGCGAAGGTCGCCGCCAGGCAGATGGCCGTCTTGAGGGGCGTCCAGGCCATGCTGCGTCCCAACTGGATGCCCACGGCCAGGATCAGCCCGCCCAAGGTGGACAGGACGCCCATGAGCGCGCGGCGGAAAGGCTGCCAGGAGAGCAGCGGCCCCGCGCTGGGCACGGTGAGCATGAGGATGAAGAACGAGGGCGTGAAGATCCAGACCCCGGCCGTGAGCGCACCGAGCAGCCCGGCGATATGGTAGCCCACAAAGCACGCGCCGAGCATGAATGGGCCCGGTGTCACCTGGGCGAGCGCCATGCCGTCGAGGAAGGTCGCGGCGTTCATCCAGCGGTGCAGCTCCACGGTCTCGTGGTAGAGGGCCGGGAACACGCCGTAGCCGCCAAAGGCGATAAGGTCGCTCTTGGCCATGGACAGGGAGAGTTTGAAGAGCAGGGGGGCGGCGGAGAATGTGACGGCAAGCCAGACCAGGCCCAGGGCGGCCAGGGCGAGCACCCCGCGCAGGGGCACCTTGGTCGTGGGCAGGCGCACTTCCGCGCCCAGGATGTCGCGGAACACCAGCGGACCCGCGCAGGCCGCGCCCAGGATGATCCAGGCCGGACCCAGGCCGTAGAGAAACAGGCCGCAGGCCGCCAGGGTGAGGCCGATGCGCCGGGGACCGCGCGCGTATTTTTCCCAGAAGTCGTACACGGCCAGGGCAATGATGCCCATGACCACGACCGAGAGCCCCTGCATGGCTGAAGCCGTGACGCTGAGGCCCTGGGAGGCGTGGTAGATGGCCGAAAGGGCCGTGATGAGTAGGGTGGCGGGCAGGGCGAACCCGATGAAGCCCGCCAGCGCGCCGGGCAGCCCGCGCAGGGAGAGTCCTGTGTACGCGGACAGTTGCATGAGTGTGCCGCCGGGAATGGCCTGGCAGACGGAAAGCCCCAGGCGGAAACCCTCCGGGGTGAGCCACCCGCGCGAGAGGATGTGCTCGCGCATCAGCGGCATCATGGCCGGGCCGCCGTAGGCCGTCATGCCCACGCGGAAAAAGCAGCGGAAGATGTCCAGCACGCCCGAGGGGGCCTGGGGGGCCTCGCCCGGTCCCGTCTCGCCCGGCTTCGCCTGTCCGGCCATGGTTCTGCCGGAAAAGGGCGGAGCAGTCTGGCCGCCTGCCAGCCCCTTGTCCGGGCCACCATTCTGGCCGCCGTCTCGGCCGTTGTCTCGGCCGCCCTCTCGGCCGCCGCCTTGGCCGTCAGCCCCGCCGCTGTTTGGTCCGTCAGCTTGGCTGGGTCTGGTGGCCGAAAAGTGCGCCGGGCTCTCCTCCATCATGGATGCAGAAGATCCGCGCGCAGCTTCACCACGACCTTGCGTAGCGCCTGCGGGCGTGGATCGGTCTTGCCCTGGGAGAGGTGCGCCTCGTGGGGCAGGTAGAGGGCGAATTGGCCGGGGTGCAGGGTGAACAGGGCCGTGAAGCGGTCCGGGTGCCGGTACTGGGCCGCGTCTTTTTTCGGATCATAGGGAACCGTTTCTTCAAGGTCGGCCTTGAGGAAGCGGGCGTGCACCTCCGGCCCGCTCAGGGGCAGATGGAGGTCCGCATAGACCTGATGGGCCTCAAGGGTGGTGTCCAAGAGGGCCTTGGTGGTGCAGTCGAAGACGATGGCGTAGATGTCGCGGCCTTCGATGGGATACTCGCCGGGGGCCACGCCCGGCTGCAGACCGGTCAGGAAGCTGAAGGCCTGTTGCCAGGCTGGCAGCGCACTGTAAAGGGGCCAGTTCGCAAGGGCATCGAGTATCATGGCGGCCTCCTGACCTGGCGCGGGGCGGCTACTGGGCCGCGGTCGCGCTGGTGGTTGTCTTGGCGTTGGCGCCCGTTTGTTTCGGGTTTTTTACGATCCTGCCGGGGCCTTTCAGGTTCCGCCAGCTGGGAGGCAGCTTGCTGCTTTTGGCGTCGGGCTTGATATTGTCGTGCGCGGAGGGCACCGGCGGCCGCTGGTAGAAGTCGTTGGCCAGCGCGGAGGCGGCCAGCGCCAGGGACAGGGCCAAGGTGAAGACGAGAGAACTGCTGCGGAGCAATGGGACCTCCAATCCGTCACGCGGTTGCATGGACCCTTTCTCTTTAGGGAGGTGGCGGGCGCGCGTCAAGACGCGGCGACGGTTCAAAAAAAGCCCGCCCGGCGCTTGTGGCCGGGCGGGGGTGGAATGCCGTGGAGGTGGAGGAGCTTACTGTGCCGGAGTGGCGGGCGTCTCCGTCTTTTTGGCGGGCTTCTCCGGCAGTTTGCCGGTGAGGGTGATGACGGCGCGGGCCGTGGCCACCGGACGGTGCGTGGGCTTCTGCGACAGGCAGTTGACCGGGCAGGCGTCAACGCAGACGCCGCAGCCGACGCAAGCGAAGAACTCAAGGCTCCAGGAGCCCTGGGTGCCTTCCTTGCCCACGGTGAGGCACTGCGAGGGGCACTTGCGCGCGCAGGTGCCGCAGAAGATGCAGCGGTCGATGTCGTTGATGAGTTCGCCGCGTGCCGTGGCGAAAGGCTCGCGCACGTCGAACGGATAGTTCCGCGTGGCGGCCTTGGAGAACAGGTTCGCGAGAACGGTGGGGAGCATTTTCATGACGGCTACCTCTCCGTGCAGCTGATGCAGGGGTCGATGGACAGGACCACAACCGGCACGTCCGCGAAGTCGAGCCCAGGCAGGATGGCGGCCAGGGGCGGGATGTTCGCGAATGTCGGGGTGCGGATGCGCACGCGATCCAGGAACTTGTCGCCGTTGCCCTTGAGGTAGTAGAGGCATTCACCGCGCGGCTGCTCCACGCGGGTGATGACCTCGCCCTCGGGCTTGCCCTTGACCTTGGCGGCCAGCTCACTGCTGTCCAGCTTGTCCAGGGCCTGGCGCACCAGGTCGATGGACTGCAGGCTTTCGCGGAAACGCACGGCGCCGCGCGCCCAACAGTCGCCAGCGGTCTCGACCACGGGTTCGAAGGGAATCTCGTCGAAGCCGGCGTACTTGAGCTGGCGCATGTCCTGCGCCACGCCGCTGGCGCGCAGCATGGGGCCGGCGGCGCCCAGGTCGTAGGCGGCCTGCTTGGAGAGGATGCCTATGCCCTTGGTGCGGCGGCACACGGTGCGGTCGTTCATGATGGTGCTCTGCAGGCTCTTGATGCTCGCCTCGACATCCACCAGGGTTTCCTTGATCCAGCGCACCTGGCTCTCGTCCAGGTCGGCGCGCACACCGCCCACCACGTTCACCGAGACGATGACGCGGTTGCCGGTGGTGGCCTCGTTCAGGTCCATGACCTTTTCGCGGATCTTCCAGAGCTGCATGAACAGAGCTTCAAAGCCGAAGCTGTCGGCGAAGAGGCCCAGCCACAGCAGGTGGCTGTGCAGGCGGTGCAGCTCGCTCCAGACCACGCGCAGCATGCGCGCGCGGCGGGGCACCTCAATGCCCATCATTTCCTCGATGCCCTGGCAGTAGCACAGAGAGTGGATCATGGAGCAGATGCCGCAGACGCGCTCGACGATCTGGATCATCTGGTTGTAGTCGCGCTTGGTGGCCAGCATTTCCAGGCCGCGGTGCACGTAGCCCAGGGTGGGCAGGGCCTCGACAACTTTCTCGTCCTCAACCACCAGGGAAAGGTGGATGGGTTCGGGCAGCACCGGGTGCTGCGGGCCGAAGGGGATGACGGTGCGGGCCATTACTGGACCTCCTTGGCAGCGGTCGTGCCGCTCTGGTTCACCTGCATGCGGCAGAAGGGCGAACTGCTCGAGGTCTGGGCGCATTCGTTCAGGAGCCGGCCCTGGTAGTCGAGCACGAGGCCCTCGAAGGTCACGCCGAATTGGTCGCGGATTTCGTTTTCAATCAAAAACGCCCCGAAGAGCACGCCGGAGATGCTGGGCACGGTGCCGCCCTTGGGCAGGCTCAGGCGCAGGTTCGTCAGCTTCAGATCCTTGTCGAAGTGATACAGGATCTGCATGGTCTGGGCGTCGATCTCAACGCTCGAACAGGTCACCAGGCGCCAGCCCTCGGCCTTCAGCCTCGTCACCTCGGCCACGAGCTTGTCGGCGGTGATGTTGGTCGCTTCAATGCTCATTTGCTTCCCTCCAGAATCCCCTTCAGCTTGCCCAGGCCGGTGACGACAGCGTCCATGATGGCTTCGGGCTTCGCCGGGCAGCCGGGCACGTACACGTCAACCGGGATGACCTTGTCCACGCCGCCAAGAACGTTCGGGGCCTCGCGGAACACGCCGCCGGAGCAGCCGCAGGCGCCAACGGCGATGACCAGCTTCGGGGTGGGCATCTGGTCGTAAAGGTTTTTCAGGATGACGGCGTTGCGCGGGTTCACCGTGCCGGTGACCACGAGCACGTCGGCGTGGCGCGGGTTGCCCACGTTGATGATGCCGAAGCGCTCGACGTCATACACCGGGGTCAGGCAGGCCAGGGTCTCGATGTCGCAGCCGTTGCACGAACCGCAGTCGAAGTGCATGAGCCACGGCGACTTGATCTGTGATGTATTGCGGAATGACATAGTCTTACTCCAAGTAAAGCCAGAGCAGGTTGGCGGTCGCCAGGACCAGGGACAGGGGCGCGGCCACCTTGACCATGTAGCGCCAGGTCAACCGCGCGCTGATGTTGTCGATGACGACGGCCACGAACAGGGTGATGAGCGCGACAGCGAGCATCTGCAGGGGGCCGGTGGCCCACAGGAAGGAGCAGATCCACAGCACGACGGTCACGTCCGCCCAGTGGGCGATCTCAAGCAGGGCGAAGTCGCGTCCGGCATAGTCGGTGTACACGCCGCGCACCACTTCCTGGTGCATGTGGTGGCTGGCCGCGATGTCGAACGGGCTCTTGCGCATCTTGACCAGCACCACGAAGATGAGGCCAGGGACGATGAGCGGCAGCTTGAACAGCAGCGGCTGGGCGCCCGCACCCATGATGCTGAAGGCGTCGAAGCCGCCCGCGGCCTTGGCCAGGCACACGATGCAGATCAGGAACACGGGCTCGTAGGAGAGCATCTGGAAGAGCTCGCGCTGCGCGCCGATCTTGCTGTAGGGCGAGGAGCCGGAGAACGCGCCCAGGGCCACGAAGCAGGCGCTCGCGGCCTGGACGAAGAAGCACATCAGCACGTCCGCGCCGGCGGCCAGCATCACGCCCGAGGCCAGGGAGGCCACGAGGGCCCAGCGCACGAACAGGCCCTGCCACTGGCTGGCGGGGGCGATGACCTTGCTCATGAGCTTGCCCACGTCATAGAAGGGCTGGAGCAGGGGCGGCCCGATGCGGGACTGCAGGCGGGCGGTGACCACCCGGTCCAGGCCGGCGACAAAGCCGCCCAGGAGGGGCGCCAGGATCAAACTGGCCACGGCGAGGTAGAATGTCGTCAGGTTCATATGAAGGCACCTCCCACCAGGGCAAGCAAGAGCGCAATCGACAGGATTCCGCCGATCATGGTCAGTTTGGATTCGCCAAACAGCTCCGGGGCGTATTCATTGCCCTCGGACAGGATCCAGTTGCGGCCCAGGGGGCCAACGTAGCTGCCCGCCTCGGTGGAGGGCAGGCCGCCGATGTACGGCGTGGCCATGGTCACGCCGCTCTGGCGGCCCATGACCTTCATGCCCGCGATCCAGGCCAGCATGGCCACCACGAACAGCGGGGGCAGGAGGCCCCAGCCGCCCGCAAGGGCGCCAGCGATGCTGGAGTCGAGGAACAGGGCGTTGATCCACGGGGAGGCCATGCCCAGGCCCACGGCGCAGGCGAGCATGGTCAGGATGGGCATGCTGGTGAGGGCCGGGGCGCTCTTGTGCGGGCCCGCGAGGGACTTGCCGCTCATGAGCGTGCCGGTGAAGCGCACCCAGCAGACAACGGCCATCGCGCTGCCGAGCGAGATGAGCACGACGATGATCGGATTGGAGGTGGCGGCCTCAAGGGTCGCCCACTTGCCGACCAGCATGCCGAGCGGCGGCAGAACCATGGCCATGGCGCCGAGGGCGGCGGCCAGGGCCGTCACCGGGCGCTTGGCGATGGCGCCGCGCAGGTCTTCCAGATCGCGGCTGCCGACAACCTGCTCCATGTCACCCACGCAAAGGAACAGCAGACCCTTGGTGGCGGCGTGGACGACCATCAGGACGACGCCAGCGGCCACGGCCACGGGCGAGCCCAGGCCCGCACAGGTGATGATGAGCCCCAGGTTCGCCACGGTCGAGTACGCCAGGATCTTTTTGGCGTTGCTCTGGCCAAGGGCCAGGGCCGAGGTGGCTAGGAAGGTGAACGCTCCGGCCAGGGCCAGGATGCGGCCCGTGTTGGTGCCTTGCAGCACCGGGCTCAGGCGCAGGCAGAGGAACACGCCCGCCTTGACCATGGTGCTCGAGTGGAGCAGCGCGGAAACCGGCGTGGGCGCGACCATGGCGCCCAGGAGCCAGCCCTGGAAAGGCATCTGCGCCGCTTTCACGCAGCCGGCGATGGCCAGCAGCGCGATGGGCAGCATGGAGACGCCGGTCCACACGGCCGGGTTCACAATGGCGTGGATGTCCACAATGCCGAACTGCTTCTGAATGAGGATGATGCCCGCATGCAGGGCCACGCCGCCAAGGGAGTTCATCCACAGGGCGCGGAAGGCGCTCTTTCTGGCCTCAGGCGTGTTGTCGTGCCCGATGAGCATGAAGGAGCACAGCGTCGTGGCTTCAAAGAAAGCCTCGAACATCCGCAGGTCATTGGACAGGGCCAGGCCGTTCATGAAGCCCAGGAAGGCCAGCAGGACCAGGAAGAATCCGGGCTGACGGCTGACCTTGAGGTGCAGGTGCTCCTCATGGTGCTTCATGTAGGGCAGGGCGAAGATGCAGATGAGCGAGCCGATGATGGCCACGACCAGTGTCAGGGCCAGCGAGAGCCCGTCGCAGGCGACCGCGCTCTGCGGCGCGGCGGGCGCTGACAGCGTCATCGCGCCAGCAACCGCAAGGGCCAGCTGCAGGCAGGCGAACACGATCACCAGCAGGTGTTTTTCCATAAGGCCCCGGAGCAGGAAGTAGGCCGGAAGCACAAAGGCTGCGCCCTCGGCAATCTTCAAGGCTGTTTCCGAAGCCAGGAAACCAGGACTGGCCGTGAACGGAGCCTGGGAAGCAAGTCCCAGGGCGCCAACAGCCAAAGCCGCGCCAGTGGACAACACCAGTGCGGTCCGTACGCCTGGGCTTTTCAGCACCAGACAGAGCAGGCCCGCGACCAGGGGCCACAAGACAAGAACCCCAATGTACGCATCAAGCATGATATAAAACCCCCTCAAAAACTTAGTGAACTTATCTGAAGGGAGGCCATTATCGCAAAACGTCGGCCAAGGAAAGGGGGTTGTGTCAGAAAAAATGACCTTCTCGCGGTAGGAATTGTGCGGGGAACAAGACAACTGTAGTAAAAGTGGAAAAGTAAAAAAAATGTCCGCCCGCCAACAGAGACGCGTCCTAAAATGTCTAGGGCACAAGATAGGTTGTTAGAAATAGAGGCAGGTATTGGCGTCGGTGCAAAAATGCGCATCAGATGGGGCGAGCCAAGGCTCGGCGCGGCTCCGACTTTGTCGAGGGGCCAGCCTGGGGATGCGGAGAGAGGGGTGCTAGCGGACTAGGCCGCCGGAGCGGTCCAGGGTCTCGAACAATCGGGCCGCCACTTCCTCCGGCTCGATGGAGGTGAGGCACTCCCGGCCGTTTCTGCAACTCGTGGTGCCGTGCAGCGAGCACGGGCGGCAGGCCAAATCCTGTTCCAGAACGGTGTCAAAGGGGCCGCTCGGGTAGAAGCCCCAGACCTTCGCCGTGGGCCCGAAAAGCGCCACCACCGGTGTGCCCACGGCCGTGGCTAGGTGCATGGGCCCGGAATCGGCCGTGACGAGGGCGCGCGCCTGGGCGATGAGCGCGCAGGTCTCGCGCAGGGCGGTCTTGGCCGTCAGGTTGCGCGGGTCGTCCAGGGCTTCCAGGTGGTCCGGGTTCTTGCCGATGATGATCCAGTCGAGCCCCTGGCGCTCGATGAGCGGGATGAGCGAGAGCCAGTAGCCCATGGGCCAGGCCTTGTCCGGGTGCGTGGCGAAGGGGTGCAGGGCCACGAAGGGACGCGTGAGGCCCAGGTGCGCCAAGTGCTGGCTGGCGCTTGCGGTTTCGTGCTCGGAAAGATGGATGACCGGCCGCAGCTCCGAGGCTGGGGGCGGGGTGCTGTCCAGGGCCAGGGCGTAGCGTTGGGGCACGTTGAGCGCCAGCAGGCGGCGCTCCAGCGGTCCCAGGGGCAGCAGGTTGTACAGCCGCCGGGTGAGCCCGAACTTGGGATAGCTGCGCACCGGGCCTTCCCAGCGCAGGGTGAGCGCCAGGGAGCGCAGGCTGCGGTGCAGGTCGATGAAACCCATGCCCAGGCAGTCGGACGCAATGCGCCGGGACTTGCGCCACCAGTCGTGGCCGTTAATCTCGTCCTGGGTGATGGCGATGACGTCGTCCACGGCGGGGTGCCCGGCCAGGAGTGGAGCCAGGGCGCTGCGCGTGACGACGGTGAAGCGCATCTCACGGGTTTTGTGCCACCACGAGAGCACGCCCGTGGTCAGGGCCACATCCCCCATGGCGCTGGCGCGGAACACCACCCATCTGTCCGGAAAATCCCTGACCATACCTCACGACTCCACAAAATTGGCCGCCAAGCGCAAGTGCCCGGACCCGTGAAACATGGCGTGGAACGCGTGCCAAGTCAAGAATTAAGGCTGTTGCACGCCGTCGCCGGAACTGGTAGGGATCTGCACACACCAGCCCATAACTCCAAGGCGGGCCGGAACCGGACACCACCACTATGTTTGAACTTTTTCTCGCCGTCGGGCTGGCCACAGCGGTCTCCTTTCTCTGCTCCATCGTAGAGGCGGCGTTTTATTCCTTTCCCGCGAGCCGGGTGGAGAAGCTGCGCAAGGAAGGCAAGAAGTCCGGCGAGATACTGCACGATCTCCGGCGCGACGTGGAGAAGCCCATCACCGCCATCCTGACCTTCAACACGGCGGCGACCACTGCGGGCGCGGCCGTGGCGGGCGCGGCGGCGGTCAAGATTTTCGGGGATGAGTCCCTGGTCTGGTTCACCGCGTCCTTCACCCTGTTCCTCCTGGTGCTGGGCGAAATCGTGCCCAAGACCGCGGGCGTGGCCTACGCCCGCCAGCTGGCTCCGGTGCTGGCCAAGCCGCTCAAGTGGATGGTCTTCTGCTGCCTGCCGATCATCTGGCTCCTGGGCAGTCTGGTGAAGCTCATCCGCAAGCGGCGCAAGACCCCGGACGCCGACGAGGACGACATCCGCGCCCTGGTTTCGCTCACGCGGCAGCAGGGCATCCTGAAGCCCTACGAGGAGTCGGCCATCAAAAGCATCCTCGCGCTCGACAGCAAGCGCGTGACCGAGATCATGACCCCGCGCACCGTTGTCTTCTCCCTGCCAGAGGACATGACCGTGGACGAGGCCATGACCCGCCACCGCTCCTGGCCGCACACCCGCGTGCCCGTGTACGAGGGCGATGAAGCGGAGGACGTGGTGGGCGTGGTGTACCGCCGCCAAGTGTTCGAGGCCGCCGCCGACGGCCATGGCGAGCTGACCCTGGGCGACCTCATGCGCCCGGTGCGCTTCGTCATGGAGAACCTGACCCTCGACAAGGCTCTGCGCAGTTTTTTGGAAAGCCACGTGCATCTTTTCGTGGTGCTTGATGAATACGGCGGCATGGCCGGGGTGGTGACGCTCGAGGACGTGCTGGAGGAACTTTTGGGCAGTGAGATCGTTGACGAAACGGATGAGGTCGTGGACATGCGCGAGCTGGCCCGCAAGCGCAGGAGCGAACTCGCTCCGGCGCGGCGCGGCGGTGGACAGCAGGGCGCATGACGTGTATGGCTTCCGGGCGTTGTTCTGGAAGTGAAGAGCCAACAACGGACTGACAGCGGGAAGACCATGGCCACGAAAGGCGGCAAAGGCATTTACATCGCAGCGCTTGTGCTGTTTCTTGGCGGGGTGGGCTACCTTGTGGCCACCGGCGTGACCAAGGACAGCGTCTATTTCCTCAATGTGGGCGAGGCCCTGGCGACGGACACCGCGAAGCTCAAGCAGGCGCGGCTGTTCGGCAACGTGGCGGCGGCGGGCATTGAGCCCATGCAGCCCGGCCCGGGGGTGAGCTTCACCCTGCTCGACAAGGACAACCCCAGCGAAACCCTGCGCGTGAGTTATCGCGGCGCGGTGCCTGACGCCTTCAAGGCCGGGGCCGAGGTTATTATCGAGGGCGGCCTGGACAGCACGGGCAAGACCTTCACGGCCAGCACGCTCATCACCAAGTGCCCTTCCAAGTATCAGAAGCAGAACCGGGGGTAGACCCGTTGGCCGGGGCGGGCATTGTCCTTCCTCTGGCGCGGCGCGTCCGCTTTCCCCAGGAGCCCTGACGTTATGCAAATGACCGCCTATGTCGCCATGCTTTTTGCGCTTATCGGCACCCTGTTTCTGGGCGGCTGGACAGCCAGCGCCATGCTCGCGGGCAAAGAGGAGCGTCTGGCCTTCTCCGAGCGCGGCCACCTGGCCGTGACCCTGCTTGTGCTCTTCGCCTCGGGCATCATGCTCTGGGCGCTTGTGACGCGCAATTACGGCTTCTACTCCGTGCTTTCCCACGTGGACAACAGCCTGGAGCTGGCCTACGTCATCACGGCTTTCTGGGCCGGCAGCGAGGGCTCGCTGCTCTTCTGGGAGCTGTCCATGGCCCTGTGCGGGGCGATCTTCGTGTTCACGCCGGGCTACAAGTCTCTCTCCGAGCGCACCAAGGCCTATTTCTGGATCTTCTTCTTTGTCGTCAACGCCTTTTTCCTGCTCATGCTCACCTGCTGGGTGAACCCTTTCCTGAGCGCCGTTCCCGCTCCTCTGGACGGCAAGGGCATGAACCCGCTGCTGCGTAACCCCGGCATGATCTTCCATCCGCCGATGTTGCTTCTGGGCTACGCCATGTATGTGATCCCCGGTTGTGCGGCCCTGGCGGGCGCGCTTTCCGGCGAGACGCGCGAGTGGATCTCCGCGACGCGCAACTGGAGCGTGCTCTCCTGGGCGCTCTTGTCCGGCGGCATCATCCTGGGCGGCTGGTGGTCGTACATGGAGCTGGGCTGGGGCGGCTACTGGGCCTGGGACCCGGTTGAGAACGCCTCGCTCATTCCCTGGTGCACGGGCACGGCCTTCCTGCACACGGCCATCGTGGGCTCGCGCCGCAACGCGCTGGGCCGGACGAACATCCTCATCATGGCCATCACCTTCATCACCTGCGTGTTCGGCACATACCTGGTGCGCAGCGGTGTGGTGGAGTCCCTGCACGCCTTCGGCGAGGGCGGCGTGGCCATGCCGCTCTTGATGTTCATCCTGTTCCTCACGGGTGTCTCCTTCTTCGCCGCCGCCATCGCCAAGACCGCTGGCCAGCGTCGCCTGGGCGACCTTATGAGCCGCGAGGGCCTGCTTGTCATCGTGGCCTGGACGCTCATGGCCCTGGGCCTCATTGTTGGCCTGGGCACCATGTGGCCGGTGATCAGCAAGATGTGGAGCGTCAAGTCCATCGGGCTCGACGCGCGCTTCTACAATCGCGTGTGCCTGCCGCTCTTCGCGCTCCTGCTGCTGCTCTTTTCCGCTTGCCCCTGGCTGGGCTGGAGGGAGGGCGTGCGTGACAAGCGTGGGCTCATCGCCGCGGGCGTGGCCTTCGTGGCCGCCCTGGCCCTCTTCGTGGCCCTGGGCTACCGTCTGCCCCTGGCCCTTGTGGGCGCGGCGGGCGCGGTTTCCTGCATGACCACGGCGGTGCTCGCCATGGGCCTCCTGCCCGAGGCGCGCACCCGCCGGACACTGAGCGCCTACGCCATCCATCTGGGGCTTGGCATCATGGCTCTCGGCGTGGCCTTCTCCGGTCCGTACCAGCTCTCCGTCGAGCGTGAGATTGCCGTGGGCCAGAGCTTCGAGGTCGGCGGCTACACCGTGACCCTGAAGGACGTGCACGAGAAGAGTTCGCCGCATATGGCCCAGCTCATCGCGCAGTTGGACGTTAAAAAGGGCGGCCAGCTCATCGGCGTGGTGACGCCGGAGCGGCGCATGTACCGTGGCTACGAGCAGGCCTTCGCCGAGGTCTCGGTGCTGCCGAGCCTGGGCAACGAGATCTTCGCCGTGCTTCTGGGCGCCACCGACAACGGCGGCGTCACCGTCAAGGTCAACGTGAACCCGCTGGTGAACTGGATCTGGATCGGCGGCATCATCTTCTGCCTCGCGCCCCTGTTCATCATGCGCTATGGCCGGGGCAAGGAACGGGAGTAGCCGCGTGGCCGACGCCGTCAGCGCCCCGGGCGAGGCCCGACCAGATTCCGGCGCCGCCGCCGTGCGCCTCGCCGTCAGAGGCGTGGGCAAGTTCTTCGGTTCGCGCCTGGTGCTGCGTGACGTGAACGTGAGCGCGCGCGCAGGCGAGGCCCTGCTCGTGGTGGGCGGCAACGGCGCGGGCAAGACGACCCTGCTGAAGATCATGGCGGGCTTGGGCCGGCCCTCGGCGGGCGTGGTGGACACGCGCGTTCCCCCGGAGGCCAGCGCCTATCTCGGCCACGCCACCTTCCTGTATCCGCGCCTGTCCGCGACGGCCAACCTGCTTTTCTGGGGCCGCATGTACGGCCGCACACCCAGCCGGGAGGAGCTTGAGGCCGTGCTTGCGCGCGTGGGGCTTTCCCACGTGGGCGACGAGCCCGCCGGCACCTTCTCGCGCGGAATGGCCCAGCGCCTGAACTTGGCGCGGGTGTTTCTGATCGGCCCCCAACTGGTGTTTCTGGACGAGCCGGGCACCGGGCTCGACCCCGCCTCCCAGGACTTGCTGCGCCGCGAGATCGTGGCGTTGAAGGATTCCGGCGCGGCGGTGGTCTGGGTGAGCCACCACCTGAGCTCGGATATGGTGTTCGCCGAGCGGGTGCTTTATTTAAAGGACACGCGCGTGGCCTACTTCGGACCGTCGGGCGGCTTTGACGCCGGGGGGCTTTCATGCTGAGGCGCGCAGGCTTCATGGCGGCCAAGGACCTGCGCCTGGCGGCGGGCGGCGGGCAAGGCCTAGTGCAGGCCGTGCTTCTGGGCCTGCTGCTGATTTTCCTGTTCTCGCTCTCGCGTCCGACCACGGAGCTGGTTTCGCCGCAGGCCGCGGCGGCCATCTTCTGGCTGGCCTCGGCCTTCGGCCTGGTGCTGGTGTTCAACGACCTGTTTAGCATCGAGGAGGCCCAGGGCTGCCGCCTGGGGCTTTTGTCCTCGCCCGTGCCGGAGCACTCCGTGTGGCTGGGCAAGGGACTGGCCGGGTTCGGACTGTTGCTGCTTTCGCAGGCGGTGTTCCTGCCCGCTGCGGCGGTGTTCCTGGGGCAGGACATCAAGGGCGATTGGGACGTTCTGCTCCTGACGCTTGTTGGCGTGGACTGGGGTTTGGCGGCGCTGGGCGCCTTGCTCGGCGCGCTGGCTCAGGGGCAGGGCGCGCGCGAATCGCTCTTTTCCGTCATCCTGTTTCCGCTGCTGCTGCCGGTGCTCTTGGGCGGCATCCGCATCTTCGCCGGGGCCTTCTCTGGCGAGCCCGCCATGGACCAGGCCCTGTGGTCCGGCGTCATCGTGGCCTTTGACGCGGTGTTCACCGCCGCCGGGGCCTTTTTGTTCCCGTTTTTGTACACGGGAGAGGAATAGCGGCCCAAACGCCGTCTCTGGAGTTCGTCTATGCCGACACGCATTCTGGCCATCCTTTCCGTCGCCGCCCTGGCCGTGGGGCAGTGGTTCATCTGGAGTTACGCGCCCTTGGAAGAGACCATGGGCGTGGTTCAGAAGATCTTCTACATCCACATGCCGCTGGCCTGGTGGAGCCTCATCAGCTTCTTCGTGGTCTTTGTGGCCAGCATCCGCCACCTGATCAAGCGTGACGCGGGCTCGGACATCCTGGCGGGCTCGGCTGCGGAAATCGGCGTGCTCATGAGCGGGCTGGCCCTCATCTCCGGCTCCATCTGGGGCCGCGCGGCCTGGAACGTCTGGTGGACCTGGGATCCCCGGCTCACCACCACGCTCATCATGTGGTTCGTCTATGCGGGCTACCTGGTGCTGCGCGGCTCGGACATGGGTGGTGAGCGCCGGGCGCTGGTCTGCGCCGTGCTGGGCGTCGTGGCGTTTCTCGACGTGCCCCTGGTGTTCTACTCCGCGCGTGTCTGGCGCAGCGTGCATCCCGCTGTGCTGGCCAGCAAGGGCGGTGGACTGGAGCCCGAGATGTGGCATGCGCTGTTGGTGAATCTGGTGGCCTTCGGCCTCCTGTGGCTGACCCTGCTCCTGGCGCGCCACCGCATCGGCCGCGCGGAAGAGCGCGTGCGCGCGCTCATGCTCTCGCGCTAGCCGCGCGAAAAGGGGACCGGAATGAACGGGTATGTGCTGGCGGCCAATGTCGCGGTGTGGATTTCTCTGGCGGCGTATGCCGTCTCCCTGGCCCTGCGCGGGCGTTCGATAGCAAATAGATTGAAACAACAGGAGAAACTCCGTGACTGAGACGACGAACGCCTCCGCGCTTTTAGGCCGTGGGCAGAAAATCATCCTGGCGGCGCTGGTTGGCGCGGTGCTGGCCATGTTCGTGGGCTCCTTCATGTACCGCATGCAGGGCCGCGGCCTGACCGTGCAGGTGCAGCCGGAGGGCGGCGGCATGGGCGAGGGCATGGGCGCCGGCGGCCCCATGGGCGGCGTGGATTTGAAGCAGCTGCGCGTGCTGATGGCCAAGATGAAGGAGAACCCCAACGATCCTAAAATTCTGTTGGAACTCGCCAACACCTTTATGACCATGCAGGCCTGGGACAAGTCGCTGGAGTTGATCAGCGCCGCGGTCAAGGTCGCGCCGGACAACATCGAGACCCACCGCGCCATGGGCATGGTGCGCTTTGAGCGCAAGGAGTACGACCTGGCGAAGAAGTCCTTCGACACCGTGCTCAAGATGAACCCGGACGACGTGCTGGCGCATTATAATATGGGTATTCTGCTCAAGCACTACCTGGGCAAGCCCGCCGAGGGCGATGCCCACTTCCGGCGCGTGGTGCAGCTAAGTCCCAAGGATCCGGACGTGCTGAAGAGCGCGCAGGAGGAATTGGCCCCGGCTCCGGCCAAGTGATGCGTAAACGGGCTTTTGCGGCGGCATATTGACAAGAACGGAAATTCGACTAAAATAGCCGCCTTCAAGGTGAAAAAGGTCGCCGGGGCAAACACCCCGTGGCCGCGCGGCATATCAGGATTTCTTGGCTGACAGAACTTTTTCCGGAGGGGTTGGGAAATGAAGTCGAGATTGTTGATGACGGTTCTTGGCGTGGCCATGGCCGGTCTGCTGGTCGTTGGCTGCGGGAAAAAAGAGGAGCAGAAGGCGGAGGCCACCAACGCCACTGCGCCTGCCTCTAATAAGCTGGTGCTCGGCGTGGCCGGCGCCCAGTCGGGTGACCTGGCCTCCTACGGCCTGCCCACCTTGAACGCCGCCAAGCTGGTGGCCAAGGACATCAACGCCAAGGGCGGCGTGCACGGCATGCAGGTCGAGATCATGGCCATGGACGACCAGTGCAAGCCTGAGCTGGCGACCAACGCGGCCACCAAGCTCGTCTCCGAGAAGGTCGGCATCGTCATCGGCCACATCTGCTCCGGCGCCACCAAGGCCGCCCTGCCCATTTACAAGGACGCCAAGGTCATCGTGATGTCGCCCTCGGCGACCAGCACCGAGCTGACCCAGAACGGCTCCTACCCCAACTTCTTCCGCACCATCAGCTACGACCTGCTCCAGGGCAAGGCCGCGGCCACGTTTGTGGTCGACACGCTGAAGCTTAAGAAGATCGCCGTGATCCACGACAAGGGCGACTACGGCAAGGGCTTCGCCGAGAGCGCCAAGGAAGCGCTTGACAACGGCAAGCAGGCCAAGGTTGTCATGTTTGAAGGCATCACCCCCGGCGGCGTGGACTATTCCGCCGTGGTGCAGAAGATCAAGGCCGCTGGCGCGGATTGCGTGCTCTTTGGCGGCTACCATCCGGAAGCCTCCAAGATCGTTGCCCAGATGCACAAGAAGGGCCTCAAGGTCGCCTTCGTTTCCGACGACGGCGTGAAGGATGACACCTTCATCAAGACCGCCGGTCCTGACGCCGAGGGCGTGTACGCCACCGGTCCCCAGATCCTGGCCGACAACGAGGTGTACAAGAAGGCCGTGGCTGACTACAAGCAGGCCTACGGCGAGGAGCCCGGCGCGTTCTTCCCCCAGGCCTACGCCGCCGCCCAGGCCCTGCTGAACGCCGTGGACAAGGCTGGCAGCACCGACTACGACAAGGTCGTGGCCGCCCTGCGCAAGGAATACATCGAGACTCCCGTCGGCAAGATCAAGTTTGACGACAAGGGTGACGCCGAGGGCGTGAGCTTCTCCGTCTACCAGGTGAAGAGCGGCAAGTACGAACTGGTGAAGTAGCCTCCGCCGCCCTTTCGGGCAGGCGATCAACGAGCCAGGGGGCGGGGGCGGTAAGCGCCCGTCCCCTGGTTTTGTAAGAGACAGGCCGTAGCGGGGCCCTATCCGCGCGGCGGGACGAATCTATGGAATATTTTCTTCAGCTCTTTTTCAGCGGCCTCTCGCGGGGCAGCGTGTACGCCCTTATCGCCCTGGGCTACACCATGGTTTACGGCATCATAGAGCTCATCAATTTCGCCCATGGCGAAATCTATATGATTGGCGCCTTCACGGGGCTCATCGTCGCCGGCGTGCTCACGAGCCTGGGCTGGCCGGTGCTGTCGATCCTGGCTGTGGGCATCATTGTTTCGGTGCTGTATTCCGCCGCCTATGGCTACACGGTCGAGAAGATCGCCTACAAGCCGCTGCGCAACGCGCCGCGCCTGGCGCCGCTCATCTCCGCCATTGGCATGTCGATCCTGCTCCAGAACTACATCATGCTCGCGCAGACGCCGGACTTCCTGCCCTTCCCGCGGCTCATCCCCGATTTTGCGTTCATGGCGCCGTATCAGAGCTTCCTCGATACGGGCGACCTGTTCATCATCTCCACCTCGCTGGTGGTCATGGTGGCCCTGACGCTGTTCATCAAGTTCACGCGCATGGGCAAGGCCATGCGGGCCACGGCGCAGAATCGCAAGATGGCCATGCTTGTTGGCGTCAATGTTGACCAGGTCATCAGCATGACCTTCATCATCGGCTCCGGCCTCGCTGCCGTGGGTGGTGTGCTCATTGCGGCGCACGTCGGGCAGATAAATTTCTACATCGGCTTCATCGCGGGCCTCAAGGCCTTCACCGCGGCGGTGCTGGGCGGCATCGGCAGCATCCCCGGCGCGGTCCTTGGCGGCCTCGTCCTTGGCTGGACCGAGAGCTTTGCCACAGGCTATGTGTCGAGCGACTACGAGGACGTGTTCGCCTTCTGTCTGCTCATCCTTATTCTTATCTTCCGCCCCGCTGGCCTGTTGGGCAAGCAGCGGGCTCAGAAGGTGTAGCGTCATGGCCACAAATACTCTTGCAGCGAACTTGAAGAAGTCCGCCATTGCCGCGTTGTGGCTGGCGTTCTTGACCCTGCCTGTCATGGTCATCCGCGTGGACACGGTGGAAAAGACGATCACCTGGCGCTGGATGCATCTGCTCTACATGCTCGTCGGCAGCTTCGTTTTGGCCATCGCTTGGCACTTCATGATGGACCGCCGTGACCGCGGCGCGGCCGCCCGCGAGACCGAGGGCGGCGTACAGGACTCCGCCCTGAGCCGGACCTTGAACAATCCGCGTGTGCTCCGGCCGCTCATGGCCCTGGGCTTCCTGGTGGCGGCGACATTCCCCTGGGTATTCTCCATGTACCAGACGAACATTCTGGTCAGCGCCTTGATCTACGTGGTGCTGGGCCTTGGCCTGAACATCACCGTGGGGCTGGCCGGACTGCTCGACCTGGGCTACGTGGCCTTCTACGCCGTGGGCGCATACGCCTACGCGCTGCTGAACTATCACTTCCACCTGGGCTTCTGGACCGTGCTGCCCATGGCCGCCATCCTGGGCTCGTTTTTTGGCATCCTGTTGGGCTTCCCGGTGCTGCGCCTGCGCGGCGACTATCTGGCCATCGTGACCCTGGGCTTCGGGCAGATCGTGAAGCTCGTGCTGGAGAACTGGAACTCCTTCTCTTTCGGTCCGAGCGGCGTCTCGAACATCTCCCGGCCGGGGCTCTTCGGCTACAGCTACTCGGTGGAGCAGGCCACGACCTACATCTACTACATCATGCTCGCGCTGGTGCTGTTGGCCATCCTGGTCACAACACGGCTCAAGGACTCGCGCATCGGACGAGCCTGGCTGGCTCTGCGCGAGGATGAGATCGCCTGCCAGGCCATGGGCATAGACAACACCCGCGCCAAGCTCATGGCCTTCAGCCTGGGCGCTACCCTGGCCGCGGTCATGGGCGCGGTGTTCGCCGCCAAGACCACCTTCATCAATCCGGCCAGCTTCAGCTTCATGGAATCAGCCATGATCCTGGCCATCGTTGTGCTGGGCGGCATGGGCTCGATCCTCGGTGTCATCCTGGGCGCGTTCCTGCTCATCCTGCTGCCCGAGTACATGCGCGCCTTCTCCGAGTACCGCATGCTGCTCTTCGGGGCCACCATGATCCTGGTCATGGTCTTCCGGCCGGAGGGGCTCATCAAGGCCCGGCGCAAAGTATACAAGATCAATACGGAAACAGCATGATGGAACACACAAGCAAGGCGGTCCTCTCGGTCCGCAACATGAGCATGAACTTTGGCGGCCTGCGCGCGCTCTCTGAGGTGGACATCGAGGTGCGCCAGGGCGAGGTCGTGGCCCTGATCGGCCCCAACGGGGCGGGCAAGACCACGTTCTTCAACTGCATCACCGGCATCTACACCCCCACCGAGGGACAGGTGCTGGCCTATCCCCGCGACGGCAAGGAGAAGCGCATCAATGGCATGCGCACGAACCACGTCTGCGAGCTCGGCATGGCCCGGACCTTTCAGAACATCCGGCTCTTTCCGTCCATGACGGCGCTGGAGAATGTCATGATTGGGCGGCATTGCCGCACCAAGACGGGCATTCTGGGCGCAGTGCTGCGCGGAGCCAAGACCCGGCGCGAGGAGCAGGAGGTGGTGGACAAGAGCTACCAGCTGCTCAAGAAGGTGGGGCTCGAAAAGGTCGCCAACGAGTATTCGAGAAATTTGCCCTACGGCGCGCAGCGCCGGCTTGAGATCGCCCGCGCGCTCGCCACCGAACCTTTCCTGCTTCTGCTCGACGAGCCCGCCGCGGGCATGAACCCGCAGGAGACCCTGGAACTGAAGGAGATGGTCACCCGCATCCGCGAGGAGTTCCAGGTTTCCGTGCTTCTGATCGAGCACGACATGAAGATGGTCATGAGCCTGTCGGACCGCATCTACGTCATGGAGTACGGACGCGTTATCTCAACCGGCACGCCCGTAGAGGTCAGCGCCGATCCGCAGGTCATCCGGGCCTATCTGGGCGAGGAAAGCGATGCTTGAGCTTAAGAACATAGACACCTACTACGGCAACATCCAGGCCCTGCGCGATGTGAACATCACCATCAAAGAGGGTGAGATCATCACGCTCATCGGGGCCAACGGCGCGGGCAAGAGCACGACGCTCATGACCATTTGCGGCGTGGTGCCCCCCCGGCGCGGGGAAGTGCTTTTCGGTGGCAAGTCCATCGGCGGCCTGTCCGCGGACAAGGTCGTGCGCATGGGCATTTGCCAGGTGCCGGAAGGCCGGCTCATCTTCCCGGACCTGACCGTGCAGGAGAACCTGGACATGGGCGCGTTTTTGCGCTCGGACAAGGCGGGCATCAGCCGCGACCAGGACCAGGTATTCGGCCTGTTCCCCATCCTGCTCGAACGGCGCAAGCAGTTGGGTGGCACGCTCTCCGGCGGCGAGCAGCAGATGCTCGCCATCTCCCGCGCGCTCATGGCCCGGCCCAAGCTGCTCCTGCTCGACGAGCCGTCCCTCGGCCTCGCGCCGCTCATCATCCGGCAGATTTTCGACATCATCAAGCAGATCAACCGCGAGAGCAACACCACCATCTTCCTGGTGGAGCAGAACGCCAACCAGGCGCTCAAGGTGGCGCACCGCGGTTACGTCATGGAGAACGGGCGCATCACCCTCGAGGACGCCTGCGACAAGCTGCTTGCCAACGATGCGGTGAAAAAGGCATACCTGGGCCTGTGATTACGCCCGCTTTGCAGAGCAATCAGAACACGAAACGGGCCGCTTGGCCGCCGGGAGGAGAATGATGCAGGACAAGATCATTGGGAAGGCGCTTACCTTTGACGACGTGCTGCTTGTCCCGGACTATTCCGAGGTGCTGCCTGACAGCGTGGACGTGAGCACCCAGCTCACCCCGGAAATCCGCTTGAACATCCCGCTTTTGTCCGCCGCCATGGACACCGTCACCGAGGCGCGCATGGCCATCAGCATGGCGCGCACCGGCGGCGTGGGCGTCATCCACAAGAACATGAGCATCCGCGACCAGGTGCGCGAGGTGGACAAGGTCAAGAAGAGCGAGTCCGGCATGATTCACGACCCCGTGACCGTGCATCCGGACGACAACGTGGGCAAGGTGCTCTCGCTCATGACCGAGTTCCGCATCTCCGGCCTGCCGGTGGTGCGCGGCGACAAGCTCGTGGGCATCGTCACCAACCGCGACGTGCGCTTCGTCACCGACAACAACACGCCCGTCTCCGATGTCATGACCAGCCGCAACCTCATCACCGTGCCCGAGGGCATCAGCGATGAGGAGGCCAAGCGCCAGTTGCACCAGAACCGGATCGAGAAGCTCCTCGTGGTGGACGACGAGAACCAGCTCAAGGGTCTCATCACCATCAAGGACATTGAGAAGGTCAAGAAATATCCCAACGCCTGCAAGGACGACAAGGGCCGCCTGCGCGTGGGCGCGGCCGTCGGCGTGGGCCAGGACGGCATCTCCCGCGCCGAGGCGCTGCTGCGCGCCGGGTGCGACTTCATCGTGCTCGACTCCGCGCACGGGCATTCCCGCAACATCCTGAACGCCTGCCGGGCACTACGCGACGCCTTCCCCGAGGCCCAGATCATCGGCGGCAACGTGGCCTCCTACGAGGGCGCCAAGGCGCTCATCGAGTCCGGCGTGGACACCGTGAAGGTCGGCATCGGCCCCGGCTCCATTTGCACCACGCGCATCGTGGCCGGCGTGGGCGTGCCGCAGATCACCGCCATCTTCGAGGCGGGCAGGGCCTGCCGCGAGGCGGGCAAGTGCATCATCGCGGACGGTGGCATCAAGTTCTCCGGCGACGTGGTGAAGGCGCTGGCCGCTGGCGCGAACACCTGCATGATGGGCTCGCTCTTTGCGGGCACCGAGGAAAGCCCCGGCGAAACCATTCTGTACCAGGGCCGCACCTATAAGATCTATCGCGGCATGGGCTCCATCGACGCCATGAACGCGGGCAGCTCCGACCGCTATTTCCAGGACAAGAGCAAGAAGCTCGTGCCCGAGGGCATCGTGGGCCGCGTGCCCTTCCGCGGACAGGTGACGGAGAGCATCCACCAGCTCGTCGGCGGCCTGCGCTCCGGCATGGGCTACCTGGGCTGCGCCACCATTGCGGAGCTGGGCGAGAAGGCCCGCTTCATGGAGATCAGCGCCGCCGGCCTGCGCGAAAGCCACGTGCACGACGTCATCATCACCAAGGAATCTCCGAACTACCGCGTCGAGTCCTAGCCAAGGATCGCGAGAAGGGCCGCCTTATGCAGCACCAAGATAAAGTCATCATCATCGACTTCGGATCCCAGGTCACCCAGCTCATCGCCCGGCGCATCCGCGAGGCGGGGATCTACTCCGAGATCCATCCCTGCACCAGTGATCCGGCGGTTATCAAGGCCATGAAGCCCTCCGCCCTGGTGCTCTCCGGTGGCCCCTCCAGCGTGCACGACGAAGGCGCGCCCCCGCTGCCCAAGGAGTACCTCACGTGGGGCCTGCCCATCCTGGGCATCTGCTACGGCATGCAGATCCTGGCGCACACCTTGGACGGCGAGGTGACCCGCTCCAAAGACCGCGAGTACGGCCGGGCGGAGTTCCGCGCCGTGGGCGAGAGCCTGCTTTTCACCGGGGTGGAGAACAAGGAGAAGCTTACGGTCTGGATGAGCCACGGCGACCACGTGGGCAAGCTGCCCACGGGCTTTGCGCGCATGGGCGAGACCGGGAGCCTGGAGAACGCCGCCATGTTCGACGCGGCGAAGAAGATCTACGCCGTGCAGTTCCACCCGGAGGTGGCCCACACCGACCAGGGCGGACAGATCATCGCCAACTTCCTGTTCAAGATCGCCGGGCTCAAGCCCGGCTGGACCATGGCCTCCTTTGTGGAGTCGAGCATCAAGACCATGAGCGCCCAGGTGGGCGAGGGCAAGGTTGTGCTTGGACTCTCCGGCGGCATCGACTCCACCGTGGCCGCCGTGCTGCTGCACCGCGCCATCGGCAAGCGTCTGTACTGCATCTTTGTGGACAATGGCTTGTTGCGCCTGGGCGAACGCCAGGAGGTCATCGGCTTCCTGGAGGAGCACTTCGACCTGAACGTGAAGTGCGTGGACGCCCAGAGCGAGTTCCTGGACAAGCTCAAGGGCGTGGACGACCCCGAGCAGAAGCGCAAGATCATCGGCTACACCTTCATCGAGGTCTTCGACCGCGAGGCCAAGTCCATTGAAGGCGTGGAGTTCCTGGCCCAGGGCACCCTGTACCCGGACGTCATTGAATCCGTTTCCTTCAAGGGTCCCAGCGCTGTCATCAAAAGCCACCACAATGTGGGCGGCCTGCCGGAAAAAATGAACCTGAAGCTGGTCGAGCCCCTGCGCGAGCTGTTCAAGGACGAGGTGCGCAAGGTGGCCTACGAGCTCGGCATGCCCGAGAACATCATCTGGCGGCACCCCTTCCCCGGCCCGGGCTTGGCCATCCGCGTCATCGGCGACATCACCGAGGAGCGGCTGGAGATTCTGCGCCAGGCGGACAAGATCGTGCAGCAGGAGCTGATCGCCAGCGACTGGTACCGCAAGGTCTGGCAGGGTTTCGCCGTGCTGCTGCCGCTCAAGACGGTGGGGGTCATGGGTGACGACCGCACGTATGAGCATGTCATCGCCCTGCGCATCGTGGACAGCATCGACGCCATGACCGCGGACTGGTCGCGCCTGCCCACAGAGATTCTGGCCCGCATGTCGAGCCGCATCATCAATGAGGTCAAGGGCGTGAACCGCGTTGTCCTCGATATCTCCTCCAAGCCGCCCAGCACGATCGAGTGGGAATAGCGAGAGGGCAGCAGCCCGCAAGGCTTAGCAGACCCGCCCGCACCGCATAAGATTCAGGAAGGCCTATGTTCGGAACCGGAGAATTGCTTCTTATCGCCCTTGTGGCGATCATTGTGGTGGATCCCAAGAAGCTGCCCGACCTCATGAAAGGACTTGGCAAGGCCCTTGCCGAGTTCAAGCAGATGAGCAGCGAATTCAAGAGCACCATCGAGCGCGAGACGGAAGCGGCCGATTTCGAAAAACGCAAGGCCGAGGCTCACGAGCAGCTGTACGGCTCGGGCGCGCAGGGCTCAGACCAGACCGCCGCTGAAGCGGCGGCTGAGACGACGGGCGAACAGGCGGCGACCGGGCCAGCGGGTGAGCCAGCGGGCGAGCCAACGGGAGAATCGGAGCACGAGTTCCAGCCTGAGGAATATCCCGAGCAGCCGCCCGTGGAACGCGCCCCGGCCGACTCGGAGACTGCCCCCGAAGCGCCCGCCGAGGCCCAGGCTGAAGCGCCTTTGACGTCCGCCCCGGTGTCCGCCGAACCGGTTGCCGAAGCTCCAGTTGAGTCGCCCGCCGTTGTTTCGAGCGCTCTTGCGTCCGAAGCCGCCGAGGCCCGGATCGAGGCCCCCGCAGAGGTTCCGGCCGAGTCCGCCGCGGCTCCGGCCGAGGTTTCCGCCGAAATGCCTGCCGAAACCCCAGCCGACGCCCCTGCCGTGTCCAGCGCTGAACCGCCCGCCGCCATTACCGAGAGTTCCGCCCCCGCCGTTGTCGTGGAGGCTGCGCCTCCCGCTGCCGTCGAGGAGACCACGCCCCCGGCTGTCGTCGCGGAAGCCGCGCCTCCCGCCGTGGGCGGCGACGTCCCGCCGCCTCCGCCGCCCACGGGCGACGACGCCGTGGGCGAGAGTCAGTCCGGCCGCATGAGTCTGTTCGGGCACTTGCAGGACCTGCGCAAGCGCCTGACCCGCAGCGCCATCGCCATGGTGGTCGGCTTCCTGGCGTGCTACGCCTTCGCCGGGCAGATGCTCAAGATGCTCATGCAGCCCATGCTCAACGCCCTCAAGCAGAGCCACTTCATCTACACCGTGCCCACGGAGGCGTTTTTCACGGAGATGAAGGTCGCTTTCGTCGCGGGCATCTTCGCGGCCAGCCCGTATATCTTTTACCAGATCTTCCAGTTCATCTCGCCGGGGCTCTACTCGCACGAGAAGCGCTGGATCATTCCCATCGCCTTCTTCTCCGCCCTGTGCTTCACCACCGGGGCGCTGTTCGGCTACTTCGTGGTCTTCCCCTTCGGCTTCGAGTTCTTCGCCAGCTACGCCAGCGACATCCTGCTGTTCACGCCCAAGCTGGACGAGTACCTGGACTTCGTGCTGAAGCTGCTCTTCGCCTTCGGCATCGTGTTCGAGCTGCCGCTGTTCCTGTTCTTCCTGGCGCGTCTCGGCATCGTGGGCCATGTGGGCCTGCGCAAGAAGCGCAAGTATGCCGTGCTTGTCGCCTTTGTCCTGGCCGCCGCGCTCACCCCGCCGGATGCTGTCAGCCAGACCATGATGGCCGTGCCCTTGATCATTCTGTACGAGGTCGGCATCTGGCTGGCCTACTTCTTCGGTAAAAAGAAGAAGCCCGCGCCGGAGGAGGCCGCCCCGACGGAGACCGCTGGAGCGTAGATTTATTGACCGCGCTCCCGTGCGGCCGAGTGGAAAACGGCGGCCCCTGGCTTGACAAGGCCTGGCGGCTGCGGTCATGGGTGGGGAGCGGCGCGGTTTTTCGCCAACATCTGGCGAACCTGGGACGGAGCAAAGGAGAAGCATGGTGGGCAAGCGCACGTCGAGCCTGACGCGGACGACAAAAGAGACCGACATCCGGGTGGAGCTTTGCCTGGAGGGCGCGGGCGGCGGCGCCATCGCCACGGGCCTGGGCTTCGCCGACCATATGCTGACCCTCATGACCTTCTGGGCCGGGTTCGACCTCAAGCTTACCTGCAAGGGCGACCTTGAGGTGGACGCGCACCACAGTCTGGAGGACATCGGCCTCTCGCTTGGCCAGGCCTTGGCCGAGGCCCTGGGCGACAAGGCGGGCATCGCCCGCGTGGCGTCCGCCAAGGTGCCCATGGACGAGGCGCTCGCCGAGGTGGTCGTGGACCTTTCCGGACGGCCGTATCTGGTCTACGCCGACGACCTTCTGCCCGCGCTTATCGCCGGGGAGGAAAAGGACGTCTGGCGCGAGTTTTTCAAGTCATTGGCGCAGCGGGCGGGCATGAACCTGCATATCCGCTACGAGTATGGGAAAAATGGCCACCATTTGCTGGAGGCCGCCTTCAAGGCCCTGGGGCTGGCGTTGCGCCAAGCCGTTCAGGTAACCCGCACGGGCGTGACCAGCACCAAGGGGAGTGTGGACTGATGCACCTGCGCAAGTCGCTGCCGATTCTTATTGTTTTTTGCCTGCTGCTGAGCCTTGCCGCTTGCGGTCCCAAGCCCATCACCCCGCAACTGCGGCCCATGGGCAGCATCGCCATTGCGCCCTTCACCGCGCCCCAGTACAACTGGGAGCTCCTGGCCGGCTATTTGCCGGAGGAGGGCAAGCCCGTGAAGCCGGAGATCCTGGCCGCCCTTGATGAAGATTTGAGCCAGGCCGCACGCGCTCACGGCGTCAGCATCGCCGGCACCCAGGCCGCCATCCGCCAGTGCCAGGAGATCGTGACCTTCGAGCGCTCCGGCAAGGCGAGAGAGTCCGCCTGGTCCTACTGGCTGGGCGTGGGCCGCTGTCTGCCCGCGGACTTCCTCCTGGTGCCGCAGGTGCTGCACTGGAAGGAATTCGGCGGCGGCGGCAACCCCGCGTCCGTGGTCATGGATCTGTACCTCATCGACGTGAAGAACCAGCGCCTTGTCTCACGCTACCACTACGACGAGACCCAGAAGGCCCTCACCGACAATCTGCTCGACATCGGCAAGTTCGTGCGCCGCAAGGGCTCCTGGGTGAACGCCGACACGCTGGCCAAGGAGGGCATCGAGGCGGGGCTTAAGGAGATGGGGTTGTGATTTTATTTCCCGCCGTCGACATCAAGGACGGGCGCTGCGTGCGCCTGGAGCAGGGCAAGGCCGACGCCGTGACGGTGTTCGGCGACGACCCGGCGGAAAGCGCCCTCAAGTGGGTGCGCCTGGGCGCGCAGTGGCTGCACATTGTCGATCTGGACGGGGCGTTCAGCGGGCTGCCGCGCAATTTCGAACTGGTGAAGCGCATCTGCGCCGAGGCCAAGATCCCCGTGCAGCTGGGTGGCGGCATCCGCGACATCGCCACAGCCAGGGCCTACGTTGAGGCCGGTGTGGCGCGGCTTATCATCGGCACCATCGCGTTGGAGCAGCCGGAGCTTTTCGCCGAGCTGTGCGCCGCGCTGCCGGGCAAGGTGGGCGTGAGCCTGGATGCCGTGAACGGCCAGCTGAAAAGCCGTGGCTGGGTGGCCGACGCGGGCCTGACCGTTTCCGATGTGCTGCCGCGCATCGAGGCCGCTGGGGCCTCCTTCATCATCTACACGGACATCGCCCGCGACGGCATGCAGAGCGGCGTGAACATCCCGGCTCTTACGGCGCTGTGCGAGAGCACGAAGCTGCCCGTGGTGGCCGCTGGCGGCGTCACCAATATGGACGACCTGAGGAATCTCGCCCCGCTGTGCCAAAAGGGCCTGCAAGGGGCCATCTCGGGCCGCGCCATCTATACCGGCACCCTCGACTTCGCCGAGGGCCTGGCCTTCACCAAGGGGCTGCAAGCGGCGTAAGACGCGGGCGCTGTTTTATGCGATGTAAAAAAGAAGGGGCCACGAGGCCCCCTTTCTTATTGCTGCTTTGAGATCGTCCGCGCGGGTTATTTCTTCCGCTTGGGCTTCACGCTTGAGAAACGCTTCACGTCGATGTTGTACTTTTTGACCTTGTAATTGATGATGCGGTAGCTGACGCGCAAATCGCGCGCGCTCTGCAGCATGTTGCCGCGCGTCTTCTTGAGTGAGTCGACCAGAAGCTCCTGTTCGAACTTGGCCACGGCCTCGCCGAAGGACAGGTTGATGCCCGTTGCCGAGCTGTCCGCGGTCTGGAGCGTGGGCGGCAGATGATAGGTGCGGATGACTTCCTCTTCGCACAGGAGCACGGCGCGTTCCACGCAGTTGCGCAGCTCGCGCACGTTGCCCGGCCAGTGGTACATGGACAAAAGCTCAATGGCCGGGGTGGAGATGCGCTTGATGTTTTTGCCGTATTCCTTGGAGAAGTCCTCCAGGAAATGCTCGCACAGGGGCAGGATGTCCTCCCGGCGCTCGCGCAGGGCCGGGATGAACACGGGGAACACGTTGATGCGGTAGAACAGGTCCTCGCGGAAGCGGCCCTGGACGAGCAGCTCCTCCAGCGGCTGGTGCGTGGCGCAGATGAGGCGCACGTCGACGGAGAGGGTCTGCTCGCCGCCCACGCGCTGGATTTCCTTTTCCTGGATCGCGCGCAGCACCTTGGCCTGGGCGTCCAGCGAAAGTTCGCCGATCTCGTCCAAAAAAAGTGTGCCGTTGTGCGCGACTTCGAACAGGCCGCGCTTGGTCTGCACCGCGCCGGTGAACGCGCCCTTCTGGTGGCCGAAAAGTTCGCTCTCCACCAGCTCGGAGGGCAGGGCCGCGCAGTTGAGCTTGATGAGCGGCTTGTCCGCCCGGGGGCTGCCGATGTGGATGGCCTCGGCGAGCAGCTCCTTGCCCGTGCCGGACTCACCGCGCAAGAGCACGGTCGCCCTGCTGGGGGCAACCTGCCTGGCTTGGCGCAGCACCACGCGCATGCTCTTGCTCGCGGCCACGAAGTTCGTGGGCGGCGGCGCGTCGAGGCCCGGCGAAATCATGCCCTGGGCCATGAGGTGCTTGTGCAGGGCCATTTCTTCCTGCAACTGGGCCACCTGATTGGCGATGAGGTCGGCCACGACCTCCAGGAATTCGCGCTGCCGCTCCAACTCCGCATCGGGCATGATGGACAGGTCGGCGGAGAGGGTGCCCAGGATTTCCGCCGCGCCGTGCCGCGCAATGACCACCGGCACGCAGACGAAGGCCGAGGAGGCGAGTTCCTCGGGCGAGCGTCCAAAGGCCTTGTTCAGGAACTCGGTGTTCTCCGAGAGCTTGGGGATGATGATGGCCTTTCCCGTCTCGTACACTTGGCCCACCACGCCCTTGCCGGGGGTGTACGTGGCGGGGATGGAGCGCGTGGGGCTGTGCGCCAGCGAGAGCCGGAGGCTCTCGGCCTCCGGGTCCATGATGGCCAGAAACACGCGCAGATAGCCCATCTGCTTCGACAAGACCTTGAGCAGCCCTCCCAGGCTCTCCTCCAGCGGCGCGCCGGGGGCGAGTTCGCGCAGGATGCTGCGCAGAGCGGTCAGGCTGCCTTCAGGTGCGCAAGTGTGGGCCTCGGTTTTCGCCATTGAAGAATCCTTGTGAGCCGCTTCCGTTAGGCCGGGCAGGCGGCGCCGAGTTCCAGCGCCTTCAGGTTGATCTCGGCCACCTTGGGCTTCATGGTGGCGCGGATGGTGGCCGCGATGACGTCCTTGCCGAAGGGCAGGGCGCCCAGGGCGCACAGCGCGCCAAGCAGCGCAATGTTGCCGCTCTGCACGGCGCCGGCCTGAACACCCAGGCTGCGCACGGGCAGGAAGCAGGCGTTGCCGCAACAGGCCGTCACCTTGGCGCGGATATCCGCAACCGAGGGGGCGGTCTCCTTGCCCGTGGCCACGGAGGGCGGGGGCAGGGCTTCGGAGCTGGAAAGCACGAGGCCGCCGGGCTTGAGGTAGGGCAGGGCGCGCAGAGTCTCCAGCGGCTCGAAGCCGAGCAGGATGTCCGCCTCGCCCAGGCCGATCTTGGGGCTCTTGCAGCCGATGAGCAGGGTGGACTCCACCACGCCGCCGCGCTGGGCCATGCCGTGGATTTCGCCGGAGGTGACGGGCAGGCCCACGGAAAGAGCCGCCCGCGCGAGCAGGGTCGTGGCGGTAAGGGTGCCCTGGCCGCCCACACCGGTCATGAAGATGCGCAGCTTGGAGCTCATTTGGCGTCTCCCTTGCGGGCCTTGATGTTTTTGCAGATCTGCAGGCAGAGCATGCAGCCGGAACACAGCAGCGGATCAATGGCCATCTTGCCGTCCTCAACATAGAAGGCCGGGCAGGCCAGGGTGTTCAGGCAGTCGCCGCAGGAGCCGTCCTGGGCCGAGGCCGCGCAGTCCCCGGCGACGTAAGCCACCTGGTTGCGCTTCTGACCGTAGGCGCGGCGGGCGAAGAGCGGACAGGGCTCCTCGGCGATGAGCACGCGCACGCCGGAGAGATCCTTCAATTCCTCTATGGCCGCCAGGGTGGCCTTCTGGTTCAGCGGGTTGACCTTGCGGATCTGGGTGATGCCGATGCCGCGCACGAGGGGTTCGATGTCCACGCGCACGGGGTTGTCGCCCAGGTTGGTCTTGTCCACGCCGGGATTGGGCTGGTGGCCGGTCATGGCCGTGGTGCGGTTGTCCAGGATGACCACAAGGATGTCGTGGCGGTTGAACACCGCGTTCACCAGGCCGGTGATGCCGGAATGGAAGAAGGTGGAGTCGCCGATGAAGCCGACCACCGTCTGGCCCGCAGCCTTGGCCGCGCCGCAGCCGGCGGAGATGCTCGAGCCCATGCACAGCAGGAAGTCCGCGGCCTTGAGCGGCGGCAGCAGACCCAGGGTGTAGCAGCCGATGTCGGACGAGTAGACCGCCGTGTCGCCAAAGACCTTGCGCACGGCCACGTACGTGGCGCGGTGCGGGCACCCGGCGCAGAGGTTGGGCGGCCTGTTCGGAAGGGCGGCGGGCAGGGCCACTTCGGAGGCGTCCCCGCAGGCGCACGCCTGCTTTTTGGGCTCGGGCAGGCCGAGTGCCGCGCGCAGGGCCGTCTGCACCAGGGCCACGTCGTATTCACCGAAGCGCGGCAGGGGGCCGGGCGTCTTGCCTAAAATGTTCAGGGTGAGGCCGAGGCGCTGCGCCAGGGCGCGGATCTCGGTCTCCAGCACCGGCTCCAGCTCCTCGATGACGAGCAGGGTGCCGAGCCCTTGCATGAAGCTCGCGAGGAGCTTTTCCGGCAGGGGATAGGTGAAGCCCAGGTCGAGCGTCTTGACCTTGCCGAGGAGGCCGGTCTCGTCCAGCGCGTCGGAGAGATACGCCCGGCTGATGCCCGAGGCGACGACGCCGACCGTTCCCGCGCCGGAAACGACGTTGAAGGGCGAGCTCTCGGCGCGTTCGCGCAGGGCCTCGATGCGTTCCAGTAGGCGCAGGTGCATGGGACGCGCAAAGGCCGGAATGGGCACAAAGCGCGAGGGGTTCTTCTGGAACCCTGCTGGTTTGGAGAGCACGGTCGGTTCGCCCAGGATCACCGGGCCGCGCAAGTGGTTCACGCGGGTGGTGG
Organism: Humidesulfovibrio sp.; assembly: GCA_031292175.1. Taxonomy (GTDB): domain Bacteria; phylum Desulfobacterota; class Desulfovibrionia; order Desulfovibrionales; family Desulfovibrionaceae; genus Humidesulfovibrio. The sequence goes on from JARLHQ010000032.1 coordinate 64,836, forward strand.
TGCGTAGCAATGCGGGCGCGCCAAGCTCGCGCGAAAGGCCGAGCGCTGCGCAGGTCATATCCTTGGCCTCTTGCGCCGAGCTGGGCTCGAAGCAGGGCATGCCCGCCAGGCGTGCGTAGATGCGGTTGTCCTGCTCGTTCTGGCTGGAGTGGCAGCCGGGATCGTCGGCCGAGAGCAACACCAGACCGCCGGGGCTGCCTATGTAGGTCAGGGTGAGCAGGGGGTCGGCGGCCACGTTGACGCCCACGTGCTTCATGGTCACCATGCTGAGCGCCCCTGCCAGGGTGGCGCCTCCCGCGACTTCAAGCGCGACCTTCTCGTTCACGGAGTACTCGAAGGTGTATGCGGCCTCGGGCGAGAGGCGGAAGAACGTGTCCGGCACCTCGGAGGACGGCGTGCCGGGATAGCAGGTGATAAACTGGATGCCGGCCTCAATGGCGCCGCGCACTATGGCCTCGTTGCCGAGGAACAGGTGCGTCTCGCCGGGAGCGCCAGCCAAGAGGGGATGCGCCATGCGGGGAGCTTCCTTTAGCTATTGCTTTTGAGCTGGTTGGCTTTGAACTCGAAGTAGGCCTTGCCCGCGCTCGCATTGCCCTTGCCTGCAAGCTCGGTGTAGGCGTCGCTGGCGACCTTGTTGTTGCCGGCGGCTTCGGCGGCCACGGCGATCTGGCGGGTGACTGCGGACTTGTAAGCTTCGGGGGCCTTGGCCTTGAGGGCCTGCAGCAGGGTCAGGGCGTCCTGAGCCTTGCCCTGGAGCATGAGGCTCCTGGCGTGGCCGATGCCCGCGACGGTCTTCATGTCGGTGGAGGAGGAGCCCTCAAGGTCGGTCCAGGCGGCGGTGGCCTTGTCATACTGCTTGGCGACCATGGCGGCGGCGGCCAGCTCCAGCTCGGCCGTGGGCTTGAGGCTCGACGGCGCGTCCTTGAGGAAGCCTTCCAGGGCCTCCACGCGGGCATTGGGCTCGGTCTTCTGGATCAGGATGACGCCCAGGACGTCGGCGGCCTTGGCCGCGCTGTGCGCGCGGTAGCGGCTCACGCCCTCGTAGGCGGCCACGCCCAGGATGATGGCGATGCAGCCGACGATGATGGCCTTCAGGTTGTCGGTCAGAAATTCGAACAAGCGCTCCGAGGTGTTGGGCACGACTTTTTTGATCTGTTCGAGCTGTTCGGCGACGGCGGGATTAAACGGGGTGTGGTCCTGGCCTTGCGGCGTATTCTCGTCCATGCGGGGAAACTCCTTGCGAGGCAGTGGTTGGGCGTTTGTGCCCAGTGCGTTCGGACCAGGGATGTTTACTCAAAAATGTCAATCAGGTCAAAGGACATTCACGCGTTTCACGCAAATATCTTAACTGACACCGCAAATTCCTGAAAACCTGGGGAAAAATCTGACAAAAATGCGGAACGGGCAAGGAACGATTCCTGGCTCGTTGACTTGGCAAGGGTTCGAGGGTAGCAATTTTGGGGCTTTGCGGCAATAACGCTGGCCGAACATGTAGCACGAGGGGATTTATGGACATCGCCGCACAGATGCGCTTGATCGCCCAGGGCGCGCGCGCCGCTTCCCGCAAGCTGGCCGCGGCCGAGGGCAGCCTCAGGCAGCAGGCCCTGCTGAACCTGGCCGCCCTTTTGGCCGACCGGGCAGAGCACGTCAAGTCCGCCAACGCGCGCGACGTGGATGCCGCCAGTGCTCGCGGGCTGGATCAGGCCCGGCTCGACCGGCTCACCATCACGGACAAGGTGCTTTCTGGCATGATCCAGGGGTGCCGCGAGGTGGCGGCCATGAGCGATCCCGTGGGCGAGATCCTTTCCATGCACAAGCGCCCCAATGGGATGCTCGTGGGCCGCATGCGCGTGCCGCTGGGCGTTGTGGCCATGATCTTCGAATCGCGCCCAAACGCCGCCGTGGACGCCGCCGTGCTGTGCATCAAAAGCGGTAACGCCGCCATTTTGCGCGGTGGCAGCGAAGCCTTCCACTCCATCGCCGCCTTGACGGGCATTGTCCACGAGGCGCTTGAGCAAGCGGGGCTCCCCGCCCAGTGCGTGCAGGTGCCGCCCACCACGGACCGTGCGGCCGTGGCCGCGCTTTTGAAGCTTGACGAGTTCATCGACGTGGTCATCCCGCGCGGCGGCGAGGGGCTCATCCGCGCCGTGGTGGAGCAGGCCTCAATGCCCGTGCTGAAGCACTACAAGGGCGTGTGTCACACCTTTGTGGACAAGAGCGCCGATCTGGACCGCGCCGTGGATATTGTGCTGAACGCCAAGACCCAGCGCCCCGGCACCTGCAATTCCCTCGAATGCCTGCTGGTGCACCAGGACGCGGCCGCCAGCTTCCTGCCCGCCGTGGCCAAGGCCCTCGGCGCCGCTGGAGTGCTCTGCAAATGCTGCCCGCGCTCTCTGCCGCTCGTGGCGCCGCATGCTCCCTCCGAGCCAGCTGTGGAGGCCGACTGGGGCCATGAGTTTCTCGCCCTCACCCTGGCGGTGAAGGTCGTGGCGGACCTGGATGAGGGGTTGGAGCACATCGCCCGTCACGGCTCCAACCACACCGAGGCCATTTTGACCAACGACCACGCGAATGCCATGCGCTTCACGCGCGAGGCCGACGCCAGCATGGTGGCGGTGAACGCTAGCACGCGGCTCAACGACGGCGGCGAGCTGGGCCTGGGCGCGGAGATCGGCATCTCCACCACCAAGCTGCACGCTTACGGGCCCATGGGCATCTTGGAACTCACCAGCGCCAAGTTCGTGGTGCTGGGCCAGGGGCAGATCCGGCAATAGTTTTGAAGCGCATCCTTCCGGTTTCTGCCCGCCGGAGAACGCACGCGCACGCTACGGGCAGCAAGGCGAAAGGTTCTCCCGGTGACCAGGATCGGCATTCTCGGAGGCAGCTTCAATCCCATTCACGCGGGCCACATGCGCATGGCCGTAGAGGTGCGCGAGGCCCTTGGCCTGGAGCGCGTGCTGCTCATGCCCGCGGGCGAGCCTCCGCACAAACCCGGCGAAGGGATGCTGCCCTTCGCTCACCGCTTGCGGCTGGTGGAATTGGCAGTGCGCGGCGTGAGCGGGCTTTCGGCCAGCGGTTTCGAGGGCACCCGCGCCGGCCTGTCCTACACCGTGGACACCCTGACCGCCATGCGCGAAAAGATGCCCGGCGACGAATTCACTTTCATCCTCGGCAGTGAGGCCTTTATGGCCCTGCCCTCCTGGCGACGGGGACTTGAGCTGCCGCACTTGGCCAGCCTGGCCGTGGTGCTGCGCAAAGGAACGGACGCCCGGACCCTTCTTGACTTCGCCGAGGCCACTTGGCCGGGCATGGAGCGCGTGGTTGAGGGCCAGTTGCGTTTTGCTATGGGCAACAGCCTGTTCGTCGTGCCCATGCCTGTGTTCGAAGTCAGCTCCACGGACATCCGCGAACGCTGGCGCCAACGGCGCAGCTTGGCCATGCTGGTGCCATCCGCCGCGGAGGAGATCGTTGAACGCGGCGGCACGGCCTATGAACAGGCCTGGGGGCGGCGCATCGAGCCCTGAACCGGGTCCGCGCCCACACCCCTGTCCTGGCGGCGGGCGCAAAGCGCCGCCTGCCGTGGCCCGCAGATTCTTACGCTGTTGCCTTGCTCCGCTGGCAGGTGCGCATCCACCGCGAATTCTTCCATATTCTTGCGCAGGGTACCTTGACCGCTTGACGCGGGCCGGGCCAACGAATAGATTGCCCAGTCAATAACGCCAGCAGGAGCCGCCATGCCGAAAACGAAGCAGCCGGGCGCTTTCGCGCCGCAGCGCCGACGCGCGCGTGATGCGGAGCGCACCAGGATGGTCATCCTCCAGGCCGCGCGTGAGGTGTTCATCCGGGGCGACTACCATCAGGCCTCCCTGAGCGACATCGCGCGCCGCGCCGGAGTCACCCAAAGTCTCATCCACCACCATTTCGGTTCCAAAAAGGGTCTCTACATCAGCACGATGCACGCCTATCTGGCGGAGCTGGACGAGGACCTGAAGGGCATCGTCCAGCCCAGCATCAACGCTTCGGAGGATGGGCCGGCGTTCATCGCCTCGGCCATGCGCGGCTATTTCCGGTTTCTGGCGGGCAATGAGCAGTGCGTGCGCCTGTACCGCATCCTGGACCTCTCCCTGCACAACGATCCGGACCTCGTTGCGGGCCTTGGCGAACTGGACGAGGAGGGACGCGAGATGAGCTCGTTGCATCTCATGCGCGCGGCCCTGGACAGGCTTTCGCTCATGAAGGAGCGCGGCCAGCTGCGTGAGGGGGTCGAACCCCTGCCGCTGCTCTCCGCCATAATCTGCGCCGTGGAGCACTGGTTCACCTCTTCCCAGCGGCTGAACCATCGGCTGTCCCAGGCCGCGGGCGCGTGCGGCCCGCAGGGCGGCCTGGCGGCGGAGGACTTCTTGCGCACGGTCATCGATGTGTTCATCCAGGGGGCGCTTGCTCCGGGGGTGCCGTGGGACGACCATGCGACCGGGAAAGTCGTGTCATGAACCGGGGTACGCCCCCAGCACGGCCAGGGCCGAAAGAGCCAGCAGACGCTGCCGTGCCGAGGCTGCGCTTTCCGCCGCGTCCGTAAGCCAGGCCAGGAACGCCGACGCCGGGACCGTCCCTGACAGGCCATGGCGGTCCATGCCCTGACGCAGGCGCCGCAGGAAGGTGGCGTCTCCGGTCCGGGAGCCGCTCAGAGACCCGGGCACATCCGCCATTTCGAGGCGTTGGGAAATTTCCCGGCCAGCTGTTTTTCCATCGTCCACCTCCCGCGCCGCCGCCCGGCCCGCGCGGGCGCCGAACACCAGCGCCGAAAGCACCATGCCTCCGCCCAGGCGGTTGGCCCCATGCATCCCCCCCGCGCATTCGCCGCAGGCATATAGGCCAGGCACGTTCGTGCGCCCCTGCGCGTCGATCAGGGCGCCGCCGTTGCCCGCGTGGGCCGCCAGCACCAGGGGCTCCAGACCCGGAACCCGCACCAGCCCCTTTGCGTCGCGCCGGGAGAGCAGCTCCTGGTCCAGTGCGGCGTCCGGCAGGCCGCTAGCCATGGGGCAGTGCCCGCGCCGCGCCGCGGCCAGCCGGGCGAGGGGCTCCGGCCATGGCAGATCGCCAGGGTTCACGAAGGCGTAGTCCCGCGCGCGCAGCCAGAAGAATTGCAGATAACGCGTGTTGACGAGCCGCGCCCCGGCACTGGCCAGCAGGCCGTATGCGAAGCCGCTGCCGCCCGGTCCGCAGAGGCGGTGGGCAAAAAGCGGGGCCGGACCGCCCAGGGCGGCGATGGTCGCGCGCGCACGGATATCGAGGGTTTCGCCGCCGCGCAGGGATTGGAGCCGCGCGCCGCGCACCCGGCCGTCCTGGCGCGGCAGGTCCAAGGCCTCGAAGCCGTGCAGAAGCTCCACGCCCAGGGCGCGCGTCTTGGCCAAGAAGGCTGCGTGGGCGTGGGCCAGACCGTCAAAGATGACCGCGCGTGGCGTGGTGCTGAAGCAGCCGGGAAAGCGGGGCACGGAACCGTCCGGCGCGCGGCGGAAGGCCAAGCCCAGAGCCAGCAAGTCTACAAGGCGGGCCGGGGCATCCTCCGCCAGGGCGCGCGCGAGCTCAGGCAGAACCATTCCGGGCGCGGCCAGGCGCAGAACCTCGGCCACGAAGGCCTCGGCCTCGTGTTCTTGTGGGACTTGCAGACCCAGGGCGTTGTTGCGGTTGGCGAAGGAGGAGCCGGAAGGAGCGCGGCGCGGGCTGACCAGAAGCACGCGCAGGCGCGGATCGGTCTCTTTGACGGCCCAGGCGGCGCGCATACCCGCGAGCCCGGCGCCCAGCACCAGGACATCGCAGTGAAGGACGGCGCGGTTCAGGTCCGCAGTGGCGGCAGGGGGCACGGCGGCCTCCTTGGACGGCTTTTGTTACGCGCCGAGCTTCTTCTTGGCGAAGGCCAGAAGCTTTTGGGCTTCGACGAAATTTGGGTTGATGCCCACGGCCTTTTGCGCGGCCTGGGCCATTTTGTCCCACTTCTGCCAGTCGTAGTAGAGCCGCCCCAGGTTGAAGAACAGGTACTCGTCGGCCTGAGTGATGGCCAGGGCGCGCAGGTAGTAGTTCTCGGCGCTGGAGAAGTCCTGCATCTTGCGCAGCACGATGCCGATGCGGTTGTACAGGTACAGGGACTCCGGCGAGTCGTTGATGGCCTGGGTCAGATGGCTCAGGGCGTCCTGGTTCAGGCCCGCCTTGTGGTAGCGGTCAGCGATGTCGGCCCGGAGTTCCGCGTCGCCCGCGAACTCGGTGGTGAGCTTGTCGAACACCTGCCGGGCCTGTTCGAATTCCTTCTGGTCCAGGTGCAGCTGCCCGCGCGCCAGATCTTCCTGCTTGCGCGCGGCCATGGCCACCATGTCCTTCTGGGCGTTTTCGTTAACGTCCTCCTGCAGAACCTTGCGCATCTCGAAGATCTCCTCAAGGAGTTTCTTCTCCTCGCCGGGGGCGTAGTGCAGCACCAAGGGGTAGACTTTGCGCAACTCCTTGTGGTTGTTCAAGGCGTAGACCGTGCCCTCGATCATCTGCGCGAACTCCTCGCGCTCGTTCTTCATGAGCTGTGCGGAGAGCATGATGATGATGGCGTCGTTCAGGGCCTGGGCGGCGGCCATGTACTTTCCCAACTTAAGGCTGGCGTTGATGCCCGTGAGCTTTTGACGCGCCTTGGTGAGTTCACCTGACATGGTTGGCTCCTGCCCCGCCTTTCGCGGGCGTGCTGGCTATTTGCCCGTGGCCTGGCGCACCAGGTCGCGGAAACGGCGGAAGAAATACGCGCTGTCGTGGGGGCCCGGCGCGGCCTCGGGGTGGAACTGGATGGCGATGAGCGGCTTGTCTTTGTGGGCAAAGCCCTCGAGCGTGTTGTCGTTCAGGTTGCGGTGCGTCACCTTGAGTTCGGGCAGGTGGTCGATGTCCACGCAGAAGCCATGGTTCTGGGAGGAGATCTCGATCTTGCCGGATTCCACGTCCATCACCGGGTGGTTGCAGCCGTGGTGGCCGAACTTGAGCTTGTAGGTCCGCCCGCCAAGGGCCAGGCCCATGATCTGGTGCCCCAGGCAAATGCCCGCCACAGGGTACTTGTCGGCAAAGACCTTCGTGGCCTCAATGGCGTTTTGGACCACGGCCGGGTCGCCGGGGCCGTTCGACAGGAACACGGCGTCCGGGCCAAGCTTGGTCACCTGCTCGTGGGTGAAGGAGCTGGGCACGACAAGCATGTCGAAGCCCTGCTCGGCGAGCAGGCGCAGGATGTTCCACTTGATGCCGAAGTCGTACACCACAACCTTGGGGCCGGTGCCCGCCCAGGCGAAGCCGTTCTTCAGATCCACGTCGCGGGTCGTTGTGCCGGTCCAGACGTAGGGATCCTTCGCGCTCACCTTGTCGGCCAGGTTCAGGCCTTCCATGCTGGGCAGGGACTTCGCTTTCGCCACCAGCGCCTCGGGCGAGCCCTCGGTGGAGATGACGCCCCGCATGGCGCCGTTGATGCGCAGATGCCGGGTCAGCGCGCGGGTGTCGATGCCTTCGATGCCCATGACTCCGGCTTTTTTCAGGTATTCCGGCAGGGACATGGTGGCGCGCCAGTTGGAGGGCTCCTTGCAGCACTCCTTGACGATGAAGGCCTCGACGCCGACCTTGTGGGACTCCACATCCTCGGCGTTGACCCCGTAGTTGCCGATGAGCGGGTAGGTCATGGAGACCATCTGGCCCACGTAGGAGGGATCGGTGAGGATCTCCTGATATCCAGTCATGCCGGTGTTGAAAATGGCTTCCCCGCCGGTTTCGCCGGGGCCGGTGAACGAGGCGCCCTCGAACCAGGTGCCATCTTCAAGGGCCAGAATCGCTTTCATATTGCTTGCTCCCGCAGGATGTTTTCGATGTGCGCGATGTCTTCCGGGCGGTCCACACCATGACATTTGTGGCTGGTTATGACCACATGAATGGCGATGGAGTTTTCCAGAAGCCGCAGTTGTTCCAGCTTTTCCGTGCGTTCCAGACGGCCGACCGGCAGCGCCGCAAAGCGCTCCAGGGTGGCCATGCGGAAGGCGTACAGGCCCAGGTGCAAGAGTGGTCCGGCCACGTCCGCGTCCGTTTCGGCGTCCGCATCCCGGCAAAACGGGATGCCCGCCCTGGAAAAATATAGCGCCCGTCCCAAGGCGTCCAGCACCACCTTCACCCGGTCCGGGCTTGCGGCTTCGGCGCGAGTCATCGGCGTGGCCAGGGTGGCCGCCCGCACCTGCGCACCATCGGCGTCGGCAAAGGGCGCCAGCAGTTCCTCCAGCATGGCCGGGTCCAGCGCGGGCTCGTCGCCCTGCACGTTCACCACCACGGCGTCGGCCTCCGCGCCCAGCAGGCGCGCGGCCTCAAGCACACGGTCCGTGCCGCTGGCATGGTCGCGCGCGGTCATGACGGCGGGCACGCCCCAGGCCTTGGCCGCGTCCAGGATGCGCTGGTCGTCCGTGGCCAGGACCACTTTGCTGAAGAGCGGGCATTTTGCCGCCCGCTGGTGCACGCGCACGCACATGGGCACGCCCAAAATATCCACCAGCGGTTTGCCGGGAAAACGCGAAGAGTCATACCGTGCCGGGATGATTGCATAACAGGGAGGCAGGGACTTCATGCGTTTCATTACTCCGCTGGGTGTTTACCCGCAATTTAGGCATTCGGCAACAGCCTGGCAAGCGGCCTCCCCGCCGCCCCGGCGCGACGCGGCGTAGATTTCCGCCTTTTCGCGCACGGTCTGCCGGTCCGGGGCGTCCGAGGCCAGGGCCGAAAGCGTGTCCAGCACGCCCTGCCAGCCGGTCTCGCGGCGCACGATGCCGGTGCTGAAAATTTCCTCGCCCACCCAGGCGAAGTTGGACCAGAAGGGGCCGATGACCGGCACCACGCCGTGGGCCAGCGGCTCCAGGAAGTTCTGCCCGCCCAGGTCGGCCAGGCTGCCGCCCAGAAAGCAGGCCCGCGCCAGGCCGAAGGCCGCGCCCAGCTCGCCGAAGGCGTCCCACACAATGACCGAGCCGGGCCGGGCCATCTCGCCCCCGCTCCGCCGGGCGAAAGGCACGCCCGCATCTTCAAGCTGCCCGCACCAGGCGGGCGCGCGCTCCATGTGCCGGGGAAAGAGCCCGATGACCGCGCTGGGCTGACGTTGGAGCAGGCCCCGGACGATGGACAGGACCGCGTCCTCCTCCTGTTTGCGCACGCTGCCCAGGACGAGGAAGGGCGCACCTTCCGGCAGGAGTGCCGCGATCTCGGCCTTGGGCGGCGCGGGCGTGAAGCTCAGGCGGTCGAACTTGATGTTGTGCATGACGCCCACGCGGGAGTCTGGGAAAAGTGTCGTGAAGCGCCGGGTGTCGGCCTCGGACACCGCCAGCACGCGCGCGGGGGAGAACGCCCGCCAGAAGCCGGGCAGGCGCAGGTAGCCCGCGAGGCTTTTTTCGGTCATGCGGGCGTTGAGCACCAGGGCGGGCACGCCCCGCTTGCGGCAGGCGGCCAGGAGCCCCGGCCAGATCTCCGTCTCCAGCAGCACCACCGCCTTGGGCGCGACGGCGGTGAGCGCCTGATCCATGCGCCCCGGCAGGTCGAAGGGCACATAGGCGGGCACGAGGTCGAGGCGCGGGGCCAAGGCCTCGCGCGCCTGGGCCAGCACGCCCAGACCCTGGCTGGTGAAGGTGGTGACGAGGACCGTGAGCGGTCTGGCGCAGCCGGACAGTTCCGGCAGGCGGGAAAGCAGCTCCCAGGCCAGATAGGCCTCCCCGCCGGAGGCCGCCTGGATCCAGAGGTCGGCCTTGGGCGGCGGCCCGGCTGACAGGGTTCGGGCCTCCCAGCCCTCGCGCAGACGCTTGTTGCGCTTGAGAGCGGGCAGGGCCGCGCGCCACGCCAGGCCGTAAATCCCGAGCATCAGGCGTGCGCCAAGCGGCAGCGGTCTGGCCGCGTCAGTCTTGGAGGCCGTGCTCACGCGCCGCCCTTGCGGGGGTGGGTTTCAAGGCCCAGGCGCACCAGTTCGGCCACCAGGGCGTCGAAGTCCAGACCGACGACGGCAGCGGCCCGGGGCAGGAGGCTTGTGGCCGTCATGCCCGGCAGGGTGTTGGTCTCCAAAATAAAGGGGGTGCCCTTTGCGTCGATCATGAAGTCCGAGCGGCTGTACCCCGCGATGCCAAGCGCCTTGTGCGCGGCGAGGGACATGGCCTGCACCTCGGCCGTGAGCGCCGCGTCCACGGGCGCGGGGCAGATCTCCTCGGCGCCGTCCTTGTCGTACTTGTTGGCGTAGTCGAAGAACACGGTGCCGGGCCGGGGCCGGATCATGATCGGGGGCAGGGCCGCCTCGCCCAGCACTGCGCATGTCAGTTCGCACCCGCCGGACACGCAGGACTCCACCAGGGCCGCCTCGCCCAGGACGTAGACCTTCTGAAGCGCCGCCTCGAAATCCTCGCCCTCGTCCACGCGGCTCATGCCCACGCTGGAGCCGCCCGCGTTGGGCTTAACGAACAGCGGACGGGGGAGTTTGAGCGTGTGCTTTTCGCCGGGGATGTGCGCGAAGAGCTGCCAGTTCGGGGTGCGCAGGCCGTTTTTCGCATACACGGCCTTGGTTGCGGCCTTGTTCAGGGCCAGAAACGAGGCCTTGGGCCCCGCTCCCTGGTACGGGCAGTCCGCCTCCTCCAGCAGGGCCTGGATAAGTCCGTCCTCGCCGGGAGAGCCGTGCAGGTTCAGAAAAGCGAAGTCCGCTTCCTTGGCGAGGGGGATGATCTCTGCGAAATCGAAGGCCGGGTCGAGGAAACGCACCTCATGGCCCAGGCGGGTCAGGGCCGCGGAGATGCCGGTTGCGCCGGACAGGGACACGGCGCGTTCAGTCGACCAGCCGCCCGCGATTAAAATCATGCGCATTGAGGTCCTTCTCCAGAAGCCGGCCAAAGGCGTCTTCGATGTCCTTGGCCTGCCGGTTGGTGCTGTGGATGCGTTCGCGAATCTCCGGGGTCTTGCCGTAGCGCTCTACCAGATCGCCGAAGCGTTGCTCAATGGGCACGATCTGGTCGTGGGCCACGCGCTTGTCGCCATAGAGCACGGTGAGCGGGGTGAAGAAGCGGCGTAGGTCCACCTCAAACGGCCAGTACACGTGGTGGATAACGCCCTGGGCCAGCAATGGGTTGCCCGTGAGGGCCATGGCCCAGGCGCCTCCGAGCTGGCTGTGGTTGCCGCCGTGGCGGATGCAGTAAATCTTCGCCAGGTCGTGCAGCAGGGCCGAGGCGCGCACGGTGTCGACGCAGACAGGCAGCCCCATTTTGAGGCCGGCCTCGGCCACCTGACAGGCCACCTGGGCCACCTTGCGGCTGTGGGCGCGGATGTGTTCCGGCATGTCGAATCGGTCCCACAGAGCCACGCAGCGGGCCTCGGAGGGGATCCGCCAGGTCTGCCCGCGCTCCGCACCGACAACCGGAGGCTGGGGCAGGGAGGGCCACAAGGGGGACATGGGGATTTTCGGGCGCGTGGATTGCATGGGCCGCCTTGGTCTTACGCTTGGGCAAAATGTTTTTTGTCGTCGCGGCGAACCGCCGCAGCCAGCCAAGACTAGCAAGAGCGCGGTGAAAAATAAAGCGCGCGCTGAAATGTTTCGGAGCTGAGCACCGTGAAATTACCCTTGAAATTTTTTTCGCCAGCGGCTACGGATGGGTGTGAAAATTGAAAGATGCAACGGGCTGCTAGCCCGATGCGGCTGTCAGTGGCCCTTGGCATAGCGTGCAATCTACACCGAGGAGGAACCGAAATGGCTTTTCTCGAGTACAAAGGCAAAAAGTTTGAAGTGGACGAGGACGGCTTCCTGTTGAAGTTTGAAGAGTGGAACCCTGAATGGGTTGAGTACATCAAGGAGAGCGAGGGCATTCCCGTCATCACCGAGAACCACCAGAAAGTCATCGACTTCCTGCAGGACTACTACAAAAAGAACGGCATCGCTCCCATGGTGCGCATCCTGTCCAAGGTGACCGGATACAAGCTGAAGGAGATCTACGAGCTGTTCCCCTCCGGCCCCGGCAAAGGCGCCTGCAAAATGGCCGGCCTGCCCAAGCCCACCGGCTGCGTGTAGTCTCTGTTTCAATAGCGGCCCCGAAGGGGCGGCGGCTTCCGGCCTGCCGCCCCTTTTCTTATTCTCCCGGGAGGCAGCCGTGAAAATCCTGTTCATCACCCTGGCCCGGGCGGGCCGCTGGGCCAATCGGCTTCTCTTTGCTGAAATGGCCAAGCTGACGCCCGAGCAGTGGACACAAAAAAGCGCCGTGAACTTCGGCAGCATCCAGGGCATCGCCAACCATCTCGTCCTGGGCGACAGACTCTGGCTCCAGCGCTTTACCGGCGAGGGCGAACCGCTCAAAACCGTGGACGCCGTGCCATACCCTGGCCTGGATGCGCTCCTCCCCCAGCGCCAGGCCGAGGACGAGCGCATCATCGCCTTCGCTTCGGCCTTGGACCCGGCCCAGTTGGACACCGTTTTGCGCTACACCCGCAGGGGAGAGGCCCAGGCCATGCCCTATGCCCTCTGCGTGGCGCATTTCTTCAACCACCAGACGCACCACCGGGGCCAGCTGCACGCGCTTTTGGGCGTGCATGGCATCAAGTGCCCGGACATTGACCTTCTGTATTACCCGCCCGCGGCAAAGCTCCTTGCGCCGGACGCGGCCTAGGCGCGCAGCGCCGCATCCCAGCGTCCCCGTTGCGTGACACGCGCGCGCGCCGCGCCGGGCATGGACTCGGGGCTGCTCCCGGTGTATGGGTTTTTGGCCGGGGCGCACCAATCTCTTTGACAAAGTCCCGGTCAGACCGCTCGTAAGGAAGGTAGCCGTGAGCCTCGAAATCCTCGACCAGTTCCACGATCCCGCTTTGTGCAGAAGCGTTCTGGACCGCCTCTGTGCCACATTGACCGGCCCCCTGCGTTTCATGGAGGTTTGCGGCACGCACACCGTGGCCATCTTCCGCAGTGGCCTGCGCTCCCTTTTGCCGAAGGAGATTGTGCATCTTTCCGGGCCGGGCTGTCCGGTCTGCGTGACGCACGAGGCTGAGATCAACGCCTTCCTCGATCTGGCGGAGAAGCCCGGCGTCATCATCGCCACCTTTGGTGACCTCATGCGCGTGCCCGGCAGCCGGGGCCGCACCCTGAAGGCCGCCCAGGCCGACGGCGCACGCGTCAGCGTGGTTTATTCCCCGCCCGACGCCATCAAGCTGGCTGCGGAGAACCCGGACGCCAAGGTGGTGTTCCTGGGCGTGGGCTTCGAAACCACCGCCCCCGGCGTGGCCGCCAGCCTCATGATGGCCAAAGCCCAGGGCGTGTCCAACTACCGCGTGCTCTCGTTCCACAAGCTGGTGCCGCCCGCCTTGGAGGCCCTGCTCGCCGACGCCGACCCGGCCCCAGGCCAGGGCATCGACGCCTTCATCATGCCCGGCCACGTGTCGGCCATCATCGGTGTCGAACCCTACCGTGTGGTGGGCGAGCGCTACGGCAAGGCCGCGGCCGTGGCCGGGTTCGAGCCGCTGGACATTCTGCAGGCCTTGTTGTTTTTGGCCGAGTGCCAGCGTGACGGCACGCCCAAGGTGGCCAACCTGTATCGCCGCGTGGTGCGCGACGAGGGCAACGCCAAGGCGCGCGCCGTCATGGCCCAGGCCTTCACCTCGGCCGACGCCCTGTGGCGCGGCATCGGACTCATTCCCGGCTCGGGCCTGGAGATCGCGCCCGAGTTCGCGGCCTTTGACGCCAAACGCGACTTCGCAATCGAGATCAAGGACTGCCCGCCGCTGCCGGGCTGCAAATGTGGCGAGGTGCTGAAGGGCCGCCTCGCGCCGAATCTCTGCCCGCTGTTCGGCAAGGCCTGCACCCCTGCCAAGCCCGTGGGCCCGTGCATGGTCTCCACTGAGGGTTCCTGCGCGGCCTACTACAAATACCAGGTGGATTAAGCTGATGAGCGACAAGGTTCTTCTCGACTATGGTTCTGGCGGCAAGGCTTCCCAGCGGCTCATCGGCGAGCTGTTTCTGAAGAATTTCGACAATCCGGAGCTGCGGCGCATGAACGACGGCGCGGTGCTCTCCCTGCCCGGCAAGATCGCCGTGAGCACGGACACCTTCACCGTGGACCCCATCTTCTTCCCCGGCGGCGACATCGGGCGGCTCTCCGTGCATGGTACGGTGAACGACGTGGCCATGATGGGGGCGGTGCCCCGGTACCTCACCTGCGGCTTCCTCATCGAGGAAGGCCTGCCCATGGAACTGCTCACGAGCGTGGTGGAGTCCCTGGGCGCGGCTGCGCGCGAGGCCGGGGTCTGGGTCGTCACCGGCGACACCAAGGTTGTGCCCAAGGGCGCGGCCGACAAGCTGTTTATCAACACCACGGGCATCGGCGAGGTCATCGTGGACCCTGCCCCGGCGGGTGATCGCGCCACCGCGGGCGACGCCATCCTCATCAGCGGCACCCTGGGCGACCACGGCCTGGCGATCCTGTCCACGCGCCAGGGCCTGGCCTTTGAAACGCCCGTGCTCTCCGACTGCGCCAGCCTGAATCACGCCATTGAGGCCCTTTTGCGCGGCCTGCCGGACGTGCACGTGCTGCGCGATCCCACGCGCGGCGGCCTGGCGACCACGCTGAACGAGATCGCCATCGCCTCGAACGTCACCTGCGAGATCGTCGAGGACCTGATCCCCGTGCGGCCCGAGGTGCGCGGAGGCTGCTCGCTCCTCGGCCTGGACCCGCTGTATCTGGCCAACGAGGGCAAGTTCATCTGCATCGTTCCCGAAGCTCAGGCCGAGGCCGCGCTGACGATCATGCGCGCGGACCCGCTCTGCACCGGGGCGACGCGCATCGGCACCGTCATGGCGCCGGAAAAAGCCGGACAGACCGGCCGGGTGGTGCTCAAGACCGGTCTGGGCGGCAAGCGCCTGCTCGGCATGTTGGAAGGCGAGCAACTGCCGCGCATCTGCTAGACGTTCCCCCCAGGGAGGGGTGGCGCGTGGGCTTCCAGGCGAAATTTGTACGCGGCAACCTCGTGGCCGAGGTTGCCGCGCCTGGCGGGTTTCTCACAGCGGCTTTTCGGCTGCATGCCCGTGCCGCCGGAGCGGGATTACCAGGGCGCGTCACCTGGTGCTACGTCACCGACCCGGAGGGCAACGTTCTCGAACTGCAAGCCTGGTCCTAAGCTCCAGACCGGGGAACCATCGCAGGAGGCCTTATGGACACCTGCATCTTCAAGAAGGACTCGCCCTTTATTGTCGCCTTGCTGGCCTCGGCCGAGGTGGCCCATTCCGAACGCCTGGACGCCCAGACGGACCGCGCGGCCGCGCTGCTGGCCGATGCGGACCAGCTTTCGCAGCTGTGCGTAGCCTGCTTCTGGGCCAGCCTGGAGGTGGAGGAGGGCCGCGAGGTGCGCGGCACCGTCACCATCTGCTCGCCGGATTCGGTGCGCATGGCGCGCGTTTTCACCCATCCCGTGCCCGTCAGTGTGCCCAACCTCGTGGCGCTTCTCACCGCCTCGCCCCGCACCCCCCTGGCCGTGCATGGCGGCCCGGAGGGGCTCTCCATCTGGGGCATGCTGGACGCCGAGCCGGAGGGGCTCTTGCGTCTGCGCCTCTCGGGCAACGGCATCCTGCTCGCCTCGCGCGAGCGCCGGGTGCTGGCGCTCCTGAACCAGGGCGTTGTGTCCATCCCCGTGGCGGCGGACGAAACCTCCCTGGCGCAATTGGTGGCGCGCACCCTTGGCAAGGAGCGCTTCCTGGAACAGCACGGCAACGCACCCGCGCGGTTCATCCGCGTGGTCGCCACCATGCTGCGCCACGGACACGGGGGCGCCCTTGTGCTTGTGCCGCCCGAGGACTCTTCCTGGCGCGCGGGCGTGAGTTTCCGGTTCTGCTTCGACGAGGAGAGCGGCAGGCTGCTGCAGCACAGTGTGCATGATTTCGAAACCGGCATGGACGAGACCCTGCGCGGTTATGAGGACCTGGTGTCCGGGCGCGCCAGCTGCACCTCGCTCACCGGCCTGCGCGAGCAATACGATGCCGTGAACTACCTGCGGACCTTGAGCGAGTCTTTGTTCCGTCGGGTAGGCGATCTTGGGCTTATCGACGGGGCGGTGGTCATGGATATGGACCTGATGCTGCACGGCTTCGGGGCCAAGCTGCTCTTCGGGCCGGAGGAATTCGCCGTGACCACGCTGAACGCCGTGACGGGCCGTGTGCGCGAGCATGTGCCGCTCTCGGAACTCGGGGGCATGCGGCACCAGTCGGCGGCGCGCTTTGTCCAGGCCAACCGCGAAACCGACGTGTTCGTGGTCTCGCAGGACGGCCGCCTGTCCATGATGTCCTGGTCCGAGCGCACGCAGACCGTGGCCGTGGTGCAGAACATGGAGCACTTCATCTGGGAGTACCGGACGTTCTAGGGGAGCGGAAGCGTAAGAACGCGACCACCCGGCGGACAGCTAAGCTGGAGGGCGGCAGCCGTGCTTTTGCTGTGGAACGCCGGATGATGAGAATGGTCCTCCAGAATTTGCGCTGACGGATCGTTTCGCTGTTCCCCCCCCTCTTCTCGGCACGACGAACTTCCCGGCCCTCTTCCGAGGCGCGGGATTGCTATTTCCGGAGTTCATTGCGCCCTGTGGAGGCTGAACGTGCGGGAAAATACGCCCTGTAGTGATGACAGCATCAAACGAAGCGTGTATGGTTATAGGAGTTGGATAAGGTAACGCAGAGGGCCGCATGACGACCGTGCAAAACTCCCTTGCGAAGTCATTTTACCGTATTGTCGGCATCTTCTTGCTTGCATGCCTTGTCCCTGCGGCTTTTGTCCGGGCGGACACCTCCGCGCAGCAGCCTTCGCCTCACGGGAAAAAGCACACCGTTCTGATCCTGAACTCCCACCAGCAAGGCTTGCCTATCCCGGACGGCGTCATCATGGGTTTGCTCAACGAGCTGAAAAGCCATCAGATCAGTGTCGATGACCTGTTTGTCGAGCACCTCGACCTGCTCCGGGTAACCACTCCCGAACACAAGGTCCAGCTCGTCTCCGGGTTGCGCGAGAAGCTGACCGGCCGCCGGGTGGATTTGATCATCACGGTGACCAAGCCCGCGTTGGACTTTCTTGAGCACGAGGGCAAGGACTTATTTTCCCACGCGCCGGTGCTCGCCACCATCGTCCCCTCTGATTTCAGATGGCAAGGCCCGCCCCGCGACGTGGCGATCCTGCCCTGGCGTTTGGATTGCGCCGGAACCTTGCAAGATGCCCTGGCCTTGTTTCCCCGGACGCGTCGTGTCGTTGTTGTTGCTGGTGCCGAGGACCAGTTCCTGCCGTTTTTGGCCGAGGCCAAGGCGGATATGCGCGCCTGGAGGGGCAAGCTCACGTTCGAGTACACGGATGACCGCTCCTATGAGGAGATGCTCCAGCGGATCCGCTCCCTCCCTCCGAACACCATCATCATCTGCGCGCCCTACTTCGCAGACAGGACGGGCAGATCCTTCATCCCGGCGGAGGTCGTGGCCCGGATCGCCAGGGAGGCCAACGCACCTGTCTTCGCCCTGCTCGACGCCCACGTTGGAACTGGGGCCATCGGTGGCAACGTGCTCAAGACGTTTGACATTGGCACGTTGGCGGGACGTTTTGTCGTGAGTTTCCTTGCCGGACAGGCCCATATTTCCGGGCAGACGGTGCTTGGCGCTCCCCCTTACGTGCCCCTGTTTGATTGGCGGCAGCTTAAGCGCTGGAAGTACGATCCCGGAGTGCTGCCCGTGGACAGCGTGTTTCTGAACCGACCCTCGACGTTATGGGGACAGTACAAGGCCGCGGTCATCGGTTCGGCCGTCGTCACCTCGGTGCTGGTGGCTCTGGTCTTGGCGCTGGTCCTTCAGAATCACCGCCGGAAACTGGCTGAAGAAGCGGTGCGGTTGAGCGAAAAACGCTACCGCAACATCGTGGAGACGGCCAGCGAGGGCATCTGGATGGTCGATGCCGCGCAACGGACCACGTACGTGAACAAGGTCATGGCCGAAATGCTGGGCCAGAGTCCAGAGGGCATGCTGGGCCAGATGCCGACGGCGTACATCTTTCCCGAAGACCTTGTCGACTATGCGGACAAGGCCGCGCGCCGCCAGGGGGGCGAGAATCAGGTCTTTGAACGGCGCTTCAGGCACCGCGACGGGCACGTGGTTTGGGGCCTCGTCTCAGCAAAATTGCTCAGCGATAATCAGGTCGGTGGTGCGGCCTCCCTGGTGATGGTGGCGGACATCAGCAAACGGAAGCTCCAGGAAGACGCCCTCAAGAGAAGTGAACAGGAATTTCGTTTGCTGGCCGAGGCCATGCCGCAGATTGTCTGGGTTTGCTCCCCGGATGGATTGAACACATATTTCAACCAGCAATGGGTGGATTATACCGGGCTGACGCTGGAGGAAAGCTACGGCGATGGCTGGAACAAGCCCTTTCA
The DNA here is from genome assembly GCA_031292175.1 of Humidesulfovibrio sp. GTDB lineage: Bacteria > Desulfobacterota > Desulfovibrionia > Desulfovibrionales > Desulfovibrionaceae > Humidesulfovibrio. The sequence goes on from JARLHQ010000032.1 coordinate 83,265, forward strand.
CCCGGACGACCAGCAACAGGCTTGGGGTGCCTGGAAAAATGCGGTCAGGAGCAACGGCGCCTATGCGATCGAATGCCGCCTGCGCCGTAAGGATGGCGTCTATTCCTGGTGGCTGATCCGCGGCGTGCCGGTGATTGATGAGCAGGGCGGAATTCTCAAGTGGTTCGGGACGTGCACCGACATCGACCGACTGAAGAGCACCGAGGAATCGTTGATCCAGGCCAGAAACGCCGCCGAGGCCGCCAACCGCACCAAATCGCAGTTTTTGGCCAACATGAGCCATGAGATCCGCACGCCTCTGAATGGCGTGCTCGGGATGCTCAACCTCATCAAGACCAGCGAGGTCTCCGGTGAGGTGGACGTCTACGCCGAGATGGCCATCCGGGCAGGAAAAAGGCTGACGAGCCTGCTTGGCGACATCCTCGACCTGTCGCGCATTGAGGCGGGACGCCTGCCCGTGGTGCGGCTGCCGTTCGCCTTGGCGGACATTATCGTTGCCCTGACCGATACGTTCTCTCCCTCGAACTTCAGCAAGAGGCTGTCTTTTACCATCAACGTGGACCCTGACGTCCCCACGCGCCTCGTCGGCGACGAGATCCGGGTCCGGCAGATTCTTTTCAACCTCATTGGCAACGCCATGAAGTTCACCGAGCTCGGCGAAGTACGGCTGGAACTCTCTCTGCTGCCGTTTCATCCCCCCGGCATGTCCCGGCTGCTGTTCATCATCAGCGACACGGGTGGCGGCATTCCCGATGACCAGATGGACCAGATCTTCCACCCCTTCGTTCAGGTCGAGGGGACCTTCACCCGGTCGCATCAGGGCGCTGGCCTGGGGCTGGCCATCGCCAAGTACCTCGTCGACGCCATGGGGGGAACGATAACCTTCGAGAGCGTGGTGAATCAGGGCACTACCGTGTACCTCATGCTCCCCTTCGGTCTCGCCGAGGATTCCCCGGCCGCACCAGGGCCACAGCTCGGCCAGGATGACCAGGCGGCAGCCTCGCGCCTGCTTCTGGTCGAGGATGATGAGATCAGCCGTCTCAGCGCCCGTGTGGCCCTGGAAAAAATGGGGCATCAGGTCGTCACCGCCAACCACGGCGAGGAAGCCTTGGAGGCGCTGCGGTCCGGCAGGTACGACTGCGTGCTGATGGACGTCCAGATGGATGTCATGGACGGTCTGGAGGCCACGCGGCGGATCAGAAGCGGCGCCTCTGGCGTCCTGGATGCGCATGTCCCGGTCATCGCCATGACGGCCTACGCCATGACGGGGGATCGGGAGCGGTTCCTGGACGCCGGCATGGACGACTATGTGGCCAAGCCGGTGCAGGCGGAGGAACTTGAAAAGGCGCTGGTGCGTGTGTTGGGCAAGCGGAGCGGGTCCACCAAAATATAACCACGGAGAAGCCGTCCTTTTGGCATCCTCCTGGGGCATGCGCTCTTCCCCTCAGCCCACCGCCACGCAGTCTTTTCCCGCCTGATAGCCCTGGCCCGCCAGCCAGGCCATGATTTCCGCCCGCGCCCCACGTGAACCGACGTTGACGAGCAGGAATGGCAAGCCGCCGGGCCAGGCTTCGAGCGCGGCCGGAGCATAGGGCGGCACGGCCTCGCGGCCCAGCACGGGCGCGCCGTGCACCGTCTGGCCGATCTTCCTCGGGTCGATGTCGATGTAGGCCTGAATATTGAGGCCCAGCGCCACGAGCGGCGCGAGGCGTTGGCGGCTCACCCGCCCGGCCCCCCATATCCGCACGTCCGGATGGCGTGGATTGTGCGCCGCGAGCCAGTCCCACAGGTACCCGGCCTTGGTCCGCGCGAACGCTTGCGGGCTGTACGCCTCATGCGTGCGCGAGAGCCGCGTGGGCGGGTCGTTCCAGACAATGACCTCTTGCGGCGCCTTGGCCATGCGCGCGCCCAGGCTCAGCCAGCGCAGCCACATCTCGTAGTCCTCGGGAAAGGCGGCCGCTCCCGCCGTGGCGCCGGTGTTGGGCCGCGCGCCGCCGAAGCGCTCGAACGCGGCGCGCCGGAACATGACGGACGGGTTGGCGAGCGGCGCCTCCACAAAGCGGTTTACGGCGATGGCCTCGGGCGTCACCAGGGTGTTGATCCAATCCACATAGTGCGCGTAGCCCGCGCAGGCGCGCCGGTCGCCGCCGAAGCGCACCAGCCCGGACACGAGGTCGAGCCCCGGCTCGGCGTCGAGCAGCGCCGCTTGAGCGGCCAGGCGGCCGGGCAGGGCGATGTCGTCGGCGTCCATGCGGGCGATGAGTTGGGCGCGGCAGGCGGCGACGGCGGCGTTCCCGGCCAGGGCCACGCCCTGGTGCGGCAGGCGGATGGGGCGCAGGCGCTGGTCGCGTGCCGCAAAGGCGCACAGCACGTCCCAGGTCGTGTCCGTGCTGCCGTCGTCCACGGCGACGATCTCAATGTCCGCGAGGGTCTGGCCGAGCAGGCTCGTGAGCGCGCCGGGCAGCGTCTGGCCCGCGTTGAAGCAGGGCAGGGCGACGCTGACTTTTGGCGCTGCGGGCACGGCTTAGTCTCTGTCGGGATCGGCGGCGCGGCGCTCGGAAACGGCGATGGCCAGCCTGCATACGCCGCACAGACCGGTCGAGGTGGGCGAGCCGCATTTTTCGCACGGGGCCAGGGGCGCTCCCGTTTCCTTCTCCACCTGGGCGAAGGCTGGCCGCCCGCGCTTCAGGAAGCCGTCGTAAAAGGCGATCTTGGAGCCGGGGCTCTTGTATTCCAGGTCCGCCCACAGGCGCTTGTGCCCGGTGAAGCTGGCCCCGCCGCTGTACGGGCAGGGCGCGGTGTGGATCTCGATGCCGTTCAGAAAGGCGTAGCAGGCGGTCTCGAACTCCGAGAGCCGGTACAGGGGCTTGATCTTGCGTGCAAAGCCGCTTTCGGCGTTCAGACAGGGGCCCTGGTCGGACAGGTAGCCCGCATCCCAGCGCAGCGTGTTGGCGAAAAGCCGCGCCACCTCGTCGTCCAGGTTGTGGCCCGTGGCCAGCACCTCGAAGCCTTCCTCGAGCGCCACGCGGTTGAACCAGTGGCGTTTGATCTTGCCGCAGGCCGAGCACACCGGGCGGTTGATGTACCTCTTCACGTCCGGAATGGGCAGGCCTTCCTTCTCAAGCTCCACCACGCGCAGCGTGAGGCCGTGGGCGGCGCAGAAGCCCTCCACCTTGGCTCGCGCGGCGCTGGAGGACTTGGGGATGCCCAGGTCCACGTGCAGGCCGGTGACGTCATAACCCAGGCGCGAGAGCTCAAGCATCAGGCCAAGGGAGTCTTTGCCGCCGGAAAGGGCAACGAGCACGCGCTCGCCGGGATTGATGAGGCCGTGGCGGCGGATGGCCTTCTCCACCTGGCCGGTGAAGTAGACGGAAAAACAGTCGCGGCAAAAGGCGGTGTTGTGGCTCGGCAGGGCGACTTCGGCCGGGGTCTTACATTTGCGGCATTTCATAGCGGGTTCCTATCCTGTGCTCATGACCTTGCGGATGCGGATCATGTCGCCGTCGTTCAGGCGGCAGTCCGGGGTCAGCAGTTCCGCTCCGCGTATGACCAGGGCGTCGTTCACGCGCAGGCCCAGGCGCTTTTGCAGCATGAGCACGGTGTTGTGGCGCTCAAAGGCATGGGTCTCGTTGTCCGGCTCCACAAAAACGGTGATCATGGGGCGGTCTCCTTGAATCGTTGGTGGGCAACAGGTGCCTGCACGCGGGGCGGGTTGTCAAGGTCGAGCGCGGCCGACAAGCCCGCCTGGTGGAACAATTGTGTTGACCGAAGCGAAAATCGGGATATACAGTTCAAAGTAAGAAAAGCCCTTCCCCCCCAGAGGAGCACCTGTATGGATAGGCCGAAGATTCTTGTTGTGGATGATGAAAAGCACATCCGCATGTTGTACCAGGAAGAGCTCGAGGACGAGGGCTATGAAGTGGCTACCTCGAACGGAGAAGAACCAATACTGGAGCTGCTCTCCCGTGAGGAGCCGCAGGTGGTGATCCTGGACATCCGCCTGGGGCCGGAGCGTTCCGGCCTCGACCTGCTGCAGATCATCCGTGCCCGCAACGCGCAGGTGCCGGTGATCCTTTCCACTGCGTACGACAGCTTCCAGCATGACCTGAAAAGCATCGCGGCTGACTATTACGTGGTCAAGTCCGTGGACCTGTCGGAGCTGAAGGGCAAGGTGCGCCAAGCCCTGCAGCGCAAGGCCTAGCGGTTCTTTTCGCGTATCTCGTAGCCGAAGTGGCGGTCCTGCAGCCAGCGCACGCCCAAAAGGTCGCGCACGCCCGCAACGGCCCGCTCCCAATTCCCATATTTGCTCAGGCCCATGTGGCGCTCACGGTGGTTCACGGGCATCTCGGCCACGGTGGCTCCCTCCAGTTTCATGAGGGTGGGCAGGTAGCGGTGCATGCCCTTGAAGCGCGGAATGCGCACCAGCATGTCGCGGCGCATGACCTTGAGTGAGCAGCCCGTGTCGCGCACCGATTCCCGCGTGATGCGGTTGCGGATGGCGTTGGCGATTTTGGAGGCGTAGCGCTTGCTCAAGGTGTCCTGGCGTTTTCTGCGCCAGCCGATGGCCATGTCAACGCCCAAATCGAACAGGGCAAGCATGGCCGGGATATCGGCGGGGTCGTTCTGCAGGTCGGCGTCCAGCGTCACCACGATGGGGTGGAAGGCCTCGTCGAATCCGGCGCAAAAGGCGGCGGACTGGCCACGGTTGCGCGTGAAGGCGAGGTAGCGCACCTCGGCGTTGGCTTCCGCCAGGCCTTTCAGCACGGCAAGGCTTTTGTCGGTGCTGCCGTCGTCCACGAAGACCACCTCCCACGTGCGCGCAAGCGGGCGCATAACGCGGGCGATCTCGTCGAAGAGCCGTGGAAGGTTTTCTTCCTCGTTGTACACCGGGATGACAATGGAGACGTTCTGGATGTTTGCCATGCGCGGGGTATAGGAAATTTCCGCGTCGGTGTAAATAAGCGTTGACAGGGCGAGGTGGGGGGACTACATACCCCTTCTCGACGCGGGGAACGCCGCTCGAAAGTGTCGCGGGGTGGAGCAGTACGGTAGCTCGTCGGGCTCATAACCCGAAGGTCATAGGTTCAAATCCTGTCCCCGCTACCAATTTTCCCTTAGTCAGACAGCCGCTTAGGAAATACCTAAGCGGCTGTCTGCGTTTTGGTCCAGCGCCAGCGGAGGATGTCCTTGTTGGCAATACTGGACGGATGTTTTCATATGTCAAACTTGGCATACATAAGATGGATTTCGGTATCGCTATTGTAATTTGCAAGTAATCTTCCTAATTACGCCTATTGCACCGCGTGCCATTGGGCGTGTTGCAGAATACTTATGCCCTGTTGCTTTTTTCTGGAATGCATATATATTGAACACTAGGGCAAGAGTCCTGAGACGCATCGGATAACAATTCCTTCAGGTTCGGGCGCAATGTTCCACAGTGTGGCAAGCGCCCCGGAGGTCGAGATGACGTCTGATCGGAAGACATGCGAAGACGGCTTTGTGATGACGCGCCAGCCCGTGTTCGACCGGCGGCTCCAGCCTTGGGGGACGGCCATGTGCTTTGCGCAGTCCGCCGCGGAAGAGCCTTTGTTCGGCGACGAGACAACGGCGAGCATCCTGCTGGAGGCGTACCTGCCGCAACGCAACCCTGTCCGCGAACCGACCATCGTCTACTTCCCCGCTCCGGCCATTCTGGACGGCATGCCCCGCCTCCTGTGGCCACAGGACCTGCTGGTGGAGGTGGACGGGACCGCGGGCGGGACGCCGAGGCTCACGGAGGCTGTGGCGGAGATGAAGAAGGCGGGCTATGGCATCGCCGTGAATGGTTTCCATAATAATGGGATCGAGTCGGCGTTGCTTCGGCTTGCGGATGTCATCATCGTCGACGCCGCCCAGGCGGGGGGGGAGGGCGTTCGGCTTGATCTGCCGGACCTCGTCAAGGCCGCGCAGCAGACAGGAGCCAAGGCCCTGGTCAGCGGTCTGGACGATTGGGAGACCATGCTCCACGCCCGCGAGGCCAACGCCGACATGTTTCAAGGGTTTTTCTTCAACCGCATGAACCTGCGGCCCAGCACCAAGAGCATCACCGCCAGCCAGCTTTCCCGCCTGCGCCTGCTCGAATGCATGGCTAAGCCCGACCCGGACTTCAAGACCCTGGTGCGGGTGGTCGAGGCCGATGCGGCCCTGGTCTACCGGCTTCTTGTGTTTATCAATTCCGCAGGCTTCGGTTTGGGGCGCAAGGTGGACTCCATCCAGCAGGCCGTTGTTCTGGCCGGGTGGAAGCCCTTGCAGAAGTGGCTGGAGATCATCCTTCTCTCCGACCTCTCGCCCACGCCCCGCCACCAGGAGCTTTGCTACTACGCCGCGCAGCGCGCTGGCTTTTTGCGGCGCGTGGCCAAGGCCGCCGGAAAGGACGGGCTGGTGCCTGGACTTTCCCTTCTCGGTCTGCTCTCCTACCTGGAGGCCATCCTGGAGATGCCCCCGGTCCAGGCCTTGGCGGACGTGCCGCTGGCGGACGACATCCGGCTGGCCCTGTGCGGGCGGCGGAGCCCGTTTTCGCCTTGGCTGGCTCTGGTGCGGGCCATGGAAAAGGCCGAGTGGGACGCCGCCACGCGGCTGGGCCAGAGCATCAAGCTGTGCATGGCCGACTTGTCCCGTTGCTACCGTGAATCCTTTGTCGAGGCCGACAGCCTGTTCCGGGCCATGTCTTCGCCCGTGCCCGCCGCGGCTTAGCCGTCCGCAATCCACCCGCTTCCAGGGGGCTTGCGGTCTTCCGTCCGCATGGCTACCATCCCCTCGTCTTGGCGGAGCACTTTCCGCCTGCCCCAACCACGCCAGACGAAAAGGAGCGCCCCATGTCCGCAATCCTTCCCGTGAACAAGAACACCCGCATCGGCTGGATCGGCACCGGCGTCATGGGCCTTTCCATGTGCGGGCATCTGATGGACGCGGGCTACCCGGCCACCGTGCACAACCGCACCCGCGCCAAAGCGGAGCCGCTTCTGGTCAGGGGCGCCACTTGGGCCGCCAGCCCGCGCGCCGTGGCCGAGGCTTCGGATGTGGTCTTCACCATCGTGGGCTACCCGGAGGACGTGCGCCGCGTGTATCTGGCCGAGGACGGGGTGCTGGCCGGGCTCGGCGCTGGCCGGATCGCCGTGGACATGACCACCACGAGCCCCAGCCTCGCGGCGGAAATCTTCGAGGCCGCGCGCAAGAAGAGCGCGCACACGCTGGACGCCCCGGTTTCGGGCGGCGACGTGGGCGCGAAAAACGCCGCGTTGTCCATCATGGTCGGCGGTGAGGCCGAGGCTTTCGAGGCCGTCCGGCCGTTGTTCGAGCGCATGGGCCGCATCATCGCGCACCAGGGCGCGGCCGGGGCCGGGCAACACACCAAGATGTGCAACCAGATCGTCATCGCCGGGACCATGATCGGCGTGTGCGAGAGCCTGCTGTACGCCACGCGCGCCGGGCTCGACCCGCAGGGTATGCTTGGGTCCATCACCAAGGGCGCGGCGGGTTGCTGGACGCTCGACAACCTGGCCCCGCGCATCCTGAAGGGCGATTTCGCGCCCGGCTTCATGATCGACCACTTTGTGAAGGACATGGGCATCGCGCTTGAGGAGTCCCGGCGCATGGGCCTCACGCTGCCGGGTCTGGAACTGGTGCACGGCTTGTACGTCGAGGCGGCCACGGCCGGCCACGGCCGCGACGGCACCCAGGCCCTGTTCCTGGCGCTCAAGAAGCTCTCGGCCTAGAAAACTCCACGCCCCGCACAACAAAAAACGCCCGGTTTCGGGCGTTTTTCATTTCCTGCGGGCGTGCGCCGCTACACCTTGGTCTCGCAGCGGGGCACGAGCAGTTCGAAGGTGCCCGTCTCCGGCAGGTAGCTCAAGAGCTCGCCCTTGCGCATGTCGAAGTACCAGCCGTGCAGGTACACGCTGCCCTGCATCACGCGCTCCCACAGCCAGGGGAAGGTAAGCAGGTTCTCCAGGGAGACGAGCACGGAGGCCTGTTCGCAGGCACGCTGGCGCAGGGGCGCGTCCTTGTGCGTCAGCTTGTCCGAGACCTCGCGCAGGGCGGGTTCGGCGATGGCTACCCAGGGCGCGATGAATTCACCCAGCCCGTCGCGATCCGGGGCCATGAGGGCCTGGATGCCGCCGCAGCAGGAATGCCCCAGCACGATGACGTGCTCCACCGCGAGTACCTTCACCGCGTATTCCAGCGCGGCGCTGACGCCGTGGTGGCCGGGCCCGGTTTCGTAGGGCGGCACCAGGTTGGCCACGTTGCGCACCACGAAGATGTCGCCCGGCTCCACTCCAAGGAGAATCGCCGGGTCCACGCGGGAGTCGGAACAGGCGATGACCAGCACCTTGGGGTTCTGGGCCTGGCTCAAGTCGGAGAAAAGCTGATTGTCCTCACAGAAATAGGTGCGCTGAAAGATCTTAAAGCCGGAAAGGAAGCGGGCGATGTCCTTCATAAACGGAAAGCTCCATACTTTACAGGCTGCCGGGGAGGCCAGTCTAAGGCGGATGCGGCTGGTTCACAAGACCGGCGGCGCCGGGCCGAAAAAAAGGCGGTCCCCCGGAAGGAACCGCCTTTGTTGTTCAACGTCGTTTGGGGTTAGTGGGGCGTTCCGGCGTCGCGGCGCAGTTCGGTGATGAGGTTCTGCAACACGCTGGCCTGTCTGGCGAGTTCCTCAACGGCCTTGGCGGCCTCGCTCATGGCCTGGGAAGTCTCATTGGCGATGGTGCTCACCTGCTCAATGGAGTGGTTGATCTCCTCGCTGGCGGCGGACTGCTCCTCGCTCGCCGTGGCGATGGAGCGCACCTGGTCGGAGGCGGACTCCACGAGGTGCACGATCTCCTTCAAGGCCTGGCCGGACTGGTCGGCCAGCTCCGTGGCCTCGGTGATGAGCCGGACCGAGGTGTCCACGCCCTCCACATTGGCCCTGGTGCTGTGCTGGATCACGCTGATGGCGTCGCCGACCTCCTTGGTGGCTTGCATGGTCTTTTCCGCCAGCTTGCGCACTTCGTCGGCCACGACGGCGAACCCGCGTCCGGCGTCGCCCGCGCGGGCGGCCTCGATGGCGGCGTTGAGCGCCAGGAGGTTCGTCTGGTCGGCGATGTCGGTGATGACGGTCATGATCCGCCCGATGTCCTCGGCTTGGCTGCCCAGGGTGGTCATGTCGGCCTTGAGCTTGCCGGTCTGGCTCTCCACGTTGTTCATGCCGGACATGACGCGGTTCACGATGTCGGAGCCGTCTTGGGCGCGCTTGCGCGCGGACTCGGACGTCTCCGCCGCCTGGGAGGCGTTCTTGGCCACCTCAAGCACGGTGGCGTTCATCTCTTCCATGGCCGTGGCCGTCTCGGTGACGCGCATGGCCTGACGGTCCGCGCCCTTGCTCGACTCGCCGATCTGGGCCGAGAGCTGCGCCGAGGCGGAGGACACGACACCCACGATGGATTCAAGCTTGCCCGCTGCGGCCAGCATGCCCTCGCTCCTCGCGAGTTCGGCGTTCTTGCGGGCCTCGTCCGCCTCAGCCGTGGCGCGTTCCGCGGCGCGGGCCTTCTCCTCGGCCTCCTGGGTTTTGGCGTGGATGTCCTTGATGTTCTGCTCCAGCACCCCGGCCGTGGTGTTCAGGGCATCGTAGATGCTGCCGATCTCGTCCTGGCGTTCGTGCCGGATGCGGTGGGTGTACACGCCCTTGGCGATGCCGCTGACGAAGGACGAGACTTCGTTGAGGGGCCTGAGGATGAAGTTGTTGGCCACCAGCCATACGGCGAGGGCCATGATGACAAGGCTGATGAGGCCCACGGCGATGAGCAGATACATGGTGTTCATCACGGGGGCGTTGATCTCAGACCTTTCCATGAACCCCAAGAGCTTCCACTTTGTATTTGGCGAGGTGTAGACCACGCCCAGATAGTCCTTGCCATCGAAGCTGAACGCGCGGCTGCCCGAGTCCATCTTAAACAGGGCGTCCAGGTAGTTGGCGTCGGAAAGTTCGGAAACATTCTTGAAGTTGTGTTCCGGGTGGCGGGAGTCGGCCAGGACCACGCCGTCGTCCTCCACGAGCACGAGATAGCCGGTCTTGCCCAGCTTCACGGACTTGACCAATTCGGTGAGGTTCTTGAGCGAAATGTCGATGGCCATGACGCCGATGACTTGGCCATCGCGAAGCACTGCGCGCGCGGCGGTGGTCACGGCCTCGCCCGTGGTCGACATGTAGGCCTTGGAAAGCTGCGGGCTGTCGGCCTTCGGCTTGGCTTCGATGTACCAGGGGCGCTTGCGCGGGTCATAGCCCGGCGGCATGTCCGAGTTCTCCAGCGCGCTGACGAAGCTGCCCTGCTCATTGCCCAGGTACACCTCCACGTAGGCCGGGTGTGTGTTCTGCATGGAGATGAAGAAGTCCACGAGCTTGCGGCCCATGGTGTCACCTGACTGCACCTTGGCTGAAGTCTTCGCCGTGGTGGTCAGATGGTTTGTGGTCACTTCATCCATGCGCTGGGCCATGGGATTTTTTGCCATCATGTCGGCGTTCTGTAGACATTCATTTAGGAAAAGGGTGATGGCGTAGTCGACCTGCTTGATCTCACCCGTGGCGGAACGCAGATACGATTCGCGCGACTGCTGGCTGAAATTGTAGGCGACGATAAGCAAAATTCCCGTGAGGATCACGGCGATAACTGAAACCAAGCCAAAGATGAGACGTGTCTTGATGGAGCGTGGCATGGTACCTCCCGCGCAGGCTGATCGGGCTTCCGTCTCAATGTGAGCGTCCCCGACTCTCTCTTTCGAACCGCGCGCGCGTTTCCTTAGAGAGAATTCCGTGAATCCACAAAAATAGTAAATGTAAAATAATTAAACTCTTGTCCTGCCAGAGTGGGGTCTCTTGTCAGGGCTGGTCGCGTTTGTCTGCTGTTTTAAACGGTCCGCGCATTTCGCGCACCGGTGGGGTAGTCACACCATACACCTATGGAGGTGAAGAACGCAATATGTCTGGTGCAAACATTGGGAAATTCTGCTGCCGCGTGAAGGCGCGTCGCGGGAGTTTGCCGTCATTTCGTGATCCGCTGATTTTTCAAAACACCGGCGAATCAAGACCGCCTGTGGCCGTGCTGTCCGCACTGGGGCTGAAAATGAAGGAATTCTCAGTGCGCAGTGGCTTGCGGGGGGCGAGAGGTTGAGACTGGGGGGGCAATATTTCGGAGGTGCTGCCGGGCGGGGCGGTGCGTGGAATTGTTAAATTGGCATTTGGGATGGGCGCTGAGCAAAGGCGCTCGTCTTGGCGTTCAGACGGGCATGGGCAATGGACCAGGAGGGAGTGGGGAACCGCGCAGGCTACTGTAGGTTTTCCGCAGCGGCGCGGCCGATGCGTCCCGGCACCTCCAGTACGCTGGCCGCGGCGTCGAGCACGAAGGCCCCGGCCTTGCGCAGGGGGTTGCGCTTGGGTTCCAGGACCTTTTGCAGCGTCGCCGCCGCGCCCACGAAACGGTCGTGGTTCAGGCTGTCCGTGGCGGACATGCTAGAGATGTCGATGAGCTGGAACTTCTCGGCCTGGGCCAGGGCCTGGATGCGCGGGTCGCGGGCGTCGAGGCTGCCCACGCGTTCGCGGCCGCCGCCCAGCTGGTCGGAGAGCGAAAGCGCGCGGTCGTCGGGCGAGGCCAGCACGGTGAGCGGCGGCGTGAGCGGCCCGATGACCTCCATCTGGCTGCGGAACACATCAAGGTCGATATCCGGCGCGGCCAGAATCACGGAGCCCAGACGGTCAAGCGCGTGGTCGTGGCCGCTCAGGCGCAACTGGCGCAACGCCTCCATGGTAAGCCAGCAGCCCATGCTGTGGGCCGCCAGATTGATATCGCCCAGGCGCGGATCCTGGGTCAGCCAAGTCAGGAAGGCCGTCAGCTGGTCGCGGGAAAAGGCGGCCGCGTCCTTGTCCGCCACGTACCCGGAAAGGGTGCCGTCCGAGGGCCAGGAGAAGAGCACGGCGTGGCCGGGGTTGGGGTTGTCCGCAACGAGCTGGGCCATGCGGTACAGGGCCTCGGGGAAGCTGGTGTTGTATCCGTGCACGAAGATGACCACGGGGGGCTTGGCTGGACCGGTTTCTGGCGTTGCCGCCTGGGACGCTTCAGGGATCGCCTTTGGTCCCTGGTCCTGCTCCTGGTCCTGCTCCCGCTCCAGCTCGGGCGCAGGCGCGGTCTGGTTGCCGCTGTCCGCCAAGTTGTCCATGAACTGCTCCGGGGACAGGGCGGCGAAGGAAAGCGTGGCGAAGCTGGCGCTCGGGTCCTTCTGGCCGGGCCGGGGCCATTCGATGTTCGCCGGCTTGTGGTTTGCGGGAATGCCGATGACGTAACGCGCCAGGTGGAGCTCCTTGGAGCGCCCGGAGCAGAAGGACTCGCAGTACTTGGGGTCAGGCTCGCGCGTGGTGGCGACGAAGATGGTGATCTGGTGCGGATAGGCCTCAGACGCAGTGACCGGGACGAGCACGGCCGAAGTTGGCCGCGCCGCGCAGCCGCCAAGGATCAGGGCCAGGGCGAAAATCGCCGCCGAGGCAAGTGTGTGTCGGGAAAAACGGTTCATCTGAGACACTCCGTTCTGACGCGCGGACGGGCCGCCCCCCCCCCGCGGCGCCTTCATGGGCCAAAGTTCCGCCAAAGGCAAGCGTCTCCGCCAGACGGTCCGGCCAGGCTAGCTCTGCGTCGATTCCGCCTGCTTGCCGCGCCGCTTCACCCACAGGCGCATGCGCTCCATGTACAGGTAGACCACGGGCGTGGTGTAGAGCGTCATGGCCTGGCTGAACACAAGCCCGCCGATGATGGTGATGCCGAGCGGCCGCCGCAGCTCCGAGCCCACACCTTGGCCCAGGGCCAGGGGCAGCGCGCCGAGCAGCGCGGCCATGGTGGTCATCATGATGGGCCGGAAGCGCAGCAGGCAGGCCTTGGTGATGGCCGCCTCAGGGGCCAGTCCCTCGCCCCGCTCGGCCGCGATGGCGAAATCCACCATCATGATGCCGTTCTTCTTCACGATGCCGATCAGAAGGATGATGCCGATGATGGCGATGACCGAAAGGTCCGTGCGCGTGGCCAAGAGCGCCAGAACCGCGCCCACGCCCGCCGAGGGCAGAGTGGAGAGGATAGTCACCGGGTGCACCAGGCTCTCGTAGAGCACGCCCAGAACGATGTACACGCTGATGAGCGCGGCCAGGATGAGCAAGGGTTGGTTGGAGAGCGCGGCCTCGAAGGCTTGCGCCGTGCCCTGGAAGCTGCCCCGGATGCTGGCGGGCAGCCGCATCTCGCGTGAGGCCTCGTTGATGGCCTTCACCGCGTCGCCCAGGGCCACGCCCGGGGCCAGGTTGAAGGAGAGCGTCACCGAGGGGAACTGGCTCTGGTGGTTCACGGCCAGGGCGGTGGCGTTGGTGGTGTATCGGGTGAACACGGAGAGTGGCGCCTGCGAGCCGTCGGGCAGGGGCACGTAGATGTCCTTCAGGCCGTCCGGACCAAGCAGGTGACCCGGCTCGGCCTCCATGACCACGTGGTACTGGTTGAGCGGCGTGTAGGTGATGGACACCTGGCGCTGGCCGAACGCGTCGTACAGGATGTTGTCGATGGTCTGGGGTGTCACGCCCATGCGCGAAGCCGTGTTCCTGTCGATCTCCAGGGTGGACATGAGGCCGCGGTCCAGCTGGTCGCTGTTCACGTCGACAATCTGTGGCAGGGTGCGCATCTTGTCCAGAAGGCGGGGCGACCAAAAGTTCAGGTCGTTCACGCTCTCCGCCTGCAGGGTGTACTGGTACAGCGCGCTTGAGACACGCCCGCCCACGCGCAGGTCCTGTACCGGCTGGAGATACGTCGGAGCGCTGGCCACTTGGCTCAGCTTCTTGCGCAGGCGGGCCATGACTTGCTCGGCGTTGATGCCGCGTTTCTCAAAAGGGGCCAGGGTGGCGAAGATGCGCGCGCTGTTTGGGCTGGAGCTGGGGCCGCCCGTGCCGCCGATGAACCCGGTGACATAGTCCACGTCCGGGTCTTGCTTGATGATCTTCATGACCTGCTTAAGCGTCTTCTCCATGGTCTGGAACGAGACGTCCTGCGCGGCCTGGATGTTGCCGGTAAGCCGTCCCGTATCCTGCTGCGGGAAGAAGCCCTTGGGGATGAGCATGTAAAGGTAGACGTTCAGCACCAGGGTTGCGATGGCCACGCACAGGGTGATGCGTTTATGGCGCAGGGCCACGCGCAGGGAAGAGGCGTAGAACGCCGCGATGGTGTTGAACACCCGTTCGCTGCCCCGGCTGAACCAGCCCTGGTGCTCGTTGCCGTGCGGGCGCAGAAGCCCCGCGCACATCATGGGCGTGGTGGTGAGCGAGAGCAGCATGGACACGAAGATCGCGGCGGAGAGCGTGACGGCGAACTCGCGGAAGAGGCGGCCGACCATGCCGCCCATGAGCAGGATGGGCAGGAACACCGCCACCAGCGAGATGCTCATGGACACCACGGTGAAGGAGATCTCCTTGGCCCCGGCGAAGGCCGCCTCAAGCGGCTGCATTCCGCTTTCGATGTGCCGGGTGATGTTCTCCAGCACCACGATGGCGTCGTCCACCACGAAGCCCGTGGCGATGGTGAGCGCCATGAGTGAAAGGTTGTCCAGCGAATAGCCGCAGAGGAACATGACGGCGAAGGTGCCCACAAGCGAGACCACCGTGGCCACGGCGGGAATGACCGTGGCCCGGAAGGTGCGCAGGAACACGAACACCACCAGGATCACCAGCAGGCACGAGAGGATGAGGCTCAGCTCCACATCATGCAGAGAGCCCCGGATGGGCGGTGAGCGGTCCACCACCGCGTTGAGCTTCATGCCGCCGGGGAGCCCGGCTTCCAGCTGGGGCATGAGCGCGCGGATGCTGTCCACGGTATCGATGATGTTCGCGCCGGGTTGGCGAAAGATCACGAGCAGGACGGCCGGGTTGCCGTTGACGAAGCCCGCGGCGCGCACGTCCTCCAGGCTTTCGGTGACCTGGGCCACGTCGCGCAGATGCACCGCCGCGCCAGAGTGGTAGCTGAGCACGAGCGGTTCGTATTCCGTGGCCGTTGGCTTCAGCTGGTCGTTGGTTCGAACCTGCCAGGCGCGGTCTCCCTGCGAAACCTGGCCGTTGGGGCGGTTGACGTTGGTCTTGGCGAGCACGCCGCGCACGTCTTCAAAACTCAGGCCATAGCGGCTCACGGCGGTGGGGTTGAGCTCCACGCGCACGGCGGGCAGCGAGCCTCCGCCCACGAAAACCTGCCCCACACCGCTCATCTGGGCGATTCTTTGCTGCAGCATGGTGGCGGCGATGTCGTACAGCTGGGCGCGCGTGTGCTTTTCGGAGGTGAGCGCCAGGATAAGGATGGGCGCGTCCGCCGGATTGATTTTGCGGTAGTTCGGATTGGCGGGCATGTTCGAGGGCAGAAAGCCGCGCGCGGCGTTGATGGCCGCCTGCACGTCGCGCGCCGCGCCGTTGATGTCGCGGTCCAGGTCGAACTGCAGGGTGATGCTGGTGGAGCCGCGCGAGCTGGTGCTCGTCATCTCCGTTACGCCAGCAATGCGCCCGAACTGGCGCTCCAGGGGCGCGGCCACGGAGGTGGCCATGGTCTCCGGGTCCGCTCCGGGCAGCGCGCCGGAGACGGAGATGGTGGGGAAGTCCACCTGCGGCAGCGGCGAAACGGGTAAAAGCCGGAAGGCGATGGCTCCGGCCAGGGCGATGGCCAGGGTCAACAGTGTGGTGGCCACGGGCCGCCGGATGAAAGGCGCGGAAAGGCTCATGGCTTGTCCGTGGGCTCGCTGTCGGCCGGAGGGGTGGTGTCCAGAAGCTTGCCGGAAGCGTATTCCGGCTCGTCCGGGGTGATCTCTCCCGCCGCGCCGCGGCCCAGCACCCGCCGCGCCAGACGGTCGAAGGCCAGGTAGATCACCGGCGTGGTGTAGAGCGTCAGCACCTGGCTGATGACCAGGCCGCCGATGATGGACACGCCGAGCGGGCGCCGGAGCTCCGAGCCCACACCGGTGCCGAGCGCCATGGGCAACGCGCCCAGAAGCGCGGCCATGGTCGTCATCATGATGGGCCGGAAGCGCAGCAGGCTGGCCTGGTAGATGGCGTCGCGCGGAGGCAGTTTGTGCACGCGCTCGGCCTCAAGGGCGAAGTCCACCATCATGATGCCGTTTTTCTTCACGATGCCGATCAGAAGGATGATGCCGATGACTGCGATGACCGTGAGCTCCATGCGGCAGATCATGAGGGCCAGCACCGCGCCCACGCCCGCCGAGGGCAGGGTGGAGAGGATGGTCACCGGGTGGATGTAGCTCTCGTACATGACGCCGAGCACGATGTAGACCGTGATGAGCGCGGCCAGGATGAGCAGGGGCTCATTCTGCAGCGAGGCCATGAAGGCCTGCGCCGTGCCCTGGAAGCTGCCCACGGTGCTTTCCGGCAGGCCGACCCCTTTGGCGGCCTGATGCACGGCGTCCACCGCGTTGCCCAGGGCCACGCCCGGCGCGAGGTTGAAGGAGGCCGTGACCGAGGGAAACTGCCCCTGGCGCGAGATGACAAGCTGGCCCGTGGCTTCATGCACGCTCACCAGCGAGGAGAGCGGCACGCTCTTGCCGTCCGAGCTCTTGAGATAGATGGCGTTCAGCGCCTCCGGCCCGTCCAGCGAGCCCATGGGCGCGGCGAGCACCACGCGGTACTGGTTCAGCTCCGTGAAGATGGTGGAGACGAAGCGTTGCCCGAAGGCGTCATACAGGGCGTCGTCGATGGCCTGGGGGGTGATGCCCAGGCGCGCCGCCGTGGCCCGGTCGATGTCCACCTGGAGGCGCAGGCCGTTGTCCTGCTGGTCGGTGCTCACATCGCTGAGTTCCGGGCGCGCGCGCAGGGCGTTCACGAAGCGTGGGGCCCATTTGGCCAGGGTGGCCGGATTGGCGTCCTCCAAGGTGTACTGGTACTGGGTGCGGGTGCTGCGCGCATCCACGGTCAGGTCCTGGGCGGGCTGCATGTAGAGGACGTTGCCGCCGAAGGAGGCGAGGTGCGCCGACAGGCGGCGGATGACGTCCTGGGCGCTTTCGCTGCGCTCAGCCAGGGGCTTCAGCGTGATCTGGATGCGCCCGGCGTTGAGGGAGACGTTCTGGCCGTCGATGCCGATGAAGGACGAGAGGCTCTCCACCGCCGGATCCTGCAAAATTTCCTTGACCAGGGCTTGCTGGCGCACGGCCATGGCCTGGAAAGAGACGGACGGCGGAGCCTCGGACACGCCCAGGATGAGCCCGGTGTCCTGCACTGGGAAAAAGCCCTTGGGCACGATGATGTACAGCACCACGGTCAGCACAAGGGTGGCCACGGCCACGGCCAGGGTGGCGTTCTGGTGGCGCAGCACGATTTCGAGCGTCGTGGCGTAGCCCTGGGCCATGCGGTCGAACTGGCGCTGGACCCAGGCCGCCAGCCCCCGGGTGGGCAGCTTTTCCTTCGGCACATGCTTCAAAAGCCGCGCGCACATCATGGGCGTGAGCGTCAGGGAGACCACCGCGGAGATGAGGATGGTGACGCCAAGCGTGATGGCGAACTCGCGGAAAAGCCTGCCCACAACGTCGCCCATGAACAGAAGCGGGATGAGCACGGCGATGAGCGAGATCGTGAGCGAAAGGATGGTGAAGGCGATCTGCTTGGAGCCCTTGAGGGCGGCGATGAAGGGCTTTTCGCCCTCCTCCACGTAGCGCGAGACGTTTTCGATCATGACGATGGCGTCGTCCACCACGAAGCCCGTGGAGATGGTCAACGCCATGAGTGAGAGGTTGTTCAGACTGAAGCCCGCCAGATACATGACGCCGAAGGTGCCCACAAGGGACACCGGCACGGCCACGCTGGGGATGGCCGTGGCGGGCAGGTTGCGCAGAAACAGGAAAATGACGAGCACCACGAGCGCCACGGCGAGCATGAGCTCGTGCTGCACGTCGCGCACGCTGGCGCGGATGGTCATGGTGCGGTCGGAAAGCACGCGGACCTTCACCGTGGCGGGCAGGGCCGACTCCAGCTGGGGCAGCAGGCGCTTCACGCGGTCCACCACTTCAATGACGTTGGCGCCGGGCTGGCGCTGGATGTTTACGATGATGGCCGGATCGTTGTTCATCCAGGCGGCTTGGCGCACGTCCTCCGGCCCATCGACCACGTCGGCCACGTCGGTCAAAAACACGGGCGCGCCATTCTTCCACGTCACGATGAGCTTGCGGTAGTCCTCGCTGGAGTAGAGCTGGTCGTTGGCCCCGATGATGGCGGCTTGGCGCGGCCCGTCGAAGCCGCCCTTGGCCTGGTCCACGTTGGCAGCGGCAATGGCCGTGCGCAGGTCCTCCAGGGTGAGGCCCAGGGCGGCCAGGGCGCGCGGGTTGGCGTGCACGCGCACGGCCGGGCGCTGGCCGCCGCTGATGCTCACCAGACCCACGCCCGGCAGCTGGGAAATTTTCTGGGCCAGGCGCGTGTCGGCCAGGTCCTCGACCTTGTAGAGCGGCAGTTGCTTCGAGGTCAGGGCCAGGGTCAGGATGGGCGCGTCGGCCGGATTGACCTTGCTGTACACTGGCGGGCTTGGCAGGTCCTTGGGCAGATAGGAGTAGCCCGCGTTGATGGCCGCCTGGACCTGCTGCTCGGCCACGTCCAGGCCGATCTCCAGCGAGAACTGGAGCAGGATCACGGAGCAGCCGTCGGAGCTGGTGGAGGTCATCTGCGAGAGGCCGGGCATCTGCCCGAACTGGCGCTCCAGCGGAGCGGTGACGCTGGTCGCCATGACGTCCGGGCTCGCGCCCGGATAAAAGGTGCGCACCTGGATGGTGGGGTAGTCCACCTGGGGCAGCGCGGCCACGGGCAGCTGCTTGTAGGCCACCAGCCCCGCCAGCACGATGGCCACCATCAGGAGCGAGGTGGCGACCGGTCGCCGGATGAACGGCTCGCAGATGTTCATGGCTGGGCCTGGGGCTGGCTCCCCGCCTGGACGTCCTGCGCCTGGGCGGGCGCGGCGTCTGGCGTGTGGTCGGGTTTGGAATGCGGATCCGGCGGCGCGGCCTGCGCCTGACGCGCGGGTTTCGTATCGGCCTTGGCCTTGGGCTGGGGAACGGGCTTGGGGTCAACCGGTGTGGCTGCTGCTGCGGCCTTGTGCGCTTCGGGCTTGGAGGCGGCAGGCTTGGCCTCGGCCGTCGCCTTGGGGGCCGGGACGGCCGCCGGCAGAGCGGCGTTCGGCCGTGTTGCGTTCTGCTGGCCGTCGGGCTGAGCTGTCGGCTGGTCGCCGGATTTGTCGGCGGGTTTGGCGCGAGGGGTCTTGATCTCGACCTTCGCGCCATCGCTCAGGCGGTCCGCCCCGTCCACAACGACCTTCTCGCCCAGGTTTAGGCCGGAAAAGATGACGTTTTCACCGTCGCTGCTTTCGCCCACGCTCACGGAGCGGGCCTGGGCCACGCCCTCGGGCGAGACCACATAGAGATAGGCGCCCTGCTGGCCGCGCTGCACGGCGCTCGCGGGCACAACGATGGCATCCTTCAGAACTTCGAGCAGCAGCTTGGCGTTGACGAACTGGTTGGGATAGAGTTCGCCCTTGGCATTGGCGAAGGTGGCCTTGAGCTTCACCGTGCCGGTGCTGGTGTCGATCTGGTTGTCCAGGCTGGCCAGCTCGCCTTCCGCGAGCTTCCTGGTCTGTTCGCGGTCATAGGCGTCCACGCGCAGCTTTCCGCCCGCGCGGAGCTTCTCCAGCACCTTGGGCAGCTGGTCCTCGGGCAGGGTGAACACGACGTTGATCGGTGCAATCTGGTTCACAATGAGCAAACCGTTTGTGTCGCTGGCGTGCACCATGTTGCCGGGATCAACCTGGCGCAGGCCCACTTGGCCGGAAACCGGAGCGGTGATGCGGCTGTATGTGATCTGCAGCCGCGCGCTGTCCACGGTGGCCTTGTCCGTGGCCACGGTGCCCTCGTACTGCTTCACCAGGGAGAACTGGGTGTCATATTGCTGGCGCGCGATGGCGCCCTGGGCCATGAGCTCCGCATAACGCTTGAGGTCCGCGCGGGTGTTTTCGAGGAGCGCCGTGTCGCGCCGCAGTTGGCCTTCGGCCTGGGCGAGCTGCACCTGGAAGGGCCTGGGGTCGATGACCAGCAGCAGGTCCCCGGCCTTGACCATCTGGCCCTCGCGGAAGAGCACCTGCATGAGCTGGCCATCCACGCGGCTTTTCACGGTCACGGTGTTCAGCGGGGTCACGGTGCCCAGGCTGGAGAGGAAGACCTCCACATCCTTGGCTTTGGCCTCGGCCACCACCACGGGCTGGGGGCGATTCTTGCTGTTGGCGGACTGTTTGGCTGTGGAGGCGGCCTTGTACCAATAGGCACCGACGGCTGTGGCCAGGCAGATGGCGGCCAGCAACAAGAAGAGCCGTTTCGTTTTGCGGCGCGATTCGGAAAGTGGGGCGGTTTCACTCATTGCTGTATCCTGTGGCGGTTGTCTGCGCGCCCGGGTGGGCATGGCCCGCTGGAAATTTCCTGTCTTGTCGAACAAAACTCTACGAGTTCAGGTAAATGCAATATGCGTACCTGCTCGCTTGCGCTGTGGCGGTTTCGGGCTTTGTGGCGCCCGGGGCAACTCCCGCGCGCTCGGAATTGTTCCTTGGGAAAATATTTACCAGGGCGGATTCTTCGGCGCAAGTGGAAAACAAGGCCGAGTCCCGGGGGAGATTTTTGCTTAAAGGGCTATTCACTACGGATAGTTAAATGTAACTTGCTGTCAAGCCATACAAAATGACAACAGGGGTTGACGAAAATAGCCGCGACGCTTATTTGTTGCAAAATGAAAATGTTTTTGGGAGGAATATGTCGCCTCAAACAGCACAAGATTGCGCCGAGAGGTTGCTGATCCTGGCCCCACGGCTCATGCAGACGTTGCGCGTGGAGATGCGCGCCAACCGCCCGCCTGAACTCACCGTGCCGCAGTTCCGCACCCTGGCCTTCTATGAAGCCCACGCAGGTGCGGCCCTTTCCGATGCGGCGGAGCACCTGGGGCTGGGCGCGCCCTCCGCGTCCAAAGTGGTGGAGAGCCTTGTGGCGCGCGGGCTGCTTGTGCGCGGCGTAAGCGCCAGTGACCGCAGGCGCGTGGTCATCGCCCTCACCAATGCGGGCGAGCAGGTCCTGGTCTCGTCGCGCAGCGAGGCCACCGAGGTCTTCGCCCGTCGGTTCAAGCGCCTTTCCGAGTTGGAGCTGTCTGTGCTCTTCGCCGTGCTCGGAACCTTGCAATCGGTCATGGGCAGTGACGGCCCTGAGATGGGCGGCCCTGAAGTGGGCGGTTCTGGGGTACGTGGCGTCGCGGCGGACAGCCCGGCTTCGGGCCTCCCGGAGACAAGCGATCGGGAAAAGGGCGCGGCGCGGCGCTAGCTGTTCTTCCCCCAAGGGACCTCCCGGGCTCCCGCTGGACCTTGGCGTATGATGCGTATAAAAGCCTCGCACACGCATACCGTGGCCGCGACCCACTGCCCCGTGACTTTTTCCCCGGAGCGCTTGACCAGCCCCGGATTATTCCTTGAGGACCATATGGCTGAATCAGATCAGAACCAGAGCGGACAGGCGCCGGCCGCAAACGGCCTCGCCCGCCGCAGAAAGATTTTCGCCGTCCTGGCGGGAGCGCTCGCCGTGGCCGCGCTGGGCTACTTCCTTCACGCGCGCAGCCGCGTGAGCACCGACGACGCCCAGGTGGACGGGCACATCTACACCATTTCCCCGCGCGTCCCCGGCTATGTCACAGAGGTCCTGGTGAAGGACAACGAACTGGTGGAGAAAGACCAGCCGTTGCTGCGCCTCGACCCGGTGGAATACGAGGTGGCCCTGGCCGATGCTGTCGCTGGCCTGTCCAGCCTTGAGGAGGACTCGGCCTCGGCCGGGCAGGACGTGCAGTCGGCTCAGTCCGAGTCCGCCCTGGCCCAGCTGGACCTGAACCGCAACCGCGAGCTTCTGAAATCCCAGTCCGTTTCCCAGTCCGCCTTCGACCAGGCCAAGACCAAGGCGGACACGGCCCGGGCCAAGCTCCTGGCCGCCCAGGCCAAGCTTGAGGCCATCGGCAGCGGCAAGGCCAGCACCAAGTCGAGCAAGATCCTGGCCCAGAAGGCCAAGGTGCGGCAGGCCTCACTGAACCTGGAGTACACCACCATTCTGGCTCCGGCGCGCGGCTATGTGACGCGCAAGGCCGTGGAGCGCGGCTACATGGTCTCCAGGGGGCAGCCCATCATGACCATTGTGCCCCTTGATCCGGGCGAGGTCTGGATCACGGCCAATTTCAAGGAAACCCAGCTGACCAACGTGCGGCCCGGGCAGAAGGTGGACATTGAGGTGGACGCCTATCCCGGCGTGGACCTGAAGGGCACGGTGGATTCCGTCATGGCTGGCTCCGGCGCGAGCTTCTCGCTGTTCCCGCCGGAAAACGCCGCGGGCAACTATGTGAAGGTGGTGCAGCGCGTGCCGGTGAAGATCACGATCGACACGAAGGGCGCCAAGGACGGGGATATCCCGCCCCTGCGCGTGGGCATGAGCGCCTACCCGACCATCCACATCCGTTAGCCGGACGGGAGCCGATGGCTTTACTCAAACCGCCGGGCGAGCAGCCCCTGGTGAACAAGTGGATCATCACCCTCGCGGTGATGATCCCCACGCTCATCGAGATTCTGGACACCAGCGTGGCCAACGTGGCGCTGAACCACATCCAGGGCAGCCTCTCCGCCGGACAGGAGGAGGTCACCTGGGTGCTCACCTCGTACCTGGTGGCCAACGCCGTGGTCATCCCCATGAGCGGCTGGCTGGCGCGCGTGCTGGGCAGAAAACGCTATCTCATGGCCTCGCTCGTGATGTTCACCGCAAGCTCACTTTTGTGCGGCGCGGCCGTCAGCCTGCCGGAGCTCATCTTTTTCCGGATACTGCAGGGCATCGGCGGCGGCGGGCTGCAGCCCATGAGCCAGGCCATATTGCTGGAGACCTTCCCCGCGCGTCAACGCGGCCTGGCCATGAGCATCTTCGGTATGGGCGTGGTGCTGGGGCCCATCCTGGGTCCGCTTCTGGGCGGCTACCTCACGGACAATTTCACCTGGCGTTGGATCTTCTACATCAACCTGCCCATAGGCATCCTGGCGCTCTACATGGTGCAGAGCTTCGTTTTCGATCCGCACTACATGGAGCGCAGCGAGAAGGGCGAGAAGATCGACACCGTGGGCTTGGCCCTGCTCTGCCTGGGCATCGGCTGCCTGCAGATAGTGTTGGACAAGGGGCAGACCGACGACTGGTTCAGCTCGAACTTGATCCTGGGGCTGGCCCTTGTCTCCGCCGTTTCCCTGGTGACGCTGGTCTTTTGGGAGCTCTGCCACGAGCGGCCCATAGTGGACCTGCGCATCTTTAAAAATGTCAGTTTCGCCACTGGCAATGCAGTGATGTTTCTCGGGTTTTTTGCATTCTTCGGGTCCATCGTGCTTTTGCCGATGTTCCTGCAGGGGCTTATGGGCTATACCGCCTTTCTGGCCGGGCTGGTGCTTGGCCCGGGCGGTGGCGTGGCGCTTTTCGCCATGCCCGTGGTGGGCAAGCTCACCGAGCGCGTGGACAGCCGCCTGCTGCTGGGCACCGGGCTCCTCGTCAACGCCCTGGCCCTGTGGATCATGAGCGGCTTCAACCTGCACATCGATTTCACCACCGCCGTGAGCGCACGATTGCTGCAAGGGCTTGGGATGCCGCTCTTCTTCGTTTCCCTGACGTACCTGACCTATGCCACGGTGCCTCGCGAGCAGATGAATAATGCCGCCGCCATCTTCAATCTGCTGCGCAACCTCGGCGGCTCCTTCGGCGTCGCCTTCGTGACCACGCTTTTGGCGCGGCGCTCGCAGCACCACCAGAGCCATCTGATCCAGCACCTGAATGACCTTTCGCCCAATTACACCTACCACGTGAACACCCTGACCCAGGTGCTTGATTGGAAACTCGGCTCGCTTTCCGATAATGCGCTGCTCGCCAAGGGGCTCATCTACCAACAGATGCAGGCCGAGGCCACGGCCCTGGCCTTCAACGACACCTTCTACATCCAGGCCCTGCTCTTTCTCGTGCTTCTGTTGAGCCTGGTGTTTCTGCGCCAGCCGCCCCACGGGAGCAAGCTGTCTCCGCCGCCGGGACACTAAGCCGGACCGCCGGTTTTCCCGCGTTTGCGCGCGCCGATGAAAGAGGGCTTGCGGATCACTCCGCAAGCCCTCTTTCTTTTGGCTCTGAAGGAACCGAGGATCTCCCCTAGGGCGCAGTGGCCCGGGCGCGGTCCGGTTGGCTCATGCCCGCCAGCTGCCGCACTTCCTGCGTGTCCAGGCCCAGGCCTTGGGCCACGCTGGCGCCGTAGTCCGGGTGGGCCTTGTAGAACAGCGCGGTCTGGCGCAACTGGATGCGCTTCTGAGCCATGCCCAGGTGCTCCACGATGTTGCCCACGAGGTGCTCGCGGTCGGTTTCGGTCATGACCTTGGCATACAGCGCGCCGGACTGCTCGAAGTCATCGTTCACGTGGCTGTATGATGTGCGCGCAGCCGCGCCTTCCACGGGGAAGGGCGGCTCGGCCGCCGCCAGATCCGGCTCCGACCCGCCGAAGCTGTTGGGCCAGTAATTGGGGCCCGCGCCGCCGCCATCCACGCGCATGGAACCATCGCGCTGATAGTTCCGTTCCGGGGCGTTGCGGGCCTGGTTGACCGGGATCAGGTGATAGTTCGGTCCAAGCCGGTGCAGGTGGGTGTCGTGGTAGGAAAAGACGCGGGACTGGAGCATTTTGTCCGGCGAGATGCCGATGCCCGGGACGAGGTTGCTGGGGTTGAAGGCGGCCTGTTCGACCTCGGCGAAGTAGTTCACCGGGTTGCGGTCGAGCACCAGGCGGCCGATCTTGATGGGCGGCACGTCCGCGTGGGGCCAGACCTTGGTGATGTCCATGATGTCATAGCGGTACTTGAGCCCCTCGTCGTAGGGCATGATCTGCATCTCAAGCGTCCAAGAGGGAGGGTTCCCGGCCGCGATGGTCCGGAACAGGTCGCGGGTGGCGTGGTCCGGGTCCGCGCCTCTGAGCGCCAGGGCCTCCTGGCGGGTCAGGTTCCTGATGCCCTGGTCGGTCTTGAAATGATACTGGACCCAGAAGATCTCGCCCGCGTCGTTGTACCACTTGTATGTGTGGCTGGAGTAGCCGTTCATGTTGCGGAGGGTGGCCGGGGTGCCGCGGTCGGAGAACAGGATCGTCACCTGGTGCAGCGACTCCGGCGTCAGGGACAGGAAGTCCCAGAACATGTCCGGATCCTTGCAGTTGGTGGCCGGGTTGCGCTTCTGCGTGTGGATGAAGTCCGGAAACTTCAGGGGATCACGGATGAAGAATACCGGGGTGTTGTTGCCCACGAGGTCGTAGTTGCCGTCCTCGGTGTAGAACTTCAGCGCGAAGCCGCGCGGGTCGCGTTCGGCATCGGCTGACCCCTTCTCCCCGCCCACGGTGGAGAAGCGGGCGAACACCTCGGTCCGTTTGCCGACCGTGTTCAGGAACTTGGCTTTGGTCCAGCGGGTCACGTCGGCGGTGACTTCGAAATAGCCGTGCGCGCCCGCCCCCTTGGCGTGGACCACGCGCTCGGGGATGCGTTCGCGGTCGAAATGGGCCAGCTTTTCCAGCAAATGGGTGTCCTGCATAAGCAGGGGGCCGCGGCGGCCTGCGGTCAGGCTGTTTTGGTCGTCGGCCACAGGGGCCCCGAAAGCCGTGGTGAAGCTTTTTTTCTTGGCCATGGCTACCTCATTGGGCGTTGCTCGGCCGAACCACAACCCGGCCGGGGGCTGGTCAGAGGATTCCGACTTGTTAAGGCATATACGGGGGGCTTCTTTTGGGCAAGGAGATTTACGGCGTGGCTGGAACGTGCGCGTGGCGGGCCGAGGACTCCTGCCGCGGTTGGGCCGGGGCGTCGTGGCCCGGGGCTCGAAACAGGCCGAACTCCAGAAGCACGGTCTGGTTGCGCTGGCCCGTGTTTCACCTCATCCAGGCCAGGGCCTACGCGCCATTGACCGCACCGGCCGCCTTCTTGAGGCGCGGGGCGAGAATTACGGCTGCCGCCACGGCTGCCAGGGCCACGGCTCCGCCCAGCCGGAAGGGCGCGGACGGGCTGACGTGGTCCCACAAGAGGCCCGCCACCACGCTGCTTGCCAGGGCCGTGAAGCCCAGGCTCATGTGGAACACGCCGAGCGCCGTCCCCTTGCGCAGCGCTGGAACATGTCCGCTGATCAGCGCCTTGCCCACACCCTCGGTGAGGCCCATGGACAGGCCGTAGAGCGGGAACAGCCACCAGACGCTCTGCCCATCCGAGACGGAGAAGCCAAAGTACACGGCGGAATACACTGCCCACCCGGTGATGAGCATGCGCCAGCGCCCGATGCGGTCGCTCAGGACGCCCAGCGGATAGGCGGACGCGGCGTAGGTCAGGTTGAACAGCAGGTAGCCCAGGATGACCTGGGTATCGTTCCAACCCAGGTTCTTGGCCCGCAGGAGAAGCAGCGTGTCGCTGGAATTGGCGAAGGCGAAGAGCATCAGCAGGTTCAGGGTGAGCCAGTAGGCCGGAGAAAAACCCATCAGACCGCTGGCGGGAGCCGGCGCCCGCGGCGCATCCTCCACCGGGGAAGCGGGACATCCCTGAACGTCCGCCCCCTCCCGGCGCAACTCCCGCAACCGGAAGGTCAGCCACACAGCGGCCAGACCAGGAACGCCAGCAATCAGGAAAATGAGCCGGTACCCACCCGGCAGATACTTGAGCAGCAGCAGTGCGAACAACACGCCGACAATGGCCCCGCTCGTGTCCATCATGCGGTGGAAGCCAAAGGCCCGGCCTGCGATTGTGCCGTCCACGGCGTCCGCGATCATGGCGTCGCGGGCCGTGGTGCGCAGGCCCTTGCCCAGGCGGTCCACGACACGGGCCAGGAACACCATGGGCCACGCATAGGCCAGGGCCATGAGGGGCTTGGACAGGGCCGCCAACCCGTATCCCAGGCGGATGTAGGGGACACGTCGGCCGACCTTGTCGCTGTGCCAGCCCGAGAGTCCCTTCATGATGCTGACGATGGCCTCGGCCACGCCTTCGATGAGGCCGAGGACCGCCACGGGCGCGCCGAGCGCCGCCGTGAGGAACAACGGAACCACAGGGTAGACCATCTCCGAGGCGATGTCGGTGAAGAAGCTGATCCAGCCCAGGTGGCGGACGGGCTTGGGAAGTTGTTGCGGCATGCCGTGCCTCCTGCTCCCTGTTTGGACCAGAAGTCTCTGCTTGGCAATGGATCTAGTTTATGGGGACGTTACACGTGGATTGCGTGGCGCGGGTGGAAAAGGCAGGACTGGCGTTGGGCATGAAAAAGGCCCCGGAACTTTTGTCCCGGGGCCTTTTTCATCTTTATGGGGGGATGGTTAAGGCAGCTTCCAGGTGGCGTCCGGGTCATACAGGCGCATCCGTGCGGCGATCCGCGCGGTGTCCGGCCCCAGGTCCTTGGCGCGGACGATGCCATTGTGGTTCACCAGAAAGGTCTGAATGCCAGTCTTGCCATAGTGGGCCGGGAAAGCCAGCAGGGCAAAGCCCTTGGTCATGTGCCCATTGGCGACATACTCCCTGGCTCCCTCGGATGCGGCCGGTCCCTGCGCGAAGAGGATGCGGTAAAAATAGCCGTGGTAGGGCTGCTGCTTTTTTGCCGGAACGCCCTCGGCCTGTGCGAAGGCCAGCAACGGACCAAGCGGGCTTTCCGGCGCGCCCTGGGCCGTGGGCCAATACAGGCCGTCCTGTTTGCCGGGATGGCTGATGAAGCGCCGGGCGTATTCGGGCGTTCCGTCGATGAGCTTGTGCGTTAGGGCATACTCGCGCTGGGCCGTGACAAAGGCGCGGCAAACCTCCAGCACATCCAGCTCATGTCGGCCGATGCGGCGGTTGAGGATTTCTTGTTCACCGGCGCGGGCATCAAAACGCCACTGGCCGTCCTGGTTCACCAGCGGAATGGGCATGGGCCATTTGCGATCCCCGACCACCAGGAGCATGGAGCCGTCGGCGCGCTGTTCCAAGCTGTGGGAGTGCTCAAAGGAGGCGACGAATTTTTCCCTGTTTTTCTTGTCTGCGGCGGGGTCGCCGGAGTGCAGGAGCTTGCCAGCCTCGGGGCCGAGCACGCGTAGCAGGGCTCCCGTGTCGCCGTCCCGGTTGGCTTGAATGAGGGCGTCCACGGCCTTCTCAGGAGTCTCAAAGGTCTGCTGCGCCACGGCGGCCTGTGCGGTCGGACCGGCGGCGAGAGCCGGAATGGGGCTGGCGACATGGATCGTTACGCACAGCGCGGCCAGAATCGCCGCAACGGGCGCGCGGCGCAGCAGGGCGCGAAGCGTTGGATGTGTCTGTGTCAGCATGGTGTCCTCGTTTGCGTCTTCAATGCATTCCATAGGTTCACCGACGGTCAGAGGGACGGTTGTTGCCCGGGGCTTCCTGTTGGGGCGCCCGCGAAGGCTGCTGCCTGCGGCTCGCCTCGCCCTGGGCGGCATGTCCCCGTGCATCTGCGCCGTGCTGGTACGATTCGAACAGCGGCGCCACTGGGCGCTGCGCCTGCTGCGGCGCTTGCTGGAACGGACGCTGCTGCTGTGGAGCTGGGCGCTGCGGTGTCTGCTGCTGCGGCGGCTGCTGCGGACGCTGCTGCGTGGATTGGCGTTGCGGCTGTGCGGCCTGCTGTTGCATCGGATGCTGGCCCTGCGGCTGCCACTGCTCCTGTGGACGCTGCCCCTGCTGCGGTTGTCCCTGCTGGGGGCGGGTCTGGACCGCAGGCCGCACTGGCGCGCCGAAATGGCTCTGCTGCTGCCCTGGCCGCATGGCCGCGGGCCGCTCGGACAGAGGCGGTGATCCGGCGGCAAAACCTCTGAAGTTACGGCGCGACTCATCCGAAGCGTGTTGATACGCTGCTCGTACCGCTAGGCTGTGGTAGGGCACGCCCAGGCGGTGGGCCGGGTCGTGCCGCCAGAAGCCGGAGGCCGGCGGTGGCCTGTCGAAGTTGATACGGCGGTAGTGCGCGTTGTCGATGACGATGACGCGGTGGCGCCAGTCCCAGCGTTCCCAGCCCCAGAATGGAGCCAGGACGGGCCGACCAACGCTGAAACTGAAGGGGCCTGCCCGGAAGAAAAGC
Organism: Humidesulfovibrio sp.; assembly: GCA_031292175.1. Classification (GTDB taxonomy): domain Bacteria; phylum Desulfobacterota; class Desulfovibrionia; order Desulfovibrionales; family Desulfovibrionaceae; genus Humidesulfovibrio. Next base: position 112,458 of record JARLHQ010000032.1, read on the forward strand.
GCGAACATCGGCTGGAAGACCACCGGCGGATAGGCGGGATAGCGCCAGGGGCCATAGACCGCCACAGGATCATAATAGGGCACGTACACGATGCGCGGGTCGGCGGGCTCAATGAGAATGTCCTGGGGCTCCACCACCACGGTCTGCTGTAGCGTGGAGCGCAGGGTTCCCGCTCCCTGGGCTTGGCGTCGCAGCTGCTGCACCGAGTCCATGACCTCGTTCTGCTCGGCCATGAAGGCGTCGCCAAGTTGCTCAGTCCATTGCAGGTCGTTGTCCATCATTCTCAGGACCTGGGGGAACGGCACCAGGGACTTGACGCTTGGGTCCCAGGGCTGCTGCCCCAGGGCGCTGTCCAGATTGGCCCCGCGAAGGGCTGCGTTGCCGGGATCCTGGAGCCAGCGGTCCGCCTGGACCACCTCCAGCGGATAGGTGGCGGCCATAAGAATCTGGGCCACCAAGGCGTCGGGATACAGGGCGATGGGGGCGAGCATTTGGTCAAGCTGCGCCGTTGAATAGGACGGCGCACCGCTGGGCTGGTCCTGTTGGGCATCGGCCAAGGCCGGGATGCTGAGCAGCAGAATCATCGCGGCGATTATCGCCCGGGGCCAGAGAGGGATTGAACGCATAGGCGGCACCTGCCTTGTCCGGATGTGCACCGCCGCCTCTCGGGCGCGCGGAATCGCTCAGCAATCGCTACGCTTTTGGTGCCGGTTGTCAATTGGTGCTGGTATGGGTTGAGCGGCGGACCCGGCGGGCATGGCTGCCGTAGCCCCCCGCACGGCTCGCAGAGGACCACTCCTCAAGGGGCTGACGCGTGCCCCCGCGCGCAGTAAGGAGCGGGCCTGGAAATGAGAACTCCAGGCGATGGCGGACAAAATGAAGCGTCGCCCGGGGCAAATGTAAACGTCGCGCTACATGATGTAGCGCAACGATGGAGTGCGGCAACGAAAAAAGGCTTGCGAATCGCTTCGCAAGCCCTTGATCTATCGAGTGGTGGAGCTGGAGGGAATTGAACCCACGGCCTCTTGAATGCCATTCAAGCGCTCTCCCAACTGAGCTACAGCCCCACGGCGTTGGGACCAACTCTTTAGCCGTTGGCCGGGTCTCCTGTCAAGACAAGAAACTGCAGGCTTTGCCGATGCAGTGAATTTAATTCGGCGACCGCTCCGGCGTGCCTGCCCCACCGGTCGATGAGGCGCGTCACGCCTTGCTTCCGGCTGGCCCCGGTCCGCTCTCCGCGTTCAGCTGCACCGCCGGGTGCGCCTCCCGGGCCAGGGCCAGCCAGGCCTGCGCGGCGTGGGAAAGGTAGCCGCCCTTGCGCCAGAGCAGGGCCATGTGCCACACGGTGTCCGGCTCATTCAGGGGGACGAAGTGCAGGCCGGGCTGCTGGCGCTGCTCGGCCATGAGCCGGGGCAGAAGCGCGATGCCGAGCCCGGCCTTGACCAGACCGACGATGAAGTCGATCTGCCCGCTGCGGGCGGCGACAGATGGCTGAAAGCCGTGGCGCGCGCAGCTGTCCATGATGATCTTGTTGAGCAGAAAGCCCTCGTCGAACAGGATGAACGGTTCGCTGGCCAGGTCCAGAATGCGCAGGCTGGAGCGTCCGGCCAGGGGGTGGCCGCTTGGCAGCAGGGCCACCAGAGGCTCGGCGCGCACGTCCTGCCACTCGAACTCCTCGGACACGGGCGTGAGCGAGGCCGCCAGGTCCACCTCGCCCGCGCGCAAAAGCTCCTCCAGGCGCTTGCTGCCATGCTCCACCAGGCTGATTTCCACGCCGGGGTAGCGGCTGCGGAACAGGGCGAAGATGGGCGCAAAGAGCACGCTGCTGCCGAACAGCGGCAGGCCAAGCCGCAGCAGCCCGCGCCGCAGGCCGCGCAGCTCGTCCAGTTCGGCCAGCATGTCCTCGCTCTCGGTCAGGATGCTCAGGGCGCGGCGGTAGATGACGCGCCCGGCGTCCGTGAGCTGGCTCTTGTGGCCCACGCGGTCCAGAAGAGGCACGCCGAGCTCGTCCTCCAGCTGGCGCACGGCCTTGCTCACGTTGGGCTGGGTGGTGAAGAGCACCTTGGCTGCCTGGGAGAAGCCGCCCCGGCGCACCACCTCCACCAGGGCATGCAGATTGCGCAGTTCCATGTCTATTCCATATTGGAATGATTTCTATGCTGTCAATTCATTTTACAGGGGGTGCGACCGGCCTTAGATGGGAGGTGCGCGCAAGAAAACGCGCAAGGAGTTCCCATGTATCCGCGCAAGCTTTTGCTTTCATTCCGTTTGGCCTTGCGCCGCAGCCGTCTGCTCCAGGGCGGGGCGCTGGTCTTGTTTTGGGCCCTGGGCGAGGCGCTGGTGCGGACCACGCATCTGCCCGTGCCGGGCGGCATCATCGGCCTGGCCCTGGTGCTGCTCCTGTTCGCCAGCGGGCGGCTCAGGACCATCAGCCTGCGCCGGGGAGCCGACTGGCTTCTGGCCGAGATGTTGCTCTTTTTTGTGCCCGCGGTGCTGGCCGTGCTGGACCACCGCGAGTTCCTGGGACTGCTTGGCCTGAAGCTCCTGGCCGTGGTGCTGGCCGGGACCCTGCTTGTCATGGGTGGCACGGGCCTCGCCGTGGATCTGTGCTGTCGTCTGAGCCCGAGGCCGGTGCGCCATGACGACAACTAGCCTGGCGCCGCTTCTCGTGGGCCTGTTCTGGTCCGCCGCCACCATCGCGCTCTATTGCGGCGCGCGCTGGGTGAACCGCAGACGGCCGCGCTGGTGGTCCTCCCCGCTGACCCTGGCGCCGCTTCTGCTCATCGGTCTGGCCCTGGTGCTGCACGTGGGCTACAGCGAGTACATCCGGGGCACGCACTGGCTGGTGACCATGCTCGGGCCGGTCACCGTGGCCTTTGCTCTGCCCATCTTCGAGCAGCGGGCGGTCATCCGCCGCCACTGGCCCGTGCTTCTGGCGGGCGTGGTGACGGGCAACGCCATCGCCATGCTCACGGCCTGGGGCCTCGCCACGGAGCTGCATCTCTCCGGCGTGGTGCGGCTGAGCCTTTTGCCGCGTTCGGTGAGCACGCCCTTCGCCATGACCGTGTCCGGGGACATCGGCGGCGTGCCGGACCTGACGGCGGTGTTCGTGGTGCTGACGGGCATCTGTGGCGCGATGCTGGGTGAGCTCCTGCTGGCTTGGCTGCCTCTACGCTCGCCCTTGGCGCGTGGCGCGCTCTTTGGCATGGGGGCGCACGGCGCGGGCGTTGCCCAGGCCCGGCGCATGGGCCAGGAGGAAGGCGCCATCGCGAGCCTGGTGATGATCCTGGCGGGTTTGAGCAACGTGCTGGCCGCGCCGCTTCTGGCCATGGTCCTGCGCTGAGGCGGGAAAATGGCCCTAGGCCTTCTTTTTCCGTCCGCCTGCGCGCTTGGCTGTGTTGCCCACGGGCGGGCGCACGCAGCAGGCCTTGTCCGCGCCGGTGACGCGCCAGCGCCAGGGCAGACCGCCAGCCTCCAGGGCCATCAAGGACTCCAGCTCGCGCACATTGCCGGGGAAGGCGTGGTTCGCCAAACGGCCGGCCAGGCTTTCCAGGCTCTTGAGCGAGGCCGTGCGCGAGGTCTTGAGCCGGGAGAAGTAGGCCACCAGCGCGGGGATGTCCTCCTTGCGCTCGCGCAGGGGCGGCACATGGATGTGCCGGAAGCGCTCCAGGAATTCCGGCAGCAGCGCTCCGGGCGCAAGCAGCAGCCTGCGGGGGGTATTGGTGGTGCAGATGAACTGGCGCGGCCCGATGTCGCCGCTTCCTGCGGCCTGCTCGTCCCAGAGGGCCATCAGTCTTTGCTGCACGGCGGTCGGCAGATCGCCCATCTCTTCCAGCACGAGTGTGCCGCCCGAGGCCTCCTCGATCAGCGCGCGTGGCGTGCCCTCGTCCGGGGAAGGGCTGTCTGGGCCGAAGATCCGCTCCAGCAGCATCCGCGCGTCCAGCCCGGCCGTGAGGTGCGAGACAAAGGGCGCGTACGGGTCGCCACTGGCGTGGATGAAGCGGCTGAGCAGGCTCTTGCCCACGCCCGTCTCCCCGGTGAGCAGCACCGGCGCGGGCGCGTCGGCCAGGACCCGGCACAGGGCGACGATGGCGCGCATGGTCTCGTGGCAGACCACGAGGGCCAGGTGGTCCTCCAGGGGGATGATCTCGCGCTGCGTGAACCAATCCGGCAGACTGGAGAGCGGATCGTTTTCCTCGGGTGGAATTTGGGATTCGGGCGTGTCTTTCATGGTGTCGTGGTAACACGATGCGTGCCAGCCAGGCTACGGGGTGCTCCGTTCCGGGGCTGTTCTCTCAACGCATCGTCCTTGTTGTGGAAGAAATTTCAGGCCAGGCGGCGGCGCGGGGCGGGGCGCGCTTGAACCAGAAATTTCTGTTCCGTTTTGAAACAGCGGGCCAGAGCCGCTTGCCTTAGTCGAGATTGAACTGCTTGAGTTTGCGCCATAAAGTGGTCCGGGGCACGTCGAGAATCTGCGCGGCCAGGCTCTTGTTGTGGCCCGTGGACTTGAGCACGCGGGCGATGTGCTGGCGCTCAAGTTCCTCCAGGCTTACCAGGGGCTCGCCGCCCGCCGCGCCGCCCGCCGCCTGCTGGAGCTCCGGGGGCAGATCCTCCACGGAGAACACCTCCGAGTCGCACAGGGCCACGCCGCGCTCCACGATGTTCTCCAGTTCGCGCACGTTGCCCGGGCACTCGTAGCGCGTCAGTATCTGCAGGGCCTGTGGGCTCACCTCGCGCACGGTCTTGTGAAAGAGCAGGCTGTACTTGTCGATGAAATGCCGCACGAGCAGGGGAATATCCTCCCTGCGCTCGGCGAGCGACGGCAGGACGATGCTCACCACGTTCAGCCGGTAGAACAGATCCCCTCGGAACACGCCGTCGGCGATGTCCTGTTTCAGGTCGCGGTTGGTGGCGGCTATGACCCGGATGTCCAGGTCCACGGGCCGCGTGCCGCCCACGCGCAAAATGCGCCGCTCCTGGATCACATGCAGGAGCTTGACCTGCATGGAGGGCGGCATCTCCCCGATTTCGTCCAGAAACACCGTGCCGCCTCCGGCGGATTCCAAAAGCCCCACGCGCGTGGCCGCGGCCCCGGTAAATGCGCCCTTCTCGTAGCCGAACAGCTCGCTGGCGATGAGTTCTTCCGTGAAACCGCCGCAGTTGAAGGACACGAAGGTCTGGTTTTTGCGCGAAGAAAGTTTGTGGATGGCCCTGGCCACCAGGGCCTTGCCCGTGCCGCTGGGACCCTGGATGAGCACGTTGCAGTTCACCGGCGCGACCTTGCGCACCAGTTCAAACACCCCGCGCATGGGCGCGCTGGCCCCGATCATGGACTCCAGGCCCGTCTCCTCGCGCAGGGCCTGACGCAGCTGGCGGTTGGCCCGGCCCAGGGCCACCTTGTCGCACGCGCCCTTCACCAGGTTGCGTATTTCGGCCAGGCGCACTGGCTTGGCCACGAAGTGGTACGCGCCGAGCTTGATGGCCTCAATGGCCGGTTCCAGGCTGCTGAACCCGGTGACCAGCACCACCTCCGTATCGACGCCCTGGGCCTTGACCCGCTTGAGGGCGGAAAGCCCGTCCATGCCGGGCAGGCGCAAATCGAGGAGCACTGCGTCGAAGGGCGCTTCGCTCTGGCGCTTCAGAAAGGATTCCGCGTCGCCGAAGGTCTCCACCTCGTAGCCGTCGCGCGAGAAGATCTCGCCCAGGCGCTTGCGGGCGGCGGATTCGTCGTCCACCACGGCGAGCCTACCCGGCATGGCCGATATTCTCATGGGGCTCCGGGCTGGCCGGAGCTTTGGGCAAAAAGACATGGAAGGACGTGCCCTTGCCCGGCTCGCTCTCCACCTCGATGCGCCCGCTGTGGCGTTTGACGAGGGAGTAGGTGACAGCCAGGCCCAGCCCCGTGCCCTTGCCCACCTCCTTGGTGGTGTAGAAGGGCTCGAAGATGTGCGGCAGATTCTCCGGGGCGATGCCGATGCCGGTGTCGCGCACAGTCAGGCGCACGAATTCCCCGGCTTCGCGGGCGGAGACCTCGATGGTCCCTCCAGCCGGGGTGGCGGCGATGGCGTTCTGCAACAGGTTCACGAAGACCTGCTGCAGATGCCGCAGATTGCCGGAAATGAGCGCCAGGTCGTGCGGCACGTCCTCGCGCATCTTGAGGTCGGCGATGAGCAGCTGGTTCCTCACGAGGGCCAGCGTGCTCTTCAGCACCACGTCTGGCGCCAGCGCGCTGAATCCGGCCTTCTCCGTGCGCGAGAAGTCCAGCAGATTGCGCACGATCTCCCCGGCCCGCTCGGCCTGGCTCAAAATGTCCGTCACAACCTCGCGCCCCTCGTCGTCCAGGGACTCATCGTGCGTCTCCAACAGACTTTCAGCGGAGATCATGATATTGTTGATGGGGTTGTTGATCTCGTGCGCGATGCCCGCGGTGAGCGTGCCCAGGGCGGCGATCTTGCGCGCCTGGAGCAGGTTCTCCTGGTTGGCGGTGAGTTCAAGGGCCATGCGGTTCAGCGCGTCCAAAAGCCCCGCCACCTCCTCGATGTGGTGGCGGCCCTCGTTGTCCACGGGGCTGAAGTCGCCCTTGGCCACGCGCGCTGTAATCTGGCCGATCATGCCCAGGGGCTTGAGCAGGCTGTTGGCGATGACCGTGATCAATATGGCCATGAACACAAGGAATATGCCCAGGTAGGCGAAGGGCAGGAGCGAAACATGGAAGATGGTCTTGTGGATGCGCGCGCGTTTGGTGGCGCTCAGTTTCTCGGCCATATCCACCAGCCGCTTGCCCGTGCCGCGCACGGACTCCCGTTCCGGCGACTTGGCCTCGCTGATGGCCGCGAACTCGCGCCGGTACTGGGCCAGCGTCTGCCGGAAGTCTTCCAGCGTTGCCGGGCCCGACACCCGGGCGATGTCTCCGGCCAGGCCGGTGACGGCCACGTCGGCCTTGTCCAGATAGTTCATGCCCTCGCGCTGGCTTTCCACTCCGCCATAGATGAGCAGGTTCTTTTCGAAACGGCGGGCTTCCAGTATGGAGTTGAACAGATCGTCGTAGCGTTCGGAGAGGTTCAGGCGTTCGCGCACGGCGGCCAAGGTCAGGACGTTCAGCAGCGTGAGGCCGCAGGCCACCAGGAAGGCCACCAGGAAGAGCGTGAGGATCTTGCCCTTGATGGAGTTGAAAGAAATCCTGAAGCGCTGCGCGGTGCCCGCCATCGGCCTTCTCCTTTGCGTCGAAGCGGGTGTACCCTAAAATATGTTTCATTTTGGCACAAGGGCTTTTCCGGCCACCTGTTTCATTTCGGGACAGATGGCTTCGTGAAGGATTTTCAGCGTTGCGATTAGTGTAGTTGTTTTAATGGATTGCCGCGTTGTGACCCAACGGCCCCTGATTTGCTTTAGAGGCCGTGGGAGCGCGAAGGAAGCCCGCCGGTGGCGGACCAGACCGCGCTCCATTGTCTGGTGCATGCGCAAAGCGGCTTACGGGAGTGTCCCCGGAAGCGGTTTGACGCAGGGCGCAAACACGACTTTGCCGTTGGCGCGGGCCAGCGGCGGGCAAGCGGGGTAGGGAGCGCGGGGCCAAGGGCCAGTCGCACGGCGCGGCACCCACTACCCAGGAAGGATCGGACATGAGCATACCCATGGAACTGTATCTGCCCATCGCGGGCAACAGCATCAACATCGTGGCCGTCTTCGGCCTGGGAGGGGTCGTTGGCCTGCTCTCGGGCATCTTCGGCGTCGGCGGCGGATTTTTGATGACCCCGCTGCTCATCATGATGGGCATTCCGCCCACCGTGGCCGCGGCGAGCGACTCGAACCAGATCGTTGGCGCATCCACCTCGGGTACGCTGGCGCATCTGCGTCTGGGCAACGTGGACGTGAAGATGGGCATCCTGCTGCTGGTGGGCGGTGTGGTCGGAGGAACCGCGGGCGTCGAGATCATCAAGCTGCTGCGGGCCATGGGCAATGCGGACTTCCTGATCAATGTCACCTACGTGCTGATGCTGGGCCTGGTGGGTGGCTACATGTTCGTGGAGAGCCTGCAGGCCATGCGCAAAGCCAAGGCCCCGGCGAAGCAGGAGCCGGAACGCCACGTCAAGTCCAGCGCCTTCGGCCGTCTGGTGGGCCTCCTGCCCTGGCAGATGGACTTCGTGCGCTCCGGCGTGCGCATGTCGCCGCTGCTGCCGCTGGTGCTGGGCGTCCTGGTGGGCATCCTGTCCGCGATCATGGGCGTGGGCGGCGGCTTCATCATGGTTCCGGTGATGGTGTACCTGCTGCGCATGCCCATGCACGTGGTGGTGGGCACCAGCCTGTTCCAGATTCTTTTCACCTGCATCAACGTCACGGTGATGCAGGCCAGCTCCAACCACACGGTCGACTTCGTGCTGGCGCTGATCCTGCTCGTGGGCTCGTCCCTGGGCGCGCAGATCGGGGCCATCCTGGGCCGGAAACTCGGCGGCGAACAGCTTAAGATTCTGCTGGCCTCCCTGGTTCTTGTGGTTATGTTCAAGATTCTCTACGAACTGCTTGCCACGCCGAATGTGCTGCTGGCTTACATCGGAGGTCACTAGCATGAAGCGCGTCCTCACCCTGTTCCTGTTCCTGCTGCTGGCCCTGCCGTGTGCGTCCCCGGCCGCAAGCCTGGACTTTGGCATGGCCCCCGGCGTCATCACCATCAGCACCTTCTACAATGGCACGAACGTGACCGTTTCGGGCGCGGTGCCCGATGGCGCCCAGGTCGTGGTGCGCTTCTCCGGCGTGCCGGAGAAGGTGGCCATGAAGCAGAAGGGCAAGGCCTTTGGGCTGTTGTGGATGAACATGAACACGCTGCACTTTTCTGGCGTGCCCAAGGTCTTCCTGGTGGAGTCCTCGGCCCCGCTTAAGGATCTGGGCGTCGCCGGTCCCAGCATCGGCCTCACCGGGCTGATGGACAAGATCGGCATCGAGCCCGACACGGCCGACCGGAGCATGCTCCTGCCTGAGCTGGTGAAGCTCAAGAAGAGCGAGGGCCTGTACCGTGAGGGGAACAGCGCCGTGACCCTGGGCGACAAGTCTGGCGAGCTGCGCCAGTTCACCGCCAAGATGGCCATACCCTCCCGCCTGTCTCCGGGCAGCTACGCCCTGGAGGTCTTCGCCGTGAAGGATGGCGTCATCCTGGCCCAGGCCTCCCAGCCGCTGGATGCCAAGATGACCGGCATTCCTGCCCTTATGGCTGATCTGGCCTTCAACCACGCGGTGTGGTACGGCATCCTGGCCTCGGTCATCGCCATCATGGCTGGTCTTGGCATCGGACTCGTGTTCCAGAGCAAGGGAGCGCATTAGCACGTTATGGCATTGACGCGGTTCACAGACATATTCGCTTGGGTATGGCGCAGGTTGCAGGGCAAGCCCCCTGTGCCTTTCTCCGCGCTTTATAAGAAGTTCAAGGGCATCCTGGAGCGGCACAACACCATCCTGGAGCTCATTGGCGACATGGGCGACAAGCTCGGCGGCGACTATGTCTTTGACCGGCAATATATCCTCGACTCCTGCGAGAGGCTTGGCGATCAGGTCTTCAAGCTCATCAGCGACCTGAACCTGCTGTGCCAGGGCAAGAACGTGGCCCTGTTCACGGCGTTCGAACGCATCCAGTTCCGCGTGCGCGAGGAGCTGGCCGGACGCCGGGTCCTTTCGCGCACGGATCATATCCTGCCCCTGTCCGAACTGACGCACGACCTGGCGGACGAGGGCGGCAACAAGATGACCAGCCTGGGCGACATCAAGAACATCTTGGGCTTTAACACCCCGGACGGCTTCGTCGTCACCGCCGGGGCCTATTTCGAGGCCATGCAACGCGCCGGGCTGCGCAAGCCCGTTGCCGAGACCATCCGCGCCCTGTGCGCAAGCGGTGGGCAGGATTTGGCCGAGCAGGCCCGCGCCCTGCGCCAGTCCATCATGGACATGCCGCTGCCCCGGGAGCTTTGCCGGGCTGTGGAGCAGGCCGCCCGGGGGCTTGCGGGTGACAAGCCGCTCTTCCTGGCCGTGCGCTCCAGCGCCTGGGACGAGGACAGCGAATCGAGCTTCGCGGGCATGTACGAGACCGTGCTCGGCGTGGCGCCGGCGGACATCCTGCCCGCCTACCGCCGGGTGCTGGCCAGTCTGTTCTGCGAGGAGGCCCTGCGCTACCGCCTGCACCATGAGCTCTGCGCCGAGGAACCGGCCATGGCCGTGGGCGTGATGCCCATGGTGGACGCGCTGGTGAGCGGCGGACTCTACACCTACGCGCCGCTCCAGGAGCAGGACCAGGCCATGGTGGTCAGCGCGGCCTGGGGGCTGGGAAAGCCCATCGTGGATGGCACCGCCGAGACCGACACGTACATCCTGCGGCGCGAACCGCCGCACGAACTGCTCTCCTCGGACATCGCGGACAAGTCGACGCGCCTGGTGCTCGACGCAAGCGGGGGCACCCGCACCGAGGCCGTGCCCGAGGCCGAGCGCGCCACGCCCTGCCTCTCCGCCGCGCAGCTGACCCTGCTGGCCAAGACGGCCATGGCCCTGGAGCATTTTTTCAAGCGTCCCCTGGACGTGGAGTGGGCCATCACGCCGGAGGGCGGACTGGTGGTGCTCCAAGCCCGTCCCCTGTCCATCCGGCCCAACGCCTGCGCGCAGACCGTGGACGCGTCCGAGGCCGTCAAGGGCGTGCCCGTGCTGATCTCCGGCCGGGGCGTCACGGCCATGGGCGGGGTGTCCGCCGGGCCCGTGCACCTGATGACCGAGGGCGAGGACTTGGCCGACTTCCCGTATGGGGCCATCCTCGTGTCCCGCCACTCCTCGCCGCGCTACGCCAAGGTCATGCCCAAGTGCCGGGGCATCATCACGGACGTGGGCTCGGCCACGGGGCACATGGCGACCATCGCCCGCGAACTGCGCGTGCCCACGCTGGTGCAGACGGGCAGCGCCACGCGCACCCTGCGCGAGGGCCAGGAGATCACCCTCGACGCCGACCACCAGGTGGTCTACGAGGGCGTGGTGGACGCCCTGTGCCGCTTCGAACTGGTGCGCGAGGACGTGTTTGAGGAATCCTGGGAGTACCGCACGCTGAAGCGCGTGCTCAAGCACATCAGCCCGCTCACTCTGCTCGACCCCAAGAGCGATGCCTTTGCGCCGGAATCGTGCCGGACCTTTCACGACATCGCCCGCTACGTGCACCAGCGCGCTGTGGACAAGCTGGGCTCCCTCGCTGAGACGCACCGGGAACTGCGCGACAGCGCCCCGCGCAGGCTCGTCACCAAGTTGCCGCTGGGTCTTACGGTGATTGATGTGGAGGGCGGCCTGGACCCGGCCGCGGGTGAGGACGCGAACGAGTCCGACATCCGCTGCCGTCCGCTCAAAGCGCTCATGGAGGGTATGAACGTCTCCGGCATGTGGGAGACCAGCCCTGTGGCCGTGGACATGGGCAGCTTCATGTCGAGCGTCACCAAGACCTTCGGGGCCGAGGCCTCCCACCCCTCGCGCATGGGGCGCAACCTGGCGGTCATCTCCCGTGAGTACTTGAACCTCCACCTGCGCCTGGGGTATCATTTCACCGTGGTTGACGCTTTCCTGGGCGGCTCGGTGAACGACAACTCCATCGCCTTCCGGTTCATGGGCGGGGTGACGGACCTCTCCCGCCGCTCCCGCCGGGCCAGCCTGGTGGCGGGCATCCTGGAACAGTTCGATTTTATGGTGGAGATCAAGGGCGACATGGTCACGGGGCGCATCAAGAAGCACCCCACCAGAACCATGCTGGAGAAGATGTTCATGCTGGGCTGCCTCATCGGTTACACCCGCCAACTGGACGCCAAGCTTGACTCCGAGGGCGCCGTCGCGCTCTACATGGACCTATTTCTGCAACGCATCACAGCACTAAGGGAGACGCGAGAATGACACCCGACGCCATCGAGACCCCGGGCAACGTTCCGGAAGAAGCTCCGGGCGGTGAGGCGGCAAAGCGCAAGACCAGCATCCTGGTGCTCGATGATGAGCCCATCGTGTGTAAGCGGCTCAAGCCTTTCTTCCAAAAGGCGGGTTATGAGGTGGAGGCCTTCAATCAGCCCTTTGAGGCCCTGGCGCGCATCGAGGCGCGCCGTTTCGACGTGGTCATCACCGATCTCAAGATGGAGGGTCTGGACGGGCTGTCCTTCCTGGGCAAGGTGAAGGCCCTGCACCCGGACACGGACGTCATCCTCATCACCGGGTTCGCCACCATGGAGACCGCCCGGCAGTCCTTCCGCAAGGGCGTGTTCGACTGCGTGGCCAAGCCCTTCAAGCTGGCGGAACTCCTGGACGGTGTGCGCCGCATCGAAAAGGAGCGGGGGCTCGTCCCCTAGCCGCGCGCATGGCGGACGCTGGAGCCAGAACCTTGCTGGAAAGCGGCATGGAGCCGGGTGGCGTCCGGTTTCTTTTTCGCACCTTCAAACGCATCCTCGGACTGAACACCCTGGCCCTGGAGCGCATGGCCCAAATGGACCGGGCGCTTGGCGGCGAATACGTCTTCGACAAATCCTTTCTTGAAAGCTCCGTGCGCGACATATGCCGCCTGACGCACCTGGTGGCCTACCACCTGAACGGCATGGCGGACGAGGCCCACGTTGCGCTCTACGACGCCTCCCTGGCGGTGAAGGACGCCCTGGAGGACATCCTTGCCGGCGGCATGGGCAGTTTGTCCGGGCGCCGGGTGCTGCCGTTTTCGGAGATCGGATGGGAGCTGGAGCCCCTGGTGGGGCTGGCCAACGTTGGCTTGGCCGTGCTGGGCCGCAAGATGGGCCTGCCCGCGCCGGACGGCTTCGCGGTGACGGTGACGGGGATGCGTGAGCTGGTCCAGTCCCAGGAGGCCGAGGAGGCCCGTGCCGAGGTGCTCCACGCCGTGGCGGAGCTGTTCGCGCGGCTGGGCGGCTCCCGGCGGTTGGAAATTTCTTTTGTCTCCGCCGGGCCGGAGGGAGCGGGCAAGATCCTGGCCGAAGCCGGTGCTGAGACGGCCGAGGACGCCCTGCGGGCCATCGCGCGCTTCGCTAAGGAGCATGCCGCTGCGGGCCCGCTGGCCGCCTGCGTGCGCCCGCGCCTCACGGGCGTGGTGCAGGGCACGCTGCAAACCTTGGCGCACGACCCGAGTCTGCCTCCGGCCATGCTGGCCGTGGCCGAGCCTCCCGGCGCGGTCCGGGACTCCGCGTCCGCGGGAGATGCTCAAGGCCGGGACGCCCTGGCGGACCGGTACTGGCTTTCGCGCACCGCGCCGCACATCCCCCTGCGCACCCGCCTGGCGGAAAAACAGCTGGCCGCTCCGTTGCCCGGCGGCGCGCCCCTCGACCTCTCGCGCGGGCGCATGCTGCGCGGCTCGGCCTGGCTCTTGCCGGAGCAGGCCGCGCTGTTGGCCCGGCTGGGGCTGGCGGCGGAGCGCGCCCTGGACAGCCCCTGTCTGCTCTCCTGGGCGCTCACGGCGGAGGGGGATTTCCTGCTCACCGGCCTGGAGCCTGCGGAAACGGCCTATCCCGACTGGGCGGAAGACATGTGCGACGTGGAATCCGGCTGCCCCGGCGAGGAGGACCTGCTCCTGCGCGGGGGGCAGATCGCTTGCAGCGGGGTGGGGGCCGGGGCCGTGGCGCTCCTGGACGATGACACCCTGCCGGATTCCGTGCCCCTGGGTTCCGTGGGCGTGGCCCGCGCGGCCACTCCGGCCTTGTCGCGCATTGTGCCGCGGTTGGGGGCGCTGCTCACGGAGGTCGGCACCGCCGCAAGCCACTTGGCCACCGTGGCGCGCGAGAACCGCGTGCCCGCCGTGTTTGGCCTCAAGGGCGCGGTCGGTCTGGCGTCTGGAACCATGGTCACCGTGGACGCCGAGCAGGCCGCCGTGTACCGGGGCGTGGCCGAGGGCCTGCTGCGCCAAGCCGCCATGCAGCGCGCGCGGGAGGGCGCGGAGCCGGAATTTTTGGTGCTGCGCAGGCTTCTGCGGCACATCCGGCCCTTGAATCTGGTGGACCCGGCGGCGGACAACTTCCACCCGGAAGAGTGCCGAACCTGCCACGACATCATCCATTTCGCTCACGAGCGCGCCGTGGAGCTCCTCGTCTCCATCGACCCCACCCGGCGCGGCGGTCTGGGCGCGCCCCGCCGTCTGCGCGAGGACTCGCCCTTTGAGCTGCGCATCGTGGACGTGGGCGGCGGTCTGGCGGAAGGGGACGACCGACCCGAAAGCGCTCACCAGGCAGGAGGCGGCAATCAGGCGGGCGACGTGGCCCTGGCGGACATCACCAGCCTGCCCCTACGCGCCTTCCTGGAGGGCCTGCTTCTGCGCGAGGTGCGGCGCGAGGCCCCGGCGCGGCTGGCCTTGGGCGATATCCTCTCCGGCATGGGCCGCACGGGCCAGGCCCTTTCCGCCCCGGCCGGCGGCGCGGGCCTGAATTTGGCCCTGGCGGGCAGCGACTACGCCAATATCACCCTGCGCCTGGGCTACCATTTCAGCGTAGTGGACGCCGTGGTCTCGGACAAGCCGGAGCAGACCTTCGTGTATTTCCGTTTCGCGGGCGGCTTCGCCAGCGACGACCGCCGCGCCCGTCGCGCCGGACTCATCCTGCGCGTCTTGGAACGCCTGGGTTTCCGCGCCTCGCGCAAAGGCGACCTGGTGGTGGGCAAGCGCAAGATGCTGGAAACGGCTGAGGCGCTGGAGACCCTGCGCCTTCTGGGCGCGCTCTCCGCCTACACCCGGCAGCTCGACGTGGAATTGGCCAGCGACGCCGACGTGGAGCGTTTCGCCTCCGGATTTCTGGAGGCCGCGGGCCTGACCAGCCTGGTTGGCTCCGGCCTGACTGGACAGTCCGGCTCCGGGGAAGAAGAGGAGGGAGGCGTATGAGCCTGCTGGCCCAGCTTGTTTCCCTGTGGCGCACCCGCCGCAAGCAGCGCAAAGAGGCCGCCCTGAACTGGATCAAGGCCCGCTACCACATCTTCCGTGTGCTCCTGGCCAACAACGAGCGTGCCCTGGAGGCCATGGCCGAGGCGGACCGGCTGCTGGCTGAGAACGAGCCCTCACGGCTACCGGCGACGGTTCTGGACCTGCGCGACACGGTGCTTGAGCTCATCGACGGCCTGAATCGGCTCACGGGCAACGCGCATGTGGGCTTGTACCCGCGCCTGGGGCAGATCGAGCGCGCCCTGGATGCGGCCCTGGACAGCTACGCCAGCGCTCCGCGCCGCAAGTGGCTGGACCTGGCCGAGGTGCGGCCGGACATGCGCGAGCAGGCCGGAGGCAAGGCCCAGCCTCTGGGGGGGCTCATCCGCGCCGGACTGCCTGTGCCCGCTGGCGTGTGCATCACCCGCCGCTCCTGCCGGGAATATTTGCGCCGCGCCAAGCTGGAGGACCGCCTGGCGGCCATCCTGCGCGAGGCCGCGAGCACGAAAATGGACGGGGACGGTGGGCCGGATCTGAACGCCTTGGCCGCGCGGGCGCGGACCATGATCGCCGCCAGCGCGCCGGACCAGGAGTTCGCGGCCGAACTGCGCGCCGCTTGGGAGCATCTGGCCGGGGGCGCGCCACTCTCCATCTCCGTGCGCAGCAGCGCGTCCTCCGAGGATGGGGGCGAGCACTCCTTTGCCGGGCAGTACACCAGCGTGCTCGGCGTGCGCAGCCCCGAGGCCCTGGTCGAAGCCTTCAAGACCGTGCTGGCCAGCGCTTTTTCCGCCCGCGCCCTGGCCTACCGCGCTTTGGTCAACCGTTCCGGGGCCGGGCTCTCGGGTGAGAGCGTGGATATGGCCGTGCTGTGCCAGCGCATGGTGGACGCCCGCGCCTCCGGTGTGCTTTTCACCGTGGACCCCACGGATACGGGTACTCCAGGCGGAACAGCCGAAGGGACGGCAGAGGGGAAGGCCGGGCGCATGCTGCTCACGGCGGTGCCGGGGCTGGGCACCCAGGCCGTGTCCGGCCGTGCTCCGGCCGACGTGTTCCGCCCCAGCCGCGACCCGCGCGTGGAGGACATGGCCGGGACCCCGGCGGAGATCGCCGAGAAGACCGTGCGCGAAGTGCCTGCACCGGCGGGCGGGCTCACGCTGCAGGAAGTGAGCGGGCCGGAGCGCATGGCGCCGCTGCTTTCCCCGGACGAGATCAAGACGCTGCGCGACCACGCGCTGCGCATCGAGGCCCTGGCCGGGCGCCCGCAGGACATTGAATGGAGCGTGGACCACGCGGGGCGAATCTGGATTCTTCAGGCCCGCCCGGCCAAGCTGGCGCACGCGGCGTCTCAGGCGCAGGCCGCTGGCGCGGCCGCTGGCGTGGTGCTGCTTTCCGGCGGCGTAAGCGCCTCGCCGGGCAAGGCCGCAGGAAAGCTGGCCATCGTCCGCACCCGTGAGGATCTGGACACGGCGGCCAAGGCGCCCCGCCCCGTGGTGCTCGCCCTGCACCAGAGCATGGTGGATGCTGCGTCGCTGGTGCCGGAGGCGGCCGCTCTATTGGTCGATATGGGCAATCCCCTGGACCATCTGGCCGGGCTCTCGCGCGAGTTGGGCATCCCCATGATCACCGGCCTGGGCGAGGCCACCACGGCGCTGACGCCTGGCGACTGGGTGCTGGCCGACGCCGATCAGGGCCGGGTGGTGTCCGTGGACCCGCTGCTGTGGCAGAACGCGCCCCGGCCCGCCCCGCGCCCGGCCGCCGTGCAGGACGACGCGGCTCTAGCCGTGCGCGGCCTCGTGCTGCCGCTCAATCTCACCGATGCCTACGGTCCCACGTTCTCGATCCTGGAGGCCAAAAGCCTGCACGACCTGGTGCGCTACACCCATGAGAAGGCGGTCATGGCCTTGTTCGAGGCGGGCGACGCCATCGCCGAGCAGACCTTCACCCTGGTGCACCGACTGAAGGATCCCGCCGGGCTGCTCTTCCTCATCATCGACCTGGGCGGCGGGCTGGCGCCGGGCTGTCCCACGGAGGTCGCGGCCTCGGACATCCTGAGCGCGCCGCTGGCCGCCCTGTGCCGGGGCATGGCCACGCCGGGCCTGCGCTGGGGGACGCCGCCACCCATCGCCGGACTCTCCGGACTTATGACGCGCGGCTTTCTGGACGCCCGCAGCGAGCGTCCCGTGGGCAATCCCAACTACGCCCTGGTGGCGCGCGACTATCTGAATCTGAATGCGCGCGTGGACTACCATTTCGCCCTGGTGGACTCCGTGTGCGGCGCGAACCCCCGCGAGAATTCCATCCGCTTCCGCTTCAAGGGCGGCGGCACGGTGCGCATCCAGCGCGAGCGCCGGGCGGTTTTTGTGGAGCAGGTGCTGCGCGCGCAGGAGTTTTTCACCACCCGCCAGGGGGATATGGTTACAGCGGTCCTGACCGAGGGCTCGCGCGAGACCATCCTGGCCAAGCTTGAGATGCTGGGGCGGTTCCTGGGCTTTAGCCGACTGCTTGACGCCGTCATGGTCACGGACGATATGCCGCGCCGCGTGGCCGAAGCCTTCCTCTCGGGCGACTACGCCTTGGACGGGCTCAGCGTGGATGTTTCCAGCGCGCAGTAGGCCGGGACGCGCCGCCCCGTACGCGCACACTCAGGCGTGCCCTTATGCGTGATGGAAGCGCACGTCCGGCAGTTCCAGGGCCGTCAGGACGTGGCCTGCGCCCGTGTCCACGCCGATGAGCCCCGGGGCCACCAGCGGCGTTTCCAGCGGCACATGCCCAAAGACCAGCGTACGGCCGCCCGCCGCCCAGCCCGCCGTGTCCACGACCCTGCTGGAAAGCAGCCCGTCGAGCGTGAAGTCGTCGGCCTGGTCGGGATCGGCGCCGTGGGCGATGGGCGAGTGGCAGAACACGTAACGCGGGGTGACGAGCCAACGGGTCAGGCTGGCAAAGAATTCGCGGTGCGTCTCGGGCATGAAGCCGATGCCGCAGGCGCCGGGCGAGGCGCAGTAGCTGTCGAGGGTGGCCTGGAAGCCCAGGCCGCGCATCTCCCGCAGGTCATCGGGCGAGCAGGAATGGGTGAAGCGCCGCAGGGCGACTTCGTGGTTGCCCATGAGGAACACCGTGTCCGGCCGCCTGCCCTTCAGTATGAGCAGCTCCTCAACCACCTGGCGCGACTGCCCGCCCCGGTCGATGTAATCCCCCAGGAACACGAGCCTCGCCTCCGGGTCCAGCGCGGTCAGCCGTCCCAGCAGCGCGGCCAGCTGGTCGCGGCGGCCGTGGATGTCCCCGAAGGCGAAGATCCGGCGGTTCTGCGTCGACGTTTCCATGGCTTGCGTCATAGCGCGCCACCTTGCTCGCGGCAAGGGCTCGCGGCAAGGGCTCACGGCAAGGGCACGGCAAGGTCGCGGGGACGGCGCTACTTGAGTGAGAAGTCCACGCGGCTCAACGCCGCGTCCTTCTTGCCGCCTTCTCCCTCGCTCTGCTTCATGGGCTTGGGAGGCAGCAGGAACACGCGCTCGGCCGGAATCTTGCCGTTCACGCGCAGCCAGTCGGCCACCGCCGTGGCCCGGCGGTTGGCCAGAGCGCGCAAGTCCTCGTCGCCCACGGGCGCGTTGGCCAGCATCAGCTTCTCCATTTCCGCCTGTGGCAGGCTCTTGGTCAAGCCGATAAAGTTGCGCGGCTTGGGGAATTTCTCCCGTTTGTAGGCCTGCTCGAGCAGCGCGGGGTACTCCTTGGGGTCCACGACCACGTCGTTCACAGAGCCCGCCTCCTTGCGCAGCTTCACCAACAGCGCGAGCTTGCTCGCCTTGACTTCGTGCTCCAGCCAGGCTTGGCGTAAGCCCTCGCGGTCCTTTTCGGGGTCCACGCTCCCGGCGACCTCAAGCGTCAGCGCGGGCCGGTCATCCAGGGCCTTGGCCAGGGACTCCAGGCGTTTCACCGCATCAGGCGCGAGCAGGGCGCGGCCAGGGGCGAAGTCCACGTGCGAGAGCTCCTCCCCGCCGCTGAAGAGCGAACCGAGCAGGGCGAAGGGCGCTGTGACCGCCTTGCCCAGCAGGTTCAGTATGACCTGGACGACGATGCCGCCCACGGAGAACTGCGGATCGTCCAGCGAACCGGAGATGGGCAGGTTGATGTCGATCTCGCCGCGTCGGTTCTTCAAGAGGGCCACGGCCAGGGTTACGGGCAGCTTGGTGGCGTCGGGGCTGGCCACCTTGTCGCCGAAGGTCAGCTGGTCGAGGAAGACGCGGTTTTCGGCCGAGAGCTTCCGGTCGGCAATCTTGTAGCTCAGGTACAGGGAGAGCTTGCCCTTCTCAAGGGCGTACCCGGCGTACTTGCCGAAGTAGGGCGACATGGGCGTGAGCTCCACGCCGCGCACCTCGGTCTTGATGTCCAGCGCGGGTGTGGCCGAGAGCGGGTTCAGCTTGCCCGTGATGGTCAGGGGCGCACCCTCGTAAGCACCGCGCAGGTCCATATCCGCCGTGCTGCCGGGATCGGACGACAGGCCGGTGATGCGGCCGCCGATCTGCCCCAGCTTGGCCGAGTAGTTGGGCTTGATGAAGTGGTCCGTGAAGCTGACCGTGCCGCCCTGCAGCGTCACCTTGGCGATGCGCACCGGGGTGGCTGGCGCGGCGGCGGCCTGCGTGGCGGGAACCGGGGCGGTCTTGTCCATGGGCGTGCCCTCAGGCTTGCCCTCGGGCGCGGCGGCGGCCTGCGCCGCATTCTTCTTGACCAGTTGCAGGATGTTGAGCTTGCCCTCGGGGCTCACGATGAGCCGGGCGTAGAAGTCCGAAAGGGCAATCTCGCCGATGGCCACGGAAAATGGCTTGAGGGCCACGTTCATGCCCCCCAGGTGCAGGGATTTCCATGTCAGGAAGTCCGCGCTGTTCACCTTGTCCACGCTGTGGAAGTCGCCCAGCGTGAGCTGGCCCTTCCATCCGCCGGCAAGGCTGCCATCGGGCGCGGCATTGAGCGTCAGCTCGCCGCCGCCGTTGATCTGGCCCTTGGTGACGGTGAGGTTCACCTTGTCCGCGAAGTAGGGCTGCAGGGGCAACAGTTCGAAGCCGCGCAGGTCCACCTTGAGCTTGCAGACGAGCGGCGTCAGTTGCACCGGGCCGCTGACGGCGAGCACACCCTTCTTGTTGATCAGCATGGCGAGGTCGAGGGTGGCCGTGGTCTTGGACGCGGTGCTCAGCGCGTCCAGGGTGAGTTTGGTGATGTCCAGGGTCTGGGTGGAGGCGGGCCGCACGGCCTTGTCTTCCAGGCGCAGGCCCGTGTTCGCCACCGCCGTTTTGGCGATCTCCACCAGCCAGCCCGGCGCGGTCTTGGCGGCCTGGCGCGGCTTCTTCGCGGTCTGGGAGGCTATGGGCGCGGCCGTGGGCTTGGCTGCAGGACCCTGCAAGCCGGCGATCCGGCCGTCGGCCAGGCGGGTGGCTGTTATGTTCAGGCCGTCGAGGCCCACGGAGCCGACGCGCACATGCCGCCCCGCCACGTCCACCTGAATGTCCTTGACCTCGAAGCTCGCCAGCGTGGCGGAGGGGCCGGCGTCCCGCCCGGAGTCGTCCTGCCAGCGCAGGGTGGCCTTGCTCAGGCGCAGGCCTGCCACGGCCAGATGCATGGGCTTCGGCGGCTCCGGCTTGGCCGCGGTTTTGTCCGCCTTCTCTGCGTTGTCCTTCTTGCTGGCCGTCATGTTTGTCTTGGCGGGTGCGGCCTTGGCGCTTCCAGGCAGTTGCTTGGCCAGGGCCTGCCAGTTGAGTCCGCCCTCACGCTGGGTGCGGACAAAGACCTCCAGACCGTCGATGCCGATGGCGCCCAGTTGGAAACGGTTGGACAGCGGTGCGACAGCGGCCAGGGGCACGTCGAGTTTGGCGAGGTTCAGCAGGGGCTTCTTGCCTTCCAGCAGGCGCAGGCCGCTCAAGGTGACGCGGCCCGCGAGGTCCAGCGTCGGGACTTCCTTGGGCGGCTGGCGGAACACCAGGCTCAAGTCGGTGTCGACCTGCCCGCCCGCCACGGTAAAGGGCAGGGGAAAGGGCAGGTAGGCCAGATAGGGGGTGAGCTCGAAATGGTTCAGGTCCAGCTTGAGTTCGCTTTCGCGCACCACGGCGAAGGGCTTGCTCTTGCCGTTGAGCTTCAGCGGCGCACCATTGATGACGGCGGAGAAGGATGGCTCGGTGTACTTGTCGGCCTGATAGGCGAGGTTGGAGATGAAGGGCAGCGCGATGTTGATGTCTGTGACCGTGTGCCGCCTGCCCATGGGCCGGTCGTCGAAGTCCACACGTCCATCGGTGATCTTGATGTTGTTCACCGAGAATTTCGGCGTGGGCTTGTCATCGGGCTTTAGCCACTCGTCCAGGAGGTCGGAGATGTCATAGCGGTCCGGAGCCACGCGCGCCACGTGGATGCGCGGGCCTTTGAGACGGAATTCCTCGATGACGGGCGCTGCGTGGATGATTGAGGAAATGTTGAGATTGACGAACAGCTCGTCAAAGGCAAAAGCCTCGCCGCCGTTGCCGTCGCCAACCTTGAGGCCCTCGACCCGCACCGACATGGCGTAGGGATTGATGTGGATCGCGCCCAGGGTCACCGGGCGGCGCAGTTGCTGGGCGAGGGTTTTGGTGAGGAACGAGCGGGCCAGGGGGGGGCCGGCGAAATAGCCGAACGCGCCGAAGAACACTGCCAGGACCAGAAAACCGAGGGCAAAAATGCGGAAGCGGCGGAGCCATTGTGGGGGAATACGTACTGCTTCCATCCTGAACCCTGTTATCCTTGCATGTTGCTGGGTTGCTACGTTCGGTACAACGCTGCGGCGTCTGACTGCGCAGTCTGAGTAAGTAAGATGGGCCGCTTTTTGTCAAGGGGAATCTGCCCGCGTGGAGTTTGTCGCGCGGGGCCGGGGGCGGGTAGGAAACGGCTTGATTTCTCGAGCCGGACATGGTGTTTTTCCCCATGCCGATTCCAACACGTTAAGGAGCAGCCATGCGCGACACAGCTGAAGGACACCGGCCCATGCGCCGCAAGGACCGCGAAATCACAGACCGCACGGAGATCAATGGCATCCTTGACTCGGCCAAGGTGCTGCATCTGGCGCTGTCCGACGACAACATGCCGTTTTTGGTCCCCGTGTTCTATGCCTACGACGGCGCGGCGCTCTATTTCCATTCCGCCAAGGCGGGCACGAAAATCGAAATTTTGAAGCGCAACAACCGCGTTTGTTTTGAAGTCTCTGTCGACCACGGGATCATCGAAAACGACGTGGCCTGCGACTTCGAAGCCCGGCACCGTACGGTCATCGGCTTCGGCACGGCGGAGTTCGTGGAAGATGAGGCGGAGAAGATCAAGGCGCTCAATATGATCGTCGGGCGCTTCACGGACAAGGCGTTCGATTACCCGCAGGCGAACCTCAAGGCCACGGCCGTGGTGCGCATCGCGATCGCCTCCATCAAGGGCAAGAAGCACGGGTTCTAGTCAGTTTTCCCTGAGGTCTCAGGGGCTGCGGGGCGCTTGTCGATGTTTTCGGCGGCGTTTCGCGGCCCCTTTTCTTTCGCGCTGGTATGCTTTCGGTAAGCAACGGCCTTTTCTGTCCGTTCTTGCGCTTTTTCCCGCAGGCGCGCAAAGCTGTGGGGAAACCACCAACGAGTGAGGTGCCCACATGAACGTCATCGCCATCAATGGCAGCTCGCGCAAGAAATGGAACACCGCGACCCTGCTGAAGCACGCCTTGGAGGGCGCGGCCACGGAAGGGGCCGCGACCGAGCTTGTGCACCTGTACGACCTGGACTTCAAGGGCTGCACCAGCTGCTTCTCCTGCAAGAAGATCGGTGGCAAGAGCTATGGGCGTTGCGCCATGAAGGACGAGTTGACGCCCGTGCTCGCGCGCATCGCCGCGGCGGACGCCCTGGTCCTCGGCTCGCCCATTTATTTCCACACCGAATCGGGCGCGATGCGTTCGTTCCTGGAGCGGCTCCTGTTCCCGTATGTCACCTACACGCCGGACTACAAGGCCATCTTCCCCAGAACCATGCCCACGGCCTTCGTCTACACCATGAACGTCTCCGAGGAGATGAAGCCCGCGGAGACCGTGGCCTATACCCAATCCGTGCTGCAGCGCGTGTTCGGCGGCTGCGAGCTGCTCTTGAGCACCGACACCCTGCAGTTTGACGACTATTCCAAGTACCTGTCCACCTGTTGGGACGCGGCGGCCAAGGCCAAGCGCTGGGCCGAGGTCTTCCCGCAGGACTGCGCGCGGGCGCGGGAACTGGGCGCGCGGCTGGCGCAACAGGCCGGGGGCGAGGCCCGCCGCGCCAGTCCAATTTAGCCTAGTTTGTCTGGCGTCCTTGGGCGCGGCGGGTCTTCCCCAGGGCCCTTACCTCGGGCCGCCGCCTGGGATCTGGCCCGCCCCGTCGCGCTGACCGTCACGCTGGCCGTTGCGTTGGCCATCGCTCTGGCCGTTGCACTGACCGTCACGCTGGCCAGCGCGCTGGCGGTTCTGCTGTCCGCCTTGGCCATTTTGCTTCCCCTGTCCGCAGGGTCCGTTTCCCTTGCCTCGTCTGCCCTGGCCATTCGGCCCGGTGCCATCCTGATTCGGCATGATGCCTCCTTCACCGCGCAAGCGGCTTTGGCCGTCCCGGAGCATGCGCCGTGCCGCGGGACGATCGCCTGAAGTTCGGCACGGTTGACAGCGCCGCTGGAAAGCGTAGGACTCGGATTGGGCGCAAAATTCGCCCAATGCTGGTCTGTGGACGTGTTTCGAGCCCACGGCATTCGGAAAGGAGACGGGCATGAGCTTCCTGCGCGACATTTCCTGTGAACACATCATGGACAGCCTGGCCGATGGCGTGTTCACCGTGGACCTGGACTGGAACATCACCTTTTTCAACCGCGCCGCCAGCGCCATCACCAAGGTGCCGCGCGGCGAGGCCCTGGGCCGCAAGTGCTGGGAGGTGTTCCGCTCCAGCATCTGCGATGGCTCCTGCGCGCTCAAGGCCGCCCTCGCGGCCGGGGAGAGCCGCAGCAACCGCTCACTGTTCTTTGTCCGGCCGGACGGGGCCAAGGTGCCCATTAGCATCAGCGCCGCGCCCCTGCGCGACCGGCGCGGCCACGTGGTGGGCGGGGTGGAGACCTTCCGCGACCTCTCGGCCCTGACCCTCATGCAGAAGAAGCTCGACGGGCTGTACAGCGTGGAGGACATCGTTAGCAAAAGCCCGGCCTTCCAGCGCACCCTGGGCATCCTGCCGCAGATCGCGGCCAGCGGGTCGACCGTGCTTGTGCTGGGCGAGAGCGGCACCGGCAAGGAACTTGTGGCCCGGGCCATCCACAACTTAAGCCCGCGCGGCGGCAAACCCTTCGTGGCCGTGAATTGCGGGGCCCTGCCGGAAAACCTGCTGGAGAGCGAGCTCTTCGGCCACAAGGCCGGGGCCTTCACGGACGCGAAAAAGGACAAGCCTGGGCGCTTCCAGACCGCGGACGGGGGCACGCTCTTCCTGGACGAGATCGGCGACATGCCACTGACCTTGCAGGTGAAGATCCTGCGCGCCTTGCAGGAGAAGGTCATTGAGCCCCTGGGCGCGGTCTCCGGCGTGCCGGTGAACGTGCGGGTCATCGCCGCCACCAACCGCGACCTGGAGGACATGGTGGCGAGGCAGACCTTCCGCAGCGATCTCTACTACCGCCTGAACGTGGTGCGGCTGGCCCTGCCGCCCCTGCGCCAGCGGCCGGAGGACATCCCGCTTCTGGCCCAGCACTTCGTGGCCCGGCAGAACGCCCTCACTGGCAAGGACATCCAGGGCCTCGCGCCGGAGGTGCTCCAGCTGCTCATGCGCCATCCCTTCCCCGGCAACGTGCGCGAGCTGGAGAATAT
Source organism: Humidesulfovibrio sp. (assembly GCA_031292175.1). Classification (GTDB taxonomy): domain Bacteria; phylum Desulfobacterota; class Desulfovibrionia; order Desulfovibrionales; family Desulfovibrionaceae; genus Humidesulfovibrio. Next base: position 137,195 of record JARLHQ010000032.1, read on the forward strand.
CATCGAGTACGCCTTCATCCTGTGTCCCGGCGGGCTCATCAGGCCGGAGCATCTGCCCGAGAACCTGGCCCCCGGCCTGGACGCGGCCCAGCCCCGGCCGCTGTGCGGCACCTTGGCCGAGATCAAGCGGCGCGCCGTGGCCGAGGCCTTGGCCCGCAACAATGGCCGGACCATGGCCGCCTGCCGGGAACTCGGCGTGGCCAAGGACACCTTGCGCCGCATTCTGGGCAAGGGCCGCCAGGACCAGTAAGGCCCGCTGTGAAGCGGCAAGACGTCGTCCCCTGTGCTTCCGCTTCAGCTCGTGGGTGTTTTTCCCTGTAACGCCATGTGGTTTTAATACGCGTTGGATTCATGGAGCCAGTGGGGCGACTCGCTGGCTCTTTTGTTTGCGTTCGGATTGCGGCGGCGCTGGTTCTCCAGCGCCAGGCGTTGGCCGACCCTCTGCCATCTGCGTCGTCCTGCCTCCTTCTCCTGTTTGCGTCGGCCAGGGTTCGGGCGCAAAACGCGCCCACCACCTCTCGTGTCCTTGAGCTACAAAGCGCAACCGTCAGTAATTGTGCTGTTTTCCGTTGTGGCACGTTTCCTGCCAAGCCAGGGCAGGGTGCGTTTGTGCGCGTCCTGCGGCAAACACTGGAGGAAATAGAGACGATGCTCATTTGCCTGGCCTGCTACGGCGACCGCCTGGCGACGCTGATGGAGAGCGCGACGGAGCTGCGCTTCTATCGCGTGGAGCAGCACGTCCCGGTCCTTAACAGCACCACCCCCGCTCCAGGCACTGGTGAGTTCGCCATGATCGACCTGCTCACGGACATGGGCATCAACGTCTTCATCTGCGGCGGGCTGAGCGGCTGCGCCCTGGCGGCCCTGCGACAGTCCGGGGTGCCTGTGGTGGCCTGGATCGGCGGCACGGCGGAAGAGGTGGCCACGGCCTGGGCCACTGGCGGCGTGGAGGCCGTGAACCGGCTGCGCCTGCCGGGCTGCGCCCTGAGGGGCTGCGGCCGCGTCCGCGCCTGCCGGGGCCACCGCTGTTCCCAGACGCGGGCAACGCTGCGCACACCAATGCAAAAAGCGAAAGTGGAGAAATTCTCATGACTGGATCGACAGATTTCGGCCGCGACCCTGAGGCCCAGAAACAGGCGGAAGCCGCGCTTTTGAATAGCCGCATGGCGCGGATCAAGCAAAAGATCGTGGTGCTCTCCGGCAAGGGCGGGGTGGGCAAGAGCACGGTGTCGGCCAACTTGGCCGTGGCCCTGTCGCTGGCCGGAAACAGGGTCGGGCTCATGGACGTGGATGTCCACGGGCCGAGCATTCCCCGCCTGCTGCACCTCACCGACAAGACAACGGACATGAACGAAGGCGCAATGCTCCCCGTGCCCTGGAGCGATACGCTCAAGGTCATGTCTCTGGGCTTTCTCCTGCACGACAAGTACGCCGCCACAATTTGGCGGGGCCCGGTCAAAGCCGGAATCATCCGTCAGTTCCTTCAGGATGTCGAGTGGGGCGATCTGGACTATCTGGTGGTGGATTGCCCCCCCGGCACGGGCGATGAACCTTTGTCTGTGCTGCAGCTCATCGGCGCGGACGCAGGCGCGGTCATAGTCACCTCGCCCCAGGCCGTGGCCATAGACGACGTGCGCCGCTCCGTGGGATTCTGCACGACCCTGGGCAACCCCGTGCTCGGACTCGTGGAGAACATGAGCGGGTTCACCTGCCCGACATGCAGCACCGTGAGCGATGTGTTTGGGAGCGGCGGCGGCGAGACCCTTGCGGCAGAGATGAACATCCCGTTCCTGGGCCGCATCCCCTTGGCCCAGGAGATCATGACCTCGGGCGAGGCAGGCAGCACCATCGCCGATTTGCCCCAGGACCATCCCGTGGCGCTGGCCTTCGCGCACATCGTGGAGGGTGTCCGTCTTTACTCGGGGGGGCTGGCCCTGCAAAGCGGCAAGCAATAGCCCCCGGCAGCAGCCATAATTCGCTGAAAACAAAAGCATACAACAACCATCTCACGCAAGGAGCATAATCATGCCAGGCATGAATGGAACAGGACCAAAGGGTGAAGGCCCGTTGACCGGCGGAGGCTTCGGACGTTGCGCCCAGGGCAATGGAACCGGAGCAGGCGGTGGACGCGGAATGGGCGGCGGTGGCCGCAGGATGGGTGCTGGCGCACAGGCCCAAACGGCAGCGGGCGCGACAGCGCAGCCGCAGCAATCAGGAGCTGTCATGAACGCAGGCATCATCGCCGTGACCAGTGAAGGTCCGGGAATGGAGAGCATGGTCGATTCACGCTTCGGCCGTGCCGCCGGGTTCGTGGTGGTTGACCTGGCGACGGAGCAGACCAGCTACGTGGACAACGGCGGCTCCCAGTCCATGGCCCAGGGCGCGGGCATCCAGGCGGCGGAGAACGTCGCCAGGGCGGGCGCGGGCGTTGTCCTCAGCGGCTTCGTGGGGCCAAAGGCCTTCCAGGCGCTTTCCGCCGCAGGCATCCAGGTGGTCCAGAACGTGGAGAACATGACCGTGGGCCAGGCCGTTGACAAGTACAAGCGTGGCGAACTCAGCACCTCCGATGCTCCCAACGCCCCGGCGGGCGGAAACAAGGGCTAGCGCGCATGATCTACGCCATCGCCAGCGGCAAGGGCGGCACGGGCAAGACCACGGTGACGGCCTCACTCGCCGCCGTGTGGGATGGCCCGCTCACCGCCGTGGACCTGGATGTGGAGGAGCCGAACCTGCACCTGTTCCTCGCCCCGGAGATCACTGCCGAGGAGCCCGCGTTCCTGGAGGTGCCGGTGCTCGACGCCGCGCGCTGCATCCTGTGCGGCGAGTGCGCGGCCTTCTGCCAGTACAAGGCGCTTTCGCTCATGGGCAAGACCCTGCTCGTGTTCCCGGAGATGTGCCACGGCTGCGGCGGTTGCATAGCCCTGTGCCAGGAGGGGGCGCTTTCCCCCGGAGGCCGCGAACTGGGGCATATTCTGGAGGGCTCGGCGGGCGCTGCGCGTTTCCTCATGGGCCGCCTGCGCGTGGGCGAGGCCATGAGCCCGCCGCTTATGCGCCAGGTCAAGGCGCGGCTGCGGCGCGACGCGGCGGGCGACGTGCTTATCGACTCGCCTCCCGGTGTGAGCTGCCCGGCAGTAAACGCGGTCATGGACGCGGACGTCATTGTCCTCGTCACTGAGCCGACCCCTTTCGGCCTGCACGACTTCCGCCTGGCCGTGGAGGCCTTCCGGCCCCTGGGCAAGCCGCTCGGCGCGGTGATCAACCGCGCGGGCATCGGCGACGGCCGTGTGCAGGACTTTTGCCGTGAGGCGGGCGTGCCTGTCTGGGCGGAATTGCCTTTCAGCCGCGCCGTTGCCGAGGCCTATTCGCGCGGCGAGGTGGCGGCCCGCGCCGTGCCCGAGATGCGCGGCATGTTTCTGGCGCTCATGGCGCGCATGCGTGGCGCGGCCGCAGCCTCCAACCCGGAGGAGGCAGATCATGCGTGAGATCGTGGTCATCAGCGGCAAGGGCGGCACGGGCAAGACCAGCATCACCGCGGCCTTCGCCCATCTGGCATCCGTTCAAGGCGGGGCCATGCTCTGCGATCTGGACGTGGACGCTCCGGACCTGCACCTTTTGTTGGCTCCGGACCGTCAGGAGGAGCACGCGTTCTATTCCGGGCGCGAGGCCAGGATTGATCCGTCCGTCTGCACCGGCTGCGGGCTTTGCGCCGGGCTGTGCCGTTTCGGAGCCGTGATGCCCGGCCCCCGGGCCTTTGGCATCGATCCGCTGCGCTGCGAGGGCTGCGGGGTCTGCGAACGGTTTTGTCCGGCCGGGGCCATCGGGTTTTCGGAAAAGCATTGCGGCCAATGGTACGCCTCGGCCATGCGCTTCGGTCCCATGGTCCACGCGCAGCTCTTTCCCGGGCAGGAAAACTCCGGCCGGCTGGTGGCCCTGCTCAAGAAGGAGGCGCGCGAACGGGCCAAGGCGCTTGGCCTCACCCTCATGCTCTGCGATGGCGCGCCGGGCATCGGCTGCCCGGTCATCAGTTCGCTTTCCGGCGCGAGTCTGGCGGTCGTCGTCACCGAGCCCACGCCCTCCGGACGGCACGACCTGGAGCGGGTGGTCGACCTCTGCCGCCACTTCCGCATTCCCGTGGCCGTGGTGGTGAACAAGTTTGACCTGAACCCAGAAAATAGCGAGGGCATCGAAGACTACTGCCGCGAGCAAGGCCATGCGCTGGCGGGACGCCTGCCCCACGACGAGGTGGTGGTGCGGGCCATGGTGCAGGGCAAATGTGTCACCGAATTGCCGGAAACGCCGTTTTCCAAGGCTCTGCGCGGGGTCTGGGAGGTGGTTGCACACCACGCCCGGACAGCGTCCCGGCCTTCCCCTTTCCCCAACACACCAAACGCATAGGAGACGCTTTCATGGAGACCATCACCATCGCCATTCCCTCGGAAATGCCCGGAGGGCTTGATGCGGCCGTGGGCCAGCACTTCGGCCACTGCGACATCTACACCATCGTGGAGGCGAAAGACGGCAAGATCCTGGACGTGCGCACCCTGCCGAACGTGCCGCACCAGCAGGGCGGCTGCATGGCCCCGGTGAACCACCTGGCGCAGAACGGCGTCACCGTGCTCATCGCCGGGGGCATGGGCATGCGCCCGCTCATGGGTTTTCAGCAGGTGGGCATCCAGGTGTTCCATGGCTCCGGCGCGCCCTCCGTGGGGCATGCGGTCCAGGCCCTGCTCATGGGCTCGCTGCCGACCTTCAGCACGGAATTCACGTGCGGCGGCGGCCACTAGGCCAAGCGGGGAAATCGGGATGCTCATACTTATAGCCACCCCGCGCGCCGTGGCGCTCTCGGCCTTCGCCGACGCCCTGGCCCAGGACACGGGCGCGGAGCTGCGCTTCGCCGACAGCTGGCCCAACGTCGAGGCCACGGTGAGGACCCTGGCCCCGGCGTTCGTGGTGCTGGACGAGGGCCTGGAAGGCGGCGCGCCGCTCGATCTGGCGCGGCGGCTGGTCATGGTCGACGCCATGGTCAATGTCGCCGTGGTCAGCGGGCTCGGGGCGGAGGCCTTCCACGAGGCCAGCGAAGGTCTGGGCATCCTGGCCCCCGTGCCTCTAGAGCCCGGTGCGGCTGACGGCGCGGCGCTGGCCCAGGTGTTCCGGCGGTTCCTGTAGCGGCGGCGGTTTTCGCCATTGACAGCCCGGCCGGGCATGGATTAAAAAAAATTCCATGAACCTATCCGTAGCCAAGAATTCCTTTTCCTTTTTTGAGGACGGTTTTTTTGGGTTTAGTCGCGCCTGCGGCCGCGGAGAGGTTTGTTGACCAAGCGTTAACCAAAGCCTCTTCTGGAAGGGCCGCGGGCGAAAGCCGGCGGCCCTTCTTTTTCACCCGCCGGATTCGCCAGAGGTTCCGCCAGGGGGCGCAACACGAGACCGGGAGGTCCCCATGCACCTTGGCAAAGCCATCAGACTCGAGCGCATCCTCAACCGCAACACACGGCGGGCCATCATCGTGCCCATGGACCACGGCACCACGGTGGGGCCGTTGCCGGGTATCGTCAACATGCACGCGGCCGTGAAGGCCGTGGTGGAGGGCGGCGCCAACGCCGTGCTTATGCACAAGGGCGTGCCCCGCTGCTGCCACCGTTCCCAGGGCAAGGACGTGGGGCTCATCGTGCATCTTTCGGCCAGCACCTCGCTTTCCCCGCTGCCCAATGCCAAGACCCTCGTGTGCAGCGTGGAGGAGGCCATTCGCCTGGGCGCCGACGCCGTGAGCGTGCACGTGAATCTGGGCGATGAGAGCGAGGCCAAGATGCTGGAGGAGTTCGGCCGGGTCACGGAGTCCGCCCAGAGCTGGGGCATGCCGGTGCTGGCCATGGTCTATGCGCGCGGGCCCAAGATCCGTAGCGAGTTTGATCCCGAGATCGTGGCGCACTGCGCGCGCGTGGGTGTGGAGCTCGGCGCGGACGTGGTCAAGGTGCCCTACACCGGCGACCCCGAGTCTTTCTCCCGCGTCATCGAGGCCTGCTGCATCCCCGTGGTCATCGCGGGCGGGCCTAAGCTCGACAGCACCCGCGACTTCCTGGTCATGGTGCATGACTCCATCCAGGCTGGCGGAGCGGGCCTTTCCGTCGGGCGCAACATCTTTCAGCACAAGCGGCCGGACCTGCTCACCCAGGCCCTGGCCAAGGTCGTGCATGAGGACACCGGGGTGGACGAAGCCCTGGCGCTGCTCGCGGGCCAGGAATAACGCCCCTCTGGGGGGCGGGCGCGTCCGCGCCTGGACTGCGCCCGTCCCTCTGCCGGAACCAACCTTGCCGTTGGCCAAGGATTTTTATTTACTTTGCTCTGCGTCGATCCAGCCAGGCGCGTGGTATGGCCTGAGGTGCGCAAGGCCTTGGCGGGCGTGGCCACGCGGGCCTGGGACATGTCGGAAGCGGCGTCTTCTGGGCAGGGAAGACCTACGCGGCGGCGCGCCCTTGACCTTGTTTTTCGCGTTTCCTCAGGGTAAAGACTCCCCCACGGTTGTGAGAGCATGGCCCGTTCCGCTCCCGTTCCGAAGCGGGGGGGCGGCGGGGCTGCTCGCAGAAAAAGGCGCGGCGCGTGTTTTTGGTATGCGCGCAGGGCTGAGAAGGCCGCCACCTTTTGCCAGCACGGTGTGTCCTCCCCATGCAAGAAAAAATTATTCCATATATTGATAGAACGGGTGGCACCACCATGCACCGGGAGCGTGATGCGCGACAGGAGTCGCCGCATCGCATTCCAGGTGGGGTGCATGAGATCGCCTTCGATGAGAGCCTGCTTGTTCCCCGCGCCCTGCTGCGTCTGCTGGACCTCGACAGGCTGAAGGAGGTCGGTTGGCTTCCGCTGTCCATGGAGGACGGTCTGGCCCGGGTGGCGGCGGTGTCCCCTGGCGACCCCGCCGTGGTCGAGGACGTGCGGCGGACCCTGGGAGTCGAGCGCATCGACTTCGTGCGCATCTCCGCCAAGGACTTCGCCTGGACCATCGCCAACAACGAGGACGTGAACCCCGGCTTTCCGGGCTTGGCCAACCGGACCTCTCTGGCCAAGGTGCGGACCTACCTGGCCAACCGCCGCTCGTTCTTCGCCAGTCGGCGCACCGTCTTTGCCAAGGGCCGCACCGGGCTGGCCATGTTCCGCACCGGCCTGGCCTTCATCGCGACGATCCTGCTCCTGTTGAGCGTCTCCGGGCTGGGCTGGCTCTCCCTGATTGAGCTGGCGTTGCTGGCGGCGGGGCTGTTTCTGCTGGTGGACGGGCTGCTTTGGTATATCCCGGCGCGGCGGCTCGGCCACAGGCGCCTGACCAGCGGACTGCCGCAACCGGTGTCCGGCGTCACCGCGCTCTATGCCATCCTCCGCGATTTTACCCCGATTTTCCGGCGCTGCGAGCCTGTGCCGGGAGCCGAGGCCCTGCGCGACGGCTGGGATGAACTCACCCCGGTCATGCGTCGCCGCTTTCTGGCCTTGGACCGCACCGAATTGGCCGAGGAGCGGACCCTGTTGGCCTATTTCCGCACCCTCATGGGCAAGTCGCGCACCGGCATGGCCTTGGGCCGCACAGGCGTGGGCCTAGCGGGCATCGGCAGCGCCCTCATCCGCCAGTTCTCTGCGGACAAATGGGGCCATGTGGGCTGGGTTTTCATCTGCATGGGACTGGTGATGACCCTGGAAGGGTTGTCCTGGTACCTGCCCGGCCGCAAGGCGGGGCGGCAGAGCTTCGACTCCACCCGCCAGGCCGAGCAAAACGCCACCCCCTGGGATCTGGTGCTGCCGCCTGAAACCGCGGACCCGCGCGAACGGCGGCACAGGCCCCCGCTGAAGCCCCAGGGCGGCAGCGAACCCGGCATATGGGGCACTACTGGGCTGGCCCTGGAGCGCACGTTGCTGGCCGAGCGCCGCAATGTCATGGCCCGGCTGCGGACGCACATGTCCCGGGCCAGGACGGGTCTCGCCTTCATCCGGACCGGCACGAACTTTTCCGCCGTGGGCCTGGGCCTGCTGGTTTCCTTCGGCTTGGGCAACTCGGCCTGGTCAATCTTGGAGGGCTGCACCCTGGGCCTGGGCCTGCTTCTCGTGGCCGACGGCCTTTACTGGTACCTCCCCTCGGAAAAGATACGCCGCGGCATGCCCTACTGCTTCCATGATCTGGAGATTACCCTGCCGGACTACACCCGTCCGGTTTCCGAGTGGACAACGGCGGTCTTCAGCAATGGCGAGTAGCGTGAACACCGTCCCGGTGTTCCGGGAACCGTACGCAGCGCTGGCGCGTCAGGTCGGCTCCGCCGCTGTGCCGTCACTTGAGGCGGCCCTGCTCCGTGGGAACGACGAGGCGACCGCGCTGCTCGTGGCCGGTATCGGCGCGCCGTTGATCCTGGACGCCCTGGCCAAGCACCATGGCTTGAAGGCCGTGGCCTACGATGAGCGGTTGTCCATCCCGCCGGAGCTGGTCTCGCAGATCGACCAGGCCATGCTCGCCAATGGCTGCTGGTTTCCCTTGGGGATCAGCGCAGCCGGGGCGGTCATCATCGCCGTGTGCGACCCAGCCGACCAAGAGACCAAGGCGGAGGCCACGAGCCACTTCGCGGGCCGCGAGATCATCTGGAATGTGGCCCTGCGCCGCGACATCCACTGGTGGGTGGAGGACTTTCTGCGCCGTGCCTCCGGCGGGCAGGTTGGCGTGGAGCGCACGTCTCTCGCCTTCTGGCGCAACACGCTGGGCCAGTGGCGCACCAAGCTCGCCTGCTACCGCACGGACATGGCCAGGGCGCGCACCAGCCTGAACATCCTGCGTTGGGGCTTGGGCCTGGTCACCCTGGCCAACGCCCTGTTGCGCTCCAAGCGTCTCGATTCCCATCCCGGCCTCTACTGGGCGTTCATCACCATCGGGCTTGCTGTTGCCGGGGCGAGTCTCTGGGAATACCTGCAGGCGCGCAGGCCGGGCGTGGCGCCGCCGCCGGTGCCGACCCTGGTGGAGGTCACCGCGGCCACCATGGAGTTCCTGGAGCAGTACCATTACATCGACGACGGCTCTCCCCACTGCGAGCGGCAGCTCAAGCCGACCATGCTGGGCCGCCTGGGCGATTTGCTGTGCCAGCATTCCACCATCCTGGATACGAGCGCCGGCTTCCGTGAGCGCATCCACCTCGCCCGTGAGCGCAACGTGCTGGCGGCGCAGCGCACGGTCTGCGCCTGCTATCGCACTGTGGCCGCGCGGGCGCGCACCGGGCTTGCGCTGCTGCGCACCGGCGTCACCTTGAGCTGCCTGGGCATCGGCCTCAGCCAGTATTTTGGTCTCAGCCCTCTCAGCGTGTTCGACGGAGTGCTCGTCTTAGTCGGTTTGCTCATGATCGGGGAGGGCGCGGTCTGGTACTGGCCCGTGCGGCGGGAACCGGCGCAAACGCCGCGCTGCATAGATTGGGATACCGATGAAGATTAGGCACCAGCTCACCGCCAGCGGCATTCTGACCATTGGGCTCATTGTGCTCATATTGGTCTTCGCTTCCCGCGACATGAACGCGGTGGTGGCCAAGGTGCGCTTTGTGGAGATTGGAGACGACCTGAACGCCTCGCTGCTGGAGATGCGGCTGGCGGAAAAGAACTACTTCCTGTTCAATGAAGACAAGGCGCTGACAGAGATCATCTCCGGGGTCACCAAGGCGGAGGATACCCTCGCCCAGGTGCGGCCGGAGATCCTGCGGGCCACCGGGCCGGGCAACGTGAGCACCTTGCGCGGCTATCTGGAAGAATATGCGCGCATTGCCAAGGAGACGGCGCATAGCGGTGCGCGGGACGCGGCCACGGAGCAGTCCCTGCGCGAAGCCGGGCGCAAGCTCCGTGACTTTTCCGCGCGGCTCATCCGGGCCGAGCGCGACGACGTGAACAGGATCATCGCCGCCTCGCGCCGGGGGATGTTCCTGTCCTTTCTGGCGATCCTGGCCATGGCCGTCCTGGCCGGGCCCATCGTGTTCTTCCGCATCCTCAAGTCCCTGCGCCGGGTGGTGGACTTGGCCCACGCCATTTCCGAGGGCCGCTTCCGGCACATAGAGGGCGTGTTCCCCAATGATGAACTGGGCACGGTGCAGCGGGCCATGAACGCCATGTCCGACGAGCTGAAGTCGCGGGAAAGCGAGCTCTTGCAGTCCAAGAAGCTGGCTTCCCTGGGCACCCTCACGGCCGGCGTGGCCCATGAGATCACCAATCCGCTGAACAATATTTCCATGCTGGCCGAGACCTTTGAGACCCTGTACAACGACCTGGGCCGGGAGCAGCGCATCGAGTTCATTCACAAGATCGGGGGCGAGGTGGAGCGCATCCGCCAGATCGTCGTCGGTCTGCTCAATTTTTCCAAGCCCAAGCAGGCCGACCCGCGCGAGGCGCGACTGAACGATATCGTCAGCGGCACCATGCGCCTCGTGGGAAACATGCTTGACGTCTCCGGCATCGAGGTGGAGCTGCATCTGGCCGAGGGGCTGCCCCCTATTTTTGTGGACGAGCACCAGATCTATCAGGTCCTGGTGAACATCGTCACCAACGCCATCCAGGCTATGGAAGAGCTGGGGGAAGGGGAGCGGCGGCTGATCATCAGCACGCGGGTGGGCTGCGCGCCCGATTGCCTGGAGATAGAAATGCGCGACACGGGCAAGGGCATCCCGGTTGAACTCCTGCCGCATGTCTTCGACCCGTTTTTTAGCACCAAGGGTGTGAGCGGCACCGGGCTCGGGCTTTCCGTGAGCTACGGCATCATTAAAAACCACGGCGGCAGGATCAGGGCCGGGAACGCGCCGGAAGGCGGAGCGGTCCTGACGGTTGAGCTGCCTGTATATGTGAAGGAGGAAGACGATGAGCACCCCGAAAATCATGGTCATTGACGACGAGAAGATCGTGGTGGACATGACCAAGATGCATTTGGTCAAAGAAGGCTTCGATGTCGAGACGTTTCTTGGCGCGGCGCCCGCCCTGGAGCGCCTCAAGGAAGAGAAGTTCGACGTGGTGGTGACCGACCTCAAGATGAAGGGCATTGACGGCATGGAGGTCCTGCGGACCATCAAGCGTCTCTACCCGGACATCCAGGTCATCATGATCACGGCCTTCGCCCATCTGAACACCTCCATGGAGGCGTTCCGCGGGCAGGTCTTCGATTTTTTTCCCAAGCCATTCAAAATCAAGGATTTCATCGCCTCGGTCAACCGGGCCCTGGGCCGGTCCGGCCAGCCTTCGTAAGCTGGCGCATTGCGGGCAAGGCGCGGGCTGAAAGAAGTTCTCAGCTCGCCGCCGCCTGCGTGGAAAAGCGCAAGGTGAGCACGTTTGCGCCGCCTTGCCGGGCGTAGCTGGCCTGCGCCATGCTGCGGATGAAGAAAAGACCCAGCCCGCCTGGTGCGCGGTGCTCCAGGTCGGCCTCCAGGTTGGCCTCCAACGTGGCCTCCTGACGGTGGTTTGCCGGAGCCACGGGGTCAAAAGGTGCGCCCCAGTCCGTGATGTTGAGGCGGAGCGTCCCCTCGCCCGCCTCGCAATCCAGCGCGACAAGCCGTTCCGGAGCGTCCGGGGGATAGGCGTGCCGGACGATGTTCATCAGCGCTTCCTCCAGCACCAGCTCAACGCGTTGAAGGATCGCCTGGTCCAGCTTGGCGTGTTTCGCCGCGTCCAGCGCCAGCTGTCGTAAGGCCGAGAGGCTATCCTCACTGGCCGGGAGACGCAGGCTGCTCATCGTCTCGCCCCCTTACGCTCGGGCCAGTGCTTCCTGCCGCGTGGCGAACACCGGCAGAAGCTTGGCGAAGCCGGACATGGCGAAAACCTCGGCCACGATGCCCGCGAGGTCGCAGAAGGCCAAGTCGCCTCCCAGGGGCTTCAGCAGCTTGGCCACGGCCAGAATGCTGCGCAGGCCCGCGCTGCTGATGTACTCAAGGCCGGCCAGATCCACCACCAGCCTCTTCTCGCCGCTGGCGATGCAGGCCTTGCACTCCTCCTCGAAGTCCCTGGCCGTGATGGCGTCCAGGCGGCCAGTGACCGCCAGCACCAGAAAAACACCCTCTTTGTTCTTCGTGAATTCCATGCGTCACTCCATCGGCGGGACTCAGCCCGCGTTTGCGCCGGGCCCGCGGAAGCGCATGGCCAGCAAGGTGATATCGTCGGATTGCTCCGCCCCGGCGGCGAAGACGCGCACGTCTTCCGACAGGCGGTCGCATATGCTCTGCGCGTCCGCATCGCCGAAGCCTGCGGACTGTTCCAGCAGCCGTCGTTCGCCGTACAGGTCCTGGGCCGGATTCATGGCCTCGGTGACGCCGTCGGTGTAGAGCAGGAGCCAGTCGCCGGGGGCGAGAGACATGGTGTCCGTGCTGTAGGATACGCCTTCCAAGGCCCCGGCCACAGGCTCCTGCCGCGTGGGCAGAAGCGCGGGTGCGCCGCCAGCGCGCAGCAATACTGGCGGGTTGTGACCGGCGCAGGCATAGCGCACCTCGCCGGTGTTCATGTCGAGCACGCCGCAGAAGATGGTCACGAACATGCACGAGTCGTTGTCCAGGGCCAGGTCGTCGTTGGCCCGCGACAGGATGCGCCCGGGATCCGCGCCGGAACGGGTGCTCTCGGCCACGGCCTTGATGAGGGTCTTGGCCACGGCCATGTAGAAGGCCGCGGGCACGCCCTTGCCTGACACGTCGCCCACCAGGAAGCAGAAGTGGTCCGGGCCAATGAGGAAGAAGTCGTAAAAATCTCCACCCACCTCGCGCGCCGGGGTCAGGCGGGCGAAAAGGTCGATCTCGCGCCGGTTCGGGAAGGGCGGGAAGATCTTCGGCAGGATGCCCATCTGGATGTCGTGGGCGATGCGCAGTTCGCTCTCCATGCGTTCGCGATTGGCCGTGGCCGTGGTCAGGTCGCGGATGTAGTCGCGCAGGCTGGCCTGCATGTTGCCGAAGCTGAACGCCAGCTCGGCCACTTCGTCGTGGCCGAGGGGCGCGGGCAGGGGCGCCTCCAGGTTGCCTCCGGCCACCTCGCGCGCGGCGATGGTGAGCCGCCGCAAGGGCTGGGTGATGCCCCGCGCGATGAAGGCCACCAGGACGGCCAGGGCCAGGAAGGCCCCGCCGCCGATGCCTGCGCTCACCAGCGCCTGGCGGTGTACCTCGGCCAGAAGTTCGTCGCGCGGGTAGAACACGCCAAGTGACCAGCCCGTGCTGGGCAAGGGCGTGTACACCAGGAAGCCGGGCTTGCCCGTGTGCAGGCTGGTGGTGGGCACAAAGCGCGAACCGCCCCGGATCATGTCTTGGCCGATGCGCCGGAGATCGGTGTCGCCGTTTTCCTCGGCCCGGCTGAAGATGGTCTCGTGAAAGGCCACGCCCGGAGTCGGGTGGGTCACGTAGGTTCCGTTGCGGGTGATGAGATAGGCGTAGCCAGTGTCGAGCACGGAGGTGCCCGCCACCAGCCGCGTGAGCCACTCCAGGGACACATCGGCGGTGACCACGCCCTCGACCATCCGCTTGCCGTTCTGCAGGTGGTGGAAGGGCATGGAGCAGGTGGTCATGAGCGAGTTGCCGCCGCCTTCGTCGTAATAGGGCTCGCTCCATACGGTCTGGTCCAGCTCGCGTGGGATCTGGTACCAGTCCATGCCGTGGTAGCGGTAGTTTGGCCCGCCGAGGTTCGTGGCCTTGGGGCCCAGGGGGGTGCGGAAGATATAGGGCGCGAAGTATATCTGCTCCGCGTGCCGGGCGTGGGGCTCAAAAGCGACGGCCATGCCGTAGATGGCGTCGTTGTCGGCCAGCACGCGGCGCTGGCGGAGGCGGATGCCCGCATCGGACAAGTGCTCGTCTTCCAGGTCGTAGGCCACTCCACGCACCACGCGGGGAATGGGCGCAAGCACGGACTCGATGCGATTCACCAGGGCCTGGGCCAGGTTCTTGGCGTTGGTCTCGGCGTTTTGCAGCAGGGCCTCGCGCGTCAGGAAATACGTGGCCGCAACGATGCTCACGAGAACGAGGCCCGTGGCGGGCAGCACCAGCGCCGCCAGCCGGAAGGCCAGGCCGTGCGTCAGCTTGCGCACCACGCCACGCCTCATTGCGCCCCTCCGGCCAAGAAATCGCGGCCGACCGAGAACTGCTCGAAGGGCGGCGCTTTCTTGATGAACCGTTGGGCGGTCAGCGTTTGGGCCACGTGCTCATAGTCCGCGCGTTCAAGGGTTCCAAGGGCCGGGTCGCCAGGCTTCGCGGGCAGCATCACGTCGCGCATGCGGGCGAGCATGAAGCGCTGGTGGGCGCGGCTCACGGGCACATGGGCCGCGCGCATTCTGCCCAGCACGATGCCCAACGCCTCTTCCGGGTGCGCGAAGGCGTATTCCCATCCGCGCAGGCTTGCTGTCACCACGGCCCGGCAGAGGGCCGGATTTGTGGCCAGGGTATTCTCCAGGGTGTAGATACCATCCTCCGGGAAGTTCAGCCCCAGATCGCGGTAGAAGAACACGCGCAAATCCTCCGGGTCCAGGCCGGAGGCGAGGAGGGTATGATATTCGTTGTACCACATGCCCGAGGCGGCATCCACGCCGCCGCGCAGGAACAGGCCCAGCGTGCTGGACTGGGAGATGATCTTCGGGTGGATGCCCAGGCGCTGGAAAAGTGCGCGCGGCTGGAGCTGGAACTCGTTGTCCCACAGGCCCACGCGCTTGCCGTCCAAATCCTTGGGCTCGCGGATGCCGGAGTCCTTGCGGGTGATGAGCATCAGTGCGGAGCGCTGGACGAGCTGGGCCAGATCGACCACGGGCAGCCCCTCGGCCCTGCGTTCTATGCCCGTGGCCAGAAACATGGTGGCGAACTGGGCACGGCCCTTGGCCAAGAGTTTCGAGGCCACCACGTCCTGTCCGCCGGGGATGAGGGTCAGGTCCACCCCGGCCTCGCGGTAGAAGCCTTTGGCTTCGGCCACATAAAATCCCGCGAACTGCGCCTGCGGCTGCCATTGCAACACCAGGGAGGCGGACGCCAGCTCCCCGGCCTGGGCCACGGTTGCGGTCAATCCGCCAAACGCCATGGCGCTCAAGGCCACGGCGCACAGCAAAAGCGCGGGCGGCCGCACTCCCAGGCGATGCCAAAGCGTTGCCGATATTTTTCGCATTTTTTAAGCATAGCCGCATGTCCTTTCGGTGTCCAGCAAGGACCGGCCGAAGGCCTTTTACAGGGAGCGGAAACGCTTTGAGTTGACCGGCGCAAACCGCATCTGCTATGTGTTATACCCTCCAGCCAAAACGAGCACGACCTTCCGAGGAATGTCCCATGTCTGCACCCGTAAATGTCGCCGCCTGGCTCCTGGCCCGCAATCTTGAGCGCAGCCCGGCCAAGGCCGCCTACCTGTGCGGGGACGACATTCTGACCCACGCGGCCCTGGTCGCCGACGCCGCCCGCTTCGCCAACCTGCTGCGCGCGCGCGGGCTCGGCCCCGGCGACCGCGTTGTTCTGGTATTGCCGGACAGCTTCGCGGCGGTGAAGGCCTTCCTGGGGGCCATGCTGCTGGCCGCCGCCCCGGTGCCCGTCAGCGCCCAGCTTGCCCAGGCCGATTATGCCTTCATCCTGGAGGACTGTGGGGCCAAGGCCCTCGTCACCTGGGAGGACTCCTCGGCGGCCCTGGCCGCGCGCGGCTCCGCAACGGTGAGCTGCGTGCTCGCGTGCAGCCTGCACGGGCCCTGGGGGCTTGCGGACCATCCCTCGGAGTTTGAGGCCGTGCCGCCCCCGGAGGATCTGCCGGGCTTCATGCTCTACAGCTCCGGCTCCACGGGCCGTCCCAAGGGCGTGGTCCACCGGCAGGAGGATCTGCTCGTTCCCGCCGCGGGCTGGGGCGGGGAGGTGCTCGGCGTCAGCGGGGCGGACGTCATTTTTTCGGCCAGCAAGCTGTCCTTCGCCTATGGCCTGGCAAGTTCCCTTGGCCTGACCCTGGTGGCTGGCGCCACGGCGGTGCTTCTTCCCGGCAAGCCGGGGCCGTATGAGCTGTTCGCGACCCTTTCCCGGCACCGGCCCACGTTATTTTTCTGCGTGCCCACGCTCTACAACATGATGCTGCGGGCCTATGAACCGGGCGCGGCGGATATGGACATCGCATCCCTGCGCCTGTGCTTCTCCGCGGGCGAGGCCCTGCCCGAAGGGTTGTGCCGCGAATGGATGCGCGCCACGGGGGTGGAGATTCTGGACGGCATCGGATCCACCGAGGCCATGAACGTATTCATCTGCAACAGGCCCGGCCAGGTGCGCTGCGGCGCCAGCGGCGTTGTGGTGCCCGGCTACGAGGCCCGGCTGGTGGACGACGCGGGTGCGCCTGTGCCCGGTGGGACGCCGGGCAACCTGCATGTGCGCGGCGTGGGCATCGCCACCGGCTATTGGAGCCGACCCGAGAAGACGCGGGAAGCCATGCTCCCCGACGGCTGGCTGGCCACGGGCGATGTTTGCGTGCGCGAGGGTGGCGTGTTCAGCCACCGGGGCCGCAGCGACGACATGCTCAAGGTCGGCGCGCACTGGGTCTCCCCGGTGCAGGTGGAGGAGGGCGTGCGCACGCATCCGGCGGTGCTCGACTGCGCCGTGGCCGGGGGGGCCGTGGAGGGCCTTGTCCGGCCCTGTGCCCATGTGGTGCTCCGCCCTGATTTCGAAGCCGGGCCAGGGCTCGCCACGGAAATTCTGCGTCACGCGCGCCACGCGCTGCCCCCGCAGATGTGTCCGGTGCGCGTGCTGTTTCACGATGACCTGCCCAAAACCCCCACGGGCAAGGTGCAGCGCTTTCGCCTGCGCCAATTAAACGGGGGAGAAGGAATTGCACATGGCCAAGAGTGTTGAGGAACTCCGTGGATTGTTGGAAGAAGCCGGGCTGCGCCCAGAACTGGTGCGCGCTCTTGATCCATCCGCGCCGCTGCTCAAACAGGGGCTCGATTCCGTCGACTTGCCGACCTTTTGCGCCCTGGTGGAGGACCGCTGCGGGGTGGTGCTGGATGAAATGACAGCCATGAACCTGCGCACCTTGGATGACTTCGCGCGATTCCTTGCGGAGCGTGGATGAGCGGCCGCATGACCAGGGCCGAAGCCCTCGCCGCGCTCAAGGCGGGCTATGTGGAGCTGACGCCCGGACAAAAGGCGACCGCCCGGCTTTTTGAACCCGCGGACGCTCCAGGCGTGGCGCGGCTGTTCTACCAGACCTACGGGGCGAGCTACCCCGTGGACGAGCCCTACATCCCGGAGCTTTTGATTGAGGCCAACCGTACGCACCAGTTCCACACCGTAGTGGCCTGCACCCCGGACGGATCAATCGCCGGGCACGGCGCCATCTACCGCAGTTCGTCGCCCAACCCGCGCTTCTACGAATACGGCCAGATCATGGTGGACAAGGCCTACCGCCAGACTCCCGCCGCCTTCCGCATGCACCGTTTCGCCGTGGAGCACCTGTTCGGCAAGGCCGAGGGCGTGGATGCCATATATGGTGAGGCCGTGTGCCACCACATGGCGACGCAGAAGATGATCCACGGTTCGGGCTTCGCCTCCTGCGGGTTGGAACTGGGTCTCATGCCCGAGACCGCATACGCGGGCGAGGGCGTTTTGGGCCGGGCCAGCTGTCTGTACGCCCAGCGCGTGGACCGTGACACGCCTGGCCCGCTGTTTCTGCCCGGAGACTGGGGTGGCCAGGTGCAGGCCCTCATGGGGCGTTGGGAGCTTTCCCGCCAAGTGGCGCAGGGAGATGCCGAGGTCCCGGCACAGGCCGCCACGGTGATCGAGTCGCGGCATTTCGCCTTCGCCGGGGTGCGGCGCGTCACCGTGTCCCGCATCGGCGCGGATTTCGCCGTGTGCCTGGCTGCGGAGCTTGAGGCTGCGCGCAACGATCAGGCGGTCCTGGTGCAGGTGTTTTTGTGCCTGGGCGAGGCCTGGGTGGGGCAGGCGGCGCGCCAGCTGCGCCAGGAAGGGTTTTTCTTCGGTGCGTATATGCCGCTGTGGTTCGCGGGAGTGGGTCCGGGGCCGGACGCGGTCATGCTCCAGCGCTTTCTTGAGCCCGTGACCCTGGCCGGGCTGCGTCTCCACACCCCTGACATGAGCGAGGTGGGGCAATGGGTGGTGGAGGACCTGGGCCGAGCCGTGCGCGAGTTCGGCGCGCCTGAAGTGATCAGTCTGCCGGTGCCGGAGTAGCAGGCCGTGCCGAAGCGCCACGCGCCATCACTGCCTCCATCGCCGCCGCGCGCCGATGCCCTGGCCAAGGCGCTGGGCGCGGAACGCTACGCCTTCGACGCCCGTCCCGAGGGCTGCCTGTGGGCCGGGGCGTTTCGGCCCGGCGCGCTGTTCGGCCCTGAAGGGGGCATGGCCCACGGCCGCGTGCGCGGGGTGGACACGACGGCCGCCCTGGCTGTGCCCGGCGTGCTGCGCGTGCTGACCGCCGCGGATGTGCCGGGCGCGAACCTCCAGGGCATCGTGCACAAGGACCAGCCCGTGCTCTGCGGCGAGGTCCTCCGCCACGCGGGCGATCCTGTGGCCCTGGTGCTGGCCGAGTCGCCCGAGGCCTTGCGGGCCGGGCTGGCCGCCCTGCGCGCGGATATTGAGCCCCTGCCAGGGGTGTTCGACCCCGAGGAGGCGCTCAAAAAAGGCGCGCCCCAGGTCCACGCGGGCCGCAAGGGCGGCAACCTGCTCCTCGGCGCGGTCATCGAGAAGGGCGACGCCCGGGCCGCGCTTAAGTCCGTGCCGGTGCTGGTGCGCGGCGAATTTTCCACCCCGGTGCAGGAACACGCTTTTCTGGAAACCCCGTGCGGCGTGGCGCAGCTGTTGCCGGACGGTGCGCTCCAAATGACCGTGAGCACCCAGAGCCCGTTCCGCGACCGCTTTGAGATCGGCCATGCCCTGGGCCTCAACCCGTTCAAGATCCGCGTGCGCGCGCCGCATTTGGGCGGCGGCTTCGGCGGCAAGGACGGGGCCACGGTGCAGTGTCTGCTGGGGCTTGCCGCGCTCAAGGCCGGGGGCCGACCCGTGCGCATGGTCTGGGACCGGGAGGAAAGCATACTGGCCGGATACAAGCGCCACGCCGTGCGCCTGCGCTACGCCCTGGGCGCGGAGAGGGACGGCACCCTCGTGGCGCTGTCCTGCCGGGTTGTTTTCGACACCGGGGCCTACGCGCACCTGGGCAGTGAGGTCATGGAGCTTTCCATGGAGCATGCGGCCGGACCCTACCGCATCCCGCACGTGCGCGTGGTAGGCCGCTGCGTATACACGAACAACCCCATTGCCGGGGCCTTTCGGGGCTTTGGCGTGGCCCAGGTGAGCCCGGCCTTTGAGTCGCTCATGGACGAGCTGGCGGAAAAGCTCGGCCTGGACCCGCTGGCCCTGCGGCGCAAAAACGCCCTGCGGCACGGCGATGAGAACTGTTCCGGGGTTCGGCTCACCGGCTCGGCGCAGCTCACCGATTGCCTGGACGCTGTGGCCGCGCACCCGCTGTGGACCACGCGGGAGGCGTGGCGGGCCGGGGCTCCGGCGTTTACCCGGCGCGGGGTCGGCCTCGCCGCCGTGTTCAATGGCATGGGATATGGCCGAGGCTTGGCGGACATGGCCATCGCCAAGCTGGAGCTGACGGAGGCGGGCGGTTTTCTCGTGTACAACGGCGTGCCCGACATGGGCCAGGGCAATTCCTCGGCCTTCGCCCTGCTGGCCTCGCAGGAGCTGAACCAACCGCCATCGGCCATCGGCCTTGTCCAGCCGGACACGGAGCAATGTCTGCCCTCGGGCTCGTCCTCAGCCGGGCGCACCACCTACACCTATGGCAATGCGCTGCTCAAGGCCTGTGCGGCAATGCGCGTGAAGCTGCTTTCCCGCGCGGCCATGGCGCTTTTCTGCGACAACCTGGAGGGCATGGAGCTCCTCCCTGGCATGGTGCGTCACCGGCCCACGGGCAAGAGCCTGCCCCTGGCCGCCATGGCGGGCTTCCTTAGCCGTGACGACCGCGTGTGCGTGGCCGAGGCCCTCATGCCCGTGGCCCAGAACCCGCCGGACACCGGCAAGAGTTTTTTCATCGGCTTTCCACACCTGCTCTTCGCCTATGCCGCGCACCTGGCGCGCATCGAGGTGGATGAGCTGACCGGCCGGGTGCGCGTGTGCGACTATCTTGCCGTCACCGACGGCGGCCGCGTGCTGCACCGCCAGGGGTTCGATCAGCAGGCCCAGGGCGGCGTGGCCCAGGGCCTGGGCTATGCGCTTCTGGAGGATTTTCGTCTGGCCGAAGGCCGCATCCTTACCGGCGACCTGTCCACGTATCTCATCCCCACGGCGCTGGACCTCCCGGACATCGCGTCCGAGGCGGTGGAGGGCTGCGAGGAGACCGGCCCGCACGGGCTCAAGGGCGTGGGCGAGGTGGGCCTGAACGGTCCGGCCCCGGCCGTCGGCGCGGCGCTTTACGAGGCCACGGGCGCGCGCCTGCGCGACCTGCCCTTCACTCCGGAGCGTGTGCTGACAGCGCTGCGGAAAAAGCCGCGCCGGAGGCGGACATGAAGCTTTCATTTATTCTGAACGGCGCGACCGTGCGCCTGGACGCGGAACCGGACCGCCGGGCCGTGGACCTGCTGCGCGAGGAACTGGGCGCGCTCGACGTGAAAGAGGGCTGCGGCACGGGTGAGTGCGGGGCCTGCTCCGTGCTGGTGGACGGCGTGCAGAAGCTTTCCTGCCTCATGCTCGCCGCGCAGTTGGAAGGCCGCACGGTGGTCACTGCCGCTGGCCTGGGCACGGCGGAAAAACCGCATCCCGTGCAGCGGGCCTTTGCCGAGCACGGCGCGGTGCAGTGCGGCTTTTGCACTCCGGGGATGGCAGTCGCCGCAGCCGGGCTGCTGGCCGAGAATCCCGCCCCCGCGCGCGAGGACATCCGCCGGGCCGTTTCCGGCAACCTCTGCCGCTGCACGGGCTACGTGAAGATCATCGACGCCGTGGAGGCTGCGGCCAGGGAGCTGGCGGCGCGCAAGGGCAAGACGGAGGATGCGCGGTGAACGTGCTGACCCCGCGCGAACTGCCGGAACTCTTTGCGGCGCTGGCCGCGCCTGGCGCGCGCGTCCTTGCGGGCGGCACGGATCTGCTCGTGCGCCTGCGCGCGGATCTGCGCCAGGGCCGCAAGGTCCCGTCCAGCCTGGTGCGCCTGGACGGGCTGGAGGAACTGTGCGGCGTGGCGCGGGAGCCGGATGGCGCCCTGCGCCTGGGCGCTGCCACGACCCACGCCGGGTTGCTGGCCCACCCGCTGGTGCGCGTGGAACTGCCAGTGCTCGCCGCCGCCCTGGCGGATCTGGGCTCGCCGCCCATCCGCAACATGGGCACCCTGGGCGGCAATCTGTGCACGGCCTCGCCAGCGGGCGACACCCTGCCGCCGCTCATGGTGCTGGGCGCCAGTGTTGAGCTGGCCTCGGCCGCTGGCGTACGGCGCATGGCCCTGGCCGATTTCATCACCGGGCCGGGCCGCACGCGGCTTGCGCCTGGCGAGATAGTCACGGCGGTGCTTGCGCCTTCGGCGCGGGAGTTCGCGGTGCGGCATTTCGAGAAGGTGGGCCGCAGAAGCGCCCTGGCCGTGGCCGTGGTGAGTCTGGCGGCGCTGCTGCGTCTGGATGCGCGCGGAAAGGCCGTCGAGGCGCGTCTGGCTTGGGGCAGCGTGGGCCCGACCGTCTGGCGCTGCCCGGAGGCCGAGGCCGCGCTCCTGGGACAACGCCCGACCCTGACTGCGCTCAAACGCGCGGCGGCTGTCGTCCGGGCCCGCGTCCAGCCTATTGATGATCTGCGCGCCAGCGCGGCGTACCGCAGCGAAGTGGCGGGCAACCTGCTGCTGCGTTTGGCTGCGCTTTAGACGTCCTTCTCAGCCGAGGTGAGCCGCCCCACGGGAAGCACAGTCAGCGCGGCCATGAGCAGGATGGCCCCGCTCATCACAAACAGGCTCTGCTGGCTCAAGCCCGCCGCCAGCACCCAGCCTCCGATCATCGGTCCCAGTATGAATCCGGCGTCCATCGCCACCAGAAGCAGATTCGTGTTCAGCCCGCGCAGGCGCTTTGGGCTTACGTGGAACATGGCCGCGTTGAACAGCGGCATGCCCAGGCCCAAGGCCAGGCCGTAGAAAACGGCCATGACGTTGAGCACGGTCTGGCTGCCCGCAAGCGTGAAGCAGGGCACAAGCACGGCCAAGAAAAGCAGGGCCAGCCCCGTGGTGCGCCCGGGGTTCAGCTTGTCCAGGTGCCGCATGCCCAGCACGCGCAGGGCGATGGTGGCCACGTTGGCGCAGGTGAAGAACAGGCCGGGGTTGCCGGTGCCCAGGGCCAGGCTCCAGCTTTTGATGAAAAAATAGACGATGGTGTGGCCGGTCAGCAGGCCCAACTGCCCCAGGATCAGCGCGGCCACGCCGGGCAAGCGCAGGTTGGCGCGCACCTCGGCCCAGGCCGGGCGCTGGCTGTGTTCCTGCGGCAGGGCCGCGGCCAGGGCGCGGGTCTTGCGGCCCAGCGGGGCCAGCAGGAGGAGCGCGGGGACCATGAGCGGCGCGGCCACGGCGTAGGCGTAGCCCGGTCCGGGCAGAAAGGGCGTCACCGCCTCCACAAAGGGCGGCATGAGCGCGCTGGGCAAGAGCGAGGCGAGGGACAGGATGCCGAAGCCTTGCGCCACACGCCCCTGCGGCAGGATGTGCGTGAAGGTGGTGATGAGCCCGGAGAGCAGGAGCACATACCCCGCGCCGTGCAGTATGCGCACCAGCGCCAGCACCGGGAGGGCTGTGGCGACGGGATAGCTCGCCAGGGCCAGGATGACCAGGCACACCCCGATACGCATGGCCCGGGTGCAGTTCGAGAGGTTCAGGGCCGCGCTGAGCCAGGGCCGCAAGGCCAGGGCCGTGAGCGGCTCCAGCGCCAGGAGCGGCCCACGCCACGCAGCTGGAATGCCAAGTCCTTGCAGGTAGTTATAAAATCCATAAAAAATTGCTATGTTGCAAAAGCACAGCAGACCGACCACGCACAGGGCGATGAACTCATAGCTTGCGAGGGACTTCGGCTGGGCCTCCGCGTTCATGCCTCTTCGCCCTCGGCATCCTCGCGCACCTGGGTGACGACCTCACGGAAGCCCGCCAGAAAGTCCCGCATAGCGGGCTCTTGCACCAAGCTCACGCGGATCCAGTTGGGGAAGCGGAAGCCGGTCATGGTGCGCACCATGATTCCCCGGCGCATGAGCTGGCGATAGATGAGCGAGTCGGACGCCGGGGTCTTGACCATGACGAAGTTGCCCGCGCCGGACACGTAAGGCAGCTCCAGCTCGCGGAAGGCCGGCAGGATAATTTCCCGGGCGCGCGCCACCATGCTCCGGGTGGCGAGGATGTGCTCGGCGTCGTCCCCGAGCGCGGCCCTGGCGGCCAGCTGCCCCAGGCCGTTGACGGAATAGACGATGTGCGTGCGCCGGATGTAGTCGATGACGTCCTTCTGCCCGCACACGTAGCCCACGCGCAGGCCAGCCAGGGCGTACATCTTGGAAAAGGTGCGGAACACCACGACGTTCCTGTGGCGCTCCATCAGCTCCATGCCGTCCGGGAAATCCGGATCGTCCACGTATTCGCGGTAGGCTTCGTCGAGGACAACGATGGCCCGGCCGTCCACGCGCGCTAGGAAGCGCTCCATTGTCTGGCGGTTCCACCACGTGCCAGTGGGGTTGTTGGGGTTGCACACGAACAGGATCTTGGTGCGCCCGTCCATGGCCGCCAGCATGGCCTCGGGATCGAAGGCGTAGTCCAGGAGCGGGATCAGCCTGGCCTCGAACCCGGAGAACTCCGCCACCCATTCGTACACGGCAAAGGTCTTGTCCGCCGTGATGATGTTGTCGCCCTTTTCACAGAAGGCCTTGATGACGCTCGCGATGACCTCGCAGGAACCGTTGCCCACCAGGAAACGCTCCGGGTCCATGCCGAAGCGCTCGCCCAACGCCTGGCGCAGAAAGAAGCAGTCGCCGCTGGGATAGATGGCCGAGCGCGGCGGCTCGAAGCCGTCGATGACGCGCTGCGCCGCAGGCGGCGGGCCCAGGGCGTTCTCGTTGTTGTTCAGGCGGTGCAGGTGGTCCACCTTGTACACGCGCATGAGCTCCGGGTCCGGGCGGCTCGGCACGTAGGCCTCGAAGGACCGGATGTGCGACGGCACCAGCTCAGCTATCGGCAGGGACATGCTGGCACACCAGAAGGTCGGAGGCGCCCGCGTGGGGCAGGATGAGCCGCGGCTGAAAGCCGCAGGCCGTCAGGGTTGGAAACAGCGCGGCCTGCCATGGTTCAGAGAGGTCCAGGTGCAGCAGGATGTCCGGCGCGTTGTCCACGTCTTCTTCCCGCAGCGCTTGCACATGGGCTGCTAGATTGGCCGCGAAGTCCTGTCCGTCCAAAAGGGGTCGCAGAATCGCAAGGCCGCGCCGCCGGTCGAGCGAGGTGGCCAGGAGCGAATGCTGGGGCAGTCGCGAGGTTCGGGTGGGCTCGACCCGCAGGATATCACGGGAAAAGGCCAGGCGGTCGTACTGGCGCGTGAGGAAGGGCTCAAGGTCCGCATGCGCCCATACCGCGCCGCCCACGTCCTCGCGCAGGTGGCGGAACAGGGCGGCCTGGGGCTTGCCCGCGGACTCGGCTCCGGCCTCGTTGCGCAGGGTCAGGCTGCCCAGGCGTTCGAACCAGCCCTTGGGCACATCCGGTGTTGGACGCTCGCTGAAGGCACACAGGGCCTCGGTCCTGGCCACCATGGACAGAAAACGCTCCACGAGCAGGCGCGCGGCCTCCTGGCCCAGAGCCTGGTCCGCGCTGTCGTCAAAGATGTACGGGCCGGAGAAGACCACGGCGCGCGGGCCGGAGTTGCGCCAGCACAAAAGCCCGGCTGGTTTGTCCGCGCCGTCCTGGGCCAGCAAGGCCTGGTACTGGCCCGCGGCCACCATGTCCGCGAAACGCGCGGGCCTGAAAAAACTGTTGGGGCAGGAACGCACGGGGTAATGCCCTGCGGCCAGAAGCGCCGCGTGCTGGAGCAGACCCGCGTGCAGCGGCTCGTCCTCGGTGCGGGGCACTCTGATGGGCGGGCAGAGTGTCTGCGGAGTCCGCAGGGGTTCGGCCTCGGGATAGTTCCGGTCCACCTCGGCCTGCAACACATAGACGCCGGAACCGCTGGATTCCAGGCTGCAACGGTCCGTGGTGCGTGAGGCCAAAAGCAGACCCAGCTCGTCGCCCAGGCTCCCGGACTCCTCATCCAGGTCCACACTGGCCGCGAAGTTGAGCGCTCGCAGGCTGACCTCGCCGGCGCGGAAGCGGAAGGCCACGCGCACGAAGGTGCCGCCCTGGCTCAAGGTCAGGCGCAGAGGTTCTTCGCGCCCGGCGAAGCGGCACAGATAGGCGAAGAATTCCTCCACCGCCAGCGAGAGCTTGAGCGCGCCGCTGCGGTCCAGGCCGAAGACCTCGGCGGCGTTCTCCGCCGTGGCTGTTGCGGCGGGCAGGAAGGCCACGTCCGGCGGGAGTTCCAGGATCAGACGGTTCTCTGAGTGCACGGCGTCCTCACAAGGGGGTTGGAACCGCACGGAAGGCGCGGGTCCGAAGTTCCTGCACCTAGACATAGCAGAGCCGCTTGGGTCGGGCAACAGGGCGGGCGGCTATCGCAGGCAATGGATTGCCAGCCTTGTTCCATCGTGGAGCGGAAACAAGAAGGTGTTGGGCCCACGGCTCCTTGCATGTCCTTCACACCCAGGCGTCCCGGTGTCCTTGAATTACGTGCTATTCTATGGTGATGCAGTGTAAGTGAGTGCCATTGTCACGATTGTTGCGGCAAGGACTTGTGAGCCGAGGTTTCGCTCGTGGGCACGGAGCGCTGGCCCCTTCTTTGCAAGTAGTTGCTCGCGGAAACAATTGCCGCATGGCCAAACGTGCTCAAATCGACAGCAAGCGCCCCTGACGGCTTAGGCCGCCTGTTCGCAGGCGCATGCGCAGATAGGGCCTGGGCGCTAGCCGGCAAGATGGGCCCTTGAATGGTTATTTCCAGGCGGAGGTGCCTGCGCAATCCCTGGCGGTGTCGGCAATATTTGCATGCTCTGCTTTCCGCCAGGGAGGGGAAGCAAGGGAGGCGCCAGTGGGATGAACATTCGAGCGGCAGGAACCGCTCAGAACGACGAGCCCCAGTGGAAACGTTTGGTGTTCTTCATTCTCTGTCATTGGCGTGCAGAGAATGGATAAGGAGCTGACTATGCAAGTTAACAGCACAAATTCTGGTTCTAGCGTAAATGACAGGGACAGCAGTCTTGCCGCGAGCATCCTGTCCGCAAAGGATACGGATTTCAGCGGCAGCCTGTCTGCATCCGAGCTGGGCATCAGCGCATCCCAGCTGGCTAAGTTCGATACCGATGGCGATGGCAGCTTGAGCAGCACGGAGCTCACAGCCGCTCTCGCGACGCAGCGCGAGAAGATGCAAGCCCAGATGGGCAATGAGATGTCGCAAAGCTCCCAGCTGGGCCTGCTCCAGACGAGCCTCAGCCAAGGCGTCACGTCGTCCCAGAGTCCGGGAGGGATGTCCAGCGGGGGTGGCCTTGCGTCGAGCATCTCCAGTGGTGACTCCTCAGGCGTTTCCGCGCTCACCTCCAACGCGAGTGTTTCGTCCACGACGGCCAGTAACGCTAGCCATGGGGTCCACCACCACCACCATCATGCGGGAGGGGCCGAGGGTCCCCAGGCAGCCAGCAATGCCGGAAGCACGCAAGGGGATGTTCTGAGCCAGCTGGAAGAAGAACTCGCTCAGAATCTCTTCTCCAGCATGAACAGTGCGCAGAATGGCGCTTACGCCGCAAGCGGGACGGCGGCCAACGGTTCATCTGGCAGCGCATCAGGCAGCGACTCCGCCAAGATGGACACGCTGATGAAGAGTCTCTTCACTTCGGCCAGCAGCAGTGGCAGCTCCGAGGGGTCGGATCTCAACTCCGCCGCGATGTCCAATCTTCTGCTCCGCCAGAAGGCCAGCAGCGCATATCAGAGTGTCGATGGTTACTTTGCGGACCTGTTCAACAGCAGCGAAACGCAGTCAATATCCCTGACCTCCTAGGTCCTTCGTCCGACGGGAACTTCACAAAGGGTCGACCTGATTGGTCGGCCCTTTTCTTTTGGGCATGCTTTGGCGCTTGTTGGAGCGGTTCTTCGAGCCGTGCGGGGGCAGCGTCGGCAGCCAACTGGGGGAGTGTCCTGTGCAAGTGGGGCATTCTGGTGTGCAAGTGCGCGCACGAGAATGCACAATTTTAGAGAGTTAAAAATAGTAAAATGGTTTCCATGGTTAACTATTTGTGAGTTCTTTTTCCTGTTTGTGGCAAGGCGTCCGGTGCATTCGCAACGTGCCTGACCCCGTTTCTGCTGGAACTGCGAGAGGAAGTGGTTTGGGCGTTTCCGCCATGCGGGCAGGACTGCCTGTTTCGACCTTCAGGCCCACGGTCTCGTTGCGCCTGTTGTGGAACGCCTGTTCCGACACCCCGCGTCCCAACACGGGGCCCTTTCACGTCTGAGGTCTTATCCCTTGAGAATGTCGCCTCGGTTTCCTGCCACCTGGAAATGATCGTCTCTGACACGCGTCTTTTCCTGCCCATTCCCCTTGTCTGGGGATAGAACGTAATTTCTGGCTCAGGTTCAGGAGGGCCGGTCAGACCTGCGAAGGCGGGCACTGTCGCGTCCGGCGGGAGCCGTAGCCCCATGCGTCGGGAAGCCCGCTGCACAGCCGGAGCGGGGGGTGGCAAAAATAACCGCGTGGTGTGAACACGCCCGCCCGGAGTGGGCGCACTCCATCCGTTGGCTGCGGGAACATGCTGCGGAAAAGCGCTTGACAAATGGCGTAGAGGAATTAATCATTCGATTGAATATATCCCGGACAGAGGCAAGGAGCGTTCAAATGCCATCCAAGAATACTCACGCGAACGAAGGCGCGACCCGGCGCAAGCTCATCGAGACCGGGGTCAGGCTCTTCGGTCTGCATGGCTTCGAGGCCACAAGCACGCGCGCGCTGGCCACGGCCGCAGACGCGAACCTCGGGTCCATCTCCTATCATTTCGGCGGCAAAGAGGGGCTTTACCGCGCGGTGCTCGAACACATCGTGGAGATTAAGATGGCGGAGATCGGGCCGGGGCTGGACCGTGTGCTCACGGTCTGCGCCGACGCCTCGGCGAGTCGCGAGAAGCTGCTTGAAACCCTGCGCGTCCTGGTGCGCACCATGGTGGGCGTGATGATCGGCGGCGAACAGTCGCAGGCCTTCAGCCAGATCATGATGCAGGAACAGATCGCGCCCACCGCGTCCTTCGACCTCCTCTACAGCGGTTTTTTCGAGAAGGTCCAGGCGGCCTGGGCGGCGGTTCTCGGCCGGCTCACCGGGCTTCCCACGGACAATAGGGAACTCCGGCTGCGCACCCTGTCCATCATGGGGCAGTTCGTCATCTTCCGCGTGGGCATGGCGGCCACTCTGCGCCGTCTCGACTGCGAAAAGTTGTCGGATGAGATCATGGAATGCATCGTCCGCTTCGGCATCCAGCAAGTAGAGGCCATTGTGGACGGCTTTACGCCGGTGGACCAGCCCGGCTGCGCGTGCGGCCGACAGGAGGATCGCATATGAACAGGAAGCGCATCCTGGTGGTCCTTGCGGTCGCAGCCCTCTGCGGCTTGGCTTGGTTCATCATTCAGAGAAATTCACACCATGGCGAGGAGCTGAAGCTCTTTGGCAACGTGGACATCCGCGAAGTTGAGCTGTCCTTCCGCGTGCCCGGCAAGCTGGCCGAAGTGCGCGTGGATGAAGGCGACCAGGCCAAGGCCGGGGAGCTGCTCGCCGTCCTCGACGCCCAGCACTACCGTGACGCCCGGGACAAGGCGGCTGGCGACCGCGACGCGGCCGCCGCGAACATGGCCAAGTACCGCGCGGGCAACCGCGCCGAGGAGATCGCCCAGGCCAGGGCGCAGGTGGCCCAGATTGATGCCCAGGTGAAGAATGCCGCTACCCTGGCCAAGCGTCGCGAGTTGTTGTTCAAGAGCGGTGCCATTTCGGCCCAGGAGTATGACGACGCCGTGGCCAGCCGCGATGCGTTGCAGGCCCAGCTCCAAAGCGTTCGCAAGGCCCTGCAGTTGCAAAACGCCGGCTTTCGCACCGAGGACGTGCAGGGCGTGGCGGCCAGCCTGCGCTCGGCCGATGCGGCTGTGGCCGCAGCCACTACGGATCTGAACGACACGAAGATCATCGCCCCAGCGGACGGTACGGTGATCTCCCGCGTGCGCGAGCCCGGGGCCATGGCTGAGGCGGGGGCCACGGTCCTCGTGCTTTCGCTCGACAAGCCCGTCTGGGTGCGCGCCTACGTGCCCGAACCGCTGCTTGGCAAGGTCAGCCAGGGCATGCCCGTGCGGGTGTACACCGACAGCCGTCCAGACCGGCCCTATAAGGGCGTTGTGGGATTCATTTCCCCGGTGGCCGAGTTTACGCCCAAGAACGTGGAGACCGAGACCTTGCGCACGGATCTCGTGTACCGCATCCGCATCGTGGTGAACGAGCCGGACAAGGAACTGCGTCAGGGCATGCCCGTGACCGTCCGCGCCGCCCCGGCGGGGACGACGACAGCCAAGGGGCCTGGGCAATGAGCGCCGCCCTGGTCGAGGCGCGGGAGCTCGCCTTCCGCTACGCACCCGGGGCGGCCCTCGCGCTCGAAGGCGTCACGGCGGACATCCGCCCGGGCCGCGTCACCGGGCTTGTGGGCCCGGACGGCGCGGGCAAAACCACTTACATCCGCCTTCTGGCCGGTCTGCTCGACGCAAGCTCCGGCAGCGTCTCGGTGCTTGGCCTCGATCCGGCGGCGCAGTCCGATGCCCTGCACGAGCGCATCGGCTACATGCCGCAGAAGTTCGGCCTGTATGAGGATCTGAGCGTGGCCGAGAACATGCGGCTCTTCGCCGAGGTGCGCGGGCTGCCCGCGGCCGAGCGCACCGCCACCTTCGACCGGCTGCTGCACTTCACGGGGCTTGCCCCCTTCACCAAACGCCTGGCCGGGCGGCTCTCCGGCGGCATGAAGCAGAAGCTGGGCCTGGCCTGCGCCATGATCCGACGGCCGGAGCTGCTGCTGCTCGACGAGCCCAGCGTGGGCGTGGATCCCATCTCGCGGCGCGAACTGTGGCGCATGGTCCGCGCGCTGGCCGACGAGGGCATCGGCGTGCTCTGGAGCACCTCCTACCTCGACGAGGCCGAGGGCTGCGACGAGGTGCTTCTGCTCTCCGCCGGGCGGCTGCTTTTTTCGGGACTGCCCGCGGAGATGACCGGCCGCGTGACCGGCCGCGTGGTCCAGGTGCGCGGCGTCTCGGGCAATCGCCGCAGCGTTCTGCGCCGGGCGCTGGGCCAGCCGGGGGTCATGGACGGCGTCATCCAGGGCAGGCACGTGCGCCTCGTGTTGGCATCCGACGCA
Organism: Humidesulfovibrio sp.; assembly: GCA_031292175.1. GTDB lineage: Bacteria > Desulfobacterota > Desulfovibrionia > Desulfovibrionales > Desulfovibrionaceae > Humidesulfovibrio. Next base: position 167,593 of record JARLHQ010000032.1, read on the forward strand.
CCGCCGCCGGACGTGGAGGCCATCCGCGCCGGGCCGGAAGCCGTGGTCGTCCCGGTTCCACCGCGCTTCGAGGACGCCTTTCTGGACATCCTGGGCGGCGGCCCTGGCGGGGTCTCGCCGCTTGCCGAGCACATGGAGAACAAGCCGCACAGCGAAGGCAGCGTGGTGGAGGCCCGTGGCCTCACCAAACGTTTCGGCGACTTTACCGCGGCCCAGGACATTGACTTCGCCATCAGGCAGGGCGAGATCTTCGGCCTGCTTGGCCCCAACGGCGCTGGCAAGTCCACCACCTTCAAGATGATGTGCGGCCTGCTCAAGCCCACGGCAGGCCAGGCCCTGGTGGATGGGCTGGTGCTGGGCAAGTCGAAGGGGGCTGCGCGCTCGCGCATCGGCTACATGGCCCAGAAGTTCTCGCTTTACGGCACGCTCTCGGTGCGCCAGAATCTGGAGTTCTTCTCCGGGGTCTACGGCCTGGAGGGCGCGCGGCGCTGGAACGCCGTGGAGGGCATGATCGAGACCTTCGCGCTCTCCCCGCACCTTTCCGCCTCCGCCGATACGCTGCCTCTCGGCTTCAAGCAGCGCCTGGCGCTCGCCTGCGCTGTGATGCACGAGCCCCCGGTGCTTTTCCTGGACGAGCCCACCTCCGGCGTTGACCCCATCACCCGGCGCGAGTTCTGGACGCACATCAACGGCATGGTGGAGCGCGGGGTCACGGTGATGGTCACCACGCACTTCATGGACGAGGCCGAGTACTGCGACCGCATCGGGCTGGTGTATCGCGGCCGGGTCATCGCCATCGGCTCGCCCGACGACCTGAAGGAGAAGGTGCGGAGCGAGGTCCTGCCCGAGCCCACCCTGGAGGACGCGTTCGTGGGCCTGGTGGAGGCCGACGACCAGGCCGGCGACAGCGAGCGGCGCAAGGAGGCGGCATGAGCTCCCCGGCATCCAGAAGGCTCGCGGCGCGGCGGCTTCTGGCCATTATCCAGAAGGAGGCGCTGCAGATCGTGCGCGACCCCTCATCCATCCTCATCGGCTTCATCCTGCCGGTGTTTTTGACGCTCCTCGCAGGCTTCGCCACCAACCTGGACATCGACCACGTGCCCATCGGACTGGTGCTTGAGGACTCCTCGCCCGAGGCCCAGGGCTTGGCGGCGGCTTTCCTGGCCACCAAATACTTCAACACGCGCGTGGGCTACGACCGCCGCGAGTTTACGGACGATCTGGTGGCGGGGAAGGTGCGCGGTATCGTGGTCATCCCGCAGACCTTCAGCCGCAGCCTGGCCCGCGCCAGCGAGAGCGTGCCGTTTCAGGTCATCGCCGACGGCTCGGAGCCGAACACCGCGACCTTCACCCAGAACTACGCACAGGGCGTGTGGCTCTCCTGGATGCAGATCCGCGCACAGGGGAAGGGCGCGGAATTCAACCAGCCGGTGTCGCTGGAGCCGCGCACCTGGTACAACCAGGAGCTGGTGAGCCTGAACAGCCTGCTGCCCGGCGGCATGGCCATCAACCTGACGCTCATCGGCGCGCTCTTGACCGCGCTGGTGGTGGCGCGCGAGTGGGAGCGCGGCACCATGGAGGCCATGCTCGCCACGCCGGTGGGGCGCTTTGAGATGCTGTTCGGCAAGCTTGTGCCCTATTTTCTGCTGGGCATGGTGGCCATGTTCATCTGCCTGGGCATCACGCTGGTGGTGTTCCACGTGCCCTTCCGCGGCTCGATCTTCGCTCTGCTCACAGTGTCGGCGGTGTTCATGGTCTCGGCCCTCGGGCTCGGGCTGTTCATCTCCTCCATCGCGCGCAGCCAGTTCGTGGCCGCCCAGTCGGCCATTCTGGCGGCGTTTCTGCCGGCCTACTTCCTTTCCGGCTACGTGTTCGAGCCCGCGGGCATGCCCCTGCCCATCCGGGTTCTGTCCCATGCCATCGCGGCCCGTTACTACGTGTCCTGCCTGAAGACCATCTTCCTGGTGGGCGATGCCTGGGAGCAGCTTCTGCCGAACATGCTTGGCATGGCGGCCATCGCCGTGGTGCTCCTCGGGCTGACCATCCGCAACACGGCGAGGAAGATCGCATGAAGTTCTCCCGCGTTAAGGCCCTCGTGATCAAGGAACTGCTCGCCGTGCTGCGCGACAAGAAGAGCCGCATGGTGCTCATCATGCCGCCGCTCATGCAGCTGACCATCTTCGCCTTCGCCGCGACCATGGAGGTCAAGAACATCGAGCTTGCCGTGCTGGATAAGGACGGCGGCAAGGCTGCGGTGGAGCTGGTGCAACGCTTCAACGGCTCGCCCTCGTTCACGCGGGTGTTCCCCTTATCCAGCCAGGGCGAGGTCGCGCCCACGCTGGAGGGGGAGAAGGCCATGGCCGTGCTCGTCATCGACGAGGACTTCTCGCGCGATGTGGCTGCGGGCCGGCCCGCCAAGGCGCACATCCTGCTCGACGGCCGGCGCAGCAACGCCGCGCAGATCGTGCAGGGCTACGCCCAAAGCATTGTGCAGCAATACAACACCGACCTGGCCGCGCGAGCGCAGCAGGTCGGCCCGCCCGCGACGCTTGTGGCGCGCAACTGGTTCAATCCCAATCTGGAATACCTCTGGTTCACGGTGCCCAACCTCATCGGGATGTTGAGCATGGTCGTGGGGCTCATCGTCACGGCGCTTTCCGTGGCGCGCGAGCGGGAGATGGGCACCTTTGACCAGCTCCTCGTGTCGCCCATTTCGCCACAGGAGATTCTGGCGGGCAAGACCATTCCGGCCATGATCCTCGGTTTTTTGGAGAGCCTCCTCATTACCAGCGTGGCGGTTTTTCTCTTCCACATTCCCTGCGTCGGCTCGTTGTGGTCGCTGTTCGTGAGCCTGCTGCTCTTCCTGTTTTCGGTGGTGGGCTTCGGGCTGTTCATCTCCTCTCTGTGCAACACCCAGCAGCAGGCCATCCTGGGCACCTTCACCTTCATGATGCCGGCCACGCTGCTTTCCGGCTTCGCCACCCCCATCGAGTCCATGCCGCGCTTCCTGCAGATCGTTTCCCTGGCCAACCCCATGCGGCACTTCCTGGTGGCGGTGCGCGGCATCATGCTCAAGGGCATGCCTTTTTTCACCGTGCTCGGCATCGTCTGGCCCCTGGCGGTCATCGCGGTGGTGACGCTAACCTTGGCGAACTGGCTTTTCCGGCGGGGATTGGAGTAGGAGGACCACAGGCGGCCCTGCGCGGGACACTTCTGGGAAGAACGGCGCGCGATCAAGAAAGGGCTTACGAACGTAATCGCAAGCCCTTGATCTATCGAGTGGTGGGGCTGGAGAAAATTGAAGCTGTGATTTATGACGGTAGACGTAACCGTCGGCCGGAACCCGCTCGCATCCTCTTCACCTTGATCCTCTTTGCGGCTATGCTCCCGCCAAGCGAACCCAACAAGCAAGGCAACCTGCCCCGAGGATCGACCATCATGCCACAGAAACAATGCCGCCAGACCCGCCACCTGCCAGCTTTCATTCTCCTCGTGGTGGCCGAGGCGCCTCTGCATGGGGGGGGCATCCACACAGCCCTCATGGAACGGTTGCCCGGCCTCAAACCGGACACCGGAGCCATCTACCGGACGCTCCAGGCGCTGGAGGCCGAGGGCGAGCTTTCATTCGCCTGGGACACCTCGAACCCTGGCCCGGCCCGCAAGGTTTACCGCCTGACTCCCAAGGGCTGGGAGCGTCTTGCCGTCTGGAAAGGCGAAATCGAGCACCGCTTGAGTTTGCTGCAGGGTTTCCTCTCCGCCTACGATCGCTTGTCCCATCCAGCATAAGCCTCCCCAAGCAGCCGCTTCACGGCCTTCCCTGGCGCCATGAACAGCACTTCCTCTCGCAGGGGGTCTGCGGGTGGATTTCGTGCGCCCTTGCTCCGGGCGCTTGACAAGTTTCTGTGTGGTTCATATGCTGTAATTGACATCTAGATGTTTATTGCACCTAAGGAGGTGTCCTCATGCTCTCCCTTGCCTTGTACGCTCTCGCGGTAATCGCGCTTCTCCTCTCAAACTGGAAGGATCCGGCGCGGACCCGCCAGGGCGTGCGCCTTGGTTTGCGCTCCCTGATGAACCTGGCGCCGAACCTGCTGGGCATGGTCGCCCTGGTGGGCTTGGTGCTGGCCTTGCTGCCGCCGGAACTACTTTCGGATCTGTTCCGTCACAGCGGGCTGGCCGGATTCGCGCTGGTCGCCGCCGTCGGCTCGCTGGTCACCATGCCCGCCCCTGTGGCCTTCCCTTTGGCCGGATCTCTGCTCAAGCTTGGGGTGAGCCTGCCTTCCCTGGCGGCCTTCATAACCACGCTGACCATGGTGGGTGTGGTCACCGCGCCTATGGAGACGGCGCATTTCGGCAAGCGCTTCACAATGATCCGGCAGAGCCTGAGCTTTCTCCTGGCCATCACCATCGGCGCGCTCATGGGGGTGACGCTGTGAAGGCCCGGTTCAAGCCATACGGCCTGGTCCTGGCGGTGGCGCTCATCGAGCTGGTTTTGGGCTTTACCCATCCGGCACTGGCGTGGCGGTCGGTCGGAAACTCTGCGGAATTCCTCGGCGAAGTGCTGGCCGTTTTGCCGCCGGTGATGCTGCTCATGGGCCTTCTGGATGTCTGGGTGCCGCGAAGGCTTGTGGAGGGACACCTCGGGCCGGGTTCCGGCCTGCGCGGGGTGGTGCTTGCCTTCCTGTTGGGCACGGCAGCGGCCGGACCGCTCTATGCGGCCTTTCCCCTGGCCGTGTCCCTGGGCCGCAAGGGCGCGCGGGTGGCCAACATCGCCATCTTCCTGGGCTCCTGGGCGAGCATCAAGATTCCGATGCTGGTGATGGAAAGCAGCTTCATCGGGCTTCGGTTCGCGCTCTTGCGGTTGGCCTTTACCGTGCCCGGCGTGGTGGCGGTGGGCTTTCTCATGGAACGGCTGGTTCCGGAGGGAGGGCAGAGCGCCGTTGCTGGATTGATTGTCGAAGAAGCTTCTTGAGCTTCGGGGGCGCTGCGGTGGTTGACCGAACGGATGCGCGGCCAGCGCTATGTCTTCCGCGCTCAAACAATCGCATTCCAGGAGGGGCTTCATCATGATCTCCCGCTTGAACGGAACACCACGACTCGCCGCCGCTCTGCGCATCCTTTGCGCCTGCCTGATTCTGGGCACAGGCGGCATGGCTCACGCCCAGCAAGGCCAGATGACCGACAAGGGACAGCAGGTGGAGGAGTATCTGCGCGGCATCTTCAGCAGTCGCAAGGGGGTTGATGTAACGGCGATGACCCGCAAATGGTTGGACATCCCCTACGCCTCGCTCTCCCAGGCCGAGAAACTGGACATCTATCTGCCGGAGGAGGGCGGCGGGCCCTTCCCGGTCATTTTGGCCATTCATGGCGGGTCGTTTACTGCGGGCGACAAGCGGGATTTTCAGATCGTGCCCATGCTGGCCGCCACAAGACGCGGATACGCCGTTGTCTCCATCAACTACAGGCTGAGCGGTGAGGCGAGGTTTCCGGCCCAGATCCATGACGTGAAGGCCGCCATCCGCTGGGTGCGCGCCAACGCCGCGCGCTACTCGCTGGCGGCGGACAAACTTGCCCTGTGGGGAGACTCCGCAGGGGGAAACCTCGCCGCCCTGGCGGGCGTCACCGGGGGGACGGGCGTTCTGGAGGACAAGGCCATGGGCAATCCGGAGCAGTCCAGCCAAGCCAGCGCTGTTGTGGACTGGTATGGCCCCATCGACTTCCTGACCATGGGCGACCCCAGGCGGCTGGAGGAGAAGGGCAACAAGCTCATCGGCAAGACGAGCCTGGAGGCCCCGGAGCTTTACCGGGCGGCCTCGCCCGAGAGCCACATCCGCCCGGGCGTCCCGCCAATCCTCATCCAGCACGGGGATGCGGACCAGGTCATTGCGCTGGGACAGTCCGTCCACTTCGCAGCCAGACTTCGGGCTGCGCTGGGCGAAAAGGTTGTCGCTCTCGATGTCCTCAAGGGTGCGGACCATCTTGATGAACGGTTTACGACTCCGGAAAACATCGCAAGGGTGTTGGATTTTCTGGACGGGCATCTGAGATGACGTGGGCAATCTAGCCGAAGCTTGAGAGCCTCAGCCATTTGCAGTGGCCGTGAAGGGAACAACGGGGAGGTCGAACGCACTCATCGTGTGCGCCAAGGATATTGGGCAAGTCAGTTTGCCGAAGCTTGAGTGTCGATTGGTGTGGTGGGGTAGGCTGCTCAATTCGATTCAGCCCGCGCATAAAATGTAGTGCGAAAATGGAGTGCGCCAACGAAAAAGGGCTTGCGAATCGCTTCGCAAGCCCTTGATCTATCGAGTGGTGGAGCTGGAGGGGATTGAACCCGCGGCCTCTTGACTGCCATCCAAACAAGGCGGCACATGGACCTTAAAATGATTTGTTTACTTTTTGCCTGCACTACAAAATAACGACCTTTACGGGACTTTTGTAGTGCGGATTTGTGGTGCAGCCTACCGCAGGCGAAGAGGTCATGACCTCGCGTTCCACGGCGAGTATTGCTCCAGGGGGGCTGCCCCGTGCGGGGAGCAGGAAAGAAATATCTTACCCAAAGCAAATCAAACTTCGACAGTAATTTCTAACTATTGTCGCTTTGAGCGTCGCCAGGCACCCAAAAAACTCCTGGCATCATGAAAAATCGGAGCCGTAGGGGCATCTCATGGAAACTACACTCACCGTACCATCTCCGGCGGCTCAGGCATACGCGTGTATGGCGTCGCATCAACAGACACATCGTACAAAATACGCCTTCGCTTGCTACGCGCTATCTGCCTTGCCCTCCAGCACGGGGACGTCATACCGAGTGAGTCCGGTGTCAAAGTCCATCAGGTTCACAGCCAACACCGCAAAAGGGGCGTTCTTCTGCCCGACGACCTGCGTTAGCCTGAGGGTCTGACCGAAGTATAACCATCCGCCCCACCCTGCCAGAACAAGGAAAACCCCGAGGGCAATGAGCCAATGGATACGTTTCGTCTACAACGACCACGCTTGCGCTAGCGGACTTCTAACAAGGCAAATCGTACCCCGTCATCCCTGGTCACCACACGGAAGGACTCTAGCCGTGTGGAGGCCAACTTACCGTTAACCATAAGGTTCGAGGTCACCGTGTATGTGCCGTCCTGGAAGCGGGGGGGGATATGCACAGTGTGTACGGTCTCGTAGCCGCCGCCGCCATCGCTGGAGGGCAATTCCTTGCTGAATTTTTGAAGAACGTCGTCGCCCAGCTTGAGCTGCACGTTCTCGACCACGCTGTTCACAGCGCTCACGCGTCCGCGCACCACCTGGGCCTGGGACTGGATCACAAGGTCCTCGCCCTTCTGCAGCACGCCGCTGGCCGGAACGATGGTGGTTGTGTATTCCTGGACCACTGGCTCAGCAGGCAGCGAGCCCTTGTTGGCGCTCTTGAACTGCATTTCCACTTCGGCAGCGGTTTTGGTCTGCCGCGACTCGGAGGTCACGGCAAGACACAGGCCACCTGCGAGGAGACCTCCACCCGCCGCACCGATAGCCGCGCCGGACACCTTATTCTTGGACAGCAGGGCACCGATAAGCGCCCCGGCCAAGGCTCCGCCCACGGCGGCGCCGACGCACTTGCCATCGTCGCTGGAGCTGCCTCCCTTGGTAGTCGCGCAGCCAGAGACCAACAACGTCATCACAATTGTCAGAGCCACAAGTCGTTTTCCAACAAACATGCTCCCCCCCTCAGTTATTGTTGCCGCTATTTCACCGTCATCTCGTCCATTTGACGTTTCTTCTCCACCTCGCTCCCTGCGATGATTCGCAAGGCTTCGGCCTTCACCTTTGGATCCCCGCCAGCAAGGCTCAAAATAGATTCCGCCATCTGGCGTCCGATCTTCCAGTTTCCGCCATCCACCTCGTGCTTCGCCTTCTTGAGTTCGGCCAAGGCTTGGGAATTGTCCGTCCTCGGTGGCTGTGCTGATTTGCCCCCTCTCTCATCTTGGGACGGATTGGAGGCTATGTGCGACTTGACGAGTCTGACAATGCTTGAGGCCTGGCTGCAACCAGTCGCTTGGGCATCGGCAGCCGCCTGCTGCGCGACCACCACGTCATTTCTGGCCAGAGCTTCGCTGGCAGTGACGTAGAGGCCCTGGCAAATGCTGTTCTTGTTGGCCTGGGAATTGGTGATGGCTTGGAGCTTCTCCTGGGCCTGACGATTGCTGATGTCTTCACTCATGATGGTCTTCAGCTTCTTTGCTGCGGCTTCGGCCTTCCCCTGCCTTGTCAAAGACTCCGCATCGGCCATGAGGCCTGTATGACGCTTGAGCACATCCTGAATGCGTCCGAGCAAGGCGCTGGCCTTCGGATTGTTGGTATCCTTTGCGAGCAGCTTGTCCAGGTAGCCTTTGGCAGTTGCCATGTCCCGATTGATAAAAGCCGTCTCAGCCATGGCATAGGTTTCCACTGCCCTGTCTGTTCCGGTGCCGTTCAGCATAAGATAGCCCAGACCCAACACCATGATCAGGCTTACGGCAATGACTGCGGGCTTCAACCACGGGCTGACCGGGCTAGGCGCATCGTGCTTGGCCCTGCTCTCCCCGGTCTTATCCTCCACAGGACTCGCCGGCGTGACGATGGGCTTTTCCACCACCGGAGGCGGAGGAGGAGGCGTGACGATGGGCTTTTCCACCACCGGAGGCGGAGGAGGAGGCGTGACGATGGGCTTTTCCACCACCGGAGGCGGAGGAGGCTTTTTCCAGGACTTGGAGCTGGGCAACGCGACAACGGGCTGGGCTACGCCGCAGAATGGGCAGTGCAGCACCTCGCCGTAGAGCGTTTGCGAGCAGCTCGTGCAGGCGTTCTGGCCTGAAAAGGGGGGGGTGTCCGGTTTCATCTCGTTTTCTAGCATCTCTTTCACACGTTGGAGCTGCGGCACGGCCTATTGCCCAAGTGCCGCGCCGCAGTGACGGATTGCAGTCGGCGCGCCGGCTACAGAGGGGGCGGAGTCATGCCCAGGGGAGGCGGTGCCATGAACAGGCAAGCCAACTCAGGCACCTGGCTGGCCGGCAGCCAGGCTGGTAGGCCCGGCTTCCATACCTGGGTCGTCAGTGCCAATTGGCCGGTGCCCACCAGGGTCCTCAGTGAGGCAAAATCGTAGGGGCCACTTTGCTGCATGTTCACCGCCACCCACCATTCAGGCACAGAGAGTGGAGGCGGCGCAATGAAGCCAGTGATTGGTGGGATGCCCTGCCCCAACCCCTGCATGGGCTCAGCTCCAACACATAGGCTGCGCAACCACCCTGTGTCGAAGAATTCCTTTCTGACCCTGCGCTTGCAACGGTCCGCCCCGTTTGGCTCTGCCGGCTTCACTTCCCAGGGAATCGCGTCCAAGTTGGAATCGGGTACGATCTCGGTCCACTTCTCAAAGGAGCGAGTCACATCCGCCCAGCCTTCGCCCCATTCCGCAAGGCACGTCTCAGTGAGTCGGAGGTCACCATCGGTGAGCCTGCGGTTGCGGGCCAGTTTGGTGAGCTCCGCGTGGAGCATGGCTGCCACGCCATAAACAAAGCCTGGGCGATCCTCGTCCTTGCCGCGTTCCGTGGTGTGCGTGGCAGGAGAATATGTCTCACGCTGAAAATATTCAGCAAGGTGAGCAAGGGCTTGAAGCTGCAGGGGATCAAGTTCGTCCAGAGCCTTGTTGACAGCATTTTCCACATGCGGACGGAATTCCGAAGGCAGGCCGTCCAGGCGGAAGGAGCGCTCGTTGCCCAGGTTCTTCCAATCGCCCCGGCCGAAGTCCAACTGGTACAAACCTGGGGGAGTGGTCTTCCGGTGGTTGCGCACCAGCTTGCGCAGCATCACCGCCAGCAGAAACAGACGTATGTCCGTAGCGGCATGCTTGAGCTCCAGGGGCGTCGGTACCATGGGGTGAACAAAGAGCGTCGGGTCTTTGTGGGTGTGCAGCGGCCATCTTTTGCTCTCCAAGCGGTACTTGGTGCGCCAGTCCCCTAGGCCCGTGAGCACGCTCAGAGGGAAGCCGGAGATCTCACAATAGCACACGGCACGACCGGAGATGCCGGTTTTCTTGAGTTGGAATTGCGTGGCCGTGATGCCCGCGTAGGTAGGGATGCAGGAGTGCAGTTCATCAAGCATGGGCTGCCAGTCTTCGGGATTCATGACACCCATGAAACACTTGAAGCGGTCTTGCCTCAGGGGCACGTCGGCGAAGTTCGCGTCGATCCAAGGCATGGCAGCCTTTAAAAATTCAGTAAACTTGCTCATCCTGGTGCTTGGGTCCATGCCCATGAGCTTGCGCACCAGAGGGTCTTGCCGTTTCTGCGGGGACTGAGCCTGCTGTGCCAGCCGTGCATGGGCTGCGCGCATGCGCAACTTGTTCAGCAGTTTGGCCTTGCCGTCGGCAGAGCGCAACATGGGGAATATTTTTTGGGAGCCCTCGAAGTCCTTAAAGGCCTCGTTTGCCCAGGTGCGCAGGAGCTTGGGCTCGGGCAGCTCTTGGGGCGTGGTTTCCGCCTCGATGTAGATGTAGTTGGCGTGGACTTTGTCCTTGCTGTCCTCGATGGTTTTGGAGGTGCGGGTAATTTCTTTGCTCACGGCCAAAACATCGCGGCGGCCAGCATGGAATTCGGCCAGCAAACCGCTGTAAATGGCCTCATTCTTGTCGTCCGTGCCGTGCTTGCCACCAATGAGCGTGGTCAACTCACGCAGCACGTCGGCGCCAGTGGTGGCGGCCACGCTACGCGCATGAAAGCGCAGGTAGTCGCCCAGGTCCTGTTTCAAGTCATCAAGATACATGGAGGCCTTCTTAATGTCCGGACCGCTCAGGAAACTGCCCTTCACCGCGTTGGCCACATTGTTCAGGGTCTCCTCTATTTGGTTTGTCTTCAAAGCGTCGCGGATCTTGCGGTACCGCTGGGCGTTTTCCTCCAGTTGAAGGGCCAATCCAGTGGTGGGGCTGGCAAAGGCTGTTTTGATGAGTTCTGACAGGGAGAGCACGTACTCCAACCCGCCATAGTCGCGGTTGTCCAGGTACTCGTAGAGTTTCTGATGCAAGATCGTGTACTTCTTGGCGCGCAGCTCTTTGCCCCTGTTGGTGATGCGCTCCTCGCACGTGATGGACATGGTGTCCTGGTTGCGAATCACGTCCTGCTCCAAGGCCGGGATCTTTTCACGCAGCAGACGAGCCCAGTCCTTGAGGCTGCCCTGGTCCGCCTTGACCCCCTCCACCAGAGCATTGAGCTTCTGCTGGATGGCCTCTTCGATGCCGCCGTGGTCGTCATGCAGCAGGTCAAGGACCAATTGGTTGTCCACAAAGGGCGCGCAAAGGTTCTGCAAGTCCGACTTGTTTCCAAAGTTTGGGAACTGGCTAAAAGTGTAGGATGAGAGCTTCAGGTGCTCACGCATGAAGTCATCGCGCTTTTGGTCCGTTGCCTGCAACGCCGACTTGTCCGTGGAGGCAATGCCGAAGAACGCCTCCAGCATGGCTGCGGCAAGACAATACTCATCCTGGTCCTGCTGCTGAGACTGCTTGGTGTCCATGATGGACTGGCCGAACGCTGAGTAACCCATGCAGTAGGAAAGCCGCATGGTGGCGCCATAGTCTGCTGGCAGGGGCGGGTTGTAGGCCACGGCCTTGTGCTGCTTCTGGTTTACCGAGGCCGAGCGTTTGGAGCTGGCGAAGTCCTCACTGGCGAAGTCCTCAAACAAGGCGTCTGCAGTCATCTCATAGACGTCCTGAACGTCCTTTAAGGCATCGCGGCCCATATTGGCCGACTCAATGAGATACACATCCGTAAAGGGCGTGTGGTCCAGGACTTGCGGCCCTTCAAAATTGTCCCAGCAGCCCACATACTGCGGGAACTTGTTCATGCAGGTTTCAAGTTCCATGAGCGCGGCATAACCGTTGGCCTTGGTGCGATCAGCGTTGGCTTTTTCATATCCGCGGGGGGTGAAGAGCATGAGCTGCACATCGTAGTTGCCGCCGCCGAAGATCTTGGTGGCCAACACTTTGGCCAGCCAGCCGAAGTCCAGGAAGGAACCCGAGCCCGTGCCACCGGCGCAGGAGCCAACCACCACGATGCGCACCCGAGCGTTGTCCACCTTCAGCCCCAGGCGGTCCAATTGGGCCTGGTTGCTGCGGTTGGCTTTGAGGCTGTTCAACTTCTGCTGGATGTTGTCGCGGACGGTGGGGTAGACGTCATAGAAGTAGAGCCGCGACACAGCCCGTAGCTGTCCCGCGCCGTCGACCAGGTTCAGGTCCTTGACTATTTCCCCGGTGAGGGGACACCACGCCTCGATATGGGGGTACTTGTTCAAGTCGTCTTCACTGCGCAGATACTTCATCGGGTCCAGGGTGGTGACGATGCGGTCCTGCTGGGGCAGCTTCACAAGCTCAGCAAGGGGATCATCCACAGCGCTGCGGTCGCCCTCGAGCACTGCGGAATGGTCCATGTCGAAGTGGAGGAACTCTGCGACCGGGAAGGCCTCCAGGGAATCGATACGGGTCTGCCCGCCCGCTCCCCAGTTAGCGTGCAGGATGCGCCTGCGCACGCGTAAAATGACTTCCATGCCCGTACCGCCGATGCCAATGAACAGAACCGGCTGTAGCTTCCTTGTCACTTGGTTCTCGTTGCCCAGGCTCTCGGCACCGGCGGCTCCCTCAGCATTTCCTACCATGGCATGGTCCCCCCACGTTGACTATTTTACTGCTTAGGAGCGTTTCCCGCTCACGAACATGAGCACCAGCGCCACGAGGCTAATGACGCCCAAGGGGCCCATGAAGAGAGGAGTGAGGAACTTCACGCTGCTCAAGATGGCCAAGACCGAGGCGGTTGCCAGGGAGGCCAGGAAAATGAAGAGCCACCACCCGGCGGCAGTGGCGGCTCCAGGAGGTACCCGACGACCCGCGAGATGGTTGGCGTAGGCGTTCTTGGCGAAGAAGAAAGCCACGAGCAGCACCAGCAAGATGCCGGCGGCAATGGCGTAGTCTCTGGGCTGCGGCCCCAAGGGCACCTCGATGATCCCCTCCCCGGTGATGGTGAGCTTCCCGTTGCTGTCCAAAGTGGCCCCCCCTACAATCGGGGGGCTTGCGGCCTGTCCCGGCTGCTGGCTCTGGGGGGCTGCCTCAGGGATAACAAAACCAGTGTTCGCCTTCTCTGCCATGTCCTGACTCCTTCTCTTGCGCTGTCGTTTTGGTGGATTGCGACTCTTCCGCTACCTGCTAATGCTCACAGTATGGCCCTCAGTGACGGACTGCACCGTGGGCTGCCCTAAGCCCCGGCGCAGCACGGCGATCTTCTGATCTTGGCCGGAATAGATGTCCACACTGGAAAACCGGGCCAAGCTGACGCGACGGGGCGTTCCGTCCACAAAGATATTATAGGAGTCGGCCGTGCCGCGGCGCGAGAGCAGGAAGAGACCAGCCCCGCCCAAGCCCAGCAGCAGCGCCATGGCCAACAGCAGGGGGTAAAGCGGGTAGTTCACCCGCACCAGCAGGGGAATGCGCCCCTCAGAGGCAGTGATGTTGGCCGGAGGCAGAAAAACGTCCGGCAGAGGGTCGCCGGGGAAAATCTCCTGCATCCTTTTGCGGAAGTCGTTATCCAGGGAGAGCTTCTGGTTGTCCAGGCGCACAAGGATCTGCGCTGGAACTGCAATGCTCCGGCCAGCCTGCAATAGCCCTTTCAAGGTCCAGGGACTTGGCCGGTCGATGCTGATGGGGATAGTCACGCGCGCTTCCACGGCCTTGCCCGGGGCCAGATCGCTGATGGTGTCCGGCGCAATCTGAAGCGGGCTTGAAGCGGCAGCAGTCGCAACCTGGGCGGAGACCGATGCGGACTTGATGACATAGGGGTAAAAGAGGTTCTCCAACCCAGCAACCACCAGGGCCAAGGGCTGACGCGACTCTGCGTCAACGTCCACAACCAGTGTGCGTTTGTCGTGGCCAAGGCTTGCAGAGACGCCCGAAGCGTCCAGGACCTTGCGCGGCATAATGCGGATGGCGTCCCTGTCCAAGGGCTTCAGCTGGGCCGGGACCTGGGTGAAAATCTTCGCCAGGCACCCGCTGTCAAGGAGCGCCTGCAGGTGCTTGTCCGCCGGGGGGCCATAGGCCAGGGCGTAGACCATAAGCCCATTCGCCGTGTAGGACTTTCCTACCACAGGCATAGCCAGGGGGAGCGTCAGAGTCCTGGCGATGGCTGGCTGGTTGTGTACCAAATCATAAAATTCGCGGTTGCGGGCAGCTGTCTGCGCATTGTTGTTGGGACTGTTCTTATTGTTGGTGAAGATCCAGATGATGCCCGGCTGGCCGTGAAATGTCGCGGAGATGGTCTTGATCACCGCCTCATTGAAATCCGTATTCGCCAGGGTCTTGCCTTCGCCTTTGTGCGCCAAGCCAAGTTGGTCCAAAGCCTGCCGGACGCCGGAGGCGCTCGGTTCTTGGTAGATCTGGCGTGGGGATTCGTTGCCTGGAGCAGACTGGTTGAACGCCAGCACAGAGATCACGTCGCCGGGAGAACTCACAGTCTCTGCGGTATGCGCTACAAGAGTCTTAAACGGTGACGCTGGGTCGACAAAAAATGGTTCCATCCAGCCGGAATTCTGAACCAGAAAAGCCTGTTGCATGCACTGGCCCTCGGCGGTCCACAGGCCAAGGACCAGGGCCAGAACCAGAGCCCAAAAGGCGCTTCCATGTGTTTTTCTGCGCATGGGGGCCTCCTTATTGGCCGTTGCCCTGGATGGTCCACCCAGGCAGATATTTAAAGTCCGGGTGGTACAGGAAGAGCTGCCCTCGGAAGATGAAAGTAGTAGCCTCCCAAGGTTTATGAAGCTTGGCTACGTGGAAACCCTGGCTGTCCGGCTGCTGGCGGTGAATCTGAAAGCGCGTGGGGATACTTTCCTCGATCTGTAGGAAACCCGAGGCGCTGCCCACATAGTTTGCCCGAAGAACCAGCAAGTCCCCGTGGGCGACGGACTCAAGCAAAGGGACAACGGCCTCGTCATTGTCGTGGGCACCGAACTGAACTTTTTCCGGGTCATTCCACGGGGAGCCCAAAAGTCGCTGTTCCACCTTGATGCTACTCTTGCCCGTGTGGTGGCGCGCCCCGGTGGCCTTGTGCAATTCTCCGCCGCCGTGGCCCAGGAGTACGTACCCGTAGCCAAATTCCTCCTTCGACTCCTGCCCGATCTGGGTTTGGAGCCAGAGCCTGCCGTCGGACTCGTCACAGTGCGGTGGCCCGAACTCTGTCACAGGCTGGCCAGCGCTCTCGGCCCAGGGCAAAAAGGCGAAGATGTTGCGCCTTGAATTGGCCACCACCTGCCCGACGCTGGAGACCAAGATGGCCTCATGAGGAGTTGCCACGGCTTGGCTCCAGTCTGCCTTCGGGATTCCTGAAACGCATTCATTGGGCGATGCTGTGGCAGAGGAAACGCTCACCAGGGTCAGGGTTTCTTGCCCGGCGTTGGCCATGAGCCCATAAACCCTGTCGCCATTAGGCAGCAGCGGGGAAACGCAGGTGCCTGGGGCCAGCACCTCGGCCCGGTAGGTAAGGGTAAGCGGATCCATGCGCACAGTCAAAATACCTGAATCCGAAGGCCAGAGGAGCACTGTGTCCCCGGCAAGGTTTTCGGCCTCTGGCCACCACTGCGTTAAGGGAAGGCCACCTGCACCAAGGAAGGGCATGCCTTGATCCGTGGGATTCAGCTCTGCCCACAACTGCGCTGAAGGCACCCAGCAGTGGATACAGCCGTTCAGTGCATCCAGCGAGAACAGGAAGGAGTGGCGCAAACCACAGCAGGCGACCAGAAAACTGCGTCCGCCCGGAGGAGGCATGACCAGTTGTGCGTCCGGATCGGCCGGCCATTGGGCGTGCTCGGTAAGTTTGAAGGCCAACTGCGTCAATCTGCCGCCCCGCAGCAAGCCTGCGGTGTTGTGCTGGCAGCCGCTAGGAGGAAGCCATGTCTGTTGGCTGAGGGGGGCTGGCGGAAGCAGCTTATGGCCAGTGGTCGGGGAATGCTTGAAGGACGGAGGGAAAAAGACCGCTTCTTCAGCGGCTCCGTCCGCCTCCGAATGGCTGCAGGGACAGCCCAAGGCGTATGCCACCTCACTGGCCCCCCAGATGGAAGCCACATCTCGCCCGCCATGACTCCTTAGCCTGAATGCCCCGGAGTCCAGGCAACGTGTCCAGACTGTTTGCGAACTCTCGTCAATCCAGGACTCTACAGGACTCAAAGCACCCTCCAAAACAAAAGGTCAATATTCTGCCGCTATCCAAGCCTCGTCGATTAAGTCTCGTCAGCCTCGCTGGGTCGGGCTTTCCGGTGCGCATCTGCCTTGGCTAAACAGCAGCAAGCTCCCAAGGCACTCGGCCCAAGACGACAAGAAACAATGCGGGCGGCGCTCCGCCACTGTGCTGTGTGACCCTCGCGGATTCCGCCATCTGGCAAAAGCACGTTCGCCAACAAGAGAATCCCCTGCAACGGGGGAATCTCACGCGAAGTTAATTGAGTATGCTTAACGATTCGATGAAACGACTACCAGAATTACGTACGCGATGTAAATAGATTCGATGGACCTGCTCCTCAACACTGAGCTGGGGAAAGTAGCTTTTTTCACTGTTTGGGCTTCGAAGACGCCGCCCGCTCGAAGGGATGGCTGAAATCGCCCGCCAACAGTTGGCGTGGGTGCCCCGCCGTTCCTTTTCGGTCCAGCCGGAATTCGAAAGCGTGTTTTCCAGGGAAGTACGGGAGAGCCATGCGGAAGAGATGGCCGGGGAGCCGCGAGAGGGCATCCTGCGCGGGACGAACGTGAGTCTACCGGAGGCGCGTTCTCCGCTGCGGCGTGGCTGCCGTGCCTGGAGGGCTACCCATTGTCGTGTCCCGCGCGCTGCCAGTCGAAGAACGCCTGCACATACCGCCCTGTGACCACGCTCCCCATGTCGAAGGCCGGGAAGCCCTCGGGCATGAACTGTCCGGTCTGGCTTTGATAGACTTGCCGCGAGAGCTTCTCCAGGGCCGGGACCAGGGTTTCGTCCCACAAGGTCCGGCGGGCGTCCTCCGGAAGATCATGCACGCGGCAGGCCAGGGGGCGCAGGGCAAAAGCCAGGCAGGCCCCATCCTCCAGCAGGGGGCAGACCCCGCCGTTTTGGGCGAGGTCCGCGCCGCGCTTGATGACCGCTGCGCGCTGGGCGCGGGTAAGGGCGGCGCCCAGCGCCGTGTTGATATGCACAGCCTCCCCGAACATGAGGCGCAAGGCCCTGTGGCAGCAACGCGTGTGCCCCTGGCCGCACCGCCCGGCGCTAATGTGGCCTGCGGCCTGCTCCGCAATATCCACAAGCTGCTGGTAGTCGGCAAAAAACGGGCGCATGTCCACCTGGCAACGATGCTCCAGCGAGGGCTCGCGGACCTTGAGGCGCATGGCCTTCTTTCCGTAGCGCCGCACCGCGCGCCACTGCAGGAAGTTCGCCGGCTGGGAGCGCAGCGCGCGCAGTGTCTTCCAGGCCTGAAAATGCCCCAGCCCCCGGCGCAGCAGGTAGGCGTTGAGCACCGTTCCCGTGCGCCCAATGCCATGGCGGCAATGGATGAGCACCTTCTTGCCCAGGTAGATGGCCTCGTCGAGCCAGGCCAGGGCTTTCTCCAATTCGGCCAGATCGGGGGCCTGCTCGTCTTCGGTGGGCAGGTGGTAGACCTCAAAGCCCTGCTTGGCCTCAATTTCGTGCAGGTCCGTAAATTCTCCGCAAAGGTTCAAGATGGCCCCGACACCTTGCTCGCGCAGGGAATCCAGGGCGGCGTAGGACATGGGCGCAGGGCCCACTCCCAAATGGTCCGTCACCCAGGTCAACGGGTAGGCAGCGTTCCGCAATGGGGGCATGCGCGTCTCCGGCTTCATTGGCCTTGGTCCATTTCGGACAGGAAGTCCTCGGCGAGGCGCTGGGCCTGGGCCGCATCGGTCAGGCGCAGATCCAGGCGCTGTGTGCGGACGAGCAGGCGGCCCAGCATGATCAGGGAGCGGCGGACGTCCGCCTCCTCTGCGCGGGAAAGGCGGGCGTTGAGCATGTCGCCCCGGACGCGCACCACGAAGCCGCTCCCCTCAAGCACCGTGGCGATGACGCTGGCACGCCGCCGCCGCTGTTCGGGCAGTCCGCCGCCGCCCATGAACCTGAAGCAGATATAATTGGCCTCCGCCCTGGGGCCGCAAAGACAGTCCAACATAGCGAAATGATACCCGAAGCGCACAAGTAAATGCAAATAGTCCGCGGACAGCAGGCCATAGCTGGCCAACAGGCGGGAGTCTTTGCGGAAGATCCCGGCGCTGACCCGGTCGAATTCCGCCCAGTCACAGCAGAACCCCGTGTCCGCCCATGTCTCTCCGGAGCAGGCCAAGCCTTGCCAGAGAGCCCGCATCGGCGCGCTGGCGATATCCTCCGGCCGCACCTCGTCTCCGCGCCCGGACGCAGGGGCGAGCCCTCCGCCCAGGTCCAGCAGAAAGAGCGTAAAGGCGAGGCCCGTGCGCAGCCGCCTGGCTTTGCCCAGGCCCCGGTCCGGGCGCGCATCCGTCCCGCCGTTCTCGGTCGGCCCGACCATTTCCGCCACGGCTCTCTCGTGGCAGAAGCGCACCAGGTCGTGCAGGGAGTGGCAACCTTCCGGACGGAAGTCCGGAGCCTCGGGGTCCGTGAGCCCCAGGTGGCAGGTCTGCCTGGCCAGTGCTGCAAAGCGTTCGGCCAGGCGCTTGCGCTGCTCTTCCATACGTTTCGCGGGGGCGTCCCGCAGTGCCGCCGAGCATCCGGCAAGAATCCGGCCCGCATCTCCATCCACGGTGACGAGCAGCCCCTCGGGCAGGCGCGCCCGGATGTTCTTCAACCCGGAGACAACGGGCACCCGGGCTTCTCGCGCCACGGAGGCAAAGTGGCTTGCCCGGCAGCCGGACCGGGCCACCACGGCCACCACTCGGTCGGTACCGCGGGCCAGGGTCGGCGTAAGACAGTCCACCGCCAGCACGGCTCCGGCCGGAACACGGGCGATGTCGTCGCCTGCGCCCAGGTGAAACACCGCCCCGCAGCCCACACCCGGCGCGATGGGGTTCAGACCCTCGGCCAAGGCCCGCGCGCCTGAACCGCCCAAGGCTTCGGCGTCATCCGGCCAGACCACCTCCTGGTCGGCCTTGAGGCTCTGCGGGGCGCTCTGATTGCGCGACTGCAAAACATAACAGCGGCCGTCCGGATCCCGCGCCCACTCGACCTCCTGCGGCCTCCCGAACACGGACTGCAACACCAGGCCGATCATCACAAGCTCTGAGAGTTCCGTCTGTCCGAGTTCAACGTCCGCATCGCCCGACACATCGAGAATTTGTGCGGGCAGCCGGCGGGACAGGCGGTACGTGCGGGCTTCGCTCGTGCCCGAGACCAGGGCATCCGCCAAGCCTGCGGAAGCAAATATGGACACGCATTGCCCTGCCTTGCCCGGCGCGCTCTCGCAGCTATGCAGCACCCCGGCCGCCGTCGCCCGGACCATCGGCAGGACGAGCACCGCCATGGGGGCGCACTCGTCCGGCAGGCCGCAAGTCACGCGATAGGTCACGGCCCTGGGCCGATATTTTGAGGCGACAACACGCCGGTAGGCCTCCACAATATGTTCCGGCGGCACATCAAGTTCGCTGGTGTACTGCCCGGCGAAGGATCGTTCGCCGTCCTCCGCCACGGCGGAACTGCGCACGGCGAGGCGCCTGCCCGCGAAGCCACTGCCCGCCACAGCCTCGCGCAAGGCCCGAGCCAGATCCTCCGGAACGGAAGCCCCGAGCACCAGCGCTTGCATCCCGACGCAGAGTGGGCCGACGCGATCTGGCCGCGAAAGGTCCACCTGCCGCAACAGGCGCTCCAGGCGGCGTTGCAGGCCGCTGGCCGTCAAGAAATGTTGAAAAGCGCCGGTGGTGACGACCAGACCGGGCGGCACCGGCAACCCGGCCCGCTGCACAGCGGCCAGATTGGCGGCCTTGCCCCCGGCTGTTTCCGGTCGGCCTAGGGCCTGCGCCAGCGGCAGGACAAACGGCCTACCGCTTTTGGAGAGCCGGGGTGGAAGCTGCTGCGCCAGCCCCAAGCGGATTCTTGCCAACGTCCCGGCCAGCCCCGGATAGCCTCCGGGATGCATGGCCAGAAGCCGCGCCACCACATTTCCTACAGCCTCGGAGAGCTGGCCGCACAGCCAGTTTATTCTGGCCGGATCGACCTGGCGCGCTCCGGAGAAGATTTCCTCCAGTTCAGCCACCAGGAGCAGGCTTTGCTCATCCGCCGCAAGCAGGGCCTTGAAGGCTTCGTAACGGTCGCGCAGGCGGCCTTCAGGGAAGAAGATCGCCTGGCCCCAGCGAGAGAGTATCCGCGACAAGAAACCCATGGGATACCTCTCAGGCCATGAGCACCGCCGCCACAGTGGACTCCAGCTCGTTTTTGTCGATGGGCTTGACGCAGTAGGCGTTGGCCCCAAAATCCAGGGCCTGGCGTGCGGTTTCGAGGGTCGGGTAGCCTGTGAGCATGATGGCCCTGGTGCGCGGGGAAACCTTTTTTATTTCCTCCAGCACCTCGACGCCGGTCATCTTCAAAAGTTTGATGTCCAGGATGGCCAGGTCCACAGGATTGTCTCGCACATAGGCGATGGCCTGCTCCTCCTCGGTGAACGCCTGCACCGTGTGGCCCAGGCGGGACAGCATGCGTTTGACCATGATGGCCGCGTCGGCCACGTCGTCGAGAATAATGATGGAAGCCATGGCGCGTGCTCCTAGGTTGATGTGGCTTGCGCCGCAGGATCCGGCAAGGCCTTTGCCTGTGGCTGCAGGGGCAAAAACACATGAAACACCGTGCCCGGACCTGCGGCCCCGGCGGGGCGCATGTCTTCCGGGGCCGGGCTCTCCGCCTCAATGGTGCCGCCGTGGTTCTGCACGATGCCGAAGGACACCGACAGGCCGAGCCCCGTGCCCGCGCCCACCCCCTTGGTGCTGAAGAAGGGGTCGAAAATCTCGTCGAGATGCTCCGGCTTGATGCCTGTGCCGCCATCGGCCACGGAAACGACCAGCAGCCCCTCTGGCTCGCGCAGCCTGGTGCTGACGCAGATGGTTCCGCCGCCGGGCATGGCGTCGCGGGCGTTGTTCAGGAGGTTCATCCAGACCTGGTTGAGTTTCTCCCGGTCGCCGATGATGGCTGGCAGCCCCTCCGCCAAATTCAGCTCCAGGCCAATCTTCTCCAGGCTGAAAGTGTGGCGCATCAGGGAGGCCACCTCAAGCACCGAGGCGTTCAAATCCATTTCGCCCATGCTCGATTCATGTTGGCGCGAGAAACCCAGCAGATCGGCCACGATCTTGCGGCAGACCTTGGCCTGGCGTTCGATGATCCGCAGATCCTCCTGCACCTGCCCGCCGCTCGGCACATCGTCCTGGAGCATCTGCGCATAACCCAGGATGATGCTCAGAGGTGTGTTGATCTCGTGGGCCACGCCGCCCGCCAGCTTGCCCAGGGACTCCATTTTCTGCGCCTGAAGCAGCGTATCCTCGATGCTTTTGACCTCGGTGATGTCCCGCGCGGTTTTAAGGATGCCCAGAATCCGGCCCGCGGTGTCGCGCACGGGCACGTCCACTTGATGGAACCAGCGTCTACCTTGGGAGGTGGCCACGCTCGCCTCGGCCTGCCCCCCCTGTCCGGAATCCAAAATGGCCAGGTTGCGTGCTTGGCGGGGCGCGGCCTCCTCCGGCGGGAACAGATCAGCCTCGGTCTTGCCGACGATATCAGCTTCCGAACGCCCCAGATAGGCGGCAAAGGCACGGTTGACGGCCAACAATGCGCCATCCGCGTTCAGCAGGCACACCAGGTCCGGCGTGGCGTCCAGGATAGTGCGCATGAGCTGCTCCTGCTGCCCGAGCGCGGTGATCTGCTTCTTCAAGGTCATGGCCATGATGCCGAAGGTTTCGGCCAAGTCCTGAATTTCGTCGCCCGCATTTTCGCGGAACACGGGACAGCGGGCACAGGACTTGCGGCCCTGGCTGTCCACCGGGGCGCAGTCCGGGCAGAGGGTGCCCTGCATGTGCCAGCAGCGGTGCCGGGGCTTGCCATAGGCCGGGCACTCGGTGCGGCCGCAAGTCATTATCTCCCAGCAGTTGCGCTCAAGGGTGGAGGCGGTCTCTATGTCCAGATTGCCGCGCACCACCTCCTGCGCGTATTGTTTCAAGACGTTGATGCGCCGCGTCACCCTGCGGGTGAAGATGGAGCTTAAAACCAGAGCCGCGGCCAGGGCGGCGGCGGAGAGGCCCGCAAAGGTCAAGAGCAGGTGGTTCACCTCGGCTTCGGCCCTGGAACGCGAAAGCCCCACCCGCGCTGTGCCGAAACGCCTGCCGGAGATGACCACGGGCACCGCGAAATCGTAAATCTTATCCACGCCGGTATCCAAAAGCTGGACGTGCGCGGTTTGGCCTTGGGCCGTGTTGATGGTCTTTAACTCTGTCGGAAATCCCTTCTGGAAGGTGTGCGCCAAGACGTTGCCTCCGTCGTCGAGAACAAAGGCGTAGGCGATGTCCTGACCCACGGTCTTAAGCTCGTCGACCATGATCTTCATGCGCAGCAAATCCATGGTCAGCATGGCGTCGGCCAGGCGCAGGGAGAGGTTCTCGGCCAGCACCAGCCCCCTGTTGCGCGACTCGGCGATGATGGCCCGGCTGACCATGCGGCTCACGGGGATGGCGGTCATGAGGGCCACGGCCGCCACGATGAGGAATATGCCGAAACCAATTTTGGTTTGGAATTTTAGCTTGGTGAGGATGCGCATGCGTGCCGCCTAGTCCAGCTCAAGCTTCCGGATCAGTTCGCGCACGGGGTCGCAGTCCTGGTCCTTGGCCGGGATGATGCGGGCCAGCCCCGCGGCCTTGAGGATGGCTGCATGCTCCGGGTTGGCGGGGTCCAGGGCGAACATGGCCCGGGACACCTTCTCCACCACCCGCTCGTCCAGACCCTTGCGCGCGGCGAACAGCCATTCCGGGTAGGCCTTGGTGCGCGCCAGCACGCGAATCTGGGTCGGGTCGATGCGGTCCTTGAGCACATCGAGCGTGCCCTCGCGGATGGTGCCGAAGTCGTACTTGCCCGCCAGCACTGCCAGCACCACGTTCTCCTGCTTGCCGCCGGGACCGGGCGCGAAGGTGATCTCGGCGAAGTCCTGCTTGTGGATTCCCAGGTCATGAAAATACCCCAAGGCGAACAGATAGCCGCCCGCCGAGAGCGGATCCACGGCGATCCAGCGCTTGCCGCGGCAGTCCTCTGGGGTTTTGAGCGCGCGGTTGTCGCTGCGGCAGATGATCTCACAGCGGAATTCGCCCCGTCCGGAGGAGCGTATGGTGCGCGCGAAGCCCCTGGCCCCGTGCTGGGCCAGTTTGATGTATACGAAGGGGTTGGTGAAAGAGATGTCGATTTGCCCCTGGGCCACCATCTTCACATGCTCGTCAAAGGTGTCTGGAAAGACCTGGCGGATAGGCAGACCCGTGGCCTTGGCCAGATATTCGACCAGCAGGTGGTGGCGCGCGTAGGAGGTGGTGTGGGAATACTGGGGCAGGTAGGCGTATGTGATGCCAGACGCTGGAGTGGGCAGGGCGGTCTCTTGGCGTTTGGACATGTCCACGCGCCGGGCCGGCTCATCCTCGCCGCAGGCCGCGCAGAACAGCAGCAAGGCGCAGAGCGTCAGCCGCGTCAGGCCCGCCCAGGCAAAGTGAAAAGCCGTTGCTCTCAACGCCAAACGCATTCGCCTCCCTGTTCAGCCGCCGCGGCGGCGGTCCCGACACGGGCAACGCAGACCGCGCTCTCCCCAGCCTCCCTGATCCGTTAGCACAGGGGGCGGGGAAGGACAACGCCCCGGCGTCTCTTCAGGGGGCTCTTCTCCAGCGGACGTGTAAAGTCCCCGTAAAGTAGGTCCATTGCCAAGTAGAGACTTCTGGTCCAAACAGGGAGCAGGAGTTTCGTATGCGCAAAACTAGGTTTACCGAATTTCAAATCGTTAAGATCCTGAAGGCTGCTGAGGGTGGCCGGGC
>JARLHQ010000006.1 GCA_031292175.1 Humidesulfovibrio sp.
CGGCCCGGCGGGGGGGGGCGGCGCGGCCGCCGCCGCGCCGGCGGGGGGGGGTGTGGCCCCGCGCGGCGCGCCCCCCCCCCCCCCCCCCCCCCCCCCCCGCCGGAGGCTCTTGCCTCTCGCTTAAAACCGCGTCTCGATAGGCGCGGCGTCTTCCTTGAAATACTCTGCCGTGACGGTAAGGGTGGTGCCCCCGCGCGGGTTGAACTCGGCCACAACCTGCATCATGCGGGGCTGGCACACGCTCACCAGGTCGTCCAGGATCTTGTTGGTGATGGTTTCCATGA
Organism: Humidesulfovibrio sp.; assembly: GCA_031292175.1. Classification (GTDB taxonomy): domain Bacteria; phylum Desulfobacterota; class Desulfovibrionia; order Desulfovibrionales; family Desulfovibrionaceae; genus Humidesulfovibrio. The sequence goes on from JARLHQ010000006.1 coordinate 285, forward strand.
ACGAACCGTGGTTGCGGTATGCCGTGAAGTAAAGCTTGAGCGACTTGGTCTCGATGCAGAGCTGGTCCGGGATGTACGTGATCTCGATGGTGGCGAAGTCCGGCTGGCCGGTCTTGGGGCACAGGCTGGTGAACTCCGGGTGCTCGAAGCGGATCTCGTAATCGCGATTGGGGTACTTGTTGGGAAAGGCCTCCAGAATGGCCGCGGTGGGCTCCTCGAAGGCGTAGCTGGTCTTGCCGGACCCAAGGTGCTTCAGGCCGGAAACGTCGTCATTAGTCATATGCTGCTCCTAAAGAAAGAAGTGAATCGGGAGGCAGGGGAAGCCGCCCAATCAGCCACGCATACCCCAGAGCCGTCCCGGGGCCAAGGGCTTTTAGGGGACGCGGCCCAGGAAAACCGCTAGGCCTCGCCGTGGTGCATCTCCACAAGGCGCACGAGGTCGCGCCGTTCTTCCTGACTGCCCAGGTCGAAGGACAGGGCCACCTGGTAGCTTCCGGAATCGCTTTCACGCTCCAGGCGCACCACGCGCGCCGCAACGCGCAAGCCTCGGGTGGCGGGCGCCTCCACGTCCAGGGCCACCTCCACCTTCATTCCTGGCAGCATGGCCGTACTCGAAAGGCAGAGCATCCCGCCAAAGCTCACGTTCAAGGCCGTGACCCTGACAGGCTCCGCGAGAAACTCCTCCGCCTGTTCAGTGAAGAGCACGACGAGGTTGATGGGCGAACGCGGGAAGCGCCGGTTGCGCTCGGAATAGGAGCAGACGGTATTGCGCGTGCGTTTGGCCTCGTAGAGGGCCTCGTCGGCGCGGCTCACCAGGTCGCGGGCGTTGATGGCGTCCTCCGGGAAGGTCGCCACACCCAGGCTGACATTGACGGCGATGTCCTGTCCGTTCACCGGCACCGGGTGAGCGCATATGGCGGAACGCATGCGCTCCGCCGCGGCGATGGCCTGGCTGCCCTCCGTGTGTGGCAGGATGAGCGCAAACTCCTCGCCGCCGTAGCGCACCACATGGTCAAAGGTGCGCGCGGCGGCGTGCAGCACGCTGGACACGGTCTTCAGCGCCTCGTCCCCGGCCTGATGCCCATACGTGTCGTTGAAGCGTTTGAAGTGGTCCACGTCGAGCATGACGAGCGAAAAACGCTGCCCGAAACGCTTGAAGCGTTCCACCTCGCGGCTGATGGCGTCGTTGAAGTAGCGGCGGTTGAAAAGTCCGGTGAGTTCGTCGACCAGCGCGCCTTTTTCCTTTTGCAGCAGCACCTGCACCTCCACAATCACGGGATCGCGCATCTTGGGGTGCAGGTTCATGAAGTAGTCGCACACGGCCACGCGAATGCCCACGTCACGGCCGAGGATCAGGTTCAGCCCCTGGTGGTGGCGCAAAATTTCATCCCAAAAACTCTGGGACTCCTCACCCTCGAAACGCATCCGGGTCAGGAGATACAGGGCCTCGGCATAGGCTTGGCTTCCCTCGTTGCACTCCTCTGGCAGATCCGTGGCGTTCAGGCCCGCCAATTCGAGAAGCTCCTGCACATTCGGCAACTGTAGCGCGTGCGTGTCCTGGCTCATTTCCCCCCCGCACGGATACGCCGGTTCCGTGCAATAGATTTTTTAAATATACGTATTTGAAATTACTCTTTTCCGCTCCCCCTTGGCAAGAAAAAGAAAAGGCCCGTAAAACGGGCCCTTGCGATAGACAAAACAGGGATTGTCTATACTTCGTAATCCAGCACGCTACGCGATGCCACCACCTGTTTCACGAAGTCCACCACCTTCAGGTGTTCCGGGTGGAGCTGATAGGTGTCGAGGTCCGCGCGCGAGTCGAAACTGGAGTACAGGATGACATCGCAGGGCGCGGTCGAGGCGAACACGTCAATGCCCACTTCCAGGGAGCGCAGACAGGGGATGCGCGCGGGCAGGCCCTCCAGAAGCTCTTTCATCTTGCGCGCGTTGTCGGCCTTGTCCGCGTCCAGGGCGCTGTTCTTTAACGTCCACATGACGATGTGCTTGATCATGAACCGGCTCCTTGCTTTTGTTTTAACGCCCGTCTCAGCATGTCTGCATGTTGGCGATTATGTTCGTTAATTCGTCCGCCAACCGGGTGAGATCCTCCACGGCCTGGGAAGCTGCGGCCATCTCCCCGGCCGTCCGCTCGGAAACCTCGCGCACCTGGTCCACGGACCTGGATATTTCGTCCGCCGAGGCGGACTGCTCCTCGGAGGCGGTAGCGATATTGCGCACCCTGTCCGCGGAACCTTGGGAAATATGTAGAATGTCCTGCAGGGTCTGCCCGGCGCTGTCCGCCAGCTCGGTGCTGCGCCCCACGGCCTCCGCCGCGCCGGCCATGCCCTCGGAGGCGCGCTGCGCGCCCTGCTGCACGGACTGCGTGGCCGTGGCCACCTGCTGCGTGGCCTGCATGGTCTTTTCCGCCAGCTTGCGCACCTCGTCGGCCACCACGGCGAAGCCGCGTCCGGCGTCGCCCGCGCGCGCCGCCTCAATGGCCGCGTTCAAGGCCAGGAGGTTGGTCTGGTCGGCGATGTCATTGATGACCCCCAGTATCTGCCCGATGCCCGCCACCTGGCTGTCCAGCTCGGTCAGCCGCTGCTGCATGGCCAGGCTGCGTTCGGCCACGCTCTGGATGGCGGAGATGACCTCGCTCACCACCCGAGCGCCTTCGTCCGCACGCTGGCAGGCGTCGTCCGCCCCCTGCGAGGCCAACGCGGCGTTCTTCGCCACGTCGACCACAGCCAGCCCCATCTGCTCCATGGACACGCCGATCTCGCCCACGCGGACCTTTTGGGCCTCACTGCCTTGGGACGTCTGCCCGATGTTCGCGGAAAGCCGCGCCGACGCCGCGCGCAGGCGCTGGCAGAGGGAATTGGCGTCCGCAGCGGTGCTCCCAATGCTCTCGTTCTTGTGAATAATGAGCTGTTCCTTCTGCTTGAGCGCGGTCATGTCCAGGTACAGGCACAAGCCGCCCAGACAACGCTTGTCCGAGTCATACAGCGGGAAGACGTTGGCCAGCACGTGGCGCACGCCGCCCTTGTGGCCTTTTATCTCCACCTCAAGATTGCGGAACACCTCGCCGTTGTTGATGCTTTTGCCAACGGCGGTCTTGCGGCCGGGGTCGTTGTAGAAGATTTCAGCCAGAGTTTTGCCGTAATAGTCCTGCGGACGGCCGTCGATCTCCAGCATGTCCAGGCATTCCTGGTTGGAACTGACCGCGCGCTCCTTCTCGTCCACCAAAAGAAACGGCACCGGCAAACCGCCCAGAATGCCCTGGGCCAACCCGGTCTGGTGCTTCAGCTCCCGCGACGCCGCGAGGACGGCGGTTTCGAGCCAGACCAGCGCATCCCCACCGCCGGCCTTTGCCGGGCCGGGGAAGAGCCGCAAAACGTCGGCAACGGCTTGCCGGGTCTTCCGCTCGCCCGCCAGGGCAATGGCGAAAGCCAGCGCGCCAAGCAAAAGGGCTGCCACAACTTGCGGCAGCCCCAGAGAAAATGGCGAATCGGAAAAAAGCCACAGGGCTCCGGAAGGCGCGACAAGAGACAACAAAAACACCGAAATGCCGCTGACAGCGGGGACATTGCCCCCAAAGTCCGCTCCGGATTGCGCCATCAGCCCCTCCTACATGCTCTGGAACAGCACCCGCCCGTCCACGTCAGCCACGCTGGCGCAACCGGTCAGGATCATGGCCTGCACAAGTTCACTCTTGACCTGATCGAGGTACTTGGCCACGCCCTCGCGCTGGCCGCCAAGGGCGGCGATGGCCATGGGCCGGCCGATCAGCACTGCGTCCGCGCCAAGGGCGAGCATCTTGAGCACGTCGCCTCCGGTGCGCACACCGCCGTCGGCCAGGATGGCGATCTGCCCCTTTACGGCGCGGGCGACTCCGGCCACCACCTCGGCGGTGCCGGGGGTATGATCCAGCACGCGGCCGCCATGATTCGAGATCACGATGCCCGCGGCCCCGGCGTCCACGGCGCGCTTCGCGTCGTCCGGGGTCATGATGCCCTTGACCACGAACTTGGTGGGCACATGGGCGATGATGTCCTTGAGCTTCTCAATGGACTTCGGGCCAACGGGACGCCCCATCAGGCGCAGGGTCACGAGGCCCGCGGCGTCGATATCCATGCCGACGACCGAGGCGCCGGTGGCCACGGCCTTGTCCAGCTTCTCAAAGAGTTCCTTGTCCTCCCAGGGCTTTATGAACGGGATGCCCGCACCGCCCAGGGCCTTGATGGTGCCGAAGCCGGCCTCATGGATGAACGGGGGCACGCCGTCGCCGACGCAGCCCAGCACACCACGGTCCAGGCAACCGCCAAGCACCGCGTCCGCATATTCCTGCTCGGTGATCTTGCCGCCCATGTTGAAGCTGACGCCGCCGATGGGCGCGGCCAGGACCGGCATGGCGAGCTTGAGGCCAAGCACCGTGGTCGCGGTCTCTGGCTGTTCCGCCCCGTGCAGCAGACGCATATTGAAACGTAGCGCGGACAGGGCCGCGACGTTGTTGATGAACGAGGAGCCGGTACCCAGGCCGCCCATGCCGGGCACCTCGCCCGCGCAAGCCTTGCCATTGCAGACGGGGCAAACCTTGCAGTAGCCCTCCATAAGCTCGCGGGCGCGTTTACGCACATCCTTCATGTCGCCAACCTCCTGTTTTTCCGGGCGGATACCACCTACTTAAGCCGCTCGGCCAGGGCCTCGGCGATATGGCGCGCCTGCATGGAGCTGCCCTTGGCCTCGAGCCCGCCGCGCAACTGCATGACGCAGCCCGGACAGTCTGTAAGCAACAATTCTGCCCCGGTCCTCTCCGCGTTCGCAAGCTTTTTCTTCAAGAGTTCCGCGGAAAGCTCGGGGAACTTCATGGAGAACGTGCCGCCAAAACCGCAGCACACTTCCTCTTCCTCACACGGGATGTAGTCGAGCCCGCCCGTGGTCATGAGCTCGCGCGGGGCCTTGGTGACGCCGAGTCCACGGCAAAGGTGGCAGGGCGCGTGGTAGGTGGTCTTCCGGCCGTCCTTGGTGAAGTCCTCAGGCTGCACCTTGAGCACGTCATGCACGAACGAACTGAAGTCGATGATCTTGTCCGCGAACTGGCGCGCCTTCTCGCTCATGGTCGCGTCGTCCGCAAGGATCTGCGGATACCCGTGCTTCAGGTGCGAGGCGCAGGAGGCGCACATGGTCAGGATGTAGTCGCAGTCCGCCGGATCAAAGGCGTTCACGTTCTGGGCGGCCACGTTTTTGCTGGCCTCGCGCTCGCCCATCATCTGCACGGGCAGCCCGCAGCAGGACTGGTCCATGGGGAACTGCACGTCCACGTTGTACTTGCCAAGGATCTTCATGGCCGCTTCGACCTGCTCCGGATACACGAAATCCTGCACGCAGCCGCTGAAAAGCGCCACGCGGAACTTCGGCTTCAACACCTTGGGCTTCAGCGCCTCGAAGCGGTCACGGAAGGGCTTCTCGGCGATGGCGGGCAGCGCGCGGAAATCCTGCCCCTTGGCGAAGATCATGGGCAGGTGGCGCAAAAACGGCGTGCCGCCGGTAATGGGCCGCTGCACGGCCTTGGCCGAGCGCAACAGCGTGTGGAACAGCTTGCGGCTCTGCAGCACCTTGCCCAGCAGCGTGCTCTGCAGCGGGTGCCCTTCCTCATCCTGGATGCGCGCATGCACCTCCTTGATGAGCCGGGGCAGGTCGATGCCGCCTGCGCACACAGCCTTGCACGCGCCGCAGTTGATGCAGTTCTGCACCAGGTTCTTGGCCTTCTCGCGGCCGTGATAAAAGTAGGTCAGAATGAGCCCGATGGCCCCGATGTAGATGTGCCCCATCTGATGGCCGCCAACCAGACGATACACCGGGCATACGTTGGCGCAGGCGCCGCAGCGGATGCAGCGCAGCACCTGCGAGAACAACGGGTCCTTGGCCAGGGCGCGGCGGCCGTTGTCCAGAAACACCACGTGCATTTCCTTCTTGCCGTTGGCGCTGGCCTGGCACTCGCCCGCGCCGGTCATCCAGGACACATAGGACGTGATGGCCTGGCCCGTGGCGTTCTTCGGCAAGACGCGGATGACGCGCAGGGCGTCCTTGAGGGTCGTGGTGAGCTTGTCCAGGCCGACGAGGGCCACATGCACGCGTGGCAGGGTCGTCACCAGTCGGCCGTTGCCCTCATTGGTGCAGATGGCGATGGTGCCGGTCTCGGCGACGGCGAAGTTGCCGCCGGAGATGCCCATGTCCGCCTCGGCGAACTTGCGGCGCAGCTCGCGCCGGGCCACCTTGACCAGCTTCTGGATGTCCACCTCCTGCTTCGCGCCGGTGACGTCGCTGAACAGGTCGGCCACCTGATAGCGCGAAAGGTGGATGGCGGGCATGACCATGTGGGTCGGGCCCTCATGCCGCAGCTGGATGATCCATTCGCCCAGGTCCGTCTCCGTCACCTCCAGCCCCTGGGACTCCAGGTAGTCGTTCAGGTGCGTCTCTTCAGCCGTCATGGACTTGGACTTGATGATGCGCTTGACGCCCGCCTTCTCTGCGATGCCGGCGATGATCTCGTTGGCCTCCTGCGCGGTCTTGGCCACATGCACGATGACGCCCAGGGCTTCGGCGTTCTTGGTGAACTGCGCGAGCAACTCGTCCATGTGCGCCATGGCCTCGTCCTTGCTCTTGGCGATGTCCTTGATGAGCCCATCCACGTCAATGCCGGAAAAGGCGTTGGAGCGCGCGGTGCGGTAGGCCACGGCGAACTTGTCCATGGCTTCGCGCAGGAACTCGTTGTGCAGCGCGCCGGAAAGCTCGCCCCTGTACTCTTTCAAATTATGTGCGTTCTGCATGGCCTAGTCCTCCAGAAGCAGAATGTGCATCTCAAGCGGTCCGTGCACGCCGATGGCCAGCACGCGCTCGATGTCCGCCGTGCGCGAGGCGCCGGTGACAAAGGCCACATAGCCGGGGCCGTCCGTGGAGAGGGCGCGCAGCAAATCCTCCGCCTCGTAGCTCGTCTCGCGCAGGGTGCTTAAAGGCAACACGCAGACGTGGACCTCGCAGAGCATGGTGGCCAGGCGCAGTTCCTCGCTCTTGGAGTCGAGCACGAGGGTGCCGGTTTCAGCAATGCCCCCCTGGGCGATGGTGAAGCCGATGTCCACGCCGCCCAGGTGCTTGCGCATGCCCTCGGCGAAGCAATGGATGCCCCTGCTGGCGCAAAGCTCCTTCAATCTGGCGAAGACGTCCGGGGCCAGCCCGGGAGCCGCCACGATCTTGTCGGGCTTGCTGTCGCATAGCGCGCCCGCCGGGGGAGAAAGCTCGGACTCGCATCCGGCCATGAGCAACTGGCAGGCCTCTTTCTTCTCACACACGTCGACCGTGTAGGCCAAAGCCTCATCCAGGCTCTTCACCCGCGACACGAAGGCCGAGGTAAGTTTGGCTTTTTCGGTGAACAATTCCACCAATTGTTTGGGATCGCTCATGGCGTCATCTCCCTTTTCTCGGGTTGCCGCGCTTTCTGGCGCTCGGAAAACCATCGGTCCTGATGGCGCTGCAAGCAGCCGGGACCGGGAAATTTTGGCGGAGCCGGGCAGTGGCGTACCCGGCTCCTATGGGGCGCTTGCCGGTTACGGCAGCATCCAGTGCAGCCAGTAAGCCTGCAGCATGGTCAAGGTGCACACGAAGGCAAGCATGGCGATGGAATGCTTCAGGGTGAAGCGGAAGATGTCGCCGTCATGCCCAACCATGTTCGAAGCCGCGGTGGCCACCGAGATGCTCTGCGGGGAGATCATCTTGCCGGTGACGCCGCCCGAGGAGTTGGCGGCCACGCACAGGGCGGGGTCCACGCCGATCTGCTGGGCGGTGGTCTTCTGCAGCGCGCCGAACAGCGCGTTGGACGAGGTGTCGGAACCGGTCAGGAACACGCCGAGCCAACCAAGGATCGGGGCGAAGAACGGGAACCAGGAGCCGGTGGCGGTCAAGGCCAGGCCCAGGGTCGAGCTCATGCCGGAGAGGTTCATGATGTTGGCCAGGGCCAAAATCATGGCGATGGTCAGAATGGGGTAGCGCAGCTGGTGCACGGTGCGGCCCAGGCAGGCGGCGGCCTTGTCGTAGCCGTAGTGGGGAATCACCAGCACGGCCAGGAGACCCGAGAACAGAATGGCCGTGCCCGCGGCGGACATCAGGTTCAGGCCATACACAGCGGCAAGCGGGGTGGCCTTGCTCACGACAGGCGTGGTCCTGATGATCATGTTATGCAGGCCGGGCCACTGGATATTGATGAGCAGGATCTTATCCAGGATCGCCTTCACCGGGGCCAGACCCCACAAGAGGACCATAAGGGCCAGGATGACATAAGGCATCCAGGCGCGCAGCACCTGCCCCAAGGAGTACTTGCACTCGGTCACGCCGCAGGTGGACGGGGCTTCGTCCGGGAAGTGCCAGGTATTCTTGGGCTTCCAGACCTTGAGGAAGGAGCCCAGGAGCACGATGCACACGATGGACGAGGCGATGTCCGGCAGGTAAGGGCCGTGGAAATTGGACATGAGGAACTGGGTGCCCGCGAAGCTCACGCCCGCCACGAGGATGGCCGGCAGGATCTCCATGGAGCGCTTCCAGCCGCTCATGGTGACGGAAAGCCACAGGGGCACGATGACCGACAGGAAAGGCAGCTGACGGCCCACGATGGAGCTGATGTGCATCATGTCGATGTCCGTGACCTTGGCGGCCACCACGATGGGAATGCCGATGGCGCCGAAGGCCACAGGCGCGGTGTTGGCGATGAGGCAGATGCCCGCGGCGTACAGCGGGTTGAACCCAAGGCCCACCAGCATGGCCGCGGTGATGGCCACCGGCGTGCCGAAGCCCGCCGTGCCCTCAATGAAGGAGCCGAAGGCGAAGGCGATGAAGATGGCCTGGAGACGGCGGTCTTCCGTGATGCTCGCGAGCGAGTTCTTGATGATCTCGAACTCGCCGGATTCAACGGTCATGTTGTACATCCAGATGGCCGTGATGACGATCCAGACGATGGGGAACAAACCGAAGGCCGCGCCATACAGCGTGGCGTCCAAAGCCAGAGCGGCGGGCATGTGCCAGCCGAAAATCGCCAGCAGCACCGCAGCGGCGGTGGCCATGAACGCGGCCTTGTGGCCGGCTTTGCGCTGCACGGCCAGCATGTAGAACAGGATGGCCAGCGGGATGGCCGCCACAAGCGCGGGCATCAGGTAGCTGCTCCCGAACGGCATGTAATTCTGGGTCCAGGTAACGACTTCTGCCACAGATGGTTCCATAAACTCCTCCTTGCGTGTGTGTGCCGATGCCTCCCGCCCGGACGGATCCGCGCGGGAACTGCGCCCTAGCTTCAGCTGGCTCGCAGGACTCCGACCGTCTGCCGCGCGATCTCCAACTCCTCGTTGGTGGGGATCACCAGCACCCGCACCGGGGAGTCGGCGCAGGCGATGTCGCGCGCGCCTCGCACCGGTGCGAGGTTACGGTCGTGGTCAAGCTTGATGCCAAGGTGTTCGAGCCCCCGCACGGAAAGCTCGCGGGCCACGGGGTCGTTCTCCCCGATGCCGGCGGTGAACACGATGGCGTCTACCCGGCCGAGCACCGCCAGGTAGGAGCCGATATACTTGCGATTGCGGTAACCGAACATGTCGAGCGCCAGCTTGGCCCTGCTATCGCCCTGCGCAACGGCCGCGTGGATGTCGCGCATGTCGTTCTTGCCGCAAATGCCCTTAAAACCACTCTGCTTGTTCGTCAGCTCGTTGATCTCCTCAATCGACATGCCCTTGGCCGCGCCGAGCAACGGATAGATGGCCAGGTCCGCGTCGCCGCAGCGCGTGCCCATGATGAGCCCTTCAAGAGGGGTCAGGCCCATGCTCGTGTCCACGCTCTTGCCATTCCGCACGGCGCACATGGAGCTGCCGTTGCCAAGGTGCACGGTGATGAGGTTCAGATCCCCCGCGCTCTTGCCCAGGAAGCGCGCGGCCTCCTTGGAGACATAGGCGTGGGAGGTGCCGTGGAAGCCGTAGCGGCGCACCTTGAGCTCTTCATAGAGCTCGTACGGCAGGGCGTACATGTAGGCGCGGGGGGGCATGGTCTGGTGGAACACCGTGTCGAACACGGTGACCTGGGGCACCTTGGGGAACAGGTGCCGCGCGACGCGGATGCCCGCCAGGTGGCCGGGATTGTGCACCGGGCCCAGGGGGATCAGTCTGGTCAACCCGGCGATCACGGCGTCGTCCACCAGGCAGGAGCGGTCAAAGAGGTCACCGCCCTGCACGACGCGGTGGCCGATGGCCTCGATTTCGTCCAGGCTCTTCACCACGCCGCGTTCGGCGTCGGTGATGAGCCCGATGACGAGGTGCATGCCCTCCTCGTGGTCGGCGATGGGTTGGGTGAGGCTGATCTTGTCCTCTTTGTCCGTGTCCGGGGCGATCTTGTGGGTGACGCTGCCCATCCCCTCGCCGATGCGCTCCACGCCGCCGGAGCAGAGAACCCGCTCCGTGCGCATGTCGAGGAGCTGGTACTTGATGGACGAGCTGCCGGAATTGATGACCAGAACATTCATGGGAATCTCCCTAGCCCTTCAGGGCCTGGGCCTGTATGGCCGTGATGGCCACGGTGTTGACGATGTCGGGCACGGTGCACCCGCGCGAGAGGTCGTTGACCGGCTTGTTCAAGCCCTGGAGCACCGGGCCGATGGCCACGGCCTGGGCGGAGCGCTGCACGGCCTTGTAGGTGTTGTTGCCGGTGTTCAGGTCCGGGAAGATGAACACGGTGGCGCGGCCCGCGACCATGCTGTCGGGCATCTTGGTGTGCGCCACGGAGATATCCACCGCGGCGTCGTACTGCAGCGGGCCTTCGAGCAGGAGCTCTGGCGCGCGCTCGTGGGCGATCCTGGTGGCCTCGATGACCTTCTCCACGTCCTCGCCCTTGCCCGAGGCGCCGGTGGAGTAGGAGAGCATGGCCACGCGCGGCTCCAGGCCGAAGATCTTCGCCGTCTCGGCGCTGGACAGCGCGATCTCGGCCAGTTCCTCCGCCGTGGGATTCGGGTTCACGGCGCAGTCGCCGTAGACCAGCACGCGGTCCTTCAGACACATGAAGAACACGCTGGACACGATCTTGGAGCCGGGCTTGGTCTTGATGATCTCAAACGCCGGGCGGATGGTCTGCTGCGTGGTGGTCACGGAGCCGGAGACCATGCCGTCGGCGTGGCCTTTGTAGACCATCATGGTGGAGAAGTAGGTCGGATCGAGCATGCGGTCGCGGGCGTCCTCCTCACGGATGCCCTTGTGCTTCCTGAGATCGAAGTAGGTTTGCACGTAGTCGTCGTAGAACGGGCTCTGGCCGGGGTCGATGATCTGCACGCCCTCAAGCTCCAGGTTGAACTGGCTCATGCGGGCGCGGATGTCCGCCTCGCGGCCGAGCAGCGTCACGTCCACCACGCCGCGCCGCAGCAGGATGTCCGCCGCGCGCATGATGCGCTCGCCCGTGCCCTCCGGCAGCACGATGCGCTGCTTGTGGGCCTTGGCCTTCATGATGAGGTTGAACTCGAACATCTTGGGCGTGACCGTGGTGGGCTTGGCGGCCACCAGCTTGGCGCGCAGTTCCGGCAGGTCCACGTTCTCCTCGAACACGCGCAGGGCCGACTGGATCTTGTTCTGGTCGCCGGGCTCGATGCGGCCGTACAGGTCATACAGCACGCGCGTGGCCTTGAAGGTGTGGCCCTCGGTCACCAGAATGGGGATGGGCGCGCCCACCCAGCCCTCGATGAGCTGGCGCACGCTCTTCGCAGGCTCAAACCCGCCGGTGAGCAGGATGCCGGAGATGTCCGGATAGTTGGTGGAAAGCCGGGAGGCCAGGCTGCCCAGAATGATGTCGCTGCGGTCGCCGGGGGTGATGATGAGGCTGCCGCGCTCAATGTAGTTCAGAAAATTGCCCAGCTGCATGGCGGCGATGACGTAGTTGTCCACCAGATTGCTGGCCATGTCGCCGCCGTAGATGACGCGGGCGTTCAGCCACTTGATGACGTCGGCTACGGTGGGCTTGCCCAGGCGCGGCTCCTCGGGGATCACATAGATGGGGAAGCAGTCCGGGCAATGGATGCTTTTCTTCAGATCCTCCACCATGCTGGCGCCGTCCACGTCCTCCACGCGGTTGATGATCGCGGCCAGGATGTCGAGGCCCTTTTCCTCGAAAGACTCAATGGTGAGCAGGGTCGAGGCGACGATCTCGTCCTGGGACTTCTTCTGGCCGTTGCTGACGAGCAGCACCGGACAGCCCAGGTTGGCGGCGATGTCGGCGTTGATGTCGAACTCAAACGCGGAGTCCGTGCCCAGAAAGTCCGTGCCCTCGCAGAGGATAAAGTCGAACCGGTTCTTGAGCGAGTTGAAGTCGCTCAGGATCTTCTCGAGCAAGGCCTCGTGCTGGCCCAGGTTGATCATCTCCCGGGCCTTCTGCATGGTCATGGAGTAGGCCTCGGAATGGCGCATGTCGAGGTGGAACTGGTTCGTGACCAGATTGATGTCATGGTCCTTGGCGCTGGCTTCCGAGGCCGTGATGATGGGCCTGAAGAACGCCACACGCTGAATGTCGCGGGACAAAAGCTGCATGAGTCCCAGGATGATGGCGGACTTGCCGCTTCTAGGCTCGACGCCGGTGACGTAAAGTGTATCAGCCACGATTCTCGCTCCTTGGTTGTGATGCTCGCCTATAAGGGCTCCCGGCGCCGGGTTGTTCTTGAGGGGGTCTCAGGGGCTGGGGGCCGCCCGACGCCGGGAGTGATCCTCTTCTGTGCCTCTCCTGCAAGGCGATCCGTTGGTCATTGTACTTACAGGAGATTTTCCGTGGCGGAAAGTCCCGCCAAGGCGCGCAAATTGCGAGCGCGCAAACAACCGTCTTCGTTTCCAGACCGCCCGCTATAGGCTGTCCGCGTAAATCTCCATGGGATGCTTCACGCTGATGCTGTCCCCGTTGCGCGAAAGCATGTCCGAGATCTGGAGCATGCAGGCCGGGCAGCCCATGGCCACCACCTGCGCCCCGGATTTCTTGATGTTGTCGCGCTTCTGCTGGCCGATCTTGGCCGAGATGCTGGCGTGGGTCAGGGTGAAGCTCCCGCCGCAGCCGCAACAGGCGTCGGCTGCGGGCATTTCCGTGATCTTGTAGTGCGGGTTCATGGAAAGCACGGTGCGCGGCTGAGCGGCAACGCCGAGCGACTTCTTCAGGTGGCAGGGGTCATGCACCGTTACGGACACGGCGTCGGCCGCGGGCGCGGGCGGGGTGAGACCAAGCTTGTCCACCACGAAGGCGTTGACGTCCATGATCTTGGCCGAAAGCTCGCGGATCGCCGCCTGCTCCGAGGCGCTCATGCCTCCCGCCATCGCGGGCCAGATCTTCTTCATGGTCGAGGTGCAGGTGGCGCATGGCGTCACCAGGGCGTCGAACTTGCCGCCGGCGAACACGGCCAGGTTGGCGCGCACCAGCTTCTCATAGCTTTCGCGGTCGCCGGAGGACAGGGCCGGAATGCCGCAGCAGGCCTGGCCTTCGGGCATGAACACGCCCACGCCGTGGTGGTCCAGGACCTTCAGCACCGCGTGGCCCACGCGGGGGAAGATCTTGTCCACAAGGCAGCCGGGGAAGAAGGCCACCTTGAGCCCGCTTTTGCCCGCCGGGGTGTCCAGGCTCGGGATGTCCTTGTGCAGCGACGTCTTGGCGAGCAGCATCAGGTGGCGCTCGCCCAGGATGGGCTCCAGAATCTTGGAACAGGACGAGCCGATGACGTCGTTCGCCGGGCTCGTGAACAGCCCCTGGAACTTGGAGGCGATTCCAAGCAGGTTGTTGAACAGCCCGGGCTTGGTCAACAGGCCACGGAAAATGAACTTCTTGATGGGCGGCAGGCCCATGTACCCGGTCAGGATGGTTCTGGCCTTGAGGAAGATATCCAGGGCCTTCACGCCGCTGGGGCAGTTGGCCGCGCAGGAGCCGCAGAGGAGGCAGCGCGTGAGTTTGTCCTGCACGCCCTGGGGATTCTTGATCAGCTCATGGGCCAGGCCTTCCAGCAGGGCTATCTTGCCGCGCGCCACGTCGGCCTCGCGGCCGGTCTGGCCATAGATGGGGCACACGGCCTGGCACATGCCGCAGCGCATGCAGGAGACGAGCTGGTCGTCCAGCTCCCCCAAGAGCTTCAGAAGTTGGCGCATGTCGCTCATGGCTATTCCCCGATGACCTTGCCGGGATTCAGGATGCCCTTGGGGTCCAGGGCCTTCTTGAGACGGCGCGAGAACAGGATGGTGGCGCGGTTGGTCTCCTTTTCCATATACTTGCTCTTGGCGATGCCGATGCCGTGCTCGCCGGAGAGGGTGCCGCCCAGGGAAAGCGCCACGTCGAAGATGTTGTCGATGGCTTCCTCGACGCGCCTCCACTCGTCCTTGTTGCGGCGGTCGGTGAGGATCGTGGGGTGCAGGTTGCCATCACCCGCGTGGCCGAAGGTGCCGATGGTCAGCTGGTACTTGGCGGCGATGTCGCCCAGGGCATGCATCATGGCCGGGATCTTGCTGCGGGGCACGGTGGCGTCCTCCAGCACGGTGGTGGGGCTCACCCGGGCCAGGGCGGACAGGGCCGCGCGCCTGGCTTCCCAGACCTTGTTGCGCTCCTCGGCGTCCTTGGCCACCTGGATGCGCTGGGCGCCCATCTTCTTGCAGATGGCCTCCACCTTCTCGGCCTCGTCGGCCACCTGGCCGGGGTGGCCGTCCACCTCGATGAGCAGCAGGGCCTGGGCCTCCACGGGCAGCCCGGCGTGGGCGAAGTCCTCCACGGTGCGGATGGTGAAGTTGTCCATGAACTCCAGGGTGGCGGGCACGATCTTGGCGGCGATGATGGCGGCGACCGCCTCGGAGGCCTTGTTCACGTCGTCGAAGATGGCCATCATGGCCTTGGCGGCCAGCGGAGGCGGCACCAGCTTGAGGGTGATCTTCTCGAACACGCCGAGGGTGCCCTCGCTGCCGACCATGAGGCCGTGCAGGTTCAGGCCGGTGACGCACTTGACCGTGCGCGAGCCGCTCTTCACGATCTCGCCGTCCACGTCGAAGAAATCCACGCCCATGACATAGTCCTTGGTGACGCCGTACTTGAGCCCGCGCAGGCCACCCGCGTTTTCGGCCACGTTGCCGCCGATGGTGCTGACGGCCTGGCTGCCGGGATCGGGCGGGTAGAACAGGCCGCGAGAAGCCACCTCGGCCGCGAACTTGGCCGTGATGACGCCCGGCTCCACGATGGCGTAGAGGTCGGCCTCGTTGATCTCCAAGATCTTGTTGAGCGCGTTGGTCAGCACCACCAGACCGCCCAGCTTGGGGATGGTGCCGCCGGAAAGATTGGTGCCGCTGCCGCGCACGGTGAGGGGCAGGCCGTTGTCATTGGCGAGCTTGACCACGCGACCCAGGGCCTCGCGGGTTTCGGGCCGCACGATGAGGGAGGGCATCACGGGGTCCAGCACCGCCGCGTCGTAGGCGTACGAGAAGCGCTCGCTCTCGCTGGCCATGACATTGGCCTTGCCCACCAGGGCCTCAAAGTCTTTCTTCAGGGCGTCGCTCATGCTGGATCTCCCTCCGGGTGGCTTCGGCAGGACCGGGGGTCCGCCTCTTGAAAGGCCTAAGGCAACTACCGTGCCAGCGCTAACAAGCCTGAATATCCGCAATGTGTCTGCCAGGTTACCCGAATGTCACCGTTCGCCCACCATTCGCGTGTCCGAAATATCGGACACGCCCGGCCCGGCTCCTCGGCACCGCTGGGCGGCACAGGGCCACGGCGGCGGCGGCAAAACGCGCCGGGCCGCCGCAAGCTGGTCTGGGCCATGGTCCGGAGCGTATCCTAAAAATCGGACAAAATCTCAGGCAACGCGCTCAGGAGCCAACGGCCGGGCCGTCGATGGACAGGCTCCACTTCTTAAGCAAGGCGTACAGGTGCGAACGGGAAAGCCCGGAAACCGCAAGGGCGCGCGGCACATCGCCCCTGGCGCGGCGCACCAGGGCCTCCATGTACCGCTGCTCCACGGCTTCCTTGCAATCTTTAAGGGTCTGGCCGGAGAACTGGCCGGGCAGAGCCCCGTGCGACGTCCTGCTGTCAGGGTCGACGTCGGGACCGGTGTCAGGACCGGCGCCAGGACCGGTGTCGGGGCCGGTGCCAGGACCGGTGTCGGGAGCGGTGCCAGGACCGGTGTCGGGGCCGGAGTTAGGACCGGCGGAGGGGGGGATATCCGGCGCAATGGCCGGAGTGATGTCTGGAGTGAAGGGGACGGGCTGGCCGGGGCGCTCCAATTGCGCGCCCTCCCCCGCCCTGCCCCGGCCCAGTTGGGCCTTGGCCACCTTGATGCGCACGTCCTGCGGCAGGTGCATGGCGTAGAGGGTGCGCTCCGGCCCGGCGGCCACGAAGGCGCGCTCCAGCACGTTGAACAGTTCGCGCACATTGCCGGGCCAGCCGTAGCCCTCAAGCACCTGGAACACGTCCGGGTCGAAGCCCTTGAGGGGCGCGCCGTACTGTTCGCACAGCTGGACCACGCGGAACACGCACAGGGGCTTGATGTCCTCCGGCCGCTCGCGCAGGGGGGGCAGGCTGATGGAGATGGTCTTGAGGCGGTAGAACAGATCAGTGCGGAAGGCCCCCTCTTTGACCCGATCTTCGAGATCGCGGTTGGTGGCGGCCATGAGGCGGAAATCGCTCTCCAACTCCTGGCTGCCGCCCACGGGCCGGAAGCGGCGTTCCTGCAGCACGCGCAGAAAGGCCTTCTGCAGGTTGAGCGGCATCTCGCCCACCTCGTCGAGGAACAGCGTGCCGCCGTCGGCCAGTTTCACCAGGCCCACGCGGTCGCTGTCCGCGCCGGTGAACGCGCCCTTCTTGTGGCCAAAGAGCGTGCTCTCCACCAGGGTCTCGGTGAGGGCCGCGCAGTCCACCACCACGAAGGGCTTGGCCGCGCGCGCGCTGTTCGCGTGGATGGTGCGGGCGAAGAGTTCCTTGCCCGTGCCGGTCTCGCCGGTGATGAGCACGCTGGCCCCGGAACCGGCGGCCCCGGCCACGGCGTCGAAGCAGGCGCGCATGGACCGGCTCCTGCCGATCACGTCCTCCAGCACAAGCGCCACCGGGGCGCAGGCCCCGCGCTTGCCCAGGCGGTACTTGAGCGCGCGCTCCAGGGTGAGCATGGTGTCCTTGAGGGGGGAGGGCTTGAGCAGGTAGTCCCACACGCCGCCCTGGATGGCCAGCTCCGCGCCGTCCGGGTCGCCCCGGCCAGTCAGGATGATGACCTCCGGGGAGTCCGGCAGGGCCTTGATTTCGGAAAGGGCGGACAGGCCGTTGCCGTCGGGCAGGCTCACGTCCAGAAACACGACGTCAACGCCGCCCTGGCGCAGCCGGGCCAGGCCCGTGGCGATGGAGCCCACGGCTTCGCCACTCATGCGCATGCGCCGCGTGAGGCTCAGTAAGGTCTCGCGGACCTCGGCGTCGTCGTCGATAATGAGAATGGTGCCCATGCTGCGCTCCGAATACAGGTTTTCGCGCGCTGGTAGCAAACTACGGGCCAGACAACGCGGCGGGGAGGCCTAAGCCTCCCCTTTCGCGCTTCTACTATGATTATCTAGGGCAGTTGCGCCCCGGCGTCAATGGCGCTCTAGCGAGCGTTGGAGTTGGACGTGTTTGCGCCCTGGGGACGGGAATTGCCCTGAGGGCGGGCGCCCTGGGACTTCTGTCCCGGACGGCCATAGCCCGGACGACCACCGGAGGGGCGGCCGTTGGACGGGCGGTCCGCACCGTAACGGCTGTTGCGGCCACGGTCGCCGTAGCCCGGAGCCGGACGGTCGGAGGTGTAGATGTCGTCGCCGGGCTGCGGACGGTTGCCGTCGGCGTCACGCCTGTCCGAATTATCGGACCGGGGCGCGCCGTAGGCCGGACGCGGGGCGCGCTGCTGCGGACGC
The DNA here is from genome assembly GCA_031292175.1 of Humidesulfovibrio sp. GTDB lineage: Bacteria > Desulfobacterota > Desulfovibrionia > Desulfovibrionales > Desulfovibrionaceae > Humidesulfovibrio. The sequence continues at coordinate 18,221 of JARLHQ010000006.1, forward strand.
GGAGCGCCGTAGCCACCGCCACCGCCGCCGTAGCCGCCGCGACGGTCCATGACGGGCCTGTTGAATTCCTTGTCGGCCGCGGAGGGGCCTTCGTTGTAATCGAAGCCGTCGAGCTTCTTGCGGGTGAGCGGCTCGCGCAGCAGGCGCTCGATGGCGCGCACCATGGAGACGTCCTCGCCGGTGACGAAGGTGTGGGCCTCGCCCGTGCGGGCGGCGCGGCCCGTGCGGCCGATGCGGTGGGTGTAGGTCTCCGGCGTGCTCGGCACGTCGAAGTTCACCACGTGGGTGATCTGGCTCACGTCGATGCCGCGCGCGGCGATGTCCGTAGCCACCAGGACGCGGTAGCGGCCGGAACGGAACCCGTCCATGGCCTCCTTGCGGCGGTTCTGGGAGAGGTTGCCCTGCAGCGCGGTGGACTTGTGGCCCAGCTTCTCCAGGTTCTCGGCCAGGCGCTTGGCGCGGTGCTTGGTGCGGGTGAACACCAGCACGCTGCCGTCGGTGTTGCGGTGCAGGAGCTCAAGCAGCAGCTTGGTCTTCAGGTGGTGCGACACCGGGTAGATGGCGTGGGACACGGTCTCCGTGGGGGCGCTGTTGCCCACGCGCAGGGTCTCCGGGTCCTTCAGGATGTCGCTTGCCAGGCTGCGGATGGCCTCCGGCATGGTGGCCGAGAAGAGCATGGTCTGGCGCTCTTTCGGCAGGCCCGCCAGAATCTTCTTGATGTCGGGCAAAAAGCCCATGTCGAACATCTGGTCGGCTTCGTCGAGCACCAGAGTCTCCACGGCGCCCAGGTCCACGGTGCGCTGTCCCATGTGGTCGAGCAGGCGGCCGGGGCAGGCCACAACGATGTCCGCGCCGTTGCGCAGGGCGTTGATCTGGCGGCTCATGTTCACGCCGCCGTACACGGTGGTGCTGCGCAGGCCGGTGGCGCGCGCCAGGTCCAGGGCGGCCTCGTGGATCTGCTCCGCCAGCTCGCGCGTGGGGGCCAGGATAAGGACGCGCACGCGGCGACGGTTGCCCACGGGCTGCTTCAGCAGCTTGGTGATGATGGGCAGCAGGAAGGCAGCGGTCTTGCCGGTGCCGGTCTGGGCCAGGCCCATGAGGTCGCGTCCCTGCATGACGGCGGGGATGGCGCACTCCTGGATTGGCGTGGGGGTGGTGTAGCCCAGTTTGGCGATGTTGCTCAGAACGATGGACGGAAGGCCGAAGGAATCAAAAGTCAAAGTAAGTCCTTTGTAAAGAGGGGCCGCGCAGCGCAAAGGGCGCACCAAAACGGCGGCGAAGAGCTTATCGAGTGCGGACGCTGCGGGCCGGGACAGGATGGCTCAATCGGGGCGTATGTCATTCGGCGGATGATCTGAGGATTTTTGTGGCGGGCTGTGCAGCATTGCCGCGCCTCTCAAGAACGTAAGCCGTGCCGGGGATTGCCCCCGAACTAGGGGTATGTAAGTGGTGCGGAGATGGATGTCAAGGGGAGAAAAACTTAGCGGCTTTATTTCTTCAAATCGATTGGGCATGGGCCCAACGTCAGAGCCCACTTCAATATCTTCACTATATATGAGCCATATGCGGCAGTTAAGTTAGTTTTGATAATTTTCCAGCTGTAATATTGTTAGCCTGTCATGCAGGCGCAAGTCAATCGAGCATGGGGTTCATTCATCCTGCTCCATTGGGGCTCGGACCCTGCTGGAAGGTGTCTTTACTTCCCTTGCTGACCGGTGTGGACCATCCTGCACAATATGTCGTTCTCCCCGCAGGCCAGATGCTCGAACTCGAACACCGCATGGAGGATATGAAACTTCTCGGCCAGCAGGCCTCTGAGCTGTTCGGCCAGATGCTTGGTTTCCGAAAGAGCCTGCTCCGGCACCACAACATGGCAGGTGAAGGAATAGGTGTCCGGCCCGATGTTCCAAACGTGCAGGTGGTGCGCATTCTCGACGCCGGAGACAGCTTCGAGCTCACGGCGCACCGTTTCCAGCTCCATGCCCGGCGGCGTGCCTTCCATGAGGATGCGCGCGGCCTGGATCAGAATGGGCCAGGAACTCTTGATGATGAACGCGACGATGAAGAACGAGAGCACCGCGTCGAGCCAATACCAAGGGCGATAGAGCATCACGAGACCGCCGATGAGCACGGCCACCGAGGTCAGCAGGTCGGCCAGCATGTGCAGCATGGCCCCGCGCGCATTCAGGCTGTGCTCCGCCTCCCGGCGCAGGAAGAGGAAGGAGACCCCATTGCCGATCACGCCGATGGCGGCAAGCGCGGCCACCAGCCCGCCAGAGATATGCTCTGGCGGAGACTGAAGCCGGACGGCAGTCTCAAAGAGAATGAACAGGCAGACGCCAAAGATGAGCGCGACGTTGAGCAACGCCGCGAGCACCTCGACCCTGCGGTACCCGAAGGTGTAGTCTTCCGTGGGATCCTTCTTGCCGATGCGGTGGGCCACGTAGGCCACCAGCAGGGAGGTGAAGTCGCCGAGGTTGTGCACGGCATCGGAGATGACAGCCATGCTCTGGGCCATGATGCCGCCGACAATTTGGCATAGGGGGATGAACAGATTCAACCACATGGCCAGACGCAGGCTCCGGCCTACGGAATCATCCACCACCGTGATGGAGCCATGTTGATGCCCACATCTAGAACCATGCTCTTCGTGCTCAGCCATATCGCCTCCTGACATCAGCCTTGTGCGCCATTTCAACCTATGCTCGACTCCAGAAAGGGCCGGGCGATGAAGTAGATGCCGAGCAGCCCGACGCACACGCCCGCGGCGCGGCGCACCCACTGGCTGCCGCCGGAGAACACCTTCTGTTCCATGATGCGCCGGGCCAGGGTCGCGGAACTGCCCGCGATGACGATGGGCAGGCAGTGGCCCAGGGCGAAGGCCAGAATCAGCCCCACGCCGGTGAGCATTTGGTCCTGCACGGTGATGACGGCCAAAAGCGGTGCCAGGAAGCCGAAGGTGCAGGAGCCGGACAAAAGCCCGTAGCCAAGGCCCATGACGAGCGCCCCGGAAATGCCCCGGACCTTGAGCCGGGATAGGAGGCCGCCGGAGAGCTTGCAGGTGGCCACACCCAACATATCCAGCGCCACGTAGACGAGCACCAGGCCCACGGCGATGCTCCAGTAAGGCCCGACATCGCCGAGCATGCGGCCCAGGAGGGAGCAGACCACGCCCACAAGGGCGATGGTGATGAACAGCCCGGAGGTGAAAGCGATGGCGTAGCGCGCGGCCTCCCGGCCTTCCACCAGCTTGCCCTGCCCGGCCACGTAGCCCACGATGAGCGGGATGCTCGCCAGATGGCAGGGGCTGAACAGCACGCTCACGAGCCCCCACAGGAAAGCGCCCGCGTAGGCCACGGTGGAACCCCCGGTCATCCAGGCGTTCACGGCCAACAGAAACTGATCGAACATGGTGAGAGTCCCTTTACTTCGCCAGCAGCTTGTTCAGCTGGTCGGTGATGGCCATTTTATCCATGAAGCCCTCGTGCCGCATGACCTCCTTGCCCGTCTTGTCAAAGAATATCTGGGTGGGGATGGCGCGTATGCCAAAGCGCTTGGCCGGTCCGTCGTCCTCACGCACGTCAAGGAACACCACGGCGGCTTTGCCCCGATATTCCTTCTCCAACTCGGCGAGGATGGGCGCCATCATCTTGCAGGGGATGCAGGTCTTGGCACCCAAATCCACCACGGTGACCAGGCCCTTCACGGGGTCGGCCTGCGGCGAGGCGGCAAGGGCGGCAGTGGCGGAGAACAGACCGAGCATCAGCATCAACAGCAATTTCTTCACGTGAATCTCCAAGCGGTTAGAGGTTGGCAACGCCTTGTAATCAAAGCCGTCATTGAGCGGTCTTCGCAATCAACTCGACGACAAGCGGGTACAAATTCCCGGCAATGATTTGCGCGCCTTTCTCGTTCGGGTGCGCGCCATCAGGCTGGATGAATTCCTGTTTTCCAAAGATCCCGGTCCCGAGGAGCGGGTACAAGGTGGCGTGATGCTTTGCGGCCTGGCGTGGAAAGACCGCGGCGAACGCGTCACGGTACTCGGGGCTCTTGCCGCGCACAGCGCGCGCGCCAATCAGCAGAATCTTGGCCCCTTCGGCCTGTATCCACGTGAGCATGGCGTCCAGATTCTCCTCGACCTGCGCGGGGTCTTTACCTTGCAGCCCGTCATTGGCGCCCAGCGCAACGATGACGATATCCGGGCGGGATGGAGCTGCCGACGGGAAATATCCAGCCAGGCGTGCGCGCCCTTCCGCCGTGGTGTCTCCGCTGACGCCGGCGTTGATGACCTTCACCGCGTGGCCGCCCTTGCGCAGCAGGGACTCAAGCACGCTGGGGAAGGACTGCTCGCTAGGCAACCCGTAGCCCGCCGTGACGCTGTCGCCCAGAGCGAGGATGGTGACCACGCGAGGAGCCTGCGCCGACGCTACGGAACCAGGCTCGGCGGCCAGGGCTGCGCTGGTGGAGAAGAGGCTGAACGCGAACAGCAACAGTACGAATGCCGCCACTACGAATGTATAAGCGCGACGCAGCGCCAGACGAACAATCCACATACGTGTGCCTTTTTGTCTCGCTCCGCCCCACCACAACGGGGCGGAGCGGATGTGTTCAAAATGCCAGCAATGTTATTGCCGCAAGGTCACAATTTCGTCACCAGACCATGATGCCTAAATAGCTAGTGATGAACTTGACGGAGACGTAGAGAAAATACAGACCAAAAATGAGCTTGAGCGTGTTCGGCTTGAACTTCTTGATCACCGCCGCGCCGATCTGCGCGCCCACCACCGTGCCCGCCGCCAGCACCAGCCCTGCGCCCAGCGCCACGTAGCCTTGGGCCAACTTGATGCCGCCCCCGACGATTGCCAGCGGGATCATGGTCGCCAGGGAGGTGCCCATGGTGATGTAGACGGGAGCGCCGAAGAGATAGATGAGCCCCGGCACCAGGGCGTAACCGCCACCCAGACCGACGATGCCGGTCAAAAGGCCGATGACTGCGCCGAACACGGTCATCCCGGCCCGGTGCTCCGGGATGGAGTCGCCTTCACGCTTCGGCATCGCGCCCAGGCCCAGCCCCTCGCGGCTCATGCGCAGGGCCGGCCACAGGAACGCCAGCCCGAGGATGAGCCCAAGCAAGGCCACATGGGCCGTCAACAGGGTGAACAGCCAGGAGCCGACAAGCACGCCCAGGATGCCGGACACGCCGAGGATGGTGGTGGCCCGCATATCCAGGTTCTTGCGCACGAGGTGCGCGTAGCCGCCGGAAACCGCCGTGAAGATGACAGCGAAGAGGGTCGTGCCCACGGCGATGGGCGCGGGATAGCCCATCCAGAAATGGATGGCGGGCAACATGACGCTGCAGCCGCCCGTGCCGATGATGCCGCCAAGGAAGCCCGCCGCAAGTCCGATGATCGCCAGGGCCGTCCCGGTTGTCGCGGTGACGGCGGGGAGGCCGTCGCCCACGGCGGAGCCGGAGGAAATGGCCACTGCCGCAGCGGCCACGATGACCGCCAGCAGAATGGCTGTTGGTATATATTTGCGCCAGGAACCCTCAGATGTCGTTTCCATTGCTTCCTCCATGCGTTGCGCAAAGCATTCCGCATTGGTGGAGCGCCAGGGGCCGGGCCATGCCCGGAGGAGCCCGGAACTCATCCTTCGACACTCCGTCGGTTCGAGCCCGCAGTGCGGAGCAGGCTCAGAGCCAGCGTGGCCATCAGGCCGTGACCGAGCAAATGCACGGAATTGAAGCGCCGCCCCAATTCCAGCCAGCGCAGGCACAGGCAGTCCACATCGGCGCCCTGGGCCAGAGCCCAAGCGAGGGAGGCCAGGGCACCAGTGGAAAGCAACGCCGTCACGCTCAATGCAGAGCGCTGGCAGAAACCGAAAGCGAGCAGGCTGCCGAGGGCCATCTCGACGAAGGGCAGCCCCATGCTGACGGGCAGCACCAGAGGCTCCGGGACCATGCCATAGCTCGCAACGACGCGGACGAACTGCTCCGGCAGGCTCACCTTGATGAGACTGCCTGTGAGCAGTGCGCCCCCGAGGAGCAGACGGCAGAGGTCCCGAAGCTTCATGTCCTGTCCCGCCTGTCCAATCCGTTTAGGCCTTGCCGGAGCAGCCGCAGAATGCGCTCGCCGCGCCGACAGAGGCAGGGTCCTCAGCGTCGTTGCCTTCACGCGCGGCGTCCTTGATGCGCTGCACATCTTCTTCCCGCACGATGAGCTGCGGGTCTTTGACCTTCTCAATGCCCAGAGCCGTAGCGACGACATAGCGCCCGGGCGTGATGCCTTCGCGGTCCAGAATGGCCTTGGCGCAGCCCACGGGGCAGCCGTCGAGCACGACCATCTCCTCCACGTCTCGCGCGGACTGAACAAAGCCCTGAAGCCCGGCGCCGATGCCGACCAGGCAGTACATCTTGCCGTAGCCCTCGCGGGTCAGCTCCACGGCCGCCTGGTTGGTGGCCTGGCCTACGTTGGACCCGCCGGAACAGGCCAGAATCATCCGCTGCTTTGAGGAAGAACAACAACTCTTGGACATATGCCTCTCCTTGCTCGCGCGCGGTTATTTGCCGATCCAGGCCAGGACGTCTTTCTTCGTGGGCACCTTGCCGCTCACCTTCACCTGCCCGTCGATGACCACGGCCGGAGTAGCGAACACGCCAAGTGCCGCCATCTCCTGAAAGTCAGAAACCTTGGTCACGTTTGCAGCCACGCCAGATTCGGCCAGGGCCTCGCGCACGATCTTCTCCGCTTCGTGGCATTTCGGGCAGCCAGGGCCCAGAACTTTGATATCCATCGCTTCCTCCCAATGTTGCGGGTGATTCACTAGGACAGGCAAGCCCGTCGCCTCAGACAAACGTTGGGGTTCTGCTCGCATGTGCAAAACAACATGTTTCCATATCGCTATTTAGCAATTTACATGCCACGCAATAACCCAGTTATCCAAGCATATTGCTGTATATGTGCATATCCACGCTTCGCTAAACGGAACTACACATGCAGAAAGATGCACATATCCTTTGCGCTCAAAGAATCGCGTTGAACAACCAGCCCACCAGCAGGATACCCACACTCACGATGCCGAAGAACACAGCGATGAGTCTGGGCTTCAGCACCTTGCGCAGAATCACGGCCTCGGGCGTGGATATGGCGACGACACTCATCATGAAGGCCAGCACGGTTCCCAGGGCCGCGCCCTTCTCCAGCAGGGCCTGCACCACGGGGATGATGCCCGCCGCGTTTGAGTAGAGCGGGATCCCGATGAGCACTGCTACGGGGACGGACCACCAGGCATCCTTGCCCATGATCGAGGCCAGAAAGCCCTCGGGCATATAGCCGTGAATGCCGGCGCCCACGGCGATGCCGACCACTACCCAGGGCCAGACCTTGCCCACGATGTCGCGCACGGCGGAGAGTCCGGCGTTTATGCGTCCGGCCCAGGTCAGTGCGACATCCTGTTCCGTGCTGGTGTCCAGGCGGATCTCTCTGACCCAGTCCTCAATATATTCCTCCATATTGAGCTTGCCGATGACCAGCCCGGAAGCAATGGCTATGACGAGCCCCGTGCCTGTATACAGGGCCGCCACCTTCCAGCCCAGCAAGCCATAGAGCAACACCACCGCGACCTCGTTGACCATCGGCGCGGAGATCAGGAAGGAAAACGTGACGCCAAGCGGCACGCCTGCGCCAAGGAAGCCGATGAACAGCGGCACTGCTGAGCAGGAGCAGAACGGCGTCACGATGCCAAGCAATGCGGCCAGAACGTTGCCCACCGCCTCGCTCTTGCCCGCCAAGATGCGCCGTGTGCGCTCCGGTGTGAAGAAGCTCCGGATGATGCCTACTCCGAAGACAATCAAAGTCAACAGCATCAAGACCTTAGGCGTATCGTAGAGAAAGAACTCCACAGATCCACCGAGGTGGCTGCCCTGGGTGAGTCCCAGCACGTCATAGGTCAGCAATCGGGAAAGGCCGGAAAGAGCATCGTATACCAGCCACCAGGCGACCAGCGCTGTTCCACCGAGAACGATACGCAGCCAGGGCAGCGGACGCCTCGGTTGCGAGACCTGTTCCGGAACGGACACCGCCTTGCAGGCGCAGTTGGCCGCTTTTGGGGTTCCATCGAGATTGATCGGCTTCATCGTGAGACTCCTTCATTCGTGGCTCGGCCACGCTCAAAACAGATCTTCGCGGCGGATGGTCTCCGCCCTGTCCAGGAAGACGCGCATCTCCTCGTCATCGTTCAGCCAGCCGCGCAACTGGCCGAGCATGGCCGCAGCATAGGCGGAGGCCTCGCCCCTCGTGAGGGCGTAGTTGGTCCACTGGGCGTCCTTGCGCCCCTCTATGAGCCCGGCCTCGACCAGCTCCTTGAGGTGCTTGGACACCGTTGGCTGCGCCAAACCAAGGGCGTGCCGCATTTCGCACACGCACATCTCCCGACGTTCCAGCATCTTGAGGATCTTGACCCGGCCAGGATCGGACAGGGCTTTCATGACTTTGGTGAGCTGTTTCATGGCCACCTCCATATCGCTAAATAGCAATATGGCAACAAGGCGGGGAATTGTCAAGAGGAGGGTGGAGACGTTTTCAGTCGGCTTGCTGCGACGGGGAGATCATGAAGAAGACAGAATGCCGGCCCTCTCGGGCTTGAGGGGCTGCGGGTAAAGCTCTGGTCCCAGTTCAGGTTTATGCCGCAATACTATTCTGTCTCACACCAAGACAATTTATGCCCAGATAATTGTCCCAGGGGCCATAAGACAAACCCCAAACACTTCATCCAAGATCACATGATAAACGCGCAGTTCGTCTTCACTCGTGATTGTACTTGTTCCAGATATTCCAGCACAATTGATCTTATTTATCAGCGACACAACCGGTATCTTCAAATGGATATACAATGAATATTTTACATTAAGGAATAAACCAGCGAGAGACATCAGCGCGCTCGACGCGAAAACGCGTTTTCATAATTCAACCGTGTTTCAATACGCAACGAAATGAGCACAATGACGACTCACAGCAACGCGGAAATGTTCCTGTCAAAGAAGACCATGGCTAATGGCCATGAAATTTCCTGATTAACTCAATGCGTTTCGGTATCGTCATGTGGCCCTTCCTCCAGCTTGGCTTTGCGGCCTTGCAGTATCTAGGTGAAAGAGCAACATCCAACCGTCCACTATAATATTTTGCGTTTTTGCTCATTCCTCAAGCATGTGCCGTCACTCACTCGCCCATCTCCTCCCCCAACTCCCGCAAATACGCCCGCATCACCGCCACCCGCCGCTCCGCCTCCTGCCGCCCGGCCGCCGTCTGCATGGTGGCGGCGGTCTTGAAGAGCTTGCGGTAGAAGTGGTCGATGGTGAACAGGGCGTCGTCGGGTTCGCGGGTGGCGCAGAAGGGGTCGACGGGGCTGTAGAACGGGCGGTTCATGGTGCCCGCGCAGGCGAAGCAGCGGGCGATGCCGATGGCCCCGATGCCGTCCAGCCTATCGGCGTCCTGCACGACCCGCGCCTCTAGGGTCTGCGGCGCGATGTCCGCGCTGAAGCTGTGCGCCTCGATGGCGTGGCCGATGGCTTCAAGCACGGCCTCGCGCAGGGCGGCGTTGTCGGACTTGGCGGGGGAGGAAGGATAGCCGAGGCCTTCAAGGTAGGCGCATGCCTCCACAGCGGCTAGGCGCGAGGCCTGGCTGCGGCGCGGATCGTCCTTGCGCAGCACCACGTAGTCGTGCAGCCACGCGGCGGGGATGACCACGGCCATGTCCGCCCCTTCGCTTTGGGCGATGCGCTTGGCCGTGGCCACCACGCGCTCCAGATGCAGCAAGTCGTGGGCCGGGTCGCACGCGCCCTCACGCGAGAGGCGCTCGGCCAGATGCGCGCGCAAGGTGGCCTCCAGCGCGTCGAAAGAGCGGCAAGGGGCTTGCGCGCAGTCCATGCTACTTGCCGCCGTCCACCAGGACCAGCTTGCCCTTCTGCTCGCCCTTGTCGATCATGCGCTTCAACTCGCGCTGCCACTTGGGCCCGCCCAGCTTCTCGGCCAGGTGCTCCGTGGTGTGGAGAACGTCGTTGGGCCGATGCATCTGCATCAGGCAGCGCTTTACGCCGATCTTGCACGAGGGGCAGCCCACGAGGATGGGCGTGTCCTTGTCCGGGCGCTTGGAGTCGGGCCGGGCCAGGTCGCTGGCCAGCTGCTCGCGCTTCTTGTCGCGGATGCGGTTGTAGATGTCCGGGCTGGTCAGCGCGCCCAGGCCGGACTCGCCGCAGCAGCCGGGCGAGAGCCGCACCTGCGCGCCCAGGGCGTCGGCAAGGGCCTTGCGGTAGATCTCCGGGGCCTTCATCTTGGGCACGTCCACCCATTCCGCGTGGCAGGCCGCATGGTACAAAAGCTTCTCGCCCTCGGTTTTGGGGATGCTCAGGCGGCCCAGCAGGAACTGCACAATGTCCAGATGCTTGAGCGGCTCATGCAGCTCCTGGCTAAAGTCGTAGGTCTCGATGGACTCCCGGCAGGTGCCGCAGGAGGTGACCAGCGTGGTGGCCTTCATGCCCGCGCGGCCCGTGGCGATGAGGGTGTCCAGGATCTCCTGGATGGTGCGGTGGCGGTTGGCGTTGTAGGCCTCGGTGCAGCCGCTGGCCAGCAGCGGATAGCCGCAGCACAGGTGCCGTTCCGGCAGCACCACGTTCACCCCGGCCTTCAAGAGCAGGTACACGCCCGACAGGCCGATATCGTGGCTGAAGAGCCCCGCGCCGCAGCCGGGGAAGTACAAAACGGTGTCGTCCGCGCTGGCCGCCGGGTTGCGGAACAGCGAATGCTCCGCGAGGTTCAGCTCCTGCGAGAGGTTGCGGAAGTCGATAAGCGGGCCGGGGCCTTGCAGGGCCGGGCTGCCAAGCCGCCTCAGGAAATGGCCGGGCACGAGGCCCAGCACGCTGTTGGCCGCGGCCTGTCCGAGGGACAAGAACTTGGCCACCTTGGGCAGCCGCGAGGCCGGATCCTGGGCGATGTTGCTCAAAATGAGCGTCTTGAGCGGATGGCCGCCCTTGCCCTTGTACTCCAAAAACGAGCGGATCTGCAGCGCGTTGGCCGCGGAGTCGATCTTGACCGGGCACGCGGCCTTGCACTTCCCGCAGGCCGTGCAGTGCTCCATGATGTTCTGCAGCTCCTCGTACAACTCCGGCGCGGGCTCGCCGCCCTGCACCTGGGAGTAGTAGATGGCCTCGGTGAGCGCGCCCAGGCTGATGTTCTTGTTGCGCGGATGGTACAGGAGGCCGCGCGCGGGGTTGTACATGGGGCACACCTGCTTGCACTTGCCGCAGCGCGTGCAGGTCTGCACGTTGCGCAACAGCTCGATCAGGTTCTCCTTGTCCTTTAACGCGGTCTTCTGCAGATCGCCGATGAGTCGGTTGAAGGAGAAGGTGTAGGGCTCCACGGGCAGTTCGCGCTTGGTGAGCTTGCCGGGGTTCAGGATGTCCGCCGGGTCCACAATGGCCTTGTAGGCCTTGAGCGCGTCGATCTTGGACTGGGCCAAAAAGCCGATCTTGGTGATGCCGATGCCGTGCTCGCCGGAAATCTCGCCGCCAAGCTTCAGGACCTCGGCGAAGAGCTCGTCCACGGCCTCGTAGGCCTGGGCCATCATCTCCTGGTCGTTCGAGTTGACCGGCACGTTGACGTGGCAGTTGCCGTCACCCGCGTGCATGTGGTTGGCGATGACGATGCGCTTGGCCACGGTCTCCTGGTAGATGGCCTCCAGGTCGCGGTCGAGCTTGGGGTACTTGTCCTTCAGCTCGTGGAACAGCAGGCGCAGCTGGCTCGCAAGCTCCTCGTCGGAGAGGTCGCTCGCGGTGGTGCGCTTTTTCAGGATGAACAGCGCGCGCTCGATGCCGAAGTCGATGTCCGGGTCGTCAAAGGGCACGCCGGGCAGCTCACGCACCTTCAAGAGGGCCTTGCGGGCGATCTTGGCCATGTAGAGCAGGTTCAGGTCCTCCAAGAACTCGGCGAAGACGGGAATGGCCCGCATGGGGATGACCACGTCCTCGTTGACCTTGAAGCCCGAGGTGCGCTTGGAGATGGCCGAAAGCTTGTGCCGGTCCTCCCAGAACAGCTCGGCCTCCTTCTCGTCGCGCGCGGCGAAGATGTCCACGCTGGGATACGGCTTGGCGATGGCCAGCACCGCGTCCACGGCCTCGGAGAGCGCGCCCTCGTCGTCGGAATCCAGCTGCAGGATGAGCACGCTGATGGGGTCGCCCTCGTACTGGACGGACTTCTTCTTGTACTCGATGGCCTGCACGTACTTGGTGCCGAACTCCTCCAGGGCGCTGATCTTGACCATGTCGCCCTGCTGGCGGATGGCGTCGCGCAGGCCGACGACATCGCCGATGACGAACATGGCGTTTTTCATGCTGCGGCCGAAGAATTCCAGCACCAGCACGCGGGAGTATTTTGGCTGCGGGTAAAGGGTGAAGGTGCAGGTGGTGATGATGCCGTCCACGCCCTCCTTCTGCACGCCGGGCAGGCCGCCCAGGAACTTGTTCGACACGTCCTTGCCCAGACCCACGCCGCGCACGGCGCTGGCCGGCAGGGTGATGGTCTCCTTGAGCGCGCCCTTCTCGTCCAGCACCTCGAACACGGCGGTTTCGCCCTCGAAGATCTTGTGGCCGGGATGGTCCTTGCGCCGCACGGTGATGATCTCGCCCGTGGGCGTCACCATCTCAAAGGAATGGATGTTGTCGATGGTGGTGCCATACTCGAAGGCGAAGGGTCCGCCGGAGTTCTCGGCGATGTTGCCTCCCAGGGTCGAACCGGCCTTGGAGGCGGGGTCGACCGTGAAGAGCAGGTTCTGCTCGGCCGCGGCCTTGATGGCGTCCAGCGTGATGACGCCCGCCTGGGCGGTCAGGAGCATGGTCTCTGGATTGATGTCGCCGATTTTTTTGAACCGAGCCAGCGAGAGCACCACGTTGCGCGTGAACATGGGGATGGCCCCGCCGGTGAGGCCCGTGCCGCCGCCGCGGGGAATAATGCCAAAGCCCATGAGATTGGCCAGGAGCACGATCTTGCGCACCTGCTCCGTGGTTTCCGGGAAAAGCACGAAAAGCGGCAGCTCCAGGCGCAGGTCCGTGGCGTCGGTGGCGCATTCGATGCGTGTATGGGGCGCGTCTCCGATGCCCTCGGCGGGCATGAAGTCCGCGAGGTGGCCCTTCAGCTTGTGGGCAAAGGCCTGGTCGGCCTCGTAGCGTTCCCAGAAGCTCGCCACGGCATCGGACAAGAGGCGCGGAAATTCGCCGGAGAGGCTGGGCCGGGCGATGGAGAGCTTGCGGTCCACGCTCTCGCGCACCAGCTCGGCGTCCACAAAGGGATTGTAGCGCACCAGGAAAAGTTCGGCGGCCAGGCTCATGGCCAGCTCGCGCACGCCGTCGGGCCACTGGGCGAAGCCGCCCTCTTCCGGGCTGGCGGTGAGACCCAGCACGCGGGTCAAAATCCGTTCATCGGAAATGGAGATATGCGGTCCAATCAGGGGCATGTAGGGTCTTTCTCCAGGCTGGGAGGGTGGGTTGCGAAGGGGATCGTTTCGCGCCGCGAGGGGGGGAATATAGGTCGAGCTGGAGCGCTTGGCAAGGGCGCGCGGCGCGCGCGGCCCAGGCGGGGGCCGCGTCCCGGCTGGACAGCGCGGAATTGGCCGGGTATAAAAAAAAATTCCGTCAGGACACCCTGTCCGAACATTCTTCTACCGCGAGGTGACCAGCCCATGAGCACCCAGGATTTTGCCGACCTCAAGCTTTTCATCACCGGCCCGACGTTCATCCGCCCGGAAGTCCGCGAGGCTGGCCAGCTGCCCGAGTTCGGCCATCGCGATTCCGAGAACCTCAAGCGCTTCGGCCCGATCATGGTCGGTCTGAAGGAGCTGGCGGGCTGCGCCGACGACTATCACGTCATCCTGTTCAACGGCTCCGGCTCCAACGCCATGGAGGCCACCGTGCGCTCGCTGGTGGCCGATGACGAATGCGTGCTGAACGTTTCCGTGGGCGCCTTCGGCGACCTGTACCACAAAATGGCCGTGGTGAATGGCAAGAAGGCGGCCCAGCTCAGGTTCGAACCGGGCGCGACCATCGACCTGGCCTTGCTGGAGGCCGCGCTGACCAAGCACAAGCCCGCCTGCGTCACCTTCACCCACAACGAGACCTCCACCGGCGTCGTGAACGACATGAAGGCCGTGTGCGCGCTGGTGCGCAAGCACGGCGCGCTGCCCCTGGTGGACGGCGTGAGCATCTTCGGCGGCGCGGCGCTCAATCTCTCCGCATCCGGCGCGGCCACCTACGTCACCAGCACCCAGAAATCCCTCGCCCTGCCCGCGGGCTTCGGCATCGTCTTCGTGACGCCGGAGGCCGTGGAGAAGGCCAAGACCGTGAAGAACCGGGGCTTCACCTCGGACCTCGTGGACCAGGTGGGCTCCGCCCTGAAGCACCAGACCCTGACCACGCCCAACACCACGCTGGCCAACCAGATGGCCGTGCAGATCGACTACATCCTGCACACCGAGGGCATAGCGAACCGCTTCGCCCGGCACATAACGCTGCGGGACATGACCCACGCCTTCGTGTCCGACCTGCCCGGCTTCGACCTGCTAGCCCCGGTGGGCCACCGCTCGCCCACAGCCACCGCCGTGCGCGTGCCCGAGGGCATGGCCATCGCCCGGCTCAAGAAGATCAAGGAGGCCATGCGCGCCAAGGGCTACCTCTTCGATCCCGGCTACGGCAAGCTGAACAGCGATCTTGAGGAAAGCGGCCAGCGCGTTCTCCTGCGCCTGGGGCACATGGGCGACGTGACCCCGGAGATGTTGACCGGTTACTTTGAAGCGCTGCGGCCGGAACTGCTGGGCTAGCCCCAGCCCGACCCAAAGAAAGACGAAGCCCCTGTCCGATACGCCGGACGGGGGCTTTTTCTTTCAGGCGGCCGCAAGGCGCGGGCCTTGACCGGAAACACGCTCTCAGCTTGCGAGCACCAGTCCCCGGCCCTGAGCCATGGCCAGCTCGAAGGCTTCTTCCTTGTTCATGCACCGCTCGTCGAAGCAGATCTCCTTTCCGAACCTCTCTCCCACGCGGTGTCTTCTCGCGGAAAGCCCAGGCAGGAACGCTCCATCAGCACTTTGTATGGCGAACGGGCGGATTTCCCAATCATTGAACAGCTGCATTGAGCCCGTGTAGATTCTCTTACCACGCAGATTCATAGCTTCCTCCCCATGTCTGCTGGGGTGGTGCAACACCCCGTTCCCCTTGTCGCATGACGGGCTTGTGCGGCCGTCAGAACCTCAGTTGCGAAAGCTGTGCGCAATCGGAGCGGTAGGAGCACCCCCCCTGATCGCAGCAACCGTCTTTCGCTTTACCGAAGCAGTCGAAGTTGCCCTCGCGACGTTGCGCTCTGCGCACGCTCTCTATGCGCGCCAGGAGGCCTTCCATGCGCGCGCCCTTGCCTCCGCTGGAGATCTTCGATCTCGTCGTTGTCGCCTTCTGTGTACTCATCGCTCCACTCCCTTACCGTTCTGGAACCATCTTGCGTACGGGGCTATTCCTCGACCTTGATCATCTGGGCGGGCTTCGAAGGCTCGGCCTTGGGCAAGGCCACGTGGAGCACACCCTTTTCGAAGCGGGCCTTGATGTCGGCCCCGCTCACCTTGGTCGGAAGCTGGATCGAGCGCGTGAACTTTCCATAGCTGCGCTCGATGCGGTGGTAGTTGTCCTTCTTCTCCTCGCCCTCAAACTTTTTCTCGCCGGTGATGACCAGGGAATCGCCCTCAAGAGAAACCTCGACATCCTTGGCCTCCAGGCCAGGCAACTCGGCATCGACGGAGACTTCCTTCTCCGTTTCCGAGACATTGACCACCGGGAACGCGTCTTTCCAGCCGAACACATTCTTCTGCAACTCCCCAAGGGCCGGAAAACCGAAAGGATGCCGCCAGAAGTCTTCCATCATATCCGCGAAGCTAACGGGCCGTAAGGATTCTTCCGAACGTCTGCGCAGAGTCGGCAACCATTCTTTCATCATTGCACTGCCCTCCGTTACATGGTTCTCCCATCCTAACACGTGGCGCTGATCCGGAATGAACCCTCTCGACACCGAACAGGCCTTCTTCGGAATCTACATCAGAAAATAGTCATTCGCACAAAATTCACAAGCGTTTTTTACTGCTCCGCAGTGGCTCAAAGAGGTATCTTCTCGATCCCCCATGCAAAAAAATTTCGGCCCTATTTGCACCAATAAACACATCGGCGGAGGGGCGCTTCCTCGGGGCAAAATGCCCCCAACTTCACGCCACTGCCCCTGCCCCCCCATTGCGCCAAAAGCTGCACAAGCGGCATTTTTTTTCAGAGTAATATGGTCTGATTTGTGCACATGCCTGCACATAACAATTCACAAGAAATAGCACAACAATAGGATATCGTTCAATTTTAAACGATGGCACAGCGTATGCTTTAATGCAGGCAACGCTCGACGCTGCAACCGTTCGCAACCCCTTGGAGGTCTATCATGAAGCGTTTCCCGAAGATTCTTGTGGCCACCTGCGCCGCCCTCGCTCTCACCGCGTCCCTGGCCCTGGCCGCCGATGCCACGTCCGCAAAGTCCACCGTGCCCGCCACGGCCCAGATCAATTGCCCCGGCGCCGTCAGCGGCCAGATGGGCTCCGGCATGATGGGCTCCAGTCAGATGGGCTCCGGCCGGATGGGCTATAACAATACCGGAACGCGGGCCAACACCGGTCAGACCGCCGGCACGAACCGCTCCCTCTAGCCGAAAGGCTGGCCTTCGGCGGTGTTCCCCCTCCCCCCCACCGTCGAAGGCCATGTGGCAAAGGCTCAGAACGAAACACAACCTGCCCGATCCCCAAGTGGTACGAGGCGCAACCACCAACAAAAGAGAGCACCTGATGAAACGTTTCCCGAAGATCCTCGTGGCCACCTGCGCCGCCGTCGCCCTTTCCTCCTCCCTGGCCCTGGCCGCTGAAACACCGAAGGACGCGGCCTCCGCTCCCGCGCCCATGCGTTCCGGCGCGCACGGCATGATGGACCCCATGATGGGTCCCCTGTCGCAGCTGTCCCCGGAGAAGCAGGAAGCCGCGCGCAAACTCATGGCCGAAAACGCCAAGGCGCTTTTCCCGCTGCACCAGAGCCTGTATGCCAAGTACGCCGAACTGGAGGCCGTCAACGCCGCTGGCGAGGGTGATTCCAACAAGGCCAAGGCGGTCATCCGCGACATCTCCGACCTGAACGCCAAGATGCTTATTGAGAACAGCAAGTTCCGCACCCGCATGTTCAAGGAGACCGGCCTGCGCGTGCCCGTGATGGGGCATGGGATGATGGGCGGGATGATGGGCGGCAAGAGCATGTGTGGCGAGATGGCGGCCAAGATGGGCGGCATGATGAGTGGTGGCAAGATGGGTGGCCAGATGAACGGTGGCCAGATGAACGGTGGCCAGATGGACGCCATGCCCGGCGCCATGGCGCCTGGCCACAGCGGCGACGGCAAATAGCCGCGGCGGCAATGGCTTTACGCGGGCGGTCCTCAGACGGGGACCGCCCGTTTTTTTATGGGCGCGCCTGCTCCAGCCGCCAGGCGATGCGGAGGCGTTCGAAGTCCCGGCGCGGCAGCTGCGCCAGCACCGGATGTTTCGACGCGTCAAGCCAGCGCAACAGGAGCAGCATGTCCGCCTGGTCCATGTTCGTGCAGCCGGAAGACGCCACGCCCCGGCCCAGCCAGATGTGCAAAAAAATGCAGGAGCCGTCGCCGGGCTGCACGGATTCGGCGTTGTGACGCACAAAAACGCCCAGCCGGTACTGGCCGTCCGGACGGCTCATGACCTCGGCGCTGTTCCAGTCCCGCTCCCCCACCGCCGCGCTCTCGACAAGCTGGTTGTACAAGCGCGAATGCGAGTCATCCACACAGACCAGCCCCTCGTCCACGCGCACCAGCGGCAGCGTTGCCGGACCGACCTCACCGGGATCACGCGCGAAGCCCTGGCCCAGGGCAAAAAGCCCGGCCGGGGCGCGGCCATCGCCCTCACGCTTCACCGGCCCGGCACCAAGGGCCAGGCCATGGAGTCCGCGCCCCCAGCCCAGGCCGTTGCGCCCAAGGTTGACGGCGAAGCTCGTTCCCACCGGCTTCCAGTCCCCATCCGGCCCGGAGCGTTCAAAGCGCTGCATCCGGGCCTCGGTGTACTGCCAGTCCTCGGCCACCACCAAAAGCAGCTGCCGGGACGGGTCGGTGAGATCCGCGCCCCCCAGCGGCAGCGGTCTGCCCGCGCAACCGCAAAGCAGGGCCGCGCAGGCCGCAAGCGCCAGCAGCCGCTTCATATGGGCGCGGGCAACGCCAGCCCGCCCTGGTCGTTCAATTCAAAGCACGGGGCGTGCACCGCCTCCCAGAGATGCCCTTCCGGATCCTCGAAGTAACCGGAATACCCACCCCAGAAGGCCTCCTGCGCGGGCTTGGCCAGGCGTGCGCCCGCGGCCACGGCCCGGGCCAGCAGGGCGTCCACCTCCGCACGGTCGGCGCAGTTGCAGGCCAGGGTCACGCCATCAAAACTTCCGGCCGGAGCCAGACGTCCGGCGGGCAGGCAGGCGTCCTCGGCCAGCGCCACGCGCGGATACAACGCCAGCACGACGCTTCCGCAATTGTAGAAGCGGATGTGCTCGTCGCTGGCGGCCGAGGGCTGCAGCCCAAGCCCTTGCTCATAGAACGCGCGGGCGCGGACAAGATCATCCACGCCAAGAGTCACCACAGTCAGCCGCAAATCCATGCCAGCATCTCCTGTCACAGGTTGGAGGCAGCGCCCGCCATCGCAAGCACAACGCCTCGCCGTTGCCCACAATCATGCACGCGTCGCCGGGCGGCGCTCCCGGCTTCAGGCGCTCGTTGCGCCCGCTCATGCGGCCCTCAAGCCTTGGCCGCGGCCTGCCGCGCCAGCGCAAGGTCGGCCAGGGCGTTCACCGCGCTGGCGGCCAGAGCCGAGCCGCCCTTGCGGCCCTCAATGACAATAAAGGGAACCGCGCTCTGCGCCAGGAGCAGGGCCTTGGACTCCGCGGCGTTGACAAAGCCCACGGGCATGCCCACGACAAGCGCGGGCTTGGCCCGCCCGGCCTCGATGTGCTCCAGCAGGCGCAACAGCGCCGTGGGCGCATTGCCGATGACATAAATATCCGGTTTGATGCGCGAGACGGCGAAATCGACCGCCGCGCGCGCGCGGGTGCAGCCAAGCTGGCGCGATAGCTCCAGCACCTCGGCATCGCGCATGAGGCAGCGCACCTGGCAGCCCAGCTTGTCCATGCGGCGGTCCGGAATGCCCGCCCGGGCCATCTCCGTGTCTGTGACAAGCACCGCGCCAGCGGCCAGGGCGCTTAGGCCCGCCTCCACGGCGCGGGGGTGGAAACGCACAAGCTGAAGCATCTCGAAGTCCGCCGTGGTGTGGATCATGCGCCGCACCACGGGCCACTCGGCCCCGGCATACGGCCTTGGCTCCGG
Organism: Humidesulfovibrio sp.; assembly: GCA_031292175.1. GTDB lineage: Bacteria > Desulfobacterota > Desulfovibrionia > Desulfovibrionales > Desulfovibrionaceae > Humidesulfovibrio. The sequence continues at coordinate 37,708 of JARLHQ010000006.1, forward strand.
CACCTCGGCATCGATGATGCGCAGGGACTCGGCCTCGATGTCCTCGCCGCGCCGGATATCCAGAACGCTGTCGCGCGGGTTCACGCTCATTGGGTTCCTCCCAGGCTCTTCATTATGGCCACCCCGGCCGAGGCGCCGAGGCGCTCCGCACCGGCGGCGAGCAACTCCAGGGCATCGTCCAGGGTGCGGATGCCCCCGCTGGCCTTGACCCCCACGTGCCGACCCCGCGCGACGGAATCGGCAACGCGCCGCAGCAGGGCCACGTCGGCCACCGTGGCGCCGCTCTTGGCGAAGCCTGTGCTCGTTTTGACAAAGGCCGCGCCCGCTTCCACGGCCAGGCGGCAGGCCAGCTCCTTTTCCGCGTCGGTGAGCAGGCAGGTCTCCAGGATCACCTTGACCGCGGCGTGCCCGCAGGCGCGCACCACCAGGGCGATGTCGCGCCGCGCCGCGTCCGGCTCGCCGCTTTTGAGCGCGCCGATGTTCAGCACCATGTCCACCTCGGCCGCGCCCTGCTCCACGGCCAGCGCCGCCTCCCGCGCCTTGATGTCCGTCTGCGCCGCGCCCAGCGGAAAACCGGCCACGGTGATGGGCAGGGGCGCGTGCCCGCGCAGGCAGGACACAGCGCGCGGCAGATGCCAGGGATTCACGCACACGGCCTTGAAGCCGTACTGCACGGCCTCCGCGCACAGGGCCTCTATTGCCGCCGCCGTGGCGTCGGGCTTGAGCAGGGTATGATCGATGCGGGCGGCCAGCTCGGCCGTTGTCAAAGCGGGCATGGGGCTCCGGGGATTTCAGGGTTTCTCGGCGCGCGCGCCGTTATTAGGATGCGCAGACTATCGTCTTTGCGACCCTTCGGGTCAAGACGATCCAGGCGCCCGGCAGGCCAGGGGGCATCTCTTCCTTCAAAAAAGCCTGTGCTATTTTTGGGTTGCAAATTACGGCACAGCATGCAAGACAATATACTAAGCCCATCAAGCAGGAGCAAGCCATGCCGCGTGTCCTGTCCATGCTTGTCGTCTGTGCACTCTCCTCCGCCCTGCTGACCTCCTGCGGGCGCGGCAAAAGCGAAGGCCCGAACCCCGCGCCCGTGGTCACGGCCCAGGCGGAGTTCAAGGACGCGCCGTACGTGCTTTCCACGGTGGGCACCATCAAGGCCGCTGTCAGCGTGAACATCAAGAGCAAATACGCGGCGCACATCATAAAGGTGCATTTCGTCGAGGGCAGCCTGGTCAAGGCCGGGCAGGTGCTGTTCACCGTCGACCCCGCCACCTACGCCCTTTCCGAGCAGCAGGCCGGAGCCACCTACCAGCACGACAAGGCCGACTACGAGCAGGCCGCTCGCGATCTAAAACGCTACAAGGTTCTCGCCGAGCAGGACGTCATCAGCCGCGAGCAATACGAGGAGAAGGCCACTGCCGCCGCACTCGCCAAAAATACCATGCGCGCCAGCGGGGCGAACGCCTCCCTGGCCCGGCAGAACCTCTCGTACAACACCATCACCTCGCCCATCAACGGCCGCATCGGCGCGACGCTCTTCGACGAAGGCAGTTTCATCAGGGACAAGGACGACGTCCTGGCCGTGGTGAACACCACCTCGCCGCTTGAGGTCAGTTTCGCCCTGCCGGAGCGCTACCTGAGCGAGGTCCGCAAGCGGCTGGCGCAGGGGCCGCTCCGGGTGCAAGCCGCCGCTCCGGGCATGGAGGACCACCCGGAAGTGGGCAGCCTCACATTCATCGACAATCAGGTGGAGGCGGGCACCGGAACCGTGCTCATGAAGGCGCGGTTCGACAATCCGGAGGGCCATCTCTGGCCCGGTCAGTTCGTCACCGTGGGGCTGGTGCTCAAGACCGTGCCCAAGGCCGTGGTGGTGCCTGATCGCGCCGTGCAGACCGGCCCCGCCGGCACCTACGTCTTCATCATCAAGGACGGCAAAGCCGAAATGCGGACCGTCACCGTGGGCTTCCGCGTCAACCAATTCCTGGTCATAGAACATGGACTGAGCGCTGGCGAAACCGTGGTCGTGGAGGGGCATCTGCGTCTGGTGCCCGGCGCGCCTGTGGCGGCCACGCCGCTGCGGGAAACCACAGAGCCTGCTCCCGCGAAGCCACAGCCGGCGGAGACCGCCGCCGTGAACGCCACGGCCAACGCCCCCAGGCCCGAATAGGGCCGAGGCCGCATGAACACCAAGCTCTTCATCACCCGGCCGATCATGACCACCCTGGTCATGCTGGGGTTGCTCTTCTTCGGCATCACCAGCTACACGAACCTGCCGGTGAGCTACCTGCCCACCGTGGACTTCCCGGTCATCCTGGTGACGGCCACGCTGCCCGGCGCGAGCCCCAAGACCATGGCCTCCAGCGTGGCCTCGCCCCTGGAGCGCCAGTTCTCAGCTATTGCGGGGCTGGAGGCCATGAGCTCCACCTCCAGCCAGGGCACCACCGCCATCACGCTCATGTTCGAACTGGGCAAGGACATCGACAAGGCCGCCATGGACGTGCAGGCCTCCATCACCAAGGCCCATGGCGACCTGCCGAACACCATGACCGACGAGCCCACCTTCGATAAGGTGAACCCGGCGGACTCGCCCATCCTCTGGATGTCCATCAGCTCCAAAAGTTTGCCGCTCTCCACGGTGAACGACTACGCCACCACCTTTGTCACCCAGACCATCTCCATGATCCCCGGCGTGGCCCAGGTGAACGTCTACGGCGAGCAGAAGTATGCCGTGCGCATCCAGGTGGACCCGCGCAAGCTGGCCACCAGGGGACTGGGCCTGGACGAGGTGATGAACGCGGTGAGCGCCGAGAACGTGGATCTGCCAATGGGCAGCCTGGACGGCCCGCACGTCTCCACCACGCTGGAAGCCGATGGCCAGCTCAAGCGCGCGGACAAGTATAACCCGCTCATTGTGTCCTACGACAACGACACCTCCGCGCCCGTTCGCCTGGAAGACGTGGCCCACGTGGAAGACAGCGCCCTGTCGGTGAAGTCCGGATCCTGGCTCAACCACGACAAGAACATCTTCCTGGCCATCAAACGCCAGCCGGGCAGCAACACCATCGAAGTGGTGAACCGCATCAACGCGCAGCTGCCGCTCATCCACCGGCAGCTGCCGGGGGCCATCGAACTGCGCGAAGTCTACGACATGAGCAAGGCCATCAAGGCGAGCGTCGAGGACGTGAAGTTCACTCTGGAACTCTCCGTTGCCCTTGTCGTGCTCGTGGTCTTCCTGTTTCTGCGCAACATCCCCGGCACGGTCATCTCCGCCGTGGCCATCCCCTTCTCCATCATCTCCACCTTTGTGGTGATGTACCTGATGCACTTCACCCTGGATAACTTCTCCCTCATGTCCCTGACCCTCGCCGTGGGCTTCGTGGTGGACGACGCCATCGTCATGCTGGAGAACGTGGTGCGCCATATGGAACTGGGCAAACCGCCCATGCAGGCGGCGCTCGACGGCGCGCAGGAGATCGGCCCGACCATCCTCTCCATGACCATTTCCCTGGCCGTGGTCTTCGTGCCCATCCTGTTCATGCCCGGCATCATTGGCAAAATCCTGAATGAATTCGCCGTGGTCATCACCGCCGCCGTGCTCGTGTCCGGCGTGGTCTCCCTGACCTTGACGCCCATGCTCTGCTCGCGCTGGCTCAAATCCGGCAGCCACAGGGAGCACAACAATCCGCTTTTTGAAAAGGTGGTCGCCTTCTACCGCAAGACCCTGCATCTGGCCCTGGACCACCGGCGCAAGACCATGCTCGGCGCGGGCCTGCTTTTCGTGCTCACCATCGTGCTCTTCATACTGGTGCCCAAGGGCTTTTTGCCCTCCGACGACATGGGCTACCTTTTCGGCATCGTGGAAGGCCCGCAGGGCGTTTCCTATGAGGATCAGGCCAAGGCCCAGAACGCCTTGACCCCCTTGCTGCTCGCCGACCCGGACGTGCGCGACGCCATCCAGGTGGTCGGCGTCGACACCACGAATCGCGGGTACACCGCCGTCTTCCTGAAGGAGCAGCGCAAGTCCACGGCGGATGAAGTGTTGGCCCGGCTGCAGCCCAAATTCCAGTCCCAGCCTGGACTGCTCGCCTTTGTGCAGAACCCGCCTATGATCCGCATGAGCGGAAAGCCGTCCAAGGGCCTGTACCAGTTCACCCTGCTCTCGCCGGATACCGAGGTGCTGTACAAGGCGTCCAATGAGCTCGTGGCGGCCCTGACCAAGGTGAAGGGGCTTCAAAACGTGAGCAGCGACCTGCAGGTAAACGCGCCGCAGGTCGACCTCAAGATCAACCGCGACCTGGCGAGCACCTTGGGCGTCACGGCGCAGTCCATCGAGGACGCCATGTACTCGGCCTATGCCGAGCGGCAGATCTCCACCATCTATGCGGAGAACGACTCCTACAAGGTCATTCTGGAGCTGCAGCGGGAGTTCCGCCGCGACCCGCGCGCCCTGTCCATGCTTTACGTGCGCAGCAAATCGGGCAAACTGGTGCGCCTGGACGCCCTGGTGGACGCCCAGGAAACCACCGGCCCCATCACGGTGAACCACTCCGGCCAGCTGCCGGCGGTGTCCCTCTCCTTCGACCTCGCGCCCGGGGTTTCCCTGGGCGAGGCCATGGGCAACGTGCAACAGACAGCCCACAAAACCCTGCCCGACACCGTGAGCGCCGTGTTCGAAGGCACGGCCAGCTCCTTCCAGGGCTCCATGGGCACGGCGGGCTTCCTGCTGTTTGTGGCCATCGTGGTCATCTACATCATCCTCGGCTGCCTGTACGAGAGCTTCATCCACCCCATCACGATCCTCTCTGGTCTGCCCTCCGCGGCCATGGGCGGCCTGCTCTCGCTCCTCGTGTTCCGCTCGGAGCTCAACCTTTACGGTTTCGTCGGCATCATCATGCTCATCGGCATCGTGAAAAAGAACGCCATCATGGTCGTGGACTTCGCCATCGAGGCCGAGAAGAAGGGCCTGAGCCCGGCCGAGGCCGCGTTCGAGGGTTCGCTGGTGCGCTTCCGGCCCATCATGATGACCACCATGGCGGCCATGATGGGCGCCATGCCCATCGCCCTGGGCTTCGGCGCGGGCGCGCAAGCCCGCAGACCCCTGGGGCTCGTGGTCGTGGGCGGCCTCCTGTTTTCACAATTGGTCACCCTGTACCTGACCCCGGTGTTTTACACCTACATGGATGAATTCAATAAATTCATGCAGAGCAAGGGGTTCACGGGCCTTGTCGCCCATGTCCGCAACCACCCGGCCTGGGCCCGGCTCGGCGGTCTGCTGGGCGGGCTCCTCGCCCGCACCCATGCGTTTTGTTTGCGCCGGAGTTGGTATGTGCGCCTGACGGCGCGCCTCCGGACATACCAGGAATGCTGCCGCGCACGTACTGACCGCGTACTCGATTTCCTGAAACGTGTCTGGGGGCTTGTCCACACCGGGAAGTTCGAGTCCAAGGTGGACCTGCGGCAGGGGTTGCGGGACATAGCTCTGGGCAAGACAAAAGACAAAAACTGAGCCGAGGGGCACCGCCCCTTGAACCCGCAACGAGGGAATCACAGAACCCCCTCATTGTCGCCAATCTAATCGGCGCGGTGCAGACGGATTTATCGCCTTCCGCCTTCACTGTCCCCGGTACCAGTGTAGCCCTTGCACTGCGCGCCAGCTATGTTATATTTTAAAAGTATTACTTCTGTCAGGCGTGCAGTCCTTTTCGCGTGTCCGCTGCCATTACTGTGAGGCCCCCATGAAATATTTCGACCTCCACGAATTGCTCCGCTCCTTCTTCAAGCGCAGCCTGCTGTTCACCATCAGCTTCGCGCTGCTCCTGGCTGTCGCGCTGCCATACCTGCGCTATACATACAACGTCACGGACTACAAACGGGACTCCCTGGAGATCGTGAGCAAGTTTCTGGCGCGCGAGCTGGATTTCGACCTCAAGGAACTGCGCGTAAGCAAGCGCGAAAACCTCATCCAACGCATCAACGTATTCATGGAGTACTCGAACCTCGTGGAGTTCCGCATCTGGGACGCCGAGGCCGCTGTGGTGTATTCCTACATTGATCCCGGCGTTGTGGGGCAGCGCTTCCCGGACAACGACGACCTGTTGGAGACCTTCCACACGGGCAAGCCCAAGATCAGCGTCGAGGAGGCCGTGAAGTCGGAGCACAAGAGCCTCCGGGGCAAGGGCACGCTCCTGGAGATGTACGTTCCCGTGTTTTTCCAAGGCCGGCTGGTGGGCGCGGTGGAGCTGTACCGCCTAGCCCCCCATCTTTCCCTGCTGAATCCCACAAACCTGTGGTACAGCCTGGCGGCGCTCGTCTTTCCGCTGCTGCTGCATGTCTTCTTCTACGGCCAGTTCAAATTTGCGGCGCTGGAGCTGGTGCGCTCCGGAGTGCAACTGCAGCAGGCATACAACGCCCTGGCCAAGGCCTCCTTCGACTCCATCCGCAGCTTGGCCAAGGCCCTGGAGATGCGCGACAGGGAGACCGAGGGGCACTCCGAGCGCGTGGTGGCCTTGTCCGTGTTCATCGGGCAGCGCATGGCTCTGGAACCGCAGCAGATGGCCAAGCTCGTCATTGGCGCCTACCTGCACGACGTGGGCAAGATTGGCGTGCCGGACGCCGTGCTGCTGAAGCCAGGCAAACTGACCCCGGAAGAGCGCTCGGTGATAGAGACCCACGTGACCAAGGGCTACGAAATCGTCGACGAGGTGGATTTCCTGCGCCTCGGCGCGGACGTGGTCTTGAGCCACCACGAGCACTGGGACGGAAACGGCTATGCCCAGAATTTGAGCGGGGAGGACATCCCCATTGGCGCACGCATCTTCGCCCTGGTGGACGTGTTCGACGCGCTCATGAGCAGGCGGCCGTACAAGGAGCCCTTCAGCTTCGAAAGTTCCAGGACCATCATCCGCGAGAGTTCGGGCACGCATTTCGACCCCCGAGTGGTGGAGGCCTTCCTGGGCATCACCGAGGCCGAGGTAAACGCAATCCGTAGCGAGGTGCGGCATCAGGGCGTGCATGCTTTGGTGCGCCAGGCCACTGAAGTGCTTTTTACCGGGGAATTCTTCCAGGTCGCCCAACAGTGATCGCCCCGTGCGGGCATGTGCCAATCCATGCGAGGGGGGGGCCGTTACGCCGTACACAGGGATTCCAATCCCTGGGGGGAAGCCCGTGCAAAATCAAGCGACCAGGCATGAGTCCGGGCCGCTTTATCTTTGGCTAAAATGACGCTACGCCATTGAGTATACCAACCATACGCTTGTGCTTTGGCCGGTGTTGGGTGTTTGTAGGGCAGGCCCTGTTCGATTTCCCCGCCGCCAACGAAAGGATAAAAAAAGAGCCCGGCCTAAAGGCCGGGCTCTTGGTGAGGCGAATGACAGCCGAAGGCTATCTGTTCATGCCGCGTTCCTGCGGGAAGACCGGCAGGTAGCGGTAGGAGAGACTCATGACCAGGAAGCCATAGGCCACGATCATGCCGCTGGTGGCCCACTCCGCCCAGTTGGGCGCGTAGGTGTGCCAGGAGTCAAAGGGCAGGAGCGGAATGGCAATGGTCTGCACCGTGAACAGGTAACGGTTCAGGCTGATGCCGATGCAATCCAGGATGCCCGCGGTGTACAGCATGGTAGGGTTGTTGCGGATGCTCGGGGTGATGAGCATGATGGCCGGCACCACGCCGCACAGGATGATCTCGGTGAACATCAGCCACTTGCCGTAGATGATGCCGTAGAACATCTGGTCGAAGGTCATGCCGGTGCTGGGCAGATAGTTGTTGGCCCAAGCCCAGGTGTCCAGAATCTTGAAGAAGATGTAGACAGTGAGCATCGTGCCAGCGATCTTGCCCATGAGGGCCTTGGTCTTGAAGTCCACCAGCTTGCGGCCGGTGAGTTTCTCCATGAAGGTGCAGACCAGAACCGTGAAGATGGGCCCGCAGCCCACGGCGGAGAGCACGAACAGGAAGAAGGTCCAGGGCCAGATGAAGAAGCCCTCGCGCAAGGCGTACGGACGGCCGATGAGCACGCCGTACATGCCGCCAAGCGAACCCTGGTGGAACGTGGACAGGAACGCGCCGATGCCGGCGAAGAGAGCCATGTTCACGTGCATGTTGTGCGCAAGATGGTGCAGGAAGGGGATCTTGTTCAGCTGCTTCTGCTCCAGGACCAGGGGCACGAACTCAATAACGAGCACCAGGCAGTAGCAGGTGATGCAGAAGATGACTTCCGTCAGCATGGAGTGGACATTCGGGTGCCAGTAGCCGAACCACGCGCGAATGGGCTGGCCGATGTCCATGGTGAGCACCAGCATGGCGCCCGAGTAACAGATGAACCCGACGATGACCGTCAGGTTGATGATGTTTTTAAGCTGGTCGATTTTCAGGATGTACTTCAATAAGCCGGTGAAGAACGCACCAGCGCCCAGGGCGATGACCGCGAGGTCGAAGGTGATCCACAAACCGAATCCGAAGTAGTTGTCCAGTCCGGTGACCACGATGCCCTTGGCGAAGATGAGCAGCATGGCATACAGCCCGAACAGGAAGAAGGCCAGGATGAAAACCATCCACAGCGCGAATTTGCCGAAGGAGCAGCGCTCCACGCCATCGGGAAAGAGTGCTCTATCCATTGTTGCGCCCCCTAGGAATGCTTCTTTTCAGCGCCGGGCTTGCCGGTGGCGGCGTAATTGTCGCCCAGTTTGCGCACCCACTCGCGCTTGCTCACGTAGTACACCTGCGGGTGAAGCTCCAGCTTCTCCAGCAGGCGGAAGGCGTTCTTGCCCTTAGCCAGTTCGTGCACCTTGTGCTCCGGGTTCTTCAGATCGCCGAAGCTGATGGCGCCCGTGGGGCAGACTTCCGCGCAGGCGGGCATGTACGCGCCATCGGGAAGGGCATCGGGGTTGCCGCCAGTCTGGCGAGCCTTGTCCTTGGCCTGCACGAAACGGGTGTGGCAGAAGTTGCACTTCTCAACCACGCCGCGAGGACGGGTGGAGGTGTTCGGAGACAGCGCCTTCTCCATGCCCTTCGGGAAAATGGGATCTTCCCAGTTGAAGTAACGGGCGTGATACGGGCAAGCGGCCATGCAGTACCGGCAGCCGATGCAGCGCGGGTAGATCTGGCTGACGATGCCGCCTTCCTCGTTCTTGTCCGTGGCCACGACCGGGCACACGGGCACGCAGGCGGGGTTGCCGCACTGCATGCAGGGACGGGGCAGATAGGCGATCTCGGCATCCGGGGCCGCCTTCTTGTTGGACATCTCAAAGACAAGCAGCCAACTCAGGGTGCGCAGCTTGTTCGAGGCGTCGAGCATCGGGGCAATATTGTTCTCAACCTGGCAAGCGGTCATGCACGCGCCGCAGCCCGTGCACTTGTCCAGGTCGATGACCATACCCCACGTGATTTTGAATTCTCTTTCAACATGTCCATGCATGGTGGTTACCCCTAGATTTTGGCGACGGTGACGGTGGAACCAGCCCACACTTTCAGGCCAGTGCCTGCTTCGTCGCTCACCGTGAGGATCTTGTAGACGTTATCGCCCTTGCCCTTGGTGAACTGGTCCCAAGCGCTGCGGCCAAACCCCATGAGCATGGCGACCGTGCCGGCAGCCACGCCTTCGTTCACATGCACAAGAGCCTTCACCTCGCCGTCACCGGCGGTGAGCTTGATCTTGTTGCCTTCGGTCACGCCAAGGGTCTTGGCGGTGGCGGCGTTCATCTGGACCAAGAGATCCTTACCCAGGAGCTCGGAGTCGCGGACGACCAGCAGGTTGGCGGGCGGGGTAGCCAGATTGTCCGTGCCGTAAGCCAGCTTGGACACGGGGGCCAGGGCCACGGTCTTGCCGTCCAGCTTGACCGGAGCGGCCTTGGCCAGGGCGCCAGCGCCCAGGCTGAGGGCGCCGCCCTTGAGCTCGCCGTTCCAGATGCCGCCGGCGGCCAGGGCGTCGAAGTCCGCGCCAAGGGCCTTGGCCTTGGCCTTGATCACGTCGGCGTAAGTCTCAAAGCCGAGCGACAGGCCGAGCTTGCCGGCCGCGGCCAGCATGACGTCCACGGGATCCTTCACGTCCATGACAGGCTTGGCGATGACGGGCTTGCCCGCAAGGTAGGTGGGCTTGGCCACGCCGTAGGGGTTCATGGCGTCGTCGAAACGCTCGTACGGATGCGGAGCGGGCAGGATGAGGTCGGCCATAGCCGCGGTCTCGTCCATGTAGGTGCTGAAGCTGACCTTGAAGCCGATGTTGCCCATGGCCTTGGCCATGTCGCCCGCCTGAGGCAGGGCGTAGGCCGGATTGGCCTCATAGACCAGGAGCACGGCGGGCGTGGCCTTGCCGGTGGCGACCTGGGCCAGGAAGCTTGCGGCGTCCTTGGCGTTCTCGCGGTCAGCGGCGGAGGCGATGGCCTTGGGAGCGGCGGACAAAAGCGTCATGCCGCCCTTCTGGCCCACACGGCCCAGGAGTACGTTGAGCGAGGCGCCCGCGACGAAGTCCAGCGCGCCAGCGCCCTGGCCGAAGGAGGCTCCGGCGATGACAAGGGGAGCCTTGGCGGCCTTGATCTTGGCCACGAGGTCTTTCAGAACCTCGGACTTGAGGCCGGTGGCCTTCTCGAATTCCTCGGGCGTGAACTTGGCGGCGAGCGCCTTGTAGTCGCCGAAGTCGGAAGCGGGGCACACGGCGCCCGCGCTGATGAGCTGATTGGCCAGGGCCAGGGAGAAGGCCGTGGTGGCCGTGGGCGGCACGGCAAGGAACTTGTCGCACACGCTGGCGGTGTTGTTCAGCACCGGGCCGGCGTAGATGAACTGGGCGGTGGCGTCCGCGCCGGTGGGGCGGGTTGCGCCGAAGGCCTTCTGATTGGCCACGGTGGGGCCCCAGGAGTCCAGCGCGTCCGCGCCGATCATGAGCACCAGGTCGGCGCCCTCGATGTCGAAGCCGGGCTGGCCATTGCCGCCCATGAGCTTCACGCCCTTGGTGGCGGTGAACATCTCGCCAGGCATGACGTGGAAGCCGCCGCCGCTGCCGAGACCGGCGAGCATGGCGCTCAGCACTTCATTGGCGCTGCCGGTCTCGTCGCCGCTGATGGCCGCGATCTTGCCGTCCTGCCCCTTGAGCGGGGTCAGCTTCTCCACGAGCATGGCCTCGGCATCTTCCCACTTGATCGGCTCGTACTTGCCCTCGCCCACCTTTTTCATGGGCGACTTGACACGGGCCGGGCTGTACATGAGCTGAGCGCCAGCCGCGCAAACAGGGCACACGCCGCCCTTGCTCATGGGGTTTTCAGTGTTGCCCACGGCGGCAAACGGCAGACCTCCGACGGTCTTCACCTTCACGGCGCAACCGGTGGGGCACAGTTTGCTCAAGGCGGACGTGGCCTTCACTTCGCCCTTGTTCAGGCGAGGAATCCAGCCCCAATTTTGGGACCAGGTGGCCGCATCGTCCAGGCCCTGCCAGATGACAGGCGTAAACAGGGTGCCTGCAACGCCTCCCACGACGAATTTGACGAATCCTCTGCGATCCAAACCCATCTTACGCACCCCTCTTTTACTTGTGGCAGGCGTGGCAAGCGTTGCTGACGCCGTTTTCAGCGTGACAGCGCTCGCACTTCCACATTTTCATGGTCTGCTTGCTGTACCCGGACAACCGGTTCTGGTAGAAGACCGGCGGAGTGTCGTTCTTGGCCATGTCAGGATGGCAGGACGTGCACTCCAAGGTCTCGTGCGCCTTGTGGCTGAAAATCACGTTGTCGGGCTGGTACTGGTAGATGAGCCAGGGAACTTCCTTGCCCGTCTTGGCGTACTGCTCGACATAAACCTTCTCGGCCGGGTCGCTGCCCTGCACGTCGGAATGACACTCCGCGCATTTCTCATTGGTCGGAATGCCGGCGAAGGACCCGTCATCCCGGAAAGTATGGCAGCCCGCACACTCCAGACCCTGCTCCTGGTGGATCTTGTGGCTGAAGCGAACGGGTTGGGTTTTCTTGCTATACATCAAATCGGGAAAGAGAACCCAGCCTGCGATCAATGCGGCAACAAAGCCGATCACGAAGGGCAAAGCCCCCCCACACCCCTTGCACTGTTTCTTTTCCTCCATAACCTCGCCCCATCGCTCCTTAGTTTCTGGTCAAATTTCGCCACGAAAAACTGCGTTTTCATAAAGGACCATGCTCTTGCGTGTCAAGAGCTTAGGAAATAATTCACGTGTTCTCGCGCTTCACCCGCCCATATTCATCGTCAAAGCGTACGATATCATCCTCTTCCAGGTACGGCCCGCTTTGAATCTCTATGATCTCCAGCGGCACCTTACCGGGATTCGCCAGGCGGTGCGTGGTGGCCTTGCCGATGTCCACGGCCTGATTCTCCACAAGCAGGCGCTCCGTGCCGCCGATCTCGACCAGGGCCGCCCCCGAAACCACCACCCAGTGCTCGCTCCGGTGGTGGTGCATCTGCAGGCTCAAACGCGCGCCCGGCAGCACTTCAATGCGCTTGATCTTGTAGTGCGGCCCTTCCTCCAAGACCGAATAGCTGCCCCAGGGGCGCTTTACGGTGAGGTGGCATTCCACCAGCTGGCTGCCCTGGGCCTTCAAGAGTGCCACGATCTCCTTCACCCGCTGCACGTCGGTGAGCGGGCAGGCCAGGGTGGCGTCGCGGGTCTGGATCATGATCATGCCGGAAAGGCCCACCACGGCCAGCTTGCCGCCCTTGGAGATGAGCAGGCAGTCGCGGCAGTCGATGGCCAGCACGTCGCCCTGGATGACATTGCCCCGCTCATCCTTCTTGCCCAGACGGTAGATGGCCTCCCAGTTGCCGAGGTCATCCCAGTCGAACCGGGCCTCCACCACGGCGATGTTCGTGATTTTTTCCACAATGCCGTAGTCCACTGAAAGATTGGGCAAGCCGCCGTACCCGCGGCCAAGGGGCTTCTCCCCCCGCAGTTCCCACCACTTCCAGAGTTCCGGCGCATGGGCGTGCACGGCCTCCAAAAATTCTCCGGCGCGGAACACGAACATGCCGCTGTTCCAGTAATGGCGCCCGCTTTTGAGGAACTCCAGCGCCTTTTCGAGCCCAGGCTTTTCAATGAAGCGTTCCACCGCGTAGGCGCCGTCCGCCAGGCGCTCCCCCCGGGCGATATAGCCGTAGCCGGTTTCCGGCTTGCTTGGGGGCACGCCGAAGGTCACGAACCGCCCCGTCGCGGCCAGGCCCATGCCCTGGTCAAGGGAAAAACGCCAGCCCTCCAGCGCCTCCACCAGATGATCGGACGGGAACACGGCCACCAGGTCGCGCGCCGCCTCGCCCGGGCCTTCCTGTTGCGGCACGATGCGGTCCAGGGCCAGCAGGATCGCGGGCAGCGTGTTGCGCGCCAGGGGCTCGGCCAGCACGTGCTCGTCCAGAGCCAGGTTCAGGCTGCGCAGTTGGCTGCGCACCTCGAACACATGCTCCTCATTGGTCACCACCCAGATGTTCGCCACGGGAAAGGTCTCAAGCACCCGCTTCGCCGTCTGCTGCAAGAGGGTCATGTCACCGTTCAGGGCCAGCAGTTGCTTGGGGAACAACGCCCGCGACAGCGGCCAGAGCCGTGTGCCCGAACCGCCCGCCAGGATGATGGCGTGCCGGGTCGGGGCTTCGGCTGAAGGAGTGCGATTCATGGCAAGGACTCCCAGCGGGGGTTAGTCGCGCGCGCCGCCGCCACACGGCGGATCGCACGCAAAGGGGGTGTCAAAATCCTTAAGCCGGGGCAGCAAATGGTCCTTGGGCGAGAGCACGGGATCGGCCTCGGGCCAGACGATGCCCAGGTCCGGATCGTTCCACAGGATGCCCCCGTCGGCCTGCGGCGCGTAGGGGGCGTCCACCTTGTAGAGGAATTCCGTGTCCGGGGCCAGGGTGAGATAGCCGTGGGCGAAGCCCTTGGGCAGGAACAGGCGCAGCATGTTCTCGGCGGAGAGCTCCACGCTGTAATGACGCCCGAAGGTGGGCGAACCGCGCCTAAGGTCCACGGCCACGTCGAGCACGCTGCCGCGCACGACCCACACCAGCTTGGCCTGGGCAAAGGGCGGACGCTGGAAATGCAGCCCGCGCAACACGCCTTTTTGCGTGGAATAGGCATGGTTATCCTGCACGAAGCGCGCGCGCACGCCCAGGGCCTCGAAAGCGGCCTCGCTGTAGGTCTCCATGAAAAAGCCCCGCTCGTCGCGGAATACCTTGGGCTCGAGAAGCAACAGCCCCGGCAGCCCTGTTTCGATCATGCGCATCGCCCGCCCGCCCCCAGAAAATGTGGTATCCGCGTGCCCTAACCGAAAAGCCGGGGCAGCACAACCGCCCGCGCCGCCAGACTCTCTGGAGCCCTTCCCTTTCCCGCGCGTGTCTGCTACTGCTCTCGCGCAGGCAAGGGCCGCGGACTGCGCGGACCGACCAAGGCAGCCCACCAACGGCGAGGGATCATGAACTCCCTGGACATCATCATCATTGCGATCATCGGCCTGGTGGCCTTCCGGGGATACCACCGGGGGCTCATCAAGGAAGCCGTGTCCTTAAGCTCGGTCTTCATCGGGCTTTTTGTGGCCTCGCACCTGCATGGCATCTTCGTGCCGCACCTCAAGGTCTACATCTCCAATCTCGGCACGGTCCAGGCCCTGAGCTACATGATCACCTTCATCGGCACCCTGGTGGCCTTGTGGTTTCTTGTGCGTTTCCTGCAAGACGTGCTCAAGGTGGCCATGCTCACCGTCGTGGACAAGGCCGCAGGCGCGGCCTTCGGCGCGGTGGAAGGGCTTCTGCTTTCGCTGGTGCTGCTCCTGCTGCTCAAGGCCATGCTGCCCGGAACCGTGGTGGTGAAGCAGTCCGTGTTCGCCCAGAAGACCGAGCCAGCCCTGGTGCTCCTGGCCAACTTCACCCCCGAGCCCATCCGGGAAACCCTGGAGGAGGGCGGCTTCGCCCTGCCGAAACCGGCCCCGCCGCCAATGCCGGTGCACAGGCCTATCCACCAGTACCCGCAGAAAAAATCCAAAGAAAGAACCACAATCTGACGCCCGCCCGCAGGCGCCGGCGCACTTAGGAGAGACGGACCGTGAACCCGGACGCCCTTTCGCTCGCCAAGGTCCAGGAGGTCATCGACGCCTTGCTTGGACCCGGCGGCTGCCCCTGGGACCAGAAGCAGACCCCCAAGAGTCTCTGCGACTACATCGTTGAAGAAGCTTTCGAGCTGGTCTCGGCCATCCGCGCCGACGACCCGGCGGAAACCTGCGAGGAACTGGGCGACGTACTCTTCCTGCTGCTTTTCCAGGCCACGCTGGCCCAGCGCGCCGGACAGTTCGAGCTGACGGACGTGGTGGCCCAGAACGCGGCCAAAATGATCCGCCGCCACCCTCACGTCTTCGGCGACACCGTGCTGGCGGACCAGGAAGAACTGCTGCGCAACTGGGAACGCATCAAGCGCGGGGAAAAAGCCGGAAACGGCAAGAAGAACGGCGCGTATGACTCCCTGCCCGAGGGGCTGCCGCCGCTTTTGAAGGCCTACCGCATCCACGCCAAGGCCGCGCGCCTGGGCTTCACCTGGGAGAAGGACGAGGACGCCCGCGCCCAGTTCGACGCTGAGTGGCGGGAGTACGAGGCGGCCTGCGAGGGCGGCGATCCCGCGCGCATGGAGGAGGAGTTCGGCGACGCGCTGTTCACGCTGGTGGAGCTGGGCCGCAGGCGCGGCATCAAGGCCAACGCGGCGCTGGACACGGCCAATCTGAAATTCCTGGCGCGCTACGAGCGCATGGAGGAGATTGCCCGGGAGCGCGGGCTCGATCTTTTGGAAATGGACCTGGAAGACAAAAACCGCCTCTGGGACGAGGCCAAGGCCCAGCTGGCGAAGGACTAGTCCTCGCCCTTGCCCGTGGGGGCATTCTCCACGCGACCGATGGCGACGCGCAGCTCACGCTCAATCTCCGCGTCGCTCACGCTCTCGTGGATGACGATGGAGCCGCTCTGCTTATAGCGCGGAGACAGGTTGTTCAGAGTCAGAGCGTAGATGTCCTGAACATCCAGATAGCTCGGCTTGTAGTCAAGAAACTCGGCCAGAACCGAAGGCATAAGCTTGGCCACCCGCTCCTCGTTGCGGTTGCGGATGCCATCCAGGGGCACGCCATTCACTTCGCGCTTATTCTGCGACATGCCGCGTTCCTCCATCTGGTTGTGCGGCCCGGCCCGGGAAAGGGCGCGCGCCAGAATCCACACCACAGCCATAGCCCATGCCCAGCCTTGAGGCAAGGGGCTGGAGCGTTGGCCCTCGCCGTTCTTCGGACAAAAAAGATGCGCCAGCCCAAAAGCCGGCGCACCCCCACCACGTTCGAAATGTCGGAGAGCCGCTAGGCTCCGGTGCTGATGAAGCTCGACGGGAACTCGTCCTTCACGGCGCGCAGCACCTCCTCGGCCTCCTCGCGGGCCTGGAAGCTGCCTGCCTGCACCACGGAGAGCTCACGCTCGCCACGCACGGCGTGGACCACGCGCGCGCCCCGGAAGCCGGATTGCACCAGACGTTCCTTGACCTTACGCGCGTTCTCGTCCTGGGCGAAGGCCCCCACCTGCACGCTGTACTGTCCGCCCTGGCTCATGCCAGCGCCCTGCTCGGCCATCTGCGGCTGAGTCTTGGCGCTTTGCGCCTTGTTGGCCAAGGCAGGGGCCTTCGCCTGAGCGGGCCTGGAGGCCTGGGGGCGAGCAGGCTCGTCATCCAGATTTTTCTCAACATACTGCTTGGGCTTGCGTGGCGGGCTGTCGGCCGAAGCCACGGCCACGCCATTGTAGCCGCCATTGGCGAGGACCGGGTTGTCCGCCACGCCCTCCACCCGCACGTGGGCCACGCCGTTGTCGGCCATGCCCAGAAGCCGGGCCGAGGCGTAGGAGAGGTCGATGATGCGGCCGTCCACAAAGGGACCGCGGTCATTGATGACCAGATCCAGCTGCCGGCCATTGTCCATGTTGGTCACATGGACCTTGGAGCCCAGCGGCAGGGTCTTGTGCGCGGCGGAAATGCTGAACATGTCATACGTCTCGCCGGTGGCGGTCTTCTTACCGTGAAAATCTATGCCGTACCAGGAGGCCAGCCCGTCCTGCCGGAAGCCCAGGGCTGACTGCACCGGCCAGTAGGTTTTGCCCATAACGGAATAGGGCTGAATCTTGGGATCCACCTGGCCGGGCAACGTCTTATAATTGACGCGCGCGCGATCCTGCCTGCCCGAGGCATACTGCTGTGGGGAGCCAGACGCTTCCGAGGACTGGATGCGCTGCGACTCCCCGAGCGGCATGTACGCGCACCCCGCAAGGGCGCAAAACGCTACAAAGACAAAAGGTCGTATAATCTTCACCATATGGCCTCCATGCGAACGTGGTTTCGCTTCCCCCTCCCAGGACCCCGCCAAGGCCCGGTCCTTGCGGCCGGACAACACCATGTGCAGCATGGCGGTACGCAGAATCACCCCCGTCTTAGGTGGCAATTTTGACAGAAGCTGGTTGCGAAACGCTATCTTGCAAGGATTGAACCACATTTTTTTTCTTGACATCCCGCGCCATGCGGCTCAAAGCTTGCGCTCACTTGTCGTTAAGGAAGGACGCTTGTGCGCCAACCGAAAATGACGCAAACTTCAGAATCATTTCAGGAGCTTAGATTTTTATGCCCAAGTCCATCTATGTCGGCAACATTCCTTTCAGCACCTCCGAGGACGACCTGCGTAACCTGTTCGCTCAGTACGGCGAGGTCATGTCTGTGAAGTTCATCAACGACCGCGAGACCGGCCGCTTCCGTGGCTTCGGCTTCGTGGAGATGGACGACTCCTCCGCCAAGCAGGCCATTGACGCCCTCAACGGCAAGGAAATCGGCGGCCGCGCGCTTCGTATCAACGAAGCTCAGGAGCGTCAGCCCCGCCCCCGTCGCGACTACTAGCCGCCTCGGAACGCCGGCAATAGAAAATTTCCGGCTACAAGCACCCCGTCCCGCAGTAGCGGGACGGGGTTTTTCCATTCCATAACAACACCGCGCCCGGCCTCCGCACCGCACCGGAGGCCGTCACAGTGGTGTTGCCTCAAAGACATTGTCCGGTTACTCTCGTCCCGTATGCTTCCCCCACCTCGTAACCCAGCCCAAAGGATTTCCCCGCATGAAGACCACCGCTCGCAATGAAAACCTGCGCAATATCGCCATCATCGCCCACGTCGACCACGGCAAGACCACTCTGGTGGACGGTCTCTTCCGTCAGAGCGGCGTGTTCCGCGAAAACCAGCAGGTCAGCGACCGCGTGATGGACAACATGGACCTGGAGCGCGAACGCGGCATCACCATCGCCGCGAAGAACTGCTCCGTGCGCTGGAAAGGCGTCAAGATCAACATCATCGACACCCCGGGCCACGCCGACTTCGGCGGCGAAGTGGAGCGCAGCCTGGCCATGGCCGGCGGCGCCATTCTGCTGGTGGACGCCAGCGAAGGCCCCCTGCCCCAGACCCGCTTCGTGCTGAAGAAGGCCCTGGACGGCGGCCTGCCGATCATCGTCATCGTGAACAAGATCGACCGCTCCGACGCCCGCCCCGAGGAAGTGCTGAACGAGGTCTACGACCTGTTCATCGACCTGGGTGCGGACGAGCACCAGCTGGAATTTCCGGTGCTCTACGCCATCGGCCGCGATGGCATTGCCCAGACCACCCTGGAGGGCCGCGGCGAAAACCTGCACCCGGTGTTCGACGCCATCATCGAGAAGATCCCCGCTCCCAGCTACGACCCTGAAGCTCCCTTCCAGATGATCGTCTGCGACCTGGGCTACTCCGATTATCTCGGCCGCCTGGCCATCGGCAAGGTGGTCAACGGCGTGGTGAAGTCCTCCGACGCGCTGTCGTGCATCGGCCAGGACGGCACGCCCAAGGCCCTTAAGGTGACCAAGCTGCAGGTGTACGACGGCGTGCAGCTGGCCTCCGTCGACGAGGCCACCCCCGGCGACATCGCCGTGCTGGCGGGCATCGACGACGTGCACATCGGCGACACCATCTGCACCCGCGAGAATCCGCAGGCCCTGCCGCGCATCACCGTGGACGAGCCCACCGTCAGCATGCGCTTCGGCATCAACACCTCGCCCCTGGCAGGGCGCGAGGGCAAATTCGTGCAGAGCAACAAGATCCGCGAACGTCTGATGAAAGAGGCCCTGCAGAACGTGGCCATCCGCGTTGAAGACGCCGAGGACCGCGACAGCTTCATCGTCAAGGGCCGCGGCGAATTCCAGATGGCCATCATCATCGAGACCATGCGCCGCGAGGGCTTCGAACTCACCGTGGGCCGCCCGGAAGTTATCTACAAGCGCGACGAGAAGGGCCGGCTCACCGAGCCCATCGAACGCGTGTACGTGGACTGCGACGAAACCTTCATGGGCATCGTCACCGAGAAGCTGTCCATCCGCAAGGGCCGCATGGTGAACCTGGTGAACAACGGCAAGGGCCGCGTGCGCATCGAATTCAGCGTGCCTTCCCGCGGGCTCATCGGCTACCGCGACGAGTTTTTGACCGACACCAAGGGCACCGGCATCATGAACTCCTACCTTGAGGGCTACGGCGAATACCGGGGCGACTTCCCCACCCGCTTCACCGGGTCCATCGTCGCCGACCGCTCCGGCGTGGGCGTGACCTACGGCCTGTTCAACCTGGAGCCGCGCGGCCAGCTCTTCGTGGTCCCCGGCGATCCCATCTATGAAGGCCTCATCGCGGGCGAGCACAGCCGCGAGAACGACATCGACGTGAATCCGTCCAAGGAAAAGAAGCTTTCCAACATGCGCGCTTCCGGCAAGGACGAAGCCTGCACCCTGACCCCGGTGAAGCCCATGACGCTGGAACGCGCCATCCACTTCATCCGCGGGGACGAACTGGTGGAAGTCACGCCGCTGTCCATCCGCCTGCGCAAGGCCGTGCTCTCCGCCCAGAAGCGCCACACCATGCGCGGCGCTATGAAGACCGAGAACGAATAGCCCCACAGGAGGTTTGCCGTGAATCCGCTGCGCCTGTTCCTGAAACCCTCGGCGCGCCGCTTCCTCGAAGAAGCGGACAACCTGGGCTTCAGCACCGGCAAGAAGCTGCACGGCTACATCTACCTGCGCTGGCCTTACCTCTATATCCGCCTCATCACCGGCGAGCACCCCCTGGCCAAGTTCCTGGCCAGGGGGGCCCGCTGGCTCGACCGCCTCAAGCCCTCCCGCGTGGAGCGCCGCCGCAAGGCCAAAAAGGCCAGCCGCGCTGGCACCGGCCTCCGCTTCGCTGACACGTACCACGGCAAGGTCATGCCCACCGACGAGGCCGTGAAGCTCGTCAAGATCGGCCGCGAGGTAAGCCTCACCACGCCGGAAACCGTCGTGCCCTATCAGCTCGCGCGGGACATCGTGCTCAAGAACCCGGAGCACATCGTGGTCTTCGACTGCCCCTGCCGCGCCGCCAGGGCCAATCCCTGCACGCCCATGGACGTGTGCATGGTCATGGGCGAGCCCTTCGCCAGCATGGTGCTGGAGCACCACGAAAAACGCGCCCGGCGCGTCACTTCCGACGAGGCCGTCGCCATCCTGAAGGCCGAAAACGCGCGCGGACACGTGCACCACGCCTTTTTCAAGGACGTGGTCCTGGGCCGCTTCTATGCCATCTGCAACTGCTGCTCCTGCTGCTGCGGGGCCATAGCCGCCCAGCGCCACGGCGTAAACATGCTGGCCTCCTCCGGCTACGTGGTGCAGGTGGACCTTGACCGTTGCGTGGGCTGCGGCAACTGCGCCCAGTTCTGCCAGTTCGGGGCGCTCAAGGCGCGCGACCGCACGCTGCAGATGAAGACCGCCCGCTGCATGGGCTGCGGGGCCTGCGTGAGCAAGTGCCCCAAGCAGGCGCTCTCGCTCAAGGCTGATCCCTGCCGGGGCATGCCGCTGCTGGTGGACGAGATCGTGAAGAACGCCTCTGGCGGCCAAGGGGCCTGAGATTTGCGGTGCTCGACAGATCTTCTCCGAGCATTCACTGACGGCTTACAACCATCCGCGCCGCACTCTGCCTAAAACGAGTACTTGATCTCCAGGGTCAGGCCGCTGTCCACGTAGTGGTCGCCGAACTCACCGTTGCAGAAAAGCGAGAAGTCCACGTTATCCAGGGTGGTGATGCGCCCGCCCAGGTTGGCGCGCAGCAAGTTGCGGCCGGTGCTGGCTCCGCTGACGCTGGAGGCGGTGACGCCGTCTTGAAGGGTCACATTGCTGGTGGCGCGTGTATCCGCCAAACGGCGCACATAATAGGCGGAAATCTCAGGGCTGAACGTCCCTTTGCCGTAATCGAAGTCGCGGCTAATTGCCGCGCCTAAAGGCACATCCAGAGTGTTCATGGTGCTGTCGCCAAAACGCTTGGTGAGGGTGGAGCCGGACTCGGTGAAGGCGGCGCGGTCGGACAAGGCGGCCTCCAGGGCAACAGAGGGCGTCACACGCAGGCCCTCGTCGCCAAAGGGCAGAAAACCACGCGAGGCCTTGAGCGCCCCGGAATAGGTATTGGCCGTGTAATGGCCGGTGGTGGAGTCCGTCACCGGCCAAGTGTACTCGCCGTTCTGCCTGGCGCTGGTGTAGCCGTAGGTCACATCCGCGTCGAGCTTGATTCCCTGCGGCAGGGCCAGCGTGCCGTACAGGCTCGCGAACCAAGTGTGCAAATTGGCGGTGACGCCACTGCCGCGCAACTGCCCGCCGCTGTAGCCGAAGCCCGCGCCCAGGCGCAAGGAGTCTGTCACGGGCATGTCATAGCCCAGGGCCGCCAGACCCAACTCGCCGTTGTAGCCACTGTAGCCTCCCGTTGCTCCCTGGTGAAGGGTCTGCACCTGGCCCCGCGCGGTCAGGCCCGCGCTGGTGAGGCCCGCACCGCCATTGGCGTTCATGACCATCATCTGGGCCAGGGTGGCGGTGAGGCCATTGTCTCCGTCTTGCGCGGCGTTGGCTCTGAGCGTGCTCCACAGGCTGCCGGAGCCTGCGGCAAGACCGTTTGCAGTGAGCCCATTGCCGCCAGCGCCGCCTGCGAACCGTCCCTGCTGCTGCGCCACCGCCGCCCGGAAAGCCGCCACCTGCCCGCTCACGAGCATGGGCGTATTGACCACGCCCTCGCCCGAAAGCTGCTGGGTCGCGGTCCGCACCTGGTCCCGGCTGGTGCCCGTGTACAGGGTGTCGAAGAGGCTTGCCAGAGACGAGCCATTGGTTGCGGCAAGGCGCAGAGAATCGAGAGCTGCGCCGTTGCCGCCGACGACGACGGCGAGAGGGTTGCGACCGGTTGTCAAGGTGGCCGTGTATCCTCCGGCCGGAACCGTGAATACGAAGGAAGTCATGAGGGTGGCGGTGCCCTTCGTGAACCCGGTTGCGCCGCCGTCCACCGTGATGGGGGTGGCGGAGGTGATGGTGGAGGTGCCCGCAGCTGTTCCCAGCGCACTGTAGGTGGCGGTTGCAGAGAGGTCCGCGCTGGTCGTCGTGATGTTCGTGCCTGCCGCCAGGCTTAAGCTCGAGCCGGACGGCACGGCCAGCGAGGTCAGGGCCAGGTTGCCGCCGGCGTAATTCTTCAGGCCGGTGCTGGTGGGAAGCGTCAGCGTGCCTCCTAAGTTGAGCACGGCGGAAAGGGTGACGTAGTCGTTTACGGTCAGGCTGGAACCGCTGTTGAGCGTCAGCAGGCCAATGGCGCTGGTGGCGCTCGGGGTGAGCGTCCAGGTCGCGGCCGACGTGCCGTCGCCCACCACCAGATTGCCCACGCCGATCAATTGCACACCCGTCGAGCCGGTTCCGTAGAGGTTCAGCGTGTTCGCCCCGCTCCCCAGGTCAACAATGCCGACAAGCGTCGCCCCTGGGTCCAGGGTCACGATATTGTTGGCGCTGCCGGTGACCCAGCCCCCTGCCCCGTCCGGGCTGCCCGCGCGGATGGCGTAGCCTCGTCCTGCCCCGGACGTATCCACCCCGCTGAGCGTTCCAGTGACCTTGAGGTTCATGGCCCCGGCGGCGGCCACGGCCACGGCCAGTCCGTTGGCCCTGGCGTAGACAGAGCCGGAGAGGAGCGCCGCAGTGGAGGCGCTGCCCCCGTTCAATGTTCCCCCGCTCAGTATGCCTATTGCCGTATGGGTGCCCGCCGTGGCGCTTATTGTTCCGGCCATGCCGCTGGTGATGCTCATATTGCCGGGGGAATAAATGCCGTAGGCCCTGTCTGCGGTTGTGCTGGTGTTGATGCTGACCCGGCTGCCGATGGAGCCGAGGGTCAGGTCGCCCGTCGCGCCAATGCCCCAGGCGTTGCTGCTGTATGTGTTGCTGAGAATGAGGGCGTTGGCGCCGCCGATGGACAGCGTGGCGTCTGCGGTGAAGATTGCAGCGCCGGACAGGGCGTTTGCAATCGTTATGCTGTTTCCAGAATCGTTCACTATGGAAACGGGGTTGGTAATATTCGGATAGCTGGAAAGGGGCGTTATGCTGGTGAAGCTGCCGGAAAAGTCGATGGTGACCCCTGCTCCGGCATCGACGTTGACGATTGCCTGGCGCAGCGATCCGGCCCCGGCATCATTGCTGTTGGTGACGGTGGAGCCCCCGGCCAGGCAGAGCGACGGGGCCAGCGCCAGGATAAGGAAGAGCGCCAGCATGGCCACGGGCGCAAGGGCGCGCAAAAAGCGCGAACGCGCTCTTTGGACGACCGAAAGCCGGAGTGCTGGCCAACATGTTTGCTGTTGTTCCATCAAGTATTTTCTTTTGCCGTCAATTTGGACTTCCCCTTTCGGCCGGACTTCCGGGGCACGGCCTTCCCGCGCGTGCCCGCGCCTGTTCTGGCACCCCCCTTCTCCGCGCGCAGCCGGAGGCTCTGCATGCCCAGTCCCACTGCGCATGCGGCGGTCAGGACATAGAGGAACGCATCGCCGAAGCGGCTGTAAGGCGAGCGCTCCCTGGGAATGTAGAGCGCGAACGCGGTGTCGCCCTTCTGGAAGAGCGGCGTCTGCGAGCCGGGGACGATTTCGCCCGTGGGCTGGACAAAGGCGCCCACGCCGGAGTTTGTGACCCGCACCAGGGGGATGCGGTATTCCACCGTGCGGAACAGGGCCACGGACAGATGCGCCAGCGAGGCCGGGCTATCCCCGAACCAGGCGTCATCCGTCATGTTGATGAGCACATTGCCGCCGCGCTCCACAAAGCGGCGGATGTGCTCCGTAAAGATCGCTTCGTAGCAGAGGGAAGGGATAAGCCGCCTGCCCGCGCCAAGATCATAGACAACCGGTCCTTTGTCGCCTGCGACGAAGGACATGACGCCGGGAAAGACTTTCCGCAAAAAGGGCAACTGCCGCTCCAGGGGAATATATTCGCCAAAGGGCACCAGGAGCAGTTTGCGGTACTCCTCGCCCACCGTGCCGTCCTTCCCGATGAACGTCACACTGTTGTAGGCGGTTTTACCGGTATCTCCGCTGGCGGAGACACAAGGCAGCATGAGGGCTTTTCCCGTCACCTGCGCCAGCAGCGGCAAGTCGTTGTTGGCCACCTGGCGGTCAAAGGCGAAGGGCAGTTCGGGCCAGACGATGAGATCAGCGCCGCGACAGCGGCGAGCCCCCTCGATGCTCATGGCCAGGACGGTCGTGATGTTGTTGCCCCGGTCGGGGGGGGGCACGTCAGGGCTTTTCGGATCGATCGGCACGTCGGGTTGGATGGAGAGCACGGTGATCTGCTGGCCGCCGTTGGCCGTTTCCATTTGTCCGTGCAGTTCATGGAGCCTCCACCCGCCGTATCCCGCAAGAAACGCCAGGACGGCAGTGGCGCAAACCAGGGACGGAAGCCAGACTTGCCGGGAGCGCCAACCAATAATGGCCCGGACGAGTAGGAAATTTACCAGATAGACGCAGAACAGCAGGAGGGGCACGCCTCCCAAATCGAGCACCTGGATGAAGAGAGGCCAGGGCGAGAGGCTGTTGGCTTCACTGCCGGGGAACATGTGTGGATACCAGAGACCGATGACGGTGAGCGCGGCTGCCGCAAGCACAGCTCCCAACTGGCTCTCCAGCAGCCGGAGCCTTCCGGCCAGATATCCGAAAAGACCATAAGGCAGACCGTGCAGGATGCAAAACACAAACGTCCAGGCCCAGGCCTGCCACGGGGACAGGTGGACCATGCTGACCAACGCGTTTTCCACCCACCAAGCGCCGAAAAGCCAGAAGCCCACGCCGTAGACAAGACCTGCGACAAAGCCTTGCCTTGGCGATGTCCGGTGGAGCGATATTCCGAGGGGGACGAGACACGCCCAGACGGTCAGCGATAAGGAACAGGCTGGCGAGCTTAGCCAATACAAAAAAGACGATGCAAGAGGGAGAACAACCACACGCCCCAAAATCAGGAGGGCGGAACGGTTGGCGTCAGAATCGGATGGGCGAGCTTTTCGTATTTTGTTCAACATGCTCTCGAGGTTCTTGGCTGCCCCATTTCTTCGTTGAGGCTTCTCGACTCATATACAGCGGAGGAAGCACGGGGCGGAAGCAATTTCCACGTGAATTAACGTGAAAAATGAGTTAGCATATGAATGCTGATCCACTTGGACATCCTTAGAAAGTAGTGGTGGCTCAGCAAGTTGAAGAGCCAGCCAGCGGCGACACCAAGCGCCTTGCGGACGAACGGACCCTCAAGCCACTTGCGGATGATCACTTTTTTAGGCAGGCGCCGGTGCCAAGGTCTCCCAATTGACGGAATTCAGAACCCAGGCGCCTACATCAGGGCTTAAGTCCAATCAGATGTTCAGCCGGTTGAACACGGCGCGCGGCAGGTGCCGCAAAACGAGCATGATGAGCGCCCACTTGCCCGGCGCATAGCACACCGGACGCCGTTTCTCGATGGCGTCCACCATGATGCGCGCCACGGTGTCGGCGTCGGCCAGGGGCGGGCAGCCCCTGCTCCCCTTCAAATGCGAGGTCATGGGCGTGTCCGTTGGTCCGGGCAGAATGAGCACCACCGCCACCCCCGTGCCCGCCAGCCGATGCTGCAGGCCCTGGGCATAGCGCGCGAGCAGCCCCTTGCCCGCGCCATACACGTAGTTGGTCTTGCGGCCGCGGTCGCCCGCCACGGAGCCGATGAGGGCCAGCACGCCTTTGCCAGCACGCTCCATGCGCCCGGCAAAGGCCTCGGCAAAGAGCGCGGGCGACACGCCGTTCACCAGCAAGGCTTCCTGGCAGCGGTCCAGGTCCGCCTGGCAGGCTCCCTGGTCGGGCAAAAGGCCGTGGGCGATGAGAGCGATATCCACAGGTCCTTCGGCGAAGATGCCGTCCACCAGGGCGCGCACGCACGCGGGGTCAAGGAAGTCCGTCGCCAGCACGCGCACGTCGGCGTCCAGATGACGCACGCGCAGATCCATGGCCACGCGCCCGGTCTTGTCCAGGTCGCGGCCCACCAGCACCAGGTCCGCCGGCCCCTGCGTGAGCCACAGCCGGGCACAACGCTCGGCCAGGGCCGAAGTGGCCCCGATGATGACAATCCGCCGTCTGCGCATCACACCCCCATGAGCCGCCGCGACATGGCCGAACTGACGCCGGGGTCGCGGTAGCTGAGAAACTCCGCCAGGCGCGGATAGCCGGACTCCAGCAGGTCGCGCGGCATGCGCGCGTCCTTGGCCAGATAGAGCCTGCCTCCGGCTTCGCGCACGATGGCGTCCAGCCGTTCGAACAGACGCAAGGTGGACGCGCCCTTGTTGGGAAAGTCCAACGCCAGGGTGACGCCCGGTCGCGGGAAGCTCAGCATCCCCCTGCCCTGCCGGTCGCCGAAGGTCTTGAGCACCGCCAGGAACGAGCCGTTGCCCGAGCGGGCGATCTCCCCCAGCATGGCCTGGGTGGCCTCGCGCCCGTGCTCGCGCGGGATGACGCTCTGGTATTGGTAGAACCCGCGCGGGCCGTAGATGCGGTTCCACTCCAGCACGTTGTCCAGCGGACAGAAGAAGGACTCGTGGTGCATCAGAATCGGGCCCTTGGCGCGCTTCTTCATGGCATAGTAGAACATGTTGAAGAGCCTGAGCGAAAGGGAATTCACCAGCGACACCGGCGGTACGAAAGGCACGCCGAGCCGCCCGGCCCTTGGCGCCTTGCCCTCCCGCGAGGCCGAGGGGTTGCCGCGCATGAAGATGCCGCGCCCCCCGCCGCCCCACACACAGTCGAGCCAGGACACCGTGTGTTCATAGCCCGCCTCGGAGGCGTCGGCCAGGGCGAAGAACTCGTCCAGGTTGGCGAAGGGGATGAGCTCGGCCTCGACGAAGGGCCCCGGCACGCGGCGCAGGCGGATGTCGGCCTCGATGACGGCCCCGGTAAGACCTATGCCGCCCAGTGTGGCGGCAAAAAGTCCCGGTTCGCGCTCCGGGCCGCAGTCGATGACGGAGCCGTCGGTGCGGGCCAGACGCAGACGCAGCACATGGTCGCCGAAGCTGCCGTGTCGGTGGTGGTTCTTGCCATGCACGTCGTTGGCGATGCCCCCCCCCAGGGTGATGAGCTGGGTGCCGGGGTTCACGGGCACCATGAACCCGCGCGGCACAAACAGCCGCTGGATGTCACGCAGGAGCACCCCGGCCTCGCAGGTGAGCACGCCGGTCTCCTCGTCGAAGGCGATGAAGCGGTTCAGCCCGGCCATGTTCCACAGCGCGCCGCCAGGGTTCAGGCACACGTCGCCGTAGCTGTGGCCCATGCCGAAGCATATGCCCGGCCCAGCGCCGCGCAGTTGGGTCGACGCGGCCTCCCGGTCAAAGAAATGCCGCAGCGCATGCTCCTCGTAGGAGAGCCTGCCCCATGAGGACACCTTCACCATGGGAGCGCCACCGTTCCCGCCACCAGGGCGGCCACGAACAGCAAGCCGGCGAGCAGGCTGGCCTTGTCCTTGACCGCGAACACGAGCGGGTCATCGTGCATGCCGCCACGGTGGGCCGTAAGCCACATGTGGCTGATCCAGAAAAGCAGCACCGGCACCGTGGCCCAAATACACTCGGGCGTGCGGTACATCCGGACCACGGCCTCACTGTTCAGATACAGCGACAGCACCAGCGCAGAGGCGAAGCCCGAGGCCATCCCCAGCGTCAGCACCAGCGGAGCGTCCGTCGAGCGGTAGCCCCGGCCGGCCAACTTTCCGCCCGCTTCCGGTGGCTGGGTCTGCAGCTCCGCGTAGCGCTTCACAAAGGCCAGGGACAGGAACAGGAACACCGAGAAGCTCAGCAGCCAATAGGACAGCGGCACCCCGGTCGCCGCCCCTCCCGCCACAATGCGCAGCGTGTAGAGTATGGCCAAGGTAAGGCAGTCCAGCAGGGCTGCGCGTTTGAGAACCAGGCTGTAACCGCAGGTGAGCAGGAAATACCCGCCCAGCCAGCCCCAAAACGCTTGGCCAACGGCCGAGGCCAGACCCAGGGCGCAGGCCAGCAACAGCGGGACCAGCAGAACGGCGAGGCGCAGGGACACCCGGCCGCTGGCCAGGGCTCTTTCGCACTTGCGCAGGTGGCGGCGGTCGCTCTCCAGGTCCAGCAAGTCGTTGACCAGATACACGGCGGAGGCGCACAGGCTGAAGGCGAGGATGGCCATGAGCAGCGGCGGCCAGCGTTCCGGCTCGGCCAACCGGTGGGCGGCGGCCAGAGGCACGGCCAACAGCAGGTTTTTGAGCCACTGGTGCAGGCGCAGCATGCGCAGATGGACGCCCAGCCCCGACCGGACGGCCGCAAAGCTGCGCTCCACGGGGCAGAGCTGGGCCACACGGACGGCAAGGGATTCCGGCGCGTTGATCACCACGGCGGCTCTCGCCTCGCGCCACACCGGCAGATCCGTGGCGGCGTTGCCCGCGTAGGCGAAGCCGCCCTGGCCGAAGCGCCGCGCGAGCAGTCGGGCCTTGACCTCGCCGCTCAGGTTGGTCTCGCCATCACTGGCCAGCACCTCGTCAAAAATGCCCAGATGCGCCGCCACGGCCTGGGCGATGCGCCCGTCCGAAGCGGTGCAGAGGATGAGACGGCGTCCGGCCGCGCGCTCTGTGCGCAGCCAAGCCACGAGCGGTTCGTTGAAGGGCAGCAGCCCAGGATCGAAAACGAACCGCTCCGCCAGTTCCGCCTTGAGTACAGCCTTGCCACGCGCAAGCCAGAGGGGAATGCGCAGCACTGTCGTTGGAGACGAGCGCAGGAGCCCCACGGCCGACTCATGCAGCATGTCCGTCAGAAGCACTGTGCCGTCCATATCGACCACAAGGGGGAGCGCGCAAAGCGCCGTGTCGTTGTCCGCCGTGCCCATGGCCATCTCAGTTCGACACGCAGCGCAGCGTGCCAGTCGCGCGCGCGTCGTCGGATTCAGGGACGAGGGCCGGCCGCGCCGCGCCAGCCCGCTGCGCGGCCCCGGCTGGCAAGTAGAAGGCTCCGACGCCGAGCAACAGGTGAAAGAACCAGCTGATCTGCGGATAGAACAGGCCGTCGTGGACCGTAAAGTGGATGACCGAGGCCAGCAGGGCGAAGGTCAGGGCCCGTTCGGCGGGAAAGTCGATCTCCTGCCGCCAGGCCCGGCGCAGATAGCCCGCGAGCAGTCGACCCGCCAGAAAAAAGTACAGGAGGGAGAGCGGCACCCCGATGCCGCACAGCAGCGAAAGATACTGGTTGTCCCAGGTGACATTGCGCTCCAGGGTTCCGAAGAACTCCGCCTTGGTGGCCATGCCGGAAACAGGCTCGTAGGACTCGAGAAACTGTTGGCGCGGTGTCCGGATGCCCACCCCGAGCAGGGGATGCTGTTTGACGATGGCCCAAGTGGCGGGAAAGGCCTCCACCCGGTAGTAGGTCGACTCATAGTTCTCCACGCGGAGCACCTTCGTCGGATAGATCACGAAGAACCCGCCCGCAACGATGGCACTGCACAGAAGAACCAGGAGCGCGCTGCGCAGGGAGATGGACCTGAAGGCCAGATACACGGGAATGAGGACGAAGGGCAGCAGGACGACGAACCGGGAGCCGGCGACGAAGCAGACCACAGCGCCTGCCACAAGCAGGGCCAGGGCAAGAGCGCGGCGCAGGTGCCCCCCCTCTCCCGCCATGTGGATGGGACCGGCCGAAAGCAGCACAAGCGCCCCAGCGAGGGCGTGATGATGCAGGCCCAGAAACGAGGGCGCGACGCCGAAGATCAAGTGGGAAATAGCCAACCCCGCGAAGCAGA
Source organism: Humidesulfovibrio sp. (assembly GCA_031292175.1). Classification (GTDB taxonomy): domain Bacteria; phylum Desulfobacterota; class Desulfovibrionia; order Desulfovibrionales; family Desulfovibrionaceae; genus Humidesulfovibrio. Next base: position 67,821 of record JARLHQ010000006.1, read on the forward strand.
CTGTGAGCATGTGAAACAGATACCGGCGTGCCTTTTCCGAGCGGAACAGGCCGTGGCCGCAGGCCAGCCCGCCGACGGCCGGAGCGATGAAGGACAGGGCGCGCAAGGCGGCTGGAAAGGGCGCGGGACTCAGGCTGGCGGAAAGGCCCAGCCCGGCCGCCAGCACCAGCCAGGGAGCAATGGCCCGCCAGGGGAATGCAGCGGAGCGTTCCGTGCGCAGCCGTTTCCACGCAACCTGCAGCAGGGGCAACAGGACTAGCAGCGCGGTGAAGACATTGGTCCGTTCTCCCGGCACAAGCACAGCGTACGGCACGAGGAACGTGGCCTGGAGGCAGACCACAAAGCACAGCGCCGTTGCGCGAAACAGTTGACCGTCGATTCGTTTCATGTGCCCGCACCTATATTCACAGCGCCAGAAGGCCGCGTCCTGTTCGGACCGCGCCGAAACATGTAACCGATGAGCCATCTGTTCGGCAATATCAATCGGCCGCAGAGACAAATAGTCGTCCCCATCCGTAACGCACCTATCCGGCTGCAAACCCACCCCAGCCGCAAACGTGGAAACGCCATTCTGTCTCCCACAATCTCGCAAATGTCGTTGAAGCGCGTGCGGAAACCGAGCGTCTGCGCAGCGAGCGCGGGATCGGCGTAGAGCATGGGCGGATCACCCGCCCGGCGGGGCAATATCCGCTCGGGGACCTATTTCTCGGACACGCATTCCACAGCGGCGATAATCTCGCGCACAGAAGTGCCCCGCCCGGTGCCGAGGTTGAGTGCGAGGCTCCCGCCTCTGCCCAACAGATGTCCAAGAGCCAACACATGGGCCTTCGCCAGATCTGTCACATGCAGGAACACGGCGACGGGAGGAGGCATGCAGCGGGTTGCACGCGCCCATGCCGGAACAATGGCCCCGAGTCTCACCCGTGCATGCGGATGAGGCAACGGCCGACGATCTTGCCGTTGCGCATGTCCTCCAGGGCCTCGTTGATGCGCTCCAGGGGGTATTCGTCGGTGATAAAGGGCGTGAGCTGCATCTTGCCGGCCTTGTGCAGCTCGATGTAGCGCGGGATGTCCAGTTCCGGTCGGCACTCGCCCCCGTGCGACCCGGTGAGGACCTTGCCGAAATGCAGCGGCAGGGAATAGATGGAGATATTGTTGTTGGCGCGCGGCACGCCCACCAGGATGACCCGCCCCTGGGGCTTTGTCAGGCTATAGGCCTGCTCGATCACCTTGGGGTCGCCCGTGTTGTCCACGGCAACGTCGACGCCGGCTGGGCCGGCGATCTTCCGGATCTCAGCGCCAAGGTCGCCTTGGCCGACTTGCAGACAATGGGTGGCGCCGAGCCTAGCTGCCAACTCCAGGCGGTTGGCGTGCAGGTCGATGGCGATTATCGGATGGGCCGAGCGCAGGGAGGCCGCCTGGATCACGTTGAGCCCGACCCCGCCAGCCCCGAAGACCACGATGGACTCGCCCAGACAGAGCTTAGCGTTGTTCTCCACCACCCCCACGCCAGTGGTTACGGCACAGCCGAAGAGCGGGGCCAGCCTGGGGTCGAAGTCGCCCGGAATCACCGTCAGCCTATTCTCGGCCACGATGGCGAACTGGTTGAAGGTGGCGATGAAGCCGGCGTTGCAGGGGGCGCCGTTCCAGGTGTATTTCGGCGGGATGGTCTCCAGGCCGCGGCCCGGGCGCCAGTGCAGCACGGCCAGGTCACCCGGCTTAGTGTAGCGCACACCCGGCCCAACGTCCAGAACCTCGGCCGAAGCCTCGTGGCCCAGCAGATGGGGCAGGTACTTGTCCGGCCCCTTGACGCCGGAGATCTCCCCCAACTGCGAGCCGCAGATGCCACTGTAGAGCACCTTGACCAGGACCTGTCCGCACTCCAGGCTCTCCGGCAGACCAACCTCCGCAAGGACCAGTGGCCGGTTCTGCTCGACCAGGATGGCCGCCTTCATGGTCTTGGGTAACTGCATTGCTCGCTCCCCTCTTCCTTTATGTTTGTATTTCTGCTTCCGAGCAGCGTCCCGCGGGAGGTCAGGCCTGGTGGAACTCGCGGATCGCCGCGGCCACGTAGGCGGCCTGCCCTTCCTGCAGCTCCGGGTACATGGGCAGGGAAAGCATGCCGGTCTGGTGCCCGAGGGCCACGGGAAAGTCACCCTCCGTGTGGCCAAAACGCGCATAGGCGGGCAGCAGCGGGAGGATGGTCGGGTAGTGCAGGGCCGTGGCGATGCCGCGGCTCTTCAAAAACTGGCGCAGCTCGTCGCGACGCTCGCTCAGGATGACGTAGAGATGGTACACATGGTCGCGCCCGGGCGCGATGCGCGGCGTCCGCACCTGGGGCACGCCCGCAAGCAGGCTGTCGTAATGCGCGGCGATCTGGCGCCGCTCCTCGGTCCACTGCGCCAAGTGGGGCAGCTTGGCCGAAAGGATGGCGGCCTGAAGGCCGTCCATGCGGCTGTTCACGCCTTCAATGCTGTGCGTGCCCTTGCCGCCGTGACGAGCGAAAAGGGCGATCCTCTCGGACAAATCACCATCGGCAGTGACGACGCAGCCCGCGTCGCCCATGGCCCCCAGGTTCTTGCCCGGGTAAAAGGAGAAGATGGCGGCTTGACCGAAAGTGCCCACGAGCCGCCCCCCACAGGTGGCCAGGTGGGCCTGGGCGCAGTCCTCCAGTACCCAGAGCCCATACTCCTCCGCCAGAGCCATGATGCGGGGCATGTCCGCAGCCTGGCCGTAGAGATGCACCGGTACGATGCCCTTCGTCTTCGGCGTGATGAGCGCGCGGGCTTTCGCGGGGTCCAGGGTGAAGGTGCCCGGGTCGGTATCGCAGAAAACCACCTTGGCCCCGACCTGGCTAATCATGGAGGAGGTGGAGATCCAAGAATGGGCGGTGGTAATAACCTCGTCACCAGGGCCGACGCCGAGCTGCTTCAGGACCAAGTACAGGGCATCGGTGCCGCTGGCGCAGGAGACGCAGTGCTCCACGCCAAGGTACTGCGCGTATTCCTGCTCAAAGGCTTCAACTCGAGACCCGCGGATGAAGGCCGAGTTTTCGATGACCGAGGCTATAGCCTGGTCGATTTCCGCCTTGATTCTTAGGTACTGAGCATGGAGATCAACAAAGGGGACATTCATGGGTGGGACCACTTTCCTCTACATAACAGAATGGAATCGTTAGGGAGGCGGCAGTGAATGGAAAGCCGAATGCCTCCAAGCGGGTGGATATCATAGCCATATAATAAATAATATCCGCAAACCTTCCAGCAGGCAACCAAAAAGCAAGCCAAAAATCACCGCCATACGAGCAACACCAAGATGTTTACAGGGCTGGCCTGGCATCTTTGCCTGGACGTGGAGCATCGTTTCCCCTAACAGTGACTGGCGGCATCGAATCCGCGCATCTTGCACAAATCGCTGCAGCACCCCGGGATTACTCATCAGGAGCCTTCGGACGTGGAACTCAAATACGAAAACCGCAAGCACTCGGGCTGGTTCCTTCTCTCGCACAAGCGGTTGCTCCTCAACATCGCCTTAAGCGAACTCAAGTCGCGGTACGCAGGTTCCTTCCTGGGGCTTGGGTGGGCTGTCGTCTACCCCCTGGCCATGCTGAGCATTTACACCATGGTCTACCTGTTTATTTTCAACATCCGCTCAAACTACATGACGAAGACGGACTACGTCTTCTACATTTTCTCCGGCATGCTGCCAATCCTCATGACCACTGAGGCCTTGATGATGGGCACCGTTTCCGTGGCGGACAACAAGGCCGCGCTTTCTAACACGGTGTTCCCCATCGACCTTGCGCCGGCCAAGGCACTGTTGCTCAGCCAGACGAGCATGATCGTAGGCTACACCATCATCCTGCTGCTCATGGCCGTGCTGGGCCGCCTCACCTGGACAATAATCTTCATCCCATTCTTCTGGACGCTGCTGGCGATGATGCTCCTTGGGCTGCTATGGGTCAGTTCGCTCGTGCACCTCGTATTCCGCGACATCCAATGGCTGGTCAACCTCTGCAATATGGTGCTCATGGTGGCCTCGCCCATCGCCTACACGCCGGAGATGGTGCCGAGCAGCCTGCAATTCCTGTTCTACCTCAACCCATTCGCCCTGTTCGTAATGTCCCTGCAGCAGGTCGTGGTCCTGGGGCGTCTGCCCTCCTGGCACCACATCGCCTACCTGACAGTGATAGCCTGCAGCATGTTTTTCCTTGGCGGCTATTTTTTCTCCAGGGCAAAAAACGCGATGCTCGACCATGCGTAACAATATCGCCATCAGGTTGTCAGGGGTTGGGAAGATGTACAAGGTGTACAACTCCCGGCTCGACAAAGCCATCGACTCCCTAGGCCTCGGGAAGTGCATGCCCTGGCGCAAGGACAACGCCAGCGAGTTCTGGGCCTTGCGAGGTCTCGACCTTTCCCTGCCGAGCGGCAGCAGGCTCGGTGTGGTGGGCCGCAACGGCGCGGGCAAATCCACCATGCTCAAGCTGCTGACCGGCAACTTCCCTCCGACCGAGGGCGAAATCAAGGTCAACGGACAAGTGCAGGCGCTGCTCCAGGCAGGCGCTGGCTTCCACCCAGAGTTCACAGGCCTGGAGAACATCCACGCCGCCCTCACCTACCAGGGCAGGAACTCCGACGAGATCGCCGCGGCCATCGACGAAATCGCCGAATTTACTGAGCTGGGCGACTTTCTGAAGCGACCCTTCAAGACGTACTCTTCCGGCATGCAGTCGCGGCTGGTCTTCGCCACAGCCACCACCATGCGCCCGGATATCCTTATCGTCGACGAGATCCTCGGCGCCGGCGACGCATACTTCTCCAACAAATCCGCCGACCGCATGCGGCAGCTCGTGGTGGAAAGCGGCGCAACGGTCATCGTCGTCTCCCACTCCATGCACGAACTGCAGCGCTACTGTAAGCAGGGCATCTGGATCGAACGCGGGCGCGTCGTCATGCAAGGCGACCTGTTGGAGGTCATAAAGGCCTACGAGCAGTTCATTGAGAAGCTGGAAGATCGCCGCAACATGGCGCGTAACCTGTGCCACACGGGAAACGTGTTGAAGCTCGGCGCACTGAGCGACACCCTGCGTGTGCGCCTGCGCATCGAAGGCCAGCGGGGAGTCCAGTGCAAAATCGGCCAGGTGCAACTCTTCAAGGATGGGCAGGTCGAGGACACACTGTTGGTGGGCGACGTGCAGGACACCTGTCTCGACGCCTCCTCGAAGGTCCTGCTGGAGGACCTCGACTGGTCACGCCCCATGAAGAGCCGCCAAGGGCACTACTACCGCGCCCTGCAGGTGACGGAGAACCCCGCCGTTCCTACGGGTGACTTGCTGTTCAACTCTTACCAGTTCGACGAGGAAGGGGCCTACGAGCTTTCCGTGCAATACACCTGCCCCAATGGTGGAAAACTGCAACTGGGCGTTACGCGCGGCGAGCGGACCTGCCTGGACGAGGGGCTTGCCCCCACCGGCGGCGGCTGGACCGAGGCACGCTTCCCCCTGCGCCTAGCTCAGCCGGTGTCCGGGCAAGCCCCCTCCACGGAGCAGGATCGCGCCGAAATCGCGTCCGGGCAGGAGGCGGCCCTAAAGCTCCGCCGCAGCGTCACCAGAAAGCAGTGCACTGGCTTCCTGCAGATTACTCGCGGCGCGTTCCTGAATGAGCAGAACGCGGAGTCCACCGTGTTTAAGGCAGGTGGCAGGCTGGAGTTCGAACTGCGCGTGCTGGCGCTCAAGGGAGGCGAGTACGACGTGCGGCCAGCGACTGCCATTTTTCGCCTCGACGGCACCTACGTCACCAACATCGTCGCGGAGCGGATGCGGGTTTCGCTCACTGAGGGGCAGGAACTTTCCCTGCGAATGGTGCTTGACCCCATCAACTTGGGCGACGACGACTATGTCATCTCGGTCAAGCTCTTCGACGGCCTCATCGCCGACAATCATTGCTACGACTTCCTGGATCGCAGCTTCCAGTTTAAAATCGCTGAGAACGACATCCTCTCGGCCAGCGTCATCTTCATGCACCCCGGCCAGTGGCGCGTCGACGGCATCGAAGAAACATAGCCCTGCCCCTCAGAGAGCCTCTCCTGCGCCCTGCTGGCCCCCGGCTGCCACGTCGACCACTGGCCGCGCCAACGGCCCTACTTAATGAGCGGCGCGATCCTTTCAGCCAACCGCTCGGCCTTGAGCCGGTCTCCCTTTTCGTTCAGGTGGCAGTGGTCGATGAAGAACGGGCTGAACTCCTTCGGGTCGAGGCTGATGCGTAACAGCCCATACTTTGCGCTCAGCTTTTCCCGTTCGGCTATGTCCTTGTAGGTGCCGGCCGCAATGGCCCGGTAATAGTCGAGCATGTACTTCGCCCCCTCGTTCCTTTTCGTGGTCGCCTCTTCGGCAAGCAGGAAGTCAACGATGACAGGCGTTGCTCCATCCTGGCGGATATTCTTGAGCAGCGTGTCCATATTGCGGGCAAATCCCGTGGGCGAGTTGCGCTGCGCGTTTTCCAGTGCTACCGCCGGGGGAATCTTGTGCCAGTCAGTCTCCATCAAAAGAGAGGACAGGTTCACGTTGTCGAGCCAGTGCGAATAAAGCGCGCGCAACAGAAAGGAGCGCAGCAGAGTGCGCTCGCCCTTGCGTAGGCCGGGCGCGCTCGTCCAGCCGGGCCGGAAGTGCGTGTATTCCGGAGTGTAGTCGGCGTACATAAGTGGCACGGAATCGTTGCCACCGGTATTGACGACGATATCCGACCGCAGGTCTCACGGCTTGAACCGATCCCCCAGCGCCTCTGGCAGGCCGGTAATGCCGTCGATGAGCCTGTCCGGCCCGGCCTCCCGCAGGATTGTCTCGCTGCGGATGCCGGAGAGCACCCCTATGGCGAAGATACCCAGCGCCTTGGCAGCGAGAATGTCCGTCTCCGTATCGCCCACTTGAGCTGCTGCGCTTGCCGCCGAGCTGCCGAAGCGCTCCAGAATCATATCGTGTTTGATACGCCAGCGCGGCGTTGTCTCAAGCCCGGAGGACAGAACAAGGTCGAGCCGCTCTTGCAGGCCCAGACCGGCCAGCTCCTTTTCAAGCTGGACCCGGCTGGAGCGTAGTGTCACTAGCACCAGCCCGAAGCGCTCGCGCAGCATGTCCAGAACGGCGAGCGCGCCCGGCTGAAGCCGGTCCAGGGCGAGGTAGCGGTCGGTCTCAATGCGCTCCTTACGAAGTGGTCGGTAGGTGTCGAAAAGACCTTCCGCGCCGGTACGGCGGAGGATCTCCAGCTCAGGGACCTTGGCCTGTTTGGCCCGCCAGTAGTCCTTAAGACTGAGGCTGTTATGCCCCGCCTCTTCCAAAATATCGGCGTACACCCGGTGGTACTTGGCCGAAACATCCAGCAACGGCCCGTCGAGGTCGAGAAAAAGAAGTTGGTTCAATGAGCCACTCGTGTTTTCGGTTGAAGAAAATTCAAGGACCGACGGGCCGCTGGGCCTTGGGGCATCGGCAATGGCCTGTACATTGACAGTACAGCATTTCAGGCTGGGCGTCACCATGCAGCGACACAAGGAGCTTCTGGCGGCGCTCGCCTTGCGTTCCAACACGGGTTCGGTATACCGGCCACGAACGTATTTTCCCGGACAAACATGAGAATTGTCCAGACTTCAGACCCGGCAGAGAGGGAATGATGGAAAAGGCCGCCAACGTGCTGAAGTTGTTGTTCGGCAAACGAAAAGCAACGGCCGTCCCAACCAGCATGCCAGAAGCCGCCCCTGGCCTCCCCCTCTCGCGGCAGGATTTCGACGACTGCGTCGTTCTGATGGACTGTGGGACATTTGATTTCGCTGACACCCTCACAATACAGTTAAAAGCGTACTGCGTAACGCCCACCGCCTCATCAAGCCCGGAGGATGCCTCGCGGTCGCGGTGCCGGACGGCCGCGCGGACAGCACGCCGCAGCACATCAACTTCTGGTCTGCGGAGTCCTGGGAGATATTCCTCCAGAACAATTTCGACGGCGCCGACATCCTGGTCAGCAGCATCAAGTCGGAGCACATGGAGTAGCCCCCGTTTGGACCGGACACCCCGCCAACCATAGGAGATAGGTCTAGCCCTATGTCCAGACCTAGTGCTAACGGGGAAGCAGTGGTGGAGGTTCTGACCACGGTCCACCGTCGACGGTGGACCGTGGTTGAGAAGTTGGAGCTGGTTCAGGAGTCGTTGCAGCCGGGGATGAACGTCTCGTACGTCGCCCGCAGGCACGGCCTTTCGCCCAGCTTATTGTTTCGCTGGAGGAAGCTCATGAGCGACGGAGGCAAGGTCGCCGTTCAAGCTGATGACCAGGTTGTCGGGGCCGGAGAAGTCCGGGCGCTCAAAAAGCGTATACGAGACCTGGAACGGATGCTGGGCAAAAAGACCATGGAAGTGGAGATCCTTCAAGAGGCCATAGAGATTGCGCGCGAAAAAAAACTGCTTTCGCGCACGCCATTGCCCTGGGAGGACGGTTCCCGATGAAGCGTATTGCCGAAGCTCTGACAGTTTCGCGCTCCAGGCTGGCGGAGCGGGCAAAAGAGTCTCAACAGGAGCGACCTACCCGCTACTCCAAAGCCGAGGACGAAGTGCTGTTGCCCCTGATTCGCGGCATCATCGACCACCGCCTGACCTACGGCTACCGCCGCGTTTGCGCCGTGCTGAACCGCCATTTGAAGCAAGAGGGCCATGCGGGCGTCAACCACAAGCGAGTGTACAGGATCATGCACCTTCATGGCCTGCTTTTGGCCAGACATAAGGGCTATCGGCCAGACCGCAGCCACGACGGCAAGGTTGTCACGCTTAAGAGCAACCTGCGCTGGTGCTCCGATGGCTTTGAAATTCACTGTGACAGCAGGGACGCAGTCCGGGTTGTCTTTGCCCTCGACTGCTGTGACCGCGAGGCCATGGGATTTGTTGCAACGACTGCGGGCATCAGCGGCCAGATGGTGCAGGATTTGATGCTGGAATGCGTGGAAAAGCGTTTCGGGGCGCTGAAGGCTCCTCATCCCGTCGAATGGCTCACGGACAACGGCTCATGCTACACGGCCAAGGAAACAGCAAAGTTCGCGTCCCTGCTTGGCCTGCTCCAGCGCTTCACGCCAGTGCGCAGCCCAAAAAGCAACGGCATGGCCGAATCCTTTGTAAAAACATTCAAGCGGGATTATGTATTTGTCCACGAACGTCGTGATGCGGCAACGGTTCTGGCTCAACTGCCCGGCTGGTTCGAGGATTACAACGAGAGGCATCCCCACAAGGGGCTGCGGATGAAATCGCCCAGGGAATTCATCCGCTCATCAGCAACCGCAGGGTGTCCGATTTAACAGGGGCAACTCCACGCACACCGCCAGCGGCAAGGACAACTTTGCGCTGATCCGGTGACCTGTCAAACTTCCGTCCGGGGGATTGACTCTCGCCTCTTCGTGATGCGATACTTTTACGCATAAATACGTTAATATTAATGCTGGCATGGGCGTTCCACACAATGGGATGCGACGCTCCAACCACGCATCCCGGGGAACCAGCGAGGACACTTGAATATGACTCGTCGAAGAACCAGATATTTGTTGATTAATCCCGCCCGCAACTACATCCGGGGATGCGAACGCAAGGTCTGCACGCAACCGCTCGGCCTTAGCTACGTCGCGGCGGCCCTGCGCGCCGCCGGATACCAGGTGGCCATCCTCGACGCGACTGTGGAGGGCTACGACAACGAAAGCCCGGCCCGCAACGGCTTCATCCGTTATGGCCTGTCCCCAGAGGAAATCCGCAAACGCATCAAAGCCTACGCTCCGGACGTTGTCGGCGTGGGCGCGGTGCAGTCACTACAGCTGTACGAGGCCTATGAGGTCTTCGACATCGTGAAGGCGCTGGACCCGGAAATCGTCACCCTTTTCGGCGGGGCCCACGCCTCCGCCATGTATGAGAAAGAAGCCGCCCAGCCGAACATCGACTTCGTCGTGGTCGGCGAGGGTGAATTGACCATAGTGACCCTGGCAAAACGGCTTGAGGAAGGACCGGTGACGGGCGACGTGCCCGGCGTGGCTTACATGGACGGCGACCGCCTGCGCAACGCTCCCGGCCAGCGGCTACGCAACCTCGATGAACTGCCCTTCCCGGCTTACGACCTGCTGCCTATGGATAAATACCACCTGCCAGGCGCCAGCCCCAGTTCCTTCTCCTCGGGCCGCGTGGCCATCATGCAGACCAGCCGAGGCTGTCCGCATAATTGCCGACACTGCCCGAAGAACGTTGTTTTCGGCCACACCTACCGCCGTAGGAGCATAAACCACGTCATCGCCGAGGTGTTGCACTTTGTGAACAGCTTCGACATCAACGAGATCCACATTGAGGACAGCAACTTCACCATTGATCGCAAGCGGGTGCTGGACTTCTGCGCCCGCATCCAGGCACTCAAACTCGACCTGAAGTTCTCCCTGCCGCACGGCATCGAGGTGAACACCCTAGACCGCGAGCTGCTTCAGACCATGTTCGACACTGGCTTCAACGTCCTGCACCTGTCCATTGAGTCCGTGAACGACGCAGTGCTGAAGACCCAGGACAAGTCACTCGTGCCGGACAAGATCCGCAATGTCATCGTCACGGCCAAGGATATCGGCTACCTCGTCACCGGCTACTTCATGCTGGGCTTCCCGGACGAGCGCATGAGCGACATGCGACAGACCGTGGACTTTGCCAAGGCCCTGCCCATCGACAAGGTCAACTTCTTCATCTACACGCCCTTGCCCGGCACCCCTATCTACGAGGAATGCCTGGCGTCCGGCCTGCTCAAGGAAGGGTTCGACATCACCCACCTGCGTTACGGCTGGGCCAACATCGACACTAAGCACTTCACGCATCAGGATCTGCAGAACATGCGGCGCGACGCGTGGAAGGAAATAATGGCCGACCGGAAGAGCACCTGTGCCAAGGCGTAAACCCGCCCGCTCCATACCACCTACGACCGAGAAACAATGCCATGAACATCAAAGGATCTAAGATTCTGGTAACCGGCGGAGCCGGCTTCATCGGCTCCCACATTGTGGACTTCCTGCTGCGCCAGGGGGCCGCTGTCCGGATTCTCGACAATCTTTCCTTCGGCACCATGGAAAACCTCGTGGGGGTCAAGGACGACATCGAATTTATCCAAGGCGACATCCTCGACCCCGAGACCGTGGCGAAGAGTGTCAAAGGCATGGATATCGTATCCCACCACGCCGCCCAGCTCGAAATCTTCGTCGCCGCGGAGGACCCGAGCTGGGACCTCAAGGTCAACACCATCGGCACGCTGAACGTGTTCGAGGCAGCCCGGCAGGCCGGTGTCGGCCGCGTGGTAAACGCCTCCTCCGCATGCGTTTACGGGCAGAAGGATGGTCTGACCACCGAGACCGACTCCCGCAAGCCCAATTGGGCCTATGGCGTGAGCAAGCTGGCTGCGGAGGAGTATGGTCGCATCTACTCCGAGACCAAGGGGCTCGACGTGGTCAGCCTGCGCTACAGCATCGTCTACGGCGAGCGTGAATGGTTCCGGCGCGTGCTGCCGATCTTCCTCAAACGCGCGTTGGACGGCAAGCCGCCCGTGGTCTTCGGCGACGGCAACCAGATCCGTGATTTTGTGCATGTCGAGGACGTGGTGCGAATGCACGACGCCTGCATCACCGACGACCGCGCCGTGGGAGAGATGTTCAACGTCAGCACCGGCATCGGCGTTTCCGTGGTTGAGCTCGCACAGGCCGTGGCCAAGTTGTTCCTCGACGATCCACAAATCATCCACGAACAAGTGGCCGAGGGCAAGCCCTCCGCACAGATTCCCGGCAAGCGCCGCAACGCCGCAGAGCTGAAGGCCATGCTGCTCGCGCCTGACAAGGCCAAGATTCTGCTCGACTGGGAGCCGAAGGTGCCGCTGGAGGAGGGCCTGCGACGCGAGTATGAGTGGGCCAAGGCGCATCCCCACCGCTGGGGAAAGATCCTCAACTCCAACTGGAACGTCTAGCCATGTCGCAAGAGACCAGAAAAGTCCTCGACTCCTCGGCCGAGGCCTACAAAGACAAGACCATCGCCAACTGGGAGAACCTTTACAGGCAGAAGATCCGCCGCCTGTTCGAGGTCTTCGTCTCCTTCTTCCCGCAGAGGCAGGTTCTGCGCGCGCTGGAGCTTGGACTGGCCGACGGCGAGATGACGCAACACATCCTGCGCTATTTCTCCCACGCCACCCTGGTGGACGGGGCCAAGGCCCATGTGGACGAAACCGGCGAACGGGCGCGCGGGCTTGGACTTCAGAACTTCACTGGCGTCCACGCCCTGTTCGAGGAGTTCACGCCCGACGAGGTATTCGATGTCATCTTCATGGCCCATGTGTTGGAACACATGGATGATGCCATCGGGCTGCTGCGCCGCGCAACGGAGTGGCTCGCCCCCGATGGCATCATGTGCCTGGCCGTGCCCAACAGCAACTCGCTGCACCGGCACGTGGGCGTGCAGATGGGCATGCTTAAGCGCTGCGACAGCCTGCATGAACAGGATCTGCGCGTGGGACACAAGCGTGTTTACAGCCCGGAACTCTTCAGGGGGCATGTACGCGAGGCGGGGCTGCGCGAGGTCAAATACGGTGGCCTCATGGTGAAGCCGCTATCGAACCGCCAAGTAGAGGCCCAGTGGTCCGAGGAGCTCATCAACGCCTTCTTCGGAATCTCCGATATCTTTCCAGACATCTGCTCCGAGATATACATCATCGCAGGCAGGTAGCGGTGTGCGCGGCCAAGCGGCTGCCCCCCATCCCGGGGCTATCCCCCGGGCAGGCAGGACGTTAACTGCCCCTAACCCTTCTCCGTGAAGACCTCATCAAGATAGCGAAGCATGTAGACGCCGGGCCGGACCTTGTCCACGGGCGCTACCCCCAGGCCCAGGCCGAGCCGCACCATCATTTCCGGGATGTTCGCACCAGCGCGGACGGTGAGGGGAAGCCCCCCGGCCGCCAGCCGAGGATTAATCTCGATGATGCTGATGCCGCCCTCCTCGTCCTCGATGCACTGCACGTTGCACGGTCCCTCGTAATCGAGGTCATCCAGCAGACGGCGCACTTCAGCTTCCAGCGCGGGATGGTCCACCGTGAGGCCCACCATGCTTTTGCCGTCCTTCACCAAGACGCGGACGCGCGGCGCGCAGGCGTAGATGCAGCCGGCATGGCGCAGGCAGTCCACGGTGTATTCGCGCCCCGGGCAGTACTCCTGCACGATGGGGTCCTTCACCTTGCGCAGCAAGTAGTACAGATCCTCCTTGTCATCGACCTTGCAGGCGTTCTTGGAGGAACTGCTGCTGCGCGGTTTGAGGAACAGGGGGAAACGGGCGTCCGTGGGCAGCGGAAGCGGCAGTGTGCGCGGATGGCGGTAGCCCTTGGCAGCAAGGTAGTCGCCGAACAGCAGCTTATCCGCGCACAGTTCCGCCACCTCCGGGTCCGGAACAAGCAGGCGCAGGCCAGCCGAGCGGAAGGCCCTGGCATTGCGGGCGAAGAACACCGTCTCCGAGGAATGCAATGGGAAGATAAACTCCGCGCCCTCGCGTCGGGCCAGATCGAGCAGGCGCTCCAAGTACTCCGGGGTTCCGGCCTGAGGCACAGTCTCGCCCTTGTCGGCCAGGTAGAGGCCGACGGCAAGGGGGTTCTTGTCCACGGCGACGAGCCGGCAGGAGAGGCTCCGCGCCTGGCGCAGGGCGCTCATGACGTTGACCGCGGTGGCTACGCCCGCGCTCGTCAGCAGCACGCAGACCTTTCTGGCTGAGGCGTCGGCCATGATCATCTCCTCGCGTCGTCGAGCTGGCGCTGGGCCTGGTCCATGACCTCGACCACGGCGAGGCCGTTCTCACCGTCCGCCTTGGGAACGCGGCCTTCCAAGATGCAGCGCACGAACTCCGTGCACTCGACGAAAAGCGGCTCGTTGAACTTGATCTTGGGGATGATGATATCACCCTCGCGCTGCTGCAGCTGGAAGTCGCCAAAGCTCTCCGCACTCGGAAGATCCCGGGGGATTGCGTTCCTGTCCACGCCCTTGTCGTAAATGGTGATCTTGGCGTCCATGGACACGTCGTCATAGACGAGCATGCGTTTGCTGCCGACCACCACAATGCGCCGTGTCTTATTCGGGTCGAGCCAGCTCACATGCACGTGCGCGGCCTGCCCGCCAGGGTAGTCGAGGTCCATGAACACCACATCCTCAAGGTGCGGCTGCAGGAAACACTTGCCCTTGGCGGTTACGCGCTCAGGCTTGGCGTCCAGCCAGAAATTGCAGATGGAGATGTCGTGCGGGGCCAGGTTCCACAAGGCGTTCACGTCCTGCCGCACACGACCCAGGCTCAGGCGCTGGGTGGTGATATAATAGATCTCGCCAAGGTCGCCTGCGTCGATGTACTCTTTCACCTTCAACACTGCGGCGTTGTAAAGAAACACGTGCCCAACCATGAGGATGAGCTTCTTCTCCCGCGCAAGGTCCACCAGTTCGCGGCCGTCGCGCGCGTTCAGGGCCAGAGGCTTCTCCACCAGCACATGCTTGCCGCTGTTCAGCAGGAGCTTGGTGAACTCATAGTGGGTGGCGGCGGGGGTGGCCAGCACCACGGCGTCGATGGACGGGTCGGCGGCGAAGGACTGGAGGTCGCCGCCGGTTTGGAGTTGGGGAAACATGCCCCGCACCTTGGCAAGCTGCTTCTCGTCCGGGTCGCCGACCTGGAAGCTCGTGACTTCAGGCACTCTCAAAAAATTTCGGATCAGGTTCGGCCCCCAGTAACCGGCCCCTAGCTGGGCAATGCGCATCTCTTTTTCTCCTTGAAGATGTCGATGAGCCGGGCGGCCTGGATGAAGGGCCAAAATCTCCGCACGCCTCCGAGGTCGCCTCTTTCGAACGCCAGCTCGATTTCCCCGCGTAGCCGCGGACCGTCCCAGATGACCGATGAGAGAAACGTAGTTCCCGAACATATGTCAAGCACCATATCGCGCATCCGTGGATGGCCGAAATGATCGTTCGGACTAGAGAACCCGAGCTTAACGGTGCGCTTGGCGATGGATTGCGGCAGCACGCCGCGCAGGGCCTCGCGCAGGATCAGCTTGGAGAATCCGCAGCCGAGTTTGTAGGACGAAGGCAGTGCGAAGCACAGGCAGACCAGCCGCCAGTCCAGGAACGGGGCGCGGATCTCAACCCCGTGCGCCATGGACACCCGGTCAAAATTGCGCAGAATGGTGGGCAGCACGGTGCAGTGGAAGTCGTTGTAGAGCTGACGGTTCACGTTATCAAAATGTTCCGGCAAGGGGCCTTCGCCGAGAGCGGCCGGGTGCGCTGGCTGCAGTGGCGGCACCTTGAGGTAGGGCTGCTTGGCGGCAAGGCGCACCCGCACCTCCCGGATGCGTCTGCCCCTGCGCAGGGCCTTGAGGCCCTCCCACACGCCGGGCAGACCGGGATTGAGCCCCGGGGCGTAGAGCCCACGCCAGACGCGCCGCAGATCGAAATAGCGCGCCACGCCTGCGGGTGTGGCCGAGAGGTCTTCCATGCCCACTTCCGGGTAGTTGTGGTATCCGGCAAGCAGTTCGTCCCCGCCGTGGCCGTCCAGTGAGACCACCACCCCGCTCTGTCGCATGGCGCGGTACAGCACCCATCCGTGGCCGACGAAGTCAAAGATCTCCTCGAAGCTAAAGATGATCTCGTCAAGCTGCGCGAGCGAGTCGGCCGGATTCATGGTGAGCACAAGCGGTTCGGCATCGGCCTTGGAAGCCGCCGCCAGCGCGTACTCGCGTTCGTCTTGCACCGTGCCGGGGAAATCCCCCACGAAGGCTTTGCGCCACTGCGCCGCCTGCCGGGTGCCCCCCCCAGCCGAGGCCATCTCCGCCATGGCGCAGATAACAGAGCTGGAGTCGAGCCCGCCGCTCAGGGCAGTGCCGATTGGCACATCACTGCGCATGCGCAAGCGGCAGGCGTCAAAGAAAAGCTCGCGAAAGTCTCGCGCGGCTCGGGCGAAGCTGCCCGGCTCCTCCGGCAAGTGGTCTAGAGTGTTCCACCAACGCGTTGGTTGGGGAGCGCTCCCCTCGCGCAATGTCATGCAATGCCCTGGAGGAAGGCGGCGCACTCCGGCGAAGACGCAGTCTCCGCCGCCCTCCAACTGCACGGCGTTGCACAGTACTTGCGCCACTGCCCCTTCGTCGAAACGCGGCTCGAATTCCTCAAGCGCCAGGAAAGCCTTCATCTCCGAGGCAAAGGCGAAGCCTTCCGCGAGGGGCAGGTAGTGCAGCGGTTTCACTCCAAAACGGTCGCGTGAGAGGAAGAGAGTACGTTCCTCTGCATCCCAGATGGCGAAGGCCCACATGCCGTTGAGCTTGAGTTGGCAGGCCTCGCCCCATTGAGCGAAGGCGGCCAGGAGCACCTCGGTGTCGGACTCGGTTCGGAACTGCGCCCCCCGGCCGGAGAGCTCCCGACGTAACTCCATGAAATTGTAAATCTCGCCATTGAAGACGATCCAGTATCGGCCTGAGACATCGCACATGGGCTGCGCCCCTGCGTCGCTCACGTCGAGGATGGCCAAACGCCGGTGGCCCAGGCCAAGCCCGCTCTTGACGCACACCCCCTCGCCGTCCGGGCCGCGGTGGGCGATGAGCCCGCACATGGCGCGCACTTCGGCCTCGCGGACAGTTGCGCCTAGCCAGCGCCAGACTCCGGCTATGCCGCACATGCCTTCAGCTCCTCTGTGCCCGGGCTCAAACCGCCCGCCTCTTGGCGAGCCGTTTGCGGATCACGCCGTCCATTTCCGTCGCCCGGCACAGGCAGGTGTGGTCGCGCATCACGCGCCTCCTGCCCGCCTCACCTATCTCCCTGGCCTTCTCCGGGTGGTTAAGGAGATAGCCGACCTTCTCCAGACACTCCTCTTCGCTTGAGTAGGCCACTGCCTCATAATCCAATTCAAAAAGGCCGGGCAGATTGGTGCCCATGTCCGTCAGCAGACAAGCGCCCATGCCCGTGGCTTCGAAAAGGCGCATGTTTCCCACCGCGTGTTTTTCGATGCCGAAATTTGTGTGCCGGTTGAAAATGATGTTGCTCTGGGCCAGGGTCCGAAACATGTCCAGCCCATAGTGGGGCCCGTGGCAGCGGCCAGGAAACAGTACCCGCAACGGCAGAAGCGGCAGAGGGTCCGCGCTGACCGCCCGCAGACGGTTCATGGCCCTGTGGAGACGCAGGGGGGCGGAAGGACTCAGACGCTCATTTCGTTGTGAACGCATGATCATGGAACAATCGTCCATGACGGTCTGGTGGAGGGCGTCGAGAGAATGCCCCTGGGCCTGAAGCAGCGTCGCGTATGCTGAGTCGAAGCAGAACAACCCCTCGTCGCCCGCAATGTCTTCGCTCGTGCCGAAGGTCTCATCTAGCCAGGCTTCGAGGCGCGTCTTGCGCAGCATCTCGAAGAGCATCCAGTACCTGCCGGAGGAGGCCATGCCGAGGTTGAAGCCCGAAGAACCAAGGAAAGTGAAGTCAAGGTCGCGCGGTCCTTCTTGCGGCGACACCTGCGCGAGGATTGAATCATCAAAAGAGTGATGCGTCAGGCACGCAGCAAGACCCATTTTCCTGTAATAGTCGGCAATATTAACTGCGCAGCAAAACACAAATTCGGCTCCAGGGAGACAGTCTGGAGGCAGAGGGTAGCCGGAAAAAGCGGTGATGAGCGTGGAGGGGAAACGCTGCTTAAAATCTCTCGGCGTTACAGGCATACCCTGAAATAGCACCACATCGGGCTTGAAGGTATCGACCTGCTGCGCGAGGATTTCCGACTCCCAGCCGCCCTCCGAGTACTCCACGCCATTCTCCTCCGCCCAGCGCACCTGCAGTGACTGGAAGTTGGAGACCACATGCATCACCTCATAGCCCAGCTCTGCAAACGCCTTGGAAAGCCCTCCCCCGTAACCGATGGCCGAGTCGCCGAAGGCCCGGATCAGAGTGGAGAAACTTGGGTCCCCGTCCCAAACGGGATGGCTCAGAAATCTTCTAAGCGCAGCACCGTAGCTGAGGGTGTCCACTTTGAGCAAACGCATGCCGAGCATAACCTCAAATCCGCTAAAGGTGCACGCGCTCACTGGCGCCAAATTCACAACACCTATCACCCGGCGGGGCACGCCATAAGGCTTCGCCACGAACGAAGAACTTCAGCTGAATGCGCCCGGACTGGCGACGCAAAGACCGTCCCAGATAAAAAATGTTCGGCACTGCCCGAACAGGGAAGAGAGCGGTCAGTGCTATGCAACAGGATCCACAAACTATATTTATAAATATACCCCAAATCCACACAACTTGGCAAACTTATTCCAGCACTCCTGCCGGGAGACGGAACAACCGCCACAGGCTTTCAATTCTCAGACTTCCCCCCTTGACAGAAAAGCGCAGCGGGACCTAATATCAGCATGCTTTAAAACTTGTCCATAGGCCTAACAAGGCTCATGTTTCTGGATGGAGATTTATGGCGAAGTTTATGTTTGGCACTTGTTCGTCGGTCCCTTGCATGTTGTTTGCTCCGTCGGCAACAGCAGGTGGGCCAGCCAGGACTCTCCGAGGTATTTTGGCCCGTTCCAGCAGATCGGCTTGCCATATGCGGCTGACTCCCAATCATTACTTACCGGATGGCTGCACATGGGAATAGCGCTCGGAGCCTTCAAAATCCTCGTGGACGAAGCCAAACGGCGCCCTTACTCGGGTAACGTGCTTCAGCTTGGCCGCCAGAACATCTTCTTCAACCTTGTTGATGCCCAAAAGGCCGCCAGCCAGATGGGCTCCACCCTGCGCCCGCTGGACAATCCGACGCCGCCGCACGACGCCAACCACCGCAAAAGCGGCTATCTCTCCGACATCGACCTCTTCACGGTCCTGGGCTTCGACACCACCTCCTCCATGGACACCTCCGACTACGAGGGGGCGACATACCTCCACGACCTGAACCTGAGCGCCCCCCCGGCCGAGTTGCACGGCAAGTTCGACCTGATCTTTGACGGCGGCACCCTTGAACACATCTTCAACATCCCCAACGCCCTGCGCAACATCCACATGATGCTTAAGCCGGGCGGCAGGATCATGCACGTCCTGCCGGTTTCAAACTACATCGACCACGGGTTCTACATGTTCAGTCCCACTCTATTCTATGACTATTACATGGCCAACGACTACGACATCAACACGAGCCACATCTTCCGGCACACCGTCCGCCACAATGAAGACCCCTGGCTTGTGTACGACTACAAGCCGGGCAGCGTGGAGCACGTTTCCTTCGGCGGGCTGGACAGTGGCATGTTCTGCCTCATCTGGGTGGCCACCAAGAAGGCCACCTCCACTTGCGATATAGTTCCCCAGCAGGGACGCTGGATTCCTTACTGGTCCGGCCGCATCCCGGAGACGCCCCAGCCCCAGGGGGTCAAGCGCATCATGCAAAAGCTGGAGGGTAGGATCCGCGCCGCGCTCGGCATCGAGAAAAGAGGCATCCGGCTCCCGGTGCTGAAGAGGTATTAGCTTGTCCTCCCACTCTCACTTCTGCAAAAAGTCGTGCCGCCACGCGCGCGGTTTTCAGGCTCTAAGGTAGTCCGGCCATGTGCGGCATCGCAGGAATCTGGAATAGCGCGTCCGCCTTCGCCACTGGGCCGCAGTTCGATGCGTTCGTCGACATCATGGCCCACCGTGGCCCGGACGACCGGGGAGTCTGGCGCAACGAGTCCGCCAGAATCAGCCTCGGCCACCGGCGGCTATCCATCCTCGACCTCTCCCCGGACGGCCGCCAGCCCATGGTCTCCAGGGACGGCCGATACGTAATCGTCTTCAACGGCGAGGTGTTCAACTTCCTGGAGCTGCGGCGCGAGTTGGAAGCCCAAGGGCACCACTTCCGCACCGGAACCGACACCGAGGTGCTCCTGGCCGCCTTCGTTCAATGGGGCGAGGCCTGCCAGCTCAAGTGCAATGGCATGTGGGCCTTCGCCATCTGGGACTGTCAGGAGCGCACGCTCTTCCTCTCACGCGACCGCTTCGGCATCAAGCCCATGCACTACGTGAGCGCGCCGGGGCTGTTCGCCTTCGCCTCCGAGATGAAGGCCTTCTTGCGCCTGCCCGGCTTTGCGGCCGAGTTGGACCATGAGCTGATTGCCGAGACGCTCATGGACATGACCACCCTGGAGGGCACTGACCACTGCCTCCTCAAGGACGTGTCCAGGCTGAAAGCCGGCCACTGCCTCACCATGAAGGCCGACGGTTCCACACGCATCAAGCGCTGGTGGGACACGCTGGAGCATATCCCCGCCGTGCCCAGGTCCTTTCCGGAGCAGGTGGAGTGTTTTAAGGAGCTCTTCCTCGACGCCTGCCGCATCCGCATGCGCTGCGACGTGCCCGTTGCCACCAGCCTGAGCGGCGGGCTCGACTCCAGCTCCGTGCTGTGCGCCCTGCACGCCCTGGACAAGAGCCAGGGATCGACCGAACGACGCGCCCCAGACTGGCAGCGCGCCTTCGTGGCCTGCTTCCCCGGTACCAATCTCGACGAGACGGCTTACGCCCGCACGGTCATTGAGAGCACCGGCGCGGTGCCGGTTTTTCAGGACATCCAGATCGAGCCCTATCTGGATCAGATCGAGTCCATGATCTTCCAGTTCGAGGAGCTGTACCCCGTTCTACAGGCTGGGCTCTGGTTCAACTACAAGGGTATGCGCGACCGGGGCGTACGGGTGAGCCTGGACGGCCACGGCGCGGACGAGAGCATTGGCGGCTACGTGGAATACGTGTGGGCCAGCCTGTCCAACGCCTTGCTTCCGGTGCCCAGGCCCGGCCGCTTCCTCGACATGTACAGCACGCTCGCCGGGTTCATTGGCGGCAGCAACCAGGTAAATCTTTCGCTGCCGTGGGTGCTGCGCCGCAGCGCGGGCCATTACCTTTCGTGCAGCCCTGCGGGCAGACGGTTCGTAGCCATGTTCCGCCGCCTGGCGGGCAAGGTTCCGCCAGCAGTACCCGGGTTTTTGCGCGGGCCCATCACCAATCCCAGGAACCTCGTTCGGGCCGCGCTGCTTGACCGCCCCGAGCTTCGCCGCCTCTCCCCTCTGGGACGCGAACTCTACATCGCTTTTCACTACACCACGCTGCCGACCATCCTCCGGCACTTCGACCGCGCCTCCATGGGCCACGGCGTAGAAATCCGCATGCCCTTCATGGACTGGCGGCTCATCACCTTCGAGTTCGGCCTGCCAGACGAGAGCCGCATCGGCCAAGGCTTCTCCAAGCGCATCCTACGTGAGGCCATGACCGGGCTAATGCCGGAATCCATCCGCACGCGAACGAACAAGATCGGCTTCACCTCCCCCATGCCATCGTGGTTCTCCGGCCCCCTGCGCCAGTTCCTGCTCGATACTGTGGCCTCGGAAGGCTTCATCAACTCCCCCGTTTGGGACGGGCCGGAACTGAAGCGCTTCGTGGAACACCTTGTGGACAATGGCGCCTGGGATTCCCTCGGCCAGATCTGGCCGTATCTGAACGCGCATATCCTGGAGAAGACCTTCAACCAGGCTGCCATGCGCCAGCCCCGTGGATAGAGTGACCCCATGAGCAGCTTTTCGTTCGCACGCATAGCTGGGGTACACTACCCCCGTGCGATTGAGCACTTCTACGAGACCACTCCCGGAGCGGAGGACTTCACCTACACCCAACTACAGGAGAAGTTCTTCCACGGCAGCTACGTGTACGGCGACAGCATCACCCATGGCATGCGCGAACTGGGGCACGAATCCCACGAGATCGTCTACGACTTCTTCAAGATGCAGCAGCGCTGGGCCTGGGAAAGTGGCATCCGCATGGACGAGGAGACCCGGGCAGGTCAAATACGCACCGTTCTGGACCAGATCCGCCGCTTCCGGCCAGAGGTCGTTTTCTTCCAGGACATTTACGCCCTGCCCAAGGACATCCGAGCCACACTGAAGGACCGCTTCCCCTTCATCAAGCTCGTGGTCATCTACCGCGGCTATCCCGGCGTGGACGAGAGCCTTTTCGACGAACTGGCCAGCGCCGACGTTCTGCTCGTTGGCTCTCCCATCATGCAGCAGGCCCTGGCCAAGCGGGGCATGACCTCGCACTTGGTCTACCACAGCTTCGACAAGCGCATCCTTGACCGGCTGGGGTACCCCCTCAATCCGAACCCCATCTACGACCTGACCTTCGCGGGCTCCACCGGTTTTGGCCGCGGGCTGGCACAGCAGGACAGGTTCTGGTTCCTGAAACAGCTGCTGGACGACACTGACCTCATAATCTGGGGCGACGAGGTCCGCAGCAAGGACCTAGGCGCCTCGCTTTCCATGCTGCTAGACCGCGCTCAGCACATGTCGAAGCTGGAGTTCCTGAACTTCCTTGTACGCGGCGGCGCGCGCAAAATCCGCCAACTTGCGCGCGAGCGGCTCTACATGCTCAAGGCCCCGCCGACCCCGTCCGTTCAGCAAGTGTCTGAGGAAGGTGTCATGCCCATGGTGCCGCTTGGCGACATCTACCCCGACAAGGTCAAGGGGCCGGCCTTTGGACTGGAGCTATACCAGCTGTTTCAGCAATCCAAGATGACGCTCAACCGCCACACCGACGCCGCGCGCAAGGGCGGCTACGTGGACAACATGCGCCTATTCCAGGCAACCGGCGCCGGCACCTGCCTGGTGACCGACACCGGCAGAAACATGGGCGATCTTTTCGAAGAAGACCGCGAGGTCGTGGTCTATTCCTCTTACGAGGAATGCCTGGAGAAGGTGCGCTACCTGCTGGAGCACGACGACGAGCGCCGCGAAATCGCCCACCGCGCCCAGACGCGCACCCTGTCCGAACACGAGGTCGTGGTGCGTTGCGCCCAGATCGAGGAAATCCTCAAGCCATATCTAGCCAAGGTGCCGCCCCGGCCCAGCACGGACACGTCCAAGCCGACCCTGTCCGTGGTCATGGCCAACTACAACCACGCCCACTACCTGCCCGTGGCCCTCGACGCCATCCTCTCGCAGTCTTACGTCCCGCTCGAGATCATCGTCTTCGATGACTGTTCGAGCGACGGCAGCTGGGAGTTGCTCCAGGAATACGCCGCCCGGCACAAACACATCCGCCCCATCCGCAACACCCCCAACCGGGGCGTGGCTTACATTATGAACCAAGGGCTTGAGGAGGCTAGGGGAGACTTCATCTACTTCGCCGCCTCGGACGACAAAGCCCTGCCGGGATTCTTCGAGAAGACCATGGCCCTGCTGGAGCGTTTTCCCCACGCGGGCCTATGCACCGGTATGCAGCGGCTCATGGACGAGCGGGGCAAAGATCTCGGCATCGCTGACACGCCCTGCGTCGCCAACTCCCCCTCCTTCATCACCCCGGAGCGTGCCCACGAGCTGATTTACGAGCATGGGTACTGGGCCATGGGCGTGCCCTGCATTTGGAACAAACAGGCCGCGAAGGACGCCGGCGGTTACTGCCGCGAGCTGTTCTCTCAGCTCGACGTCTACACCGCCCAGGTGCTGGCCCTACGGCACGGGGCCTGCTTCATCCCGGACACGCTTTCCCAGTGGCGCCTGCGCACGGACAGCTTCACCAATTCCTCCAACAGCAACCTGTACCTGCAGATCGAGATCGCCCTGAAGACAGTGGAGCTGATGCGTGGCCCACACTGCGACGCCTTCCCCAAGCAGTACGTCGATGATTACGAGGAACGGCAACTCACCATCCTGCACTCCGGGCTGGTGAACGGTCTGCTGGAAGAACAGAAGAAGGCCGTTGACGCCTACTTCTCCCGGGTCATTAATCCGTCCAAGAAGGCTAACACGGCCCTGTACCGTTTCATCTGCACCCTGCTGAAGACTCAGAAGCTAAGTCTCAAGATCCACGCGCGGCTGCGGGGCCACAGCAGACGCGCCGCGGCAAGGTCCCTCCGCAGAAAACTGCGCGCGTGGCTCGGACGCGGATGAACGCCTCCACGACAACTGTCGCCCCGGATGCGCTCCCCAAGCTCAGCGTCGTCATCCCCAACTACAATGACGGCCGCTACCTGGAACGCTGCCTGTGCGCGGTGCTCTCCCAAGACCGTCCCGCCGACGAGGTTGTGGTCTTCGACGACGGCTCCACCGACGACAGCCTGGAGCGCCTGGAGGTTCTGCACCGACGCTGGCCGCAGGTGAAGGTCGTCCCCTTGGGCAAGAACCAGGGCGTCGTGGCCGTGCTTAACCACTCCCTGGGGGGCATAACCGGGGACTGGGTGCACTTCCTCGCCGCAGACGACCTCGCCCTGCCCGGCCTCTATCATCTGGCCATGCGCGAGGCAACCCGCCACCCCCAGGCCGGGGCCCTCTTCGGGGCCTTCGTCGCCTCTCACGAAATCACCGCCGACCGCTTCACCGAGACGGCGGACAAATGGATACCGGCGGGCTACCAGCCGCCCGAAGGCATGGTCTGGCGGCTGTTCCACAAGGCCCCGGCGCTGTTCAGCCTGGGCTACGCAAACATCTGGCGTACGCAGGCCCTGCGGGACATCGGTGGCTTCATCCCGGAACTCGGCCCCTACAGCGACACCGTGGCCTTTCGTTGCGTCACCGCCAAGCATGGGGGCGTGTACTTAGGGGGCTCGCCCGTGGTGTGCGTGCGCGTTTCGACCGAAACTTACGGCGGACAGGTCTGGAAAGATGTCCAAAAGTACTCAGAGATCTTGATGCTTACGGCGGAGTTCATGCGCACGCGGTTCCATAACCTCTTCCCGGAACGCTACATCCGCAACTGGGAAGCCAAAGTAATTTCGGAAGTCGGGCTGCGGCCCTGGCCCAAGTGGCGTAGGTCCAAGCACGCGCTCTCCTATGCCCTGTTTCATTTCTGGCTCTGGGTCACCCGCCTGCTGGGTCGCTGAAGACCAGGGATAGGGCTCACAACCTTGACGCCCCTCGCGGGGCCCATCGAGCACGGATGCGGATACTACGCAGACTCATCGTGACGGCCATCAGGCACAGCGGGCAACTGTGCTGGCCCATGCTCGCCCGCCTGCCCAAAGTGGGCAAGTATGCGCTGTCGCAAATGCTCGCCCGGGCTTCGTGTCCGCTTCCTGCCGCTCCGCCCGCAACCGTCGAGTTGCTGCCCGGGCTCTCGCGCATGGCACCAGAGGCCCTGACGCAGGCCGACCGACATCTCTCCGACATGCCCACCGACAGCTTCGACATCGCCCCACACGTGAGGGTCCAGGCGGCTCGGAGTGACGACTTCCGGGGCTGCAAGGTGGCGCTCATCGCCCACTGGGATTTAAACGGCCTTATCGACCCGTATGTCATGCATTACGCCAAGGCGCTCAAGGCCCTGGGCTACCACGTCCTCCTTGCGAGCGACAGGCCGGTGCATGCGCCCGGAGCAACGCTAGGCGAACTGCCCGATGCCCTCGACGCCGTGATCCACCGCACCTGCCCCGGGTACGACTTCACCAGCTGGCGAGCGGCGCTGCACGCCTTCCCCACGCTTCTTGAGGCGGACGGGCTCGTACTCACCAACGACAGCATCTTCGCACCCGTTGGCGACCTCGGGCGCGTGCATGCGGCCATGGATGCCCTGCCCTGCGACTTCTGGGGCATGGTGCAAAGCCAGGACAAGAAGCCCCACCTACAGAGTTACTATCTGGTCTTCCGGCCCGCGGCGCTCAGGTCTCCCGCCTTCAACCACTACTGGAAGCTCGTGGGGCCACAGACCGACAAGGAGAAAGCCATCACCTACGAGCTCAATCTGGGCTTGTGGCTGGCCAGGCACGGCTTGAGGTCCGGCGCGTTCTCGCCCAGGGAGAACCAGCCCGCCCCCATGCTCAATCCGACCCACTGCGGCTGGGACCATCTCATCGAAAAATATGGAGTCCCACTGCTCAAGCGCGACCTTATATTCCAGAATCCCTACCAGGTGCCCCTGGACCGGCTGGAGGAAATCCTCCGCAAACAGGGCTACCCGATGGAGCTAATTCTGAACTATGCCAAGAGGCGGAGCCTGCGCCCGCTCTTCCCGTACGCGCAAGCTGACCGAGAGGCGAGCGCGCTATGAGCCTTTTCATTCGGCCAAGTCCGCCTCGAAGCGGCAAACGACGGTTTGATGCGGCAAAGTGCGAAAGGGGGAGATGATGGGCGCCGGAGAGAAGAAGAGCGGACGAGGACGGTCCCGATGGGCACTTTTCACCTGCCTGGGGCTGCTTGTGGCGGGCCTACTGTGGGCGAACCTCCGTGGCTTTGAGGAGACAGTGGCCATTGATGGTGTGACCCTGCATGAGCCAAGGGGATTCGGATATTTCCTCATCCTCAAACAGCAGCGCAACCTGTTCCTGAAGGCCGTTTCGGACGACGACTCCGGCAAGAACCAGTCCAAAGCGGTACTGATGGAAAACGAGCGCCCGCTGGGCCCAGCGCATGAGCCGGACACCGTCGTCCAGCAGCACGGGCAGGGGCGCTTCAATCACTGGAAGGACCAGTTCTGTTTTTCCACCTCCGACAACAGCGATCCCCGGAGCAATGGCAGCGCCTACCGAATCATCCTGAACACCAAGCCGACCCTTGCCGGAAACGCGGCGATGGTGCTGACCGCGGTTGCGCTGTATGTCCTGCTTCTTGCTGTGCGGAAGGGGGCGCTGGGCGCCGCATCTCTTCTCGAAGTGCGCCTTGGAACCGCCCTGACCAACTGCGGCATCGTGCTCGCAATCTCAACCGCCCTTTTGCTCGGACTTGAGTTCACGGCGCGCAAGCTTATCAAGGAACCGGACCTTTACGCCCACTACCAGCCGGGCCAATACTTCAAGTTCAATCCCTACACCATGATGGTCAACGAGGGTCCGCTCGACGCCAAAGGGGTTTGGAAAGACTCTGTGAACAACGCGACCATCCCCTTCTCCGTCAAGTCGAACAAACTCGGCTTCCGCGCCCCCATAGACTTCGACACGGTCAATGTGCGCCCCAAGGAGCCCAACGAGAAGGTCATCCTCATCTTCGGCGGCTCGGCGGTCTACGGCTTCGGCAACACTAGCAACGGCACCACTGTCGCGGGCTGGCTGGAGCGCATCCTGAATGCGCGGCCCAACCGCAAGTACAAGTACACCGTGTTCAACATGGGCAACGGAGGCTGGGTCTCCTACCAGGAATTCCTGGCCCTCGACCTTTATGGCCGCAACCTTCAGCCCGACATCATCATCGCCATGGACGGCCGCAACGACGTCTACACCTCGTGGTTGGACGAGGGCGAACCCATCGGCGTGCATTTCTCCTCCGCGCAGATGCGCAATCTCATCGACGGCTACTACTACCACCAAGAGCGCGTGGACTTTTTCCGCAGCGGATTTGAGAACTTGCTGCTCAAGAAAAGCGAGATCTACCGTCTGTTGACAGGCAAGCGGCCCATCGAGCCCACAAGCGTCTTCACAAAGACCCCGCGCACCTTCGCGGACGTGGACAAGACCGTGCGCTTCTACGTGCACGCCCAGGGGGCCATGCTGCGCTGCATGCCCAAGACGCGTTTCATCCTGAGCGCCCAGCCCGTGTACCTGCCCGGCTACTCCCGCCTCGACAAGACGGGGATCCAGGAGGCGCTGGCCAAACACAAGGACAAGCCCTTGCGGCAGATGGCTGCGGCACCGAGCTTCCTCGTGAACTACGGCATGAGTTTGGTCATCCAGGAAACCAAGGCCCTGTGCGACAAAGAGCCCAACAGATGCCAGTTCGATGATGTGCATATGACCGACGCTGGCAACGAACTCGTTGCCAAGGCTTACGCCGCGCGCATTGAGTAGCCCGACACTGACCGACGGCTAACCAAAGCAGGAACCGAGGGACAATGTCACACCCAACAGAGACAGCA
Organism: Humidesulfovibrio sp.; assembly: GCA_031292175.1. GTDB lineage: Bacteria > Desulfobacterota > Desulfovibrionia > Desulfovibrionales > Desulfovibrionaceae > Humidesulfovibrio. The sequence goes on from JARLHQ010000006.1 coordinate 95,670, forward strand.
GACCGTCAGCAGGGCTACAGCGCGCTCGTACTCAACTATGGGCATTGGAACGAGACCATCGCCTGCCTGGACAGCCTGCTTGCGGGAGATCGGTGCCCGGAGCGCATCGTCGTCTGCGACAACAGCTCGCCCGATGACAGCCTGCAACGGCTGGCCGAGTGGGCGCGGGAACGTCTGGGCGAGGACCGGCTCTCCTCATGGCGCGAAATGGGCACGGAGGACATCGCCCCAGTGCTGACCAGCGCCGACGGCTGTCTGGAGGAATTTATCCTGCTGCGCACCGGCGGCAACCTTGGTTACGCCGGGGGCAACAACGTGGGCCTGCGTCTGCTTCTGGGTCTGGGCGCGCAGTTCGTGTGGCTGTTGAACAATGACACCACCGTCCTGCCAGGCACTGGGAGCGCCCTTTTGCGGCACATGCGGGCGAATCCGCGCTGCGGCCTCTGCGGAACGCTTACGCGATACATGGCTGCACCAGAGATCGTGCAGTGCTACGGCGGCGGCTGGTACAGCAAGGCCTGGGGACGCGGTGGACTACACGGCGAGGGTGCCTTCCTGCCCCTTGGCCGCGCCCCGGCAACGCCCCAAGCTCCGCTGGACTACGTCAACGGCGCGAGCGTGTTCCTCCGGCGGGAGTTCCTGCTTGACGTGGGACTGATGGAGGAGCGCTACTTCCTCTATTGCGAAGAAATCGACTGGGCCGAGCGCGCCAAGGGCCGCTGGGAGCTGGGCTTCGCCCCGGATGCCGAAGTGCTGCACCTGGAGGGTCTGAGCACAGGCATGTCGAACCACCGCAGGCTCAGGCGCTCAGTGAAGTCCACGGTCCGTCTTGTGCGCAGCCGTCTGCTCTTCACCCTGCGGCACTGCCCCTGGTTTTTGCCGACGGTTTTCCTCGGACAGGCCTGGGCCACTGCGAGCAAGATTCTGCGGGTTCTCGCCGCACGACGCTGATTCTGCCCGGCGGCGGAAGGCGGACGCCGCCGCCAGCCTTCCGCTACTCAGACAGCATGCAGCGCAGGCGCTCGGCCGTGTACTCCACGGATTTCGGCGTCCAGTGGGTATCATACGTGGAATAGAACCCGCCCAGATTCTCCGGGCAGGGAAAGCCGTCGTCACCGGGCACACAGGCCAGCACTTTCACCCCGGCGTTCTTGAGCATGTGCGGCAGGGTGTCCAGGCTACGGTCCTCACTCGGCATCAGCAGGAAGATGAACCTGCTGCCCCGCTTGTCGCAGGCTGTCTTCACTGCCATCACCGCTTTGAACGCGAAATCGAGGACCTCGTTCTTCGGAGGCGGCGGCAATTCGACAACCGCTGCCGGAACGGCAGGCACGGCCGCCGACGCCGCGGCAGACGCTTGGGCCAGGGCGACAGGGGCCGACTGCGCCGGCCACTCCGGGGCCATGCGGACAACCTTCAGCCTGCTGCGCAGGAACTGCAGCCAGTTCTGCTTCAACAACCGGTCCTCCAACTCCGCTTGAGCGCTGTTCGCCTCCTTCGGGGGAAAGGCGTAGTCCGCTAGTCTGAGACTGCCGTCTGGCAGCGGGGTGAACACCCCACGCAACGGACCATTGGGGCCGAAGGACACAGGCCTTGCCTCAATGATGACGTAGCGCACGGGCAGTTTCTTCCATCGTGGGTCGTTGAAGAACTTGAGCGTCAGGGATTCGTTGCCGCCGTAGTTGTACACCGGCTTGCCGGTAAGGGCAGAGAGCCTCACAGCCAGCGTGTTTGCCTGATCCAGATGCGAGCCCGCGATGTGCGAGTCGCCGATAGTCACCGCGAAGTAGGAATCCAGGTCCGCCACCTCCGGCCGATTGCGGAACCCGTGGGAGTCCGTCCACCACTCGGTCTGCACCGGCTCGGGATCATTCCACCTGGCGTTCTCGTGGTCACCGCGCTCCAGCTTGCGGATGTGCTTGCCGGGATAGAAGAACCCCGGTCCGAAGCCAAACCGGTTGAAGGGGGTGGTGATGCTCTCCCACACGCGGAAGTTGAAGAGATCCGGCGGGAGCAGGAACAGCTCCACAGCGGGAACGAGCCCCAGCAGCAGGACGAACACGGCGCATTTGAAGAGGAATTTACGCATGGCTAGAACTGGAAGTAGATGAATTGTGACTTGCCGAAGCTGGCAAATACGGCGACGAGCGCGGCACCGCAAAGATACGACGCCCAGCGGACCGGCTGCGGCAACGCATCAAAGCGCAGCCGCCGCGACTCAAGCAGCGCGCTCAGAGCCTCGAACATGGCGATGAGGAACACCGTGTAGCCAAACAGGGGCTTGGGCTGCGGCAGCGCCATCCGCCACGTCTCCAGCCCGAGAAGGTCTGCGTAGCCAAGAGCCGCTTTGTTCAGCATGGCCCATGCGGTGCCAAGGTCCGGGCTGCGGAAAAGGATCCACGCGGCGGTGACGAAGTGGAAGGTGACGAGCACTCCGATGAAGCGCAGCACTATCTCCATGGCCCGGTTTCGCCGCAGCCACGCGACGAGTCCTGCGGAGGTCGTGGTGAGAATGTGCCAGCCCGCGTGCGCAAGTCCCCATAGGGCGAAGTTCCACGTGCCACCATGCCACACACCGCACACAAAGAAGATAATAATGATGTTCAGCTTCTGGCGGAAGACGCCTTTGCGGTTGCCTCCCAGCGGAATGTAGAGGTAGTCGCGTAGCCAGCAGGACAATGAGATGTGCCAGCGGCGCCAGAACTCGACGATGTTCGACGCCAGGTAGGGCACGCGGAAGTTCTCCAAGAGCTCGAAGCCGAACAGGCGGCCTACGCCTCTGGCCATGTCCGTGTAGGAGGAGAAGTCATACAGGATATGGAAGGAATAGAGCACCACCGCCAGCAGCACGCTCGAAGGCCGGTATATGCCGGGGTTGGCGTACACGGGATCGATGAAGAAGGAGATGTTGTCGGCGATGACCAGCTTCTTCACCATGCCGAAGGCAAAGAGCCGCAGGCCAGACACGGCCATGGCGCTGTCGAAGGGGCGGGCGAGGCCCGACCGGATCTGCGAAAGCAGATTGCCGGTGCGTTCAATGGGACCGGCCTGGAACTTGGCGAAAAACCCACTGAAGAGGCCAAAGCGGGCAAGGTTCAGCTCCGGCGCGGCCTTGTCCAGGTACACGTCGGCCTGGTAGCCGATGAGCAGAAAGACGTAGTACGACATGCCAAGCATGGAGACCGGCACCGATACGGGGAGTAGCCCTTTATACTTCGCTAGGCCCAGGGCGAGGATATCGAAAGCGACGATGGCCGCGAAGATGGCTCTGCGCTTGGGCGTTCCCGGCGTGGCGGCGCCTTGAGCCATTCCGGCCAGATAGTTCGCACCGATGAGGCAGAGAGTGGTGCCCAGTGTGGGCAATCCGAACCAGCTGATGTAGACGAGGCTAGATGCGGCCAGCACCTCAGCGCGCATCCCTCGTGGCAACAGGTGGTACAGGCCGAAGGTGGCGGTCACAAGTGCCAGAAATTCCAATGACATGAAATTCATACGTGCAAAATCTTAGGGCCGGGTCTTGTCCGGCTGGACAGTTGCGCCGAGAAGTTTCTGCAGCACCGGAGCATTGCTCAACCGCTTGCCGAGGAACACGTCGCCAGTGGTAGTCAGATGCACACCGTCCAGGGATATCGGACGACCAAGCTCATCGAATACGGGGCAGTCCTCTCCACTGACGCACATCAATGCCTGGATGTCCAGATAATACCCGCCTCGAGCTTTCTCCTCAATATACGCATTAAAGGTGTTCATCATCGGCCCCACATGCATGGCTGCTTTGGCTGGCGATTTATCCGCCTTTTGATTGCTGGCCACCCAGGTGCGCAGGCCGCCCAGACTCTTGCTGCCGCATATAACCACGGGAGCCCCGGTCAGTTTCGAAAAATTCGCTAACGTCAGATCGAGAAAATCAACTTCCCACTTTGCCCAGGAGTAAGCGATCATAATCACGTCCGCCGCGCGGATCATGCTCAAGAATTGCGGATTGCGATAGCTGTATACCTCCGGGCAGTCCTTTGCGACGGTTTTCTCGTCCACGTACTTTGTCAGGTCGATGTCGGCCAGGATGTTCCCGCAGCCTCCGTTGATCGTCAGGGACCGGATCTGGATTCGATCCTTGAAGGTCGAGCAGTTCAGCGCATTGATCAGATCTCCGGAGAACGAGTTGCCGATCACGAGCACCTTCACCCTGTCCCGGGTATCGAAGGGCATCAAGTCGACTCGTCGTTTCTCCGCCCAAACGTGGGTGTTCTCCTTCTCGACGTTAGCCGGGGCAAGATACTGTTCAAATATGGTCCGGCTGGCACCGCCGTAACGGAAACTCAGACCATTCCCATGCCAAACGAACGCCCCCAGGCAGCCGATAACGACCATGACCGCCAGCAGAACGGCAGCTATTCTTTCCGCATTCTGCCCGTAGCGAAGCGGCCTCTCCACAAAACGGTACGTCACATAGGCGAGGGGAACGGATGCCCCAAGAGCCAGCCACCTCTGCGGCACGGAGAGCTGGCCTCCCGATAGAGTCCGCAAGAGGGACAGCAAAGGCCAATGCCAAAGATAGAGCGGATAGCTGATCAACCCAACCCAGACCGCCGGTTTTGCAGAAAGGACAATCCGGTTGACCAGCGCTTGCGGCCCGGCAAAAATGCAGAAACACGCCCCTGCCACTGGCAGCGTGGCCCAATAGCCTGGAAACAGCAGCCCCTCATTCAGTCGGACGACGGACACCCCGATCATGCAAAATCCCGCCACAGAAGACACGTCTGCCCAGCACCTTCGGGATATGCCAAGCGGGTTTGGCCGGCCCAAAAGGAAGCCGCTGCGTGTGAGGCAAGCAGCAATGCCACCGGCGATGAGTTCCCAGAATCTCGTGAGCGGCGAGTAGAAATCCGCCACGACATCAACGCCGTGAATCCTGATGTTGGCGGTCATCGAAAGCAAAAAGATGATAACAAGCGTGGCGATCGGCTTAATCCGCAACTTGCGCGAAAAAAAAAGCAGTAGAGGGTAAATCAGATAGAATTGTTCCTCAATTCCGAGAGACCACAGGTGCAGGAGTGGCTTTGTCACCGCAGAGTTATCAAAGTAACCACTTTCAAATAACAACGCGATATTCGAAAGAAAAGCTGTACCTGCTGCTACATGCTTTCCGAGTTGCAGATACATTTCCGGGAGCATGAAAAAATATCCAATGACAAGGCATGCAAATAGCATGCAGCACAACGCTGGAAATATACGCCGTATGCGCCGCACATAAAATTCAATGATGCTGTAGCTGTCCGAATCGATGTCGCGCAACAATATATTAGAAATAAGATAACCAGAAATTACAAAGAATACATCAACACCGGCGAATCCGCCACTCAATGTGCTGGGGAATGCATGAAACACCAAAACAGACAAAACTGCTATACATCGCAACCCGTCTATGTCAGGACGATACGTAAATACATTTTCCACTGCGGCGGGGCTTACCCCATCAACGTCTGCCTCACCTGGAGAAGTAGTCACAATGGATCCCGCATACCTTACGTTTACAAGTCAAGTATATAGTATGCCAAATTCAAGGCATCGAATATTACGTATCAAGATCCGGCTGCTACGATAAGCCAAGCCAACTTATTCGTTACCACCACTAGCGGCCAATTCCGTAATGTTTGAGTTCGAAGCGAAAGAGCAGGCCCGGCTGGTACAGGTTGCGGCGCACCAGTTCCTCAAGCCGCGGCTCGAAAATATGGATGCGCCCGGCGCGCAGGGTCGAAATGATCTTCTCGCTCTTGTCCACACAGCGCACGTGGTTACCCATTTCGAAAGGCAGACGGCGGTGACGAGGCCGACGTATCCGGTGCCGACGATGCAAACGTTCATCCAAACTCCTCAGCAAGATGACAACAAACATCACCCATGTAATTTCGTTCTTGATCATTCCGGCGTCTTGGTGCGGCAGCCGCCCAATCCTACGAAGAAGCCTGGGCAACCCAGCGGGATCTCGCGACAAGGCGCAACATGCCCAGCGCGCAGCGGCCGCGCGCCTGCCCTATAAGTCCGGCGGCAGGGCGAACCTAGCCGGGCTTTGGGCCATGCGCCCGATGATGGTCTTAGCTATCTGCGGGGGGATGCTCAGAAACACGGTCTGCCCCGCCCGCAGGTCCGACGAGCTAACAACGGGCAGGCCAAAGAGCGTATGGCCCACGCGGCTCAAGTCCTCGTCCACGAAAAATGCGGCCTTGCCTTCTAAACAGTTGAACAGCCATACCCCGGCGATAGACGTGCCGAAGATTCCGAGTTCTGCGGCGGGAATCTCCCGCGCGGCGGCAAGGGTGCTGCGCATCCAGTTGATGGCCCGGGCGGCGACCTCACGAGAATCAGCGATGCGGTAGGCCTCGTCCGTCTCGCCCGTCAAGCGGGCCAGCAGGGTCAGTTCCTTACTCACCAAACCGCGTTCCAGCAGCACGGGCTCGAACCCGGCGCGCCGGGCCGAGGCCTCCAGCGTCTCCGGCGCGAAGTGCGAGCAGTGGTCCGCAATGGCCAGATCGAAGGGGTTGGTCGAGAAATCGGGAACCTCTATGAGCAGCAGCCCGCCCGGCGCCATGAGCGCGGCGGTCTTTCGCAGAAACTCCACGGGGGCGGGCACGTGTTCCAGGCAGTGCATCATGCTCACCATGTCGAATTGGCCGGGAACTTGGGTGAGGTCGCAGCTATAGAAATCCTCCACGCCTGGCAGGGCCTTCACCACGTTGCGGCTGCGGTCGTCCAGGTCCAGGCCACACAGCCGCCAGCCGGGCTTCAGTGCCCCGAAGGACTTGAGAAGCACGCCGTTGCCGCAACCGACGTCGAGAAGGCGGCCGGAATCGGCCAGGGGGGTGCGGTCCAGCAGGCCGCGCAGCAGATGCTCGCTTCGGGCCATGCCCGCGCCGTCGGTGCTGAAAGTCTTCTGCTCCTGTCCGCCGGACTGGTGGTAAACGGTGTAGCTGCCGTAGATGCGGCAACAGTCGTCGTGGAAGTCCTGGTCCACGCGCTTCTGAACCAGTCCGCAGCAGGGACACCAGGTCAACGAGCGGCGACCGTTCCAGGGCCGGCAGTCGGAAGTGACGAGGCTCATGTCCTCCAGGCCGGGAATGGACTCTGGCGCGGCAAAGTCGCAATTGTGGCAAGGCGCCGGCGGCGTGCTGTAGCGCGCGTCATCACTCATGCGTATGCTCCGTAGGCGTTGTCGAGTGCTTCAAGAGGGTCTGGGGCGGCAAGGCCCAGCACTTCCGCCAGACGCGAGGCGTCGAGGCTGGTGTACTCGGGTACGTGTTCCAGGTCTGGAGCGGCCTCGCGCCAGGGCACGGGCTGGACCAACTGCGTCGGCGCGCCAAGGAACGAGGCAAGTCGAAGGGCCGCCTCGGCGTAGCTCACGTCGCGGCTGGCGGAAATCTGCCAGACGCCGCCCGCGCGCCTGTCGCCGATGTCCAGCATGGCCCTCACGACCAAATCCAGAGGGATCGGGGCCATGGGCATGTTTGCAAAGGGGGCGATGGCCTGCCCAGCCTTAAGTCCTGCCGACCAGTTGGCGAACAGTCCCATGCCCGGCGTGAGCACCTTGGTGAGGCGCACCACGGCGGCCTGGCCGCCCATGGCAAGCAGCCCCTCCTCTGCCAAGGCCTTCTGCCTGCCGTATTCCGACTGTGGACACCTGGCGTCGTCCGCACGGCGGTGCGCCACACTTCCGTCGAAGACCATATTGGTCGAGGGGAACACGACGAACGCGCCGACTCGCGCCAGGCGTTCCGCTAGGCGTAGTGTGCCATGCACATTGACGCGGGAGGTGCCGGCGGGATTCTTGCGGCACTGGTCCGTGGCGGTCACCGCCGCGCACAGGTAGGCCACGCGCACGTCCGCGGGCGCGGCGAAGTCCGGCGGAATGTCGGCCAAATCCAGGTGCAGCAGGCCGGTGGACGCGCCACGCCTGCTGGTGCCGAAGACGGCGCGGCCTTCTCGCCGCAGGGCCGCAGTCAAGGCCTGGCCGATGCCGCCCTCCGCTCCGATGACGAGGGTTGTGCCGTGAGCCATCGCCGCCCCCACCTTCCTACTCGAAATAAATAAAGGAGTGATCCCCGGTGTAGCCGGTGGTCTTGAACCACCACTGCCACTCCTCCGGCGTGCAGAAGGCCTCGCAGGTCACCTGCCAGTACAGCAGGTTCGCCTTCTCGGTCTCGTTGCGGTACGACTCCACGCACAGATATTTTTTCTTGCCCACGCGCTCCATCTCGCGCAGGGCGAGATCCAGGTCGTAGTTGTGCAGATTGTGCAGGGTGGTGATGGAGAACACGAAGTCGAAGTGCTTGTCGGGCCAGGGCAGGCTGTTGGCGTTGCCCAGGGTGAGCCGGTCGCGCACGTCCTCGTGGGCGTTGGACAAGGCGTAGTCGGAGATGTCGAGCCCGTAGACCTCAAGGCCGGGGACGACCTTTTGCAACTCCACCAGTTGGAAGCCCTTGCCACAGCCAATGTCGAGGATCCTGTCGCCGGCCTTGAGGCCGTAGTGCTCCACGAGGCCACGCGCCACGGGTTCCCAACGGCCCGGCATGTAGCGGTAGCCGCCGTAGCAGATGCGGCGATCGCCGTCCCAGTAGTCGAAGCCCCACTTTTTTGCCAGCTCTGCGGCCTTGGACTTGGGAAACTCGGGGTCGTTCACGCGGGCCAGGTAGTCGCGCGTGGTGGCTTTGTGCAGGGGGGAAAGGAAGTCAATCTCGGCCATGGTTGTCACCTCGCTATTTAGTGTAAAGTACAAGCGAGCGTTTGGCCAACGCCAGCTGGCGGTCGCGCCGGCCCTCGGCCGCACCGCCCTCGGCGAAGTCCCGCCGCGACGCCCCGAGGGGCAGAAAATCATTCAGCATGATGCAGCACCATTTGATGCCGTATGCGGGCAGCAGCAAAAGCGCGCGCGCGCGCAGGTCGGCATCGCCCGGCGATGCCTCGGCAATGCGCTCAAGAAACCAGGGCAGGTGCTCGCGCCCTACCGGAATCTCCGGCTGGCAGAAGAAGTCGCACACGAGCTTGGCCGGGTCGTCCATGCCCGCGTACTCGAAGTCCAGGAACACGAGCCCGCCTTCAGGCATCAACAGCGCGTTGTGGAAGCCGAAGTCCGAAGGCGACACGCGGCGCAGCTCACGCGGCAACGCCGCCTCCATGCCGCCGGGCAGGCCGGAAACATGCGCCAGGATGTCCGCCTTGAGCGAGTTCCAGGCCGGGACCAGCCCGCTGGTGACGAAGGACGCGGCGTCCGTGCGCATGAGCCCCTGCTCCGCCGCACGCGCAAGCCGCCCCACGCGGCGCTCCACGCATTCGGTGTGCTGCGCCAGCGAGAAGCAGGCCTCGCTTGCGTTGGGCAGATCGGCCGGGCGGCTGTTCAACGCCAGGTAGAGGTTTGCGGCGGCGGCCACGTGCTCCGCCCCGACCTCGTCCGGCGCAAGGCGGCGGCCCTCCACGAAGGCGAAAAGAGCAAGGCCTGCACCCACGTCCTTGGCGAGCACCCGCGTCACCGTGGCGATGCCGAGGGATTCCGCGTGGGCCAGCAGCGCCGTCTCGGAGCGCAGCCGGTCACGCGGGTCGTCCGGGTGGCGGAAGTAGGCCTTGAGGAAGGCCTTGTCCCGACCGGCAGAGAGCACAAAGGCGCGGTTATTTCGCCCGCCGGGCACGGCGGCAAGCTCCACCGCTCCGGTCATGCCCG
>JARLHQ010000007.1 GCA_031292175.1 Humidesulfovibrio sp.
CATCGAGCTGCGCCGGGTGCGCATCACCAACCGGGCGCGCACGCGCCGGGCTCTGGACGTCACCAGCTACGCCGAGGTGGCCCTGGCCCCGCAAGCGGCCGACGCGCTCCACCCCGCCTTCAGCAACCTCTTCGTGCAGACTGAAATCGTTGACCCGCAGCGGGCCATTTTATGCACCCGTCGCCCCCGCTCCCAGGGGGAGGCCACGCCCTGCCTGCTGCACCTCATGGTTGTGCGCGGCGGCAAGGAAGCCAATGTTTCCTATGAAACGGACCGCATGCGCTTCATCGGCCGGGGCAACACGGCCGCGACGCCCCAGGCCCTGCGCGAGGACGCCGCGGGCTACACCGCGAAGCTCTCGGGCAGCCAGGGCTCCGTCCTCGACCCCATTGTGTCCATCCGCCACCGGATTTCCCTTGAGCCCGGCGAATCCGTGACCGTGGACATGGTCACCGGCATGGGCGAAAACCGCGAGGCCGCCATGCTCCTGGTGGAGAAGTACCAGGACCGCCGTCTGGCCGACCGCGTCTTCGATCTGGCCTGGACGCACAACCAGGTGCTGCTGCGCCAGCTCAACGTCTCCGAGGCCGAGGCCCAGCTCTATGGCCGCCTGGCCGGAGCCATCCTTTACGCCGGGGCAGCGCTTCGGGCCGAACCGGGCGTAATCATCAAGAACCGCAGGGGGCAGTCGGGGCTTTGGGGCTACTCCATCTCCGGCGACCTGCCCCTGGTGCTGCTCCAGATCGAGGACGGCGCCAACATCGAGTTGGCGCGCCAGTTGGTGCAGGCCCATGCCTATTGGCGGCTCAAGGGCTTGGCCGTGGATCTCGTCATCTGGAACGAGGACAACGTCGGATACCGGCAGGTGCTGCACGACCAGATCATGGGGCTCATCGCCGCGGGCACCGAGGCCAACCTGACCGACAGGCCCGGCGGCATCTTCGTCCGCCCGGCCGACCGCATTGCGGAAGAAGACCGCACCCTGTTCCAAAGCGTGGCCCGGATCATCATCGCCGACAGCCGTGGAACGCTTGCGGAGCAGATCGGCGGCCGCATTCTGCTGGGGGTGCCCGTTGCCCTGCTCAAGCCGATGCGCATCCTGCGCGCCGAACCCCAGCCGGAAGTGCCGCAGCCCCGCACGGACCTGACCTTCTTCAATGGCTTGGGTGGCTTCACGCCAGACGGTCGCGAATATGTCATCACCACGGCGCAGAACCAGCTGACGCCCACGCCCTGGGTCAACGTGCTGGCCAACCCCACCTTCGGCACGGTGGTCTCCGAAAGCGGCCTGGCCTGCACCTGGAGCGAGAACGCGCACGAGTTCCGCCTCACGCCCTGGGGCAACGACCCAGTCAGTGATTCGCGCGGCGAGGCCTTCTACATCCGGGACGAGGAACGCGGCCACTTCTGGTCGCCCACGCCCTTGCCCTGCCGCGGGGCCGCGCCCTACGTCACCCGGCACGGCTTCGGCTACAGCGTGTTCGAACACACGGAGCGCGCCATCGCCTCCGAACTCTGGGTCTATGTGGCCTTGGACGCTGCCATCAAATTCACGGTGCTCAAGGTACGCAACGAATCGGGCCGGACGCGCAGGCTCTCAGTCACCGGCTACGCGCAGTGGGTGCTGGGCGATTTGCCAAGCAAGACCGCCATGCACGTGGTCACGGAGATCGACCAGGGCAGCGGCGCGCTGTTTGCGCGCAACGCGTACAGCACGGAGTTCAGCAAACGCACGGCCTTCTTCGACGTGGACGGGCTCGACCGCACGGTCTGCGGCGACCGGGCGGAATTCCTGGGCCGCAACGGAAGCTTGGCCGCTCCCGCCGCCATGACGCGCACGCATCTGTCCGGTCGTGTGGGAGCGGGCCTCGACCCTTGCGCCGCCATCCAGCTGGGGTTTGAGCTCGCGGCCGGGGAGGAGCGCGAACTCGTGTTCCGCCTTGGCGTTGGGCGCGATGCCGAGGACGCCAGGAAGCTGGTCCAACGCTTCAGGGGCAACGCCACTGCGCGCCTGGCCCTGGACAAGGTCTGGCAGCACTGGACGCACACCCTGGGCGCGGTGCACGTGGAAACGCCCGATCCGGCCTTCAATGTGCTGGCCAACGGCTGGCTGCTCTATCAGACCGTGTCCTGCCGTCTTTGGGCGCGCGGCGCCACCTACCAGTCCGGCGGGGCCTTCGGATTCCGCGACCAGTTGCAGGACGTCATGGCGCTTGTCCACACCCGGCCTGAGCTGGTGCGCGAACATCTGCTGCTCTGCGCGGCGCATCAATTTGAACAAGGCGACGTGCAGCACTGGTGGCACCCGCCCCTGGGCCGGGGTGTGCGCACCCACTGCTCCGACGACTATCTTTGGCTGCCGCTGGCCGTGTGCCGCTATGTGCGCAGCACAGGCGACACCGATGTGCTGGATGAACCCGTGGCCTTCCTCCAGGGCCGCGCGGTGAAGGAGGACGAGGACTCGTACTACGACCTGCCCGGCCGCTCCGAAGAGACGGCCAGCCTGTACGAGCACTGCGCCCGGGCCATCAGGCACGGCCTGCGGTTCGGGGAGCGCGGCCTGCCGCTCATGGGCTCCGGCGACTGGAACGACGGCATGGATCTGGTGGGCCAGCAGGGCCGGGGCGAGAGCGTCTGGCTGGGATTCTTCCTCTTTGATGTGCTGACGGACTTCGCCGAGGTGGCCCGCGCCCATGACGACGCGGCCTTTGCCGAGCGCTGCGCCAGCGAGGCGGCAACGCTTCGACGGAACATCGAAGCCCACGGCTGGGACGGAGAGTGGTACCGCCGGGCCTACTTCGACGACGGCATGCCCCTGGGCTCGGCCGCCAACGCGGAATGCCAGATCGACTCCATCTCCCAGAGCTGGTCCGTGCTTTCGGGCGCGGGGGAGCCGGAGCGCTCACGCCGGGCCATGGAAGCCGTGGACAGGCGGCTGGTGCGCCGCGAGGCCGGGCTGGTCCAACTCCTCGATCCGCCCTTCGACACCTCGGACCTGAACCCCGGCTACATCAAGGGCTACGCGCCCGGCGTGCGGGAGAATGGCGGCCAATACACCCATGCGGCCGTGTGGGCGGCCATGGCCTTTGCCCGCTTGGGCGATGCGCGACGCGCCTGGGACATCTTCGGCCTCATCAATCCGGTGAACCACGCGCGCACGGCCGAGGAAACCGCCGTGTACAAGGTGGAGCCCTATGTGGTGGCTGCGGACGTATACGCCGTTGCGCCGCATACCGGCCGTGGCGGCTGGACCTGGTACACGGGCTCGGCCGCGTGGATGTACCGGCTCATGGTGGAGTCCCTTTTGGGGCTTCGGCTGGAGGTGGACAGGTTGCACTTCACGCCGCGCCTTCCTGCGCAGTGGGAAGGATTCACCATGCACTACCGCTACAGGGAAACCGTCTACCACATCAAGGTGGCGCAGCTCCCGGTGGGACGCGCGAAGATGCGCGTCAGCGTGGATGGGATCGAGCAGCAGAGCGGCTCAATCCCACTGGTTGATGACCGCAAGGAGCACTGGGCTGAGATCACCGTGCAGGCATCAGGAGACTGAGTATTCCGGGGGGTTGTGTTTTGCTGTGAACGGTTGAGGGGAGAGCTGTTGCCCGTGCCTGTGTCTGGGCCTGTGCCTGAATCGTTGGCATCCCGGCTGTTCCCTCAGCTCCCCGAGCCAGAGCGAAACACGGCGCTCCCCCTCACCGGCACATGATGCAGACTCACGGCAATTCCCCCCCAGGGGGTCCGGGAGAGAAGCATTCCCCCCAGGGAACACTTCTCTTTTCGCTTTCCCGACGCTACGCGAACACGTCCCGCGGCGGTTCACCCAGCCCTTCCGCCCGCCGCGCCTCAGCCACCAGGGCCAGGGTCGCGGCCACGCCATCGGGGCCGATGTCCAGGCTCGCCTCGGTGACGAAGGTCGCGATGTGCTGGGCGATGACGCCGGGATCCAACTCCTGGGCATGCTCGCGGATGTACTGGGCGCTCGCCTCCGGATGCTGCCGCGCATGGGCGAGGCTCGCGCGGATGGCCGTGGTGACGGCGTGCGCGAGGTCCAGCCCCAAAGACCGGCGCATGACGATGCAGCCGAGCGGGATGGGCAGGCCACGGTCCTCTTCCCACCAGGCGCCAAGATCGAGCAGGCGCGCCAAGCCGTGTTCGGCGAAGGTGAAGCGGCCCTCGTGGATGACGACCCCGGCGGCGCACTGGCCGGAAGTCACCGCGGGCATGATCTGGTCGTATACCAGTTCCACGGGCTTGGGCGCGATGCCGCGCTCGCGGCAGAGCAGGCCAAAGATGAGCGCAGCCGTGGTGCGCCGGCCAGGAATGGCCACGGGCTTACCGTCCAGATCCTCCAGGCGCGTGGCGCCATGCGCCACCAGAATCGGACCGACGCCCCGGCCGAGCGCCCCGCCAGCGCGGAGCAGACGGTACTCATCCAAGATGCTCGCGGCCGCGGCCACAGACACCTTGCAGATGTCCGGCGTCTTGGCGGCGGCGGCTTCATTCAGGCGTTCCACGTCGGACAGCGTGATGTCGAAGGCGATTTCCGGCAGACGCACGAGGCCGCTGGCCAGGGCATGGAAAATATAGGTGTCGTTCGGGCAGGGTGAGTAGGCAAGGGAAAGACGCATGGACTCCTCCGGAACTTCTGAGTTGTATCTTTTGCCCGCGCGGGTGGTTGACATGCGTGGTGGCGCGGCATAGGAATGACCACCCGGTCACTTAGCCCGTGAGAGTACCCGGCCAAGGCCGCAGAGGCAAGCCCATGGACAGCCCCCGCTCCACATTCGAGAACCTGGACCCGCAGAAGCGCGAACGCGTGCTGGACGAATCACTGCGCGAATTCGCGGAGCACGGCTACCACCAGGCCAGCGTGAACCGCATCGTAGGCCGCCTGGGTATCGCCAAGGGCTCGTTGTTCCAGTATTTCGGCAGCAAGGAGGGCCTGTTCCGGCATCTCTTCAGCCTCGCGCTGGCTGAGCTGAAATCCCCCTTGAAAGCCATCCGCGACGCGGACGCGGGAGAGCCCTTCCCCGAGCGCCTGCGCCGGGTGTTCCTGGCGGGCGCGACCTTCGCCCGCTCGCATCCGCTCATCTGGCGCGTGTACCGGCGCATGATGACCCAGGACGACTTCCCCCTGCGCGAAACGCTGCTCTCCAAGGTGCGCGAAGAAGCCCTGACATATTTCCGCGAGCTTGTGGAGGGCGGCCAGACGCGCGGCGAGGTACGGCCGGACCTAGACCCGCACGCCGCCGCATTTTTCATGGAGGCCGTGCTCGACCGGGCGCTGACGGCCCAGGATTCGACGCTTTTGGACGCGGGCTTCGGCCTGGCCTCGGACGATGCAACCACCCGTCAGCGCGGCCTCACGGCCCTGGCCGATCTCATGTGCCGGGGCCTGGCGGTTCCGGCGCGCAAAGGAGACAATACCCATGCCAATGATTGACGAAAAACGTTTCGCGGACCTGGGACTGCTTCAGATCGCCCGCAAGGTGGAGGCCGGGGCCCGGCTGAGCATCGACGAGGGCCGACAGCTCTATGCCTGTCCGGACGTCACCGCCCTTGGCGCGCTGGCGCACCACCGCCGCACTCAGCTGCACGGCGACAAAACCTTCTACGTGGTGAACCGGCACATCAACTACACCAACGTCTGCATCAACGGCTGCGCCTTCTGCGCCTACCATCGCACCAAGGGTGAGGAAGGCGGCTTCGAACTCAGCATCAACGACGCCGTGGAACGTTTAAGAAACGCGCCCCTGCCCCCGCGCGAAGTACATATTGTGGGCGGCTGCCACCCGGATCTGCGCCTGTCTTTCTTTGTGGACCTGCTGCAAAGCGTGCAGCGCACCCTGCCGGACGCCACGCTCAAATGCTTCACCGCGGTGGAGATCGCCCACTTCGCGCAGTTGGAGGGCATCACCACGCGCGAGGTGCTGCAAACGCTCAAGAACGCAGGCCTAGCCATGATGCCCGGAGGCGGGGCGGAGATCTTCGAGCCCAAGGTGCGCCGCCGCATCTGCCCCAAAAAATCCACGGCCGAAGAATGGCTGCGCATCCACGGCGAGGCGCACGAGTTGGGGCTCATCACCAACTGCACCATGCTCTTCGGGCACCTGGAGAGCATCGACGACCGGTTGAACCACCTGGAGATGCTGCGCACCCTGCAGGACCAGTCCCTGAGTAAAGGGGCCGTGGGCTTCTCCTGCTTCGTCCCCCTGCCCTTTCAGACCGAGAACAGCGCCATTAAGGTGGAGCATCCGCTTACCGGGGTGGATGAGCTCAAAACCATCGCCATAAGCCGCTTGATGCTCGACAACATCGAACACATCAAGTCCTACTGGGTCATGCTGACGGTAAAGCAGGCGCAGGCCGCGCTGTTCTTCGGCGCGGACGACCTGGACGGCACAGTGGTGGAGGAAAAGATCGGCCACATGGCCGGGGCCACCAGCGCCCAGGGACAGACAAAAAGCCAATTGGAGTCCATGATCCGCGGCATGGGGTTGACCCCCGTGGAGCGCGATGCGCACTACAACCCCATTGAGGCGTTCAAGCCGGAGGTCAAGGCCTGGACCGACGCCCCCTCCACCGCGACGCTGCACGGCCTGCTGAACGCCGCCGCCGCGGGCGCGAGGCTGGACTTCGACACCGCTCGCGCCCTGTACCTCCATGCGGATCTGCACGCGCTCGGCCACGCCGCGCACAAGGTGCGCCTAAAGAAGCACCCGGACCCCATGGTCACCTATGTGGTGGATAGGAACATCAATTACAGCAACGTCTGCGTGTGCGCCTGCCGCTTCTGCGCCTACTACCGCGCGCCAGGCCACGACGAGTGTTTCGTGCTGTCCCACGCTGAGATCGGCCAAAAGATCGAAGAGACGCTGGCGCTCGGCGGCACGCAGATCCTCATGCAGGGCGGGCACCATCCGGACCTGCCGCTGGCATGGTACGAGGACATGCTGCGCTTCATCAAGAACAACTACCCCATCCACGTGCACGCATTCTCCCCGCCGGAGATTGTGCATTTCGCCAAGGTCAGCGGCCTTTCCACTGGGCAGGTCATCGAGCGCCTGCGCGCGGCCGGGCTTGACTCCATCCCCGGCGGTGGGGCGGAGATTCTGGTGGACAACGTGCGCCGCAAGGTGTCGCCCAACAAGTGTCCGGCCGGACAGTGGCTGGGCGTGATGGAGGAGGCCCATGCCCAGGGTCTGCGCACCACGGCCACCATGATGTTCGGTCATGAGGAGACCACGGACGAGCGCCTGGAGCACCTCTTCAACGTGCGCGCGAGCCAGGACCGGACAGGCGGGTTCACGGCCTTCATCCCCTGGACCTTCCAGCCGGAAAACACGGCCATCAGCGCCCGGCCCTTGACCAGCGTGGAGTATCTGCGTCTGCTCGCCCTCTCGCGCCTCGTGCTGGACAATGTGGACAACGTGCAGGTGTCCTGGGTGACCATGGGCCCAAAGATCGCGCAGTTGGCGCTCTATTTCGGCGGCAACGACTTCGGCTCCACCATGATTGAGGAGAACGTGGTGCGCGCCGCCGGGGTGAGCTTCCGGCTCTCACGCCAGGAAATCGACACGCTGGTGCGAGCGGCGGGGTTTGAGCCCCGGCAGCGGCGCATGGACTATACCCTGGTGCCCCAGGGGGAAATGTCCTCCAGCGTGGAGGGTTAGCCCGGATGAATGCGAAGCGCCCCCCCCTGCGCCTTGGCCGCATCGGCTATCTGAACGTCCTGCCCCTGCACTATCCGCTGGAGCAAGGCATCTTGTCCGGCGATTTCGAACTCGTCTCCGGCCCCCCAGCGGAACTCAACGTCCTCATGGACCAGGGTCGGCTCGACATCTCCGGCTGCTCGTGCATCGAGTACGCTCGGCACCCGGAAAAATACCTCATCCTGCCGGACCTAGCCATTGGCAGCCGGGGGCCCGTGCAGAGCGTGCTCCTGCTCTGCCGCACCAAACCGGAAGACCTGGATGGCCAGACCGTGCTGGTGAGCGCGCAAACGCACACCTCCGCCGCCTTGGTGGACCTCATCCTCAAGCAGCACATCGGCGTAACCCCCAGGTACCGCACGGGCGACGCAACGGCGTTGCTCAAGGCAGGAGAACGGCCCGAAGCCATCCTGTGCATCGGCGACGAGGCGCTCAACCTGCGGCGCCACCCGGACTATCCACACCGCATGGACCTGGGCGAGGCCTGGCGGCAATGGACCGGCCTGCCGTTCATCTTCGGGCTGTGGATAGCCAGCCGTGAGGCCGCCTGCGCACGGCGCGAGGAGGTCAAGGCCGGGGCACGCCTGCTCATTGAGGCCAAGAAATGGGGCCAGACGCACCTGGACCAGATCTCCGCCGTGGCGGCCAGGGACAGCATCCTCACGGAAGAGGAGATGCGCTCGTATTTTGGTGGGTTGGTTTATGATCTGGGACTGGAGGAGCTGGCGGGCTTGCGGCTCTTCTACGAGCGCCTGGCCGGAACCGGGGTGATCCCGGCCCCGCCAGAACTCGCATTTCTGCCCCTGTAAGAGCGTTTTTCGCGCTAGGGCTTGGTGGTATTGCGCACGTGTTCGATGAAGAGAGAAGCTGCGGGCAGGAGCTCCCGGCCCTGACGCTGGATGAGATAGAAGGAGCGTTCGAGTTTTTGGGACATGACGTCCATGCAGACCAGTTCGCCGCGATCCAGGTAAGGCTGCGCGGCCAGCTTGGAGACGATGCTCACGCCAAGGCCGGAACAGACGCACTGGATCGCAGCCTCAGTGCTTTCCACCCACAGGCTCACCTTAAGATCACCGATGGCGATGCCCGAGCCCTTGAGCAGCGACTCCACGACGCGACGCGTCCCTGAACCGCGCTCCCGCATCACCCAGGGCCACATGCGCATGTCGCGCAAATTCTTCGGTTCGTCCTTGCCCGCACGCAGGGATGGCGCGACGACCAGGACCAGCTCGTCGCGGTGCAACGGGTACGAGGCAATGCCCTGCTGCTCGGGCTGGGAGCCCACAATGCCGAGTTCCAGCCGCCCCTGGCCCACCTGCCGGATGATGGCGTCCGTGTCGCCGATGGTCATATGCACGCGCAACGACGGGTACATCGCGAGAAAAGTCTTGAGCAGCCCCGGCAGGATGTAATTTGCCGGTATCGTGCTGCCTCCCAAGAGCAGATCGCCCACGACCATGTCGCGCAGAAGGCCGATTTCCGAGTTGATGCGCCCGACCTGCTGGAACACCTGCTTGGCGCCCCGATACAGCACCTCACCAGCCTGCGTGGCCAGCACTGTGCGCCCCAGACGGTCGAACAGCGGAACGCCCAATTCCTCTTCAAGATTGGCCACGTGTGCGCTGATTGTTGGCTGGGAAAGCTGCAACTCAAGCCCAGCTTTGGAAAAGCTTTTCAGTTCATAGACCTTGCAAAAGGCTTCCAGTTTGCGGAAATCCATTCACCACCTCCGATGTGAAAGTCGAATAGCATCAGTTATCCCTATATCGCAAGCAAAAAAAAAGGACGGTGACCGTCCTTTTTTTTACAGGCATCCGTTTTGCAGACGCCTTGGGATCAATGCTATTCGGCGCTCTTATCCTCAGCCTTGGGGGCAGCAGCCTCTTCGGCCTTCTTCTCGGCAAGCTTGGTCAGCTCAAAGATGACCATGGGGGCACAGTCACCGATGCGGGGCTGGGCCAGCTTCACGATGCGGGTGTAGCCGCCGGCGCCGCCAGCAAAGCGGGGGCCGACCTCGTCAAACAGATACTTGACCATCTGGTGGTTGCCCAGGACCTTGAAGGCCTGGCGACGCGCCGGAAGATCATTCTTGAGGGCCAGGGTGATGAGGCCGTCCACCACGCCGCGCAATTCCTTGGCCTTGGCTTCGGTGGTGCGGATGGTCTCATAGGTGAACACGGCACGGGCCATGTTCTTGAACATGGCGCTGCGGTGGGAACTGTTGCGGTTGAGCTTGCGCCCGGACTTATTATGCCTCATTTCTTTCTTTCCTCTTGAGCAGTTCCTGGAATTTTTTCTCGACGACCTCGTCGGTCATGCCAAAGCGCAGGTCCATGCTCTCCAGAACGCGGCGGATCTCATCCAGGGACTTGCGGCCAAAGTTCTTGGTCTTGAGCATCGCCGCCTCTGTGCGCTGCACCAGCTCGCCCACGTAGGTGATGTTGGCGGCCTTGAGGCAATTTGTGGCGCGCACGGACAGCTCAAGCTCATCAATGCTCTTGAGCAGATTGGGATTGAGGTCCATGTCGAGGTCGGCGCTCTTCTTCTTGTCCGAAGACTGCTCATCAAAATTGATGAACACGGAGAGCTGGTCCTTCAGGATTTTGGCGCTGTATGCCACCGCGTCCTCGGGGGACAGCGAACCGTCCGTCCAGACCTCGAGCAGGAGCTTGTCGTAGTTGGTCATCTGGCCGACGCGAGCCTGCTCGACCATGTAGGCAACCTTACGCACGGGCGAAAAGCTGGCGTCCATGATGATCAGACCAATCTCGCCTTCCAGGCCCTCATGCATTTCATTGGGCACGTAGCCCTTGCCCATACGCACCTCAATCTCCATGCGCAGCTCGCGATCCTCGGAGAGGGTGCAGATGTGCTGTTCTGGATTGAGGGTGCGGATGTTCTGATTCTCTTTGATGTTGGCGGCGGTCACCGGGCCTTTCTTCTTGGCTTCGAGCACCAGCTTCTGGGGCTCGACGCTGGTCATGGCCAGGCGGACCTGCTTCAGGTTGAGAATAACCTCGGTGACATCCTCGAGCACGCCCTTGATGGTGGTGAATTCGTGCTGCACGCCTTCGATGCGCACGGCAACTATAGCCGCGCCCTGCAGCGAGGAAAGCAGCACGCGGCGGAGCGAGTTGCCAATAGTCGTGGCAAATCCCCGCTCCAAAGGCTCACACACGAACTTCCCATACATATCAGTCGATTTGGGGTCGCGTACGAGTTGCTCCGGCCTCACCAGCTCGGACCAATTGCGTGTATTTATAAGCTTGTCGCCGTTTTGAATAAGCATGCCTACACCTGCTTATTTGGAGTACAGTTCGACGATGAGCTGCTCATTGATCGGGAACTGAATGTCTTCCCGGGTCGGCAGAGCCTTCACAACGCCTTTGAAAGCGGCGCCGTCGCTCTCGAGCCAGGAGGGGCAGCCACGGCGGGCAATAACTTCCTGTGCCTCGGTAATGACCGGGACCTTACGGCTCTTCTCGCGCACCTCGATCATGTCGCTGGGGCGCACGAGCAGAGACGGCACGTTCACTTTACGGCCATTGAGGCTAAAAAGCCCATGCCGAACCATCTGACGGGCCTGGTCGCGGGAGTTGGCGAAGCCGAGGCGGTAGATCACGTTGTCCAAGCGGCGCTCCAGGAGGATCAGCAGGTTGGCGCCGGTGACACCCTTCTGGGCCTCGGCGCGCTTGAAGTAATTCCGGAACTGGCCTTCAAGGATGCCGTACATGCGGCGCACGCGCTGCTTTTCGCGGAGCTGCACAGCGTAGTCGGTAAGCTTCTTGCGCAGCTTGCCGGCAAAGCCGGGAGCGTACGGACGGCGCTCATAGGCGCACTTGTCGGTGAAGCAGCGATCGCCTTTGAGGAAAAGCTTCTGGCCTTCGCGGCGGCAGAGTCTGCATTTCGCTTCAGTATAACGAGCCAAGTTGTTCCTCCTTGGTCTTAGACGCGACGGCGCTTGGGAGGCCGGCAGCCGTTGTGCGGGATGGGGGTCACGTCGCGGATGAAGCTGACCTTCAAGCCCACGTTGTTGATGGCGCGCATGGCGGCCTCACGGCCGGAGCCGGGGCCTTTGACAAAAATGCCGACCAGACGCATGCCGCAATCCTGGGCCTTGCGGGCGGCGGTTTCGGCAGCGATCTGCGCAGCAAACGGGGTGCTCTTGCGAGAGCCCTTGAAGGAAGCGCCGGCGCTAGCCCAGCTTACAACATTACCCTTCAAGTCGGTGAAGGAGATGATGGTGTTGTTGAAGCTGGCATGCACGTGGGCCAGGCCCACGGGAATGCTCTTCTTCTCTTTCTTTTTCCCTGTGCGACGGGGTTTAGCCATGTCTGTCCTCGCTTCGCCCGCAGGCGATAATATGCATCATTCGGAAAAGCACGGACACCATGATCGCTCATGGCGTCCGAGAACTTGTTCCCGCTAGATGAGGGTTCCGCGCCTATTTGGCGGGGGCCTTCTTCTTGCCCATCACGGTGCGGCGCGGCCCCTTACGGGTGCGCGCATTGGTGTGGCTGCGCTGTCCACGCACGGGCAAGCCCTTGCGGTGGCGCAACCCACGGTAGCAACCGATGTCCATCAGTCGCTTGATGTTCTGCGTCACGTCGCGACGCAGGTCACCCTCGACCTTGTGGTTGGCCTCGATCTCAACGCGAATGAGGTTAACTTCCTCATTGGAGAGAACGTCGGTATTCTTCGTCCAATCGATTCCCACGGTGTCGAGAATCGAAAGCGCTGTCGCTCGGCCAATGCCGAAAATGTACGTCAGCGCAATATCCAGCCGCTTGTTTCTGGGCAAATCAACGCCAGCAATGCGAGCCACTCTTGTACCCCTCTCTGATTAACCCTGGCGCTGCTTGTGCCGGGGATCCTCGCAGATAACCCGCAAAACGCCGCGCCGACGGATGATTTTGCACTTGGGACACATCTTCTTTACGGAAGGCCGAACTTTCATGCCCTACTCCACTTTGCCCGGAGCCCTACTCTAGAGCGCCGTTCGTCACAGTATGCCCGGTTTCTTGCCGGGCGTTAACGCACAATCTTAAGACGGAGGAAAATATATGCCTTGTCAACAGAAAGCAAGCATTTTTTTACTCGCTTTGCGTCAAAATAACCGGGCCATCCACCGTCACCGCCACAGTATGTTCAAAATGGGCGGCCAGCTTGCGGTCCTTGGTTACCGCTGTCCAGCGATCCTCCATGATATCCACATCATAGCTGCCCTCAGTGACCATGGGCTCTATGGCCAAGCACATGCCTGGCTTCAACGTCACCCCAGGCAGGCCTCGCGGCACGAAGTTCGGAATTTCCGGTTTTTCGTGCAGCTTCACCCCGATACCATGCCCCACAAAGCGACGCACAATACCGAACCCAGCATCTTCACAGTACTTTTGCACTGCAGCAGAGATGTCAAAGAGGTTGCCCCCACTGTGCACCTGCTGGATGCCGAGAGCCAGGGACTCTCTGGTCACGTCCATGAGGCGCCTGGCGACCGGGCTCACTTCGCCGACGGCGAAGGTACGCGCTGAGTCGCCATGAAACCCCTGGTAAACGACGCCCATGTCCACGCTGACAATGTCTCCCTCTTTCAAAATGCGCTCGGCGGAGGGAAACCCGTGCACGATGACTTCGTTCACGGAGCAGCAGGTGGCGTACGGAAAGCCAAGGTACCCCAAAAAGGAGGGCTTCACCTTATACTCATCGCACATCCTGCGGGCGATTTCTTCAAAGAGCATGGTCGTGACACCGGGCTTCACGGCCTCGCCAATAGCATCAAGTATACGCGATACGATTCGTCCAGCCTCGCGCATGAGGCCCAGCTCCTTCTCATTCTTGAGAAAGATGCCACGTGCCTTTTTCACTATCTACTGCCTACCCTTGAGGCGGGCCTTTCCACCGCCCATAAGGCCTTCGTACTGGCGGGAGATCAGGTACGACTCGATCTTGCCCATGAAGTCCATGGCCACACCCACCACAATGAGCAGGCTCGTGCCGCCAAAGTAGAAGGGAATGTTGAACTGACTGATGAGCAGCATGGGCAGGACGCAAATGATGGACATGTACAGCGCTCCCCACAAGGTGATGCGGGAAAGGACGCGGTCGATGTACTCGCGGGTCTTTGCGCCGGGCCGAATGCCAGGGATGAAGCCACCCTGCTTCTGGATGTTCTCCGAGATTCCCTTGGGATCAAAGAGAATAGCCGTGTAGAAGTAGGCGAAGAACAAGATGAGACCGATATACGCCACATTATAAAAAATGGACGTAGGGGTCATGTGCTGGGACAAAGTCTTCAACCAGGCGACGCTGGAAAAATTCGCCAGCGTGGCCGGGAAGAGGAGAATGCTTGAAGCGAAGATGGGAGGGATAACACCCGCCACATTGATTCGCAGAGGCAAATGCGTCGTCTGGCCGCCAACCATCTTCCGGCCAAGCATACGCTTGGCATAGTGGATGGGAATGCGGCGCTGCCCGCGCTCGACAAAGACAATGAACACGAGAACCGCGGCCATGAGCACCAGGATCAGCAAGAGTATGATAAGCGAAAGCTCACCCGCGCTCACCAACCGGAAGGTGTTCATGAGGGCCGAGGGCAATCCGGCCACGATACCGGCGAAGATGATCATGGAGATGCCGTTGCCGATCCCCTTCTCGGTCATCTGCTCGCCAAGCCACATGAGGAACACGGTCCCCGCGGTGAGTGTCACCATGGTCACCAGGCGGAAGCCCCAGCCGGAGAACAGAACCAGGGACTGGCCTGACGGGCTGGACATGCTCTCCAGGCCCACGGCGACGCCGAGGCCCTGAATGCAGGTGATGATCACGGTGCCATACCGCGTGTACTGGGTGATCTTCTTGCGGCCCTCCGCGCCATCGTCCTTGCTCAAGCGCTTGAGCTCGGGGCTCACAACGCTCAGAAGCTGCAGGATGATGGACGCGGAGATGTAGGGCATGATGCCCAGTGCGAAAATGGACAGTTTTTTCAAGCCGCCACCGGAGAACATATCAAACAAGCCGAACAGGGTGTTCGAAGCGTTGTTGAAGAACTCCGTAAGCGCGTGACTGTCCACGCCCGGCACCGGGATGTGAATCCCGAGGCGGTAAACGGCCAAAAGAAAGAAGGTCCAGAGGAGCTTTTTCTTCAGCTCAGGCAAACGGGCGAGGTTTTCAACACCGGAGAGCGCCACGAGGGTTAACCTTCCAGAGCCTTGACGGTTCCGCCAGCCTTGGTGATCTTCTCAACCGCGGCAGCGCTGAAGCGGTGGGCTTCGACGCTGACCTTGGTGCTCACCTCGCCGCGGGACAAAACCTTGATCGGCGCACCGGTCTTGCACAGCCCACGCTTGTAGATCGCCTCAACGGTGATCTCAGCGGCGTCAGGGAAGGCGGCCAGCAGGTGGTCAAGGTTAATAGCGGTGTACATCACGCGATGCACGTTCTTGAAGCCGCGCTTGGGCAGACGGCGGGCCAGAGGCATCTGACCGCCTTCGAACCAAGCCGGACGGCCGCCGCCGGAACGCGAATTCTGGCCTTTGTTGCCGCGCCCGGAGGTGCAGCCGGAGCCGGAGCCGGGGCCACGGCCAACGCGCTTGCGCTGGGCGTATTCTTCCGGGAAGGGATACAGTTCATGCAGTCTCATGACTTGGTCACCTCAATCAGGTGCTTCACTTTCTCAATCATTCCCGCAACGGACGGGACTTCCTCAAACGTATTTTCCTGCCGGATGCGCTTGAGGCCCAGGGCTTCCAGCGTTTTGCGCTGCGCGGGCGAACAACCGATGCGGCTGCGGAGGAGTTTTACAGTATACACGGAAAACCTCGTATTTAAACCCCAAAGGGGGTTTACTTCCTGGGGGTGGAAACCGTCTTGCCGCGCACGTCGGAAACGCTATCGGCACTACGCAGACCGGCCAAGCCACACATGGTGGCGCGCAACACGTTGTGCGGGTTGCTGGTGCCGATGGCCTTGGTCAGGATGTCGTGGACGCCCACGGCCTCCATGACGGCGCGCACCGGACCGCCGGCAATGATGCCGGTGCCGCGGCTGGCGGGCTTCAGCATGACGCGACCGGCGCCAAAGCGGCCAAGGACCTCATAGGGCAGCGTGCCGTCGAGGACGGGCACGGTGATCATGTCCTTGCGGGCGCGGTCCGTGGCCTTACGAATGGCCTCAGGCACTTCGTTGGCCTTGCCCAGGCCGAAGCCCACCTTGCCCTGTCCGTCACCAACGACGACCAAGCAGCTGAAGCTGAACCGGCGGCCGCCTTTGACGACCTTGGCAACGCGGTTCAAGTACACGATCTTTTCGATGAAACCGGAGTCGTTCTGTTCCATGTCAACCCACCCTAGAATTTGAGGCCGCCCTCGCGGGCGCCGTCGGCAAGGGCCTTAATACGGCCGTGGTAGATATAGCCATTGCGGTCGAAGACCACGGTCTCAATATTCTTCGCTTTGGCCTTCTCGGCAATGTCCTTGCCAACGATGGTCGCGCCATCGCGGTTGGCCCGGGCAGCCTGTCCCGCGCGGGACAGGACGAGCGTCGAAGAACTCACCAGTGTCACACCGGTTTCGTCGTCCACGAGCTGGGCGTAGATATGCACGTTGGAGCGGAACACCACCAGACGGGGCTTCAGCTCGGTGCCATTCACCTTCTTGCGGATGCGCAGCTTTCTGCGAGCCCGCGCTTGTTCTTTGGTCTTCTTCATAGCCGCACTCCGCTATTTTTTAGAACCGGACTTGCCGGCCTTACGCCTGATGTGTTCTTCCGCGTACTTGATGCCCTTGCCCTTGTACGGCTCGGGCGGGCGCACGCGACGGATCTGCGCGGCCACTTCACCCAAAAGCTGTTTGTCCGTGCCGGTCAAATTCAGCTTGTTACCGTCAACCGCCGCATCGATGCCCTGCGGCAGGGGAAACTCGACAGGATGGGAGAACCCAACCGTGAGCACCACTTTCTTGCCCTGCACAGCGACCTTGTAGCCGACACCGATGACTTCCAGGGACTTCGCAAAGCCCTTGGTGACGCCTTCGACGCAGTTGGCCAGAAGGGTGCGGCGCAGACCGTGCTGGCTGCAGGCCAGGCGGCTATCATCCACTCGGTTGACCGTGATCTCTGAGCCTTCCACCACGTAGGTGACGCTCGGATGCACGGGGGTGGACAAGGAACCCTTGGGGCCCTTGATCTGCACGGCGTCAGCGCCGACTTTCACCTCCACCCCGGCAGGGATGGGAACAGGTTTTTTCCCAATTCGAGACATGACTGACCTCTTTTACCAGATTTCACACAGAAGTTCGCCACCGATCTTTTCGGCGACGGCCTGTCCGCCCACGAGCATGCCGCGGGAAGTGGACAGAATGCAGATCCCCAGACCGTTCTGAACCTTGGGGATGTCCTCGACGCCAACGTACACGCGGCGTCCCGGGGTGCTGACCTTCTTGAGCCCGTTGATGGCGGGCTTACCAGAAGCATACTTGAGCGTCAGCTTAAGCGTATTCTCACTGCTCGCACAATCGGCGATATAGCCTTCGGTCTTGAGGATTTCGGCGATGGCCGCCTTCATCTTGGAACCGGGCATCTCCACGTTCTGGTGGAAAGCGCCATGGGCGTTGCGGATGCGCGTGAGCATGTCGGCAATGGGATCAACGACAGACATTGTCAGTACTCCTTGAGAATTACCAGCTGGCTTTGCGCACGCCAGGGAGTTCGCCAGCCAGGGACTTGTTGCGGAAACAGATGCGGCAACAGCCGTACTTGCGCAAATACGCCCTGGAACGCCCACAAATGGGGCAGCGATTGTACGCCCGGACCTTGAACTTCGGTTTGCGTTGGGCTTTCACCCGGAGACTCGTCCTGGCCAAACCGGTTTCCTCCTATTTTTTGAAAGGCATGCCAAGGAGGTCGAGCAGAAGCTTGCCTTCCTTGTCCGTCTTCGCGGTGGTGGAGATGGTGATGTTCATGCCCTTGACCTTTTCCACCTTGTCGATCTCCAGTTCGAAGAAGATCGTGTGTTCCTTGATGCCCATGGTGAAGTTGCCGCGGCCGTCAAAGCCACGATCAGGCACACCGCGGAAGTCGCGGACACGGGGAAGAGCAAAAGACACCAGCTTGTCGTAGAAGTCCCACATGGTGTCGCCGCGCAGGGTAACGCGGCAGCCGACAGGCTGTCCCTCGCGCAGCTTGAAGGCCGCAATGGACTTCTTCGCGCGGGTGACAACCGCCTTCTGACCGGCGATCTTGGTCAGTTCGACCACAGCCTCGTCGATGAGCTTGGCGTTCTGGCTGGCTTCGCCCAGGCCAATGTTCAGGGAGATCTTCTCGACGCGGGGAATCTCCATACAGCTCTTGTAGCCGAACTCTTTTTTGAGCTCAACGACAACCCGCTCGTTGTAAATCTTTTCAAGCCGTCTCATGGGGCACACCTACTGGATGGTTTCGTTGCACTTCTTGCAGAAGCGAACTTTCTTGCCGTCCTCGTTCACCCGATAACCGATGCGGGTGGCCTTGGCGCAGGCGTTGCAGACCACGGCCACGCTGGAAACGTGGATCGGGGCTTCCTTTTCCACAATCCCGCCAGGCTGATTGGCATAGGGATTGGCCTTGGTGTGACGGCTGACCTTGTTGGCGCCTTCGACAAGGATGCGGTCCTTCTTGCGAAGGATCTTGAGCACCTTGCCAATCTTGCCCTTGTCTTTGCCGGCAAGGATCATCACCTTGTCGTCTTTACGGATCTTGCAGTTCATGATGCTATCCTTTCGTCCCAATACCGGAAGCCTACAGGACTTCCGGGGCCAGGGAGACGATCTTCATGAAGTTCTTCTGACGCAGCTCGCGAGCAACGGGCCCGAAGATGCGGGTGCCCAGGGGCTCGTTGGTGTTGTTCAGAAGAACGGCGGAATTGTTGTCGAACTTGATGAAGGAGCCATCGGCGCGGCCGACTTCCTTCCTGGTGCGAACCACAACGGCCTTCATCACAGCGCCCTTCTTCACCTTGGAGTGAGGAATGGCGTCTTTCACGCTCACGACGATGATGTCGCCCACCGAGGCGTAGCGGCGCTTGGAGCCGCCCAGCACCTTGATGCAGCACACCAGCTTCGCGCCGGAGTTGTCAGCGACATCGAGATTGGTTTCACTCTGGATCATGGCTGCACCTACACCGCTTTCTCAACAATTTTCAACAAATGCCAACGCTTGCGTGCGCTCATGGGGCGATGCTCAACGATGGTCACGGTATCGCCGATGCCGCAGTCGTTGTTCGGGTCATGGGCCATGAACTTCTTGCGGCGGCGGATGTACTTCTTGAACAGGGGGTGCTTCACGAGCGTGTCGACGCTGACAACGATGGTCTTGTCGCCCTTGTCGCTCACCACAACCCCGGTCAGGATACGCCGGTTGCTTCCGTGGATGGTATCAGCCATTGCCTTATGCTCCCAGTTCGCGCTGACGCTGGATGGTCATGATGCGCGCGATGACTTTCTTGACAGCGGGAATGCGCTGGGTGTTTTCCAACTGCGCCGTGGCATGCTGGAAGCGCAGATTAAAGAGCTCCTTGCGGAACTCGGCCAATTTCGTGGACAGCTCGGCGGCGTCCAAGGCGCGGAGATCTTTCGCGTCCATTACTCGGCACCCTCCTTGACCACGATGACGGTCTTCACGGACAGCTTGTGCATGGCGCGGGTAAGCGCAACCTTGGCCACCTCAAGCTCAACACCCTTCACTTCGTAAAGGATGCGGCCGGCGCGCACGGGGGCGGCCCAGCCTTCGGGAGCGCCCTTACCGGAACCCATGCGGGTTTCAGCGGGCTTCTTGGTCACCGGGAAGTCCGGGAACATGCGGATCCACACCTTACCGCCGCGCTTGATGTGGCGCATGATGGCGATACGTGCGGCCTCGATCTGCTGGCTCGATATCTTGCCAGGCTCCAGGGTCTTGAGGGCCACGTCGCCGAAGGCGATGGTGCTGCCTTTCACGGCAGGCCCCTTGATCCGGCCCTTTTGCTTCTTCCGGAATTTCAGTTTCTTTGGCGCGAGCATTACTTACCTCTCTCGTCGAGAATCTCACCCTTGAAGATCCACACCCGCACGCCAATGATTCCGTAGGTGGTTTTGGCGGTGGCGTAGCCGTAGTCAATGTCGGCACGCAGGGTGTGCAGGGGCACACGACCATCGCGGTACCACTCGGAGCGGGCGATTTCCGCACCAGCCAAACGGCCAGCGCAAGCAACCTTGATGCCCTCGGCCCCGAACTTGCGGGACAAGGCCACGGTGCGCTTCATAGCGCGGCGGAAAGCCACGCGGCGCTCCAACTGAGTGGCGATGCTCTCGGCGACAAGCTGAGCTTCAACCTCAGGACGGCGGATTTCACTCACCTCAATGGTGATGTCACAGCCAAACTGCTTCTTAAGGTCTTCGCGCAGCTTCTCAATCTCAGCGCCCTTACGGCCAATGACAATGCCCGGACGAGCAGTGTGCAGCACAAGGCGAACCTTGCCGCCCGCGCGCTCAATCTCGATCTTGGCGAGACCGGCGTGGAAGAGCTTCTTCTTAACGTACTTACGCAGCTGGTCGTCCTGGAGCACGAAGGCCGGATAGTCCTTCTTGCTGAACCAGCGCGAGAGCCAGTTCTTGTTGTATCCCAGGCGGAACCCGATCGGATGTACTTTCTGACCCATGGCGCCCCCCTACTTTTCCTTCACAATGACAGTTATGTGGCTGGTGGGCTTGTGGATGCGGTAAGCACGGCCCATGGCGCGGGGCATAATGCGCTTCTGCGTCGGACCTTCGTTCACCATCACATTCCCAACCACGAGGGCGTCCACGTCACAACCAGGCATCTGCCCAGCGTTGGCAATGGCTGAATACAACACTTTGCTGATGAGCTTTGCCGATTTCTTGGGCGTGAACTTCAGGATGTTCAGCGCATCCTCAACGGGCTTGCCCTTGATGTTCTCCGCCACGATCCGCACCTTGCGCGGTGAAACGCGCAGATACTTGGCGATAGCTTTGGCTTCCATTGGTGAACTCCCTACTTGCCCTTGGCTTTCTTGTCCGCAGCGTGACCGAAGAAGGTGCGGGTGGGCGAAAACTCGCCCAGCTTATGCCCGACCATGTTCTCGGTGACGAACACGGGGATGAACTTCCGGCCATTGTGGACGGCAAAAGTGAGCCCGACCATTTCCGGCAGTATGGTGGACCGACGGGACCAAGTCTTGATAACGCGACGGTCCTTGTTCTCAGAGGAGGTCTCGATCTTCTTCTGAAGATGACCGTCCACAAAGGGACCTTTTTTGATAGATCTGGCCATGTTACACTCCTACTTCTGCCCGCTGCGCTTGACGATGAGCTTCGTGGACGACTTCTTCGGCTTGCGGGTCTTGTAACCCTTGCTCGGCATGCCCCAAGGGGACACAGGATGCCGACCGCCGGAGCTTCTGCCTTCGCCACCGCCAAGAGGATGGTCAACCGGGTTCATGGCCACGCCGCGCACCTCGGGACGACGTCCCTTCCAGCGATTGCGGCCAGCTTTGCCAAGAGAGATCTTCTCATGGTGGATATTGCCCACCTGGCCAATGGTGGCCATGCAGTGGGAAAGCACCTTGCGCACCTCGCCGGAAGGCAGGCGAAGCAGAGCGTAAGCGCCCTCCTTGGCCACCAACTGGGCGTAAGCGCCGGCGGCGCGGCAGAACTGGCCGCCACGGCCGGGGTGCAGCTCGACGTTGTGGATGACCGTGCCCACGGGGATGCGGGACAGGGTCAGCGCGTTGCCGGGCTTAATGTCGGCGGTGTCGCCGGCCAGGATCTGGTCGCCGACGGACAGGCCGAGAGGAGCCAGAATGTAGCGCTTCTCGCCATCGGCATAGTGCAGAAGGGCGATGCGCGCGCTACGGTTAGGATCGTACTCAACAAAAGCGACCTTGGCCGGGATGCCGGTCTTGTCGCGACGGAAGTCGATGATACGGTACGAACGCTTGTGCCCGCCACCACGGCGACGGGAAGTGATGCGACCAAAGTGGTTTCGGCCGGACTTCTTCGAAAGACCAACGGTGAGGCTCGGCTCGGAAGTGCTCCGGGTGATTTCCCCAAACGTAGAAATGGTCTGGAAGCGGCGTCCAGCCGAAGTGGGTTTTACCTTGCGGATGGACATGGCTTAGACTCCCTCGAAGAACTCGATTTTGTCGCCCTGTGCCAGGGTGACGTAGGCCTTCTTAAACCCCGCCACCTTGCCGATGATCCGCCCATGGCGGAGTCGGCGGGAGGGACGCCTGCGAACGATATTCACAGCCTCGACATGAACGCCAAAAGCGGCCTCAACAGCGCGCTTGACCTCAATCTTATTGCTGCTCGGGGCAACAATAAAGGAGACCTGATTAAGGGCTTCCTTCGCGAGATTGGCCTTCTCAGTAATGACGGGCCGGATGATGATTTTAGTGTAGTCCATACTACTTCAACCTCTCCTGAACAGAGACAGCCGCGCTCTCAAACATGATCAGCTTTGGGTACAGCAACACATCGTATGCGTTGAGTTTGTCAGCCGGAAGCAGCTTGATGCCGGGCAAATTGCGTGCCGAAAGAAGCAGGTTATTATCTGCTTCCGTAAAAACAATCAAGACCTTTTCCAAACCGAGGGACTTGGCCACCTCGGCGAAGTGCTTGGTCTTGATCTCCGGCAGGTCGATGCCCTTGAGCACCAGCAGGTTGTCCTCAGAGAGCCGGGAAGACAGCGCCATCTTCAGAGCCAGGCGGCGCACCTTGCGGTTCACCTTGAACTCATAGCTGCGGGGCTGGGGGCCAAAGATGACCGCGCCGCCGCGCCAGATAGGCGAACGGTTGGAGCCGGCGCGGGCGTGGCCCGTGCCCTTCTGCTTCCAGGGCTTCTTGCCGCCGCCGGAAACAAAAGCGCGGGTTTTGACGGAATGGGTACCGACACGCTTCGCGGCGAGCTGCGCGCGCACAACGAGGTGCAGGATCTCGGGGCGGACTTCCACCTCGTAGACCTCGGGGGACAGATCAACGCTGCCCACTTCCTTCTTCATTTGGTCAAACACGGTAACGGTTGCCATGTGTATTTCCCTTCCTACCCGGCCTTGCGGATCATGACCAAGCCGTTTTTGCAGCCGGGCACCTGGCCCTTGACCACGATGATGTTCTCCTCGGGACGGACATCAACGATCTCGACGGCAGGCAAGGTGACACGCTCATCGCCCATCTGTCCGGGCATTTTCTTGCCTTTAAAGACGCGCGAGGGCTCGGTATTGGTGCCGATGGAACCGCCGGAACGATGAACTTTCTCAGCGCCGTGGGTGGCTTTGAGGCCCTTGAAGTTGTAACGCTTCATGACGCCCTGGAAGCCCTTGCCCTTGGAGGTGCCGGTGACCTTCACCTTCTCTCCGGCCTGAAAGATGGAGACAGTGATGTCTTGCCCAACTTCATAGCCATCAACAGCATCCAAAGGGAATTCCTTCAGATGGCGATAGAAGCCCTTGGCGGCCTTGGCCTGATGGCCAAGCGCGGGCTTGGTGAGCTTGCGCTCAGGCACGGCGTCAAAGCCGACCTGCAACGCGTTGTAGCCCTCTTTCTCCGAGGTCTTGACCTGAAGAACGGGGCAGGGTCCAGCAGAAATAATGGTCACGGGCACAATCGTGCCATCATCCGCGAAGATGCGCGTCATGCCCAGCTTGCGTCCGAGAAGTCCGAGAGTTTTTGCCATATCCCGCACCTCCCTACAGCTTGATCTCAACGTCGACACCGGCGGGCAGCGAAAGCTTACCCAAAGCGTCGACGGTCTGCTGGGTGGGCTCCAGGATATCCAAGAGGCGCTTGTGGATGCGCATCTCAAACTGCTCGCGGGACTTCTTGTCCACGTGAACGGAGCGCTGAACAGTGGTCTTGTGGAAGTTGGTGGGCAGGGGAACAGGCCCAGCGATAGCCGCTCCGGTGTTCCGGGCGGTATCGACGATTTCCGTCACCGCCTTGTCCAGGATGCGGTAATCGTAGGCCTTGAGCTTAATCCGAATACGGTCGCTCGTCATCGCAGCCATAAACTCTCCTTCGTTTCCGGGGGCGACTGTCGTCCCTCGCAACCCACGCCCATGCGCTGGCTGCTCTGCGGAAATGCTGGGGGTTAACTGGTTCTCAACACTGGTTCCGGGGACGACCCCCGGAGATTTTCTAAACAGCGGAAGGATGCCTTACGCGCTCCGCTCCTCTCCTGTCAAGGAGAAAAGCGGAGCGCGGCATTGATCCGTCTATTTCTTCTTGATGATCTCTTCGGCGATGCTGTTGGGCACCTGCTCGTAGTGATCAAACTGCATGGTGAAGGTGGCGCGGCCCTGGGTGCGCGAACGCAGATCCGTGGCGTAGCCGAACATGCTGGACAAGGGCACCTGAGCACGGATGACCTGAGAACTCACACGAGCCTCCAAGCTGCTCACCCGGCCGCGGCGGCCATTCAAGTCGCCCATGACATCACCCAGGTATTCCTCGGCGGTCACGACTTCAACGTTCATAATAGGCTCAAGCATCACAGGTCCGGCCTTTTTGGTGGCTTCCTTGACGGCCATGGAGCCGGCGATGTAGAACGCCTGCTCGCTGGAGTCGACCTCGTGGAAGGAACCGTGGACCAGCTTGACCTTGACATCCACAGCGGGGAACCCGGCCTGAATGCCGTTCTTCAGGGCATCTTCAATGCCGCGCCCCACAGGAGCAATGTATTCCTTGGGAATGAGGCCGCCCTTGATCTCGTCCTCGAACACGTAGCCGCCCGCCGGGTTGGGCTCGATCTCGATGACGACGTGCGCGTACTGGCCGCGGCCGCCCGTCTGCTTGGCGTACTTCATGTCCACCTTGGCAGGCTTGGTGATGGTCTCGCGGTAAGCGACGCGGGGGGCGCCCACGTTGGCGTTGACGTTGAACTCGCGCAGCAGGCGGTCAACAATGATTTCCAGGTGCAGCTCACCCATGCCGGCGATGAGGGTCTGACCGGTCTCCTCGTTGCCCTTGACGCGGAAGGACGGATCCTCCTTGGTCAACTTGGCCAGGCTCTGGGAAAGCAGGTCGCGGTCGGCCTTGGTCTTGGGCTCAATGGCGACCTCAATGACCGGTTCCGGAATGTCCAACGACTCCAAAAGCACAGGGGCGCGGAGGTCGGCCAGGGTGTCGCCGGTGGAGACGCTCTTGAGACCGACGGCGGCAACGATGTCGCCAGCCAGGGCCTCTTTGATCTCTTCACGCTTGTTGGCGTGCATCTTGAGCAGACGGCCAATGCGCTCTTTCTTGCCATTGCCCGCGTTGACCACGGTGGCGCCGGACTCAATGCGGCCGGCGTAGATGCGCAGGAAGGTCAGGTGGCCGACAAAGGGGTCGGTCATGAGCTTGAAGGCGAGAGCGGCAAGCGGCTTGGTGTCGTCGCAAGGGCACTCGATTTTTTCTTCGAAGTTATCGGGGTTGCTGCCGATCATGGCCGGAATGTCCAGCGGGGAAGGCAGATAGTCGATAACGGCGTCGAGCAAGGGCTGAACGCCCTTGTTGCGGAACGCGGTGCCGCAGAGCACCGGGCAGATCTTCATGGCGATGGTGGCCTTGCGGATGCCAAGCATGATCTCGGCCTCGGTGAGTTCCTCACCAGCCAAGTACTTCTCCATCATGCCCTCGTCTTCCTCGACGACGGCCTCAAGCATCTCGTGACGCAGTTCGTCGTACTTCGCCTTCAGGTCGGCGGGAACATCGACAATGTCGAAGCTCACGCCCTTATCGGTGGCGTCGCCGTACATGATGGCGTTGCCGCGCACCAAGTCCACCATGCCGGTGTAGGTATCCTCGGAGCCGATGGGGATATGCAAGGGCACGGGCTTCGCGCCCAGGCGGGTCTTAATCATGTCCACGCAGCGGAAGTAGTCCGCGCCAACACGGTCCATCTTGTTCACGAAGGCGATGCGGGGGACATTGTAGCGGTCGGCCTGGCGCCAGACGGTTTCCGACTGGGGCTCAACGCCGGCCACCGCGTCGAACACGGCCACGGCGCCGTCGAGCACGCGCAAGGAACGTTCGACTTCCATGGTGAAGTCGACGTGGCCAGGGGTGTCGATGATGTTAATGCGGTGATCGCGCCAGAAGCAGGTCGTGGCGGCACTGGTGATCGTGATGCCGCGCTCCTGTTCCTGAACCATCCAGTCCATGGTGGCATTGCCGTCATGGACTTCGCCGATCTTATGGGACACGCCGGTATAATAGAGGATGCGCTCTGTGGTCGTGGTCTTACCGGCATCAATGTGGGCCATGATGCCGATGTTGCGCTGTCTCTCGCTGGGAACTACTTTGGACACGTGTTCTCTCCGTGACTACCAGCGGTAGTGGGCAAAGGCCTTGTTCGCCTCGGCCATCTTGTGGGTTTCTTCCTTTTTCTTCACAGCGCCGCCGCGGTTGTTGAAGGCGTCGAGCAACTCGCCGGACAGGCGGTCGACCATGCCTTTCTCGCCACGCCCGCGGGAGTAGCTGATGACCCAACGGATGGCGAGCGCGCTCTGGCGGTCAGGACGCACTTCCATGGGCACCTGGTAGGTGGCGCCGCCAACGCGGCGGCTCTTCACCTCGGTGTGAGGACGGACATTGTCCAACGCCTTTTCGAAGGCGCGGATCGGGTCTTCCTTGCTCTTTTCGCCCAGAACTTCGAGGGCGTCGTAGAAGATGCGCTCAGCGGTGCTCTTCTTGCCTTCGTACATGAGGCGGTTGATGAACTTGGCGGCCATGCGGCTGCCATAGACCGGATCAGGCAGGACCTGACGCTTGGTGACGGGACCTTTGCGGGGCATGAGTATTCTCCTTCCCTAACCGCGTTACTTCGGACGCTTGGCGCCGTACTTGGAACGACCCTGGCGGCGATCAGACACGCCGGCGGTGTCCAGCGTGCCGCGGATGATGTGGTAACGGACACCGGGAAGGTCCTTCACGCGGCCGCCGCGAATGAGCACAACCGAGTGCTCCTGAAGGTTGTGACCCTCACCGGGGATGTACGCAGTGACCTCGATGCCGTTGGTCAGGCGCACA
Organism: Humidesulfovibrio sp.; assembly: GCA_031292175.1. Classification (GTDB taxonomy): domain Bacteria; phylum Desulfobacterota; class Desulfovibrionia; order Desulfovibrionales; family Desulfovibrionaceae; genus Humidesulfovibrio. Next base: position 26,753 of record JARLHQ010000007.1, read on the forward strand.
CGGGCAACCTTACGCAAGGCCGAGTTCGGCTTTTTAGGCGTGGTGGTGTACACGCGCGTGCACACGCCGCGACGCTGCGGGCATTCCAACAGTGCCGGGGTCTTCTTGCGCTTGCCGATCTTTTTGCGCGACTTGCGGATCAACTGGCTGATAGTAGGCATGAACCCTCCGAAAAAAAGTGCTAAAATAAAGCAAGAGGACCGCTCTTATGCCGGAAGCGGCCTGATGTCAAGCCCTTCACCACTCTCCCCTTGTGGGGAAATGGGCGGGCGCCCTACAGGCCCCGCCCTTTGTATGCTTTCGCTCCGCTTATGCGGCGCAGTTAAATTCGTTCAATGAGCAGAGGATCTTCCTCCAGATCCTCCAGGAACTTGTCGGGCCGTTCGGGCTGGTCGGGCACGGAGATCTCCGCATCGGCATACTGGCGATAGCCGGTGCCCGCCGGGATGAGCCGGCCGACGATGACGTTCTCCTTCAGCCCGCGCAAGGAGTCGGACTTACCGGACAGCGAGGCCTCCGTCAGGACCTTGGTGGTCTCCTGGAAGCTCGCCGCCGAGATGAAGGAATCCGTGGACAACGAAGCCTGGGTGATGCCCAGAACCAGCGTTTCCGCAGTGGCGGGAGCGCCATCGTTGGCGATGACGGCGTTGTTCTCCTCCATAAACCGGACCTTGTCCACCTGTTCCCCGATGAGGAAGCCGGTGTCGCCCGGATCGAGGATGCTCACCTTTTTGAGCATCTGGCGAACGATGATCTCAATGTGCTTGTCGTTGATGTTAACGCTCTGCACCCGGTAGACGTTCTGGATCTCTTCCACCAGGTAGCGGGCAAGGTGCTTCTCGCCCTTGATCTTCAAGATGTCGTGCAGTTCGGGATAGCCTTCGGTCAAGAGGTCGCCCGCCTCCACGAAGTCGCCTTCCTGGACGGTGATGTGCTTGCCCTTGGGGATCAGGTATTCCTTGCTGTCGCCCGTTTCCGGAACGACCACGATCTTGCGCTTGCCCTTGGATTCCGCGCCGAAGGTCACGATGCCGTCGATTTCAGAAACAACGGCCTGGTCCTTGGGCTTGCGCACTTCGAAGAGCTCGGCGACGCGCGGCAGACCGCCGACGATGTCCTTGGTCTTCGAGGATTCGCGCGGGCGGCGGGCGACGATGTCGCCGGCCTTGATCTCGTCGCCGTCCTTGATCATCAGGATGGCGCCCACAGGCATGGGGAACTCCGCCTTGAGCGCGCTGCCCGGGCGGGGCACCACATGGCCCTTCTCGTCCTGGATGGAGAGCATGGGCTTGAAGTTCGTGGTGCGGTATTCAATGATCGTATAGGTGGCGCGCTGCGTCATGTCGTCGATGCGCTCCTGATACGTCTTGCCTTCAATGATGTCCTTGAAGTGCACGATGCCGTTGACGTCCGCGATGAAGGGCTCGTTGAACGGGTCCCATTCCGCGATCTGCTGGCCCTTGCGGATGTCCTGGCCCTCGGTGACGAGCAAACGCGCGCCGGAAGGCAGGGTGTATTTCTCGCGCTCGCGGCCCTGCTCGTCCACCACGCTGACCTGGCAGCTCTTGCCGAGGACCATGGTCTGGCCTTCGGAGTTGGTGACGTTTCTCATGCGCGAGAACACGATGCGGCCATTGTGCTGGGCTTCGACGCTCGACTGCTCGATTTCGCGCGAAGCCGTGCCGCCGATGTGGAAGGTGCGCATGGTGAGCTGGGTGCCCGGCTCGCCGATGGACTGCGCGGCGATGATGCCGACGGTTTCGCCCACGTTCACCACGTGCCCGCGCGCCAGGTCGCGGCCGTAGCACGCGGCGCAGACGCCGATGGGACTCTTGCAGGTGAGGCCCGAGCGGATGGAGATGGAGTTGATGCCGGAGTTGTCGATCTTCTCCGCCAGCTCCTCGTCGATGAGCGTGTTGCCATCCACAATGAGCTCGCCGGAGTCCTCGTCGTACACCGGGAACATCGTGGTGCGGCCAAGAACGCGCTCGGCCAAGCGCTGCTTGATCTCGCCGTCCTTGATGTAGTGGGTCAGCTCCAGGCCGTCCACGGTGCCGCAGTCGATCTCGCTGACGGTCACGTCCTGGACGACGTCCACCAGGCGGCGGGTAAGGTAACCGGAGTTGGCCGTCTTGAGCGCCGTGTCCGCGAGGCCCTTACGAGCACCGTGCGTGGAGTTGAAGTACTGCAGAACCGAAAGGCCCTCGCGGAAGCTCGCGGTGATGGGCGTTTCGATGATTTCGCCGGAAGGCTTGGCCATCAGGCCGCGCATGCCGGCCAACTGGCGCATCTGGTCCTGGTTGCCTCGAGCGCCGGAGGTCGCCATCATGTAGATGGGGTTGAAGCTCGCGTTGACCTCGGCCTCGCCGGTCTTGGCGTCGATGACCGTATCCCGCGAGATCTCCTCCATCATCTGGAGGGAGACCTCGTTGGTGGTCTTGGTCCACACGTCGACGACCTTGTTGTATTTTTCCGTGCGGGTGATGATACCCTCGCGGTACTGGGCCTCGATGTCCTCGACCTCGTCCTGGGCGGCCTGGATGAGCTTCGGCTTGTCGTCCGGGATCTTGAGGTCCTTCACGCCGATGGTGATGCCGGCGCGGGTGGCGTACTCGTAACCCAGGCTCTTCAGCTTGTCGCACAGGATGACCGTGGCCTTGGTGCCCGCGGTGCGGTAGGCCATGGCCACGAGGCGGCCGATGTTCTTCTTGTTCAGCACGAGGTTCACGTTCTCGAACCCGAGCTCCTGAGGCAGCAGCTCGCCCGCGATGATGCGGCCGCAGGTGGTTTCGGTGAGCACGCCGTTCACGCGGCACTTGATGCGGGCATGCAGCCCCAGGTGTCCGGCGTGGTGGGCGGCGATGACCTCCCAGGCCTCGGTGAACACCATGCCCTCGCCCTTTTCAAAGCTGCGCGCGGTGGTCAGGTAGTACAGGCCAAGAACGATGTCCTGACTGGGGTTGATGACCGGCGAGCCGTTTGCAGGCGAGAGAATGTTGTTCGAGCTCATCATGAGCACGCGGCATTCGATCTGCGCCTCCACGGACAGGGGCACGTGCACGGCCATCTGGTCACCGTCGAAGTCGGCGTTGTAGGCCGCGCAGACGAGCGGGTGCAGCTGGATGGCCTTGCCTTCGATGAGCAGCGGCTCAAAGGCCTGGATGCCGAGTCTGTGCAGGGTCGGCGCGCGGTTGAGCAGGATCGGGTACTCGCGGACCACGTCCTCCAGGATGTCCCAGACGATGAGGTCTTCGCGCTCGACCATCTTCTTGGCGCTCTTGATGGTCGTGGCGATCTCGCGTTTCTCCAGCTCCGAGTAAATGAAGGGCTTGAAGAGTTCGAGGGCCATCTTCTTGGGCAGGCCGCACTGGTGCAGCTTCAGATTCGGGCCCACGACGATGACCGAACGACCGGAGTAGTCGACGCGCTTGCCGAGCAGGTTCTGGCGGAAGCGGCCCTGCTTGCCCTTGATCATGTCGGACAAGGATTTCAGCGGGCGGCCGTTGGTGCCGGTGATGGCGCGGCCGCGGCGGCCGTTGTCGAACAGGGCGTCGACGGCCTCCTGCAGCATGCGCTTTTCATTGCGGATGATGATGTCCGGCGCGCCGAGTTCGAGCAACCGCTTGAGGCGGTTGTTGCGGTTGATGACGCGGCGGTACAGGTCGTTCAGGTCCGAGGTCGCGAAGCGGCCGCCGTCCAGAGGCACCAGGGGGCGCAGCTCGGGCGGAATGACCGGCACCACTTCCATGACCATCCACTCCGGCTTGTTGCCGGAATCGATGAAGGCCTCCACGATCTTGAGGCGCTTGGTGATCTTTTTCTTCTTGGTCTGCGAGCGCGTGGTGGAGGATTCCTCACGCAGGGTGGCGCGCAGTTCCTCGAGGTTGATGGCCTCAAGCAGCTTGCGCACGGTCTCCGCGCCCATGCCCACCTCGACGGCGTCCTCGCCGTAGTGGTCGATGACCTGGAGGTACTGGTCTTCGCCCAGCACCTGCAGGCGCTTCAGGCTCGTGTCGCCCGGATCCAGCACGATGTAGGAGTCGAAGTACAGCACCTTCTCCAGATCGGCCATGGTGATGTCGAGCAGCGTGCCGATCTTGGAAGGCAGGGTCTTGAGGAACCAGATGTGCGCCACGGGCGCCGCCAGTTCGATGTGGCCCATGCGCTCGCGGCGGACCTTCGAGGCGATGACCTCGACGCCGCACTTCTCGCACACGATGCCGCGGTGCTTCATGCGCTTGTACTTGCCGCAATTGCACTCATAGTCCTTAACAGGGCCGAAGATCTTGGCGCAGAAGAGGCCGTCGCGTTCCGGCTTGAAGGTACGGTAATTGATGGTCTCCGGCTTCTTGACTTCACCGAAGGACCACTCCCGGATTTTCTCAGGGGAGGCGATGGATATCTGAATGGCCTTGAGATTGCGTCCGGCAATGCCCAGGCTCGGCGCTCCACGCATGGTGAACAGTTCGTCCAAGCTCATGAAGTTCCCTCGTAAGTTTGACAGTTCGCTCAAAGCCCGGAAATCCGGGCCAGCCCACCAACGAACAGGGGGGGTGCCCCCCCTGCCCTACTGCCGTCTGGCGGGTTTCTTCTTCTCATCCTGGATCAGGTTCACATCCAGGCCAAGGGACATCAACTCCTTAACGAGCACGTTGAAGGACTCGGGTAAGCCGGCCTCCAAGAAGTTGTCGCCCTTCACAATCTTTTCGTACATCTTCACACGGCCGGAGACGTCGTCGCTCTTGACCGTGAGGAACTCCTGAAGCAGGTACGCCGCGCCGTAGGCCTCGAGCGCCCAGACTTCCATTTCGCCCAGACGCTGGCCGCCGAACTGGGCCTTGCCGCCGAGCGGCTGCTGCGTCACCAGCGAGTATGGGCCCGTGGAACGGGCGTGGATCTTCTCGTCAACCAGGTGGTGCAGCTTCAGCATATACATGACGCCGACCGTAACGCGGTTGTGGAAGGGTTCGCCGTTGCGGCCGTCGTACAGGGTGATCTTGCCGTCGTCGGGCAGACCAGCATGCTCAAGCCAGCCCCAGATCTCAGCCTCAGAAGCGCCGTCGAACACAGGGGTCTTGGTGATGATGCCGTGCCGCACGGTTTTGGCGACCTTCTTCAGCTCCTCGTCGTCCAGGCTGGCGATCAGCGCGTCGATCTCCTTGGAGTTGAACACGGCGGCGATGTCCTTGCGCACGGACTGCATGGCCTCGCCGGATTCAACCATCTCGGCGATCTGCGCGCCCAATTCGCGGGCGGCCCAGCCAAGGTGGGTCTCCATGATCTGGCCGATGTTCATGCGCGAAGGCACGCCCAGCGGGTTCAGCACGATGTCCATGGGGGTGCCGGAGGCGAAGAAGGGCATGTCCTCCTCGGGCAGGATGCAGGACACGACGCCCTTGTTGCCGTGACGGCCGGCCATCTTGTCGCCCACGGAGAGCTTACGCTTCACGGCGACGTAGACCTTGACCATCTTGATGACGCCAGGAGGCAGATCGTCGCCCTCGGTGACCTTCTCGCGCTTGTTGTCGTACACGGCCTTGATGAACTTGATCTGGTGCTCGTAGTCCGCAAGGATGGTCCGGATCGAGTCGTTGACGTCCTTGGAGGAGAAGAGCCCGGAGAGCTTCTTCAACGGCAGCTCGTCCAGCGCCTCGCGGGTCAGCGGACGCCCGGCGTCGATAAGCACCTCGCCCTTCTTCTTGCCCATGAGGGGCTGGGCGATCTGCTTCTTCTCAACCATCTCCCAGATTCGCTCACGGATGTTGTCCGTCAGCGCGGCCACGTGCTTCATCTCCTTCATGTCGAAGTCGGCAAGCGCGCCCTGTTCAATGGCCAGAGTGCGCTCGTCCTTCTCGCCGGAGCGGCGGTTGAAGAGCTTCACGTCGACAACCGTGCCCTCGATTCCAGGCGGTACCTTGAGGGAGGTGTTCTTCACGTCGCGCGCCTTGTCGCCGAAGATGGCGCGCAGCAGTTTTTCTTCAGGCGTGAGCTGGGTCTCGCCCTTGGGAGTGATCTTGCCCACGAGGATGTCGTCGGGAACGACCTTGGCGCCCAGACGGATGACGCCGCAATCGTCGAGGTTGCGCAGCATTTCCTCGGAGACGTTCGGAATGTCGCGGGTGATCTCCTCGGGTCCGAGCTTGGTGTCGCGGGCGACAACCTCGAACTCTTCAATATGCACCGAGGTGTAGACGTCCTCCTTCACCACGCGTTCGCTGATGAGGATGGAGTCTTCGTAGTTGTAGCCGCACCAGGGGGTGAAGGCGACAAGGAGGTTCTTGCCCAAGGCCAGCTCGCCGTCGCGGATGCCGGGGCCGTCGGCCATGACCTCGCCCTTCTTGACCTTCTGGCCCACCTGCACGCAAGGGCGCTGGCCGAAGCAGGAGTTCTGGTTCGACTTGTGCCACTTCTGCAGCTCGTAGTGCACGGTGCCCCCGGTGTTGGGGGCGACCGACGCGTCGTAGTTCACAATGAGGCGCTCGGCGTCGGCGAAATGGACCACGCCGTCGCCCTTGGCCAGGATGCACGCGCCCGAGTCACGGGCCACCACGCCTTCCATGCCCGTGCCGACGAGCGGCACCTCGCACTTGAGCAGGGGAACGGCCTGGCGCTGCATGTTCGAGCCCATGAGGGCGCGGTTGGCGTCGTCGTGCTCCAGGAAGGGAATGAGCGCCGCGGAGATGGACACGATCTGGCTCGGACTGATGTCCATGAGCGTGACCTGCTCCTTGGGCACGAAGTTGGGGTCGCCCGCTTGGCGCGCCTGCACGAGGGCGGGGATGATCTCCTTGTTCTCGTTCAGGGGCAGACTGGCCTGGGCCACCGCCTCGCCCGCCTCGCGGCTGGCGTCCATCCACACGATTTCGTCGCCGGCGCGACCGTCGTGGACCACGCGGAACGGGGTCTCGATAAAACCGTAGTCGTTGACGCGCGCGTAGGTGGTCAGGGACACGATAAGACCGATGTTCGGTCCTTCGGGAGTTTCAATGGGGCAGATGCGGCCATAGTGGGAGGTGTGCACGTCGCGCACCTCAAAGCCCGCGCGCTCGCGGGTCAGGCCGCCGGGGCCCAGAGCCGAGAGGCGGCGCTTGTGCGTCACTTCGGACAGGGCGTTGGTCTGGTCCATGAACTGCGAGAGCTGGCTGGTTCCGAAGAACTCCTTCAGCACCGCGGCCACAGGCTTGGGATTGATAAGGTCGTGCGGCATGAGCGTGGAGACTTCCTGCAGGCTCATGCGCTCCTTGATGGCGCGCTCCATGCGGACGAGGCCGATGCGGTACTGGTTCTCCACCAGCTCGCCCACGGGACGCACGCGGCGGTTGCCCAGGTGGTCGATGTCGTCGGCCGGACCATGAGAGTCCTTCAACTTCACCAGCACCTTCACGGCCTTAAGGATGTCCTCGTTGGTCAGGGTGCGCAGCTCCAGGGACTCGTTGATGTCCATGCGGGTGTTCAGTTTGTAGCGGCCCACCGTGGACAGGTCGTAGTAGTCGGCGTTGCGGAACAGGTTCTCAAAGAAGCTGGCCGCGATCTCCGCCGTGGGCGGAGAGCTGGGACGCAGGCGGCGGTAGATCTCGATCTGCGCGCTGGCCAGGTCGGTGGTCTTGTCCGCTGCCAGGGTGTCGCGCATGGAGGAGGAAACGTCCACGCCCTTGGTGAACAGCAGGCTGATCTCGTGCACGCCCTGGGCGCGCACGCGCTCAATCATGTCGGCGGAGAGCTCCTGGGCGGCCTCGGCGATGACCTCGCCCGTGTTCTGGTCCACGATGTCGTGGGCCAGGTACTGGCCGAGCAGGGAGTCCGGAGCCACCTCGATGGTGGTCTGTCCGTCCTTGATCATCTTGCGCCAGGCGGCCTTGGTGATGGGACGGCCCTGCTTCACCAGGACCTTCTCGTCGGAAAGCACGACGTCGACGTAGGCGTCTTCCTTGCGGAACTGGTCCTCACGCATCTTGCGCATGACCTTGACGCCTTCAAAGACGTACTCCTCATGGTCGTAGAAGTAGTCGAGGATGTCCGTCTTGGTCATGCCCATGGCCTTGAACAGAATCGTGGCGGGCATTTTCCGACGGCGGTCGATGCGGACGTACAGGATGTCCTTGTGGTCGAAATCAAAGTCGAGCCAGGAGCCGCGCATGGGGATGATGCGGCAGGAGTACAAAACCTTGCGGCTCGAATGGGTCTTGCCCGAGTCGTGCTCGAAGATGATGCCGGGCGAACGCTGCAACTGGTTGACGATGACGCGCTCGGTGCCGTTGATGATGAACGTGCCCTTGTCGGTCATGAGCGGCAGGGTGCCGAAATAGATGTCCTGCTCTTTGATGTCGCGGATGGTGCGCGCACCGGACTCCTCGTCGACGTCGAAAACCACAAGGCGCACAATGAGGCGCAAGGGCGTCTCATAGGTCAGCCCCTTGGCCAGGCACTCGTCCTCGTCGTACTTGGGATCCTGGATGATGTAGCTGACATACTCCAGGCTCGCGGTCTTGTTGAAGTCCTCGATAGGAAAGACAGAGCGGAACACGGCTTCCAGACCCAGGTCCGAACGGCTGGCCGGGGGAACGTCCCGCTGCAGGAATTTCAGGTACGAATCGACCTGGAGTTCCAACAGGTGCGGAATGGGCAGGCTGTTGGCGATTTTTCCGAAATGTTTCGTGAGTTGGGCCATTGTCACCTCATCGGGCGATACGGTTGGGATTCACGGCAAAAGCAAAACCAAAAGACGCACTGCGCCTTTCGGTCATTGGCAGCTTCCAGTCCTTTAATGCGGGTAACTTTGCGTCACGTTAACGTCCCCAAGTGGAATCAGATCTCCGGAGGGGGGCAGGAAAATTCGTTTCGGATCGCGCCGTTACGGCTGCGTCTCCTGGAGCGCTGAAATGTCTCTGCGCACTCTATCCCGCGCCGCCAGCCGCGGCAACGGATTTTTAAAAAAAGACGGCGCAAAGGACGCCCTCCATCCGGAGAGCGTCCTTTGCCCGGAATGTGCTTTTAGTCGTGAAGCAAAAACTACTTCACCTCGCAGACGGCACCGGCTTCGGTGAGCTGCTTCTTGGCTTCCTCGGCGTCAGCCTTGGACACGCCTTCCTTGATCACCTGAGGAGCGCCGTCGACCTTGTCCTTGGCTTCCTTCAGGCCCAGGCCGGTGAGGGCGCGGACAACCTTGATGACGCCGATCTTGTTGGCGCCGGCTTCCTTCAGGATGACGTCGAACTCGGTCTTCTCTTCAGCGGCCTCGGCCGGGGCGCCAGCGGGAGCGGCGGCGAAGGCGGCAACAGGGGCGGCGGCGGAAACGCCAAACTTCTCTTCAAGTTCCTTGATGAAGTCGGCCAGCTCAAGAACGGTCATGCTGGAGATGAACTCGACAACCTGCTCTTTGGTCACGGACATGGTATATTCCTCCTGGAAAGTTTCGTTTGCTTTGGTTGACTGTGGGATAAGGGGGCCTTTACTAAGCGGCTCCGCCTTCCTTCTGGTCCTTGATTGCATTCAAGGCATACAGGAAGTTGCGAAGCACAGCCGCAAACACGTTCACGAAGTTGGTGGGCACCGCGTTCATGGTGCCAAGCAACTTGGCCAACAGTTCGGGCTTGCTGGGCAGCGTTGCAAGCTGCTTCACGCCCTCCTCGTCAAGGAACTTCCCTTCAAGGCTGCCGTAACGCATGGCGAGCTTCTTGCTCCCCTTCGCGAACTCGGACAGGGCCTTGGCCAGGGCTACCGGATCATCGTAGCCCAAAGCGACCGCGCAGTTTTCTTTCAGACGATCATTGAGAACGTCATGCGACGTCTCTTTGAGCGCCAACCGGGCCAGGGTGTTCTTGACGACTTGGTAATCGACTCCGGCTTCGCGGAGCTTGACGCGCAGGAGAGTCATCTCCTCAACGCCCATGCCCTTGAAGTCAGTGACGACAGCGATGCTCGCGCGTGCAGCCTTGTCATGCAGCTGCTCGATGATCTGGGCTTTTTCTTGCCTATTCACCGTGTCTCGCTCCTCGTCGTTCATTGGCCCGGAAAGCAAAGTCAGTCTCGACAGGATATTAAGGGCACGCCCACCTGCTTTCTTCGACTTAAACTTCCCGTGCTATCTATTCCATCTGGATTAGGCGGCCACTCCGCCCGCTCCAGTATTAGCCTTCCAGAAACTTCCGGATGGTCTGGGGATCGACCTTCACGCCAGGGCCCATGGTGGTAGCCACGGCCATGGCCTTCAGGTACGTGCCTTTGGAGGTGGCCGGCTTCAACCGGTTCACAGCCTCCAGCAGGGCGGAGAGGTTCTGGCAGAGCTTCTCGGCGCCAAAGGACTTCTTGCCGATAGGGGCGTGCAGGATGCCCGCCTTGTCGACCTTGAACTCCACACGGCCAGCCTTGAGCTCGCGCACGGCCTCGCCAACGTTGAAGGTGACGGTGCCGGTCTTGGCGTTCGGCATGAGGCCGCGGGGGCCAAGCATGCGGCCGATCTGACCGACCTTCGCCATCATGTCCGGGGTGGCCACGGCGTTGTCGAACTCGAGCCAGCCGCCCTTGACCTTCTCAACCAGCTCGTCGCCGCCGCACTCGTCAGCACCGGCCTCTTTGGCCTCGGCTTCCTTGTCGGTCTTGCAGAAGACGATGACGCGGGCGGTCTTGCCCAGGCCGTTCGGCAGGGGCACGGCGCCGCGCACCATCTGGTCGGAGTACTTGGGATCGACGCCCAGATTGATGGCGACGTCGACGGTTTCGTCGAACTTGGCGAAGGAGCTGCCAAGGGCGAGCTGAACAGCCTCGGCCACAGCGAAACGCTGCGTGCCGTCGAAACTCTCAACGCCTTTGTTGTAGTTTTTTCCGTGTTTCGGCATGACGTACCCCTCGCTACCCTATGACTTCGAGGCCCATGCTGCGGGCGGTGCCGATGACGCAGTTCTTGGCGGCCTCAAGGGACTTGGCCGTCAGATCCGGAGTCTTCAGCTTGGCGATCTCTTCCACCTGAGCCATGGTGACCTTGCCAACCTTGGTCTTGTTGGGTTCGCCGGAGCCCTTCTCGAGCTTGGCGGCCTTCAGCAACAGCACCGGCGCCGGAGGCGTCTTGGTGATGAAGGAGAAGGTGCGGTCGGCATACACGGTGATGATCACGGGGATGATCATGCCTTTCTGGTCCTGGGTCTTCGCATTGAAGGCCTTGCAGAACTCCATGATGTTAACGCCGTGCTGGCCCAAAGCCGGTCCCACGGGAGGGGACGGATTGGCCACGCCGGCAGGAATCTGCAGCTTGACTTTACCTGTAATTTTCTTGGCCATTTTTATATCCTCGCAAGCGGTTTCCCGCCGCAGTCGATCAAGGGTCCGTCTAGCCCTTCGTCACCTGGACGAAGTCGAGCTCCACCGGGGTTTGACGCCCGAAAATGGAGACAGCCACGCGGAGCTTGCCCTTGTCGTAATTCACGTCCTCGACGACGCCATTGAAGCCGCTGAAGGGGCCGTCGATTACCCGAACCTCGTCACCACGCTCGAAGTGGAACTTGGGACGGGGCTGTTCCTGCCTGCTCTCCATCATGGAGAGAATGGTCTGGGCCTCGCTGTCACGCATCGGGGTGGGCCGGTTCTTGCCACCCACAAAACCCGTCACGCGCGGGATGGACTGTATGAGGTGCCACGAATCGTCCGTGAGCACCATCTTGACCATCACATAGCCCGGGTAAAACTTCCGAGTGGAAGTCCGGCGCTCGCCCTTGACCATTTCCACCACTTTCTCGGTGGGCACCACGACTTCGAGCACCTGGCCATGGTCCTGGCCCGTGCGCATCATCTCGGTGATGGTCAACTGCACACGCTGCTCGAAACCCGAGTAGGTGTGGACGATGTACCAGCGGGCCGATTTTTCCCCGCCAACGGCGCTTTCTTCAGTCACGTGCGCTCACCTATGCCAGGGATTAGGACAGCACGGTTTCGACGAACTTGGACAAGCCAAGGTCGACGATGCCCAGGAACAGCGACATGACCGCAACAAGGATCATGACCGCCACGCACGTCGTCACAGTCTCCTTTCGGCTCGGCCAGGTGATCTTTTTCAGTTCAACCTGGGCCTCGTCGAAGAATTCTTTGAGTTCCTGCGCTTTGGCGGTAATTCCCGTCTTTTCAGACGGAATTTCGCCCTGTTGGCCGCTGGAGCCTTTCGCTGTATTTTTAGCCATTGTTCTCCCCATTGGGGGGTAAGAAGTGGCAGGCCAGGAGGGATTCGAACCCCCAGCATCCGGTTTTGGAGACCGGCGCTCTACCGTTAGAGCTACTGGCCTGCGCGATCAACTACTTGGTCTCGCGGTGCACCGTGTGCTTCTTATCGAAGGGACAGTACTTCTTCACCTCAAGACGGCCAGTAGTATTCTTCTTGTTCTTTTCCGTCGAATAATTGCGCCGCTTGCATTCGCTGCAAGCAAGCTGAATATTGACGCGCATGGATTACTCCAGAATCTCGGTGACAACACCCGCGCCGACAGTGCGGCCGCCTTCGCGAATGGCGAAGCGCAGACCCTGCTCCATGGCGATGGGGTGGATCATGTCAACGATGAAGGTAGCATTGTCGCCGGGCATAACCATTTCGACACCCTCTTCCAGGGTCACCACGCCGGTGATGTCCGTGGTGCGGAAGTAGAACTGCGGGCGGTAGCCGGAGAAGAACGGCGTGTGACGGCCGCCCTCGTCCTTGGACAGAACGTACACCTCGGCCTTGAACTTGCGGTGGGGCGGGATGCTCTTGGGCTTGGCCAGAACCTGACCGCGCTCCACGTCTTCACGCTTGATGCCGCGCAGGAGCACGCCGACGTTGTCGCCAGCCTGACCCTGGTCAAGGATCTTGCGGAACATTTCAACACCGGTGCAGGTGCTCTTCACGGTGTCTTTGATGCCGACGATTTCAACTTCGTCGCCCACGGTGATGATGCCGCGCTCGACACGACCAGTCACGACGGTGCCGCGGCCGGAGATGGAGAACACGTCTTCGATGGGCATGAGGAAGGGCTTGTCGATGTCGCGCTTCGGCTCAGGAATGTAGGTGTCGCAAGCATTCAGCAGCTCAGCGATGCACTTGCACTCTTCGCTCTTCGGATCGTCGCTCTCAAGGGCCTTCAAGGCGGAACCCTTAATGATGGGGATGTCGTCGCCGGGGTAGCCGTACTTGGTCAAGAGCTCGCGCATTTCAAGCTCAACGAGTTCAAGCAGTTCGGCGTCGTCGACCATGTCGCACTTGTTCATGAAGACGACCATGTAAGGCACACCAACCTGACGGGCGAGCAGGATGTGCTCTCGGGTCTGGGGCATGGGGCCGTCAGTCGCGGCGACAACGAGGATCGCGCCGTCCATCTGGGCGGCGCCGGTGATCATGTTTTTGATGTAGTCGGCGTGGCCGGGGCAGTCCACGTGAGCATAGTGACGGGTGTCCGTCTCGTACTCGACGTGCGCGGTGGCGATGGTGATGCCGCGCTCTTTCTCTTCAGGAGCCTTGTCGATCTGGTCAAAGGCCACGTACGTGCCCTTGCCCAACATGGACGCCGTCTTGGTGATGGCGGCGGTGAGGGTGGTCTTGCCGTGGTCGATGTGACCGATGGTGCCGATGTTAACGTGAGGCTTCTTGCGTTCAAATTTAGCCTTGCCCATGTTCAACCCCCTGGTTCTGGTCTTCGGTTGTCGAGAAAAGATGTGGAGCCCATGAACGGAATTGAACCGTTGACCTCTTCCTTACCAAGGAAGTGCTCTACCAACTGAGCTACATGGGCTTAAGCTCGCTTAGGAGACCCCAATGGCGTGGACTTGGAGCGGGAAACGGGACTCGAACCCGCAACCCTCAGCTTGGAAGGCTGATGCTCTAGCCAATTGAGCTATTCCCGCGCGCAGTATCCGTAGTCCCTACGGCCAGGGACACGCCCTGCCTCCTACAGCGTTGCTTGCCGCGTAAGTGGTGGTGGGGGGAGGATTTGAACCTCCGAAGGCTGACGCCGACAGATTTACAGTCTGTTCCCTTTGGCCACTCGGGAACCCCACCTTTTCACTGGAGCTGGCGATGGGACTTGAACCCGCAACCTGCTGATTACAAATCAGCTGCTCTGCCATTGAGCTACGCCAGCGCGTGAACGAGAACTCATACGCTTCCCGTCCGCGGATTGCAAGGACTTTTGTTCCCCGATGGCGCGAGGCCGTCCAGCAATCCCCTCGTTTCCAAGGGCGTTCTGACTATTTTGAAATGCCCCTTCTTGTCAACAAGTTTTCTTCCTCACCTGCAAAAAAAATTATTTTCTTGATTCTGCCCTTTGACGAACGCCCTGTTTCACCCTATTTCCCCCCTGCCATGACAAACAACACCGTTTCTCTGCCCTTCGGGCCTGACGCCCCCTGGCTGGCCCCCCTGGCCGGATATTCCGACCTGCCCTTTCGCACGCTTTGCCGTCGTTATGGCGCGGCCTGCTCCGAAACGGAGATGGTCAGCGCCAAGGGTCTTGTCTTTGGCGGCTATGGCACGGAGCGCCTGCTCGGCACCACGTCCGAGGACACCCCTCTGGTCGTGCAGCTTTTCGGCGCCGAGCCGGAGATTTTCGAACGCGCCATGCCGATTCTCTTGGAGCGCGGATTCACGCACTTTGATTTAAATTGCGGTTGCTCCGTGCGCAAGGTCAACAAGAGCGGTTCGGGTTCGGCCTTGATGACCCGGCCGGAGCTGCTGCTTCGAATAGTTGGAGTGATGCTGCGCGCGGCGGGTCCGGGCAACGTGGGGGTCAAGATGCGCCTGGGCTTCACCCCGGAGGATGAGAACTTCCTTGACCTTGGCCGCAGGCTCGAAGACCTGGGCGCGGGCTGGCTGGCCCTGCACCCGCGCACGGGCAAGCAGCTCTTCGGCGGCACGGCGCGCTGGCGGGCCGTGGGCGAACTGGCGCGCGCGGTTGGCATCCCCGTGCTGGCCAGCGGCGACCTCTTCCGCGCCGAGGATGCGGCCCGCTGCCTGGCCGAGAGCGGCGCCGCCGGGGTCATGTTCGCGCGCGGGGCCCTCACCGACCCCATGATTTTCCAGCGCCTCAAGGACATCCTGGCCGGACGCGAGCCCTCCGCACGCACCGCCGCGGGCCTGGCCGAGGCCGCGCTCACGCACATCCGGCTCTGCCGCGAACTGGACGGCACCCCGCGCGGATTCCGGGCCATCCGAGCCTTCCTGCCGCGCTACGCCAAAGGTTTCACCGGCATCCGCGCCCTGCGCCAGGCCCTGCTCACCTGCCACAACTGGGTCGAGTTGGAAGCCATGGCTGGCAGCATCACACACCTCGCCGAGGATCTGGCCGCCCCCGAATCTTTGGACCTGGAGCCCCTGGAGCTGACGCAGGACTACTAAACGCCGAGCCGGTTGACTCCTGGCCCAGGCTGGGCAACAATACGTACAAGCGGCGCCCTGTTATGCTCTCAACAAACAGGCCGCGCAAACGAGGCTTCAATGGAAATTGTCCGCGCACGTCTGGCCGGTTTCTGCATGGGTGTTGGCTTGGCTCTGAACAAGCTCGATGCCCTGCTGGGCGACGGCGACAACCGCCCCACGTTCATGCTTGGCCCCATCATCCACAATCCGCAGGTGCTTGAGAGCTATGCCCGGCGCGGCGTGGGCCTGGCCAAGACCGCCGCGGAGCTGCCCTCCGGCGGACGGGTTGTCATCCGCGCCCACGGCATCCCCCGGCAGGAGGAGGACGAGCTCTTCAAACGCGGCGTGGAGGTGGTGGACGCCACCTGCCCCAAGGTCAAGCGCGCCCAGCTGCTCATTGACGAGCAGGCCCAGGCGGGGCGCACGCTGCTGCTCTTCGGCGAGGACGACCACCCGGAGGTGCGCGGGCTTCTGAGCTACGCCGGGCCGGACGCTTTCGTGTTCGAGACGCCGGAGGCGTTGGCCGCGCACCCGCTTGATCCCGCCACCGCGTATGTGCTGGCCGCCCAAACCACACAGGACAGACAAGCCTTCCATCAGATCAAGAACGACCTGGCCACGCGCCTGCCCGGCGGCATCGCCGCGCTGGAAACCATCTGCGACGCAACGCGTCTGCGGCAGGACGAGGCCATCCGCCTGGCGGGTCAGACGGACTGCGCAGTGGTGGTGGGCGGCAAGGCCAGCGGGAACACCCGCAGGCTCTCGCAGGTCATTGAGGCCGCGGGCACGCCCACCGTGCTCGTGGAAACCGTTGACGACCTGCGCAGCATTAACTTAACACGATATACACGCGTGGGCTTAACTGCTGGCGCATCTACGCCGAAAAGCATTATTGATGAGATTGAGGCCTTCCTCCGGGCCTTGTAGGTACCGAACCGCCCACGCATGGAGCCACCATGAGCACGAACATGACCAACATCCTCCTTGAGGCCGGAACCAACGAACTGGAAATCGTGGAGTTCTACCTGGAGGAGCCGAACCCCGCCGGCGGCGAACCGTATCGCGGCTACTACGGCGTCAACGTGGCCAAGGTGCTGGAAATTATCCGTCTGCCGCGCATCACCGAGATGCCACAGGTTTCGCACCCCTCCGTGCTTGGCGCCTTCAATCTGCGCGACCAGATCATTCCGCTGGTGGACCTCAGCGTGTGGCTGAAAAAAAGCCGCCACGACTCCGAGCCGCCCAAGGTCATCGTCTGCGAATTCAACAACGTCACCACGGCGTTCCTTGTTTCCGGCGTGAACCGCATCCATCGCATCAGCTGGGAAGAGGTCGAAGCGCCCAACAAATACATGTCGTCGCTCGCGTCCAACTCCATCACCGGCGTGGTCCGGCTGGAGGGGCGCATCATCTTCCTGCTCGACCTCGAAAAGATCGTGGCCGAGCTGAACCCCGAGCTTGGCATGCGTTTCGAGGAGAATGTGACCTGGGAGGCCGACACCCAGTACCGCGCCCTCATTGCCGACGATTCCACACTTATCCGTGAAATGATTGGCGATTTGTTGCACCGCGCCAACTTCCTGGTGGAAAAGACCAGCCACGGCGGGGAGTGCTGGGAGCGCCTGCAGCAGATCAAGAAGATCGCCGAAGCGGAGGGACGCCCGGTGACGGACTACGTGCAGGTGGTCATCTCCGACATTGAAATGCCCAACATGGACGGACACAACCTGACCAAGCGCATCAAGGAAGACCCCATACTGCGCGATTTGCCGGTCATCCTCTTCTCTTCCATCATCACCGACAAGCTGCGCCACAAGGGCGAGACCGTGGGCGCGGACGACCAGATCAGCAAGCCGGAGATCACCCACGTGGCCCAGCGCGCCGTGGATCTTATCAAGAGCCGCATCGCCGCGGCGACCGAAGTCTAGCGAGCCGGCCAGAGCAACCAGCAAGAAAAACGCCCGGCTTCTCCACTGCGAGGAGCCGGGCGTTTTCATGTCCAACGCCTGGCGAGGGTCAGCGCCAGTCCACGGCGCTGGGCTTGCGCGGGGGCACCAGGCGGAAGGGATGCCGGGGATAGCCCAGGATCAAGCCGCCGAAGACCTTTTGCCCGGGCGGCAGGCTCAGAGCCTCCAAGAGCGGCGGCCAGCCCTCGATCGCGCGCAAAAATACGCCGGTCCAACACGTCCCGATCCCGCGCGAGGCCGCGAGCAGATCCAGGTGCGTCACCGCAATGGCCGCATCGACCTGGCTCGACCGCGAGGCCTCCGGCGCACAGCACAAGGCCAGGTGCGGCGCGCCCCGCAACACGGGGTCGTCGTCGGGCCACTGGTCCTCCGGAATCTCCGGCCAGTAGGCGCGGCGCATCCACCGCCGGGCCAGATCGGCCAAGGCCTTGGTCTGGTCCCGGTCCGAGGTCACGATCCACCACAG
Organism: Humidesulfovibrio sp.; assembly: GCA_031292175.1. Lineage (GTDB taxonomy): Bacteria > Desulfobacterota > Desulfovibrionia > Desulfovibrionales > Desulfovibrionaceae > Humidesulfovibrio. The sequence goes on from JARLHQ010000007.1 coordinate 44,553, forward strand.
GCTCTGAGTATTGTTGCTTGTGGGCGCGTGGCGCACCACCTCGAACAGGGCCTTCAGCTCAGTCCTGGGCACGGGCTTCTCGCGGAAGGCGCGGATGCTGCGCCGGGTGCGCATGACAAAAGCCAGGGGATCGCTCTCCGTTTTGAGGTCCGCGATCTCCTCAAAGCCCTCGCGCGGCAGCGCGTCGTTGGCCAGCGCGCCGGGACGGCACACGGCGACGCAATGTCCGCAACGGATGCAGGCCTTGTAGGCGCCTTCGATCTCCACGGGGTACGAGTGCTCTCCGCGCTTGAGGAGCGCGGCCGGACAGGCGTCGATGCAGGCGCCCTCCTGAGTGCAAAGCCTCTCGTCAATCGTGATCAACGGCATTGTGAACCTCCCGCGGCGCAAAGCTAAAGGGGAAGGATTTCACCACGCCGCTCATTCTATTGGATGAGAACGCCGCCTGTTGTCAATGGACTCAGCGCCCCATAAGCTTGGCGATGGTGCCGGGGATCGCGATATCCACGGTCATGACGACCGTAAGCGCCAGGACGATGCCCACCGTGGCCCAGGCGATGACGTTGAACACCGGGCCGTTGACATACTCGCCCATGAGCCGCTTGTCGTTGATGAGCCGGAGCATGAAGATGAGCACGAAGGGCAGCACCGCGCCATTCACGACCTGGGAGATGTACACGATGACAATGAGCGGAGCGCTGGGCACCAAAATGATGCCTGCGGACACGGCGATAAGCAGCGTAAAAAGCCAGAAGAATTGCGGGGCCTCGCGGAAGTCCTTGTCCACGCCAAGCTCCCAGCCCATGCCCTCGCAGATGTAGGCATCCCCCAGGGTCTTAAATTACAATCATTTCAGAGTATAGACGAGACAACAGCAGACGTTTCAGGATGGAGGTTCATACTCTTCCTGCTTCACAATTTGCTTCACTCCTCAGCTTACTCACCCCCTTCATAGCCCCAAAGGGAGGCATTTCTACCACATTCTGTCTAGCCCACCAACCACAAGCGTTTAACCACGACGTTGGCCGCGCCGCGCTAGGCGGTGGCCAGGGCTGTGTGCTCGGGCACCGTCAGATTCTTCGCAAAGGGGCTCTCATTTGATGAACCAAGACCTAATTTGTCGGCCCGTGTTCCTTTGCAGGATTGTAACACAAAACACGTTGACAATTGACACTTGCAAAGCCTAATGCCTTGCTGTTCGATATGACCGTTTTGAGGGGAATAATGGACGACCCATACAGTAACCATTTGAATTCGTTTAAAGATAATTCAAATTTCACAAACTCGAGTTGTCCGCAAGAGGCTGCTCGCGCCTGATGCCGCCCACCGCGTCCTAAACGCGCCCTGGCCGCCTCTTGCGCCCGCAGCTGTATGCTGACGACGCGCAAAACAGGAGGTGGCCGATGAAACTTTCCCTCATCCGGCTTTTGAACCTCGCGGGACGGCCCGCGCGCTTTGTTAACGCCCTCGCGGGCGAATCATTTTGGCATCCTCTCTCCGTAGCGAACTACTCGCCCTTGGAACCTCCCCCTGCCTCCTGGCGAACACGTTAGGCTAGATCCAGACCGCTTTGCGGTCCCGTTTTCATGTGCCCTGCCGTCTGCACCAGGCGGCCAGGGCAGGCACACGGAGGTTTCCATGAACATCTTCACCAAGCTCTTCTACCTGTTCAGGCGCTGCTGGAAAGCCCTTAGGCTCTTCCTCATCCTCTCCGGCCCCGGCCTCGTGGTCATGATCGCTGACAACGACGCTGGCGGAATCACTACCTATGCCGCAACAGGCGCCAAATACGGCTACAACTTCATCTGGTTCCTTATCGTGCTGGTCCCCGTCGCCTACTTTGTGCAGGAAATGACCGTGCGCCTGGGCGCGGTGACCAAACGCGGCCACGCCGAGGCCATCTTCGAAAACTTTGGTGCCTTCTGGGGCTGGTTCTCGCTCGTCGATCTGGTCTTTTGCGACTGGCTGACGCTCATCACCGAGTTCATCGGCATGACCGCGGCCCTGGGCATCTTCGGGGTGCCGCCCTGGCTGACCATCCTCGGCGTCATCGCCATCATGGGCATCATTGTTCTCAATGGTCGCTACTGGACCTGGGAAAAGATCACCATGGTTTTCTGCCTCTTGAACCTTATCTATATCCCGGCCGCCTTTTGGGTGCATCCGGACACCCACGCAGTGTTCCGGGGCATCCTGCCCAACTTGCCGGGCGGCAAGTTTGACAACCAGCTGTTTTTCTTTCTCATGGCTAACATCGGCACCACCATTGCTCCCTGGATGATCTTCTTCCAGCAGAGCGCCGTGGTGGACAAGGGGATGACTGAAAAGGACATCCCCTTCGGAAAGTTCGACACCCTGCTCGGCGCCATCCTGACCGTGGTGGTGGCGACCTTCATTCTCATCGTTGTGGGCACGGTGCTGCCTGGGGTGGAGATCGACGACGCGGCCCAGGCCTCCAAGATGCTCATGGGCTCCCACGGCTACGCCGGGACCTTCATGGCCATCGGACTCTTCGACGCGGGTCTGCTCGGCGCCATCTGCATCTCGCTAGCCAGTTCTTGGTCCTTGGGTGAGATCTTCGGCTGGGCGCACTCGCTCAATAACAAGATCAAGGAAGCGCCCTGGTTCTATGCCGCTTACTTCTTGGCCCTCATCACCGCCGGAGGCGTGGTGCTCATCCCCGGCGCACCGCTCGTGCTCATAACTCTCTTCGTGCAGGTCATTGCCGTGACGCTCCTGCCCGCAGCCCTGGTCTTCCTCATCCTGCTCCTGAACGACAAGGAAACCATGGGCGAATTCAAAAACTCGCGTCTTGAAAACATCGTCAACATCGGCATTGTCTCGGTCATCGTCGTGCTCTCCTCACTCTATGGAGCCAGTGCGTTGTTCCCGGACATGTTCAAATAAAGGAGGCAGGGTATGTTCACTACCTTCATTAAGAAGTACCTCCCAAAGATTCACGAGATCAACCAAAGATACTCCAAGCCGCGCCTGGTCATGTCCGGCCCGGTCAAATTCTGTCTGCTGCTGCTGCGCTGCTACCTACTTCTGCTGGTGGGGCTGCTTTTGTACAAGTTTATCACCGTGCTCACAGCCTAGCGCGGAGACATGGAGGAACACCATGAACCAGCAGAATACCATCACATGCGCCGAATCCTATTCCTTGTCTGATCTTCTCGGCTTGAGAGTCATCTGGAACGGCAAGAAAATTGGCAAACTCGATGACATGGTCATTCGTGAAACCGAGACCTTGCCCGAGGTCACTGAGATCATCGTCAGCCGCTCCTTTGGCAACAAATCGTTGTTAGTCCCATGGGCTGACGTTGCTATCGGGGAACATGAGGTGACTGTGCGCCTGGAGAGCATCAAGAGCTGCGAGAGGGACCACTTCGACGGCCTCGTGCTTCTGCAGGACCATATTCTGGACAAGAAGGTCGTGGACCTCGAAGACCACGAGGTCGAGGTGGTCTATGACGTGCGCCTGGGCAAGCGGGGCGGCAAACTCTATGTCAGCGGCGTGGATTGTTCGCGCCAGAGCTTCCTGCGCCGCATCGGCCTGAGCCGCTTGGCCACCTTCATCAGTGACCTGGCGGCCACGCTCAAGGACGAACCTATCCCCTGGAAGTACGTGCAGCCGCTCTCGCATGAGCTGGGCCGTTTCAGCGGCAGCCTCAAGCTCAACATCCTCAAGGAGAAGATGCACGAGATTCATCCCGTGGACCTGGCTGACATCCTGGAGGAGATGGACCACGACCACCGACTCTCGGTATTCAACGATCTGGACGTGGAACAGGCCTCCGACACTCTTGAGGAGATCGAGCCCCGCGTGCAGCGCGAGATCATCCACAGCATCGGCGATGAGAAGGCCGCCGAACTCATTGAGGAGATGACCCCGGCTCAGGCCGCCGATGTGCTCTCAGCGCTGCCTGCCTCGGACGCCGACGACATCCTTGCCCTGATGGACGAGAAGGAGCACGTGGAGAAGATCGAGTCGCTCATGGACGAGCATGACAAGGACATCTCAGACTTCGCCACGGACAGCATCATCGCCTTCCCACCCGAGACCAAGGTCAGCGAGGTTTTTCATCAGTTTCGCGAGGTCGCCCGGGACAAGGACGTCATCTGGTACATCTACGTCATCTCCGGCGGACACCAATTACTCGGAGTGGTTGACTACCACGCGATCCTCCGCGCAGACCCCTCACTGCCCTTGGATGCAATAATGACCACGAACGTGAAGAGTCTTACCCTTGGCGACACTCTCGCAGACGCCACGGCAATGTTCGAACGCTACGGTTTCAGGGCCATTCCGGTTCTGGATGAGAACGATGTGCTTCAAGGCGTGGTTCCCTACCGCGACGTCATGAAGCTCAAGCATACCTACGCATAGCAGATGGCAAAGCGGGGCCGTGAACGGAACGTTCAGCCTTCAGGCAATATCGATCCGCTCCACGGCTCCGTTTATGCGACGGGGCTGCGTCTCAAACACTAGACCTATGATTCGCAGGCTTGACTTCAGTTCTAGCGAAGTGGCAACCTTTGGATAAGCCGTTTTGCTTTTCGGGCGATCCCTGCCCACATTTGAGCGGGAAGGTACCGACCAAGAGGTCCTCGCCAAAGACCGACGAGTTCTTGGACTTACTCATCATTGCTGTCGCGGCAGCCGTCATTTTTGCCGTCCTCGGCAAAGCGCACAAAGGCTTTTCACGAAGGCCCATAACCTAGTTGAACAGGGCCAAGTCGCTGAAGGCCAGCGGCGAACGCCCGGCGCTGTCTTCGCCAGAGCGTGGTGCACACGGGCAAGGGGATCGCCCGGGCTCATGGCCACGTCGAGCAGTTTCCCGACCTCGCGGCCAGACTGGCTGATGACGGGGCGGTCCAGGACCGCGCTCAAAGAGATGTCGTTGGCGTGCTGGGACATGACAGCCTCCCTGTAACGCTTTCGCGCCGATCGAATACAGCAACACGAAAATCCGGCAGACCGCAGTGAAGCGAACTCCGGGTGGCTTGCGGGCGCCGGGCTTTAGAACCGGTCAAAAGGACCGGTCAGGGCGCGGCGGCGCGCTATTTTCGTGTATCCGTACTCTGGGTAGGCTGGGTAGGCTGGCTGGGGGTTTCAGTGCCGTCCAGACCTTTGCGCAATTCGCGAAGACTCTTGCCAAGGCTCGCTCCCAGCTGCGGCAGTTTGCCGGGGCCGAAGATGAGCAAGGCAATGATGAGAATCAACAGCAGATGCATGGGCTGTAAAAGCTGTCCGAACATGACGTTTCCTCCGTATTCCCGTGGAGCGGGTGGCCCAAAGTCGCATCCAGGTCCAGGGGAGGTCTTGCGCCGGTTCTCCGGCGTCATCCAGTTCGGGACGTTATCCGAAATTAACAGGCTGCAAACCGACAATCAGCCCTGCAGCCAAAAAGCAACCGGGCTGTCACAAACTTCTCAGGACATTACAAGGAACAAGCGTCTTCGTCAAGTTTCTTTTCAGAGGGAGGAGTATCCTGGCGGGTTCAAGAAGCAGGAGAGGGAGAGCCTGCCGCATGGTCAAGCATTCCGCGGCGCGGGCATTCAGGAGAGCCCGCCCTCGTCGCCCAGGCGCATTTTGAGATGCTGGTAGGCCTTGGCCGTGGCCACGCGGCCGCGCGGGGTGCGCTTGATGAAGCCGCACTGGATGAGGAAGGGCTCGTAGATGTCCTCGATGGTGCGGGCTTCTTCGGAGCAGGCCACGGCGATGGTCTTGACGCCGACCGGCCCGCCGCTGAACTGGTTCACGATGAGCGAGAGAATCTTGCGGTCCATCTGGTCCAGGCCGTGCGGGTCCACGTCAAGCTTGTCCAGGGACTCCTCGGCGAGATGCTTATCCACCACGCCTTGGCCGGAGACCACGGCATAGTCGCGGATGCGGCGCAAAAGCCGCCCGGCGATGCGCGGCGTGCCGCGCGACCTGCGCCCGATGGCCCAGGCCCCCTCCTCCGTCACCTGAATGCGCAGGATGCCCGCCGCACGCAAGACGATGCGCGCCAGTTCCTCCGGGGAGTAGAACTCCAGGCGGAACACGCAGCCGAAGCGGTCGCGCAGGGGCGAGGTCAAAAGCCCGACACGCGTGGTGGCGCCCACCAGGGTGAAAGGCTCCAGGTCTATCTTGACGGTGCGCGCGCCCGGTCCCTGTCCGATGATGAGGTCGATCTTGTAGTCCTCCATGGCGGGATACAAGATCTCCTCCACCGTTGCGGGCATGCGGTGGATCTCGTCGATGAACAGGATGTCATGGCGCTGCAGGTTGGTCAGGATGGCCGCTAGGTCGCCCACGCGCTCCAGCACGGGCCCGGAGGTTGAGACCATGTTCACGCCGAGTTCGCTGGCCATGATCTGGGCCAGAGTCGTCTTGCCCAGGCCGGGATTGCCGGAGAACAGCGTGTGGTCCAGCGCGCGGCCGCGCTCCTTGGCCGCCTGGATGAACACGGAAAGGTTCGAGCGCACGTCGGTTTGGCCGATGAAATCAGCCAGATGTTGCGGCCGGACGGTGTCGTCCACCTGGGGATTCTTGCCGGCAATGTCGTCGCTCATGCTTCCCCCATCACTCATGACCGCGCCTGGGCGATCTTTTTCAGGGCCAGGCGGATGGCGGCGCTGGCGTCGATGTCCGGCTCGGCCTCAAAGATCTCACGCACCATGGGCCGAGCCTCGTCCTCGGTGTAGCCGAGGGCCTTCATGCCGGAGAGCGCGTCGAAATACTCGCCCTGGGGCGTCTCCTGCGGCGTGCCGGCCAGGGTGGGCCCTGTCTTGATGCCGGCCACCTTGTCCTTAAGCTTCCACATGATCTCCCGCGCGGACTTCGGCCCGATGCCGGGCACGGTGGCCAGCATGTCCGCGTCCTCGCGCAGCACGATCTCGCGCAGGTGCTCGGGCTTGAAGTGGGAGAGAATGGACAGGGCCTTCTTCGGCCCCAGCTTGTCGATGCCGATGAGCAGGCGGAAGACGTCGCGGTCGTCCCTGGCTATGAAGCCGTAAAGGTCCAGGGCGTCCTCCCGCACGATCATGTGCGTGAAGAGCTGCACCTCCCCGCCCTTTTGCGGCAGGGCGACCAGCGCCGTGCTGGGCAGGGCCAGCTCGTACCCCACGCCGCCGGGAGTCACGACCACGCAGCCCTTGCCGGTGATGTCCTGCAGACGTCCTTCAATGTAGGCGATCACGGGGCCTCCCTCAAGCGCCGGTGAGCTTGCGCATGCGGCGTTCGTTCAGGTGGCAGATGGCAATGGCCAGGGCGTCGCTGGCGTCCAGCGCCCAGTTCGGATTCTTTACGCCCAGGATCTGCGCCACCATGAAGGCCACCTGTTCCTTCTCCGCCCGGCCCACGCCCACCAGGCTTTTTTTCACCTGGGTGGGCGGGTAGCCGGCAACGGAGAGGCCAGCCACGGCGCAGGCGGCCATGGCCGCGCCGCGCGCCTGGCCCAGCTTGAGGGCCGAGGCGGTGTTCTTGGACACGAACACGGACTCGATGGCGGCCTCATTCGGCGCGTGGGCTTTGATGATCTCGGCCACGCGGGTGTAGATGACGCCCAGGCGCTCGGCCATTTCGCCGCCGCTGGGCGTTCGGATGGTGCCCACGGCAATGAGTTCCGCGCGGCCGGAGGTCTCGCGCACAACCCCATAGCCAGTCACCTGGCTTCCGGGGTCGAGCCCCAGCACCGCCACGGGCCCGGCCATGCTACCCCAGCTCTTCCATGATTTCATCGGTGAAGTCGGCGGTGACGTACACATTGGACACGTCGTCGTTCTCTTCCAGGTTTTCCATGAGGTTCATGACCTTGCGGGCCGTCGTCACGTCCACCGGGGTCATGTTCTTGGGCAGCATGGTCAGCTCGGAGCTCTCCACGGTGATGCCCGCGTCTTCGAAGGCCTTCTCCACGGCGGAGTAGTTCTCCGGAGCCACACGCACCTCAATGGACTCATCCTCGGTCACCACATCGTCGGCGCCGGCCTCCAGGGCCACTTCCATGATCTGGTCCTCGGTGTACTTGGCGCCGTCAAAAGAGAGCACGCCGCGCTTGTCGAACATCCAGGCCACACTGCCGGGCTCGCCCATGTTGCCGCCGCCCTTGCTGATGATGTGGCGGACTTCCGCGATGGTGCGGTTCTTGTTGTCCGTGGCCACCTCGACCAGCATGGCCACGCCGCCAGGAGCATAGCCCTCGTACATCATCTCGAAAATTTCGCCGCCAGCCAGTTCGCCGGTGCCTTTCTTGATGGCCTGCTCAATCTTGTCATTGGGCATGTTGGCGGACTTGGCCTTGGCGATGACCGCGCGCAGGCGGGCGTTCATATTGGGGTCGCCGCCGCCCTTGGCCGCCAGGATGATATCCTTGGTGACCTTGGTGAACACCGCGCCTTTCTTGGCGTCGGTCTTGGCCTTGGCGCGTTTGATCGTGGCCCATTTGCTATGTCCGGACATGAATCCTCCAAAAAAAGATAATATGAAGCCCCGAGGCTCCGAAACAGGACACTTTACAGAACCTGGCCCCGAAAGCCAAGTCCCAGAATGAAGGTCTCCTTGCTTTCCGCCCGCGAACTCTTGGGCTTGAAACCGCGCACCTTCTCGAAATATGGCCGGAGCGACTCCTGGAAGTCTTTGGCGTCCGGGCCCTCGAATATTTTGGCCACGAAATTGCCCCCCACTTTGAGCCGCCGTAGCGCCACGTCGCGGGCGCGCTCGCACAGCTCCACGCTGCGCGCCTGGTCCGTGAACTTGACGCCCGTGGTTTTGGGGGCCATGTCGCTCATGACGAAGTCGAATGGCAAGAGCGGCTCCATGAGGGCCAGGAGTTCGGGCGAATCCTCGAAGGCGTCGTGCACCAGGAAAGTGACGTTCTCCGGGAACTCCTGCTCCGTGGTCTGGATGTCCAGCGACAGCACGCGGCCAGCCGGGCCGATCTTCTGGGCCGAAAAAAGCGTCCATGAGCCCGGCGCGGCGCCGAGGTCGAGCACCTTGAGCCCCGGGGCAAGCAGCGTAAACTTTGCGTCCAGCTCCTGAAGCTTGTAAACACTGCGGGCGGGGTAATTTTCCGCCTTGGCGCGCTTGAAATAATGGTCGCGATATTGTTTCATGGGCCGTCCTGTTCGAAGCACCCCTAGCGTAATCCGCACAGCTTGCCAAGGACGCAGGCAAGGAGCCGCCATGCCCAACCCGGCCGATGCCCGCCCCAGGCGTCCGAGAGTCCTCGACGAACTGGGCCTGCCCAAGACCCTGCCCGCGAACGCGCCGGATTTCCTGCCGCTGTTCGGCACTGGGCCGGACGCGCTCCTGCTGGGCCTCGGCCCGGAACCGGAGGGCCTGGCAGAACTGCTCGGCTTGCGCGGCCATGTGCGCTACGTCGAGACGCCGGACATGGCGGAGCAACTGGGGCAAGACTGGCGCGGCCGCATCCCGGACGGGTTCGAGGAACTGCCAGCCGACGCGTTCCTGTCCGTCGCCAGCAGCTCCCGGGTGATCCTGTACCGCCCCGGCCCGCGCCTGTTTCCCGGCTTCTGGGGGCCGCTCGTCGCGAGGCTCCAGCTTTCGCTTCTGCCCCAAGCTCCCGCGCCGGACCCGAAGCTGGTCTGGCTGCCAGGCGGCGAGGCCGATCTGCTCCGCCTGGAACTGCGCGAGGCCTTCGAGGGTCTGGGTTATCGGGTGCGCGAACTGCCCGACGAAACCGCCCTGCGCGCCCTGCTCGCCGGGGGAGAATGCCCGGCGCTTTACTTCTCCGTGAACTTCCGGGGGCTTGACCTCATTGGCGAGGCCGCTCACCTGCTCGAAGCCGCGGGCGCGCGCATCGCGGTGTGGTGCGTGGACAATCCCCTGCACCTGCTCTCCGGCATCAGGTCCCGCTTTTGGACGCGCCTGCCCCTCTTCGTCACCGACCATTGGTTCGTTGAGCCACTCAAACAGCTCGGCGCGGGCTTGGTCCGCCACCTACCCCTGGCGGCGCGGGCCCAGGACCTCGCGGGCCCGGCGCGCCCCCCCTCCCCCGCCAGGGCCGACCTGGCGGAGCGGCTGGTGTTCGTGGGGCGCAGCGCCTTCCCCGGCAAGGCGGACTTCTTCGCCGGGTGCCGGGTGCCGGACGCGGCCTGGACCGAAGCCAGGCGGCTCATGGACGCGGGTGGCAGGCCGGACTTCGGCTGGTGGCTCACGCGGCTGGGCATCGACAGATTGTGGCCGGGTGCGGAGGTGCGCAAGGCGGGCTTTTGCGCAGAGGAGGCAGGCAAGGCCTGGCGCACGGACTGCCTCGCTCGGGCCCAGGCGGATCTTTCCGGCGCGCTGACGGTCTTTGGCGATGCGGAGTGGCGGCCGCTCTTGCCGGAGGGAACCGATCTGCGCGGGCCGGTGGACTACTACGCGGCTCTGCCGGACCTCTGCGCCAGCGCGGCGGCCTGCCTGAACTGCACGAGCCCGCTCCTGCCGCACGGTCTGACCCAGCGGCACTTCGACACCTGGGCCTTTGGCGGGCTGCTTCTGACCGACGCCACGCCGGGCCTCGACCTGTTCCCCCTGGAGCTGACGCGGGCGATCACCTTCCGCACGCCGCGGGACATCGCCCCGCGTTTCAAGGCCCTCCGGGCGTCGGCCTCCGGAGCCGAAGGCCTCAAAAACGCCTGGCGCGCGGAACTGGCGCGGGCGCACACCTATGCGCACCGCGTCCAGGCCGTGCTGGAAGCCGTCGGACTCGGCTAAGGCGAACTAGGTGTGGAGTTGCAAGACGTTGTTCACAACCTCACCGACTCGGCTGATGGGCGGTTTGTTTTGTAACGCAGAGTGATTTCTGTAGAAGTTGTATTCGTGGAGCCAGCGTGGCAACTCGCTGGCTCTTTCGTTTGAGTC
>JARLHQ010000008.1 GCA_031292175.1 Humidesulfovibrio sp.
CTCAAACGAAAGAGCCAGCGAGTTGCCACGCTGGCTCCACGAATACAACTTCTACAGAAATCACTCTGCGTTACAAAACAAACCGCCCATCAGCCGAGTCGGTGAGGTTGTGAACAACGTCTTGCAACTCCACAGCTAGTCCGCCACGCACACGCGGTTGCGTCCGGCCAGTTTGGCCTCGTACAAGGCCTTGTCGGCCCGGCCGACCAGGTTCTCCTCGGTTTCACCCGCCGAGAGCTGGGCCACCCCGAAGCTCAGCGTGACGCCATCCGGAGTCAGCGCACGCAACTCGGCGTCCGCCTCCACGGCCTGGCGCAGCTTTTCCGCCAGGGCCCTGCCCGCCTGGGCATCGCAGTTCTTCAGGATCATGAGAAATTCCTCGCCGCCCCAGCGGCACACCGTGTCCGAGGCCCGCAGGTTCTGGCGCAGGCACGCGGCCACGCATTTGAGCGCCCCGTCTCCCGCCAGGTGCCCGTGCCGGTCGTTGACGGCCTTGAAGTAGTCGATGTCCGCCAGGAGGACGGCCAAGGGCTCTCCCGCGCGCTGGGCCAGGCTGATGGCCTGCTGGAACAGGACGTCCAGGGTCTGCCGGTTCAATAGCCCGGTCAGCTTGTCCGTGGTGGCCATCTCCTCCACGCGGTTCTGATAACGGGTGAGGACCATGCCGGTGATGCACACGACCAGGAACGTGACGGCCAGGCACACGGCCAAATTCACGTAGAGCGTGCGGCGGATGCCCGCAAGCGCCCTGTCCTCGGTCTTGTCCACGAACAGGAACCACTTGAGCTCCGGGATGTAGCGCACGTTCAACAGGTGTGTCTGGCCGCCGCTCTCGTACTCGTACGAGCCGTTTTTTGTGCCCAGGAGGGCTGGGGCCTGGTCGCGCAGGCCCTCCATGAAGTGGATGTTGGTCTCCCTTTGACCGTGGTCGGCGGAAAGCAGGATGCGCCCCTGGGCGTCCACGAAGGAGATGCGCCGGTCGAAGCGCTCCTGATACTTGGCGATGGCCGTGCGCACGGCCTCCACGGTGAGCCCCACTCCGGCGACGCCGAGGTAGCGGCCCTGGTAGTCGAGCACGCGGTAGTTGATGAAGATGGTCAAAAGGTCGTGGTTGGCCATGTCCTGGTCCACGTTGATCTCATACGGCTCTTTCATGCCGCGCACGCGGAAGTACCAGAGATCGCGGGGCTCAAGCGCGCTGATCTGCTTGAGCACGCCGGAGGGGTGGTAGTAGTTGTGTGTGGCGGCGGACACGAAGAAGCTGGTGAAGGCCCCGTAGCGGGCCATGATCTCCGCCAGATAGCGGGTCACCTGGGTCTTGTCGTGCTCGCCGCTCAGCGTCCAGTCGCGCAGGAAGGTGTCGTTGCCCATCATGGAGGCCACATAGATCGGCCGCACCAGGTCTTTTAGGATCTCGGAGTACACGGTGTCCGAGGTCAGGGGCAATTCCTGGGTGAGGATGGAGTCGCGGATGGCCTGGCGCGACACCTGGTAGCTCACCAGGGTGGTGCCAAGGAAGCCGAGCGCCAGAACCAGCGTCACCAAAAGCAGGACCGGACGTTTTCGGGGCAGGGCGATACGGAACATGGCATTGCCTGCTTCCCGCCAGAAGCTGGCCGGGCGCTATGCCCCGGCCAGCCTGACGGCGGGGTTATTCAACAGTGACGCTCTTGGCCAGGTTGCGCGGCTGGTCCACGTCCTTGCCCAGGTAGTCGGCCATTTCATAGGCGAAGAGCTGCAGCGCGGGCAGGATGACGAAGGCCGAAAGCGGGCCCGTGGCCTTGGGCAGCGTCCAGTGATGCTCCACGGCGAGGTCCTGGCCCTCGTTGGTCAGGGCGATGATCTCGCCCGCGCGCGCCTGCACCTCCACCAGGTTGGACTTCACCTTGGGGAAGAACTCGTCGTCCAGCGCGATGGCGAAGGTGGGGAAGTGCGGGTCGATGAGGGCGATGGGTCCGTGCTTCATCTCGCCAGCGGCGTAGCCCTCCGCGTGGATATAGCTGATCTCCTTGAGCTTGAGCGCGCCCTCCAGGGCCAGGGGGAAGCTCGGCCCGCGGCCCAGGAACAGGAAGCTTGTGGCCTCCTCGTAGTGGTGCGCCAAGCGTTGGGCCGTGGCGCGCAAGGAGGGCAGGGCGTCTTCCAGCGCCTGGGGCAGGGTGGTCAGCTCGCGCACCATGTCCGCGCAGGCGGCCTCGGTCATGGCGCCGCTCTTGCGGCCCCAGTACAGGGTCAAAAGCAGCAGCGCGGTAAGCTGGCTGCACATGGCCTTGGTGGAGGCCACGCTGATCTCCGGCCCGGCCTGGCTGTACACCACGCGGTCGGCCTCGCGCGAGATGCTGGAACCGACCACGTTGCACAGGCCGATGACCGGCAGGCCGCGCTGCTTGGCCAGCTTGATGCCGGCCATGGTGTCCATGGTCTCGCCGCTCTGGCTGATTGCGAGCACCACGCCGTTCTTCGGCAAAATGGGGTCGCGGTAACGGAATTCGGAGGCGATCTCCACCTGCACCGGGATCTTGGCGTATTTTTCCAGCAGGTACATGCCCCAGAGCCCGGCGTGGTATGACGTGCCGCAGGCCACGATGTGCAGACGCTCCGGCACGGGCATGTCGTCCAGCTCCGGCAGGCGCACCTGGCCCGTGGCGGAGTCGATGCGGCCGAGCAGGCAGTCGCGGATGACCTTGGGCTGCTCGAAGATCTCTTTGAGCATGAAGTGCTTAAAGCCGCCCTTCTCGGCGGCCTGCACGTCCCAACTGATGTGATCGATCTTCTTTTCGATGGGCTTGAGGCTCGCTGTCTCCATGACTTCCCAGGTGCTGGCCGTGATCTTGACCAGCTCGCCGTCCTCCAAAAACACCACGTCGCGGGTGTAGGGCAGGAAGGCCGGGATGTCGGAGCCGAAGAAGTTCTCGCCCGTGCCCACGCCCATGACCAGCGGGCTGGCCACGCGGGTGGCCCACAGGGTGCCCGGATGGTCCGCGCTCATGACCACGATGGCGTACGCGCCGTCCACGCGGGAAAGCGCCTTGGAGATGGCCTTGGTCACGTCGCCGCCGGTGTCCTTGAGGCACTCGGCGATGAGGTTCACCAGCACTTCGGAATCCGTGTCGGAACGGAAGGTGATGCCTTTCGCGGTCAGCTCGGCCTTGATCTCCTGGTAGTTCTCGATGATGCCGTTGTGGATGATGGCCAGCCGCCCGGAGTGGTCGAGGTGGGGGTGGGCGTTCTTCTCCACCGGGGGGCCGTGGGTGGCCCAGCGGGTGTGCCCCATGCCGGAGGTGGCGGAGAACACGTGCTGGCTTTCAAGCTTCTTCTCCAGGTTCACCAGCTTGCCCTTGGCGCGGATGACCGAGAGCTCGCCGCCCTGGACGAAGCTTACGCCCGCCGAGTCGTAACCGCGATATTCAAGGCGGCGCAGGCCTTCCACCACGAGGGGGACGGCTGGCCTGTGGCCGCAGTAACCAATGATTCCACACATGGGGGACCTCCGTAGACGGCAGGGGGGTTAGGATTGTTTCGAAGCGCGGGCCCAGAAGTCCGGCCAGGCCTCAAGCAGCGCGCGCAGGGCATGTCCCCGGTGCGAGCGCGCGTTCTTTTCTTCCCGCGAGAGTTCGGCCGCGCTGCGGCCCAGCTCCGGGTCCAGGAATAGCGGATCGTAGCCGAAGCCGGCGCTGCCGCGCGGCGCGTCGAGCACGCGTCCTTCCCAGCGGCCTTCGGCGAAAATTTCCGCGCCGTTTGGCGCAATGGCCGCGACCAAACTGACGAAGCGGCAGTTCCGCTTGGCTTCGGGCACGTCCTGCATGACGTCCAGCAGCTTCTGGTTGTTGCGCGCGTCCGTGGCGCCGGGATCGGAATAGCGGGCGGAGTAGACGCCGGGCGCTCCGCCCAGGGCTTCGACCACGAGGCCGGAGTCGTCGGCCAGGGCGACGAGCTTCGTGGCCTGGGCCACGGTGCGGGCCTTGAGCGCCGCGTTTTCGGCAAAGGTCGTCCCGGTCTCCTCGATCTCCCCGATCTCCGGGAAGTCGTCCAGACCCAGCACGGTGAGACCGAATCCGGTCAGCAGGTCGTTGAGTTCCTTTATCTTGCCCGTGTTCCGGGTGGCCAGGACGATGCGTTTCTCCAAGGGCTCTTTGGCGATGCTCATGGAGCCTAGTCTACCTGTCCGGTTCGGGTTTCGCAACCGCCAGTTGCGGGGGCAGGCGCAGGATCACGCGGGTGCCCTCGCCCGGGATGCTGACCAGCTCCAGGGTGCCGCCCATGTCATCCAGGATCTTCTTGATCATGGCGAGCCCCAGGCCGGAGCCTCGGCCCTTGGTGCTGAAGAAGGGACTGAAGACCCTGTCGCGGATGTCCGGGGCGATGCCCGTGCCCGAGTCCTCGACCTCCAGGATGACGTGGGCCGGGCCCAGGCCAGTGCGCACGTTGAGCGTCCCGCCGCTGGGCATGGCCTCCACGGCGTTCTTGACCAGATTGATGAGGCACTGCTTGATGAGCTCGGGGTCGGCCTTGATCTTGGGCAGTTCCTCGCTCAGGTGCAGCACGGTTTCGATGCCCTGCCCCTCGCAGGCCATGCCCATGAGCTCCATGGTGTCGCGCACGATCTGGTTGAGGTCCGCGTGTCCACTGCCGGGGGCCACAGGCTTGGCGAAGGTCAGAATGCTCTTCAGGATGCTGTCCAGGCGTTTGGATTCCTCGATAATGATCTCGATCTTCTCGCGTGCGGCGGGTTCACTCACGGTGCGCAGGAGCTGGTGGGCGAAGCCGCCGATGGCGAAGAGCGGGTTTCTGATCTCGTGCGCAATGTAGGTGCTCATCTCGCCGATGGAGGCCAGCCGCTCGGACTGCTGGAGCCGCTGTTCCATCTGGGTGCGGCTTGTGATGTCGCGGCGGATGCACAGAAAACTCGCGGGGGCGCCGTCGGTGTCCTGGATGGGGTAGACATACTCGCGCGTGTAGTGCAGCCCACCTTCCGTGTCCACGTGGGCCAGGGTGGCCTCCGCGCTTTCGCCTGTGGCCAGCGCGTGCTCCAGGGGGTGCAGGGTCTCGGCGTTGTTGCCCAGGCCCTCCGGCAGGCGGAAGAACTCGCGCAGATGCTGGCCCATGATTTCCCCCTTTTGCAGGCCCTGGGCCTCCAGCACGGCCTTGTTGCAGTCGAGCACCAGTCCCTGGCCGTCCACCAGGGCGATCTCCTCGCGCAGTTGGTCGATGATGCCCTTGACCAGACTCTGGCTTTGCAGCAGATCGAGCTTGCAGGCCACCCACATCTGGTCCGAGGACAACAGCCGCACGAAGAAGCTGGCGGCGGAGCGCTCCACGAGGCCCACGCTCGCGGGCAGCTCCTGGCGCAGTCCGGTGAGCAGGGCGGGGCGTCCCGTGGTCTCTATGACCAGGGTGATGTCTGGATGTGCGGCGAGCATCTCGCGCCAGCCCGGGTAGACGGGCAGATCAAGCCCGGGCGGCGCGCCTCCGCCGGTCTGGGCCTCGTCGTGCAGGGCCAGAGCCTGGAGTCCCAATTGCCCGATGATCCGCTCATTGCCGAACGAGGCGAAAAGTTCCCAGAAAGGCACAAGGGATGACTTGTCGCCTATGAGGCCGATGCGGTATTGCTTCTTCGCCCGCAAGGATTCCACCATGCGCGGGCCTCCTTTCGCGCCGGGGGGACGCGCCGTGAGGATAACCTGATACGTTATACTACACGAGTCCGGGCAAAGCGCAACAACCTCCCAAGAATGTCCCTACACCTATCGAGGAGAATCATATGCCGTCGACCCGCGTCCACACCATCAGCCTGGGCTGTCCCAAAAACCGCGTGGACACGGAACGGATGCTGGGCGTTCTCGGGCGCGGCCTCGTTCCCGTGGACAGCGTGGCCGAGGCCGATCTGGTGTTGGTGAACACCTGCGGGTTCATCCGCCCGGCCGTGGAGGAGAGCGTGGACACCGTGCTCTCCGTCATCCGCGAGGCCGAGGGCGCGGCGAAAAAACCCGTCGTCGCCGTCACCGGCTGCATGGTGAGCCGCTACGGAGCGGCGGACCTGGCGGCGGACCTGCCGGAGGTGGACCTGTGGCTCTCCACGCGGGAGCTGGACCACTGGCCCGCCCTGGTTGGCGCGGCCCTGGGCAAAAAGAACCTCGACACCATGGGACCGCGCCGGCTGAGCACCGCGCCGGGCTTCGCCTACCTCAAGATCAGCGAGGGCTGCTCGCACAAGTGCGCCTTCTGCACCATCCCGAGCATCCGCGGCAAGCACGTGAGCCGAGGGCTGGACGAGCTGGAGCGCGAGGCGCGCCTGCTTGTGGAGCAGGGCGGGGTGCCGGAATTGGTGCTGGTGGGCCAGGACGTGACCAGCTACGGCCACGACCTGGGGCTCACGGACGGGCTCAAGCACCTGCTGGACCGGCTCATGCCCATCAAAGGGCTCAAGTGGCTCAGGCTCATGTACCTGTATCCCGCCGGGCTCACGGACGGGCTTTTGAAGCATCTTGCTGGCCTCGGCCGGCCGCTGCTGCCCTATTTCGACATCCCGCTGCAGCACGCCCATCCGGAGATCCTGGCCGCCATGGGCCGGCCTTTCGCCCAGGATCCCTCGCTGGTCATCGACCGCGTGCGCGCGCACTTTCCGGAGGCCGCCCTGCGCACCAGCCTCATCGTGGGCTTTCCCGGCGAGACGGACAAGCACTTCAAAGCGCTCAAGGGCTTCGTGGAGCGCTCCCGCTTCACCAATCTTGGCGTCTTCCCCTACCATCAGGAGGAGGGCACCAAGGCCGCGGACCTGCCCGGACAGGTGCCGCAGGGCACCAAGACCCGACGCCGCAATTCCCTGATGAAGCTGCAGGAGGAGATCAGCCGCGAGCGGCTGGAGGCGCTCATCGGCACCCGGCAGGAGGTGCTGGTGGAGGAGGAGAGTCCGGAGTGGCCCGGCCTGCACGTGGGCCGCGTCTGGTTCCAGGCCCCGGAGGTGGACGGCGTGACCTACGTGAGCGGCCCCAAGGTCAAACCGGGGCGCATGGTCCTGGCCGACATCGAGCAGGCCAAAAGCTACGACCTGGTGGCGCTGGCGTAAGCCGCCATCTCCCTGTTGCGCAGCACTGTGGCGCGGGCAGATGCAATGAGTCTGGAAGGCCATCAGCGCATGGCGCGCTTGAAGACATAAGCCAGCTCGAAGATCTCCTCGCCCACGCGCAGACTCTCGGCGATGCCGCGCGAGTAGATGAAGTCCGGCCCGCGCAGATTCACGAAGATGTCCAGGTCCTGGAGGAAGCGCAGGGCGCGCCCCTCGCTCTCCGCGTCGGCCGCGCTGCCGTCGCCGCCTGCCCCCTGCATGTGCTCAGTCAGGGCTTCATCTATCTTCCGGCGCAGGACGGGACGTTCGTCCTCGCGCAACAAGTCCATCAGTTTTGCCAGAAGCGCTTCTCGTTCCATACTTCTCTCCGCGAATCTTGGTTTGTCCGGTGGTTCCGCACATGTGTTCCAACGCCTTCGACAAAAAGTGCGCTGGCGTTTCCGTAAATATCGCCCCGCGCCGCGCGCGTGTTCATGCGCGCGCCCCACGCGCAGCAGCCCGCGCGGCAGAGGACTCTCCCAAAACATGGGAGGGCGCGGCTGGAAAGGTCAAGAGGAAAGTGGCCCCGTCTCCACCCAGCACCTCCACCACGCCGTTCAGTTCGCGCATGAGCTCATGCACCACGGTGAGCCCGAGGCCGGTGCCTTTGCCGATCTCCTTGGTGGTGAAGAACGGGTCGAAGATCTGGCCCAGGTTTTCGGGGGGGATGCCCGGTCCGTTGTCCGCCACGCGCAGACGCACGCTTTTGCCATCCGCGCCCGCCTCGGTGCCCACGCGGATGCGTCCGTTTCCCGGGGGCGCGGCGTCGAAGGCGTTCACCAGCAGGTTGGTCAGGATCTGCTCCAGGGTCGAGACGCTGGCGGTGACGCGCGGCAGGCCCTCGGCCAGGTCTAAGGTCAGCGCCACACCGTTCTTGTCCGCCTGCGGGCGGAAGATCCGCGTCAGGTCGCGCGCCACGGCGTTCAGGTCGCTGGGGCCCGTGCCGGAAGCGTCGGCCCGCGCCAGGCCCAGCAGGTCCCGCAGCACCTTCTGAGCCACCTTCGTGTGGCGCACGATGACCTCAAGGTCCTCCTGGGCCTGGCTGTCCTGCTGGCTCTTTTGCAGCAGTTGGGCGTAGCAGCTGATGACGCCGAGGGGGTTGTTGATTTCGTGCGCCAGGCCAGCGGCCAGCTTGCCCAGGGCGGCCAGCTTTTCGCTCTGCTGCATCTGGGCGCGCAGACGTTTCTCCGCAGTGGTGTCGTGGATATAGACCACGGCCCGGCCCATGCCGCCGCCGTCGCTTAAAGGGTACACGCTCACGGTCAGGGTGCGCGGTCCGGTCAGTTCGAACTCCAGGCTGGAGGGCGCGGCGCCACTGATGGCCGCGGCCAGGGTGCCATCCTCCACCGCCGGTGCGGAGATGCTGGCGAACCAGGTTTCGATGCGCGAACCGGGACGGATGCCTTCGGCCAGGGCGCGGGCCGAGGAATTGGCCAGCACCACGGCTCCGCTTTCGTCCACCAGGAGCAACGGGTCGGAGATGCCCTCGAAGATTCGCTCCAGCAGCCGGTTCTGGCGCAGGAGCGCGTCGATGGCCTCCAGGTTTTCAATGGCGATGCCGAGCTGCTGCCCAAGGGCAAGGAGCACCTCCGGCGCGACCTCAGGCCTGTGGCTGTTTTCCCAGAACAGGCCCATGAGGCCCCGGTTGGAGTCCGAGGTGCTCACGGGCACGAAGACGCGGTCGGCCTCTATGCGCACGCGGCCCGCATTCGCCACCACCACCCAGTCCTTGGGCATGAGGGCTTGGCAGTCCGGGCCGGGCCAGGCGTATTGCTGGCGGCCCAGGGGCGCGCAGAGGTAGGCCGCCCGCGTGGCGCCGAACCGCTCCGCGATGCGTGGCAGGGCGCTCTCCAGAAGCTCTGCGTGATCCTGGCTGCGGTTCAGGTCGCCCAAAAGCTCCACGAACAGGCGTACGTCGGTCCTGTGCTCCGCCGCCTCCAGACCCAGGTCCGCCGTGCGGTCGCGGACCTTCTCCTCCAGGTTGGCGGCGTAGTCCTCCAGTTGGCTTCTGGCCTCGCGCAGGTGGGCGGCAAAGGCCCCGAAGGCCTCCAGCAGCGAGTTGATCTCGTCGCCCTTGTCCAGGTGGTCCAGTATGCCCTGATCCTTGGGGCTGTTGAAATTTTCGCGGAAGATGGCGGAGAGCCGCCGCAGGTTCGTCACCACCAGGCGGTTGAAGAAAATCATGATGAGCAGGAACACGCCCGCGGCCACGGCGAAAAAAAAGCCGCCGAACAGGACAATGGACCGCCGGATGTGCTGGACGCTCTTGTCCACAGGCATGCCCACGAAATCGAGTCCGGCCAGTTCGCCCACTTTGCGGCCAAAACCGCGCGTCGCGCCGTAGCGTTCAATGAGCACGCGGGGCGCGTCCTTGGGGTCGCCGTGGCAGGCCATGCACTCCTGCTCGAAATGCACAGGCCGGGCCATGACAAAGCACTCCACCCCGCCGATGGTCCGGTAGCCGTGGTATTTTGGAGACTCCGGGTGGCTCTGGAAGTAGCGGATAAGCCCGCGCTCCATTTCATTGGCCAAGGAAGCCGGGTTGCGGGGCGAGAG
Organism: Humidesulfovibrio sp.; assembly: GCA_031292175.1. GTDB lineage: Bacteria > Desulfobacterota > Desulfovibrionia > Desulfovibrionales > Desulfovibrionaceae > Humidesulfovibrio. The sequence goes on from JARLHQ010000008.1 coordinate 9,659, forward strand.
CGCCACGCGGCGGTACAGGTACTGGTCGCGCTGGGCGTTCAGGTCCACCAGCACCTCGCGCGTGACGAACGAGGTGCTCATGGCCTCCAGCAGGAATTGGTCCGGCGGCAGGGCCTGGCGCAGCGTGGGCCGCAGAACCATGCGCACGTAGTTCTGCACGGAGGACAGGTGCGAGAACACGAGTTCGGCTTTGGCCTCGGCCTCGATGTGCAGCATTTCGCGCAGGTGTATGTGGAGGGAAACGAGAAAAATGCCTCCAAGCAGGAGGAAGATGCCCGCCAGGCCCAGAAGAAACTTGTTTTGGAGCTTGTCAGGGAGAGGGTGCGACATGCTGCTGGGTCCTGGTTGGGCCCGCCGCGCCGGGGCCGGGGCACGGCGGGCATGGCCCGGGCCGGGGCACTCGCCCGGCCCGGGTGGACGATGGACTAGACGCCGTGAGCGACGGGGAAGAAGGTTGTGCTGACCCAATAGAGCAGCACCAGGGAGACGACGCCGATGCCGATGCTCCAGACGATGAGCTTCTTCTCAATGTCATTGAGGGGCTCGTACTCCATCTTTTGCATCTCTTCCGCGATCTTGTTTTCCTCAAGCTGCATTATAGTGCTCCTTTTCGTTTTGCGCGGCGTTTTGCATTCCTAGACGACGGGCGGCTTCACGCCGTGGAAGAACAGCCAGGAGATGAAGAGTCCGATCCAGATGATGAAGCCACACAGGCAGACGACATACACGGCGGCCAGCTTGCCGATGCCTTCGGCCCAGAGCTTCTTGAAGTTCGATACGACGCCGATGGTGAAGAAGGTGAGCACGAAGAAGATGCCGCGGAAGGTGCCGGTGCCGGCGATGGTGGCCTTGCCGAGCTTCACCAGGTCCGGACCCATGGCGCACAGGGTCAGCATGATCAAAAAGGTGATGACGTAACCGGCCACGAAACGGGGGAAGCGGTCCAGCACGGCGCTGAACTTCATGCGTTCGCCGGGCTTGCATTCGATGAACGTGCACCACACCATGGCCAGGACGAAGGCCCAGATGCCGATGAACACGTCGATGAAGATCTTGATGGTCGTGGCGGTCATGGTGATCCAACCGGCCTGGTACTGCACGCCGGTGTCGGCGAACACCTTGGCGCGGATCAACGCGTCGGTGATGGCGCCGGAGGCGACGGCGCCGCCGTCGGACTTCACGGCCAGGCCCATCCAGGCGCCGGCGACCATGGGCTCGCCAGAAAGCCACCACTGCGCGACGAAGGGCAGGATGAGCATCTCGATACAGGTGAACACGACCACCAGCGAGGAGACCATGATGGGCACGATGGGCCGGGCGCGGATGGCGCCGCCGGTGGCGATGGCGGCTGAAACGCCGCAGATGGAGATGCCGGAGGCCAGGGGCGCGGCCCATTCCTTGCTGAACTTGAAGTGCTTGCGGGCGACGTAATACACGAGCGCCCAGTAGATCAGATAGGCTTCAACGATGGCGCACAGGCCTCGGAAGATGACCGCGGAGGCCAGGCCCAGGGCGTCGACGGCCTTGACGCCAAGTTCCGCGCCCAGGATGACGATGGCGATCTTGATGTACATTTCCGGGCGCAGGGCCTCCTTCAATTCCTCGGAAACGCCGGGCATGAAGTTGCCGATGAGAATGCCTCCCACGAGGGCGACGATGAAGCCCGCCTCACCGGTGAGACCCATGGCCCAGGTGAGGTTGAACTTGGCCAGCTGGTCCGGGGTGGCGGCGATCACGGCATAGTGGCCGGCCGCCCAGCAGGCCATGCTGACAAAAAACACGATGGTGAAGGACTTGACGAACTTGGGCACATCGCCGCCCAGGAATTTCACGCCCACGCTCAGAAACGCGGTGATGAACGCATAGGTCAGCCCCAGGGATACGTAGCCGGGCAGCCACTTGTAGCCCTTGGCGGAGGCTGAGAAGATTTTATCCACGCTCATCCAGGTGCCTGTATCGACGCTCCATCCCAGGACATCCAGCCCGGCGAAGTTGAGCATCCCGAGGGCAAAGAGGATAAGCCCCATGATGAGGGCGAGCTTATCCTCGTTCAGCCATCTCTGTTCTGCCATGTGAACCTCCTTGCAACGCATGTTCGATGTGCTGGTCGCGGCGGCCTCTCCTGGCGCGCCGAACCGGACGCTTGTGAACCAGGGGCCTGGGACCGACTCCCTGCCCTGGCTAGAAGCGCCTGCTGCGAAAGAGGGCAGCCCCCCCTCGCCTCACTCCGCTTCCGGTTAAGCAAGTCCGGGGCCAGGACATCGTTATTGCTATCAAGCTGCTTTTCAAGGATATTTTATGTCATCTTGCCGGGTGTCCGCAAACTTGCGGCTACACGGTGCCTCCAAGCGGAAGCAGGCCGCGGGGTCGGGGGAGATGGAAACAGCGACGCAGTCTGTGCCGTGCCCCGGCGATGGATTCGCGGAAACGAGACTTGTGCGGGAACGAATTGCCTAGGCTGAAGTCTGGGCAGGCGGCAATATTTTCCAGATTATTTCTAAAATTTCTCTTATGTATGAGGCTGTCTCCGGCTTCCTCACCCCCCCCTGCTCAAGTCCGGCACGGCCTCTCTGGCCGCGTGCTGCGTATGTGAAGGGCCGGGAAACTTACCCAGAAGGGCATGCAGGCACCGGTGGGCAAAAGAGAAACGCCAGCCCCTGTTCTCGCAGGGGCTGGCGTTTCGGCAGCGCGTTTATTTGGGGGGGGAGCCCCTCGTCCTTATTTCATTGCAATCCTTTCCAGCCCACCCATGTACGGGCGCAGCGCCTTGGGCAGGACAATGCTGCCGTCGGCCTGCTGGCCGTTTTCGAGCACGGCCACCAGGGTGCGGCCCACGGCCAGGCCGGAGCCGTTCAGGGTATGCAGATACTCACTCTTCTTCGCGCCCTTGGCCTTGAAGCGGATGTTCGCGCGGCGGGCCTGGAAGTCCACGAAGTTCGAGCAGGACGAAATCTCACGGTACTTGTCCTGGCCGGGCAGCCAGACCTCAATGTCGTAGGTCTTGCAGGAGGAGAAGCCGATGTCGCCGCCGCAGAGCGCGATGACGCGGTAGTGCAGGCCCAGGCGTTTGAGCACCGTCTCCGCGTGGCCGGTCAGGAGTTCCAGCTCCTCGAAGGACTGGTCCGGATGGGCGAAGCGCACAAGCTCCACCTTGTGGAACTGGTGCTGGCGGATGAGGCCCTTGGTGTCCTTGCCGTAGCTGCCGGCCTCGGAGCGGAAGCAGGGGGTCAGCGCGCAGTATGCCGTGGGCAGCTGGTCCTCTTCGAGCACCTCGCCGGAGTGCAGATTGGTGACGGGCACCTCGGCCGTAGGGATGAGGTAGTATTCCTGCCCCTCGATCTTGAAGAGGTCCTCCGCGAACTTGGGCAGCTGGCCGGTGCCAATCATGGCCTGCCTGTTGACGATGAAGGGCGGCAGCACTTCCGTGTAGCCGTTCTCGGCGGCGCAATCGAGCATGAACGCCCCCAGGGCGCGTTCGAGGCGGGCGGCCCAGCCGAAGCTGACGCAGAAGCGCGAGCCCGTGAGCTTGCCCGCGCGCTCAAAGTCGAGCCCGCCCAGGGTCTGGCCCAGCTCCCAGTGCTCCTTGGGCGTGAAGTCCAGCTTCGGCTTCTCGCCCCAGACGCGGATGACCGGATTGTCCTCCTCGGAGCAGCCGTCGGGCGTGGATTCGTGCGGGATGTTCGGAACCTTCAAGAGCCAGTCCGACTCCTTGGCCTCGATGACGGCGAGCTCGGCGTCCAGTTCCTTGATGCGCTCGCCCATCTTGGACAGCGAGGCCATGAGTTCGCTGGCGTCCTGGCCCGCGCGCTTGAGCTTCGCCACCTCCGCAGAGCCCTGGTTGCGCTCGGACTTGAGGCCCTCGGCCTCGCGGATGAGTGCGATGCGGGATTCGTCCAGGCGGGCGAACTCGGCCACGTCGGGCTCGGTCTTGCAGCGTTTCTTGAGGCCCTGGCTCACCGCGTCCAGGTTCTTTTGCACGAATTTGAGGTCAAGCATGCTCTGTCTCCTTGAAATAAAGGCGCGGGCGTTTCCGCTCCCCGCCGTGTACCCAATGCCGGGCCGGGAATAAAGGGGGAAATTTCTTGCGGCGCTTACGGGTCGATGCCCTGTTCGATGTTCTTGCGCCGCACATGGAGCAGAAAGAACACCGCGATGGCCAGGCCGATGGGCCCCAGATCCTGCAGCCACAGGAACAGGGCGGCCAACGGCGCGCCCGCGCAGAGGAACCACACTTGCCGCTTCTTGCGGCGGTCTATGGGCTTGGCCAGCCAGACGCTCTCCTGGCCGATGAGCCGTTCGAGCGTGGGCAGCAGGCGGCGCAGCTCCGTGTGCTGCATGGGCGGCAGGGGCAGCTTGAGGCAGCCCGCGGCGGCGCCCAGAAGCGACAGGACGATGAGCGACGGGCTGTGGAAGAGCAGGCCGGGCGGCAGCAGGGCCAGGCTCGCGTTCTGCACGAGCCAGTTCCAGGGCTCGCGCCGCCGCAGGCGCAGCTTCTGCCACACGTTTTCCGCGCGCTGGCGGAGCAGGGGGATCAGGGTTCCGCTTTCCATGCCTTCCAATTGCCACGCGCGGCCCGCTTCTGTAAACAAGAGCCGGGGGGAGGCACATGAAAAACACCGCGCATCACGATCTGTTGGAACAGGAAGGCGCGCTCCGGCTGGAGCGCCTGGCCTCGGACGCCGCACGGCTGGTGACGAAGAACGGCTGGCTGCTCGCCACGGCGGAGTCGTGCACCGGCGGACTTCTGGCCAGCACGCTCACCAATCTGTCCGGCAGCTCGACCTGGTTCCACGGCGGGGTGGTGGCCTATTCCAACGCCCTCAAAAGCGGGCTTCTCGGCGTCGATCCCGCGCTCATCGAGACGCATGGGGCCGTGAGCGAGGCCGTGGTGCTGGCCATGGCCCAGGGCGCGCTCGCGCTGCCCGGAATGCCCGAGGGCAAGGGCTGTTCCGTGGCCATCTCCGGCATCGCCGGACCCACCGGCGGCACGCGGGAAAAGCCTGTGGGCACGGTGTGGATCGGCTGGGCCTGGCCAGGCGGTGGCAGGGCCGAGGCCTTTCTGTTCCGGGGGGCGCGCGCGGCCGTGAAGGCCCAGAGCGTGGCCGGGGCGCTTTTCGGCATGGTGACGTTCGTCAGATAACCCGCAGGAGACGGCGCATGGCCGGAACCTTCCGCTGTTTCGTGGGGCTGCCCCTGCCGCGGGACTGGGGCGTGTCCCTTTCCCGTGTGGCCGGCCGGCTTTCCGGGCGGCTCGCCTCGCGCATTTCCTGGACCCGGCCGGACAACTGGCACATCACCTTGAAGTTTTTGGGTGAGGTGGAGCAAGCGCGGGTGCCGGAGATCACCTCGGCGCTCGTGGAGATTTCCTTTGCGCCCCTGGCGCTGCGCCTGGGCGGGGCGGGGACGTTTTCGGCGGATGCGCGGTCTGGGGCGCACGCGCCGCGAACGCTTTGGGTCGCCCTGGCCGAAGGGGACGCGGCGGTTTCGCGGTTGGCGGAGTGGGTGGAACAGGTCCTCGCGCCTTTGGGCTTCGGCGCGCGCGCGAACGGTTTCCGGGCGCACGTGACCCTGGGCCGGGTGAAGGCGCCGGCTGCGGGCGAGGACTGGGGGCTTGTGGACCGCGAACTGGGGGCCGAGAATTTCGCACCCGCGCTGGTGGGGGAGATGGTGCTCTGGCGGAGCATACTTGGGCCCGCGGGGCCCAAGTACGTCGCCCTGGAAGGTTATCCGGCCCGCGGCAACGGCGGGGGGCTGGCTGGAGGGACCGCCTAGGCTGCGGTGTAGTCCCCCCGGTTGAACTTGATCCGCTCCGTCACCGTCATGGCTTCAAGCTCGGAGACCACGCCCTGAAGCGCGGGGTGGCTCTGGGCAAGATTGGGATTGGCGCTCTTTATGTCCTGCACGGCGCTGTCAATGTCGTCGAGCACCCCATACGCCGTCTTCAGGCTGGAGGAACTCGACGTGCTCTGCAGATTCTGAGCGTACTGGTCCCATTTGTTGAGCACGCTGTCCACCTTGTCCATAATCCCACTCTCCGCCTTGGTTACCTCGCCTGTGGCCTCGACATTCTGCGTCCCGATAAGGGCCGAAAGGGTGCCGAGCCCGCCTGGAGGAAGCAGGGAAGTGGTGCTGCTCGTGGTCTGCGCGCTCGTCTTGGCGACTTCATCGCTCAAGATGTCGCCGAATGCGGTGTTGGACTGTGTGCCGCGGTTCGTCTGGGGGGTCTGGTCCAGACGGACGCTCTCCAACTGGTCAGGAAGGATCTTCATGGCAACTCCTCACCCTGTGTTTTGCTTTCGATGTGCAGAGACCATGCCAAGGCGCTGTGTCTCATTTATGCTGAAATTGTATGACTTTTTGTGACAGCGCGGGGGGAAAATCTTGCCACACGGACATGCGCACACCCGGCTGCGGCTTGATTTTTGATACAGGATGCCGCCTTGCTTGTCCATCCGGCGCCCGCCCCCATCCCCGCTCTCTGGGCCATTCCGGGCGGGTTGCGCTGGCCGCGTTCGTCCACCTTTCTTATCGACGGTTATTTGTGCTTGCATTAGCGGACATTGGTGATTAATTTCACAGTGTCCCATTTCCTCTCTTCGCTGAAGGGGGGCAACACAAGCCACAAGGGAGAGCGCCATGGCCCAAATCAAGAAGATTCTTTGCGCAGTGGACTTTTCCGAGCACAGCCCCGCCGTTGCGGAGTACGCCCGGATTCTGGCCCAGGGCCTGGGGGCCAAGGTTGTCTGCCTGTACGTCGCCCCATCCCTGTCCCAGTACGTGGGCTTCCATGTGCCGCCCAGCTCCATTGAGAACTTCGTGGGCGAGATCGTCACGGGCGCCGAGGCCACCATGAGCGCCTTCCTGAACGAGAACTTCCAAGGCGCAGTGGTCGAGGGCCACGTGGTCACCGGCTACGCGGCCGAGGAGATTTTCGCCATGGCGGACAAGGAGAAGGCGGACCTCATCATCATGGGCACCCATGGCCGCAAGGGCATCGACCGCATCCTCTTCGGCTCCGTGGCCGAGAAGGTGGTCAAGGGCGCCAAGTGCCCGGTGATGACCATCCGTCCCGCAGGGTAACAACCAGAGACGCCTGGACGACCGGGCGGGTTACGTATATGAAGGCGCTTCTTGGGGCGGCCCGCCGGGCTGCCCCAGGCGTCCTTTTTTTATTGCGCACACGCCATTGCGCCAACGTACAGGAGCATCCATGTCCAGCCAGCGCGTCCGGCCAGAGATCCTCGACTTCGTTCCCTACGTGCCGGGGCTCTCCATTGAGGAGATCAAGGCCAAGTACGGTCTTGAGAATGTCATCAAGCTCGCCAGCAACGAGAATCCCCTGGGCGTCTCGCCCCTGGTGGCCGAGGCCATCATCCGCGCGGCCACGGAAGTGCACCGCTACCCCCAGAACCACACCCCGCGCCTGGCCCAGGCCATCGCCGCGGCCATGGGCGTCGCCGCCGAGCAGGTGGTGACGGGCAACGGCTCGGACGAGATCATCGACCTGCTGATGCGCGTGGTGGCCCAGCCGGGCAAGGATAACGTGCTCTGCTATGAGCACTCCTTCAGCATGTACGGGCTCACGGCGCGGCTGTGCGGCGTGGCCTACCGCGAGGTTCCGCGGGGCGAGGGCTACCGTCTCCCGCTGGAGTCCCTGGCCGAGGCCGTGGACGAGAACACCGCGCTCGTTTTTGTCACCAGCCCGGACAACCCGACGGGCCAGACCGCGCGCGCGGAGGAGCTCCTGGTCCTCTCCGGCGTGCTGCCCGCCGGGGCGCTCCTGGTGGTGGACGAGGCTTACATGGATTTCGCCTGGCCGCCGGAGGAATACTCCATGTTGAACATGGTGGCCGAGCTGGACAACCTGGTCGTGCTGCGCACCTTCTCCAAGGCCTACGGGCTGGCCGGCCTACGCCTGGGTTACGGCGTCATGCCCCTGTGGCTGGCTTCGCTGGTGCGACGCGCCCGGCCTCCGTTCACGGTGAACCTCATCGCCGAGGAGGCCGCGCTGACCGCGCTCGCGGACGACAACTACTACAGCGCCACTTTGGAGGTGGTGTTCCAGGGCCGGGAGCGGCTGCTCACCCGTCTGCCGGAGCTCGGCTGCGAGGTCTGGCCCTCGCAGGCCAACTTCGTCATGTTCCGCCCGCCGTATCCGGCCGGGGACGTGTGCGAGGAACTGCTCAAGCGCGGCGTCATCGTGCGGCATCTGAAGAGCTTCGGCCTGCCCGACAACATCCGCGTCAACGTGGGCACCAAGGCCGAGACCGAGGCGTTCCTGAAGGCCCTTGAGGAGATCCTGCATGGCTAGCGACACGCCAATGATCGTGACCCTGGACGGCCCGGCCGGCGTGGGCAAAAGCACCTTGGCCGCGCGCCTGGCCGGCGAGCTGGGCCTCGCCTTTCTGGACACCGGGGCCATGTTCCGCGCCGCGGCCTATACCCTGGGCGAGGGCGCCTGGGACTGGACCCAGGGCATTTTGCAGCAGAAGCTGGGCGACTTCGATTTTTCGCTCCGAGGCAGCGGCAAGGACACGCAGCTTTTGCTGAACGGCCAGCCCCTGCCCGAGGCGATCCGCAGCGAGGAGGCCGGACGTTGGGCCTCGCAGCTCGCGGTGGTGCCCTCGGTGCGCGCGTACATGAAGATGGCGCAGATCTTCCTGGGCCAGACCACGGCGCTGGTGGCCGAGGGCCGCGACATGGGCACCGTGGTGTTCCCCGGCGCGCGGCACAAGTTCTTCCTCGACGCCGACCCGGACGAACGCGCGCGCAGGCGTTGCCTTCAGCTGGAGACCCAGGGCAAGCCCGCCGATCTCTCGACCATTGCCGCGAGCATCCGCCAGCGCGACGACCAGGACCGCAACCGCAGCATCGCGCCGCTCAAGCCCGCTCCGGACGCCGTTGTGGTGGACACCACGCGTTTGACAGAAGATGAGGTGCTGGAAAAGGTGCTTGGCCTCGTCCGTGGATAGGCTTCCGGGCTGAGGCCCGCCAACGGGGCTTGGCTGGCCGGGCGCACGGCCCGGCGGGTCAGAGGCGTCAGGCCCCGCGCTTGTAGCCGATGGTGACGGTTTCCCCCCGGGCGATGACCGGGATGCGGCGCACCCCGCCGGAAAGCCGGAGCATCTCCGCCAGGGCCTCGGGGTCGGCCTCCACATCCAGAAATTCAGCGCGTGGCATGGCCTTGCGCGCACGGTTCGTGTGCGGGCAGCCCACCTTGCCGTAGATGCGCGCGCCCGCGCCCCGGTCCCCAACAGGGGCCTCGGGTAAGGCGCCACCCGCCAGGGGCAGGGAGCGGAAGCCCTTGTCCGCCTCGCTCATGCTCCCTAGATCGTCGCCAGAAGATTGGTGGTCAACGTGCTGAGCTTCTGCGTGCCACCGTTCTTGTAGTACTTGTAGATGCTCTCACCCTGGCCAGACAGGGCGTTTTCCAATTCCGACAGGCTCAGGGAGCCGTTGGAGTTGGTGTCCATCTTGACGAAGGCGTTGGAGGTGAGCGAGACTTCGGAGGCGGAAAGCTTGCCGTCGCCATTGGTGTCGTTGGCGGAGATGTATGCCTTGGCGGCCATCTTCACGTAGGTGTTGACGGCGGCGTTGCTGCTGGTGGAGCTCGTGCCATTAAGCAGCGAGGTGGTCACGTCCTTTTGCCCGGAGCTGGCGCCGCCGTTCTTGTAATAAGCGAAGATGGCGTTGTCGTCGCCGGAGAGGGCGGTCTTCATCTCCGAGAGGCTGACGTAGCCGTCGCTGTTCTTATCGAGAGCGGCGAAGGCCGCGGCGGAGATGCTCACCTCGTCGCTGCTGAGCTTGCCGTCGTTGTCCTTGTCGTTGTCCTTGATGTATTTGGCGGCCGCGAGGTTCGAGTACGTCCCCTTGGGCAGGATGGACGTGGCTGTGGATGAGGACGAGGATGAGGTGCTGTCGGTGCTCGAATTGCTCTCGCTCTCGTAGTTCAGGTACATTTCATTGGCGATGGCTGGGTTGATGCGCATATTTTTCCCTCCTGCCGCGAATTTGCATAATTCAGTCCAGCCTTCCGTGCGGGACATTCTTGCCGTCGGCCCCGGCTCGCGGTACACAGAACATACCTTGGAACGCATACCCTCAGGAGCCCGCCATGAAGCGCACCCTTTCCCTCGCCCTTGCCATGAGCCTGTTCGCGGCGCCCGCATTCGCCGGCTGGACCGACGTGCTGGACAAGGTCCAGCAGCAGATCCCCGCCGCCAGCCCCGGCTCGTCCAGTTCCTCCAATCTTGGCGCGGGCCTCTCGGATACGGAAATCACCAAGGGCCTGAAGGAGGCCCTGGCCAAGGGCGCCACCTCGGCCGTGAACAACCTGGGCAAAAGCGACGGCTACTTCGCCAACCAGGCCGTGAAGATCCTGCTGCCTGATTCCCTGCGGAAACTTGAAACGCCCCTGCGCTTGGCCGGGCAGGGCCAGCTCGTCGACGACCTGGTGCTGGCCATGAACCGTGCGGCGGAGAAGGCCGTGCCTCAGGCCGCGAACATCCTGGGCGACGCGGTGAAGAGCATGAGCGTCTCCGACGCCAAGGGCATCCTGACCGGCGGGGAGGACTCGGCCACGCAGTACTTCCGCAAGTCGAGCGGGGAGAAGATCGGCGAAATGATGAAGCCGATCATCGCCAAGAGCATGGAGTCCGTGGGCGTGGCCAAGGCCTACAAGCGGCTCACCTCCAGCCCCCTGGCCGCCAGCGCGGCCCAGGCCTACGGTCTGGACCTGGACTCCTATGTGAACACCAAGGCCCAGGATGGCCTGTTCTACATGATCGCCAAGGAGGAGAAGGACATCCGTGAAAACCCGGCGCAGCGCACCACGTCCATCCTCAAGCAGGTTTTCGGCGGCAAGTAGCCGCGCCCCGCAACAGGCCAAGCCCCAAGGAGGCAGCCATGCACAAGGTGCTCATTGAGCCCGCTGATTATCAGAGCTGCCGCCCGGCAGTGGAGAAGGCCTTCACGACCTTCGCCCCGAAGGTGCGCGGTCGGAAGGTGTTGGTGAAACCCAACGTGCTGCGCGCCGCGCGGCCCGAGGAGGCCGTGACCACGCATCCGGCCGTGCTGCGCGCCGTGGTGGAATGCCTGCGGGACCTGGGCGCGGGCGACATCACCGTCGGCGACAACCCCGGGGTCATGGGCTATGGGGCCAACGAGGCCAGCTTCGAGCGCGCCGGGCTCATCGAGGCCTCCCTTGGCCACTACAAGAACATCGGCCTGGACGCGGAGGAGGTGCCTTTCTCGGTTTTGGGCGACACCTCGGCCCTGTCCGCCGTGAGCGTGTCGCGCGCGGTCCTGGAGGCGGATGTCTACATCTCCCTGCCCAAGTTCAAGACCCACGGCCTCACGGTCATGACCGGAGCGGTGAAGAACAGCTATGGTATTCTGCCCGGCGCGCAGAAGGCGCGCCTGCACAAGCTGGCCGGCAGCCCGGAGCGCTTTCAGGAGGTGGTGGTGGATGTGTTCCGCCTGCGCCCGCCAGACCTGATCCTGGTGGACGCCGTCCTGGGCATGCAGGGCAACGGTCCGGCCTCCACGGACCTGCGCTGGGTGGGGCGGCTGCTTGCGGGCGACAACGCCGTGGCGGTTGATGCCGTCATCTGCCGCCTGATGGGCCTGGACCCGGCGTTGCTCCGGCTGCTCACCAAAGCCAAGGATTTGGGGTTGGGTGATTTTTCACCCGAGGCCATCATGGTGCTCGGCGACCTCGTGCCCCTGGAGGGCTTCCGCCTGCCGCCGCTCGACGGTGGGGCCACCCACCGCTCGCCCGGCCTCCAACAGCTGCTGGAGAACCGCATCGCCATGCGCCCCAAGGCGGACCCCGCGCGCTGCACGGGCTGCGGCACCTGCGTGGCCCAGTGCCCGGCCCAGGCGCTGTCCGTGGTGGACGGCGTGGCCGTGGCGGACAAGGACAAGTGCATCGGCTGCTTCTGTTGTCAGGAGATGTGCCCGGAGAAGGCCATCTCTCTTGTGGCGGCGTAGGCTGGCGGGGCCCGGAAATCGCGCCGCGCAACCGCGACGGAAACAGGAGGGGGCGCTATGCGCAGACGAATGAAATGGATGCTGGCGGGAGGCGTGCTTGCGCTGCTCATGCTCGGCGGGTTCGCGTTCGCCTCGCCCTACCTCTCCGTGCATGCCCTGCGCCAGGCGGCGGTGAACAAGGACACGGCCACGCTCTCGGAGCACGTGGACTTCCCGGCGTTCCGCCAGAGCCTCAAGGACAATTTCAGCGCTTGGCTGAACGAGGAGCTGCGCAAGGATCCGAAGAATCCGCTGGCGGCCATCGGGCTCATGTTCGGCGGGAGCCTCGTCGATCAGCTGGTGGATGCCTTCACCACCCCGGAGAATCTCGCCCGGCTGGTGCGCGGACACGTGCCGCAGGACCCCGCGTCCGGCCCCATGGCGTTCGCCCCCGTGCTTTCACCCGGGGCCCCGGCCGCGCCCTCCATGTCCGTGTCGGAAGCGGGCGCCGCCGCGCCGCCCTCGGTGAGCATGGGCTATGAGGGGGTGAGCCGCTTTGTGGTGCGCATTGCGGACCACAAGCCGGGAGCCCGGCCGCTGACGCTGGAGTTCCGGCGCGACGGGCTCTTTTCCTGGAAGCTTTGCGCCCTGCGACTGCCGAGGTAGAGCTTTCGGCTACTCCTCCGGAAACTCCTGCCCCACCTTGAGCACGTGCGCGGCCAGCGGCGTGATGGGCGCGCCCACGGCCAGCACCAGCGCCTGCGGGCTCATGTAGTCCTTGGCCCAGTCGAGGGTCAGCGCGACGCCGCCGTCCGGCAGCAGCTCGGCGCTCGCCACCAGGGCCCGCAAATCCGTGGGCTTCGGCCCGTTCTTGCTCTTGCGGTCGAACATGACCACGTCGCGCTCCATGAAGGCCGCCCAGCCGGCCCGCCAGCGCGCCACGTCCTCCGGGCTTCCGGTGTAGCGCACCAGGAAGTGCTCACGCACGGCCTGTACCGGACGCTTCAGCACCGGCAGGCTTTCGATGCGGACGGGGTTCAGCCCGCCGGGCATCTGCGCGGCCAGGGTGTCGAGCACGTACTCCGGGCCCAGGGCCTCACGCAGGGTCAGGGTGAACCACTCGCTTTCGCTCTCCACACCCACGGGCAGGGCCCGGCCAAAGGAGATGCGTGGCATGGGGTGGTAGCCCGCGCTGAAGGACAGGGGGAAGCGCGTGCGCCTAAGCGCCCGTTCGAGGATGCTCTGCAGTTCCAGCTGGCTCAAGTAGGCGGCCTCGGCGCGCTTCTCATACCAGATGCGGTACTGGGCCTGGCGGTCGGACAGCCCCAAATCGGGCGGGCCGTCGGCCTTGGTCCGTTTTTCGGGGGCCTGGTTCACAAACGCGGCGGGCGTTGGCGTCTTGTCCGGCATGGCGGCCTCGGCCGGCGGGGCCTGGCCCGCCGCGGCTTCCCCGGACGCCGTTTCCGCGGCGTTGGCGGGCTCCTGGTCGCGGTGGGCGTAAACCACGCGCGGGCGGATGTCCTTGGTCCCGGCCTGGGCGGAAAGCTCGGAGGCGTGGCCGTCCATGTTGCACACGCCGCAACCCCGGCAAGCCCCGTAGCGGCAGTCGCCGCTGATCTTTTCCTCCAGCGCGCGCCGGCGCTCGGTGAGCAAAAATTGCTTGGACACGCCGCAGCTCAGATGGTCCCAGGGCAGGGGAGCGTCCACCTCGCGCGCTCCCTGGAACTCCTCCGCGCTCAGGCCGTGCTCGGCCAGGGCCTCCAGGTAGGGCTCCAGGCGCAGGTGGTCGCGCCAGCTGGAGAAGAGCGCGCCCTTGCGGTAGGCCGTTTCCAGCACCGGGCCCAGGCGGCGGTCCCCGCGTGAGAACACGCCTTCCAGAAAGCTCATCTCCGGCTGATGGTACTTGAGGGTGATGCGCTTGTAGGGCTTGAGCGCGTCCTTGATGCGATAGATGCGGCGGCGGATCTCCTCCATGCCGATCTGCGCCTCCCACTGGAAGGGCGTGTGCGTCTTGGGCACAAAGGGCGAAACGGCCGCCGTGACCTGCAGACGCTTCACGTGGCGGCCCGCGGCGTCGCGCACCTTGACGCACAGCTCGGCGATGGCGTCCAGGTCGGCGTCGGTCTCGGTGGGCAGGCCGATCATGAAGTAGAGCTTCACCTGCTGCCAGCCGTGCTCGAACAGCGTGCGCACGTGCTCGATGAGCGCCTCTTCGCTGACGCCCTTGTTGATGACGTCGCGCAGGCGCTGGCTGCCGGCCTCCGGCGCCAGGGTGGCCCCGGTGCGGCGGATGCTTGCGATGCGCTCCATGATGTGCTCGGACAGCGAGCCCACGCGCAAGGAGGGCAGGGAGATGGACACCTGCTCGGCGGCGCAGCGGTCGAACACGGTGTCGAACAGTTTCTCCAGGGCGGAGTAGTCGCCGGTGGAGAGGGACAAAAGCGAGACCTCTTCAAAGCCCGTGGCGGCCACGGCCCGGGTGAGCATGTCGCCCAGCTGCTCCGGCGTCTTCTCGCGCACCGGGCGGTAGACCATGCCCGCGTGGCAGAAGCGGCAGCCGCGCGTGCAGCCGCGCGCCAGCTCCAGGGTGTAGCGGTCGTGCACGGCCTGGCCGAAGGGCACGGAGGGTGCGAGCGGGAAGGGCGCGGACGCGAGGTCCGTGACGATGGCTTTCTCCACGCGCGCATAGCCGGGTGCGAGGGGCCGCACGGGCTGGCCCGGGCCGTCCCAGGCGAAAAGCGAGGGCACGTACACGCCCGGCAGGCGCGCCAGCTCGCGCAGAAGCTCGGCCCTGGGGGTGCCCGCCTTGTGCGCGTCGGCGATGCGGCTCACCAGCTCGGGCATCACCTCCTCGCCGTCGCCCAGGACCAGGAGGTCCAGGAAATCGGCCAGGGGCTCGGCGTCGTAGCAAGCCCCGCCGCCCGCCATGATGATGGGCCACGCGCCGCCTGGGCCGCCGGTCTGGCGGTCCGCCGCGCGCAGGGGGATGTGCGCCAGGTCGAGCATGTACAGCACGTTGGTGTAGCACAGCTCGTGCGTGAGGCTGAAACCCACGGCGTCCAGCCGGGCCAGCGGGGTGTCGGTCTCCAGCGTGGCCAGCGGGGTGCCGTGCTCGCGCAGGATGCCTGCGGCGTCCAGGCTGGGCGCGTACACGCGCTCGGCCAGGAGGTCTGGGCGGTCGTTGATGGCCTGGAGGAGGATTTTCTGCCCCAGATAGCTCATGCCCACCTCGTACGTGTCGGGGAAGGCCAGGGCGATGCGCCCCCGCACCAAGGCTGGGTCCTTGAGCGTCACGCCCCATTCATTGCCGAGGTAGCGGCTGGGACGGGGCAGAAGAGGCAGAAGTTCCTTCAAGCGGGGGCTCCTTCACGCGGGTGGCGCGCGGAAATAAAACAGGGGGCGGCAGGACCGGTCGTCCCGCCGCCCCCAAGTGGATTCGGGCGGATGCGGGTTATTTCGTGATGAGCTGGGAGAGGTTGCCCGCGCCGGGAGCGGAAAGCGTGAGGTTGCTCGCGGCCTCCAGGTACTTGGTCTTCAGTTCCTCGGGCGCATTGGTGTACTCGTACAGCACGTGCTTGGAGGAAATGGAGCCGGTGATCTCCTGCTCGAAGGGATAGCCGAAGGGCAGAAGCATCATCTGCACGCCCTGCTGCGTGGGCACGGTCTGGATCACGGCGGGGTCGTTGATGGTCTGGCCGTCCTCGCTCCACTTGCCGATGACGGTTTCGCCGTTGATGAGTTTGACGAGGCGGATATCGTAAGCCATGTGGGTGACTCCTTGGTTTTGGTGAGGCGGAAGTTAGGGGCTCAACCCCCGGCTGTCAAGAGACGGCGCCGCGCGCCTTGCCAGCAGGGCTCGGCGGAGATAGCATGCCGCAACCATGAACACCAGGATGCCAAACATGACGCGCCATTGCCTCCACCGTCTTCCCCTCGTCGCGCTCGCCCTGGCGCTTTTCGTGTCTGTCCTGGCCGGGTGCTGGGTGCCGGAGCACTACCTCGGGCGCATCAGGATCAAGCGCGACGGCTCCTATGTCGTGAGCCTGGAGGGCACGGCGGTGCACCCGGAGGCCTTGCGCGCCATGCGCCGCCTGGACGCGGCGGGCAAGGGCGGCGCGCTCAAGCCCGAGGAGCTGCAAAAGCGCCAGGCCGAGGCGCTGGCCCCGCTGCAGAAGGATCTGGACGCGCTTAAAGGCGAGTCCAGCATCCAGACCGTGAAGTCCGTCGGCGACGGCCGGGTGCGCTTTATCCTGCTGGGCGAATGGCGCATCGAGACCGACCGGATCGTTTCCATGGAGCTGCGTGAGCCTTTGGCCTACGCCGTGGGCCAGGACGGCTCGCTGAGCGTGCGGGTGAAGGACGCCCTCCCGGGCTGGGAAGGCCGTGAGCTTGGCGTGGCCGTGGATGGCGACCTCTCCATCGTTTTGGACGAGGGCATCCAGGTGCTGGAAAGCAATGCGCAGCAGAAACCCACCACGCCGCGCGGGGCCTACCACTGGCATATCGACGGCGCGACGACCCAGGCTCCGTACCTGAAGCTGCGTTTGCCAAGCGCTGAACCGGCCCCGGAACCGCGAAGTTCCCAAGTGCAAAAAAAACTTGCCCACCACTGAGAAACAAGCTAAATGTTCCCTCCGTTCTGGCGAACCAGAACGCCCAATGGGGACGTAGCTCAGCTGGGAGAGCGATGCGTTCGCAACGCATAGGCCAGGAGTTCAATCCTCCTCGTCTCCACCAAAGAAAACAGCCCCTTACGAGAGAAATCCGTAAGGGGCTTTTTCAATGGGA
The DNA here is from genome assembly GCA_031292175.1 of Humidesulfovibrio sp. Classification (GTDB taxonomy): domain Bacteria; phylum Desulfobacterota; class Desulfovibrionia; order Desulfovibrionales; family Desulfovibrionaceae; genus Humidesulfovibrio. The sequence goes on from JARLHQ010000008.1 coordinate 26,417, forward strand.
TACAGGAATGGGATACAGCGCCAGAGCATGGGCGCTCCGTGAAACATCCCGCAGGGAGGCGGCCATTCCCCGGCAATACGTGATGTCGGTCGGGACACTCACCTAAGGTCGAGTAACCTAAACTAGGCGTGGTTAGTGCGCAGCACTATTCTTTTTTCGAAATGTGTTGCATTTCTTGTTGACATCAAAACCTGTGTAAGGGAATATCCCAAGCCCACATTTGCCTTGACGTCGCCCCGGCTTTCATGTATACGTCTTTTCGTCGTCAAGACATCAGCCCAAAGAGGACAACATGAATACCTGCCGCCCCCAGCCGATTGAATGCCCGTTTTTGTACACGCGTATGCCTTGGGAGATGTCTCTCGAAGGCCCGGGCAGAAAGAAACAATCGACCTGGGAGGTCAACACCATGTCCAAGCGCAAGAAGCAGATCATCGTGGCTGAGGAGAACTTCTGGAACAACCTCAAAATGGAGACTCTGCGGGAGATCTCTGAGTTCTGCGACTCCGTCCCTCTGGGGAATGCGGCGCTTATCACCCTCCCGAGTGCTCCGGGCCACTGGGAATTGACCCTCGCCATGCCTGGCGAGTGGATGTTTCCGCTCTCCAGGGGGCTCAACAAGCTCCTTGGTTTGGAGGGCCCCAGCTTCCCCGGCGGCAGCGAGGAGAGCATGAACGAAATCATCGAGGCATGCGCCCACGGCAACCCCGTTAAACTTGCTCGGAGCTTGGCGGAAATCCGCAGGCGGTTGAACAAAACCCTGCACTAGTACCAGCCCACCACTCGCAGCAACTAGCCCCCGAAAGGGGGCTTTTTGTTTTAGCCTGCCAAGAAAATTCTCACGCAAACGGTCCAAGGTTGGGGTCATCTTCAGTTGTGCAGAATACGACAGACGAGAAGGTGGTCATCATGAGGCTCCCCCTCTCCCATTTCGAGCTGTACCCGGTCGTGTTCACGTCAAGACCGTCAAGGGGGCTCCAGTCTATCGCGTTTCCACGGCGCAGGTCATTGTTTATCGGTACATCATTCTCAACCCTGGCCGTGATGACCAGGGCGTATCTAAAATCAACACGCGTGTAAAGTTTCGAGATAACACGACTTTTCTCTTGCGCAACGGACGGGGTGTGGTATTGTAAACGTGTCCTCTGGGGGTGCGATGGCGCAATTAGTTGGACAAGCTTGACAATGAGGGGCGCGACAAGTCGCAAAAGCGACGTCGCATGAAAGGTTCGCAACGCTCGGAAGGCAAAATAATGGGTAAGCTCATCTCTTGCTATGAGGCCGCCAAACTGGTGAAGCGGCATCCAAGCACGCTGTATCGGCTAGTCAGCACCAATAAAATCAAGGGTTACGGAGAGAAGGGCAGCTGGCGCGTTGACACCACGGAACTTCTCAAGATGTTCGCGGAGGACGCGCGTGAAATCACTGCAGCAGTCAGCGAACTGTCGCACACTCTCGACGATCGCGACAAGTGCGACAACCCCGCGCCGACCCCCTCAACGGCTAATGTCGGAGCGACGCAACAGGCCATACAGCAGCTTGAGAAGCTGTTCACCGCGCTTGAAGGATTGACTCAACAAGTCCAGGAGATGAACAAGACCCTGAATGAGGATCGCGCGAGACAGCTGGAACAGACGCCGCCGCAGACAAGCTGGGGCAGGCGGCTGCTTCAGGCATTGCGCAACAGGTGCGGCGCGCTCAAGTCCGGAAACTGATTTTTGTAGAGAATCTAGGCCGGCTCACCAACTCAAGTGGGGGAAACGGCCGGCTATGCCGGTCGGCTTCAAGCTTGGTTTTCCACACTTTGAAGGCTAGGAGGCCTGTCTCATTTGCCATCTTGCTCGCTAACGATAGACTCCATGCTGCCCTCTGTGGGTTCCGCCACCGCCCTGAACTGCTCCAGCGCCGCCGCGAGGCTCTCGACAATCCACGCCGCGATGACATCCGGCGCTGGCAGGTTGTCCATGTCGTCAAGGTTGTAAGATTTCACCAGCGATCAGCAGGAGCCTTCGAAGAATCCACCGCTCTAGCGACCTCTCCAAAGACTCGTGAATGCTCCGAACCGATGTGCCCCATATCATGTTCGCGAGAGTAAAGACGAAGAAGGCGGACAGCAGGCCTGTTGTGAGATACCGGTACCAGGCCTGTGCAAGTTGAGGTAGCGTCCATGGAAAGCTCAATAGGGCACCAGCAGCCAGAACGACGAGGAGGCCGCCACACATGACCTTTGAGGTCACGCGTGCAATACCGGCGGCTCGGCCCCTTATCCTCTCCTGGCGGGCGTTGTCTCGTTGCTCCAGGGTCGACACAACCTGTTCCGCATCATCGGCCTTTCGGCGTTCACGCGCGACTTGCTCAGTCAAGTCTGCACGGAGGTGTTCCGCCGCTACGCGGAGAACTTCGGCAATGGTTCCCTCGGCAAAGGTCGAGGTGTCGCCCGCAGTCATGTCCATGAGAGCCCGCTTTGCACTGAGGCTATGGCGCAATGTAAAATATTCATCTGTTGTGATCTGCCCTTGCTCCTTGAGGCGCGCGATCTCGGTAAGATATGTTTTCCATAGCTCATCAGGCGGCTGCAGGGCTGCATACGCGTCGGCGAGTAGAAACTTCAGGGGCAAGTCTGGAGCTTGAGTGGGGTTCTTCAGCCAAAGGAGATTCCCCAGAGAGTAGTCAGTCACGCAGAGGGCAGCACTTCCCTCTGGAGCATCGGCCTGGAAAAAGGCTCGACTCTCCTTCGCGAGTTCGACATTCGTCGTGACAAAGACTGCACCGGACGTCTCTATGTCGCGGGTGTGTCGGCCACGACGGAGCAGCGCGATTGCCGCGACACAGTCAACATCATGTTCCCGCGCCTTGGGATTTCGATAGCCAATCTTGTTGTCGAGAGCTTTCTCGAAGCCGCTTTCGTCGACATTAAACTCGGGAATCCGTGCCGGAGGGCCCTCAACCAAGATGCCGTGTGACCTCAACTTCTCTGGAAACCTGGCGATCATTAGTTCGACATCGGAGGCAGATCTGCCGCTCTCAATGAACCACTCGATGGTAGGGCCATAGGCGTCTTGAAGCTGTCCGCGCCGGAGACGGGCAGCACACGCGTCCAGAATCCCTTTGGCTTCCTCGAGCGTGAAGTCAAAGCAATATAGCCTGGCCCCGTGGTCACGCAGAATGCGCAGCAGTTCCTCACAAGGTGCCTGACGCTCTGGCCCAGCGTAGCCCGCCGCAAAGACCAGGATACTAGTATCGATGTATATCTTTGTGTTTTCAAATTTCTGCGCGACGCGTCCTGGATCGGGGAGGTATATCGCACTCGCAAGCAGACGCCCCTTCGCGAGGGTCGTGAAGTCGGCAAGGATGTCGGGCTCTGAGTCGCGAGCCCTGGCGAGGAAAGAGGCCACGGAGTAGACCGCCTCACGGGAGATTCCTTTTGTGTTGAGGGGGGTCTGCTCCGCCTGGGCGTAGAGGAGTTTCAAACTATGATCGGCCAGGAATTCGCTGACCGCCGCGGCAGCGTCTTCCTCGGACCACTCGGCTCGGCGTTCAGTCCGCACAAACTCGCGCAACCTGGACAGTAAGCGATCATGTATTGAGACCACAGAGTTGCGGACATCCGCAAAATTGAGACTGGAGAGCTCAACCGGATTGCGGTAGAAGACACCTGACTGACGCCGGACGTAGTTATGTTTCGCGGCGCGCTGTAGGACTTGGCGAAGAGGATTCAAGGGCAGATCGAGGCCAAAGCGTTCGCGGAGGTCATTCTGTAGAGCAGGCAACGAAACGACGTCGTCGCCGCTGTCGCGAAGGGCTTCTGCCACGAAGGGGACGAAGTTCTCGATGTAGTCTCGGCCGCGCTTATCCCAGTTGACCTTGAGAATCGCTAAACTGACGAGCGTGTCTATAGACATGGAGTTGCCCCTGCTAAATCGGACACCCTGCGGTTGCTGACGCGCGGATGAGTTTCCTGGGCGACGTTATCCGCAGCCCCTTGTTGGGGCCCCTCACCTTGTAACCGTTGAACCATCCCTGTAGCTGGTCAGAACCGTTGCCACATTGGGATGAGCGTGAACACGTACGTAATCTCGTTCAAGGTGTTTATCAAAATCTCGGTCGTGCCATTGCTCTCCGGACTTCGCTAAGGCGTGAGCCACAGGAGCAAGCCGAGCATGGAGGCCAACCTCGCAGTTTGCTTGGTCTGACTGTCTGATCACCTTTAGCTTTTTCACATAGATTCATTTTCCGATATATGTCAACGCCAACCTGCGTGACCAAGCCCACAAGTGATGTCGCCCCGCCGCCACAACCAGGGCATCGATTCTTTTCCGGGCCTGCTACTCGGGCGTGAGGGGCGTTTCGGCGGCGGTCATGTTCACTGTTCTCGGTCGTACGTGCGGAAGCTTTCGTTCCCTGCGTTGGCCTCGACCAGCGAACGACAGGCTAATTTCAACAGCTTTCTGGCGTTGCCTCAAGCTCCCCCGCCACAGCCCGGAACTGCTCCAGCGCCGCCGCGAGGCTCTCGACAATCTCCGCCGCGATGACACCCGGCGCGGGCAGGTTGTCCAGGTCGTCCAGGCTCTCGTCCTTGAGCCAGAAGATGTCCATGTTGAGTTTGTCGCGGTTCACAAGCTCCTCATAGCCGAAGCGCTTGAAGCGCTCCGACTCCTGGCGCTGGGCGCGATTCCCCGTGCTATAGCACGAGATGAAGTCGTCGAGGTCCGCCCGCGTGAGGGGGTTCTGGACAAGGGTGAAGTGCTTGTTCGTGCGCAGGTCGTAGATCCAGAGCTCTTTGGTCCAGGGCTCGGTCGCCGCCGGTTTGCGGTCGAAGAAGAGCACGTTGGCTTTTACGCCGGGCTTGTAGAAGATGCCCGAGGGCAGGCGCAACAGGGTGTGGAAGTCGCAGGCGTCCAGGAGTCGGCGCCGCAGCCCTTCGCCCGCGTTTCCGGCCTCGAAGAGCACGTTGTCAGGCAGGACCACCGCCGCCTTTCCGTCCTGCTTGAGGATGCTCATGATGTGCTGGAGGAAGTTGAGCTGCTTGTTCGAGGTGGTGTACTTGAAGTCCTCGCGCTCGTAGATTTCCCGCTCCGTGGCGACACTCCCGTCCTCTCCCACCACCTTGTAGCTGGACTTCTTGCCGAAGGGCGGGTTCGTCAGCACCATGTCGAAGGACGTCGAGGGCTTCGCGGCGAGGGCGTCCCCCTGGGTCACGGGGCTTTCGCCGTTGCCGATGCCGTGCAGGTAGAGGTTCATTGCTGACAGGCGCACCACCTCGTCCACGATGTCCACGCCGGTCAGGGTGGCCTCGCGCAACTTCCTTTGCAGGTCGCGGTCCTGGGATTGCCCCTTCATGTACTCGTAGGCCGCCAGCAGGAAGCCGCCTGTGCCGCAGGCAGGGTCGCAGATGGTCTGTCCGATTTTCGGGCGCATGACTTCCACCATGGCCTGAATGACCGGGCGCGGCGTGAAGTACTGCCCTGCGCCGGACTTCACCTCGGCGGCGTTGCGCTCCAGCAGCCCCTCGTAAATGGACCCCTTCACGTCAACGCCGATGGCCAGCCAGTCCTGGTCGTTGATGAGGGACACGACGCGCTTGAGCTTGGCCGGGTCGGCGAGCTTGTTCTGCGCCTTGCGGAAGATGGTGCCGATGATGCCCTTTTCGAGGGCGAGGGCTTCCAGGGTGCGCCGGTAGTGCACTTCCAGCTCGTCGCCGTCCTTGGACGCCAGCGTGCCCCAGCGCCATTTCTCAGGCACGGTGGAGCCTTCCCCAAGCAGGGCGACCCTCTCGGCGTCCATCTTGAGGAAGAGCAGGTAGGTGATCTGCTCCACGTAATCGCCATATGAAATGCCCTGGTCGCGCAGGACGTGGGCGTAGTTCCAAACCTTGGCGACGAGTGCGGAGTGGTCGTTGCTCATTCTTTCTATCCTTTATGCGAGGGCTTCCCGCACCATGTCGCCGGTGAGGATGCCGCTCAGGCAAAAGAGGCGCTGGAGGCCGCTGGACCCCAAATCGACCTGCCGGGGGTCGCGCAGCTTCGCCTCCACCATGGCCACCAGGGCGTCGACCTGGATGAGGCAGACCTCGTTGACGTGGGTTTCCATCTTGATGGCGCGGATGGCCTCTTCGTAATCGTCCTTGAAGGTGCTGGAGACGAGGACGTAGTAAATGTTGCGGAGCGACCGGCGGCGCTTGAGCTCCCGGCTCTGCGTAGCGATGTACTCGCGGATGGTCCTGTCGTCGGTGCCCATGCTGTAGCCGTCCGTGCGCACCTTGGCATCCCAGATGACGGCGTAGGAGTTGTCCTCGTCGAGCGCGCGACCGTCCGGCACGCGGCCTTGCCCCTGGCCCAGGAGCAGCGTGTCGTACCCCAGGATGGTGAAGGCCGCATGGACGTGCTTTTCAAAGGCCCGCTCCAGGCTGGTCCCCGTGTTCTTGGCCGCAGTGGCCAGGGCGGGGTCGTTCACGGCCATGCGCGGCAGGATGGCGACGATGGGCGGCACGTAGCTGTCCGGCAGACGCTCCGGCGCGGGCTGGGGCGTGGTGGTCTTGGCCGACTCCACCTGAAGGGCCTTGGCCGGTTCTTGTCCCTTGGGTGCCTTGGCGGGCTCCACCGGGGCGGGCGCTTCGGATTTTGCGGCAAGCCCGTGTTTGAGCCAGAAGACGTGCTCGACCTCGTACAGGCCGAAAGGCTGCTTGCCGGTAGTAGTGAAGAGTTGCACCAGTTCCTCGTGGAGGTGCTTGAAGGCGAGATAGTTCTCGGCCAGATCCTCGCCGGGGCTCCACAGGTTGGCGTCGCCCAGAATGGTGACGCTGCTCTTGTAATACACGGGCCACACGTCCGGGGCCTGCACCTGCCAGAAGTAGGACAGGAAGAAGGGCACGCTGCCGGGGTTGACGCAACGCGACTTGGGGTTGCCGAGTTCGACGATGCGCTCGTTTTGCCGCCGCACGAAGTCGGCGAATTCGGAAAGCTGGGCCTTGGCTGCGGCCTCGTCCTGCGGGGCGGCGATGGCCCGTTGCAGGGGCGGCACGAACTCCTCGACCGAAATTCCGTAGTTGGGCTCGCGGGTCCAATTGAAGAGCATGTTGAAGAACATCTGGCCGTTGAAGCCCCGGAAGCCCCAGCAGTTGTGCGATTTATTGATGCTGTCCACGCCGGATTTGAACTCGCCCAGCGGCGTTTCTCCGGCCAAAAAGCCCGCGAGGAGCGGCATCAGCTTGGACTTGATGACCTCGCGCCGCTCTGCGTCGAAGGTGATGTTCTCTTCCCAGCACTTCTTGCCGTCCGGGTTCTTGGCGGCGAGGTACTCCTGCATAAGCTGCACGGCGCGGTCTTTCTGTTCCTGGGTGAGCATGGGGCCTCCCGGTTATGCCTGGGTGAGGGCGGATGGTGCGATGCCGAGGGCGCGGGCCAGGGCTTCGGCCTGTTCGGCGGTGATGGCGCGCTTGCCGGTCTCCATCTGGGACACGTAGGCCTGATTGATGCCTGCGCGGTCGGCGAGCTGGGCCTGCGAGAGCCCGGCGGCCTTGCGCACGGCGGCGAGACCCGGCACGGAAGAAGAGGCCACGGCGGCAGAAGGCGCGGCTGGTGACGAAGCGGACGGCTGCGCGGCAGCACGCGCCTTGCTGGGCTTGCTGGGCGTGCGCTGCGCTGCGCTCCTGGCCGGGCGCGCACTCTGCGCGGCACGCTCGGCGGCGATGCGCTTCAGCAACTCCTCGGCGGGCTCGTCGTTCGGGTCCTGGGGCACCAGCTTGCCGGAGAAGGCGGCCTTTAGGATGGACTGGCGAAGGCCCCCTGTGCTGGTGGCAACCTTGGCCAGCTCCTTTGCCATCACATCGGCGATGACCAACCGCCGTTCCAGGTCATCGACCAACTCGGCAAGTTCTTGAAGCGGGGGGAGCGGGACAGGGATACTTTGCACCAAATCTTTGTTGAGCGCAGGCTGGTTGCCGCCTTGGCCGCGCTTCCGATTCAGGTCATAACGGGACGCAAGGTAGTGGTAGATATACTCCGGTGGCACCGGCGTCTCGGAGACACGAATTGCCGCACTGTTCTGGCTATGGCAGGCAGGAATGTCCAAGATGGCGACTTGGCCGCGCGTCTTGCCCTCGCCAATCATGGCAATCAGAATTGTCCCCTTGGGGTGGAGCTTGATGGATGAGTTTTGGTAGCCCAACTCGCTAACGGTCTCCTTGGTCGCCTTGATACGGCAAAACGCGACCTCCCCGCTGCTTGCCCAAGGGATTCCACCATTCCAGTATGTGGACTCCTTTCGCGATGGGGTGGAGCCAATGAACACGTTGAAGAGCTGGCCGATGGAAGTCCACGCCCACCCCTGCGGCAACTCCGGCAGCCCCTCGGTGTTCGGCCCCTGCGGCTCCACGTAGCGGGACTTCCAGGCGTCGTCCGTGGGGCGCTTGCCCTTGGCGCGCAGCTTCTCCAGCTCGGCCTTTTCCCAGGCTGCGCGCCGGGCCTTGAGGATGCGCTTCAGCAGCGCCTCGCCGCTCTCCAGCGTGTCCGCGTTCCGCTCGCGCCAGGCGCGGGTCAACTCGCCCGTCACCGCCGCCTTGAGCACGGACTGCCGGTAACGCTTGAGCTGCGCCTGCGCGCGCCGCAGGTTCTCCTCGCCCTTGTCCAGGTCGGAGAAGAGTTCCTCGATGCGGGAGACGATGCGGGCCTGTTCGGCGGAGGGGGGCAAAGGGAAAGGATACGGGGCGACGGTGGATGGCTTGACCCGCATGAGAGAGCCGCCGACACCGGACACATTCTGGGCCAAAAAAATCTTCACGCAATCTTGGTTGAGAAAGAGCTTCAAATATGCGGCTTGGCAGGCTCCCGAAGGCGAAAACCGGATCCACTCCGTCGACGCAATGGTCGGGGGGGCATGGACTCCGACCACCCAGGAACGGTTGATGCGCGGATTGATTTTGCACAGGAGCACGTCGCCGGGGTCAACCTGCTGCTTTGTCGAGCCGACCTCTTTGCCGTATACGACCTCGGGGCTTCCGGTCTCGAAGCTCGGAACGCTGTAAAGAACAAAGCGCGTTTCTGGCTGTCTTGCAGGGTCAACGGTCGTCCCTCTGGCCGAGAGAAATTCTCCCAGGGACGTGAGTACCCAGCTTTCCGGCAATGCAAATGCAGGGGTTGTCATCACGCCACCAGCGCCTCATTCAAGTCCGCCAGCAGCGTGTCCAGGTCCTGGCCGAAGAGCTTGCGCGCGGCGATGAGGCCGCCACGGTCGCTGAAGGACGGGAACTGCATGAAGTCGCGCGGGGCGATTTCCACGTTGGCGGCCAGGTGGTCGCGGATGAGCCGGAGCCAGTCCATCTGCTCGTCCGTGAACTCGCGCCCGGCCTTCTTCTGGCGGCCCACCCACAGGTTGAAGCGCTGCTCCACCTTGGCGCTGAAAGGCTCCAGCACGTCGTCGTAGCCCAGCGTAAAGCGCACCAGGGAAATGATGTCCGTCAGCAGTTGATCGGCGGGCGCGCCGCGCACCTTGCTCGCCTGCAAGCGCTTGTACGCCTGCCACACTGTCGCCGTGGTCAGGCGCTGCGGCGGGTCCGCCAGCCTGTGCGTCAGCTCCTTCACCGCGTCGTAGGTGAGGTGCCGCTTGCCGTAGGGCTGGCTGTAAAGGATTTGCAGGGCGGTCAACTCGTCCTTGTGGGCTTCCATGAATTCCTTGAAGCTGGTTATGCGCGCTTCCGACTGCTTGAGGTCGTAGCCCGCGCCGGTCACGATGTCCGTGGAGATGGCGTCGATGACGATGTCCGTCTTCTGCTTCAGATCCAGCAGGAGCTGACGCACCTTGGGGTCGTCGAAGGGCGCGCAGGCCGCGTCCTTGAGCTGCTCCGTTGCGGCGGCAAGCTGCGCCTCGGTGAGCGCCCCGGCCAGTGTGTCTGCGGACTGCCCCGTCGCCGCGATGGCCGCCTTTTCCACCTCGTCGGGGTCGATGGCGGTGAGCAGGCCGGAGGCCAGGCCGTGCAGGTCTGCCCCGCCGCTGGCCTGGGCCACGCGCTCGCGGTCCTCCTCGTCCAGCTTGCCTTCCAGCAGGGCCAGCCGCCCGGCCAGGCTCGAAAGGGCGTCGTCGTCCCGGCGGCCTGCGGCAATCTGCTCCAAAAGAGCCTGGAAAGAAAGGGTTCGTTTGCGCTCCAAGGGTTGCGACACGGTCTTGATGGTCTCGGTGACGCCCACGGCGTCCACCAGGATGAAGCGTGTCTTGGTGTGGGCGTCGGGCGTCACCTGGCGCAGGGTGGCCTCGTCGATGGAGCGCACGCCCCGGCCCTTCATCTGCTCGAAGTACCCGGCGGACTTCACGTCGCGCATGAAAAGCAGCACCTCAACGGGCTTGATGTCCGTGCCGGTGGCAACCATGTCCACGGTGACGGCGATGCGCGGCATGGGGTCCACGCGGAAGCCCTTGATGAGCGCCTTGGGGTCTTCGCTGGTGTTGCGGTAGGTGATTTTCTTGCAGAACTCGTTGCCCTCGCCGAACACCTCGCGCACGATGTGCACGATTTCCTCGGCGTGGTTGTCGTCCTTGGCGAAAACGAGGGTCTTGGGCACCCACTCGCCGCTGCGCTCCGGGAAGAGTTCGGTAAACAGGTTGTCCTTGAAGCATTGGATGACCGTGCGGATCTGGTTGGGCACGGTGACGGAGCGGTCCAACTCCTGGGCCTGATACTCCAGGTTCTCGTCGAGTTCCCGGTAACGAATCTGGCGGGTGCGCTTGTCACGCACGGGCACGGTGTACTCGGCGGGGATTTCGCCGCCAGCCTCGGTGATTTGCGTGCGGATGCGGAAGACCTCGTAGCCCACGTTGACGCCGTCCACCACGGAGCGCTCGTAGGGGTATTCCGCCACAAGGTTCCGATTAAAGAAGCCCAGGGTGTGCTTCGAGGGCGTGGCGGTGAGGCCGATGATGTGGGCGTCGAAATATTCCAGCACCTGCCGCCACAAGCCGTAGATGGAGCGGTGGCACTCGTCGGTGACGATGATGTCGAAGGTCTCGATGGGGATGTCGGGGTTGTAGGCCACGGGCGGGATTTCACCCTCGTCAGTGGCCCAGGTCTCAAAGGCGGAAGTCTCCTCCAGCTCTTCATCCAGCTCCTCGCCCTTGAGCATGGAATAGAGGCGCTGGATGGTGGTGATGACCACCTTGGCGTCCCGGTCGATGCCGGTGCCGTGGAGGTGTTGCACGTTGTAGGTGTCGGCGAAGCGGTTGGCCGTGCCTGGCGGGTGGTACTGCTGGTACTCGCGCAGGGTCTGGTCGCCCAGATTGTTGCGGTCCACCAGGAACAGGATGCGCCGCGCCCCAGCGTGCTTGATGAGGCGGTAGCTGAAGGTGCAGGCGGTGAAGGTCTTGCCGGCACCGGTGGCCATCTGGATGAGGCCGCGCTGGTCGCCCCGCGCCAGGGAGCGCTCCAAGCCCTCCACGGCCTCGGTCTGGCAGTCGCGCAGGCCGGTGGCGTCGAGCGCTGGCATGGTGGTGAAGCGGGTGCGCATGGACTCGGGAGCTGCGGCCCAGGCGAGCAGCGTCTCGGGCCGGTGGAAGGCGAACACTCGGCGCGAACGCGGCTTGGGGTCGCGCATGTCCTTGAAGAACACTTCCTCGCCGTTGGACTCATAGTCGAAGATGAGCGTGTCGGACCAGCGTGCGAGGTGCTCCGGCAGTTTGGCCATGTAGCGGTCGGACTGTTCGGCAACGGCGCTCAAGGTCGTACCGGCCTTCTTGGCCTCGATGACGCCTGCGGCCTTGCCGCCGACAAAGAGCAGGTAGTCGCACGGGCCATTGGGCAAGGGGAATTCGCGCACGGCCACGCCGGGCCCGGCGTTGCGGTTGAAGCCGTCCTTGTTTTGAATATGCCACCCCGCCGCTACAAGCAGCGCGTCTATCTTCTTCCGGGCTTGTTGCTCGGGGGTGAGGGGCGTTTCGGGGGCGGTCATGTTCACTGTTCTCGAATATGTGGTATGAGATGCCGTGTACCCTGAAATTAATCAAAACATCAAGGAGCACTACGCCTCGGTAATGCTACACGCCGTCTCCCTTAAGCTCTTGCTAAAAATTCGCGCATGGGCTTGACTTCAGGTCAAGGCATAGCGCAACATTTAAGAAAGCCGTATTCCTTCCTTTTTTCGGGCTATCCCGGCCTGCCTTGAGCGGGGCGGTACCGACCAACATGTCTCGCCGCGTGCCGACGGGTGCGCGGAACACCATGAATTGCTGTCCTGTGGCAGCCATCATTTCTGCCCTTGCGGCCAAGAGCGCGAAGCCCGTCACGACGGCGGAGCGCACAATATCGAGGTCGGATCGTGAACCGGCCCTTTTAACACAAACGCGCAAGAGAGAGTCGGTACGGCTTGGCTCCGCGCGTTTTTTTCGTCCGTCAGTATTCCCAAAAGAATACTGACGGACGCTGAATTCCTCTTTCAAGCCTTGTCACTTAAGGCTTCCACATACATATGCGGACATTTCCGCGCTTCTCCTACCCCCTGGAGTTACGCTGCCACCACATTCGAACGCCGCCACGGAGCCTTTCCGCCTTGCGGCGGAGTGCCGGTTCACCGGCACTGGCTCAACTCGCATTGAACTTTCAATGCCTCCTGGCTTTTTGGGGAGGCAGTCGGCGAGGGATGAATGGCGATAACCACAACAGGGAGTACATCATGGCAGGCAAACAAGATCCCCTCCTTTACGCCCTGGGCAGGGCGCGACTCACAGGGAGCCGCAAGACCCAGTACAACCACCGCTTGGAGGCTCGCCGTTTCGTCATGACCCTGCGCGAGTTCGGCAACGGCGTGGCGAAGTGGGCAAACATCACGAACAAGCACGTCGCCGCCGTGGTGGCGCAGTGGCGGGCAGACGGGCTTTCGCTAGGAACCATCAAAAACAACCTAGCAGGCGTCCGGGCTGTCTGCATGACGTACGGCAACGAAGCCATCGCGTCATCGAATTCTGCCTTCGGGGTCGGGCGTCGCGCGTACATCACAAACGTGAACCGCGCTGTTGCCGACGTCGAGTTTGAACGTGTTACGGGGCACCTGTGCGCTTCCGGAAATCCGCAGAGTGATCGTGTGGCGCTCATGCTCGGTTTTCAGCGCGAATTCGGGATGCGCCTCGAAGAAAGCATGAAGTTCAACCCGCTCCGTGACGTAGGTGGCAACCTGGTCCACATCCACGTGGGCACGAAAGGCGGTCGACCTCGCTGGCTTGTCATCCGCACTGCTGGACAGCGCGAGCTTCTTGATGCGGCAAAGACGAGCGGTTTCTACCGTGACCTTCGGCATGGAATTATTCCTGAGCGATGCCGCGAGGAACAATGGCGGGGTTTTGTGTACCGCACTGTGCGCCAAGCAAGCTTCGAAACCGGCGGCACTGGCCTGCGCATGCACGGCCTCCGGCACGCCTATGCGCACAAACGATACGAAGAGCTGACAGGCTTCCTGCCCCCGTGCCGTTACGACTCGCGCGAATCATATCACGCCGCCGCGATGAAAGCGGCGGGGCAGGATTGGCGTGAGCGCGACGAACTCGCGCGCTGCACAATTCGCGAGGAACTCGGACACTCGCCCGACCGGGTAGACATCGACGCACAGTATCTTGGGAAACGCTGACAAGCACCGAACAAGAAGCCCCGCCAAAAGTGCGGGGCTTTGTCGTGGGGGGTGCCTGGTGCGCCGGCGCGCGAAATATATCCCACATATTTACTTCCCTTCTTGGATCTCAGATCCACGGTGCCCCATGGTCAGAGGCATAACAGCCTCTCGACAGCCACCCCCACCACACACTCCCCCCACACACACTCCTCCCCCCATTACTCATCCCAATTCATGCGCCGCCCTGTCCTCGCCTGCCGGAAAGCGCCTGAACAGACGTATTCAAGCCGCGATGAGCTTGCGGTCATGGTCAGAGAGGTGCTGGTCCCCGTGCTCGATGTCGACGGGGAGGGCCGTGCCGAGGTGCTTCTCGGATGCTGTGCGCATCGCTGTGTGGAGTGCAACGGCATGAGGAGCAGGCACGAGAAACGAGTCATGGAGCGGGATAGACGGGATGCCCAGCTCTGCCAGTGTCAGCATGACGCTCTCCGCGATTTCGCTGTCGATGTTTTGTAAGCGGAGCCCCGCCCCGCTGCCAAACTGACCGGAGATGGCCCTGTGCTTCTCTTTGATGCTGGCGACGATTTGTAGCACCTGATTCCGGTCAAGCCCATACGCGCGTGCGATGCCTTCTTGCCCGTCAGACCCATGCAACGCGCTGTTGACTGCGGCCAATTCAGTCCGGGCATTGATGAGCGCATTGAGCAATTTCTTGATGACGGGCCGGTAGTAGGGATCCCTGTTGTCCAGCGCGTACAGGTCCCCCACGGGCGGAACAACACCCGCAAGAGCATACAGCATGCGTGGGTGCATGGATGAAAAATCGAGTTCCACGACGGGGCAGCCCATGAGAGTCAGAAGCGGTCGGAATTCCCCCGGGATATTCTGGCACCAGTGCCCGTAGAATCGACCTCCATGAGCGAAGTCGCCATTGAAAACACGGTAAACCGTGTTTCTTGTCGTGTCGACGTGGCATCGGCGCAACAGGTCTACCCGCTGCTCTCTCGTCAAATGGAGCTGAATATCCGCGTCCCGGAGCATCATGTTGATGCGTTCAACGCCCGAGAAGAACCCGGCAGCTTCCTGCATGTCGGTGGTGTCCACGTCCCGCCCATGGTCATCGCGAAGCACGATAAGCGGGTGTCCTCTGCTCACCATTCTGGGCGTCAGCCTGTGCGCGAGATGCAATTCCATCAGCGCGAGTGTCGCGCGCATTCGTGACTGACGGCCAACACCTGTCCGTCGGTCATGAAAGCCCATCCGATGCTCGATGAGTCCGAGTTCAACAAGCCCGTCCACTGCCGCCATCATCAAACGGTACTTGAGGTGCAGGGCCGCGTATCGGGAACCGGTTCGATATGCGTTTTTGTCTCGGGAATAGGCGACGTACGGTCGACCGAGGACGGATTTCAAATCCTCAGGGTCGGTGTTCTCCGCCCAAGCGATGAAGAGATCCAACACGATGACGGAAACATGTTCGCGGAGTCGCCGACGCTGCTTGGTGCTCGCAAGGTTGAGCGCCGCCAAGCGAGGATGGGCGCTCTGCGTGAGTGTAGAAATGATGTCGTCGACGGCAGCCCTGATGCTCGGGTGGTCGCTCCGCTTGTAGACGTCAAGTGGGCGTGAATTGTCGAGGGCCTGGAGAAGGCTCCCGTCTGGCTCAAGTACGATGCATGATACGCCATCCGCCGCCTCGGGCTGCTCTCTCTCTTTGTCCAACATGCTCCCTCCGGGCGAACCGATTTGGCTCGCCCGGAGAGGCTACGGCTTGCGGAGAATAGATCTCCAGCACGGAACACGGGGAAAATGAGCCTCCAAAAATAATCGCTCCCCCCCCAATTTCTTCTTGTCAGTTTTGCTGAACCTCCTTCAGAGGTGTTACTGCGGGTGGTTTTCGGCCCGAAGTGTCTTCACCTTAGAGATGAGTACGAACCCTGTTAACCGGTTACCAATCCACCACTACCCAGGTTGCGACTCGAAACTAGCGAAAAGTGAGACAGAAGATGAGCAGCACCTCGTACCTCCTCCGGCTGACGGAAGCCGCCGAACTTTTGGGCCTCACAGGTCCGGGAGCAGCGCGCCGTTGGCTTGAGCAGAACAAGGTGCCGATGATCGACTACGGGCCGGGTAGGGGCCTTGGACCACGGTGGCCGCGCGACAGCATCGTGGAGGCCATCAACGCGAACCTCGTCTACCAGCCTGGAGCGGAGCCGAAGCGCCGCAAGAAGGCTTCCAGGCCCATCACCGGGCGCAGCACGCGGGAGCTGATTGCCGAACTTGCCAGCCCTCGCGACATACAGTAGGGGGCAGGAATGGCGATTGAAAGACGAGGCAAGAGCTACCGCGTATATTGGCGCAACCCTCAAACCGGAAAACTGGAGCGGGAAACCTGCGCCGATCTGCGCGCCGCCAAAAAGCTTGATAGCCTCATCAAGCATCGCCTGGAGCATGAGCGAGAGAGCTTCGTCCAAAAGGAGAAGCCGCGCCCCGATGGAATGACCGTCGAGGATGTTGTCTACGCGCACCTCAAAGCCTTAAAACTGACCCCGCTCAACCTGCGCCACACGCTTTCGCACACCAAGCCCTGTCTTGAGTCTATAGGCTCCGTGCTTGTTTCTGAACTCTCCAAGAAGCACATGCGCGGGCTTGTCGCCAAGATGAGCGACACTGGCGTGACACAACTCACGCTGAACCGCCGCGTCAGCATCATCCAGGCCGCGCTGAATTGGGCGGCTGGCGATGAAGAGTTGATAGAGTCCAATCCCGTCGCATCGTTCAAGTGCCCCAGGGGGGAAGACAAGAAGATCGTCCCGCCCAGCCCTGCCGATATTCGTAAAATCCTTTCCGTTGCCCCCCCCCATGTCTACCGGGCCGTTCTGCTGTCGTTCTATCTTGGCGTGCGCGTGGGTTCATCCGAACTCTTCCGGCTGTCCTGGGAGTACGTGGACATGGAGCGCAGGGTTGTGCATGTCCAGGCAGCCAAGAAGAATAAGAAGGTGGTTTGGCGCGAGGTGGGGGGTACCGCTGACCTTGCTCCGATGCTGTCCGCCTGGGGTGATGAGGACGGCTGGAAGGGGCCGCTGGTGCACTACAATGGCCATCCCATTGGGCACATGAAACGGGCATGGGAATCCACGTTGAAGGCCGCAGGAATCAAGCGCTGGTTCACTCCGTACGCCATGCGCCACGCCTTCGCCACTTACGCTCTGTCGAACGGCGCGGACGTCGGCGCGCTTGCCAAGGTAATGGGCCACAGCAGCACAGCGATGATCCACAAGCACTATCAGCACGTTTTGGACAAGCAGCGCAGACAGGTCATGGACTCCCTGCCAAATGTGGTTGGGATACAGTCGGGGATACAAACAGACCCGGTTTCGGCCTCTTTTTGTATCCCAAACACAAAAGAAAGCGAATTAAAACAATAGACTACCTAGAGAGCGATGCGTTCGCAACGCATAGGCCAGGAGTTCAATCCTCCTCGTCTCCACCAAGAAAACACGGGTTGCAGCAGAAATGCTGGGACCCGTTTTTCTTTTTCCTAACGTATTCCTAATGGATTGAATATCGCGCTGCAAAAAACCGCGCCATGTTTTGCTACTTTTGGGTGGGGCTGTTCCAGCAAGAGAAACGTGGGGGCTTGATATTTGGCCTGACCTGCCTTATTTTCTGCTTGGCTCTAACTTTGAGGGAAACGAAATGAACGACTTCGCGTGGTACATTGCAAGCGCCATTGTGGCCGTTGTCGGCATCCTGACTCTTTTGCTGCCTACAGACCGTAAGTCCATCATCTGCTCTCCTTCTCGCCGCCGCCCTCACCCTCGCCCTTAGTCAAGGGCGTTGCGGCTTGACCTCGTTTCCCCTTCTGCTACTTTATCTGCCTGTAATTCGGCGATAAGGTCTTCGTTGCGGCTTGACCTCGTTTCCCCTTCTGCTACTTTAGCCTGGATGCCGTCCTGGATGGGCAAGTTGTTGCGGCTTGACCTCGTTTCCCCTTCTGCTACTTTAAGGCGGAAGGTCCATTCCATGAATTGACAGTTGCGGCTTGACCTCGTTTCCCCTTCTGCTACTTTGCTCCATTCTAAATGGTCTGCGGCGATGTTGTTGCGGCTTGACCTCGTTTCCCCTTCTGCTACTTTGCCCGGCACGGTCGCCGCAAGCTGGCCGGAGTTGCGGCTTGACCTCGTTTCCCCTTCTGCTACTTTATCCGTCCTGACCGCGCGCGGGTATGCTTAGTTGCGGCTTGACCTCGTTTCCCCTTCTGCTACTTTCCCGGACAGCCAGCGCGGGATCTATCTTGAGTTGCGGCTTGACCTCGTTTCCCCTTCTGCTACTTTCGAAAGCAAGGACTTACTTAATATCATGCTGTTGCGGCTTGACCTCGTTTCCCCTTCTGCTACTTTCGATCCTGGGTAACATATTCTCAGGATTGGATATTTTTACGAAGTTGGCTTGGAAAACTGGCCTGACTTTACCTAGAAAAGGGTAAGTTGGGTTGGCTTTTTGTTTTTCTTCCTGGCGCTGGTTTGGAAGCTGATGATGTTTTCAAACTGCCTGTCCGTAAAAGACAGAATGTCCACCTTGCCACCCTCAGGCAGGCGGTCTTTGATCTTGCGCACGTAGAATTCAATCTTCTCCTTGCCTGGGCAGCAGCGCATGTACACCGAGAACTGGCAGCGTTCGAACCCGAGGTTTTGCAGGTGCGTCCGGAATGTGTTCGCTTCTTTCCGCTCTTTCTTTGTCAGGACAGGCAGATCAAACATGACGAGCATCCACATGATTCGAAACCCGCTCAACTGGCTCATCAGTCTGCGCTGCGCGTTGTCTTTGGCAAACGGTCGGGCAAAATCAAGGCCCGCCGCTCTCCCGCAAGAACATCCGCGAGGGAGTTGGCCAGCACTTTGAGGGTGGTGGAAATGGTGCTGGTCTCGCCCTGCAGTCGCACGTCCAGGTCTGGCAACCCGGCGAGGCGCTCCTTGACCTTCTTGTCAACTTCCCGCTTGCCGGAATCCAGCAGGCCAAGCACAAGAGCGTCCACTGCGGGGCGTAGCACCTCCATAAGATCATCAACGAGCGGCGTGGGGTTCTTGGCGTTTTTATGGTGTACCCCGAAGGCGGGGTGTAGCCCGGCGAGCATGACCGCGCGCGCCGTTGCAGCGCGCAGGATCGCGTAGCCATAATTGAGCATGGCGTTCACGCCCGGCAGGTCAGGGTCGCGGCGGAAGTCTGGTCCAAAGCATAGCTGCCAATAGTGGCGCGCGGCAATTCCCTCCATGTTTCCAGAGTCGCCAGATCCGACGCGGCGCTCAAAGGCCAGCAGTTGGTCGGTGGAGAGTCCACGTAGCGCTGCCACCTGGGCTTGGCCTCGAATTTTCGCCTGAATGAGAGCCTGCCAGATTCGTTTGTTGACCGGTGCCGGAGCTTTTGCTTGCTGTCGGATGCGCCCGGCCTGTAGATGGTGCCCCTCAAGGGACCAGAGAAGGGCTACGGGGCGCATGGCCTTGCCGCACAGGATCACTGGGACGCAACGCTCCGCCAGGGCAACAAGCAGATCGTTGCTCCACGTGAGGCCGTGGCCCACGGCAAGCACTGCCCCCAGGTCATCAAGGGGAAGACGCCCAAGAAGCTCCCCTTTGCAGAGTACGGACAGAAATCCGAGTTCTTTGCACAGGTAGCGGTTATCTCCCGCAATCTCCACGGTCTTCTGTTGCATGGCCCGGCACCTCCAGATAGCGCACCTTGCCGATAGGGCTAACGGAAATGGGACAAGCCCGCGTTTTTTGTAGCGCGGCAGGGCTTCGCGTCGTGTACGTGAAGGTTTTTGCCTCCACCCGTTTGCGTAAGTTGGCTTCGCAGTGTTCCGCGAGAACGATTTTCCCCTCCGATATCTTCACCACATAGTAGAAACGCTGGGCGCCATTTTCGCTGATTGCCAGCATGTCATTGCGGAACAGCCGCGCTACAAGCGGTAGCTTTTGCAGCGTCTGCGATCCTTGCGGGCCAGGGCCATTGGCCTCGAAGGTGGATATGATTTCGCCAATCCACTTGCCGTCCGCACCGAGATGGATGGCGTAGTATGCGTTGCTATCACCCTTGAACCCTTTATAAACTTTGCCTTGTTTGTCCTGTATGGGGATCAGGCTCAAGGTTTCCAGAATGCGCACCCTCCGGATGCTTCTGCGCGCACAAAAATCCAGTAGCTTTTGCGCAAACGCCTTGTCTGGCGTTTGGACGAGGGACTTAATCCTGGCTTTGGCTTCCTTTTCGCAGAGCCCGGCCACTTCAATGAGCCCAGCCCGGCATTGCGCCAATGGAAGGTCCGAGACAGCTCGAAGCATCTGTGCCCTCAGGCCTATGCCTTTGACCGCGAGCAGGTGAGCTGGTTCGGTGAGAGACGCGGCCGGTATGCGGTGTTGGGCATTGTGCAGCGTGCCATTTTCTCCCAGAACTCCATATGCCGTATCATTGTGCAACCGTCCCGCCACGCCGTGATCCGCCTTGTGCGACACGATGATTTGATCAAGCTGCGTGGACAACTCCCCTCGGAAGCCCGGCCAGGGCTCTTCGAGTCCGGTAAGGATGCGGCTTGCGGCCTGCTCGATGTTCAGCGCGCTCTGGCGTGCGGCCTTTTGCAAAATAGCCCGGTCGGTCACGCCAATGACCGCCGCATCCTGAGCGTGGTGGCGGTGGTCGTCACGGTTTTTGCGCGGCAAGCCCCAGTTGCGGGCCAAAAGGAAGGTGAGCCGTCCCGGTGTGACCCAAACTTGACGCGGATCGCACACGGAGCAGAGGTACCCCTTGGTGATTCTGGAGATATACTGCGTATCAACCAATTGGCGGTCCAGGAAATCCCCTTCCTCCTCATAACGCAGTAGCGCGTCCTCGCTGAAGCGCTTCCGTTTGTTCGCAGGCATGAGCGCCGCCCGCTCCAGGATGCTGGTCCAAGAATACCCGTCCGCAGAGGCTCCAAAGGCCTCGAACGGGGTGTTGTTTGACTTGTAGCGGTTGGCCCGGCGCAGGCAGATGGTTTTGTTGGCTGGGCTGTCATCCAGCGTGCGGGCAAACGGAAGAATGTGTTCGATCTCAACTTCCGAGGAGAGCACTTGGCGCATGGACAAGGGCTCCCCAGTATAGGGGCAGCGGCGTTCCGCCGGGCTCGCGGCAAGCTCCTCCCAAAGTCGCAGCCGCATCAGATTCTCGGCGCTTACTGATTCCCCAAGTCCCTCCAAATCCTGTCGCCTGCGGTCATTGGCCTTGCGTTGTTCTTCCTGGCGTTTTTGGATTTCCTTACGGGCCTGAAGGCCGTTCTTTAGGTCGCGTGCGACCTCCAGAATGATCTGTTGCGGGTGCCCATAGTCTTTGATGAGTTCGTTCACCACCCGGCGAACCTGATTTAAAGCCACGTGCACGGTTGGGTTGGTGATGCGTCCATAACGGGCTTCGAGCCGGTCCGCCGGATGGTTTGTTCCGAAGCCAACATGGCGTTGCAGCACAATGGCGTAATACGGCAGGCGGTCGTGGATTTCCCCGGTGCTAAAATCGGAGTGTGAAACATACCCCGCCCTGACCACGGCTTCGGAATACGGAATGACCTCCGCGCGTAATTGGGCGGTAACATTCGTCAGTGCATCGCGGCACAGGCGGGAGTAGCCATTTGGCAAATCAAGGGCAGCCAAGGCGCGGGACTGCGACTCTGGCAACCCCCAATCATCCATGAGCGTTTGCAGGAGCAAGTCCTCATTTTCCTCTTCAAGCAGCAGGAGCACAAGGCGTTCCTGCTGTTCCGCGCTCAGTTGGAACCAGCCTGGACCGAAGTGCTCTTTTTTCGAGAGTAGGGCCGCCGTAATATCCTTCTTCAGGCGGTCCCTGCTGGCACCCTCAAGATTGAAGGCGTGCCCGGGAGCGAGTTTCAGTTTCCCTCGCATGGAATCAAAGGCCAGATCCTTGCCGGAGAGCAGTATCCCTGCGATTGTGTCTCGTTCGCTGGGAGTAAGGGGGCGTTCGTGCAACTCGGGGGTGATGACCCGCAGTTGGTTCACCTCCTGGAAAATGCGGAAATGTTGGGCAACAGGTAATGCCAACGAAGCCCGCTCCTTTGGGGGCTCCAGCGTACACCGGCCGGGTTGCACGGGCTTGAGGGACCTCTGGTGGAAGATGATGCCGTGAAGTTCCTCGCGTGCGGCCGTTGTAAGCCGGGGATGAAATTGCGCCTGCGTTGACCACAGCAGGTTGAATTCTTGCTCCATCAATACCCGTTCTGGGTAGAAGTCGTACTGCGCTCGCGCGCCAGCGCCCTGGAGTCGCGCGCGGACGGAATGCCCTTCAACCTTGCGTACGTGCAGATACGCACCAATCGTGCGCGTCCCAGCCTCTTGCATCAAAGCTTTGAGGCGTTGAATGGCTGGATGGATTTTGCCTGCCTCGGCATTCTTGTCAGTCTTCCGATTACTTCGGAAACCACGGCGTTGGTTCAAGTGAAATAAGGCCCGGCCAAGCTGGAACAATTCAAGGCGAGTGGTGATGCCTTTGGCCCGGAGGGCATAAGGATCTGCGGCCTCCAGCCCTTTGCGCTCGCGTTCATCTGGGGGCATGAGCCCGTGCCCGATGAGTGCCTGCATGAGCTTCCCGCGTCGGAGCAGATACCGATCCCGCCGTCTGCGGGCTTGTCGAGCCAAACGCCTGTCAACGGCAAGCGATGCTTCAGTCTTTGCGTCACGCCCATCCGGGAAGATGCGAACTCCCATGCGACGAATTGCGCATGGTTCGTTCTCAGCATCCAGATTGAATACGCACCACCCAATGGAATTGGTTCCGATGTCTAGCGCGAGCCGGTAGCTCATTGATGCTTCCCCTTGCGAAAAGGTGAAAATTGGATTATCTATTCATACCCTTTGTAGCAGAAGGGGAAACGAGGTCTTCAGCAAGCCGTTAACAAGCTGAAGAGCACCAGTAAGGCGGGCTCCGGTCCGCCTTTCTGATTTTCCTGCCCCATTGCCTCCAAACATTCCAAAATACTTCACGATGTTTTGATATCGACTATACGCTTTGCGCGGGCTGGAGACAAGTCTTTCTGGCTCGCTGGCTCATCTCTGAAAGTTGCCGTTTCACCTCTGTTTCGCAATTGTTCGTTCGCCGCTGCGCGGTGAGGACTGAAAATTCCCGTGTGGGAGTTCGGTTCTTCCCCCCGTTCTGTCTCCCAGCCATACGTTTGTGGCTCCGGTAAAGAAGAATCCGAGGCTAAGGAATCGCAGGTTCAGCAAGGCGCAGATGATCGGGTTTTTGAAGTAGGCGGAGGCCGGGCGTCCTGTGCTGGAGTTGTGCCGCCAGGGAACGACCCAGGCACAAGCGCGCGAGGTTTAACCCGGAAGGTGTTGCGGTTCCAGGGAACTCTTTGTACACACGCTCCCATGAAGATAAACCGCTCAACATTTCTGCTTCTGGGTATCATTATTCTGGGTTTGAACCTTGCCTTCTGCGCCCTGGCCCAAGCGGAGCAGCCGCAGGAAGATGTCTTGGACGCCGGGGCCTTCGCCCGTCAGGAGCGCCACGGCCATTCCTGCGCAATCACCTTCGACGATGGCCCAAACAAGCACACCGCAGAACTGCTCGACATCTTGAAGGGGCGCGGCATCCACGCCACCTTCTTCGTATTGGGCGAGAACGTGGAAAAGGAGCCGGACTTGGTGCGGCGCATGGCCCAAGAGGGGCATGAGGTCGATAACCATTCCTTCGACCACCCCAAACTGCGCGCCCTGAACGCCCAGCAGCAGTGGGAGGAAATCGAGCATACGGAGCGCCTTCTGAAAGGGCTCGGGGTCGTGCCGAAGTTCTTCCGCCCTCCTTACGGCAGCTACAATGCGGAGACTGTGCGCGACGCCGCGCGGGACAATCTTGTGCTTGTGCTGTGGAGTGTGGACAGCCTGGATTGGAAGTACCGCACGGTCCACGACATTGAAGCGCATGTTGTTCCAAAGACACCAAGTACCGCACGCGGCATATTCCTGTTTCATGATATCCATGAAACCACGGTGACGGCCATGCCCGACATCTTGGACAAGCTCGCCAAAAGCGGCTGCAGCTTCGTCACCTTGAGCCAGTGGCTTGCGCTGCACCCCGATGCCGCAAAGCAACAGCAAAACGGGAAATAGCCTGCCGCGCTTGTGATGCGGCATTTGTTTGAGACCGCTGGCGGTTGCCCGCAACCTCGGGCAGGCCCCCCGGCTTGGGCAGGACAATCCGTTGCTGAAAAAGGGAGAAACACCATGACGAGCCCCGCGCCGCACCCGGAGACCATCCAGAAGCTTGGCTCCGCCGCGTTCCCCGCCTTTGCAATGGTGGCGGGCATGCAGCTGGACCTGTTCACCCCGCTTGGCGCGCGCCCGATGGACGCGGAGCAGCTCGCGGGGGTGCTCGGCGTTGAGCCGGCGAAGCTGGCCCCGCTGCTGTACGCCTTGGTCGCGGCAGGGCTGTTGACGGTCGAGGACGGGCTCTTCGCCAACACGCCCGAGGCGGATTGCTTCCTGGTGCGCGGCAAGCCGACGTATTTTGGCGAGCGGCACGCGTTTTACACCGCCCGCTATCAGGAACTCCTGCAGACCGCCGCGTCCATCCGCACCGGCCGTCCCCAGGCCAAGCTTGATTTCGCCTCCATGTCGGCTGAAGCGCTGGAGAAGTACCTGAAGGGCCTGCATCCAGGCACCATGGCCACCGGGCGCGCTCTGGTAAAGCGTCTGGATCTCTCGTCCCACCGCCACCTCCTGGATGTTGGCGGCGGGTCGGGCGGGCTGGCGCTGGCTCTCGCAAAGGCGTGCCCGGAGCTCCGCGTCACGGTGCTTGAGTTGCCCTCCGTCACCCCGGTCACGCGGCGCTTCATCGAGCAAGAGGGCATGGCCGAACGGGCCGACGTGGTTGCGGAGGATGTTGTGCGCGGCCCGCTGACGGGCGTGTATGATGGAGCCGTCCTGCGCGCGTTCCTGCAGGTCTTGTCGCCGGACGATGCCAAACGGACCCTCCAGAACCTCATCAAGGTTCTCGCGCCGGGCAGCCCGATCTACATCCTCGGGCAGGTTCTCGATGACTCCCGCCTCGCTCCTCCGGAGACCGTGGCGTTCAATCTGGTCTTCCTCAACGTCTACGACGAGGGGCAGGCGTACGCCGAGCACGAATACCGGGGCTGGCTGACGGAAGCCGGTTTTACCGGGATCGAGCGGGTCCTCCTCGCAGGCGGAGAGAGCCTCGTCACCGCGCGCAAGCCAGCTTGACCAAAAAAGGCCGGAGCCCGTCTGACCTGAAAAAGGCCGGAGCCCGTCTGACCAAAAAAGGCCGGAGCCCGTCTGACCTGAAAAAGGCCGGGGACTGTTCTCCGGCCTTTTCGTTAGGCGGCTGACCCCAGCCTGGGGCATTTGGTGTGCGGATGTCTTCGGGCTGTGCCCCGGGCCAGGCACGCCGCGCGTCAACGCGGTTGAGACGTGCGGCTGATTCCCGCTGGGCCTGTCCGTTGCCCGCCTGGACCGCCGGGCCTGTCCGCTCAGTCCTTGAGGTCCTGCTTCATGCGCTCGAAGTCCTCTTTTGTGATCTCGCCCTTGGCGTAACGCTTCTTGAGGATGTCCAGCGCCGATTCTGTCTGCCCGCAGCTGGGGCGGTGTGCGAGCCTGGAGAATAGGAAGAGAACCGAAACGAGCACAAGAATCATGAACAGCCCGCCACCAAGGGGGGACATCATGTGGAAGCCGCCGTACCCGTAGCCGGGGCCGGCGTCACCGTACTGGCACAGAAAACCGAAAGACTCCAGGGCGTTGATCAGCATCGTAAACTCCTTGTTGTGAGCCAGCGGGAAGACGGCATGCCCGAAATACCGGGCCGCGCACCTGCGCTTCGGCCGTCCGTCAGGAACCTGCTTCGGACCCTGTATACGCCAACGGCGGGGGAATTTCCATGTCCCTGCACAAGAAACCACAGCGCGGGACGTCATGGTGGCATGTCCTCCCGCAAGCGCCCTTGAAGGCCCTGGCCGCCCAGGAAAAGGGTTGTGCTCGGATGGTTCGTTGTTTCGCCGGGGCAATGCTCCTTTTGTGGCTTGAAGCGGCTCCGGGGGAGGGGGGGTAAGAGTTGCCGACAATTATTCGGCAGGCCATTGACACAAACCATCAGGGGGGGCATGCGAAAAGTATTCCCCCTAATGTTTTGCCCTAAGGAGGAGCCCATGAAACGCGTAAGGCTTACAGCCCTGCTTGTGGTGGCGTGTCTGCTTCTGGCGCAGCCGCTTTATGCTCAAAGCAAGAAGGTCACCCTCACCACGCTGGATTGGGAGCCGTATATCGGGGAAAAGCTGCCAGGGCATGGCTATGTGTACGAAATCGTCGCCAAGGCCTTCAAAAGCATGGGCTACCAGGTCGATATCCAGTTCTACCCCTGGACCAGAGCCCTCGCGCTGGCGCAATCCGGGAAGGCCGACGGCTTGTTCCCGGAATACTACGACGATTCCAGAAAAACTGAATTTGTATTTTCCGATTCCTTTCCCGGCGGGCCTGTCGGTTTCATGGCCCGCGCGGACAGCAGGATCAGCTTTCCGTCTGACCCTCGCAAGGACCTGACGGCGACCTTGCAGGGAATGAAGCAGTACACCTATGGCGTCGTCCGCGGGTATATCAACACCAAGGCCTTCGACGCCGCCAGCTTCCTCAGGAAGGAAGAGGCGGACAGCGATGACCAGAACATCGTGAAGCTCCACGGCAAGAGAATCCAGGTCATCTTCATCGATAAGTTTGTCGCCCAGTATATCCTGAAAACGCAGTACCCTCAGTTCACGAAGGCTCTCACCTTCATGGAGCCTCCGCTGGAAGTGAAGCCGTTGTATATCGTCTTTTCCAAGAAGGCGCCGAACTACGAGCAGAAGATGAGGGACTTCAACGCTGGATTGGGCAAGCTCAAGGCCAGCGGGGCCCTCAAAGCCATCATGGGGAAGTACGGGTTCTAAGTAACCGCAGCCCCTGCGTTTCGTCGCCTCCCCTCCACAGCTAGCCCCACCCGAAGCGTTTTGTATGCACAAGAAAAAGGCCCCGCAAGTGCGGGGCCTTTTGGTGCGGTTAATCCGTCTGATGGTCCATTTTGTTCGTATCGGGATGCTTTCCTGGCTGTTCGGCCGTCGCGGCTTCACACTTCGCCTGCAGGTGTGCGTAGTCTTCTTTGAGTTTCAGGATTGTCGTGTGCGCATCCTGCAGTTGCCCAACAAGTTTCTCGGCAAAAACACGATAGATGATGCCATAAAATTTGATCAGCGCATCATTTGCGATAACTTCCGGGAACTTGGACG
This sequence comes from Humidesulfovibrio sp., assembly GCA_031292175.1. Taxonomy (GTDB): domain Bacteria; phylum Desulfobacterota; class Desulfovibrionia; order Desulfovibrionales; family Desulfovibrionaceae; genus Humidesulfovibrio. Next base: position 53,309 of record JARLHQ010000008.1, read on the forward strand.
CCATGATTAGGCACGTCGTATCCTTTACGGCAATGATTGTTTCAGGCGTGACAGCGTCGTCAATCACCGCCTCCTCGCCGAACACATCCCCGCGACGGTGCATTTGGGATACCATCACACCATGCTTGACCGACTTCACGTGCCCGCTGACCATGAAATAGACTTGGCTTTTTTCGCCTTCCCTCACGATGCGTTCGCCAGCCTTGAATGACTTCACCGTGCAGGTCGGCAGGAACATCGACTGGATCTCTTCCTCGCTGAAGAGCCTGAACGTGTCGAGTTTCTTCAACCCTTGCGCCAGCAGCGCCATGGGGTCCTTGACCCCCTGGGGCTTTTGCCCCTCCGGGGCCTTGGCCTGCGCCTCGGATGGCGGCTTTTGCCCAGCCGGAGCCTGTGGGCTCTCTTCGGATGGCGTTTGCCCGTTCTGCTGCAGGTCGGAAGCTGTTTTCTCGGACATGGTGTAGGCTCCGTGTGTCTGTGCTGTCCGTCCAGCGGCCGTCCAGCGGCCCGGCCGCGCCTGCGCGCGAACGGGGCCTCCTATGCCTTGTCGCGCTTGCGCGTGGCCGCGGGGCTGTAGCCCTGGGCCGCCTTCGTCCCGCCGGACGCGCTCAGAGGCTTGGAGGCGGCAGGCCTGGCCTTGCGCTCCAGGCCGCCAGCCGACTCCATCTGCTCAATGAGATTGCGCAGGATGAGCGCCTGGCTGGCCAGCTCGGTGACCGCCGTCGCCGACTGGCGCATGGCGTCCGCCGTGTCCGCGGAAAGCCTGTTCACATCCTCCACGGAGCGGGCGATCTCCTCGCTTGCCGCGGATTCCTCCTCCGACGCGGTGGCGATGAGGCGCACCTGGTCCGTGGTCTCGTCCACAAGGCTCACGATCTCGCTCAGCGCCTCGCCAGACTTTCCAGCCATCTCGGTTGATTGCAAAATAAGCCGACCCGTGTGCTCCACGTTCTCAATGTTCTTGCGCGCGCCTTCCTGGATGCCGCGGATGGCTTCGCCAACCTCCTTGGTGGCCAGCATCGTCTTTTCGGCGAGCTTGCGCACCTCGTCGGCGACCACCGCGAAGCCCCTGCCCGCGTCGCCAGCGCGGGCGGCCTCAATGGCGGCATTGAGCGCCAGCAGGTTGGTCTGGTCGGCGATGTCGTTGATGACGTTCATCACCTGGCTGATGTCCTTGGCGCGGTTGCCCAGGGTGTCCATGTCCGTCTTGAGGGCCTGGGCCTGGGCCTGCACCTCGCCAATGCTTCGGACGACCTGGTCGACGAGCTTGGCGCCATCGATGGCCTTGTTCCTGGCCATGTCCGCCTTCGTGGCCGCCTGGGCGGTGTTCTTGGCCACCTCAAGCACGGTGGCGTTCATTTCGGTCACCGCGGTCGCGGTATCGCCGATGCGGTGGGACTGCTCCTCCGAGCTCCTGGTCGATCCGTCTATCTGGGCCGACAGCTCCTCGGAGGCGCTGGTCACGATCTCGACCACGCCCTCAAGCTGCTGCGCGGCCTGGAGCATGCCTTCCTCCTTGGCCTTCTCCGCGCGCGCCTGGGCTGCTTCGGCCGCCATGCGCGCCTCTTCGGCCTGCGCGGCGCTCTCGGCCGCCTCGACGCCCTTTTGCCGGGCCTCTTCGATCTTGGCCGACAGGTTGCCGACCATGCCCTCCAGGTGGGTCTTCAAGGCCCGCAGCTCGCCAAGGAAGAACCCGGTCACCTCCTTGCAGGCCAGGTTGCCCGAGCCCACCTCCCGGGCGTATTCCTGCATGGCCGCAAGGGGGCGGATGACGATGACGCGGATCACCAGAAACAGGATCAGCACCACCGCCAGATCCACGATGAGGGTGCCGATGGTGGAGGTCCACAGCATGCGCCGCAGCTCTCCCTGGATGAACTTGCGGCTGAGCGTCACCCCGACGGTGCCGATGACCTTGCCCTGGCGTTCGACCTTGGCCTTGGCGACGACGTCCCCCGGCTGGGGGGCGGGCGGCTCCGTGATGTCCACGGGCTTCCAGTCCTTGTCACGCCCCTTGGCCGCGAAGATCTTCACGCCATCTTGATCAAAGATGATGATGGAATGCACCTGCTTCTCGCCCATCTCCGACAGGAGGGCTTCCTGGGCCTGCGTGGTGTCCATGTTCCAGATGGCTTGAACGGCGCTCTTGGACAGCCGTGCCGCCACAAGCTTGGCGTTCTCGTTCAGATCGGCGGAGGCCGTGGCCGAGCGTTCACTGTAGTTGTAGATGCCGAAAGCGAAGAGGATGACCGTGGTGATAAGCACCAGGGCCACAGTCAGAAACATGCCCACTGACTGCGAAAGCAATGACCTGTGTTGATTCACGGCATCCTCCTCATTGTTCGGCGATTCATTGGAGCGCTGTCTGTGCCCGTCCGTGGGCGGCTACGCGGACGCGTCGGCAAGACGCGGCCGTGTAGCCAATGTTGCCCACAACGGCTGGTCCACGCTGGGTTATTGGGCCCACTTCTTCATAATGGCCTTATAGGTTCCATCAGCCTTCATGCTGTCCAGGGCCGCGGTCCACTTCTTCACCACATCGGCGGGCGTGGCCTTGGAAAAGGCCATATACAGCTCCGTCTTCTTCACGGTGAGCAGGGGGACCAGCTCTGCGGGCTTGATGCCCTGCTTCTTGGCCATTTCGTTGTATTCGGTCTTGTCCGTGAGCCACAGGTCATTGCGGCCCGAAAGCATCTTCTTCAGGATCGTTTCGGGTTCGCTTGCGCTGTCGATGTTCGTGAAGCCTTGCGCCTTGAGGAACAGCTCGCGGGCGTCATTCTTGTACGCGCCAATGGTGCCCACCTTCTTTGCGTCCGCCAGGCTGCTCAGATGTATGGGCGAGCCCTTCTTGGCCAGAAACACCCATTCGTTGAAGCCGACCGGGCCGACCCACTGGAACAGCTTTTCACGCTCCTCGGTGCGGGTGGTGGAAAAGAGCATGACGCTCGCATTGCTCTGGGCCAAACTGTATCCTCTGGCCCAGGGCATGACCTCGATCTGGCTGGTGTCGCCGACACGCTTCTGGACTTCCCGGACGATGTCCACGGCCTGGCCCATGGCCTTGCCCGTTTCCGTGCCATCCTGCGTGTAGTTCAAGGGTGGGGCGATCTCGGTGATGATGCGCAGGTTCGCGCCCCAAGCCACGCTCGACAAGCTCAGAAGAGCGATCAAAGACAAGAGGAGCCGTTTCATGCTGATCTCCTTGGTTGGGTGTTGGGACACACGTGTCATTCCTGCCAGTACGGAAAATTATTTCGCCATTTCCAGGAGCGCGGGGCGTAAGCTTTGTGGTTCAGACTCGTTGTCTGAATGGGTTTGGGCGATCCTGCGGAAGCTCTCCTGGAGCGTGATGAAGGCGTCCACCAGACTGGGGTCGAAATGCGTGCCCCGGCCTTCGACAATGATCCTGGCCGCGTCCTCGTGGGGCATGGCCCCCTTGTACACACGCTTGCTGGTCAGGGCGTCGTACACGTCGGCGATGGCCATGATCCGTCCGGAGAGGGGGATGTCCTCGCCCGCCAGGCCCAGGGGATAGCCTTCGCCGTCCCAGCGTTCGTGGTGGGAATGGGCGATTTCCCGGGCGTAGCGGAAGAAGGAGTTGTTGCCCAGGCGCGCCTCCACGCCCCGCAGGGCCTCGTAGCCGATCGTCGTGTGGGTCTTCATGATCTCGAACTCCTCCATGGTCAGGCACCCGGGCTTGTTCAGGATGGCGTCGGGCACGCCCACCTTCCCGATATCGTGCAGCGGCGCGGACTTGTGGAGCAGTTCGATGACCTCCGGCGGCAGGGCGGCCATGAACTTCTGGTCGCGGCAGAGGTGCTCGGCCAGGAGGAGGACAAAGGCCTTGGTGCGCACGATGTGGTTGCCGGTCTCCGGATCGCGGTATTCCACCAGGGACGCCAGGCTCTCGATGGCCACGTCCTTGATCTTCTCCACCTCTTGGGTGCGCAGGCGCACCAGCTTTTCCAGATTGTCGCGGTGGAGCTTGAGCTCCATCTGGTTGTGGATGCGCGCCTTGACGAGGCTGGGGGTGAAGGGCTTGGTGACGAAGTCCACGGCCCCCAGATCCAGGCCTCTGGCCTCGCTGGCCTCGTCGCTTAAGGCCGTGACGAAGAGCACCGGGATGTCTCGGGTCTCCGGGTTCGCCTTGAGCCGGGCGCAGGTCTCGTAGCCGTCCATGCCGGGCATCATGACGTCGAGCAGAATGATGTCCGGCATGGGTTTGCGCGAGGCCATGGCCAGGGCCCGTTCGCCATTGATGGCCACGACGATGGCATAGTCGTCCTTCAGCATCTCCATCAGGATGTGGATGTTGTCCGGAGTGTCGTCGACGACGAGAACCTTGGGCTTTGGGTTAAGCATGCTCCGCCTCGCTCATGTGCTTGGTGATCTCTTGGGCGATGGCCGCGAGCGTTGTTCTGGCCGCTTCGGTGTCGTAGGCGGAAAGATTGCGGCGGAGGTCCGCGTAGGAGGTCATGGAGACTCTGCGGCCGAGCGTCCGGCCTAGATCGTCCGCCAATTGCAGGGCTTCCACGAAGTTGTCCTCCAGGCTGCGCCCGATGCGCTGCAGCAGCGCCTGTATGTCCCTGAGCTTCGCCGGGGGCCCCGGCTCGGGCGCGGGGGCAAGGTTCTGGTCGGTTTCGCCCAGAAGCTGCAGCAGGGTCTTGATGGATTGGTCAGCCTCCGCGAAGCGCGCGTCGAAGCGGTCCAGCAGGTCGGCCGCCAGGGGCAGTTCCGCCTTCAAGGTATGCTCCAGCTCCTCGGAAACCAGCCGGAGGGCGTAGGCCCCGAGATTTCCGGCCACGCTCTTCATCGTGTGCGCCGCCAGGGTGGCGGTCTTGATGTCGCCGCACTCCACGGCGCCCCGGATGCGCTGGGGCATGTCCTTGTAACGCTCGTTGAAACTCGCAAGCAGGCTGCGGTAAAGGGCCAGGTTGCCGCCTAGGCGGTGGATGGACTCCTTGGGGTTAAGCCCGGGCAAGTCCGCATCCGGCAGGATGCTCTCGACCGCCGGACTGACGGAAAGCTCCGCATCCGGCAGGTCGCAGCTCACCTTTGCTGCCCTGGGCTTGACCCAGCGGGCCAGGGCGTTGAAGAGCTCCTCCACGTTGATGGGCTTGGCCACAAACCCGTTCATCCCGACGGCCAGGCTCTTGGCGCGGTCCGAATCCAGGGCGGCGGCGGTCATGGCGATGATGGGCAAATCCTTCAGGGACTCATTGGCGCGCATGAGCCGTGTGGCCTCGTAACCGTCCATGTCCGGCATATGGATGTCCATGAGCACGGCGTCGAAGCGCTTTGTCCCGACCAGCTCCAGCGCCTCCACGCCGTTGCTGGCGATGGTCAGCTGGAAGCCCGCGCCCTCAAGGATGCCCTGGGCCACCTCCTGGTTGGTCGGGTCGTCCTCCACCAGAAGCAGATGCGCGCCGCGGATGCTCGTCAGGCTGACGCATTCCGCGCCCAGGTCCATCCCCGCCCCCGGGGCCTCCTGCTCGTTCCAGCCCAGCACCCCGATGAGGGTGTTGAACAGCACGGAGGGGCTCACGGGCTTGACCAGGAAGGCGTCGAAACCCAGGCTATGGGCCTCCTCCATGATCTCGTCCGAGGCGAAGGCGGTGATGAGGAGAAAGATGGGCCGGGGGCCGTCCTGGATCTCCTGCTGCATGGCCTTGAAGGTGGCGAGTCCGTCCATCTCCGGCATTTTGAAGTCCAGGACCACGACGTCGAAGGGCTTGTCCACGGAGCGCATGGCCGCCAGGGCCTCGGCTCCGGAGCGGACGGGCAGGGCCGAAATGTGGAAGGTGCGGACCATGTCGGTCAGCGAGGACAGGGCCGTCTCGTTGTCATCCACCAGCAGCATGCGCAGGGCGGACAAGGGCTGGAACCTGTGCGACAGCGCGCAGGAGTCCTGCGCCACGGTGCCCAGCAGGGCGGTGAAGAAGAAGGTGCTGCCCTTGCCGTACTCGCTCTCCACGCCGATTTCGCCGTGCATGAGCTCCACGAGCCGGCGGGAGATGGACAGGCCCAGGCCTGTGCCGCCGTACTTGCGGCTGGTGGAGGAGTCGGCCTGGGTGAATGGCTGGAAGAGGGCGTCCTGCTGCTCCGGCGTCATGCCGATGCCTGTGTCGCGCACGGAGAAGCGCAGCACCACCCGCCCGTCGTCCAGGCGGTGGTCCACGGCGATGGCCACTACCACCTCGCCCGCGGAGGTGAACTTCACGGCATTGCCCGCAAGGTTGGCCAGCACCTGCCCCAGGCGAAGGGAGTCGCCCACCATGGTTTCGGGCACGTCGGGCTCCACGCGGTAGAGATACTCCAGGTTCTTTTCCCAAGCCTTCACACCGATGACGTTCCCGAGCTGGGAGAGCACCTCGGCCAGGCGGAAGGGATGCTGCTCCAGGGAGAGCCGACCGGCCTCGATCTTGGAGTAGTCGAGGATGTCATTCAAGATCTGCAACAGCGACTTGGCCGCTGAGTCTATCTTATCCAGGTAGTTGTGCTGCTTGGGCGTCAGCTCGGTCTTGAGGGCCAGCATGCACATGCCGATGATGGCGTTCATGGGCGTGCGGATTTCGTGGCTCATGGTGGCGAGGAACTCGCTCTTGGCCTTGTTGGCGGCCTCGGCGGCCACCCGGGCGCGGTTGTATTCGTCGGCCCGCTTGCGCTGGGTGATGTCCTCCAGCATGAACAGGTGGTAGAGCGGCTCCCCGGCCTCGCTCCGCACGTGCTTCACCGAGAGATGGGTCCAGAGCAACCCGCCGTTCTTGTGTCGGCAGCGGCGTTCCGCCTTGAACGAGTGGTCGCTGCTTTGCGACAGGGCGGTGAAGGCCTGCTCGCTCTCGGCCACTTCGTCGGGATGGATGATCTCATGCACGCCCCGGGACAGGAGCTCGGCCTCGGAGTAGCCCAGAATGCCGCAAAGCACATTGTTCACACGCTTGAAGCGCAGGTCCAGGGAGAGCATGGCCATGCCGATGGGCGATTGGTCGAAGGTGTAGCGGAAGTACTCATTGGCCCGCCGGAGGCCTTCCTCGGCGGCCTTGCTGTCGGAGATGTCCCGCGAGAAGCTGGCCAGTTGGCGGGGCACTCCATTGGCGTCCAGGATGGGATAGAGGTTGATGGCGTAAAAGTGGCCCTCGCGCTCCTCCTCAAAGGCGCGCGGGCTTCCGGTGCGCAAGGCCGTCTGGGTCTGGAGCCTGCGGGTCTCCGCGGACGTGGGCGGGAGATGGTCGTAGATGCAGCGCCCGATCATCCCCTCCGGGGTCAGCCCACGCCGTTTGGCGCCGTGCTCGTTGATGGCCAGGATGACGCCCTCGGCATTCATGAGGATCACGGAGTCGAAGGTGGCGTCGAACAGGGCGTGGATGTGGGTCTCGCTTTCGCGCAGCTCCTCCACGGCGGCCTTGCGGGCGGAGATGTCGATGATGGAGCCCTCAATGGTTTCGACGCCATCCTTCGCGCGGACGACGCGGGCGTTGATGGACACGGCCACGCTGCCACCGCCCTGGACCCTGAGCATGGACTCGAAGTCCGTGACCAGGCCCTTGGGGTTCAAGATGGAGAAGAAGGCGGCCTTGAGTTCCTCCGTGGCGAAGAAGTGCTCCTCCCCGGCCAGATCTTCCAGCGCGGCCTGGGGAGAGGCGCAGCCCATGATCCTTGCGCCGGACTGGTTGATGCGCAGGAGCTTCCCTCCGAGGGAGGTCTGGAAGATGCCCTCCACCGCGTTCTCGAAGATGGAACGGTACTTCTCCTCGGCGGCCACGATTTCGCTGAGGATTCTGTGCAGCGCCTCATTGAGGCTGGCGAATTCACCGATGAGCACGGGCGCGTCGGTGCCGGGCTGTTGCCCCCGGCCCAGGATGATGTCCTGGGCGTTTTTCTCGATCAGGCGCACCGGGTGGATGATGAGCCTTTCAAAGAAATGGTAGGTGAACAGCGTGAGGATGAAACAGGTCAGCAACATGCAGATGGCGAACTGGAAAAGGACGTAGGTCAACTCCTCGCCCAGGAGCTTGTTGCTGGCCGTGAGGATGATCTTGCCAATGGGCTGGCCGTGCCAGGTGATTGTGCGCTGTTCGACGTACAGGCTCTTGCGGAAGACATCCATGCCCCCCAGGCGCGCCGGCCTTTCCCGGGGCAGTTCGCTGGCAAACACTTCGACATCGCCCGTGTTGTCGGACAATTCGACGCGCTCCACATAGCTGCGCGCCAGGGCGCTCTCCACGATTCTTTTGGACTGGACCCTGTCCAGATTCCACATGGGAATGGCCAGACTTTCCGAAAGCTGGTCCGCCAGCTTGGAGAGGTCGCTGCGGATCTGAACATTCTTCTGGGTATACTCGTACCCGAAAAGAAGCACCCCCAAGAGTGAGAACACAACGATGGCCACAACCGTCGACACCGTGACCACGGCGGTGGCGATGGAGACCCGGGAATTGGCGAAGAATGTGCTGAGACGTGCGTACATTCGTAACTCGCTGTGTTGCGCATCAGGGCGTGGTGACAGATTTTTTTTCAGTGCCGCCGGACTCCAGACGCTGCTTCAAGACATTTATCACAATATGCCATACGCAAATGAAAATTGCTATGGGGGGCAACAAAAATATGGCAGCTCCTGCCGGGAACGCGGGGGGCGAGATGCCGCAACGCGTTGGCCAGCGGTCAATATCCCTTTCCCCGTTAGGAAAAAATATGACCCGCACGAGAGATGCCCGTGCGGGCCCAATTTGCTGTGCCGAATGAGGCACGCGGTGTGCGTGTGTGTGTGGCGTTTTGTCCGGAGCCTCCTTGTCGGAGGCAGAGTGTGGCGCGCGCCACGACATGTATTGTGCTGGGCAGGATGCCGGCACGGACAGGGCGGAGCCGTTGCCGTTCAGGCAGTGGTGGGGCCTACCCGCGCGGTTTGATCTTGGCGAGGGTCTGCTGCAACTGCTCGGGCTGCACGGGCTTGCTGACGTAATCGTTCATACCCGCGGCGAGGAAGCGCTCCCGGTCGCCCGGCAGGGCGTAGGCGGTGAGGGCGATGATCGGGATGTCCGACTGGCTCCCCATGCCCTGCATGCGGCGGATGGCGGCGGTGGCCTCCACCCCGTCCATCTCCGGCATCTGGATGTCCATCAGCACACAGTCGTAGACCTCCGCGTGCAGGGCCTCCACGGCCATCTTCCCGTTGTCCACGCTGTGAACCTTGTGCCCCTGGCGCTGCAGCAGCAGGGTTGTGGCCATGCTGCTGACGGGCTCGTCCTCCGCCAGCAGGACGTTCAGCGACTTGATGGCCGCGGGTTCGGCCTGTCGGTCCTCGGCCGGGGCTTTCTGGCGCTCCTGCTGCGTGTCGAGCTTCATGGTCAGGATGATCGTGGTGCCGACGCCCACCTTGGTATCCACCGCGATGTCGCCGCCCATGAGGTCCACGATGCGCTTGACGATGGCCAGGCCCAGGCCGGCGCCCTCAAATTTGCGCACGTAGGATGCGTCGACCTGGGTGAAGCGCCGGAAGATGTGCTCTATCTTGTCGTCCGGGATGCCGGCGCCTGTGTCGGTGACGCTCAGGTGGAGCCAGAGCTGCTGCGGCTTGCCCTGCACGGGCTGGGCCCAGGCCTCGAAATGAACCGAGCCCTTCACGGTGAACTTGATGGCGTTGCCCACGAGGTTGAACAGGATTTGGTGCAGCCGGGCCTCGTCGCCGATGAGGGTTTCCGGAACGCTTTCGTGCACTGCTCCGGAAAGCGCGATGTTCTTGCTTCTGCTGGTCACCAGGAAGATGCGCAGCACGGAGTTGAACAGGGTGCGGACCGAGAAGGGCTCGGTCGTGAGGGGCGCGCGGCCGGACTCCAGCAGCGAGAAGTCCAGAATGTTGTTGAGCAGGGTGAGCAGACGGCGGCCCGAATCGTACGCTAGGCCGATGTAGGTCTCCTGCTCCTTGTGGGACGCGCCGCCCCGCAAAAGCTGGAGCATGCCGAGCACGCCATTCAGCGGCGTGCGGATCTCGTGGCTCATGTTGGCCAGGAACTCGTCCTTGGCCACATTGGCGGTCTCGGCCGCCTCCTTGGCCAAGCGGAGTTCCTGGTCCACCTGTTTGCGCGTGGTGATGTCCTGCACCACGCAGATGAAATAGGCCGGTTGCCCCGCCTCGTCGCGCACCAGGGTCGCGGTCAGGCGGACCCAGACAAGCGTCCCCTGCTTGGTGATGTAGCGCTTGTCCAGTTCAAAGGAGTTGATCTCGCCGGAGAGCATCTGCTGCATCTTGACGAGATCGGCGCCCAGGTCGTCCGGATGCGTGACGTCCTGGAAGGTCATGCGGCTCAGCTCTTCCGGGGGGTACCCCAGAATCCCGCACAGCGTGCGGTTGACGCGCAACAAGGCGCCCTGCAGGCTTACATGGGCCATGCCAACGGCGGCCTGCTCGAAGGTGGCCTCGAAGCGCTTTTCACGCTCCTGAAGCTCCGCCAGGTGCCGCTGCTGCTCGGACAGGAGGCCCTCCACGTGGGCGAGCAGCTCCTCTTCCAAGAACGGCTTCATGAGATAGCCCTGGACGAGGTTTTCCAGCAGGCGCAGCCGCAGGGCGTCGTCGCTCTTGGCCGTGAGCATGATGATGGGGATGTGGGCAAAGGCCTTGTCGCGGCGCAGTTCCTCAACCATCTGCTCGCCGCCCATTTTGGGCATCATGACGTCGGTGATGATGAGGTTCGGGATGTGCGCGCGGGCCATCTCCAGCCCTTCCTGTCCGTTATTGGCCATGCGCACGCGGTGCTGCCGGGAGAGGATGCCGCGCAGATACTGACGCATGTCCTGGTTGTCCTCGACCACCAGGATCAGACTGCGCTCGGGTGCATCGCACGATTCCTCCTCAAGGGGCTTGGCCTGATCGGCGAGCTCCTCGCCGGCCTGCACAGCCAGGGCGTAGTTCAGTGGCCTCGGCGTGGCGTCCAGGACGGTTCCCGCCGGGGCGCGCAGGGGCAGCCGCACCGTGAACAGCGCCCCGCCGCCTGGGGCCTCGCGTACGGTTACGAGCCCCTTGTGCAGTTGCACGAACTCCTTGACGATGGCCAGACCGAGTCCGGTGCCGCCGTGGCTCCGCTCCGTGCCGCCCTCGAGCTGGCGGAAGCGTTCAAAGACCGCCTCGCGCATGGA
>JARLHQ010000009.1 GCA_031292175.1 Humidesulfovibrio sp.
ACTGGCGTCCCCAAGGGGATTTGAACCCCTGTTAACGGCGTGAAAGGCCGTCGTCCTGGACCAGGCTAGACGATGGGGACTTTTGAGGTGGCTGGGGGACGAGGAATCGAACCTCGATTGGCGGAGCCAGAACCCGCAGTATTGCCTTTATACGATCCCCCAGCACGTTGCGAGGAGCACCAATTACTGGCTTCCGGGTGATCTTGTCAACCGGAATTTGTGCTCCGTGCTGAAAAAATTACAGCGCCCGGGCCAGACGGCGGGTGCGCTTCTTGAGCTTGTTGATTTTGCGGCGGATCTGGGTGCGATCCTGACGGGCTTCGACGGTGCCCTTGGACACGCGCATGTCGCGGATCTGCTTCTTCAGGGTGAAGATCTGGTCCTTGTAGGGGGAAACGCCGCCTTCCGCATCAACGATGCCGAAGACGTCTTTCACGGCCTTGACCAACTCGTCCTTCTGCATGCCGCTGGCGCCCACAATGGAGGGAATCTTCGCCACGATCAGTGCGCGCAGTTCCTTGGCGGTCATTTTGTCCAGGGTCTTGGTAAGGCCCAGGCTCTCAAAGGTGATTTCGGTGATTTCCTGGCTCATTTTCCTCTCCTTGACGCCCCTGTGGGGCAAGTATTCGCATCAGTGGCCGCGAGTTGCGCGGGGTGTCCCAAAAAGTGCCGCACATAGGCCAAGTAACAGTGGCCCACAGCGGTGTTCGGGTCGACTGTTTCGACCAACGCACCGAGATTGCTCGGCTTCTTTTGCTGCTTCGGCGGTGTCGACGAGTCGGCGCGACTTTGCAGCCCCAAAGGAACTCTGCCGTCTAGCAGCTCGAACCGTACTTTGTCAAAGACTAACTCGCCATAAAATGCGTTTATGCGTTCCAAAAGTTCGGGAACGTAGTAGCTGAGCTGCTGCGCGGCGATGGAGTCGTAGGTGCAAAGCAGCAGCGAGCCATCCTTGTGCCCCAGAGGGCGGGCAAGTTCCGCCACCTCTGCCCCCACGATGTTTTCCCATTCGCGCCACAGGCGCACCAGCTTGAGCCCGCCCTTTTTGTCGAAACGGGACACGGCGCGCAACAGCAGGTCGGCGCCGAGCTTCCTGTGGCGCGACTCCCGGCCAGGATGCTGCATGCGTCGGCGGGCCCTCAAAGCGGACTCCGAAAAATCGGCTGGTTTCGTCCACAACGTGTCATTCTTGCCTCCTAACCTTGAATGCCGCTGTGCGCAAGGCCTGGGCGCGCGAGCGCCCGCCGGGCCGGGACCTCTTAAGTAGGTTGCCGCCGGGCCGGGGTTCTGGTAACGGTCCTTGCTTGCATTTAATATTGATACCCCCGGAGGCTCATCCATGGCCAAGAAGCCCGTCGCCAGCCCAGAAGAACTGCGCCAGGAAGCCCTGTCCACGGCGTTGACCACTATTGAGCGCAAGTTCGGCAAGGGCGCAATCATGCGCATGGACGACGGCGCGGCCCTGACCGCCATCCCGGTGATTCCCACCGGCTCCATCGGGCTCGACCTGGCCCTGGGCGTGGGCGGCATCCCCAAGGGCCGCGTGACGGAAATTTATGGCCCGGAATCCTCGGGCAAGACCACGTTGACCCTGCACCTGGTGGCCGAATGCCAGAAGCGTGGCGGCACGGCGGCCTTCATTGACGCCGAACATGCGCTGGACGTGGCCTATGCCCGCCGCTTGGGCGTCAAGACCGAGGAGCTGCTCATCTCCCAGCCGGACTTCGGCGAGCAGGCCCTGGAGATCGCCGACCTGCTCGTGCGCTCCAACGCCGTGGACCTCGTGGTCATCGACTCGGTGGCCGCGCTCATCCCCCAGGCCGAGCTTGAGGGCCAGATGGGCGAGACCCAGGTGGGCGGCCAGGCGCGGCTCATGAGCCATGCCCTCAGGAAGCTCACCGGCACCATCCACAAGTCCCGCGCGGTGGTGGTTTTTATCAACCAGATCCGTATGAAGATCGGCATGACCGGCTACGGCAGCCCGGAGACCACCACCGGTGGCAACGCGCTCAAGTTCTACGCCTCCATCCGCATGGACATCCGCCGCATCCAGAGCCTTAAGGATAAGGAAGAGGCCTACGGCAACCGCACGCGCATCAAGGTGGTCAAAAATAAGGTGGCGCCGCCCTTCCGCGAGGCCTTGGTGGACATTCTCTATGGCACGGGCATGAGCCGCGAGGGCGAGATCATCGATCTCGGCGTGGAGAACAAGATCATCGAGCAGAGCGGCTCCTGGTTCGCCTTCGGCTCCGAGCGCCTGGGCCAGGGCAAGGAGAACGTGCGCGCGCTTTTGGTCGAGAACGCTGTGTTGCGCCAGCAGATCGAAGACAAGCTGCTGGAGCACCTGGGCATGACGCCGCCCGCCTTCATCCCCGCCGCGGCCGAGCCCGCCGCGGAAATTGACGACGACATGTAGCGGCCGCCCGCCGGTCCGCTCCTAATACTTATTGTTGGAGAAAAACGTCTGATGAACGCCGCAGAAATCCGCTCCCGTTTTTTGAAGTACTTCGAGAAGAACGGCCACACCGTTGTGGAGAGCTCCACCCTTGTGCCCAAGGACGACCCCAGCCTGCTGTTCACCAATGCGGGCATGGTGCAGTTCAAAAAGGTGTTCCTGGGCCAGGAGAAGCGCGCTTACTGCCGCGCCACCACCTCCCAGAAGTGCCTGCGCGTGGGCGGCAAGCACAACGACCTGGAGAACGTGGGCCGCACCGCGCGCCACCACACCTTCTTCGAAATGCTCGGCAACTTCTCTTTCGGCGACTATTTCAAGGCCGACGCCATCAAGTTCGCCTGGACCTTCATCACCGAGGACTTGAAGCTGTCCAAGGATAAGCTTTACGTCTCCATCTACAAGGATGACGATGAGGCGGGCGAACTGTGGCAGAGCGTGGCGGGCGTGGAGCCGGAACGCATCTTCCGCCTGGGGGAGAAGGACAACTTCTGGTCCATGGGCGACACCGGCCCCTGCGGCCCCTGCTCGGAAATCTACGTGGACCAGGGCGCGGACATGGCCTGTGGACCCGAGTGCGGCATCGGCAAGTGCGACTGCGACCGCTATCTCGAAATCTGGAACCTGGTGTTCATGCAGTACGACCAGGCCGCGGACGGCACGCGCACGGCGCTGCCCCGTCCCAGCATCGACACCGGCATGGGGCTTGAGCGCATCGCCGCCGTCGTGCAGGGCAAGCGCTCCAACTTCGAGACCGACATCTTCCGCGCGCTCATCGACTACGTGGCCGACAGGGCCAAGGCCAAATACCATCAGGACAAGGAGACGGACACCGCGCTCCAGGTCATCGCCGACCACAGCCGGTCCATCGCCTTCCTCATCACCGACCAGGTCCTGCCGTCCAACGAGGGCCGGGGCTACGTGCTGCGCCGCCTCATCCGCCGGGCCTTCCGCTTCGGCCGTCTCATCGGCCTCATGGACCCCTTCCTGCACGAGACGGCCCGCCAGGTCGTGTCGCACATGCACGACGCCTATCCGGAGCTTCTGTCCAACCAGGAGTTCATGGCCCGCGTCATCCTGGAAGAGGAGGAGCGCTTCTCGCAAACCCTGGACAAGGGCCTGGTGATCCTGGAAGACGAGCTGGCGCGCCTTAAGGCCGCTGGTGAAAATCGCATCGGCGGCGAGTTCGCCTTCAAGCTGTACGACACCTTCGGCTTCCCGCTCGACATCGTGAACGACGTGGCCGAGAAGCAGGGCGTGACCGTGGACGAGCCGGGCTTCATGGCCTGCATGAAGGCGCAGAAGACCCGCGCCAAGAGCGCCTGGAAAGGCTCCGGCGAGAAGGACATCGCCAGCATGTTCCAGAGCCTGCTGGAAGCCGGGATCAAGACCAAATTCACCGGCAGCATCCGCTTCGAGGATGAGGGCCGTATCGTGGCGCTCTTGAGCGCCGAGGGCGAGCCTGTGGAGACCCTGGTCCAGGGCGTGGGCGGCTGGCTGGTCACGGCGAGCACGCCGTTCTACGGCGAGTCCGGCGGTCAGGAGGGCGATCAGGGCGAGGCCCAGACGCCCACCGGCAGCGCGGACGTGCTGGAGACGCTCAAGCCTTCGGCCAACCTCACGGTGCATAAGATCTTCGTGAACGACGGCGACTTCGGCGTCGGGCAGACGGCCACCCTGACCGTCGACGCCCGCACGCGCCTCGCCAGTTCACGCAACCACACCACCACGCACCTGCTGCACGCGGCCCTGCGCCAGGTGCTGGGCGACCACGTGAAGCAGTCCGGCTCCCTCGTGGGACCGGAGCGCCTGCGCTTTGACTTTACGCATATCGCGCCCATGACCCCGGAGGAGCTCCTGCGCGTGGAGCAGCTCGTGAACCGCGCCATCCTGGACAACATCCCGGTGGGCCGCGAGTTCGTGAGCCAGAAGGAGGCCGTGGCGCGTGGGGCCATGGCGCTGTTCGGCGAGAAGTATGGCGAGACCGTGTGCCTCGTCGAGGTGCCCGGCGTGAGCATGGAGCTTTGCGGCGGCACGCACCTGACGCACACAGGCCAGGCCGGCAGCTTCGTCATCCTGTCCGAGACGGGAGTGGCCGCGGGCATCCGCCGCATTGAGGCCGCCACGGGCTGGAACGCGCTGAACCACTTGCAGACCCTGCGCCAGGAGATGGGCGAGATCCAAACCGTGCTCAAGGCCCGGCCGGATGAAGCCGCCGCGCGCGCCAAGGCCATGGCCGCGCAGGTCAAGACCTTGCAGAAGGAAGTGGAGCGCCTGCAGACTAAGCTCGCCAGCGGCGAGGGCGGTGCGCGCATGGCCGAGACGGAAGAGATCGCGGGCGTCAAGGTCCTGGCCGTCAAGGCCGAGACCGCGAGCATCAAGAGCCTGCGCGAGCAGATGGACGCGCTCAAGAGCAAGCTGCCCTCGGGCGTGGCCATGCTGGCCGCCCCCACGGAGGACGGCAAGGTCACGGTGCTTGTCTCCGTGAGCAAGGATCTGCTCGGCAAGTTCACCGCGCCCGCGCTCATCAAGGACGTGGCCGCCCTGGTGGGTGGCAGCGGCGGCGGGAGGCCGGAAATGGCCCAGGCCGGCGGCACGGACCTCGAAGGAATCGACAAGGCCATCGCCAAGCTCAAGGAGCTGGTGGCCCAGGCATAGTGGACGTTCGCCCGGTTTTGCGGGGGTGGCCCGCATAAAAAGATGGCGATTTTTTATTGACAGGCTTAGGCAAAGCCAGTAAGAGCCCTGTTTCCAGTTTGGATGAAGGAGCAGCCCTAATGAATACGTACAGCCCGGTCCCTGCGGACCTGAAGCACGAATGGTTCGTGGTCGATGCCACGGACTTGGTGCTTGGCCGCCTGGCCACCGCCATTTCTCATCGCCTGCGTGGCAAGCACAAGCCCGGTTTCGCCCTCCACATGGATGGCGGCGACTTCATCGTCGTGGTCAACGCCTCGAAGATCAAGGTGACGGGCGACAAGCTGAACAAGAAGATGTATTACAAGCACACCTTGTATCCCGGCGGCCTCAAGTCCCGGACCCTCAAGGAAATGCTTGAGAAGAACCCCGAGCTGGTGATCATCCAGGCTGTGCGCGGCATGCTGCCGAAGAATCGCCTGGCGCGCCAGATCATCAAGAAGCTCAAGGTGTTCCCTGGTCCCGAACATACCCATGCCGCCCAGAAGCCTCAGGCTCTGGTCCTGTAATCAAGGAGCACAATCATGCTCGATTTCAACTACGGTACCGGCAAGCGTAAGAACGCCGTCGCCCGCACCCGCCTTTACCAGGGCACCGGCCAGATCCTCATCAATGACCGTCCCTACGAGGACTATTTCCCGCGCAAGACCCTGCAGATGATCGTGCAGCAGGCGCTCAAGCTGACCAAGAATGCCGACAAGTTCGACATCAAGGTCAATGTCGCCGGCGGCGGCGTGGCCGGTCAGGCCCAGGCTGTCCGTCACGGCATCGCCCGCGCGCTTCTGCTGGTCGATCCTGAGCTGCGCGGCACGCTGAAGCGTGCCGGGTTCCTCACCCGCGACGCCCGCAAGAAGGAACGCAAGAAGTACGGCCAGAAGGGCGCCCGCGCTCGCTTCCAGTACTCGAAGCGTTAAGCCGCAAGGGCTTCCCGCCTCCCTGCCCATCCGGGCCGGCACCTCCAGGGGTGTCGGCCCTTTTTTGCTTGTGCCCCCGCCAAAAGGCTTAGCGCCGCCCGGTCCTCCGGCCTTGCCGGTTGGCAGCGCGCGCGCTACATTGCTTCGATGCTGCTCGACCTCAAGATCGCATTGACCTCGCTTTCGACCCACAAGCTGCGCGCGGTGCTGGCGATGCTCGGCGTCTTTCTGGGCGCGCTGTCCTTCAACGGCGTGCAGCACGTGGCTCGGGCCATGTACAAGAACGCCGAGGTCGAATCCGCGAAACTGGGGCCGGGGCTGTTCGCCGCCATGGCCGGACAGGTGCTGTTCACTCAGGGGGGCGGGGCGCGCAGCCAGAACTTTCAGCGCACATTCACCGTGCCGGACGCGCAGGCCCTGGCTGACGGCGTGCCGGGCGCGCTGGCCCTGGCGCCGTTTTATTCCAGCACGCTGCCGATCCGCTCGGGCAACGTCACGGTGAACACCCAGATGGTGGGCACCTGGCCGGAATATTCGCAGATCCGCAGCTTCCAGGCCGAGACAGGCCGGTTCCTCGTGCCCGCGGATGTGCGGGACATGACGCGCGTGGTGGTTCTGGGCCGCAAGATCGCGGAGCGCCTGTTCGGCGTGCCGGAAGCGGCGCTGGGCCGCGAGGTGCAGGTGTTCCGCGCGCGCTTCACCGTGGTGGGCGTCATGGAGGCCAAGGGCCGTGACCTGACCGGCACGGACCAGGATGAACAGACCTTCCTGCCGCTGACAACCTCCCTGCGCCGCGCGGCCAACCAGATCTGGATAAGCGGGGCCTACCTGAAGCTCGCAGAGGGCGCGGACCTGGACCAGGTGCGCGCGGCGGCCAGCGCCGTGCTGCGCCAGCGGCACCATCTGGAGGGCAAACCGGACGATTTCAGCCTGCTCACCCCGGCCGACGCCATGCAGCTGCGGCGCGAAGCGCTGGATCTGGTGCAGACTCTGGGGCTCATCACCTCGGTGATCTCCTTTGCCGTGGGAGCCATGGGCATCTTGTCCATCATGGTGCTCATGGTGCAGGCCCGGCGTACGGAGATCGGCATCCGGCGGGCCGTGGGCGGCAGCCGGGGGCAGATCACGCGGCAGTTCTTGCTGGAAGCGGGCCTCATGGCCGGAGTGGGCGGCGCGCTCGGCGTCGTCGCCAGCATCGCCCTGGTGGAGCTGGTGTGCGGTCTGGCGGGCTTTCCCTACGTCTTCGAGCCGGTGTTCTCGCTTGCGACCATGCTGGGTTCAGTGCTGCTCGGACTGGCCGCCGGGGCGTACCCCGCGCGGCAGGCGGCGCAGATCGAGATTCTGGAGGTCCTTTCGGCCTAAGGCTTGCGTGGTCCGCTAGCCGAGGAAAAACTCGCTCGACTTGTCGAACAGGCGCTTGCAGTCCTTTTGCAGCGTGAAGAGCTCCGGGTCGCGCAGCATGGTGTCCAGGAGCTTGATGAGCACTCTGCGGGTGATTTCGCCCTGGAGCACGCCGTTCGCATCGACCACGGGCAGCGCGGTGATCTTGCGTTCCCGCAGGAGCAGACGCGCATCGAGGAAAAGCCCGGAGGGGGCCACCGTGGGCAGGTCCTTGCGCATGATGCGCGCCACGGGCAGGTCCTTCCTCTCCATGAGGGCGCAGCTGATGCGGCGCAGGGCCTCCGCGTCCTGGATGATGCCCTTTTCGTGGCTGTCCACCACGTCCTTGTCCAGGAAAAGCCCTAAGACCTCCATCATGGTGACCACGCCCAGGAGCACGCCATTCTGGTCCACGACATAGGTGTAGCGCGAACGGCTGCCGGGATTCGCGTACCATTCGACGAGCCGCGAGACCGGCTCGTCCGGTCCAACCTTGGTGGTGTCGTGCCGCATGATCTGCTCGATGCGCATGGCGTTCGCCTCCGGCTGTTGGGGTGCTGTAGCGGCTTGTGTCCGTCCTAATTTACTTGGTCTTGCTCGTCAGGGGAGCGACCGGTTCGGCGTGCTTGGCCCGGAACGCGGCAATGCGGGCGTCCACGGCGTCACGCTCGGCGCTGGAAAGCTCCTTGGCGGCCTTCTCGCGTTGCTTCCTGGCCTCGGCCTGGCCGGAACGCGCGGAAATGGAAAGCCAGTAATAGGCCTGGGACAGGTTCTTCGTCAGCTGGTCGCCTTCCAGGTACAGCAGCCCCAGGTCGTACTGCGCCTTGGGATCACCCATCTCCGAGGCCCGGATCAGCAGCCGTTCGGCCTCGGCGCCGTCCTTGGGCACGCTTTTGCCTTCAAGCAGCAACAGGGCCAGGTTACACATGGCGCCGGTGTGGTTGCGCTTCGCGGCTTCGCGGTACCAGTGCGCCGCGGTCTTGTCGTTGCGGGGCACACCCTGGCCCTCCTGACAATGCAGCGCGTAGGAATACTGCGCCCTTGCGTGGCCGCTCTTGGCGGCGCGCTCCAGCCAGGAGGCGGCCTTCACCGTGTCCTTGGGCACGCCGATTCCCTGCGCGTACATCTGGGCCAGCAGGTATTGGGCGCGCGGGTGGTCGGCTTCGGCGGCCTTGCGCATCCATTGGGCTGCCTTGGCGTCGTCGCGCTCCATGCCCTGCCCGTGCGAGTATGCCAGGGCCAGGTTGTACATGGCCTTGACGTGTCCCTTCTGTGCGGCGGTTTCGTAATAATGCGCGGCCTTCTCCAGGTTCATCGGGATGCCGTTGCCGGAGCTGAGGAGCTCAGCCAGGTTGTACATCGCGGCCACGATGCCTTGGGCCGCCGCCTTTTCGTAAAGCTCGGCGGCCTGGGTGATGTTTTGGGTCACCCCGTGCCCCTGGTCATAGGCCAGGCCCAGGTTGAACTGCGCATCGGCCAGGCCCTTCTCGGCGGCCAGCGTCCACCAGTGCGCTGCGCCGGCCAGGGATTTCGGCGTGCCGTCGCCCGTGGCCAGACAGACGCCGAGTTCGTTCTGGGCGTGGATGTCGCCAGCCTGGGCCTTGGCGAGCAGGGCGCGGAACTGCGGGCTGGTGGCGGGTTCGGCGTCCGGCTCCAGTACGGAAGGCTGCGCGGGGGGCGTGGTCTTGCTGGCCATGGCCGCGCCCGAAAGGACGAGGCTGATAAGAAGCAACGTTGCCGCGCAAGCAGACCGCGCCGGACGGGAGTGTGGGCTGAAGGAAAATGGCGACACGAGCGGAAGACCTCCTGGGAGCCTGTGTGCAGTCATGGCTGCCGGCATGTGTTCCCTTGTAGGCCCTGTGGGGATTGATGTCCACACCCGCGCGGCGGGCGGCGGGAGCGCACAGCCGCTGCGCGGCTGAACCTGCGGCGGGGTATGGGGGAGAGCGGGCGGCGTTTCCGCCCCGCGCCCCTGCGGAGAAAACCGGAGCGGGGCGCGGCTATTGACCGCGCCTGGGCGCTCCCCGGGTCTGATGCCGGGAGAGCGTTCCCAGACGGTCTGCAGATCAGAGGCTCTGCACGGGAATGCGGCGCGGTGTGGCCTTTTCCAGCCGCGGCAGATGGATGACGAGCACGCCATCCTTCAGGCTGGCCTTGATGCGCTCGCGGTCCACCAGATCGGAGATGCTCACTGCGCGCACGTATTCGCCCGGGCCGAACTGCACTTCAAGGAAGGTCTCCTTGTCCGCGGCGCCCTGCAGGGCACGTCCCGTGACCAGCAACTCGCTGTCGTTGATTTCGATCTTCAGATCCTCGCGGCGTACGCCGGGGATATCCATATACACATGAAAGCCGTCTTCTCGTTCAAGGATGTCCGTGGCCGGGCTCACACGGGGGAGCGGCTTGGCCTCGGCCTTGGCGGCGGCCTGTTCGGCGGTCTTGTCAGTCATGGCGTCCCTCCTTACGGCTTCAGGCCACGTCAATGCTGATCTTGCGCGGCTTGCAGTCCTCGCACTTGGGCAGGGTCACGGTGAGCACTCCGTCCACCAGCGTGGCGCGCACGCCGTCTCGTTGCACAGGGGCGTTCAACGCCACCACGCGCTGGAAGAATCCCGCCGGGCGTTCCTGTCGGAAGTACTTGCCCTGCTCCGTGGGACGCTCGCCCTTGATGACCAGGCTCCTGTCCGTCAACGTCAGATCCAGGGCCTCCAGAGGCAAGCCCGGCAACTCCGAGCGGACATAATACGCCGTCTCATCTTCACTGAGGTTCAAGGGCGGATATGCCAACCTCCGGCCATCAGCCATTTGCGGCTTAAAGAATTCCTCCAGCAGCCGGTCAAACCGGCCAGGGTAGGAATACAGGGTATTGAAGTCCAGCACCATAACGCTACCTCCTTTCGGATGTTGTAACGCAATAATAGACATGCCAAAGGCGCAGTCAAGATTGTTTTGCAATGGATTTGTGTGGACGGGAGCGCTGGAATATGGGTGCCGTAAAAAAACTTGGTGTTGGGAAATGCGATGTATGGGAACAGCTTGTAAATAGAAGCGGCGGGGATATACAATAAGGTTGTGCGCCGCGTTCCGGTACCCCCGGATGGATCCCGACCCCCCTTTGTCCGGGTCTATTGGATCACGCTTGCGGCGCACGATTCTCTTTCTTGGCGAGGGGCGGCTCAATCCGCCATACTGTGGTGAAACGCTCCGTGTTTATTCCTGTCCACCCTCCGTTGCAGTTTATGCCTGAGGCCCGTTGCCGGTCTTTCCGGGCGTTCCCACTTGTAAAGATAAGCACGTTCGGGACGATGTAAAGCGACTGGAAGGAATTTTTGAGCGCGCGGCAAGAGTTTGGAAATTCCTCTTGCCAGCCGCCGCAAGCCAAGGCAAGCTTCAGGCTTGAAAATCTTGCCTGGAGGTCCGCAAAACCATGCGCAGACGCCATCTCGCCTTGTGTTGGGCCGTATTGCCCTGGGCTCTGGGCGTGGCGTCCCAGGCCCCTGCTGGCCAACCCGCCGCCCCGGCCCATGTCGATTGTCGGCAGCTCCAAGAGCTGTACATCGCCTGCCACCATCTGGGGCTGCAGGCGGACAGCGTGCAGACCTGCGAGGAGGCCGCCGGGGATCTTCTCCTGTTCCCCTTGGACCAGCGCGCTGAGACCCAAGGCGGCAAGCGTTCCGGCGTCGGCCAGGCCCTGGCCGGGCTCGTGTGCTCCACGGGCTGCGAGGACGCCGTGAGCGGCCAGCCGCCTGCCACGGCGCAGGAGATCGCCGAGGCCTTTTGCGACCAGGCGCCCGCTTCCAGGGTTCAGGGAGGCAGTCCGCAATAATTTCGTGCGGCCCGGTGCCGAACGCGGCAGCTAACCGACGCTCAGGATCTCGCGCAGGGCTTCGGAGAGCGCGGCCTGGCTGTATGGCTTGGCCAGCACGCGCAGGATGTTCGGCGGCAGGTCCGGGGGGATGTCGCCGGTGTGCAGGCGGCCGGAGATCATGATGACGGGCACGCCGGGGTGCTGCGCGGCCAGCCGACGCGCAAACTCCACTCCGTTGACCTCGGGCATGTCAAAGTCCGTGAGCACGGCGTCGAACTGACCGGGGTTCTCATCCAGAATGCGCAGGGCTTCCGGCGCGCTGGACTTGCCCGTGACCTCGTAGCCCAGGCGGCCCAGCACGCGGGGGATGGTTGCCAACTGGTCCTCGTCGTCCTCCACGAACAGAATGCGGCCCTGGCCGCGGCGCACCTGCTCGGGCAGGCCATCCTCCGCAGCGCTCCGGCGCTCGAACTCCGGCAGATAGATGTCGAAGCTGGTGCGCTCCCAGGGAATACTCGTCACCACCACGGCGCCCTTGTGGGCCTGGATGATGCCATGCACCACGGCCAGGCCCAGGCCTGTGCCTTCGGCCTTGCCCTTGGTGGTGAAGAACGGGTCGAAGATCTTGTCCAGAATCTCCTGGTCGATGCCCGGCCCGGTGTCCGCGATGCACAGCCGCAGGTAGCGGCCCGCGGCGATGTTCAGGGCCTCCGCGGCCTGGGGATCCAGGGTCTCCACGTCCAAGGTCAGGGAGAGGTCGCCACCCACCTCGCGCATGGCCTGGAAGGCGTTGGTGCAGAGGTTCAGAAACACCTGGTGCAGTTGGATGGGGTCGGCCTGAGCCAGCGCCGGGTCCTGGCGGATGTTTTCGTGTACGCTGATGTTGCGCGGGAGCGAGGCGGACAGCAGGCTCAAGGTCTCCCGGGCCACCTCGGCCACGTTGACGGCCTGGAAGCCCGCCTGCGACGGGCGGCTGAAGGCCAGGATCTGTCGCACCAGCTGGCTGCCGCGCTGCCCAGCCTTAAGCACCCGCAACAGGTCCTGGGCGATCTCCGAGCCTTCGGCCGCGTCCATGAGGGCCAGCTCGGCGCTGTTGATGATGCTGGTCAGGATGTTGTTGAAGTCGTGCGCGATGCCGCCCGCCAGGGTGCCGATGGCCTCCATCTTCTGGGACTGCAAAAGCTGGCGCTCCAGGCTCGCCTTTTCGGTGACGTCCTCGGCAGCGCACAGGAGGCCCACCACCTGGCCGTGGGCGTCGTGCAGGGGCACGCGGTTCACCTCCAGCAGCACCGGGCGGCCGAAGCCGTCCTCCGCTGCCCAGGTGGCTCGGAACTGGGGCTGGTTTTTGTCCACCACCTGCCGGTCCGCCTCCTGCGCGATCTGGGCGAACTCGCTGCCGCCCAGCAGATCCTCGTCCGTGCGGCCCAGCACGCGGCGCGCGTCCTCCAGCCCGAAGAAGGACACGAAGGAGCGGTTTACGCCCAGGTAGCGCAGGTCGCGGTCTTTCCAGGATACGAGCTGGGGGATGGTGTCGAGCACGAGCTGGAGCATGCGTTCGCTCTCGGAGAGGGCGCGCTCAGCGTTCTCGCGTTGGGTGATGTCCTCCACGACGCCTTCAAAGGCGGCGAGTGCGCCGTTTGTTCCGGCCACGGCGCGGATGTGCAGAAAGGTGGTGATGCGCTGGCCGTCCGGGCGCAAAAATTCACGCCGGTAGGCGGCCACGCCGCCTGGACCGGGGGCCGCGGGCGGCCAGATGGGCGCGCCGTCCTCCTTGCCGGAGAGAAATTCCGTGCCCGTGGCCAGCAGATCCGCCCGGTCGCCGAAGCCCAGCATCTCCACCAGGGCGTGGTTGGCATCCTGCAGGCTGCCATCCGGCGCGGCGCGGAAAATGCCCAGCACCGAGTTCTCGAAGATGCCGCGGTACTTCTCCTCGGCTTGCCTAAGTTCTTCCTGAACCCGCTTGAGGCTTGAAATGTCGTTCAGCACGCCCACCAAGCCCAGGATCTCGCCCTTGGCGTTCAGATAGGTGGCCTTGGAGAGCATCACCGCGCGGGTGTCCGCGCCGGGCAGGTGCAGGGCGGACTCGTACATGCGCACCCCGGCGGCGGCCAGAAGCTCCTTGTCCACGGCGTCGCGCAGGTCGGCCGCGCCTTCGCCCGGAGCGCCGATTTCCTCGGGAGGCTTGCCCGCGATCTCCTCGCGGCTCACGCCGAACAGGCGCTCAAAGGCCAGGTTGCAGTCCTGGAACAGCCCGTGCCGCGTCAGGGAGTAGAGGGGCAAGGGGATGGCGTCCATGAGGATCTTGAGGAACGAGAGCTGGTCGTTGACGCGCTCCTGGATGCGCCGCCGCTGGGAGATGCTGGTGACCAGCAACACCAGAATGAAGGCCATGATGGCGAAGCTGACGATGATGGTCCAGAACAGGCCCTTGTCGATGGTGTAGAAGCGGTAGGGCTTGTTGATGATCTCCGCGCCGGAGGGCAGTTTGTCCAGTGGGATGTCGAGCTTCTTGAGCACGTTGTAGTCGAAGGCATACGGGTCGTTGAACTTCGTCACCACGGGGATGCTGCTGGGGTCGGCCCCGGCCAGAATGCGTAGAGCGAGGCTCGCGGTCATGCGGCCGTGGGTCTCACCACTGTGCAGTCGCCCGCCCACACAGCCGTGCCCCAGAAGAAAGCGCCAGCAGCTGTAGACCGGCAGGGACACGTTGGCTGAAATGGCCTCCAGCACTTCGTCCGCGGCGTAGAGCTGGCCCTCATGCTCCAGGTACATGGGGATGACGAAGAGCAGGGTGTTCTGCGGCATGGCCCGCAATCGGTCGAGGATCACCGTCAGGGGCAGGTCGTCCCAGTACTCCAGCGTGAGGATGTCCTTGACCTCGGGAGCCACCTCGCGCAGCTGGCCCTGGATGGCCAGGCCCGTGACCGAGCGGTCGCCGATGACGATCATGCGGTGCGCGTCGGGGTGCAGGCGCGCGGCCAGGCGCAGCGTGGCCGCGAAGTCCACGTTCTCCACCACGCCGGTGATCTTCTTCTTGTTCGCCAGCCGTTCGGGCTTGAAGTCGTTCACCCCGCAAAAGACCACAGGCAGCCCGGGCAGCAGGCGGTCCTGGTAGTCGAGGATGAAATTGTAGGCGAAGTCGTCGGAAACCATGATCAGGTCAAAGTGGGAGTTCTTGTACTTTTCGCGGTAGAACTCGAACAAGGCCTCGGCGCGCTCCGGCGAGGCGAAGCGCTTGGTGTCCATGTACTCGATCTGCAGGTCCACGGTGAACTGCGACTCGGCGAAGTAGGCGCGCACGCCCTTCAGAATCTCGTCGGACCAGGCGTAGCCGTCGTGGTAAGAGTTGAGAAACAGGATGTTCTTGCGGGGCTTTTCGGCCAGGGCCGGGGCCGTCGGACACAACGACAGGCAGAGGGCCGCCAGGACCAGGCAGAGGGTCAGGCGCCGGAGCACGGGCTACAGTCCCAGCCTAGTCAGGTCGTCCACCAGGGCCCGCACCCGGTCCACGGAATGCGCGAAGGCCGCGCGCTCGGTCTCGTCCATCTCGATCTCGTTGACCTTCTCCAGGCCGTGGCCGCCAATGACGCACGGTACGCCCACAAACAGGCCGCTGACCCCGAACTCGCCCTCCAGCCAGGCCGCGCAGGGCAGTACCCGGCGCTGGTCCTTCAGCACGGCCTCGGCCATCTGCACCACGCTGGCGGCCGGAGCGTAAAAGGCCGAGCCGGTTTCAAGCAGCTTGACGATCTCGTCGCCGCCGCGCCGGGCGCGCTCCACCAGGACAGCGATGCGTTCCGGGGACAGAAGTTCGGGCAGGGGCGCGCCGCCCACGAAGCAGTGCCGGGGCATGGGCACCATGCTGTCGCCGTGGCCGCCGAGCACCAGGGCCTGCACATCGCGCACGCTGACGCCGAGCTCCAGGGCCACGAAGGTGCGGAAGCGCGCGGCGTCCAGGATGCCGGCCATGCCGAGCACGCGCTCGCGCGGGAAGCCAAGCTCGCGCTTGGCCAGAAAGCACATGGCGTCGAGCGGGTTGGTGACCACGATGACCACGGCCTCGGGCGAAGTCTTTTTGATCTCGCGGCAGCAGCCGGAAATGACGCCCGCGTTGATGGCGAGCAGATCGTCGCGCGTGAGGCCTGGCCTGCGCGGGGAGCCCGCGGTGACCACCACCACGTCGGAGCCCGCGGTGTCCGCGTAATCGCCCGCGCCGTGGACCTGGGAATCGAAAAGCTGCACCGCCGCGGCCTGGAGGATGTCGAGGGCCTTGCCCCTGGCCGCGCCCTCGTGCACGTCGAGGAGCACCACATCGCCCACGCCCCGACCTGCGAGCATGAGCGCGCAGGTTGCGCCCACCTGGCCCGCGCCGATGACGGAAATCTTTTTCCTGCGGAACGCCACGGCGGCCTCCTTAAAATGATCCCTTTTGTGGCCGCTTTCCCCGACTGCGTCAAGGTGCGCCGCAAGCCAGGGCAACAAGCGTGGACCAGGCTGGCCCCGCCACGAACAATAAAGGGCCGGACCCCCCACGCGTGGAAGACCCGGCCCTTGTTTTGTTCGCTCTGCCGGGGCTTAGGCCTTGGCGGCCTCGCCCTCCTTCTTGAACACGATGAGCGGGCAGTTCTTGCAGATGTCCGCGCCGGGGAAGGGCTCGCCCAGGCGGGTGATGGCCGCGCCGCCCTTGTCGTCGATGCGCTTCTGCAGACGCGCCACCAGAGCCTGCATGTGCCCGCCGGGGATGGAGACGTTGATCTCGCCGCGCTCGGTCTTGCCGGAATTGTAGCTGCCGCTGCAAGCCAGGAACAGGTTGGCCTGCTTCTCGTTGAAGGCGAACACGTTGCCGCCGCAGGCGGCGGAGTTCACGCTCATGGACGGGCGCAGGCGCACCTGGTCCTGCGTGGCCATCCAATCGCCCAGGATGTGGTAGGCCTGCATGTTGTCGCAGTAGAAATGCACCACGTCCGGAGTGCCCACGGCCTGGGCCAGCGGGCTCACGGCCACGGCCAGCAGCTTGCCTTCGGGCAGGCGCGGCTTGGCTTCGACCACGCGTTTGGCATGGTCCGCGTCGGCGCAGTATTTCATGTGGCTCTTGACCTCGCCCTCGTCCAGGCCCTTCCAGCCGAACACGAACTGGGCGTTGGTGCAGCCCATCTTTTCGCGCTCCATGAGCACGGTGATGCCCTCCATGCGCGCGCCGATCTCTGCTTGGCAGAAGGTCAGCGGCTTCACGGGCGCGTAATGCGGCTGGTCCTTGCGGAAGGCGGCCAGTTCGGCCTCGTCGAAGAAGTATTTGATGGCCACGGGGTAATGCATGAGCCGCAGCTCGCGCATCAAGGTTTCCTGCATCAAGGCGAAGTCGGGGGTGGACATGGGGGGCTCCTTTCGGCTCCAAACGGCGCGGTTGGAGTGTTTGATGTGTTTACTCAAGCATAATTACCAGTAGCCAAGACGTCAACACAGGTCCGGGACCGTCGCTCTGGCCATCCGTGTCGGGTGCCGGAGCGACATCCTTCGACCCTTCCTTTGGTGCTTCTACTCGGGGATCGTCGGAGTCGCGGCGAAGCGTGGCTCGTGCAGAGGCAGCAGGATGTCCGCCGCCTGCTTGACCTTCAGGATGTTGTCGTAGGCCTGGTAGGAGTTCACCACCGTGCCGCAGGGGATGACGTCCATCTCCATGCCCTTTACTTCCTTGGGCGGCAGCAGGTTCTCCATGATGATGCAGAAGCCGGTGATGGCCGCCACGCCCCCCGTCGTGTCCACCAGCACGGTCAGGCCGCCCTCGGTGTGAGCCGGGGTGTGCATCACACGCACGCCGGGCACGATCTCCGTGTCGCCGGTCAGGACCACAAGCTGGCCCGCGTCCTCAACATCCTGGATGTAGTCCTCCAGGTAGCGGTAGTCGAGCGGGTGCGGATTATGGATGTGCCTCAACTCGGCCTCGTGTACGTAGATCTTCGCGTTCACGCACTTGTAGTCGTTCTCGCAGTGGTCGTTGTGCAGGTGCGTGTGGATGACGATGTCGATGTCCTCGGGCTTGAGGCCATACAGCGCCAGCCCGTCCTCAAAGGTGTAGATCTTGCCGCCGATGGCCGCCTCACGCTCGGGGCTGATGATGGGCTGCATCTCGCCGGTGTCCACCAGGATCTTCTTGTCGCCGCCCTCCAGATACCAGCTGTAGATGGGGATGGTGTACGGCTTTCCATAGGCATGCTGGTAGGTCATCATGCCATGGTCGAATATCTTCGTTCCCATGACGATGGGATGGATCTTGAAATGGGCCACTGGGCGCCTCCTTGTCCAGAGAGTCTGCGCGTTCGCGGGCGTATATCCCGCCGCGTTGGCGGAATTCTAGCAGACAAGCTCCCACCGGGCAACGGCCCGGGGTTTGTCCCGTCTGGAGAGATGGTTATAGTTTAAGAAAAGTAAAGGAGGCGGTCATGGATCAGACGAAGACCACACAACACTGTGAATTTTCGGGCTTTCAGTTTGAAGCCGGACCGGACCCGGAGAACGAGCGGCGGGTGCGCGTGCTTGTGTTTAAGGATGGCGAACCTTTTACCGACCTGCACGGTCGCCCTGTCACGCGGAACTTCTCCAAGAACATCTGTGCCGGAGGCATCGAGAAGTTCTGCCGCCGCTTCGCCACTGACAGCGCCTTCCGTGATGAACTGCTCGTGAAGCAGACCCTCAGCTGCTGCTAGGCCGGAGAAAGCAAAGGCTTTTCTGGGGGATCATCCCCCCGGAGCCCTGTAGATCAAACGAAAGGGTATGCCGGAAGGCTACGTTCCCTACCTCCATGCCGCGTGTGCGCGAGTCCAAAGGCCTCAGGCCCCTTGGCGGCTTTCAGAATCTTGACGATTTGAAATTCGGTAAACCTAGTTTTGCGCATACGAAACTCCTGCCCCCTGTTTGGACCAGAAGTCTCTACTTGGCAATGGACCTACTTTATGGGGACTTTACAAATCCCACATTGAATTCTTCTTATGATTGCTATTTTAAATTGTCTCGTAACGATTTAAATCCCTGTGCATGATTCGAAATGCGGTCGTCCATGATTGTGAACTGTTATGATTTTACACGAGGCTATTAGCTTGAAAAATAAAGCGGATACGGAACTTGTTCTGTTCATCCCCGCCGCTCAGACGGCGCGTCTCTATCCCTTCCTCGAAGCGGCCGCACAAGGGCGAGCCAAGATTCTGCGCGACAAGGCGCTGCACAGTCTTGATCTTTCCTCCCTCTGTTGTCTGAATATATCCATGCATGGTTCGGGGGAGAGGGTGCGCACTCCCATGGTCTATCCCTTCATGCGGACGGAGAGGTTCAATTTTGAAACACCGAAACGGGCGCCCCACGAACTTTCTGGACCGGACTGGATGGTACTTGGCGGCAACGGGGAAGACCTGGGACGTTTTGTGGCCCAGGCCTTGACGACCAGGATTAAGGACGGAGAGCAGCCAACCTTACGCATAAGGCCCTACGCCAGCCTGTGCGGCTCCCTGCCCCAGGAGCCGCAGCCAAGCGATACCCCTTTCATCTTTCGAAAGAGCTCAAAGAACACCAATCACCCGGTTTGGATCAAGAATTTACAGAGCTTGTCCAAGCTGCCAGAAGAGCGCTGGCCTGAGGTTGGCATTGCCAATACTGCGGATTTGATTGGTGTCTTTGATGAGGCCCTGGCGCGGATAGCGCCTCCTGCACCTCGGCTTATTCTGGACTTGGGGTGTGGCCTGGGGCAGATCGCCCGAACTCTGGCCCAGCGTTATCCCGACGCCGTGGTCGTTGGCATGGACGCAAGCGCCGAGGCCATTGCTGTGGCAAACCAGGCGTTTTGTCTGCCCAACTTGCGCTACTGCGTGGTGGACTTCTCTCGCCCTCTGAGTTTCCCCCAGGGAAGTGTGGACCTCATCGTGTCTACCAACGCACTGCCCTACGCCCGCGAGCAGCTGAAATTCTCGCGTGAACTCTTCACCCTGCTGTCTCCGCAGGGGCTCTTGCTGAACCACTGTCGGGCTGAAGAAGCGCATTTGTTCTGGGATTTCCCATTGAGCCTGCTCTTGCCTAGCAACACCCAGTTGTTTTTGTCCGACTGGTTCTTCGCCGCGCGCGAGTCGAACCGCAACACGGAAGTGTTGAGTGTGCCCTTGGGCATGAGCGCTCAATATTTCCAGCCCAACCAGGCCAAGGCCTTTGCCGAGTCCCTGAACTCTTTTGCCGAAATCCATCGCCATGACGGCCCCGGACCCTATGCGCCCTGGACCTCTCATGTGTTTTTGGCCCACAGCAACCAGGCTCAAGCCTCTGCCGAGGATGCCTTGCCTTTGGCCCATAATCATTTGGCGCGCCTAAGCCAAGTTCTGAACGCCATGAGCGAGGCTCCACGCCAGATTCAGGTTGCCGCTGTTTTGGCTTGGGTCTGCACTTCAAAAATGCTGGAAGTTCTGCCAGAGGCTTTGGAGTTCTTTGCGGCAGTTCTGCCAGGAAGTGCGCCGGTGTTGAAGCACGCGCTGGCAGCGAGCTTTAAGGCTAAATAATGGTCGGGCACGGGAACTGCAATGAGAATTTAGCTGCTTGAGCAGTGTGACGGCCTGATCGGGGATGTAGATTTATCCAGCAGGAATGGTTGGTGATAATTGGTTATTCGAAAAGGCTGGAGCGTCCAGCTGACAGGAAGCTACTCGGCTGGATACAATGGCTTGCCACTCCACTTCGCCGGAGGGCTTGTCCTCTGCGCGTGGGTTAAAAATTGCATGGATTAGCCATGACGGTTTGCGTCCAACCGGGCACCCGAGCAGTAATGCCGGGAGAACGGAGTCCCCCTTTCTGGAATATAATCTGACAGCCCGAGAAAGGCCCAGCATAGAGGAAGTATATGCATCAGTTGGCGGAATTGAAGCACAAGAATCATCAACTGCTCACGCATGAAGCTTTGCACAACATTGGCCGGGTTGAGTCATTTCCCTCGCTCGTGTCCATCACTGCCCTGGAAGAGTGCAACTATCGCTGCGTCATGTGTACGCAAGAGCATAGGTCTACAGCCCAGATCAGCGCAACTGGCCTCAAGCAGATCGAATTGGCACTGCCCTATGCGGACCAAGTCTGCATCACCGGCGGCGAGCCCTTTCTTTATGAACACATCGATCAATTTTTTCATCTTTGCCACCAGGGCCAGTGCGCACCCATTGTGCAGACCAATGGTTCCCTGCTTAAGGAGCGGCAATGCCGCATGCTGCTCAAGTGCGGCACTTCCGTTGTCAAAGTTAGTTGCGACGGGGCCACGCCGACGACGTATAACCGTATACGGCGGGGGGGAGACTTCCTGAATTTGATTGGCAACATAAAGCGGTTGACGGCCTTGAAGACCGCACGAGGCAGGCGCTTGCCCCTGCTGGAGTTCAACTTTGTGGCCATGCGCTCGAACATTGAGGAACTGACCCAGCTGACGTATTTGGCTAGCAAAATAGGTGTCAGGGCTATCAACGTGTTTCTGCTCAGCGCCGAGACCGAAGATATGGCGCGTGAGTCCCTGTATTTTTACCCGGAGTTAGCGGACAAGGAGTTCTTGCGCGCGGTGGAGGCGGGGGCGCTGCACGGAGTCGTAGTGAACATTCCTCCTCTGTTTTCTGAGAAACCGGTGTTTGCGCAGTCGGCCAGCCAGACGCAGCGTTGCACGGCGCCCTGGCGCACCATGACGGTGAACGTGGACGGTTCCGTGGCCATCTGTTGCGGTGGTGCAGGTGTGGCCGGGAACCTCAACACTCATAGCTTTACTGAAGTCTGGAACCATCCCCTGAGGCGCAAGGTGCGGGAGACCGTGAACACGGAGAATGAGTTGTCCTGCTGCCGCAACTGCCGCCAAGGACGCCCGGTGACTGATCAGATCGCTGCGCATATCCCTGACCCGGAACTGGCCCAGAGGACCATGGCCTATTTTGTACGCATGGCAGGAGGCTTGCCGGGTTGAACCCTACAGGTTCTCGAGGTCTTTACCAATAAAGCCCAAAAACGTTCAATTCTGTTCATGCAGTGAGCTTCACCCGATTTTTAATCCAGGCATTAGGTGAGCAGCCGGCACTTCGTTTGGCCAGCCAAACCGGGCAATTGATCCATCTTGGCACCTATCACGTTGGTGGTGTT
The DNA here is from genome assembly GCA_031292175.1 of Humidesulfovibrio sp. Lineage (GTDB taxonomy): Bacteria > Desulfobacterota > Desulfovibrionia > Desulfovibrionales > Desulfovibrionaceae > Humidesulfovibrio. The sequence continues at coordinate 21,389 of JARLHQ010000009.1, forward strand.
AAGGGTGGTTTATTTGTCTTTGTTGCGGAGTGCGGGGCAGCGCTCCCCATTGCCGTCTCTCTTCCCGCCTCACTCGCCCCTCCCGGCCCGGGCCTTGCCCGCTCTGGTCTGGCCCAGCACAACGCCCGCCAGGATGAGCGCGCAGGCGAACATCTGCGCCGGGGCCAGGGTCTCGCCCAGCATGAGCCAGCCCGTCAGCACAGCCACCAGCGGCACGAGGTTGATGGCCGCCGCCGCCTGGGCCGAGGCCAACCGGACCACGGCCTGGTTATAAAGACCAAAGCCGCCCAGCGTGACCACGCAGCCCAGGTAGGCCACGCCCAGCCAGGCGCGCAAAGGCACGGCGCTGGCGGACAGGGCGGGGTGGGCGAGCCAGCCGAACTCGGTCCAGAGTGCTCCAGGCAGGAAGAAAAGCGCCCCGGCGAAGACTTGCAGCCCCGTGAGCTGCCAGGAATTGTAGCGGCTGGACAGGTGCTTGAGTACAAGCATGTAGCCGCTGGCGCAGCACATGGCGAGCAGCTCCAGGAAGTTGCCCAGGGCCGGACTCGGCGCGCCGGTTGCGACCGCGCCGCCCAGGGACAGCCAGATGACCCCCGCCAGGGACAGCGCGATGCCCAGGACCATGCGGGCGGAGAGGGGCTCGCGCAGGAAGGCCCAGGCCCCTGCGGCCACCAGGAGCGGCACCAGGGACGAGATCATGCCCGCCTGGGCCGAGGTGGTGAGGGTGACGGCGAAGCCTTCGAGCAGAAAGTACAGGCAGGGCTGGAGCAGGCTCACCAGGGCCAGCCATTTGAGGTCGCCGGGCGCTCGCCCTGCCTTGGGCACGCGGTTCCAGCAGAGGGCCATGATGCCGGAGGCCATCGTCATGCGCAGGAACACCACCGCCAGCGGTCCGAAGCCGGTCAGGGCGAATTTCATGGCCATGAAGCTGGTGCCCCAGAGGAGCACGGCCCCGGCCAGGCACAGGTAGGGGAGGAGTGGGCGGTTTTTAGTCATGGCCACAGCATGGCGCAAAACGCGGCGGACGTATGGAACGAAATTGCGGTCTGGCCTGGAGGAGGAGGAAAAGTCACAAGCCTTGGGCCGCAGGCCAAGCGTCGCAGGGCTTGCTTTCCATGTACTGGCGCGGCGTGGCTCCCGTAAACTGGCGGAAGCAGCGCGAGAAATGGCTCTGGTCGGCGAAGCCCGCGTCCAGTGCGGTCTGGCTGATGGGCACGCCTTCCACCAGCAAGGTTTTGGCATGCTCGATGGCCTGTTGCAGCTGATAGGCGTGGGGCGGCAGCCCGGTGGCGGACTTGAACACGCGCAGGAAATGATGCCGCGAGAGCCCAACCTGGCCAGCCAGCTCTTCGAGCGGCAGCCAGACGCCGGGGCTGGCTGCGATGGCTTGCCGGGCCAAGGCGACGGCAGGATTTTGCGCGTCCAGCCGGGGCAGGGTGGGCGTGGCGTGGCGCGTCACCAGTTCGCGCAGACAGGCCATGAGCAGGGCCTGCTTTTCGCGCACCGGCGCACCCCAGACAAAGGCCTCATGCAGGTCGCGCCAGGCGGCGAAGAGTTCGGGATCGTCCAGCACGGGCCGGTGAAAGCGGGGCGGTGGACCGGGGGGCATCCCTGTTGCTCCGGCTGGTCTGGCGGCTCGGGCGGTCCCGGCCAGCCAACCCGGCGCAAGGGCCAGGAGCCGGTAGGAAAAAATATTGCCTGCCTCGGGGTTGCAGGCGTGCGGGGTCTCGGCTTCGATGACAACGATCTGCCCGGCCTGGGCGGTGTGACGGCGTTCCAGGCGTCCAGCGCCAAGGGTGAAGCAGGTGCGGCCAGCCTCGACCAGGGACACAATGCAGGCTTGATGGGTGTGGGTGCGGAAGGTGCTCTTTGTGTACGTGGAACTGCGCGCCTCGACGCCGGGAAGGGCGGGGTCGCGCCAAAAGCGGACGTCGGCGTGCAGTGGGGTGCCCGCCATGGCCGGGGCTAGTTCCAGCCGCCGCCGCGCTTGGAGGTGTAGATCAGGCGGCTGGCTTTTTCGCTTACAGGCTCGAAATGGCCTTTGCGGCAGGCTTCGGGGCTCTTGCCCACGCTTTCCAGCACCTGCTCCTTGTAGATGAGATTGCCCACATAGTACTGTGGGTTGTTGCTGGAGCGGCGCACCTGGCAGACCACGCCGGGCAGGTCGATGGCGCGGTAGCTGGCATGGTAGAGCCCGTCCGAGCCTCTGTGGATCATCATCTGCTGGCGGCCGCCGAGGATGTTGGCGTTCATGCGCTCCACCTGATTGCGGGCGAAGCTGGTGAAGAGTTCGTGCTCGCGCACCAGATCCTTGTCCAGATAGGCGGGCAGGGCTTCCTGCTGCTCGCCAGGCTGCTGGACCTCATTCTGTTCCTGCTCGCCCAGGGAGGCCAGCAGGGGCGCGTGCTGCGCTCCGGCTTGGGCCGCGAAGGGCAGGGACAGACAGAAAAGCAGGGTGAGGAAAGACAGCAGGGCTCTGCGGCGCATGGGCGAGACTCCATTCAGATTCGGGGTTGCGGGACAGTCTGCCCCGCAACCCCGGTTTGGTCAAGCGGCTAGATGTTGCGGATCTCCACGCGACGGTTCAGGTGGCGACCCTCTTCGGTCTTGTTGTCGAACTTGGGCTCCAACTTGCCCTTGCCCACGACCTCCATGCGGTTGGCGGGATAGCCGTGGTCGGAGAGCCACTTGGCCACCGAGCCGGCGCGGCGTTCAGAGAGCTTCTGGTTGTACGGGATGCCACCAATGTTGTCGGTGTGGCCTTCGATGACGAACTTCTGGCAGGAGGATTCCTTGAGGATGGTCAGGGCCTGCTCCAGGGCGGGCTCCATCTCCTTGGTGATCTGGTACTTGTTGAAGTCGAAGTTCAGGTTGCCGAAGGTGATGGTTTCGCACTGGGCCGTGGTGATGGAGCGGGAAGGCGCGGCGCCGGGCACGACATCATAGAACACGTCATGCACATACTGCTTCAGCGCCGCCGGGTTGTTCAGAGCCGCTGGGTCGCCCGCCACGGAGCAACGGCTGATGGCGCGGATTTCGTCGACAACCATGCGGCCGTGGGCGGTGTCGGCATAGCTGACCACGTGGATGCAGAGGTTGGGATACTTGGCGTACAGCGCCTTGGCCTCCGCCACGGGGTCGGAGCCGTAGTTGGAGTCGCCATCGGTGAAGATGATGAGCGCGGTCTTGCCGGGCAGGCCGGACAGGATGGGGTCGAGATCCTGCAGGCCCATGGCCATGGGTGTGTTGCGTCCGTAAATTTCATAGTTGGTCTGGATGGGCGCGATGGCCTTGGCCACGGCGGCCTTGCTGAAGACCGTGGGGGCCAGCAGCGTGGAATTCGGGGCGAAGGTGGCCACGGCGCTCTTGTAGCCCAGCTCTGGTATCTCGGCGTTCAAGCGGCCGATAAGTTCCTTGGCGTGCTTGATCTTCACCGTCTTCAGCGCGTCGCTGGTCATGGCCATGGAGCCAGAGTAGTCGACGAGGAGGATGAAGTTGTCCACTTTGGGCTTCAAGGTCTCTGCGGGGGCTTGGGCAGCCAGGACCAGGGCCATGAGCGCGGCCAGGAGGACGCTACTCAGAATGCGTTTTTTAATGCTCATCGACATGCTCCTTGGATTCTTTGTGAGTTGGAGAAGGGGTTGCGTAAATTTTGGGCAATCCTGCAACTGATGCATTCATACGTAATGTCGTTGTGGTTGGCAACAGAATGCGCGGAGAATGTTTCAATCAAGGCGCCTGTCGTGTTGGCGGTTGCCAACTGGGCGCGGAGCGGCTAGCATTAAGGGTTCTTGTACGCGTCCAGCCCGGGTTGCTGGGCCATTTTCGTCCCGCCTGGCTGGGCACAACCGTCAAGGAGCCGACTTATGTATATCGTCACCGGAGGCGCGGGTTTCATTGGCAGCGCCATGATCTGGAAACTGAACCAGATGGGCATTGACGACATCCTGGTGGTGGATAACCTGACTTCCTCGGACAAGTGGAAGAATCTCGTGAACCTGCGCTACACGGATTATCTGCACCGCGACCACTTCCTCAAAATGGTTGCGGGCGACGGTGATCCTTTCGAAACCCAGGGCGTCGTGCACATGGGGGCCTGTTCCAGCACCACGGAGAAAGACGCCGACTTCCTCATGGAGAACAACACCCGGTACACCCAGGTGCTGTGCCGCTTCGCCTTGAACAACGGGGCGCGTTTTGTGAACGCCTCCAGCGCGGCCACCTACGGCGGCGGAGAATTCGGCTTTTCCGACGACCATGCGGGCATCGGCCGGCTTAAGCCATTGAACATGTACGGTTACTCCAAGCAGCTCTTCGACCTCTGGGCTTTGCGCGCCGGGGTGCTCGACCAGATCGCCAGCATCAAGTTCTTCAACGTCTTCGGCCCCAACGAATACCATAAGGGCGACATGCGGAGCGTCATCTGCAAAGCCCACCGCCAGATCAAGGACGAGGGCCTCATGCGCCTGTTCCGCTCCTACCGCCCGGAGTACCCGGACGGCGGCCAGATGCGCGATTTTGTCTACATCAAGGACTGCGTGGACATCCTCTGGTGGCTCCTGGAACACCCGGAGGCAGGCGGCGTGCTCAATGTTGGCACCGGAATTGCTCGTACCTGGAACGACTTGGCCAACGCGGTGTTCGCGGCCATGGGGAAGCCGTCCAGGATCGAGTACATTGAGATGCCCGAGATCATCCGCGACAAGTACCAGTACCTGACCCGCGCGGAGATGGGGAAGCTTAGAACCTTGGGCTACACCGCTCCGTTCATGAGTCTTGAGGACGCGGTGAAGGATTATGTGACTGGGTACCTGGACATGGAAGATTCCTACCTGGACTCGCGCGCTGTTTAAAAAAGTGACAAGGACGTCAACGGTTTGAAGTGTAAGCGGTTCGTCATCATCCTGGCCTTGGGGCTGCTCTGCAGCGCCCTGGCCGAACCCGCCCTGGCGGCGCTCGGCGATTCTTCGTCCGACGCGTCGGAGGTGCGTATGCCGGTGACGCCGCCGCCCGCGCCAACCCCCAAGACCGTGCGCGAGGTGCGCCTGGACGTCTCGCCCAAGCGCGCGCCCGTCGCGCCGGACTTCTCCAAGGCCGTCGAAATTCCGACGGCTGGGGCTGTCGCCAAACCGACATTCGATGAGAAGGACCTGCTGGGGCAGGCCGGCGCAACGCCAGCGCCTCCGAGCTTCCCTGGCTATTCCACCGACAGCCCGGAGCTGCGCATGGGGGTGACCCCCCCGCCGGGGAACGCTCCCAAGCTCTCGACTGGAAGCGGCCAGCCCGGGCTCAGCGTGCCCGGCGCCGCCGGAGAGGAGAAGTGGAACCTCACCGCGGACCGCATTGTCGGCCAGCACGGCAGCGAATACATCGAGGCCGTGGGCGGGGCCACCCTGGTGCGCGGGCTGAACACTCTCAAGGCCGATTTCATCCGCTACTACCAGGACAGCCGCTGGGTCATTCTGCGCGGCAACGTGCGTGTGCTCTGGGAGGGCGATGTCCTGGAGGCCCAGGAGGCGGAGTTCGACCTTTCGAGCATGCAGGGCTGGCTGAAGCACGGCAAGATTTTTGTCAGCAAGTCCAATGTGCGTGTGCAGACCGAGTTTGCGCGGCGGTACGGCCCTTCGAACTACCGCTTCGAGAACGCCAAGTTCACGGGGTGCGATGGCGAAAAACCCGCCTGGTCCTTCTCGGCGGCCGAGGGTGACATCGACCTCACCGGCCGTACCAACCTGTGGCATTCGCGCTTCAACATTCTGGACCAGCCCGTGGGCTACCTGCCGTTTATATCCCTGCCGGGCAACGGGCGGCGGCAGAGCGGCCTGCTCGCTCCGGACATCTCCCGCAGCACCATGCGCGGCTATTCTGTGAATCAGCCGTATTTCTGGGCGCTCAATGAGGAACAGGACCTGACCTTCTACGAGAACGCCATGAGCCGGCGTGGGCTCATGCAGGGCGTAGAGTATCGCGATACGGAGAACTCCCGCACCAAGGGCGACTGGCACCTGGACTTCCTGAACGACCGCATGAGCGCCAAAGAAATCTACGACAGCAACTCCAACCTCCATTCGGACGGGCTCTCCCGCTCCAACAGCAACCGCTGGTGGCTGCGCAGCAAATTCAATGGCTTCGTGGCGGACCCGGCCTGGAATTTCAAGTTGGACCTGGACATGGTGAGCGACCAGAACTACCTGCGCGAATTCAGCAGCGGGGCCTCTGGCTTCGAATCCAGCCGCCAGAACTTCCTGAAGGACTTCGGACGTGACATCGACACGGCCGACTCCCTCACGCGCACCAGCACGGCCTTTCTTTCCCGCAGCTGGGAAAAGGTCGGCGTCACGGCCAAGGTGGCCTGGACGGAAAATCTGGCGTACATGAACGGTAACAACCCTACGTCCAAGGATCCCACCACCCAGAGCCTGCCGGAGATCAACGCCTTCATCTTCAAGGACGCCCTCGCGGGCACGCCCTTTGACCTGGAAGCCTCCAGCCGCTTTAACTATTTCTGGCGGCAGTATGGCACGCGCGCCATGCGCACGGACCTGCACCCGTCCTTGAGCCTGCCCCTGCCGCTGGGTCCGGTGACGTTCATCCCCACCGCCGGTGTGGAGACCACGACCTACGGCGTGGGCGGCTACACCAATGAGCCCGCCACGACCACCACGAGCAAGACCCCGACACGCGCGGTGTTGAACCTGGGCTTCACCGGGTTCACGGAGTTCTCCCGCGTGTACGATCTGCAGAGCTCGCGCCTCACCGCCGTGGCGGAGAACGTGGGCAAGAGCGAGTGGGGGGCCATCCGCCACAGCGTGGAGCCCCGGCTGGAGTATGCGTATGTCGCGGCGCCGCAGTCCCAAAATCGTCTGCCGTACTTCGACAGTCTGGACCGCCTGACACGGCAGAACACAGTCACCTATTCGCTGACCAACGTGTTCGACCGCCGGCGCACCAGCGTCGTTGCCGCGCCGGGCGCGCAGGGCACGAACTCCACCACGCCTGTGGCCTCCACCGACTATCTGGACTTCCTGCGCCTGCGTCTGCAGGAGTCCTTCGACCGGGACGAGGCCGCGCGCACGGAGGAACTCTCGCTTTATCCCAAACGCCCCCTCTCGGACATCATGCTGGAAACCGCCATCCGCCCGGAGAAGTTCGTCGGCCTGACCTCCAGGAGCTACTACTCGCCGTATATGGACCGGTTCACGGAGCATGAGCACGTGCTTACCCTGACCAAGGAGAAACTGGGCGAGCTGCGCTTCGGACACGACTATCTGCACCCCGTGCATGAGTACACCCGCAACCGCTCCAACGACGTGCAGGTGCTCACCCTGGGCGCGGACTACTACATCACCGATAAGCTCAAGTTCGTCAGCAACTACCGCATGGACATCGCCGGGCACTCGGACCTGGAGAAGTCCGCTGGGCTCACCTGGAGTGACCAGTGCTACGAGATCCAGCTCAAGTACGCCCGCAAGCCCACAGACCAGAACATCGAGCTGCGCTTCAACCTGCTTGATTTCGGCAAGCCGTAAAGGCATCCTCTGGCGCATGAAACGCCGCGCCATCACCCTCTTGCCCGAAACACTGCGCAACCAGATCGCCGCTGGCGAGGTGGTGGAGCGCCCCTCGAGCGTGCTCAAGGAACTGGTCGAGAACAGCCTGGACGCGGGCGCCGCGCGCATCGACGTGCTGCTGGAGGGGGGCGGGGTCACGCGCCTCGTCGTGGCCGACGACGGCGGCGGCATCCCGGCAGACGAGTTGGCCCTGGCCGTCACCCGGCACGCCACCAGCAAGCTCGCCAGCGTGGCTGATCTTTTCGCCGTCCAGAGCTTCGGTTTCCGAGGCGAGGCCCTGCCGAGCATCGCCTCGGTGTCGCACCTGACGCTGACCTCGCGCTTCCGCGACGCCACGGCTGCGGAATCCGCTCAGCCGGAAGCCGCACACATCGAAGTGGAGCACGGCTCGGTGGTGTCCGAAGGTCCGGCGGCTCTGGCCCAGGGCACCCGCGTGGACATGCGCCGGCTCTTCGCCAGCACCCCGGCCCGGCTGAAATTTTTGCGCACCGAAGCCACGGAGGCCAAGCGTTGTCAGGAGGCGCTGGCGCGCATGGCCTTGGCCCGGCCCGACGTGGCCTTCTCCCTCGTCACCGGCGGACGCGAAATCTTCCGCCTGCCTAGCGGACAGACCCTGGCCGCGCGCCTGGGCCAGTTCTGGCCTCCGCAAGTGCTGGAGGGGCTCAAGGAATTCTCGCGCTCCCGCGACGGCCTGACAGCGCACGGCTTGGCCGGGTTGCCCTCCCACGCCCAGAACCGGGCCGACCGCATGCTCTTCTACGTCAACGGCCGCCCCGTGCAGGACCGCCTGCTCATGCGCGCCGCGCGTGACGCCTACAAGGGGCGGCTGCTCTCCGGTGAGTACCCGCAGGTGCTGCTGTTCCTCGACCTGCCGCCTGAGGAGGTGGATGTGAACGTGCACCCGGCCAAGCTGGAGGTGCGTTTCCGCGACGAAGCCGCGGTGTTCTCCCTGGTGCGCTTTGCCTTGGAGCCCGTGGCCGGGGCCGGAGCCCTGGCCGAAACGCCCGCCGCTTACGGCCAAGGCGGCGAAACCGTCCCCGAGACACCCGCCGCGCGCCCCGGCTGGTCCGCCTCTGTCCGTCCCGGCGGCGCCTGGGGCGGCAATTCCGGTGCCTGGACTCCCGGGGACAAGCCCGGAGCGTTGACCGCGTACCGCGATTTTCAGTCGCCCGCCGTTCCGCGCGCTGTTCCCCTGCCGGTAACGCCCGCCACCTCGGCGAATTGCACCGCTGCTGCGGGGCTAGGAGAAACGTCCGTGGCCGACGCCTCGGCTCCGCGCGCCCTCAGCCGTGAAGGTCTGGAGTACCTGGGGCAGGTGGCGGACACGTACCTCGTGCTCCGTCAGGGCGGGGCCGCCGGGTGTCTTGTGCTGGTGGACCAGCACGCGGCCCACGAGCGCGTGATCCTGGAGAACATGCGCCGGGCGCGCAGCGGTGGGGATTCCCAGCCTCTGGCCGTGCCGCTGCCCCTGTCCCTGCATCCTGCCGAGTCCCTGCGCCTGGCGGAATTCGCGGACGAACTGCGCGAGGTGGGCTATGTCTTGGAGGAGTCCCAGGGCCGGCTCCTGGTGCGCGGAGTGCCGCCCAGCCTGGCCGCTGGCAAGGCCGTGCAGTACCTGCGCGAGATCCTGGCCGAGCAGTCCGATGGCCTCACCTCCCTGTGGACGCTGCTCTCCTGCAAGTCGGCCATCAAGGCCGGGCAAACCTTGGCCCAGAGTGAGGCCCTGGCGCTTCTGGAAGCTTGGCTGGCCGCGCCCGAGCGCGAGCACTGCCCCCATGGGCGGCCCGTCGTGCTTTCCTTCGCCGTCGGTGATTTGGAGCGGATGTTCAAGCGTAAGTAAGCGTACCTGGAATTCTTCGGGCCAAACCCGGAAAAACGCGGCTTGCGTCGCGCGCAAATCTCTGCCAATCTGCGCCCCGCGCCCAATTCTTCGCATCCGGAAATCAGGGCGCAGGAGATCCTTCTCACATGAGTATTTTGTATAATAAGTTCGAAGCCCGCATTCGTCTTTCGGCCATTCGTTCCAATTACCGTCTCCTGAAAACTTTTGGCAGCCGCGTCATCGGCGTCATCAAGGCGGACGCCTACGGCCATGGCCTCTTCGAGACGGCCGAGGCCCTGTCCAAGGAAGGTTGCGACACCTTCGCCATCGGCTCCGTGGAAGAGGGCGTGGCCCTGCGCCAGCACCTCTCGAACGCGGGCATCGGCGCGCGCATCCTGTCGCTCCTGGGCCCCATCGACCCGGAGGACTACGCGCCGCTCTGGCAGCACGACATCATTCCGTTCATCGGCAGCTTCCGTCAGTTGGAGGCCGTGGCCGGACAGGCCGCCCGCCTGGGCAAGGCCCTGCCCATCTCCGTCAAGTTCGACACGGGCATGGCCCGGCTGGGCTTTGTGGAGAGTGATCTGCCACGGCTTTTGGAGCGTCTGCGCGAGGCGCCGCTGGTCCGCCCCGCAATGGCCAGTTCGCACCTTGCCACGGCCGACGATCCCGAGGCGGTGGGCTGCGTGCTGGAGCAGGCCAAGCGTTTCGAGACCATGGTCGCGGCCCTGCGCCAGGCCGGGTATGATGTCGAGGCCAACCTGGCCAACACGGCGGGCATCCTGGCCCATCAGCAGCTGCACCACCAGAGTCAGCGCGGCGGCATCGCCCTTTACGGGGCCAACCCCTTCGCGGGGACGGCCTGGGAGCATCTGGGCAAGGGGCTGCAGCAGGCCATGGAGGTGCGCACCAAGATCGTCTCCGTGCATCCGCTCAAAAGAGGGGAGACGATCAGCTACGGCGCCACGTACACGGCCAGCCGCGACATGAAGGTGGCCATCGTGGCCGCGGGCTACGCGGACGCGTACAGCCGTGGCCTTTCCGGCCAGGGCGCGCAGATGCTCATCGGCGGCCGCCGGGTGCAGCAGGTGGGCCGCGTGTGCATGCAGCTGTGCGCCGCTGATGTCACCGATGCGCCGGACGCGCGGCCCGGCGACTGGGCATGGCTTTTGGGCGGCACCGGACCGTTGGCCATTTCGGCCGACGAGCTGGCGTCCTGGTGGGGGACCATCTCCTATGAAGTTTTCTGCCTGCTGGGGATGAACCGGCGGGTCTACATTTAGACCGGGTTCAAGGAGCGCATGATGGCTGACGAAGAGTGGATTTTCGCGGAGAAGCTGCCCGTGGACGAGGTCGATCCCCGGGCTCTGTTGAGCAAGTGGGCCAATGTGGCCGAGGATATGGCCCTGGTGCCGGAACTCAATGTGCGCATGCGCGTGGAGGCGGGGCACTTTGTCATCGAGGTGAGCCCGGAACTCTACGACGTGTTCCGCACCGCATAGACCCGCCTGGACCTTTGGGTGGCCCGCCCGAGGTTTTTCCGACGGACCGGAGACTTTTGTAACCGGCTGACGTCTACTAATTTGACAAGGCCCGTGTGCCCCACGTACCGTGTGCGCCATCCTGACTATTCACAAGGAGGCGGCATGGTTGATGCGGGGTGGTGGACCGGCATGGCGCTGGTGGCGGTCGTTTCCGCCGCCATCGGTTTTGTGCTGGGCCGTGCCGGGCGTCTGCGTGTGCTGCCGGCCTTGGACGCGCCTCTGGCCGTGCCCGCGCCCTTTCTCAAAGAGCTGGTGGCCCGGGCCTTACCCCTGGACTTGCTCCCCGACGGGACGGAGATCTCGGGAGAGTCCTTGGGCCGTTGTGTGCCGCGTTCTCTGGGACCGGACGGCCTGGACTGCGAGCTTCTCGACGCCGCGACCCCTGGCCTGGCCGCGCCTGGCGCGCGCGTGACCTGTTTTTTTGCGCCGCAGCGTGTGGACGGCCGCAAGGTCAACGCCTTCAATACCGTCATCGCCGCCGTGGACGCCGTGGCCGAGCCGCCGCGCGTGCTCTTGGCCGCGCCTTCGGAGGTGCTGGCCATTCCACGCAGGCGTCACGCCAGAAAGCGCGTCAACGACCAGCGTTTCGTCCGCGTGCGACTGTGGCTGGCCGAGGCCGGCACAAGCCCGATCCATTTCGCGGACACCGCACCCGACGTCTGGGTCAACGCCTACGACGGCCACCACGGCGAGGAAAACGCCGTCACGGACATCTCCGCGGGGGGGCTGGCCTTGGAGGTCCGCGCGAGCCTGGTCCCGCCGGGGCTCGCGCTCGGCAGTCCTGTGGTGCTTAAATGCTCATTGTTCCAGTTCCGGGAAAAGCAGTTCAAACCCTATTGGTACGCTGGCCTGGTGCGCGGCTTGAGCGCACCCGGCGGCCCGGGGGGAAGGCTTCGGCGCATCGCCGTAGGCTTCACCCACGTGGGCGCGCCCGACGACGGGGCCCCGCAGGGCGTGTCCTGGGAGGAACGGCCGGTGAACGAACCACAAGGAGATCGCAAATGAAAGTGCTTGGAATCAACGGCAGTGCGCGGCTGAACGGCAATACCGCCATCCTGCTTCAGCTCGCCCTTGCGGAGTTGGAGGCCGAAGGCTTCGAGACGGAACTGGTGCAGCTGGGGCCCAAGGGGCTGCAAGGCTGCATCGCCTGCTACAAATGCTTTGAGAAGAAAGACAGGCGCTGTGTCATCGAGGATGACATGAACGGCTACATTGAGAAGATGCTGGAGGCCGACGCCATCCTGCTCGGCTCGCCCACGTACTTCGCGGACGTTTCCACCAACATCAAGTCCCTCATGGACCGCGCGGGCATGGTGGCGCGCGCCAACGACGACATGTTCGCGCGCAAGGTCGGGGCCGCCGTGGTCACCGCGCGCCGGGGCGGGGCCATCCACACCTTTGACACCCTGAACCACTTCTTCTTCATCAACCAGATGGTGGTGCCCGGCTCCAGCTACTGGAACATGGGCTATGGTCGCGAGCCCGGACAGGTGAACGGGGACGACGAGGGCCTGCGCACCATGCGTGTGCTGGGATGCAACATGGCCTGGCTGCTCAAAAAGCTCGCGGACTAGCGCATGGAGGCAATGGTTAGCGTCCTCGCCCTTGTTCTCGGCCTTGTGTTGGGGGCGGGACTGTCGGCCCTGTTGCTCAAGGGGCGTTTTGCCGCCGAGGCCGCGCGTCTGCGCGCCGAGGCCGAGGCCGCTCTCGCCCAGGCCAGGAGCGGCGAGTCCGCGCTCATCGAACGGCTGCGCGGCACCGAGGCCCAGGCGGGCGCTCTGCGTGTGGAACTGGACGGCGTGCGCATCGCCGCCGCCGAGACTGCGGAAGCCCTGCGCGCTGAGACCGGCCGCCGCGCCAGCGCCGAGGCCCAGGCCAAAGCCGCCGAGGGTGAGTTGGCCGAACGCGTGCCCGCCCTGACCAGCGAACTGCAAGGCGCCCGGGTCGCGGCCCTCAAGGCCGCCGAGGCCCTGCGCGCCGAGACTGCGCAGCGCGCCAGCGCCGAGGAGGTCGCCGCGCGCGTGCCCGGCCTGGAGGCGCAGCTTTCTCAAATTACCGCCGACCTTTCGGTCCTCAAGGTGCGCGAGGGCGACCTCGCCGCGCGTATGGAGGAGGAGCGCAAGGCCGCGAACGAAAAGCAGGCCATCCTGGAAGATCTGCAGGCCAAATTGCAGGACACCTTCAAGGCCCTCTCCGCCGACGCCCTCAAACACAACAACGTCAGCTTCGTGGAACTGGCCAAGGCCCACCTCTCCACCTTCCAGGAGGCCGCCAAGGGCGACCTGGAACTGCGCCAGAAAAGCATCGAAGGCTTGGTGAAGCCCATCAAGGATTCGCTGACCCAGGTGGACGCGCGCATCCAGGACATGGAGAAGAGCCGCCAGAACGCTTATGTGGAGCTGTGCCAACAGGTGAAGTTCCTGGCTTCCGACCAGGTGGACCTCAAAAAGGAGACGCGTAAGCTCGTGGAGGCTTTGCGCCGACCCACCGTGCGCGGCCGCTGGGGCGAGATGCAGCTCCGGCGCGTGGTCGAGCTGGCGGGCATGGTCGGCTACTGCGACTTCTCCGAACAGACGAGCGTCACCACCGAGGAAGGGCGGTTCCGGCCCGACATGGTCGTACGCCTGCCCGGCGGCAAGAATGTCGTCGTGGACGCCAAGGCCCCGCTCGAAGCCTACCTGAACGCCTACGAGTCCCAGGACGAGGACGCGCGCAAGCACAACATGCAGAGCCATGCCCGGCAGATCCGCGACCACCTCTCCAAGCTCGGCCAAAAAAGCTACTGGGAGCACCTGAAGCCCACGCCGGAATTCGTGGTCATGTTCCTGCCTGGCGAAATCTTCTTCAGCTCCGCCCTGGAACACGACCCCTCGCTCATTGAGGAGGGCGTGGAAAAGGGCGTCATCGTGGCCTCGCCCACCACGCTCATCGCGCTTTTGCGCGCCGTGGCCTACGGCTGGCGGCAGGAAAAGGTCGCCGAGAGCGCCCAGCAGGTCAGCGAACTGGGCCGCGAGCTGTACAAGCGCATCGTCACCCTGTCCGAGCACTTCGCCCGCGTGGGCAAGGGGCTCTCCGGCGCGGTGGACGCCTACAACAAGACCGTGAGTTCGCTGGAGTCACGCGTGCTCGTGCAGGCCCGGCGTTTCAAGGAACTGGCGGCAGCGCCCGAAAAGGAGCTGCCCGCGCTGGAGCCGCTGGAAGTCACCGCGCGCGAGGTGCAGCCGGGCGAGGAATAAGGCGAGGAGTAAGGCGAGGAATAAGGCGAGGCACCGGGCAAGGCAGTCCCGCGTTGACCGTAATGATCTGCAATGAATGATGTCTGCCGGGTAGGACCCAATGATAGATCTTGTGAAACGCACTGTCTCCCCCGCGAGCTCTGACAGGGCTCGCCAACGGGCTATCGACACCGGCATGGCCCTGGCCCTTGTCTGCCTGATCATCGGCCTGGCGCGCGCCAAGACCGGCTGGTTCGCTGCGGCCGCAGTGGTCCTGGTCCTGAACATGACCGCCCCCAGAATCTTTGGGCCGGCCTCAAGGCTCTGGTTCGGCCTCTCTGGTCTTATGGGGGCAGTGATGTCCAAGGTCATCCTGACCATCGTGTATTTTCTCGTCCTTACCCCGGTGGGCCTTTTGCGCCGCGTCTTGGGCAAGGACACCCTCAGGCTTGCCGCCTTTAAGAAAGGTACGGGCTCGGTGTTTCACACCAGGAGCACCCCCTTCACGAGTGCGGATCTAAAGACCCCATTTTAGGAGAGCGTATGGATTTCATTCGTGATCTCTGGGATTTTCTGAAGGTTCGCAAGAAGTTCTGGCTGGCGCCCATTATTTTGGTGCTGCTGCTCTTCGGCGCTCTCGTCGTGCTCACCTCGGGCTCGGCCATCGCGCCCTTCATCTATACCCTGTTTTAGGCACCGCATGGCGCGCAATAATCGCAACGCCATTCTGGGCATCAGCGCATTCTATCACGACTCCGCCGCCGTGCTGCTGGTGGATGGAAAGATTGTGGCCGCTGCGCAGGAAGAACGCTTCACGCGCAAGAAACACGACCCGGACTTTCCCCACTTTGCTGCGCGTTACTGCTTGGCCGAAGGCGGGCTCACGCCGGCGGATCTTTCCTGCGTGGCTTTTTACGACAAGCCCTACCTTAAGTTCGAACGTTTGCTGGAAACCTACCACGCCTTTGCCCCGCGTGGTCTGAGCAGTTTTCTTACGGCCATGCCCGTATGGATCCGCGAGAAGCTGTTCATGCGCAAGATGTTGAAGGATGAGTTGGCCCGGCTCGGTGACCTGGGCGGAAAAACTTGGCCGGAGCTGCTCTTCCCGGAACACCACCTTTCCCATGCGGCCAGCGCCTTTTATCCCTCGCCCTTTGACGAGGCGGCGTTCTTGACCATCGACGGCGTGGGCGAATGGGCCACCACCACCATCGGCCAGGGCGCGGGCAAGGATCTCACCGTCTTGCGCGAGTTGCGTTTCCCGCACTCAATCGGCCTGCTGTACTCGGCCCTCACAGCCTGGTGCGGATTCAAGGTCAACAGCGGCGAATACAAGCTCATGGGCCTGGCCCCCTATGGCATAGAGGGGTCGCAACGCGTCAGGCACTACCGCCGGGTCCTGCTTGATAACATGGTGGACCTGCGGCCTGATGGCTCGTTGCTGTTGAACATGGATTATTTCGATTTCGCCACGGGCCTGACCATGTGCCGCGCGGATCGTTTCGAAGCCGCTCTTGGTCTGCCGCAACGCGCGGGTGAAAGCGACATCACCCAGGAATACATGGATTTGGCCCTGGCAATCCAGCAGATCACCGAGGAGGCAGTGTTCCGCATGGCTGACACGGCCCACGCCCTCACGGGCTCGAAGAATTTGGTCATGGCCGGCGGCGTGGCGCTGAATTGCGTGGCCAATGGCAAGCTGCTCAAGCGCGGGCCCTTTCAGAATATCTGGATCCAGCCCGCTGCGGGCGACGCGGGCGGAGCGCTTGGCGCGGCCCTGGCGGCCTGGCACATAGGCCAAGGTGCGCCGCGCACGGCTCCCGCCAGCGCCGCTGGCGGCGACATGATGCAGGGCGCGTACCTGGGCCCGGAGTTCACCTCTGTCGACATCGCGCGCACCTGCCGTCGCTTCGACGCGCCGGCCACAAAATTCGAGGATTTTGGCGAGCTTTGTTCCCAGGTCGCCGCTCTGCTGGCTGACGGCAAAGCCGTGGGCTGGCTCCAGGGCCGGATGGAATACGGTCCGCGTGCCCTGGGGGGGCGCAGCATCCTGGGCGATCCGCGTCGCGGCGACATGCAGAAGAAGCTGAACCTTAAAATAAAGTACCGCGAGGGCTTCCGGCCTTTTGCGCCCTCGGTGCTTGAGGAGTATTCCTCCGAGTGCTTCGAGCTGGACAGTCCCTCGCCCTACATGCTTCTTGTGGCGCCCGTGGCTGAGGCGAGGCGCAAGCCTCTGCCCGAGGACTACTGGTCCCGCTCCATGTATGACCGGCTCTATGTCGAGCGTTCGGATTTGCCCGCCCTTACCCACGTGGATTTTTCCGCACGCATCCAGAGCGTGTCCAAAACCACCAATCCACGGTACTGGCAGCTCATTGACACCTTCCGGCGCGAACAGGGCTGCCCAGTGCTGGTCAATACCAGCTTCAACGTGCGCGGCGAACCCATCGTTTGCACGCCCGACGACGCCTATGCCTGCTTCATGCGCACGGAAATGGACGCCCTTGTGCTCGGCGATTTCCTGCTGACCAAGGAGAGCCAGCCTGAATGGCGCGAGGATGTCGATTGGCGCTCGAAATTCGAATTGGATTAGTCAGGCTTACGGGTGGCTGATTCTCGTGAAGCGCAGCCGGGCGGGGAGAAGGGCGGCTGATGCCGCTTTGTCCTGCTACAGGGGGCATGGGGGCGGGCCGGCCATCCCCGGGCGGGTCAGGGCCGGGCCGGCTCGTTGTCCTTCACCGCCTCGGCATTCGTCCACCAACCGCCCCTTTGCCCCTTCCTGCGCACCTCGACCAGCCCAGCCTGGGGCGCAGAGCCTTCCACATACACGATTTCTCCGGGATAGAACCGCACGATTTCTCCCGCGGCAACGCCCCGCGTTATGAGCGTCGTGTGCGCCTGCCTGTCCTGGCTCTGCAGTTGGAGCGCCTGTTCCATCAACCCTCGGTCACTGAAGCCGAACCATTGGCCCGGCTGGATGGTCAGAGGTCCTTTTTCCACGCTGGTCGCAGTTGGGGCGGAAGCGCCGCCCTTCAGCGTTGCGTGGTTGTCCGCCTCATGGTTGAGCAGCATGCTCACGGCGAAAAAGCAGCCAAGCGCAATGACGAGGACGCGCACAGCCTTGGGCATGGCGTTGAAGCGCGCGCCAGAGCCGGAAAACGCCAGGCTTTTGCCGCAGTGCGGGCACTTCAGGGCATCGGTCGAGATTTCGCGTTTGCAGCCCGGGCACGGATACAGAGCCATTGTCATTCCTCCTCAAGAACATCCGGCTTGTCCAGCCGGGAGCGCGCCGTTTTCGGCGCGGGGAACACGAATGCCGGGCCTCTGCGCCATGGCGCGGCGTCCGTCTG
This sequence comes from Humidesulfovibrio sp., assembly GCA_031292175.1. Classification (GTDB taxonomy): domain Bacteria; phylum Desulfobacterota; class Desulfovibrionia; order Desulfovibrionales; family Desulfovibrionaceae; genus Humidesulfovibrio. The sequence goes on from JARLHQ010000009.1 coordinate 38,891, forward strand.
GCGTCCATCTGGCGTCCACCTGGCGTCCATCTGGCGTCGAGCCCAGGCCCGGCCGCGCTGCCCGGTCAGAATTTTACCGGGATAAATTTCATATTGTGCCAGGGTAAGTTGCGGTCTATGGGGTTGTCCAGCAGGAACAGCCAGCAAAGGAGCATGGAGATGAAACAGCAAGCCCTCGCCGCGAAGCGTTTTGGGGCCGCCGCTCAGGCCTATCTCACCAGCAGCACCCACGCCACGGGCGTCGACCTGGAACGCCTGACCGAACTGGCGCGTGGGCTTGGCCAGCCTGTGGCGTTGGACCTCGGTTCCGGCCCGGGCCACGCGGCCTATGCCCTGGCCCAGGGCGGCGCCCTGGTGACGGCCAGTGACCTCTCTGCGGAGATGCTGGCCGTGGTGGCGCAGGAGGCCGAACGCCGAGGCCTGGCCTCGCTGCAGACCCGCCAGGGTGCGGCCGAGCGCCTGCCTTTTCCCGAGGCGTCTTTTGATCTCGTGGTCACGCGCTATTCCGCGCACCACTGGGTCTATGTGCCCGCCGCCCTGCGCGAGGTCCGGCGCGTGCTCAAGCCCGGCGGAACGCTGGTCATCGTTGATGCCGTCGCGCCGGAGGCCCCGGTGGCTGATACGTTGCTGCAGACGCTGGAGCTGCTGCGCGATCCCTCGCATGTGCGGCATTACCGCCTCACGGAGTGGGCGGCCCTGCTGGAGGCGGCGGGCTTTGCCGCGCCAAAGTCGGACGTTTGGACCCTGCCCCTGGAGTTCGCGTCCTGGGTGGCGCGCATGGAGACCTCCGAACTGCGCGCCAAGGCCGTGCGCGACGTGCTGGCCAAGGCCGCCGAGGAAGCCCGGCGGCACTTTCAGGTTCAGCCTGATGGCTCCTTTGTCCTGGATGTGGTCTGGTTGGAGACGACGCCCAGCACGGACGAAACCAGCGCGGACGAAACCAGCGCCGACTAGCTGTGGAGTTGCAAGACGTTGTTCACAACCTCACCGACTCGGCTGATGGGCGGTTTGTTTTGTAACGCAGAGTGATTTCTGTAGAAGTTGTATTCGTGGAGCCAGCGTGGCAACTCGCTGGCTCTTTCGTTTGAG
>JARLHQ010000010.1 GCA_031292175.1 Humidesulfovibrio sp.
GGCCTCGCGTACGGTTACGAGCCCCTTGTGCAGTTGCACGAACTCCTTGACGATGGCCAGACCGAGTCCGGTGCCGCCGTGGCTCCGCTCCGTGCCGCCCTCGAGCTGGCGGAAGCGTTCAAAGACCGCCTCGCGCATGGATTCCGGGATGCCGGGGCCGGTGTCCTGCACGGTCAGCACCGCCTCGGCCCCATGCTGCCCCAGGGCCAGGGTTATGCTGCCACCCGGCGGGGTGAACTTGAAGGCGTTGGAGAGAAGATTCACCAGGATGCGCAGTATCTTGTCCGAATCGACCTCGGCCAGGACCGGCGCGTCGGCGTGGAGGGAGTACGTGATGTCCCGGTCATGGGCGAGGCTTTCAAAATGAGACGCCGCGATGCGGGCGAGTTCCGCGAGGTCGACCAGGGCGTAGCTGATGGTCATGCGTGCGGCCTCCAGGCGCGACACATCCAGCAGGTCCGTCACATGGCGGTATAAAAGCCGCGCGTTGCGGTCCATAAGCTCCAGCTCGCGGCGTTGCGTCACATTCAGGTCGGGGCGGCCGAGCTGCCGGGCAAGCGGTCCCATGATCAGTGTGAGCGGGGTGCGCAACTCGTGGCTGACATTGGCGAAGAATTGGCTTTTGAGGGTGTCCAGCTCGCGGGACCGCTCCAGGAGCAGCCGGACATGCGCGTTGGCCTTGCGCAGGCGTTCGTGGGTGGAGGAGAACAGCGCGCCCATGATGATGAAGAAGCCGATGGAGACGAGGTTCCCGGGGTGGGCAAGGGAAAGGCCGGATTCCGGCTGGATGAAAAAGACGGCGACAATCGCGGCGGAGAGGACCGTGGCGAGCATTCCGCCCACGAAGCCGCTGATCTGGGAGCTGAAAAAAACGGCCGGAAAGAACAGGAACCAGACGTAGGGCCGGATGGCATCCCAGAACGTCCACTGCAGCGCGAAGGCCACCAGTGGAATGAGGAGTGCCAGCAGCATCTGGCGGGAGGCATGTTTCGAAGGGCCTGGCATGACAGCCTACCGATCCCTTGAATTATTTAAATGATATAGGATAAGAATATTCTATTTCAGAAGAACAATACTCCCTGTTCAAGATTTGGGTCAAGGGGATGGCGCAGAAATGCGGCGAAACTTGGCGGAAAGATGTGACAAGGCTCGCGTGCGGCGGCGTTGAACGCAGTTGTTTCGCGGTGTTGTGCGCGTATCCTCTGGGCACTGGCCCGGCTATGGAGCCGGGTCCAGCTCCTTGAGGCGCGCCTCGACCTCTTCCCAGCGGGCGAAGGCGGCCTCCAGCTCCATCTCCATGGCGGAGAGCTCGTTGCGCGCGGCGGCGAGGACCTTGGGCGCTTTCTTGTACAGCTCCGGGTTGGCCAGGCTCTCCCCGGTCTGGGCGATGTTCCGCTCCAGGATTTCGATGCGCTCCGGGAATGCGGCCAGCTCCGCGCGCAGGCTCTCCAGCTCGCGCTGCTCCTTAAAGCTGAGCTTGCGAGGCTTGCCGAGCGCGTCGGCCTGCACGGGCGTTTCGGGCTGCTTCACCAGTGTGGGCTTTGCCGCGGCCTTGCCCGTGGCGGGGTCGGACGGCTCGGGCCGCTGGCGCAGCCAGTCGTCGAAGCCGCCCACGTACTCGCGCACCACGCCGTCGCCCTCGAAGGCCAGGGTGCTTGTGACCACGTTGTTCAGGAACGCGCGGTCATGGCTCACCAGGATGAGCGTGCCGGGATACTCCAGCAGGCGGTCCTCCAGGAGCTCCAGCGTCTCGGCGTCCAGGTCGTTGGTCGGTTCGTCCATGACCAGCACGTTGCAGGGCCGGGTGAACAGCCGCGCCAGGAGCAGGCGGTTGCGCTCCCCGCCGGAGAGCACGCGCACCGGGCTGTTGGCGCGCTCACCGGAGAAGAGAAAGTCCTTCAGATAGCCCATGACGTGCCGGGTGTGCCCGCCGATGGTCACCTGGTCCGAGCCCTCGGCCACGCTTTGGCGCACGGTCAGGTTTGGGTCCAGCTCCTCGCGGTGTTGGTCGAAATAGGCCACTTCAAGGTTGGTGCCCAGACGCACGGTGCCGCTGGTGGGCTTGAGCTTGCCCAGCAACACCTGGATGAGGGTGGTCTTGCCCGCGCCGTTGGGGCCGATGAAGCCCAGCTTGTCGCCGCGCATGATGGTCAGGTCGAGGTCCTGGAACACGGCGTCGGCCGCGTTGCTCCAGCGGAAGCTGATGTTCTGGGCCTCAATGACCAGCCTGCCGGAGCGCTCGGCCTCCTGCACGATGATTTTGGCGTTGCCGGAGCGCTCGCGCCGATTGGCGCGCTCCTCGCGCAGCTTCTTGAGCTCGCGCACGCGGCCCTCGTTCCTGGTGCGGCGGGCCTTGACGCCCTGGCGCACCCAGACTTCCTCGCGCGCCAGCTTCTTGTCGAACTCGGCCCAGGTTTTTTCCTCGGAGGCGAGCTGGGCCTCCTTGCGCTCCAGGAAGGTGTCGTAGTCGCAGGTCCAGTCGGCCAGCTTGCCGCGGTCCAGCTCGATGACGCGCGTGGCGATGCGCCGGAGGAACATGCGGTCGTGGGTGATGAAGATGAGCGTCTTCACGTGGCGGAGCAGGAAGTCCTCCAGCCAGGCGATGGAATCGATGTCCAGGTGGTTGGTGGGCTCGTCCAGCAGCAGCACGTCGGGCTCGCCCACCAGGGCGCGGGCCAGGAGCGCGCGGCGCTTGAGCCCGCCGGAAAGGTCTTCGAAACGCTGCTCCGGGTTCAAGGCCAGCCGGGAAACGGCCGTGTCCACGTCGGAAAGCGCGCCCCAGCCGTTCAGCTCGGTCAGGTCCGTCTGGGCCTGCTCCAGCAGGGCCGCATCGCCGGTGGTCTGGGCGCGGTGGTGGTCGGCCACGGCGCGGCCCATCTCGCCCAGGCCCTGGGTCACCACCTCATAGATGGTGCCGGTCAAGACCTCGGGCACCTTTTGCGAAAGCCGGGCCACGCGCAGGCCGACGGCGCGGGAAACCTCGCCGCTGTCTGGGGTGAGGTCGCCGGAGAGCAGGCGCAAAAGCGTGCTTTTGCCCTCGCCGTTGCGGCCTACGAGGCAGACGCGCTGCCCCGGCTCGATCTGGAAGGAGATGCCGTCGAGCAGCTTGGGGCCGCCGAAACTCATGCACAGGTTGTTTACGCTGATAAGTGCCATGCCGGGGTTCGTATGCTGGCGCGGCGTTTGGGTCAAGTCGCGGCGTGCCGTCAGACCTTCGCGGGCTCTTCCTTCAGGATGCGTGGCAGCTCGGCCAGGGCCGCGCACTCCACGCCCATGCGCGAGAGGTCGTAGACGTTGGCGGCGGCCACTTCCGGGGTCTGGGCCGAGCAGGCGTCGGTGACGATGACGGTGCGGTAGTCGCGCGCCATGGCGTCCACGGCCGTGCCGCGGATGCAGTTGGGGTACTGGGTGCCGCCGAGCACCAGGGTTGAGACGCCCAGGCGGCGCAGGAGCGCGTCAAACTCCGTGAACAAAAAGGCGCTGAAGCGGAGCTTGACCAGGAGGTGCTCGCCCGGCAGGGGGCGCAGCTCCGCCACGATCTCCGCACCTTTGCTCCCGGCCACGCAGATGCCCCGGCCAGCTTGGAAGGTCTCGCGGCGGAACAGCTCCACGTCGCTGCCGTCGGCGCGGTGCTCCCGCGTCACATGGACGACGCGCCAGCCCTTGGCGCGCGCCGTCTCCAGCAACTGGCGCAGGGCGGGCAGGGTGGCCTGGGCTCCGGCGACGCACGCGGGCGCTCCGGGCAGCACGAAGTCGTTCTGCATGTCGATGATGGCGAGGGCGATGGTGCTTGTCATGTCCACCTCCTGGTGTCGGCGCAGCCTAGCGCAGGCGGAAGGGACGGGCAAGGGGCGGCAATTGCGCCCCGCGTGCCGCTCCTGTATACGCAAGGCGGGGAGCGGCCACGCGTCAGGCCAGCAGGTGGCGGTAGAGCGTGCGTTCGTAAGCTTGGCTCAGGCGCCTGGCCAGGGGTTCGGTGAGGCCGGCTTCCTGCAGGCGGCAGTACAGGTGCAGGGGATTCAGGAGGTGTTGCAGATGGCAGCGCAGGGTATGCATACGGCCCCCCTCCTTGTCGGGGGACGGGTGTTTACGGATTATAAGCAAAGGCCGTGCCTGTCGTGAAATCCAGAATGAATCCAGACCGGCCGTGGACCTTGGCCGCGCCTTCCTGCGTGCTGCCCGCCGGGATCGCCGAAAACTGTGCATTTCTTGCCCAGAAATTTGACGAGATCGGCCTGGCTTTCTTTGAAACCGAGGCCTGCCTGGCCTACACTGCGACAGATTTGCCGCCTGGGCTTGCGCAGCTGCCTGTAGGCTGGCACATCCACCTGCCGCTCGACCTGCCCTGGGCCGAGGGCGTGGACCGCGTGGCCGAGGCTGTCTTGCGCCTGGGGGACCGGGCCGCGCATGTCGCGCCGCGCTGGTTCGTGCTGCACCCGCCACGGGAACCGGGCGTTCTGGCAGAGCTTATGCATAAGCTTGAGGCCGGGGGGCTGCCGCCCGCGCAGGTGCTGGTGGAGAACATCGCGGGGCGCGACCTGGCCCGGCACTGGCCGGTCATTGAGGCCGCCGGACTCGGCGTGTGTCTGGATCTGGGGCACATGCTGGTGCATGGCCAGCAGGAGTTTCTCGATCTGCCGGGGCTCGCGGCGCGCACGCGCATGGTGCACCTGAACGCCCCGGACCCGCACAAGCCCTCGCGCCACGCCAGCCTCTCGGTGCTGGACCGGGCGGGACGGGCGCTGTGTCGGCGGCTTCTGGACACCCTGGCTCCCGGAGGGGTGGTGATGCTGGAACTTTTCAGCGAGGACGCATTATTCGACTCCCTGCGTGTGCTGGACGCCTTGAGCGCCAGCGAAGCCGGGAAAATGGAGGCGCGCGCGTGATCACATTCGTTATCGGCGGCAACAAGTCCGGCAAGTCCGACTACGCCATGGGACTGCTTACGGCCGCGCCCGGCCCAGCGCTTTTCCTGGCCACGGGCAAGGCCAAGGACCTGTCCTTTCGCGACCAGATCGCAGCCCACCGCGAACGCCGCGACCCGGCTCTGCCCGTGGTGGAGGTGGGCTGGGACTTGCCACGCGCCCTGCTGGAGGCTAAGAAGGATTATCGGACCGTGCTGGTGGACAGCCTGGATTTCTGGCTGTACGTTTGCTCACAGGAAAGCCTCGACCATGAGATCGTCGAGACCTTCCTGGAGGCGCTCCGGCATTGCCGGGATTGCAATATCATCCTGGTGTCCTGTGAGATTGGCTTCGCGCCGCTGCCCGCTTCCTGTGAGGCCAGGGCTTTTCTGAAAAAACTCGGGCGGCTCAACCAAGCCGTCGCGGCACTGGCCGATGAGGCCTGGCTTGTCGTGGCGGGCCTGTCGGTGGCGCTTAAAAAGGCGGAACATGGGCGTATCGAAGCTGACTGACGAGAAAGTCCAGGCGCTTTTGCCCTTGCTCAACAAGGACGAACGCTGGCTCATCGTCATCAACGCCGACCCGGACTCCATGGGCGCGGCCCTGGGGCTCAAGGCCATCCTTGCGCGACGTGTGCACGACATCGGCATCGGCCACGTGAACGAGATCAACCGCCCGGACAACCTGGCCATGATCCGCTACCTGCGCGTGCCCACGCGCAAGCTCATCCCGAACCTCATCGCCCAGTACGACCGCTTTGCCCTGGTGGACTCCCAGCCGCACCACCATCCCGATCTGGCCAAGCTTGAGTACACCGTGGTCATCGACCACCACCCCATCCTGCCGGACAAACCCGTGAACGCGCCGCTGGTGGACATCCGGCCCAAGTTCGGGGCCACCTGCACCCTGCTCACCGAATACCTGCAGCGCCTGCAGTTGCGCCCGCCCAAGCTGCTGGCCTCCGCGCTTTTGTACGGCATCAAGGCCGATACCATGAATTTTCAGCGCAAGTTCATCGACGCGGACATCAATGCCTTCAAATATCTCTCGAAGTACGCGGACCATCTGCTGATCACGCGCATCGTGCGCAGCGAATACCATCTGGAATGGATGCGCTACTTTTCCCGCGCCTTCTACAACCTGCGGCGCATTGGCACCGGGCTCACCGCGCATCTGGGCAAGGTCATGAGCCCGGACATCCTCGTGGTCGTGGCCGACTTCTTCATGCGCGTGCACTCCATCTCCTGGGACGCGGTCTCCGGCATCGCTGGCGACAACCTGGTGGTCATCTTCCGGGGCGACGGCATCCGCAAGGACATGGGCAAGTTCGCGGCCTCGCTCTTCGGCGACATCGGCTCCGCAGGCGGCCACAAAGGCGCGGCCCGGGCCGAGATCCCGCTCGCGGCGCTGGATGGCAAGGACCCGGAGACCTATGTGCTGAAGAAACTTTCGCGTGGCAAGACCACCGGCTTCCAGCGGATCTAGCGCATGTCCCTGCGCGCGCGCCTCAACCTCTCCGGCCAGGCCGATCCGCTGTTTTTGGTGGACGGCACCAGCTTCCTGTATCGGGGTTTTTACGCCTACCCGGACCTGAAGCGCTCCGACGGCCTGCCCACCAACGCCATTTTCATCGTCCTGCGCATCCTGCTGCGCATCCTGAAGGAAGAACGTCCGAAGTATCTCGGCTTCTTCATGGACGGCAAGGGCCCGACCTTCCGGCACACCATGTTTGAGCCCTACAAGGCCCAGCGGCCCAAGATGCCCGAGGACCTGGCCGTGCAGATCGAGCCCCTGCGCGAGGCCGTGCGGCTCCTGGGGCTTTCGCTCACGGTCTCCGACGGCATTGAGGCCGACGACTGCATCGCCAGTCTGGCCGCCGCCAACCAGGCCGAGCGGCCAGTGGTGCTCGTGGCCTCGGACAAGGATCTGAAGCAGTGCCTGACGCCCAACGTGTACCTGTGGGACCCGGCGGGCAAGGCCGAGAAGGTCACGAGCGCGGCGGACTTCTCTGCGGAGCTCGGCATTGAGCCCGCGCAGTGGCCGGATTTGCAGGCCCTCATGGGCGACAGCTCGGACAACATCCCCGGCCTGCCCGGCGTGGGGCCCAAGACCGCCCTCAAGGTCATCCATGATTTTCCCACGCTGGAGACCCTGCGCGAGGCCGAGGAGAGGGGCGACAAGCGCCTGCCGGAGAGCTTTCGCAAGAAGTTGGCGGGCCGCATGGACGATGTGTTCCTGTACCGCGAGCTGACGCGCCTCAAGACCGGCTGCTGCGCGGACCTGGGCCTGGAGCAGCTTGCCGTGCGCCCGCCGGACGTGGACAAGTTGGCGGAGTTCCTGCGGACGTACGAATTCATGAGCCTGCTGCGCGAGATTCCCCTGCCGCGCCAGTCCGCCGAGCAGGAGGCGCTGGAGATCCAGCCCACCTCCGCCAGCTACACCGGCCCGGCGCCGTGGGAAGGACCGGGCTCGCCGCTCGCCGTCCAGAGCCCGGCGCCGAAGAAGGTGTCCGCCAAGGCCAAGGCGGCCGCGTCCGGACAGCTTCCCCTTTTTGCCATGAGCGCCGCGCCGGCGGCGGCTCCGGGCCCTGGGCTGCTGGATTTCGCGTCCGTCGCGTCCGTCGCGCCCGCGCCGGACGCCCTGCCGCTGCGCCATGTGGCCGACGCTTCGGCCCTGCCGGACTTTACCGGCCGCGTGGTGGGTCTGGTGCCCCTGGGCGAGGCGGGCGGCTTCCGCATCGCGCTTGAGGGCGAGGCGGGCGAGTTGGCCTTCGCCGGACCGGACGAGACGCTGGCCGCGCGTCTGGTCCAGGCCGAGGCCATAGCCGCGCCCAGCCTGCAGGATCTGCTGCGGCGCAGCCGGGCCTGGGACGCCGTGCCCCTGGACCGTTGGTTCGACCTCGGCCTGGCCGCGTACCTGCTGAATCCCGAGGACCGTAATTATTCCTTTGAACGTCTGCGGCTGGCGCTGTTCATCGCGCCCGATCCCTTCGTCGACCCAGAGGACGCGGAAGCCGCCGTTGACGAGCCCGCGCCGCACCCGGAGGCCCAGGGGCAAGCCGCGCTGGCTTGCCGCCGCACGCTCTCGCGCCGTCTGCGCGACGCCGGGCTCGACGCCCTGATGCGCGATCTTGAGATTCCGCTCATTCCTGTGCTGGCGGCCATGGAGCGCCGGGGCGTGCGCATCGACTTCGCGGCCTTCAAGAGCTTTCTGGCCGAGGTGACGACCGAGGTGGAGGCGCACACAAGGCGCATCCAGGAACTGGCGGGCGGGCCGGTGAACGTGCGCTCCAGCCAGCAATTGGCGGAGGTGCTGTTCAAGAAGCTCGGACTCAAGCCCGCGGGCAAGACTCCGGGCGGCGCGCTCTCCACGGGCAGCGAGGCCCTGGAGAAGCTTTCCGGGCAGCATCCGATCGTTGAAGAGATTCTGGCCTTCCGCGTGCAGGAGAAGCTGCGCTCCACCTACCTGGAGCCCATGCCGCGCCAGGCCGATGCCTCCGGCCGGCTGCACACGCGCTTCAACCAGCTGGCCACGGCCACGGGGCGGCTTTCCAGCTCCGGCCCGAATCTGCAGAACATCCCCATCCGGGGGCCGCAGGGCGTGCGGATGCGGGCCTGTTTCGTGGCCTCGCCGGGTATGCTTTTTGTCGGCGCGGACTACTCCCAGGTGGAGCTGCGCGTGCTGGCGCACTTCTCCAAGGACCCCGCGCTCATCGACGCCTTCCAGAAGGACGAGGACATCCACAGCCGCACGGCCGTGCTGCTCTTCGACAAGGACGCCGCCGCGATCACCCCGGACGAGCGGCGCGGGGCCAAGACCATCAACTTCGGCCTCATCTACGGCATGGGGCCGCAGAAGCTGGCGCGTGAGCTGTCCATCAGCACCAATCAGGCCAAGGACTTCATCGCCCGCTACTTCGAGAAGCTGGGCACGCTCAAGGCCTTCTACGAGGATCTCATGCAGGAGGCGCTCGCGCGCGGGTATGTGACGACCCTGGCGGGCCGCCGCAGACTCTTGCCGGAGCTCTACTCGCGCAACCAGCAGGTGCAGGCCCAGGCCCGGCGCCAGGCCATCAACACCGTCATCCAGGGCAGCGCGGCCGACGTCATCAAGCTGGCCATGCTGCGCGTGTACAGCAGCCCGGAGCTGGCGGCGCTTGACGCCAAGCTCATCCTGCAGGTGCACGACGAACTGCTGCTGGAGGCGCCGGAGGCCAATGCGCCCGCCGCCGCCGCCGAACTTGGCCGGCTCATGCAGACCGTTATCCGCCTCGCCGTGCCCCTCAAGGTGGACGTGGGCCAGGGCCGCAACTGGGCCGAGGCGCACTAGTGCCGAGTCCGGAAAAAGCCATACTCCTTGCCGCCTTCGGCTCCCGCCTGCCCGGGGCCGAGGCCTCCCTCGAAATTTTGCGCCTGCGCACGAAAGAACGCTACCCGGACTTCCGCGTGGAGACGGCGCTGACCTCCGGCACGGTGCGCCGTCACAAGGGCGTGGCGAGCCGTCAATCGCGCTCACCCGAGGACATTCTGAAGGGCCTTGCGCGCGAGGGCGTGAAGCGTCTGGCCGTGCAGTCCCTGCATGTGATCCCCGGCGACGAGTTCAAGAGCCTGGAGCGGCTGGTGGCCGGGCTGAAAGGGGCGGACGGTTTCGAACGCATCGAGCTTGGGCGTCCGCTTCTGGGCAACGCGGATGATGTGGCGCTTGTGGCGCGGACCTTGCTTTCCGTGTTGCCGGAGCACCGCCAGGGCGGCGAGGCCGTGCTGCTCATGGGCCATGGCACGCGTGGCCGGGCCAACCTCGTGTATCTGGATCTGGCCGACGAGCTGCGCGTGCTCGATCCCTGCGTGCTCATCGGCGCGCTGGAGGCCGAGCCGGGCCTGGCGGCCAAGGTGGACGAGCTGCGCGAACTCGGCGTCGCCAAGGTGCACCTCATGCCGCTGTTGTTCGCGCGTGGGGTGCACGCCACGCGTGACATGGCGGGCGAAGGCGGCGGCTCTTGGCGGACCGGGCTCACGGCCGCGGGCTTCGCCTGCGAGGCCCACGTGCGCGGCGCGGGCGAGCACCCGGAACTCGCGGAGATCTGGCTGGACCACCTGCGCGAGGCCGTGGAGAAGCTCTTTGCTTGAAAGGTGCGGAAGACGGGCGGGGTGGGCGGCTTAGGCCAGTCCAGCGCGCTTGAGCTTGCGCCAGAGCGAGGCGCGGTCGATGTCGAGGATCTCCGCTGCGCGGGACTTGTTGCCCCCGGTCTGCTCCAGCACCCACAGGATATGCTGCCGTTCGTTCTCCTCCAGGGTGGCCATGCCGCTCTGGCGGGAGGTCTTGAGCTGTTCCTGGCCCAGTTGCAGGTCCGGAGGCAGGTGGCGCAGCTCCACCGTGTGCCCCTCGGCCAGGACCACGGCGCGCTCCATGAGGTTTTCCAGTTCGCGGATGTTGCCGGGAAAGGGGTAGGCCGCCAGGGCATCAAGCACTTCCGGGGCGATCTCGCGCACGTCGCGTCCTAGCAGTTCCGAATACTTGAGCAGGAAATGCCGCGCCAGAAGCGGGATGTCCTCGCGCCGTTGCGCCAGGGCGGGCAGCCGCAGGGTGATGACGTTCAGCCGGTAGTAGAGGTCCAGGCGGAAGGAGCCGGTCTCGGCCTCGACAGCCAGGTCCTTGTTGGTCGCGGCGATGACCCGGACGTTCACGGGGATGTCCGTGGTGCCGCCTACGCGCAGCAGCTTGCGTTCCTGCAGCACGCGCAGGAGGCGCACCTGCATGGCGGGCGTCATCTCGCCCACTTCGTCCAGAAACAGCGTGCCGCCTTCCGCGGCCTCGAAGAGACCGGCCTTGCGCTCCATGGCCCCGGTGTACGCGCCCTTCTCGTGGCCGAAGAGCTCGCTGGCCAGCAGCTCCTCGTTGAAGGCCCCGCAGTTCACGGCCAGAAAACGCTTGCCCGCGCGCTGGCTGGCCTGATGGATGGCCCGGGCGGCTAGTTCCTTGCCGGTGCCGGTCTCGCCCAGAAGCAGCACTGTGCTGGACGTGGGGGCCACCTGGGCGATGGTCATGAGCAGGCTGGCCATGGCCGGACTTTTGCCGATGAGCAGCGGCGGGGCGTCGCGGTCCTTGAGGCGCTGGCGCAGGTCCAGCACCTCGCGCCGCAGGCGGCTTGATTCCACGGCCTTGGCCGTGAGCGCGCGCACCTCGTCGAGATTGAGCGGCTTGGCGAGATAGGAGAACGCGCCCCGGTTCATGGCCGTAACTGCGCCGGGCACGGTGGCGTAGCCGGTCATGACCACGACCTCAAGGGCGGGATGGATCTTGCGCGCACGCTCCATGAGCCCGATGCCGTCCAGCTCGCTGCCTTCGCCCAGGCGCAGGTCCGTGAGCAGCAGGTCGTAGGGCGCGCGGGCAAGCTCCGCCAGGGCGGCGCGGGAATCGCTTACGGCCAGGGCCTCGTACCCGGCGCGGGTGAGGACGTGGGCCAGATTCTCGAGGGCGATGGCCTCATCATCCACCACCAGCACGCGCCCGGCGCTCACGCGGGGGCTCCGCCATCGGCCGCGTTGGCCTCCTGGAACACGGGCAGGGCCAAAGGCAGGCGCAGGATGAAGCGCGCGCCCTGGCCCGGGGCGCTCTCCACGGCGACCTCGCCCTGGTGCTTCTCCACGATGCCGAAGACGATGGACAGGCCGAGGCCCGTGCCCTTGCCGACTTCCTTGGTGGTGAAGAAGGGATCGAAAATGCGCGCGATGTCCTCCGCCTCGATGCCCGCGCCTGTGTCGGCCACGGTGATCACGGCCTGGCCGTGCTCGGTGTCGCGCGCGGCGGTGATGGCGATGCGCCCGCTGCCGTCCTTGATGGCTTGCAACGCGTTGATGAGCAGGTTCAAAAAGACCTCCTGCATGCGCTGGGCGTCCATGGGCAGGATGAGGTCCGGCGGCACTTCCCGGGTGATCTCGATGCCGGCGGGCACCTGGCTGGACACCAGGCGCACGGAGCGCTCCACCACGTCGGCCAGGGACGTTGGCTTGCGCTCGAAGTCCTTGGCCCGGGAGAATTCCAGCAGCCCTTTCACGATGTCGCGGGCGCGGGCCACCTCCTGGTCGATGTTGCCCAGGAGTTTACGCGAAAACGCGGGTTCAACCTCCTGCCCTTCCTCCAGCAGGATCTGGCAGGAGGTGGAGATGTTGTTCAGCGGGTTGTTCAACTGGTGCGCCACGCCGCTGGTGAGCACGCCGAGCGAGGAGAGCTTTTTCTCGCGCACCAGCTGCTCCTGCCGTTTCTGCAGTTCCGCGATCATGTGGTTGAAGGCCCCGATGACGCGTTCCACCTCATCGTCGGACTCGGAGGGTGCGAGGGCCTTGAAGCGGCCCTTGGCAATCTCCCGCGTGGCCTGTTCGATGCTGCGCAGGGCGGCGATGGCCTTGCGCCCCAGCAGGAACAGAAAACCGCTGCCCAGGGCGAGAAACACCACCACCGAGAACAGCAGCTGGCGCTTCAGGGAATGCACGATGGTGAGGATGCGGGCGCGTTCGTGGGTCACCAGCCGCTGCGAGAGGTCCACCAGCTGCTTGCCCGTGTCGCGCAGACGTTCGCGCTCGGCCTGGTGTCCTCCCCGGCCCTGGCCGCGTTCCTGGAACAGTCGTTCGGACACGGCTTCGTACTCGGCCAGCACGGACTTGAGCGCCGCATGCTCCTGCGCGAGGCCGAACTCCGCAGCATTGCCTTCGAGCTTCACCAGGATGCCGCTCGCCTTGGCCGCGTAAGCCCGGCTCGCGTCGAAGTCCTCCTCGTGGCCGTAGAGCATAAAGTTTTTTTCGTAACGGCGGATCTCCAGGATGGTGTTCCCCAGGTCATCGATGACCTCGATGAACCCCATCTTGCGCTCTATTTGCGCCAGGGAATGGTAGGAGAAGGTGCCGATGAGCCCCGCGATCACAACCGAGAGCAGCATCCCCAAGAGGACGCGGCGACGGATGTTCAGTCGGAGAAGGGGCTTCGGCGGAAACACGGTCGCTCCTCATGGTCGGCGGCATTCAATGGGGGCAGTCCTTTGCATATGCTTAAGGCGAAAGCGCAGTCAACCTCCGTGGGCCGGACGCTTGGCGCGGGCGGATGCCCGCTTTGCCTCTTCCGGCCTCGAAATGCGCGCGACGGCGGAGGATCCACAGACGGATCACGCAAAATACATAAATAGGAACAGTAATAAAATTATGGCCTTGCTTGACCGGAATCGTGGAAGTCCCTAACGGAATAGACACGTGCGCGCAGCGCGCGCGAGCAACCCGGAACGGGGGAGGCAAAATGCCGGAGAAGACTATTGAAACCCTGCGTGCCAAGGCGCTGGAGCTGTGGGAGGACAAGGGGCTGCTCCGGGAGCCCGTCTCCGTGCGTGCGCGGACCCTCTCGGCCGAAGAGGCCATCGGCGACCCGGAGGGCGGCGACTTCCCGCTGCGGAAGGGCAAGGAGCGGCTCATGGAGGCCGCGTTCCAGGGGGTCAGGGGCCAGGCCTTCACGGACATGTTCGGGGACTTTTCCGGCACCCTGGCCGACATCGCCGCCATGCCCCTGGAGAACAACTTCCGCCGCGCGGTGTTCGTCTCCACCCTGAACGCCAGCCTGCGCAGCCTGGGCCTGTGCGACCACACCGTACACTGCCGCGACGAGGGGCCCACCCAGTGTGCGCTCAAATTGCGTGAGCACATCAGCGAGCGCTACGGCGACGTGCGCATCACCCAGGTGGGATTCCAGCCCAAGTTCGTGGCTGCACTCGCCCCGGCATTCAAGCTCCGCGTGCTCGACCTCGACCCGGACAACATCGGCAAGACCCTGCATGGCGCGAGGATCGAGGGCCCGGAGACGCGGGCCGAGGCCGTGGCCTGGGCCGACCTCGTCCTCGTCACCGGTTCCAGCGTGGCCAACGGCAGCCTGGGCAGCTTTCTGACCGGTCGCCCGGTCCTGGTTTTCGGCGTCACTGGGGCGGCCGCGGCCACGCTGCTCGGCCTGGACCGCTTCTGCGTCAATGCGGCCTGAGATTTTGATGCTTTCGGCCCGGGTGCGCAAGAAGCTGCCGCATTTCACGCTCGACGTGGACATCACATGCCCGGCGGGAGCCATCCTTGTGCTCACCGGGCCGTCCGGGTCGGGCAAGACCACACTCCTGCGCCTGCTCGCCGGGCTGGACCAGCCGGACGAGGGGCGCATCCGCCTGGGCGGGGCCGTGTGGTGCGACACGTCCGCCAGGGTGCGGCAAAAACCGCGGCAGCGCGGCATCGGACTGGTGTTCCAGGAGTATTCGCTGTTCCCGCACATGACCCTGGCCCAGAACGTGGCCTATGCCACCAACGACCACGCGCACGCGGCCGCGTTGCTGGATTTGTTCGGCATCGCCCATCTCGCCGGGGCGAAACCCGGCGCCATGTCCGGCGGGGAGCGCCAGCGTGGCGCGCTCTGCCAGGCCCTGGCGCGGCGGCCCAAGGCGCTCCTGCTCGACGAACCGTTCTCCGCCCTGGACGCGGCCACGCGCGCCGCCCTGCGCGGGGAGCTTTTGCGCGTGCGCGACCGCTTCGCCATGCCCATCATCCACGTGACGCACGATCTGGCCGAAGCCGCGCTGCTCGGCGACACGGTCTTGTCCATCAACGCCGGGGCGGTGGACCCGCATTGGTTTGACGTCCAGGCGGCCCAGCGCCTGGACGAGGAGACGGTCCTGCGCGGGCGTCTTGCCCGGTCCGCCCCCCCGCCCGGCCTGTTCCCAACCCCCGAAGGAGTCCCGGCATGAGGAAATTTGTTTTGGCTGTGCTCTTGGTGTTCGCGTTCGCCAGCCTGGCCCAGGCCGGGCCGCTCATCGTGGCCGCCGGGGCGGGCTACAAGAAGTTCGTCACCGAGCTGGCCGGGACCTATGAGCAGCAGAGCGGCCAGAAGCTGGAGCTGGTCTTCGGCAACATGGGCCAGGTCGTGGCCCAGGCCAAGGGCAGCGGCAAAATCCAGCTGATCATTGGCGAACAGGGCTTTTTGCAAAAGACCGGCCTGGCCTTCGCATCCTTCCATGAACTGGGGCGCGGCGCGCTGGTGCTGGCCTGGCCCAAGGGCCGGGGCGTGACGACGCTGGACGACCTGGTCAAGCCGGAGATCAAGCGTCTGGCCATGCCCGACCCGCAGAAGGCCATCTACGGCGCGGCGGGCGCGGAGGCGCTCGCCCGGAGCGGCCTGTCCGCCAAGGTGCGGGACAAGCTGCTTGTCGTGGCCACCGTGCCCCAGGTGACGTCGTATCTGGTGCTGGGCGAGGTGGACGCGGGGCTGACCAATCTGACGGACGTGATGGACCTGGGCCAAAAGATCGGGGGCTGGAGCAGGGTGGACGAACGCCTGTATGCGCCCATCGTCATCGGCGCGGGTGTGCTGGCCGACGCGCGGGACCAGGCGGCCGTGAGCGCCTTCACTGTCTTCCTGGCCTCGCCCAAAGCCAGGGAGATCGCCCGGAAGCACGGCCTGTAGGATGTTCGAGTCCTGGTTGAGGGCGGGCATGGACCCGGCTGTGGGCTTCTCCGTGGGGCTTACGCTGCGGGTCATGGCCGTGGCCGTGCCCTTGCTCTTCGTTTTTGGCGTGCCCCTGGGCTACCTGCTGGGCCGGGGGCGCGGCAGGCTTGTGGGCCTGCTCGACGTGCTCGTGTCCCTGCCGCTCATCCTGCCGCCCATGGCCGTGGGCTTTGGGCTGCTTCTGCTGTTTGGACGGCAAGGGCCGCTCGGCGCGCCGCTTTTGCGCCACCTGGACGTGGAGGTCATCTTCAGCTTCGCGGGCCTGGTGCTGGCTGCGGTCACGGCGGGCATTCCGCTCATGGTGCGGCCCATCCAGGCCGCGGTGCGCGGCGACCTGAGCCGGCTCATCGAGCTTTCCAGCGTGCTCGGCAAGCCCTGGTTCGTGACCTTTCTGCGCGTGGTGCTGCCCCATTGCCGCCGCAGCGTGGCCGCCGGGCTGTTCCTGGCCACGGGCCGCGCCCTGGGCGAGGTCGGTGTGAGCCTGCTTTTAGGCGGCGACATCATCGGCCGCACCAACACCGTGTCGCTGGAGATATACAACGCCGTGTTCACCGGCGACTTTCCCCGCGCCGGAGTGCTGGCCTGCCTGCTGGCCCTGGTGTCCATCGGCCTGACCGTGGCGCTCAAGCGCACAGGCGGCGAATAGCCCGCGCCTTACGGCTTCGGCTCCAGCACCACGTCCACCAGCTCCGCCGCCTCGTCGGCCAGCACGATCTTGATGGCCGCGCGGATGTCCGGCTCCAGGGTGTCCGCCTCGGGCCGGTTGCCTGCGGGCAGGGCCACGGTGTGCACACCGCCGCGCTGCGCCGCCAGCACCTTTTCGCGGATGCCCGCCACGGGCAGCAGCGTGCCGCCAAGCGACATCTCGCCCGTAAGCGCCACGCCCGGCCTGGCGGGGCGGCCGGTCAAGAGCGAGAGCAGGGCCATGAGGATGGTCACGCCCGCCGAGGGGCCGTCCTTCGGGATGGCTCCGGCCGGGATGTGGATATGCAGGTCCTGGGCGGCGAAGAAGTCCGGGGCGAGTCCGAAGGTCTCCGCGTTGCCCCGGATGTAGCTGAGCGCCGTCTGTGCGGATTCCTTCAAGACCGCGCCGAGCGAGCCCGTGAGCAGCAGTTGGCCGGTGCCGCGCATCTTGGCCGCCTCCACGAGCACGATCTCGCCGCCCGTGTCGCTCCAGACCAGGCCGTTGACCACCCCGGGGCGCGGGGCCGGCCGGGCGGATTCGTGCGTGAAGCGGCGCGGGCCGAGAAGACTCGTCACCAGTGCGGCGTCCACGGTCGCCGGATAGCCGCCGCCCTGCTTCGGGTCGATGCCGTCCTTGAGAGCCATGCGCGCCAGCTTGCGGCACACGGAGCCGATCTCGCGGTCCAGGTTGCGCACGCCCGCCTCGCGCGTGTAGTCGCGGATGAGGCCGCGCACAGCCTCCGGCGTGAAGGTGGGGTAGGGGTGCGTCAGCCCGTGCTCCACACATTGACGGGGAACCATGTGCCGGAGTGCGATCTGCTCCTTCTCCGCCTCGGTGTAGCCGGGAAAGCGCACCACCTCCAGGCGGTCCTGCAGTGGGGCGTCCAGGCGGGAAAGGTCGTTGGCCGTGGCGATGAACATCACCTGCGAAAGATCGAAGGGCACGTCCACATAGAGGTCCATGAACTGGCGGTTCTGCTCGGGGTCGAGCACCTCCAGGAACACCGCGCCGGGGTCGCCCCGGAAGTCCTGGCCCACCTTGTCGATCTCGTCGAGCATGATGACCGGGTTGTTGACCCCGAGTCTGCGGATGGCCTGGATGATCTTGCCCGGCATGGCTCCGACGTAGGTGCGCCGGTGGCCGCGCAGCTCGGCCTCGTCGCGCATTCCGGCCATGGACATGCGGTGGAACTTGCGGCCCAGGGCCTCGGCGATGGCCATGCCGATGCTCGTCTTGCCCGTGCCCGGGGGGCCGGTGAAGCAAAGCACCGGGCCGCGCGCCGGGGCCAACGCCTTCCTGTGGCCCAGGGCCTCGCGCACGCTCGCACGCAGGTCGTCCAGGCTGATGGGTTTGGTGAGGTAATGGGCCGCGCCGGTGCGCATGGCCTGCACGGCGGAGTTCACCGTGGCGTAGCCCGTAACGATGATGATCTGCGTGCCCGGAGACAGCTGCCCGGCCTCGGCGAGCAGCGTCATGCCGTCCATCTTGTCCATCTTAAGGTCCGTGACGATGAGGTCAAAGCTCCAGGCGCGCACCAGCTCCAGGGCCTCCAGGCCGTTGGACGCCGTGCGCACGGCGTAGCCCTCTTTCTTCAGCACATGCTCCAGATTCGTGCGGGCAATCTCCTCGTCGTCCACCACGAGCACATGCGGAGGCGCGCTGGCGGCCAGCGTGCGCCCGGCCAGATACTCCAGCAGGCGCTCCTTCACGTGGTCCAGGCCGAAATGGCGGCCGCTCAGGACGCGCTCCACCTTGGGGAAGTCCAGGCAGTCCTCGGTGTCTTTGGCCCAGGGCAGACCGCTCAGCCAGTCGATGTAGTTGAGCCCGATGGCGTACTCGGCCACCGCGGGATCGGTCTTGTCCAGGCGTTCCAGCTCCTTGGCCACCACCGCGGCCACATGGTCCGGCAGGGCCGCGCCGCGCACCTGGCCGCGCAGTTCGTCGAGCCCTTTGGCCGCGCCCGGCGCCTCCTCCTCTTCAGTCTTGCGGAAAAAAATCATGCAGGCTCCTTATCCCCGCCCTCTGTCGGCGGGCTGTTTCGCCAGTCCTGTCCCGTTTACGCCCGCGTTTCCCTGTGTGTAAAGCGGATGAGCGGGTGTCCAAAGCCTTGCGCACCAGCAGCGTTGCAATTTGCAACACTTTTCATCTCTCTGTGTTGCAAAAATTATATCCTATAAAATCTGTGTGTTGCTTGATTGCTGTCACCGCGGTGTTGCGATCTGCAACATATGAAGTCCGTTCCGGTTGTCCTGCTATATCACTAGTGGCAGCTATTTCAATATGTTGTTCAAAATTCATTCTGCGGCACGTCCCTTGAAAAGAAGGTGCTGATTGAAAACGTCAACCCAGGGGGCCGCCATGAACAGCCTGCGTGACACACTGCAAAACACCTTCGCCGCCGTCGCCTTTGCCGAGAGCAACCTGCCTCAGGAAGCCCGCGAACTGTTGGGAGTCGGAGCGCAGCCCCGCAACCAGCAGGGCGTCCGCCCCGATAAGAAGGGCAAGCGCCAGCGCCCCAGCCTCAAGGCCTAACCGCGAACCGGAGCACCATTATGTCCAAGTCCGACAACAAGCCCCGCCAGACGGGCCAGCCGCCCAAGGCGCAGCCAGGGATCTCCCTGCGCCCGCGCCGCGGCTGGCGCGAGGTCATCGAGACCTACGGCGAGGCCCTCTCCATGGCCGAGGCCGGCGAGGGCGATCTCGCCCGCGAGATCCTGGGCGACTTCTACGCCGAGCACCGCAAGATCCTGGTGCTGGCCGAGGCCGACGGAGTGCCTGAGGCCATGGTCACCTACAGCGTGAACTTGGCCGAGCGCCTGGGCTTTGATCTGGTGCTCCTGAGCGTGGACACCGGTGGCCGGAGCGCGCGGAGCTTCGAGGCCAGGGCGAAGGACGGCGCGACGCCGCTCTTTGCCGAGGCCGCCCGGCGTGGCGTTTCCTGTGCGCACGTTCTGCGCCGGGGCAAGCGCAACGAGGTGCTCTCCGCCGTGAGCGTGGAGCTCCGGCGCGTGGAGTTCGTCATTTCCCGTCGGCCCGAGGCCGAGCGGCGCCAGGCCGCGTTGCTGGTGCCGGAATTTTCCCTCAAGTGCTGAACCGCCCCGAGCGGCGGATGTTGTTGTTCGAAATGATGGCGGCAGAGCCGTCAACCACACTGCAGAACGGAGGATGACATGGCCCACGAAATGACGAAGAAGCAGGCCCTGGTGCGGATGATCGGCTTCGGCATCGCCAGCGCCGCGGTTTACGGGACGATTTTCCAGCATGCCAACGCCTTCACCGAATTGTGCTCGCGCGGGGGGATCTACGCCGCCATGCCGATCGCCGCGGTGTTCCTGGTTTCCTATGTGCATGGGGGCTTCGCCTCCAATCTCTGGACCGCGCTCGGCATCAACGCCAAGAGCCCGGCCAAGACCGTGCAGGCCACCCAGACCAAGCGCCCCGAAGTGCGCGCCACCGTCAACGCCTAACCGCGCGCAAACCCAAGGAGACACCCCATGGACGTCGCCCTCGACAGCCTGAAGTTCATCGACCTCACCACGTCCTCCATCATCTTCCTGTTCATCGTCGGCTTCATCGGCGGTCTGGTGAGCGGCTTCATCGGTTCCGGCGGGGCCTTCGTGCTCACCCCCGGCATGATGAGCCTGGGCGTGCCCGGCACCGTGGCCGTGGCCAGCAACATGTGCCACAAGTTCCCCAAGGCTCTCGTGGGCGCCATCAAGCGCTTCCGCTACGGCCAGGTCGACATCAAGCTCGGCCTCGTCATGGCCGCCAGCGCGGGCATTGGCGTGCAGGTGGGCATCAAGATCCAGAACATGATCCTGGCTGCCTGGGGCCAGGCTGGCTCCAATCTGTACGTCAGCCTGTCCTTCGTGGCCGTCCTGGTCGTCGTGGGCAGCTACGTGTTCTACGACGCCATGAAGTCCCGCAACAACGAGGGCAAGGACACAACGCCCGCCCTGGCGCTGAAGCTGCAGAAGATCAATCTCTGGCCCATGATCCATTTCAAGACGGCCAACGTGCGCATCTCCCTGTGGTTCACCATTCCGGTCGGCTTCGCCACCGGCATGCTGGCCGCCACAATCGCCGTGGGCGGGTTCATCGGCGTGCCCGGCATGATCTACGTCATGGGCGTGGGCGGCCTGGTCTCTTCCGCCAGCGAGCTGGTTATCGCCTTCGTCATGGGCCTGGGCGGCACCATCAACTGGGCCATGCACGGCATGGTCGACATCCGCCTCACCCTTATCATCCTGGCCGGCTCGCTTCTGGGCGTGCAGCTTGGGGCCATCGGCACCACCCTGGTGCGCGAGGTCATGATCAAGATCGTCATGGGCAGCATCATGCTCATCGTGGCCGTGAGCCGCGCGCTGGCCACGCCCAAGTACCTGGTCCAACTGGGCCTCATGGACATCGCCCCGGAAAAGGTGGCCATTCTGGACAAGACGAGCTTCGTCATCATGTGCGCCGCCCTCACCTTGGGCGCGGTGATCATCCTTGGCAGCATGCTCAAGGCCCGCAGGGCCATGGCCCGGCAGGCCCAGGAGGCTTACGGCCAGGTCTAGGCGCCCCCCAAAACAAACGCGCCCTCTCCCGTGTCCGCGCCCCGCGTCCTCATCGAGGCTGGGGCGCGGTTTTGATTTCGAATGCGGCGGCTCCTGGCCCGGTGGGGTCAGACGCCCGCAGCCCCCTCGACGAAGCCCCGTGGATGTGGCATGGAATGAAGGTTGCGGGCGCATGGCCCGCGCCCCGGGCTTGGATGGCCCAAACGACAGGCAAGGAGTGCGCGATGGGCGAAGAGACCAGGGTCATGGACGGGCATTCGAACAGCATCCGCTCCGCCTGCGGCCGTCGCGCGGCGGCCACGGGGCTGTAGGCCAGCCATGCGCATCATCCGCGTGCGCTACCAGGACCGTTCGTTCTACGCCGCCATAACCAGCCCGGACACGGTGCGTTGCCTGAACCTGGAGGAAAACCTCCCGGACGACATCCCGCTTGCCGAGGTGGAGCTTCTGCCCCTGGTGCGCCCCAGCAAGATCGTCTGCGTGGGGCTCAACTACCACGACCATGCGCGCGAGATGGGCTTGCCCGTCCCGGAGGAGCCGGTGCTCTTTCTTAAGCCGCCGTCCTCCGTCATCGGCCCGGGGGACGCCATCGTCATGCCCGCCTGCTCGGAGCGCGTGGACTACGAGGCCGAACTCGCGCTCGTCATGGGCAAGGCCGCCCACTTCGTGAGCGAAGCCGAGGCCCTGCACCACGTGTTCGGCTTCACCTGCGCCAACGACGTGACCGCCCGCGACCTGCAGAAGAAGGACGGCCAGTGGACCCGGGCCAAGAGCTTCGACACCTTCTGTCCGGTCGGGCCCTGGATCGAGACCCAGGTGGAGGACGTGCGCGCCCTGGCCCTGCGGACCGTGGTGGGGGGGGAGGTGCGCCAGCAGGGCAACACGGCGGACATGATTTTTCCGCCCGCCCGGCTCGTCAGCTTCATTTCCCGCGTGATGACCCTGCTGCCCGGGGATGTGATTCTGACCGGCACCCCGGCGGGCATCGGGCCGTTGAAGGATGGCGACGAGGTGACCATCGAGATCGACCAGGTGGGTTTTCTGGTCAATTCCGTGGTGAGCGAAGGGCCGACCGACCCCGCCGCTGTGCAGTAGCCTTGGGCTAAATTTCTGGTTCAGTTTGAACCCGCCGGAAGGGGGGGGCTGTTTGGCGTGCGCATTTTCCCCTTGCCAAGCGCGCGCGTTCGACGTAAAAGCAGCCGTTTTACAAATCACACGCCCCAGCTTTTTACTGGGTGCTCCGGACGTTCCGGGGCCGGCCATGCGCTAGGGCGGAGGAAAAACCCAGGAGGAATTATGGCTTACGTTACCATGAAGCAGATGCTGGAGACCGGCGTCCATTTCGGTCACCAGACCCGCCGTTGGAACCCCAAGATGCGCACCTACATTTTCGGCGCGCGCAACGGCATCCATATCATCGACCTGCAGCAGACCGTGAAGCTGTTCCAGAAGGCCCACGACTTCATCGTCGAGAGCGTGGCCCAGGGCGGCAAGGTGCTCTTCATCGGCACCAAGCGTCAGGCGCAGGAGGCCATCAAGGCCGAGGTGGAGCGCTGCGGCATGCACTGCGTCACCCAGCGTTGGATGGGCGGCACGCTCACCAACTTCCAGACCATCAAAAAGAGCATCGACCGCCTGAAGAGCCTGGAAGGCATGTTTGCCGACGGCACTATTAATAAGTTCCCCAAGAAGGAAGTGGTTCAGCTCGCCCGCGAAGTCGAGAAGTTGAATGATGCCCTGGGCGGCATCAAGGACATGAACGGCGCTCCGACCGTGGCCTTCGTCATCGACCCCAACCGTGAGCACATCGCGGTGAAGGAATGCCGCAAGCTCGGCATCCCGGTCGTGGCCGTCGTCGACACCAACTGCGACCCGGACCTGATCGACTACGTCATTCCGGGCAACGATGACGCCATCCGCGCCATCAAGCTCTTCGCCACCCACATCGCCGACGCTTGCATTGAAGGCGCCGCGGTCCTGAAGGAAAACGCCCCCGGCGGCGCCAAGAACGCCCCGGGCAAGGAAGAACTCGAAGTTGAAGCGGCCGCCGAGAAAGCCGCCGGGGAGGAGTAGATCATGGCTGAGATCAGCGCCCAAGCGGTGAAAGTCCTGCGCGAGAAGACTGGCGCGGGCATGATGGACTGCAAGAAAGCCCTGGTGGAGAGCGATGGCAACGAAGAGAAGGCCGTCGCCTACCTGCGCGAGAAGGGCCTCGCCAAGGCCGCCAAGAAGGCCGGACGCGCCACCAGCCAGGGGGTCATCGGCTCCTACATCCACTCCAATGGCAAGCTTGGTGTCATGGTCGAGCTGAAGTGCGAAACCGACTTCGTGGCCAAGAACGACAAGTTCAAGGAGTTCGCCCGGGACCTGGCCATGCAGATCGCCGCCGCCAGCCCGCTGTGCGTTTCCTCCGATCAGGTGCCCGCCGACCTGCTCGCCAAGGAGCGTGAGATCTTCAAGCATCAGGCCATGCAGGAAGGCAAGCCTGAAGCCATCGCCGAGAAGATCGTCGATGGCCGCGTGAAGAAGTACTACTCCGAAGTGTGCCTGCTTGAGCAGCCCTTCATCAAGGATGACAAGAAGAAGATTCAGGACCTCCTGAACGACCTCATCGCGGTTCTCGGAGAGAACATGCAGATCGGGCGATTCAGCCGAATGGTTCTGGGCGAGGACGCCGAAGCAGACGCCGCCGAGGAATAGGAAAATCGAACGGGCCGCAAGGCCCGTTTTTTTTGAAGTCGGGCCACAAGCCGGCCAACGCCAGCCAGCCGCAAAACGGAGGAGGAACATGGACAAGCTGCAGTATTCACGGGTACTCCTCAAACTTTCCGGCGAGGCTCTCGCCGGCGACCTGAAGTTCGGCATCGAACCCAAGGCCATCGGCACCTTCTGCCGCGAGATCGCCGACGTGGCCAAGCTCGGCGTGCAGATCGCGCTCGTCATCGGCGGAGGCAACATCTTCCGCGGCATGGCCGCCAGCGAACAGGGCATGGACCGCGCCCAGGCCGACTACATGGGCATGCTGGCCACCGTCATGAACGCCCTGGCCGTGCAGGACGCGCTTGAGAAGCTCGGCTGCGACACCCGGGTCATGACCGCCTTCACCATGAAGGAGGTCGCCGAGCCGTATATCCGCCGCCGGGCCGTGCGGCACCTGGAGAAAGGCCGCGTGGTCATCTGCGCCGCGGGCACGGGCAATCCGTACTTCACCACGGACACCGCCGCCGCCCTGCGCGCCATGGAGCTCAAGTGCGAAGCCATCCTGAAGGCCACCAAGGTGGACGGCGTGTACGACAAGGATCCCAAGAAATATGATGACGCGGTGCGCTTTGACACCGTGACCTACCTGGAGACCCTGGAGAAGCGCCTGGGCGTCATGGACGCCACGGCCATCTCGCTGGCGCGCGACAACAGCGTGCCCATCATCGTGTTCAATCTGTTCAAGGAAGGCAACATCCGCCGGGTCATTCTGGGCGAGAAGCTCGGCACCATCGTTGAAGGAGGGAACTAGACATGCACGCGGTAATCGACGACGGCAAAAAACGCATGACCGGCGCGCTCTCCAGCCTCAGCAAGGAATTTGCACGGCTGCGCACGGGCCGGGCCTCGGTGTCCCTCATCGAGCCCATCATGGCCGACTACTATGGCAATCCCACGCCCGTGGGCCAGATCGCCTCGCTCTCCGTGCCGGACGCCCGCACCATCACCATCCAGCCCTGGGACAAGGCCGCCTTCAGCGCCGTTGAAAAGGCCATCCAGAAGTCCGACCTGGGCCTCAATCCCGTGAACGACGGCAAGCTCATCCGCATCTGCATCCCGCCCCTGACCGAGGAGCGCCGCAAGGATCTGGTGAAGATGGCCAAGAAGTTCACCGAGGAATCGAAGGTGGCCGTGCGCAACGTGCGCCGTGACCTCAACGAGGATCTGAAGAAGCTTTTGAAGGACAAAACCATCACCGAGGACGAGCAGCACAAGCTCACCGACGAGGTGCAGAAGCTCACCGACGAGACCATCAAAAAATGCGACCAGGCCTTCTCCGCCAAGGAGAAGGAGATTCTGGAGCTGTAGCGCGTGGCGGAGGCACCAGGCGCGCCCGCGCACATCGCCATCATCATGGACGGCAACGGCCGTTGGGCCACCCGCAGGGGGCTCTCGCGCAGCGAGGGCCACCGCGCGGGCACGCGCACGGCCAGGGCCATCGTCACGCGCTGCCGTGAACTCGGCGTGCGCCATCTCACGCTTTACACCTTCTCGCGCGAGAACTGGTCGCGCCCCAAGGACGAGGTCGGGCTCATCTTCGATCTGCTCGTGGAGTACATGAGGGGCGAGCTTTCGAACCTGCTGGAGCAGGACATCCGCCTGAAAGTCCTGGGCGAGTTGGACGGTCTGCCTTTCGTGGTCCGGCAGGCGCTCACCCACGTCATGGACAAGACGGTCAACTGCCGCAGCATGACGCTGAATCTGGCCCTCAATTACTCCGGGCGCGAGGAGATCCTGCGCGCCTGCCGCCGTCTCGTGGCCAAGGGCGCAGCGCCCGAGGCCATCACCGAAGAGGCCTTCGCCGCCGAACTGTACACGGCGGGGCAGCCCGACCCGGACCTCATCATCCGCACCAGCGGGGAGCTCAGGCTCTCCAACTACCTGCTGTTCCAGGCCGCCTACGCCGAGTTCTACTTCACCGAGACCCTCTGGCCCGATTTCGACGCGGCCGAGTTGGAGCGCGCCCTGGCCGACTACCAGAGCCGGCAGCGCCGCTTCGGCAAGACCGGCGCCCAGCTGCAGCCCGAGTAGACGCCCGACCCAGGTGGCTTCCTGCTTGCCTTTCCCCGCAAAGCGTGCTTGTTCTTGTCGAACCACAGGAGGCACCATGCGCCATATCCCATACGCTCTTGTTTTGTCCTTCTGCATCCTTGCCGCGATCCCCTCGGCCTCTAGTCCGGCCCTGGCCGCTGGGCCGGATAACGCCGGGCAGAAGGCGATCCCGGCCGATGCGCCCCAGACGGCGGACGTGCTGGAGTACATCCGGCTCTTCGGTTACCGGCAGATGTTCCAGGCGGGCGCAGAGAACCAGCTGGATTCGGTCATTGAGCTGGTGCGCCAGTCCCACCAGGACGTCGCCCCCGGGATCCTGGACCTCATCCACAAGGAACTGCGCGACGAGGTCAAGGCGGCCACGGATGAGGCTGTCCTGGAGATGGTGCCTGTGTTCCAGCGCCATCTGACGCGCGCGGATGTGGCCTATCTGCTCAGTGTGGGCCGCGACCCGCGCATGCAGAAGGTGGTGGCCCTGCAGCCCAAGATCGCCGAGGACATGGACGCCGTCGGGGAGCGTCTGGCCGAACGCATCACGAACAGGGCCGCGCCCAGGATCGAGGAGCGCTTGCAACAGCTTGAGAACGGGCAGCAGCTCTAGGCCGCCCGGCACATCCTAAACCATCGAGGACGAGAAATGTTCAGACGGATTTTTTGCGCCGCGCTGCTGTCCCTGTTGCTGTGCTCCAGCGCCCTGGCGGCTGACCTGAGCCCGGAAAATCGCCAGGAGGCCCTGCGCCTGATCGATGCCATGGGCGGCAAGGATATGATTCTGCAATACGTGCGGCGGAATATGAACGTGGTGAAGAAGTTCCGGCCGGACATCACGGCGGACAAGATGCCTATGGTGGAGCGGGAGATTTCGGCCTGCGTGACCGAAAAGATCGTCGCCCCCGGCGGTCTGGCCGAGCAGCTGGCCCCCGTGTTCGCCAAGCACTTCACGCCGAAGGAAATGAGCGAGCTGGTGGCCTTCTACGAGTCGCCCCTGGGCAGGAAGGCCGTGGCCGTTATGCCTTCGGTCATGCGTGATGCCAGGGACGTGGCGCAGCGCATGGCCATCGGCATGATCCCGGAACTGAACCGCCGCGTGACGGAAGCGCTGCAGCGCGACGCCCAGGCCCAGGCCACAGCGGGCGCCACCTCCGCGGAGCCTGCGGCGCAGTAACCCCTTTTGCCCTTGGCCGGCGGCTGCTAGAGCAGCCCGGCATCCTGGAAGCTGAAATGCCCGGATTCGGCCACAATGAGGTGGTCGAGCACGCGCAGGCCCAGTTCCTTGGCGGAGTGGGCGATGCGCCGTGTGAGGTCGCGGTCCTGGATGGACGGCGAGGGGTCGCCGCCGGGATGGTTGTGGGCAAGAATGAGGCCCGAGGCCTGGTGCTTCAGGGCGAGGGTAAGCACCTCGCGCGGATACACTTGGGTTTCGTCCACCGTGCCCTTGCCCACGCGTTCCCAGGCCATGAGCCGGTTCTTGTTGTCCACCAGCGCCACCCAGAATTCCTCCACCAGCAAGTGGCCGATGCGCGCCCGGGCGGCCTCGGCCACCATCTCTGGCCCGGAGAACACCTGCCTCTCGCGCACCGGTGCTTCGACCAGCCGGGCGAAGACCTCGCCCAAAAGCGCCCAGTGCCCGGCCAGACTTTCGCCGAAGCCGCTGACCTCGGTCAGGGATTCGATCCGCGCCGTGAGCACGCCGCGCAAACTGCCGAAGCGCGTCACCAGCTCCTTGGCGAGAGGCTTGGTATCCCACCGGCGCAACACCTGGCCCAGAAGAAGTTCGAGAAGCTCGTAGTCCGCCAGGGCCTTGGGCTCGGCGAGGAGCTTCTCGCGCAGGCGCTGGCGGTGCCCCAGGTAGTGCGGGGACTCTGCGGCCTTGCCGGGCTTGGACTTCTTGACCGGGCTCATGCTGGGCGTCCTGGCTGGGACGGCTGCAGCAGGGTGGAAAGCTGGGCCACGTAAGACTCCAAAGTGTCGTCCGGGCGGCGCGCCCCGCTGATGACGCCCAGGTTGGCGTCGAGCGTCAGCTCGATGATCCGCGCGATGCCCGCGCGGCCCAGCTGTTTGGCCATGCGCGTCAGCGCGGGCTTGTCGCGCGGGTTCATGCGCACCTTGTGCTCCTCGCCTTCGCAAAGCATCCACATCTGCCGGGCCTGCCAGGCCACGTAGCCCAGCAGCTGGAAGAGAATCTTGTCGCCGCTCGGGCGCAGCTGGTCGTCCAGCACGCGGGCCCACACGCCGCGCACGGCCTCGGGATCGCTTTCCGGCCGGGCGGCCAAGCCCCGCATGAAGTCGAAGAAATCCATGTCGCCGTGCGGCGCGATGAGCTCCGCCATGTCCGCCGTGACGCGTTTGGCGTCTCCCGCGGCCAGCTCCAGCTTGTCCAGCTCCAAACCAGCGGCCAGGGCGTCGTGGGGGAGGGCGTCCAAAAGCGCGCGCTTGGCCTGGCTATCCAGATCGAGGGCCTTTTCCTTGGCCCAGGCGTCCAGGAACTTGGGCAGCGTCGCTTCCGTGAGGCCGGACGACTGCCAGACCCAGGCGCGCTCCTCCGCCGTTTGCCAAAGCTTGCGCTTTGGCAGGAACACGGGCACAGGCGGCTTGCCGTCTTTCCAGCGGCCCTCCAGGCAGAACACGGGCAATACCGTGGAGGCCTGCAGCCGCAGACCCTCGTCCAGGCGGTCCCAGACCTCGGCCTTGAGCATTTCCGCCCTGCGGAGCACGAGCACCGTGGGAGTGGAGAAGAGATTCTGCGTCGTGAGTTCCGGCCAGAACCCCTGGGGGAAGGGCTCATCGTCGCCCCAGAAGACCTTGCGCGCCACCGTGTCCACGGGGCCCATGCCCGCCGCCAGCTTGGTCATCTGTCTGCGGAGCAGTTCGGCGTCCGGGCAGATGAGGAAGCGATGCCCCCAGCGGGTGCTGCGGCCTGGGGCTTGGGTGGGGCGGGCCGGGGGCGAAGCCATGGCGGGCTCCTAATAGTTTTCGGTCATGAGGTCGGCCATGCGGCGTACCGTCAGGTCGGTGATCCGCTGATCCGCGCCGTCGGAGTCGCCGGGATAGTAAGACTCGGTCTGAGTCTGCTCCCCGGAGTCGTAGATGACGGCGCCGTCGCTGGCGCGGGTCACGCGGAAGCTCAGGGTGATGGCCGCCTGCAGCTTCACGGACTGGTCCTGCTGGCCGGCGATGGAGGTCGCCCGGCTGTATCTCTTGATGACGATGGTCAACAGGCTCGTGGCCTTGGACTTCTCCGTCCAGGTGACGAGCCGGCGTCTGTTGAATTCGTCGCGGATGAGCGAGCGCAGCCGGGGCTCAAGCCAGGCTTCGGTGGTGGGATTGTCCACACGCACCAGGGTCATGTGGCGCAGCTCCGGCGCCAGACGTGAGGCCGCGTCTTCGGCATCCGGGGAGCCCATGCCCGTGAAGGTGTAGCCGCAGCCGCAAAGGGCCAGGGCCAGGGCCGCCAACAGGGCCAGATTCAGAACGAGCCTGCGCATAAGCCCCCTCCTGGCCTTAGCCAGCCACCACGTTCACCAGCTTGCCGGGCACCACGATGAGCTTTTTGATGCTTTTTCCTTCCAGGTGGCGCAGCACGTTCTCGTGCGTCATGGCGAACTCGCGCACGGCGTCCTGGTCCGCAGTGGCCGGGACCATGAGCTTGCCGCGCACCTTGCCGTTCACCTGCACCACCAGCTCGATCTCGTCCTTCACCAGGGCGGATTCGTCGCACTGTGGCCAGGGCAGGGTGGCGAGCTGGCTCTTGTGCCCCATGTGGGCCCAGAGTTCTTCGCAGATGTGCGGGGCCACGGGCGAGAGCAGGGTCAGGACCGTGGACAGGGACGAGGACAGGACGGCCGCGCCGCCGGGTGCGCCCTTCAGGGCGTCCTTCTGGGCGTACATCTCGTTCACCAGCTCCATCAGCGCGGCGATGACCGTGTTGAACTGGAACTTGTTCTCCATGTCGCGCGTGACCTTGCGCACGGAGTCGTGCTCCTTGCGGCGCAGCTCCTTGGCCGGGCCGGACAGCTCGCCGCCAAGGACGGAGAGGGGGGCGCTGGGACCCACGGGCAAAAGCGCCCCGGATTCGGCCAGATCCTCGGCCAGGCGCCAGATGCGGTTCAGGAAGCGGAACGCGCCTTCTATGCCGGCGTCGCTCCATTCCAGGTCCTTCTCCGGCGGGGAGGCAAAGAGGATGAACAGTCGCGTGGCGTCGGCGCCGTACTTGCCGATCATGGCGTTCGGGTCGACCACGTTGCCCTTGCTCTTGCTCATCTTGGCCCCGTCCTTGAGCACCATGCCCTGGGTGAGCAGGTTCTGGAAAGGCTCGGAGTGCTCCACGTAGCCCAGGTCGCGCAGGGCCTTCACGAAGAAGCGGGAATAGAGCAGGTGCAGGATCGCGTGCTCGATGCCGCCGATGTACTGGTCCACGGGGCTCCAGTACTTGAGAGACGCGGGGTCGAAGGGGGCGGAATCGTTGCGGGCGCTCGTGTAGCGTAGGAAATACCAGCTGGACTCCATGAAGGTGTCCATGGTGTCGGTCTCGCGCCGGGCCGCGCCGCCGCACTTGGGGCAGGCCACATTGACGAAACTCTCCAGAAGCGGCAGGGGCGAACGGCCGTCTTCGCGCACCTTGGCGTCTTCGGGCAGGCGCACGGGCAGCTGGTCGAAGGGCACGGGCACGGTGCCGCACTTCCCGCAGTGCACCACCGGGATGGGCGCGCCCCAGAAGCGCTGGCGCGAGATGCCCCAGTCGCGCAGACGGTAGTTCACCGTGGGCTTGGCCAGGCTGTTCTTGGCCAGATGCTCGATGATCGCGCCCTTGGCCTCCTGGTTCGGCAGGCCGTCGAACTCACCGGAGTTCACCAGAAAGCCGGGGTCGGCATAGGCGGCCGTCATGGCGGAGATATCCAGGGTCTCGCCCTTGGGGGCGATGACCACCTGCATGGGCAGATTGTACTTGCGGGCGAACTCGAAGTCGCGCTGATCGTGGGCGGGCACGGCCATGACCGCGCCGGTGCCGTAGCCCATGAGCACGAAGTTGGCCACGTGGATGGGCATGTCCTTGCCCGTGATGGGGTTCACGCAGTACGCGCCGGTGAACACGCCCTCCTTCTCCAGGTCGTCCGCACCGCGCTTGATGCGATCCATGTTGGCGACCTCACGGCAGAAGGCGCGCACCTTGTCGGCCTCGGGCCGGCCAGCGATGAGCTTCTCCACCAGGGGGTGCTCGGCGGCCAGGCTCATGAAGGTGGCCCCGCACAGGGTGTCCGGCCGGGTGGTGAAAACCTCGACGGTCTCGCACGAGCCCTTCACCTGGAACGCGATTTGCGCGCCAACGCTCTTGCCGATCCAGTTCTCCTGCATGGTGATGACGCGGTCGGGCCAGCCGCCTTCAAGCAGCTTCAGGTCGTCCAGCAGTTCCTCGGCGTACGCGGTGATCTTGAGGAACCACTGCTCCAGCTGTTTCTGCTCCACCTCTCCGTCGCAGCGCCAGCAGCGGCCTTCCTCGACCTGCTCGTTGGCCAGCACGGTGTTGCAGCCCTCGCACCAGTTCACGGGCGAGTTCTTGCGGTAGACTAGGCCTTTTTCCAAAAGTTCAATGAAGAAGCGCTGCTCCCACTTGTAGTATTCCGGGCGGCAGGTGGCGATTTCGCGCCGCCAGTCGTAGGAGTACCCCAGGCGCTTCAGCTGCGCGCGCATGTCGGCGATGTTGGAGTAGGTCCAGGCGGCCGGATGCGTCTTGTTCTTGATGGCCGCGTTCTCGGCAGGCAGGCCGAAGGCGTCCCAGCCCATGGGGTGCAGCACGTTGTGGCCGCGCATGCGCTTGTAGCGCGCCACCACGTCGCCGATGGAGTAGTTGCGCACATGCCCCATGTGGATCTTGCCCGAGGGGTAGGGGAACATTTCGAGCACATAGTACTTCGGCCGCGAGGGATCGGCCTCCACTTCGAAGCAGCGGGTGTCGTCCCATTTCTTCTGCCAGTTCAGCTCAACCTGCTGCGGATCGTACTTGCCGAAACCCATCTCTCGTATGCCTCCCCTTGAAGCGTGCGGCTATTTGGCCGCGCCGGCCTTGGTCCCGGCCTTTGCTTCGGTGCCTTTTTCGTGCTTCTTGTCGATCTTCTTGTCCACATCGCCGAAGCGGCCCTGGTCCACAGCCTTGGCCACGGCGTCCAGGATGCCGTTGACGAAGGCGCGCGAGTTCTCGTCGCCGAAGCCCTTGGCCAGCTCAATGGCCTCATTGATGGCCACCTTCAGCGGGATGTCCTGGCGGTGGAGGATCTCGTAGAGCGACAGGCGCAGGATGGCCAGCTCCACCTTGCCAATGCGGCTGATCTTCCAGTGGTCGGAATGCTTGCCGATGACCTTGTCGATGACGGCCATGTGTTCGCAGGCCCCCATGACCAGCTGGGAGGCGAAGGAGACAGCCTCCTCGGACTCGCAGTCCTCCACGGCGGGGTTGCGGGCGAAGGCGCGCCGCAGCGCGGCCTGTTCGTCCTGCGGGTCGAAGCCCAGGCCAAAAATGACCTGGAAGGCCAGGGTGCGTCCCTGGCGGCGCGAGCCTTTACTCTTGTCCGTTACTGTCACCGGGTGCTCCTGCCGGGGGCCTTTGCGGCCCGCCGGAAATGCGCCCGCTTGCGCGGGCGGAATGCTATTAGATTTGCGAGGCGACGCGGGCGGTCTCAAGCATGGCCATGGCGGCGTCCACGCCCTTGTTGCCCGCCTTGGAGCCGGCGCGTTCGATGGCCTGCTCCAGGTTGTCCGTGGTGAGCACGCCGAAGCCCAGCGGAATGCCGAACTCCAGGCTGACCTGGGCCAGGCCCTTGGCGCACTCGTTGGCCACGAAGTCGAAGTGCGGGGTGGCGCCGCGGATCACCGCGCCCACGCAGACGATGCCGTCAAACTTGCCGGTGGCGGCCAGTTTCTTGGCGATGAGCGGCATCTCAAACGCGCCGGGGATCTTCACCAGGGTCATGTCCTCGCGGCTGGCGCCATGGCGGGCAAGGGCGTCCACCGCGCCGCCGATGAGCTTGTCCACGATGAAGTCATTGAAACGGCTGGCGATGATGGCCACCTTGAGGCCTTTGGCGTCGAGCTGTCCCTCGATGGTCTTGATGTGGTGCATGTTTGTCTCCTCCGTGCGGAAGGTAGGGTGCGGATATGGGGTGGCCGCTATTTCGCGGGCTCGCCCAGGGTCAGCAGGTGGCCCATCTTGTCTTTTTTGGTGTGCAGGTAGCGCTCGTTCACGGAGCAGGCGGTCATCTCGATGGGCACGCGCTCCACGACCTTCAGCCCATAGCCCTCAAGCCCCACGATCTTCTTGGGGTTGTTGGTCATGAGCTTCATCTGGCTGACGCCAAGCGACACCAGGATCTGCGCGCCGGTGCCGTACTCGCGCAGGTCGGGCTTGAAGCCCAGCTTCACGTTGGCCTCGACCGTGTCGTAGCCCTCGTCCTGCAGATGGTAGGCGCGGATCTTGTTGCCCAGGCCGATGCCCCGGCCTTCCTGGCGCATGTAGAGCAGGACGCCCGAGCCTTCCTTCTCGATCATGCACATGGCCGCGGCCAGCTGGTCGCCGCAGTCGCAGCGCATGGAGCCGAACACGTCGCCGGTGAGGCACTCGCTGTGCACGCGCACCAGCACGGGCTTGTCCGGGCCGATGTCGCCCTTGAAGAGCGCGATGTGCGTGTGCCCGTCCGCCTCGGAATGGAAGGCCGCGGTCTTGAAGTGGCCCCAGCGGGTGGGCATGTCGGCCTCGGCAATCTTGGTGATGGCCTTGCCGCCGAACTTCATGCGGTGCTTGATGAGATCGGCCACGGAGCAGATCTTGAGCCCGTGTTCGGCCGCGAAAACCTCCAGGTCCGGCATGCGGGCCATCGCGCCGTCGTCGCGCATGATTTCGCAGATGACGCCTGCGGGCTTCATTCCGGCAAGCCGCGCGATGTCCACGCTGCCCTCGGTCTGCCCGGCGCGCACCAGCACGCCGCCGCTGCGCGCGCGCAGCGGGAACACGTGGCCCGGGGTCACGACATCGCTCGGATTCACGCCGTCAGCCACGGCGGTCAGGATCGTGTGGCTGCGGTCGAAGGCGGAGATGCCCGTGGTGACGCCCTCGCGCGCCTCGATGGAGACGGTGAAGTTGGTGCCGAACTTGGACTCGTTCGACTGGGCCATGAGCGGCAGCTCCAGGCGGTCGATCATCGCCGGCTCCATGGCCAGGCAGATGAGGCCGCGGCCGAACTTGGCCATGAAATTGATGATTTCTGGGGTGGTCTTTTCCGCGGCGATGACCAGGTCGCCCTCGTTCTCGCGGTCTTCGTCGTCCACCATGATGACCATCCGGCCCTGCCGGATATCCTCAATGGCTTCCTCAATGGTGCACAGGGGCATGGATGAACCTCTCTCTTGGCGGCGCGGCGTGGGCCTGCAGCCTGCCGGGCCGGATTCTCAAACAACGGAATCTGATCGTCTACCTCAAAACAGCACGCCTGTGAAGAGTGAAAATATGTGTGTTAAATCGCTTAACTATATATGCATATGGCCGCTGGCGATCGCGGCGCGTCCCCGGGTGCCGGGCTTTTTCGTGGGGCCTGCGGCCAATTCGTGCCTAGCCACTTTACGCTACGCGTGGAGTATGGGACATGGGCGGCAGGGATCGTTTCAGGGTGGCGGGCGCGGGGCGCGCCGCCGGAGGCATTGGGTCGGCCCTCTTCTCCTTTTCGCCCTCCGGGACTTGCGCCAGCTCGCGCATGGCGCGGTGTCGCGTTGTCCAACCACAAACAGGGGGAAGGGACATGAAAAGATTTGCGGTGTCGTGCTGTGTTGTCGCCGCCATTATGCTGTCGGGCTGTGCCCGGTTGGATTTCGGAAAGGACAAGGGGCTCACATATTATGAGGCCAAGCCGTATCTGCTTGTCTCCGTGTCCAAGGGCTGCGTTCCCACGGCGTCGGTCCTGATGCTGCCCGCCGAGAAGAAGCAGGTGCGCTTCGTGTCTGGCCTCGGCGGCGCAGATCTTACCGTGGCCCTGAACAACGGCATGATCACGAATGTCGGCCAGAAGACCGACACCGTGGCCCCAGCGGCCCTGACGAGCCTTGTGGGGCTGGCGACAGCCTTGCCCCCGCTGCTGAAGTCGGCGCGCGAGGGTGAGGAGAAACCGGCCGCGGTGGCCTGTCCGCAAGCGGTTTTGTATCCCATCGAGGACGGCGTGCCGGACTGGAGCAAGCCGAATGGCATCCCTTTGCTGAAGAATCCGACGCGGCAATAGTCCGCATCCGTTTGAGGGCCCGGACTCGTCTGGCCGCTCCGCCTCCGGGGGCGGCCTTTTGCCATGTCCTTGTCCCGGTCCCGCGCCGGGGGAATAACGCCCTGTTTTTCCGCCTCGGCGTCGCATGGGGCCTTTAAGGCCGCGCCGGATTCTGATAGCAAGGCGGCGCAGGCCCGACACTCCTTACCCCTTCGCGAGGTTCGCCATGTCCGACGTGTTGCTGCTCATCGACATCCAGAAAGACTACTTCCCCGGCGGGCGCATGGAGCTTGTGGGCGCGGAGGAGGCTGGACGCGTCGCGGGCGCCGTGCTGGGCCGCTTCCGCGCGGCGCGGCTCCCGGTGGTGCACATCCGCCACGAGAACGTGCGCCCCGGCTCCACGTTCTTCCTGCCCGGCACGGCGGGCGCGGAGATCCACCCTTGCGTGGCCCCGCAGTCCGGCGAGGCGGTCCTCCTGAAACATTTTCCGAACTCCTTCCGAGAGACGGCGCTGCTTGAGACCCTGCGCGCGTTTCCCGCCACGCGGCTCGTCGTCTGCGGCATGATGACGCACATGTGCGTGGACACCACCGTGCGCGCGGCCTTTGACCTGGGTTTCGACTGCCGCTTGTTGGCGGACGCCTGCGCCACCCGCGATCTGGCCTTCGCGGGCCGCACGGCCGCAGCCGCCGATGTCCAGACCGCCTATCTCGCCGCCTTGGGCGCGGTGTTCGCCAAGGTCGCCGACGCGGCGGAGCTTGAGTTGGCCTGATTGCGCCCCGGCCTTTGGCCGCGTGGCTTTGCATAACGCACGGCCGCGCCGCCGCGCCGTCGTTCTGTCGCTTGGGCGTTCGGGTGCTTGAACGCTTGGACGAAATGTTTGGAAAAAGTTTTGCGCCAGGTTCGCGGTCTTTCGTCCTTGTGCGATTGGATTTCGAAATCGTTTCGCGTTCGGATTGACTGTTTTTGTTTGATCTCTTCACTCAGGAGAGCCCAGCGGTGGGGGCGTTTGCCTCCGGAAATCGACCAACTTCCGCACATTGGCCTGCCCGAAGAATGCTGGTAGGGACCCCCCCCGAAGTTGGTCAGACATCCTAAACCGTTCGCGAGGCACACCATGAGTGAAGCGCTGATCCTCATCGATATCCAGAAGGACTATTTCCCCGGCGGGCGCATGGAGCTCGTCGGCGCGGAGGAGGCCGCCCGGAAGGCCGCGTTCGCGCTGGGCCGCTTCCGCGCGGCGAAGCTTCCGGTGGTGCACATCCGCCACGAGAGCGCGCGTCCCGAGGCCACGTTCTTTCTGCCCGGCACGGCGGGCGCGGAGATCCATCCCCTGGTGGCTCCGCTGCCCGGCGAGGTCGTCATCAGCAAGCACGACCACAACTCCTTCCGCCACACGGGGCTGATGGCGGTCCTGCAGCGTTGCGCCGCCACACGGTTGACCATGTGTGGCATGATGACGCATATGTGCGTGGACACCGGCGTGCGCGCGGCCTTCGATCTGGGCTTCGACTGCCGCCTTGTGGCCGACGCCTGCGCCACCCGCGACCTTGAGCACGACGGGCGCAAGGTGCCCGCCGCCGACGTGCAGGCCGCATATCTGGCCGCACTGGGCGAGGTGTTCGCCAAGATCGTCCTCGCCACGGAGCTCGATTTTCCCAGAACCAGGAGGTTCCATTCATGCGTTTCAAGTCCCTTCTTGCCGGCCTCGCTCTCGCACTGACCGCCCTGGGGCCGCTTTACGGCTGCATGCCGTCCAAGGACTGGATGCATCCGCGCATCGCCGACCCGCGCAAGGAGGACAAGCAGTTCGTCGAGGACACCCAGTTCTGTGAGGACAAGATCGGTCCGCAGAAGGACGAGGCGGCGCACAAGGCCGCCCTGGACGACTGCTACCGCCGCCTGGGCTGGCAGAGGAAGGACTAGCCGTTGCGGGGGGGCGCGGTCTTTGTCGCCGGGGCCACCGGCTATGTGGGCGGCAGGCTCGTGCCGCTCCTGCTCTCGCGCGGGTACGCCGTGCGCGCCGGGGTGCGCAGCCCGCGCAAGCTCGCCGCGCGGCCCTGGAGCAGCCATCCCTCCTTGACCGCGCTGCCCGCCGACGTGGCCGACAAGGCGAGCCTTGTGGCGGCCATGCGCGGCTGCGCCGCGGCCTATTATCTGGTGCACTCCATGGGCGCGGGCGGAGACTTCGCCCAGGCCGACCGCGCGGCCGCGCGCAACATGGCCGAGGCCGCGGCTGAGGCCGGGGTTTCGCGCATCATCTACCTGAGCGGCCTGGGCGATGACGCGCCGGGGCTCTCGGAGCACCTGCGCTCGCGCTCGGAGGTGGGGCGCATTCTTTCCGAAGGGCCGGTGCCCGCCACCGTGCTGCGCGCCGCCGTGATCCTGGGCTCGGGCAGCGCCAGCTTTGAGATCATCCGCAACCTGGTGGAGCGCCTGCCGCTCATGATCACCCCGCGCTGGGTGCGCACGCGCTGCCAACCCATCGCCGTGTCAAACGTGCTGGGCTACCTGGTGGGCTGCCTGGAGAATCCGGCCACCTCCGGGCTCACTCTGGACATCGGCGGGCCGGACGTCCTCACCTACGCCGAACTTTTCCGCACCTACGCGCGGGCCGCGCATATCCGCGCGCCGCTCATCATCCCCGTGCCGTTCCTGACGACGGCCTTGAGCGCCTCCTGGGTGAACCTCATCACCCCGGTGCCCGCGCATCTCATCCAGCCGCTCATCGAGGGGCTGAAGAACGAGGTGGTCTGCCACGACAAACGCATTCTGGATCTGGTGCCCCAGCAACTGCTCTCCTGCCGGGACGCCATCGCTCAGGCGCTTTCCGAGGTCAGCCAGGGGCCCGCGCCCAGCTGCTGCTTCGACGCGGGCCAGGCTTGCGCGCCTTCCTTCCTGGCCGAACGCGCAGGCTGTCCGGCGGAATGGACCAAGGCGGGCGACGCACCCTTCGCGGGGGGCGCGCTCTTCACCGCCGACTACGCCGTGACCCTGGACGCGGCCCCGGCCCAGGTCTGGGAGGCGGTCACACGCATCGGCGGGGACACTGGCTGGTATGCGGGCGACCTCCTCTGGCGCGTGCGCGGTCTGGTCGACAAGCTCGTTGGCGGACCGGGGCACATGCGCGGCCGCCGCGACCCCGTGCGCCTGGGCCCGGGCGATGCCCTGGACTTCTGGCGCGTGCTCGACGCGGCGCCGGAGCAACGGCTGCTGCTCCTGGCCGAGATGAAGGTGCCGGGTGCGGCCACCCTTGAGCTGCGCCTGGAGCCGGCGGACCAGGGCACGCGGCTTTCGCTGCTCACCAGTTTTCATCCGCGCGGCTTGCTGGGCCTTGTCTACTGGTGGAGCATGTATCCGGCGCACGGCCTGCTGTTTCCGGCCATGTTGCGGAATGTTGCCCGGGCCGCGCACGCGCGCGTCACGGTCGGCCCGGTGAAGCTCGCGCCCAAGGCGGCCCGCCCGTGAGCCGCCAGCACGGCCAGCCCCTGCGCGAGGGCTTCACCACAGGTTCCGCCGCCGCCGCCGCCGCGCGCGCGGCCACGCTTTTCGCCCTCACGGGCGAGACGCCGCAACGCGTGGACATCCCCCTGCCGCCGCCCCACGTGGGGAAACGGCTCACCATCGCCATCGCCGACGCGGTCGACGACGACCTGGGCGTGCGCGCGGGCGTGATCAAGGACGGTGGCGACGATCCGGACGCCACCCACGGCGCGCGCATCGAGGCCCATGTGACGCTGGACCCGGCCTTCTCCGGCGTGGGCCCCCATGTGCTCATCGGCGGGGGCAGGGGCGTGGGCACGGTGACGCTGCCCGGCCTGCCCGTGGCCGTGGGGCAGGCGGCCATCAATCCCGGCCCCATGGAACAGATCCGTCAGAGCGTGCTCGAAGTGTTGCCCGAGGACTTCAAGGGCGTGGTCCTTGTGTTCATTGAGGTGCCGGAGGGCGAGGCCATCGCCAAGCATACGCTCAATCCGCGTCTGGGCATCACCGGCGGCATCTCCATCCTGGGCACGGGGGGCATTGTCCGGCCCTACAGCCACGGAGCCTGGGCCGAGTGTGTGCGCCGCAGCCTGGATGTGGCGCGCGCGGCGGGGCACTCTTGCGCGGTTCTGACCACGGGCCGCCGCAGCGAGCGGTTTTTTCAGGAGCGCTTCCCCTACGCGCCGGACATCTGCCTGGTGCAGGCGGCGGACTTCTTTGCCGAATCCCTGCGGGATGCGGCCGCGCGCGGATTCACGTGCGTCATCTGGGCTGTGTTTTTCGGTAAGCTGGTCAAACAGGCCCAGGGCTTCGCGAGCACCCACGCGCGTGAGGCGATGCTTAACTTCGCGCTTTTGGCCGAGTGGGCGCGTGAGGCCGGCGCGGACGCTATGGAAGTCCAGGCCGTCAGCCAGGCCAACACGGCGGCCCAGGCCCTGGCGCTCCTGCGGGGGCCCGTCGCTTCCCGTCTGACGGTGCTCCTGGCGTCGCGGGCCAGGGACGCGGCCAAGACCCACACCGGGCCAGGCCTGGACGTGCGCTACGTGGTCTTCGGTCTGGACGGGCAATGCCTGTACGAAGATGTCGTGCCCGAATCGCTGTTTTTCCCGGTTTCCCCCCTTCACCCCGGCACAGGTTCGCGATAAGGGGAACCCATGTTCGAAAAGAGCCAGAACCCTGTGCATGTGGTGGGCCTGCGGCCCGGAGCGCTGACCCCGCCGCCGGGCGTTGAGGACGTGCTTGCGCGCGCCCAGGTGCTGGTGGCCGGACGCAGGCTGCTCGACGCCGCGCCGCGCGCCTGCCAGCCAGAGCGCGCCATCCCTATCGTCGGCCCCCTGGGCCCCATTCTGGAGGACATCGAGCGCGAGCGCGCCGCGGGCAAGGCCGTGGTGGTGCTGGCCGACGGCGACCCTCTGTTCTTCGGCCTGGGCAAGCGGCTCATCGAGGCCCTGGGCGCGGCGCTCGTGGTGGTGCACCCGAACCTGTGCACCCTGCAGATGGCTGCGGCCCGCGTCGGCTTGCCCTGGCACGACGTGCGCGTCGTCTCCCTGCACGGCCGAAACGACTTCACCCCGCTGTTCGCCGCCTTGGCGCGTTTTGAGCGCATCGCCGTGTTCACGGACCCGGAGCACACCCCGGCCGTGGTGGCCCAGGCGCTCCTGGAGCGCGGCGTGGTGGACGCCCAGCTCATCGTGCT
Source organism: Humidesulfovibrio sp. (assembly GCA_031292175.1). Taxonomy (GTDB): domain Bacteria; phylum Desulfobacterota; class Desulfovibrionia; order Desulfovibrionales; family Desulfovibrionaceae; genus Humidesulfovibrio. The sequence continues at coordinate 39,894 of JARLHQ010000010.1, forward strand.
GGAGAATCTGGGCGGAGCGGGCGAGACCGCCCGGCGCATGCGCATGGAGGAGGCCTGGGATTTGCCGTTCTCGGACCTCAACCTGGTCCTGGTGGAGCGCACCGCGCCCCCGGAGATTCCGCTCATGCTCGGCATCCCGGACCATTATTATTTCCACGAGAAGGGGCTCATCACCAAGCTGCCCGTGCGCGCCGCTGGGCTCGCCATGCTGGGCGTGATGCCCGACAGCGTGGTCTGGGACCTGGGCGCGGGCTGCGGCTCCGTGGCCATCGAGGCCTCGCATCTGGCGCATGAGGGCCGCGTCTTCGCCGTGGAGCGGGAACCCCGGCGCGCGGCCGTGATCCGCGAGAACGTGCGGCGCATCGGGGCCTGGCTGGTGGAGACCGTGCAGGGCGAGATGCCGGAGTCGCTTGTGGAGCTGCCGGATCCGGACCGGGTGTTCTTCGGCGGCGGCCTGGGGCAGGACACCCGAACCCTGGCCCACGCCTGCCGCAGGCTCAGACCCGGCGGCCGCGTGGTCATCCATGCCATACTCCTCGACACGCTCATGCGCGTGAAGGACTACTTCCACACGCACAACTGGAGCTTCGGCATCACCCAGCTGCAGGCCAGCACGGCCGACCGGCTGGCCGGGGATTTCATGCTGCGGGCCCAGAATCCGGTGTTCATCATCTGGGCGGACAAGCCCGCCCCGGCACTGTGACGCGGATCACCGCCCTCTATGCCTTTTCCGCCCAAGGGCTGGCCCTGGCCCAGGGGTTGGCCGGAACGCTGGACGCCGACGTGTACGCGCCGGAACGCCTCGCCGCCGCATCGGGCGGGAACGTCATCCCCTTCACCGGCCTGCCCGAATTGCTGGCCGGGACCTTTGCCCGCTACCCGCGCCACGTGTTCGTCGGGGCGGCGGGCATCGCCGTGCGCGCCATCGCCCCGCAGCTGCGCGGCAAGGCCACGGACCCGGCGGTGGCCGTGCTGGATTTGGCCGCGCGCTTCGCCATAAGCCTCGTGTCCGGCCACGCGGGCGGGGCCAATGAGCTGACGCGTGAGCTGGCGCGTCTCACGGGCGCAACGCCGGTCATCACCACGGGCACGGACGCCGCGGGCTTGCCGGGAGTGGACGAATTGGCCGTGGCCAAAGGCATGTCCGTGGCCAACGCCGGGGCGGCCAAGGCCGTCGCCGCGGCGCTTTTGGAAGGCCGTCGCGTGCAGTGTTATGATCCCGCAGAGCGCTTGCTCGGCGGTGACGACGCGGGCGGGCTGCTTGCCCCAACGGAACCGGAGGCCTGGGACCCGGACGCGCCGGGCGTGTGGTGCCACTGGCGCGCGGGCGGGGAGCATCCGCAGACCTTCCGCGCGTATCCGCGTTGCCTGTGTCTGGGCCTGGGCTGCCGCAAGGGCGTGGAGGCGGCGGAAATCCTCGCGCACGTTGCGCAGGTCTTCGCGCGGGAGGGCCTGGCGCTGGAAAGCATCGGCGCGGTCGGCACCGCGAGCATCAAGCGGGACGATCCCGGCCTGTGCGCCGCTGCCGCGGCCCTTGGACCGGAGTGCGTATTTTTTGAGCCGGAGGCCTTGGCGCGCGTGGAAGCGGCCGGGCAGTCCGAAACGGTCCGGCTGCGCGTCGGCGCCGGGAGCGTGTGCGAGGCTTCGGCTTTGCTGCTTTCCGGAGCGGACGGGCTGCTTGCGGCCAAGGCCAAGACCAGCCGCGTGACCTGCGCCGTGGCCCTCAGCCCTGCGCAGCGCCGCGAAACATAAGGAGCAGGAGTGCTGAAACGCATCACCGTTGTGGGACTTGGGCCGGGCGCCGCCGCCCTTTTGCCGCCGCTGGCCAGGGAGGCGCTCCTGCGCGCCCAGGCCATCGTGGGCTACAAGGGCTACATCGAGCTGCTGGAGCCAGACATCCTGGTCGGGCGGCGGGTGTTGTCCACGGGCATGACCGGCGAGGTGGAGCGGTGCAACGCCGCCATCGACCTGGCGCTTGGGGGCGTGGAGACGGCGGTGGTCTCCAGCGGCGACGCGGGCGTTTACGCCATGGCCGGGCTGGTTCTGGAGCTTTTGGAGACGCGCGGCCTGTTGGACGCCCTCGACCTGGAGGTCGTGCCGGGCATCCCGGCCCTGTGCGCCGCGGCGGCGCTCCTGGGCGCGCCGCTCATGCACGACTTCGCGGTGGTGAGCCTCTCGGACCTGCTCACGCCCTGGGAGGTCATCGAGAAGCGGCTGGCCGCCGCCGCCGCCGCTGATTTTGTGGTCGTGCTCTATAACCCGCGCTCCGGCAGACGCAGGGACCAGTTGCCCAAGGCCCTGGCGGTGCTGGCCGGGCACCGGCCGGGCACCACCCCCGTGGGGCTGGTGAAACGGGCCTACCGGCCGGGGCAGGAGGTTCTCACCGCGACCCTGGCGGACTTCGACCCGGAGGCCGTGGATATGCAGAGCATTCTGGTGATCGGCAACGCCGCGACCAGGATGGCGGGGGGGCGCATGCTCACGCCGCGCGGCTACGCAGGGAAATACGGACTGGCGGACGCCGGGGGCACATCGGGATTGTGAAAAAAATCCTGGAAAAGTGCGCCCTCTCCCTTGCCAGAATGCGCGTTTTGGGAGTATCTCGTTGGCTGTTCGTCTCGGAATGGCTCCCCGGGTACACGGGGAGATGCTTCCATAAGGCTGTGGTAGAGTGGAGTTCTCACGTACGTGAAGAAGGAGGATTGAGGAGCATGAAACGTTCTCTCTTTATGAGCCTGATTATTGCGGCGCTTGCTATTGCCATGGCGCTGCCCCTGTATGCCGCTGGCAAGGCCGCCCCTGCTGGCGACATTCCTGTCCAGGGCCCCGAGGGCATGAAGACCACCAAGCCCGTGGTGAAGTTCTCGCACAAGCAGCACACCGCTGATAAGTGCGTCGACTGCCACCACAAGAAGGCTGGCAACAACGACAACGCCAAGTGCAACACCAAGGGTTGCCACGACAATGGCACCGCCAAGACGGGCGCGAATTCGTTCTACGCCGCTTTCCATAGCAACAACCCGCGTTCCTGCGTGGGCTGCCACAAGGCCAAGAAGGCGACCAACCCCAAGGCCCCCACTGCTTGCAACCAGTGCCACGTTTAATAGCAGGACGTTAGCTCACCACGGGGGGGAGCTGCGCAAGCGGCTCCCCCTTTTTAACTTTTCCTCCTGGAGGAGAAGACCATGCCGCCGACTCCCCCTTCTCATGACGATGCCCTGGACTTTGACGGCCTGGACATGAAGCCTTCGGGAGCTAAAAAGTCCACGGCCGAAGAAAGCGACTTCGAGAAAGAGCTGGAAGCCCTTTTCGCTGAGGAGCTGGCCTCCTCCGAGGAGAAGCCCGCGTCGGCTCCGCCCGTGGGCGCGCCGGAATTCGAAGAGGACGCCTTGCTGCTGGACGATCTGGTCGAAGACGCGACGCCTGCGCCCGCGCCGAAATCCGCGCCCGCGCCCATTGCCGAGGCTGACGCCGAGGACGAGGATATCCTTGACCTGAGCGCCTTCGAGGCTGGCGGTGGGTTGGAGCTTTCCTTGCCCGAGGATACCCCCGGCGGCAAGGAAGGCGCCATCGACCTTGGCGGGCTGGACGAACTCATCTCCGGCCTGGGCGACACGAAAGCGCCCGCCGCTCCGGTTGCGGCCTCTCTTCGAGAGGAGCCGCAAGGCGCGGATGTGGACGCCCTGCTGGAGAATCTGGACGTTTCCCAAGCCGCCGCCCCGGCCTCCGCAGCCGAGCCGATCGGGCTGATCGAGCTGACCGAGCCAATCGAGCTGACCGAGCCAATCGAGCTGGCCGAACTGATTGAATCGGCCGAGCCGGTCAAGGCCCCCCCAGCGGCCGAAGCGGAAGACGAGTTTTTGGAGCTCTCCCTCGGTGATCTTGTGGCGGACGCGCCCGAAGCGCCGCCTTTGGATCTCGAGGCCCCGCCGTTTGACCTTGAGGCCACTGCGCCCGCTGCTCTCGAGGAGGACGCCTCCGTCCTGGACCTGACCCTGCCAGATCTTTCCGATCCTGAACCGGGCCGCGACCTTGTGGCTGAGCAGGAACAGGCGGACATGGGCGGGGATCTCAACCTTTCCCTAAGCGAAATGGCGGAACCGGCACCGGCCGCCGCTGCCGTGGATCAGCTTCTGGAAGGCGATCTGGGCATGGGCGATCTCATGGAAGGTCTCCCATCCTCCGATGCCGAGCCCGCCGCAGAGACGTCGCTCAATCCCGAGGAGCTGCTGGCCCAGATTCCCGATGCCGCGCCGCAGCCCGAAGCCGTGTCCGAGGCCGAGTTGGCCCTGGAGCCCGTGTCCGAGCCCGTGCTTGCGCCCGAGGCGTTCATCGCAGAGGAGCTGATCAGCGAACCCGCGCCGGGGTTGGCCGCGCCCGAGATGGCGTTCGAAGAAATCCTGCCCTTGGCCGATGCCGCCCTTGCGGGCGCCGCTGCTGTGGCCGAGCCCGCCGCCGCGCCTGTCGTGGGCGTGTCCGACGAAGCCCTGGCCATCCTTCAGGAGCGCCTGGCGCAGCTCGCCACACAGATGACGGGCAACAGCGTCGCCGTGGTGCGCCTGGAAGGCAAGCTGGCCGAGCGTGAGAAGAATCTGGCCGACTTGGAGGAGCGCTTGCAGGCCTCCCAGACCGAGGCGCAGTCCCTGCGCGAGGAGTTGGCCACCCTGCGTGCGCACCTGGAGAAAAGCCTGCGGGTGCAGGACGAGTCCGTGCACCAGGAGTTGGCGCAGGCCGCCCAGGCTGCCGCCGATAAGTCCCAGGCCGCCATGGACAAGGCCCTTGGCGCCATGGACAAGGCCCTGGCCGCGTTGGACAAGGCGCAGGGCGCCGCGGACAAGGCCGACGCCCTGACCCCGAGGGTGGAAAGCGCGGAGATGACCGTGCGCGGCGCGGGCGCGCGCCTGGCCCAGATGGAGAACCGTCAGACGCAGCTCGACCGCGAGGTGTTCGCGGAGATCACCCGGGCCGTCCCGCGCGAGGCCGCCAAGGTCATCCGCGAGGAGATCGCGCACCTGGCCGCCTCCATGCGCGACGAGTAGAGCGCGCAAGCGACACACAAACAATGCAAAAAGGCCGCCCCCGGCAATCGGGAGCGGCCTTTTTTGTGTCTGGGGCCTGGCCGGCGCTAGGCCCTGGCGGTCGGCACCAGAACCGACACAGGCTCCACGATGTCGAACGAGGTCTTGGACTCGATGAGCCGGTAGATGTTGGCCTCGTTCAACTCCGCGTCTTTGGCCAAGAGCAGCATGCCGTCCACGGACACGATGTCCTCCTCGAGGATCATGTTGACCTTGAGTTCGCGCATGGTCACGCGGCGGCGCACATGTCCGGATTCCACGGGAATGGTGCTCTCAAAGGCCTTGAGGATCTCAGGATCGTAGATGCCCAGCGCGCCGTGCATCTGGGTAAAGATGGCCCCGGTATGCAGGGCGCGGTTCGCGAGCATGTCGTAGTCGAGCACGACCTTGAGCACCCGCGCGCCGAAGGGGGGATTCTCATCGAAGCGGGCGTGCTGCTTCAGGATGATCTCCGCCACCAGCTCCAAACGTGGAATGTGCGCCAGAAGTCCCGCCCCGATGGTCGGGTGGCTCTCGAAGAGCTTGCGCTCGCCGGTGGTCAGATCCTTGCCCGCGCGGATCTTTTCCAGCGTAAGCGGGGGCAGGGACACGCAGCCGATGTGCGAGAGCATGGCCGCCATGTCCACCTCCCAGAACTGTGGAACGAGCAGGACCTCCGACAGGCGGCGCACCAGACCCTGGATGCGCAGGGAGCGGCCAAAGGCCGCGGGGTTGGCCAGGCTCAGGACATCGGTCAGGGCCTGCACCGCGCCGTGCATGGTCTCCCGCAGAAAGCTCTGCTCGGCGGTGAGCAGCTTGTGCTGCGCCAGCGCGGCCTTGATGCACCGGGCCAGGCAGTCCACGGAGGCGGGCTTTGGCAGGCAGCGGAAGGCCTTATCGTCCATGATGGCGCTCATGGCCAGATGCGTGTCGGCCTGGGAGGCCATGATGAGGCCCACGGTGTGCGGGTGCGCGGTGCGGATGAGGTCGAGAAGGGCCGCGCCGTCCATTCTGGGTAATCTCAGGTCTGTGAGCACCACGGCGAAAGGCCCGTGCTTCCGTACGGCCTTGAGCGCATCCTCCACCCCGACGGCGCAGGTTAAATCGAAGCGCTTGGCCAGAAGCTCACACGTGGAGCCAAGCGGGTTGGCCGCAGCCTCGACCATAAGCACCTTCTCAGCCATCAGTTTTTCAGTCTCCTCGCTTTCAGGGGGTCGCGCCGTTGCGGCGCGGCAGAAGTGAGATAACGCCGGAGGCCGGGCTCTGCAACTGCGTAGGCGTAGCGGCAATCTTCCGCCTGGAAGCGGTGCGCGCCGCACTCGACGAATGGGGTTTGGCCGTGCTAAAGCTGCCGGACCAAACAAAGGGGGAGGGGTCTTGCCGGTTTCTTCCCCTTTCCCGCCCGGGGTCCACCGCGTGGTGCGGTCACGGCCATTTCCCACCGGGCGGGTTTTTCGAATGCACAGCCGGGCCAGCATGGCCCGGAACGTGGGAGAAAGGCATGGATTCGCTGGAGAAGCAGGCCTTGCAGGTGGCCAAGGAAATCGTGGTCAAGTTTATCGAAGTCGGCCGCATTTCCCCGGCGAATTTCGCTGAGCACTTCTCGGAAATCTACGACGAAATCCTCACCACGGTGTCCGGCGGCGCGGTGTGCGACCCCGGCGCTGTGGCGAAAAAGAAGGACAGAGGCGATTAGTCCCATGCAGCGTCCGCCCTCCACGGAGCAGAGCCAGAGAGATCAGCTGCACGGCCGCCAAGTGGCGGCCATGTTCGGCCGCATCGCGCGCTGGTACGATTTTCTTAACCACACCCTGAGCCTCGGTCTGGACATCTACTGGCGCTGGCGGCTGGCCCGTGTCGCCCTGCCAGAGCCCGGCGGCGCGGTGCTCGACCTCGCGGCGGGCACCCTCGACGTGTCCCTGGCCCTCATCCGGCAGTATCCGGACATCCGCGTCGCCGCTGTGGACTACACCCTGCCCATGCTGGTGCGCGGCAAGCACAAGCTTACGGGCGGGCCGGACAAACGCATCCTCCCGGTGCAGGGCGACGGCCGCAAGCTGCCCCTGGCCGACGAGTCCATGGATGCGGCCACCATAGCCTTCGGCATCCGCAACATCCGCCCGCGCATGGCCGCCCACCGGGAGGTGCTGCGCTGCCTCAAGCCTGGCGGTCGCTTCTGCATCCTGGAGTTTGGCACCGGCCGCCGCAAGGTCTGGGGCGGGCTGTACAATTTTTATCTGGAATCGGTGCTGCCCGCCCTGGGGCGGCTCGTCTCCGGCGACCGCGCGGCCTACCGTTATCTGGCGGAGACCATCCGCGAGTTCCCGGATGAACGCCAGCTTTCGCGGGAGCTTATGGACGCCGGGTACGCGCGCGTGTTTCACGTTGCCATGCTCTCGGGCATCGTGTACCTGCATGTGGCGGAAAAGGCGGGCCAACTGTGCGCCGATGCTGACAAGGAAGCGGGCGTGAAAACGCAAGCCAGGGCCGTTTCAGCCGGCCGTGACGGCATTCTGCGCTGCTTTACCCCGCAGGACCCGGGCAAGGGCCCGGACGAGGAATAGCGCGCGGACTTTCTTGGAATTGGCTTGGCCGGAATTTGTCTAGAAGGACCGGCCCAGGGCCACCAGCAGTACGCCCAGGATGATGGACGTGAGGCCCAGGACGCGCAGGGCGCGCGGCGGGCGGCTGGCCAGGGTGAGCAGGATGCCGGGCATCCGCTCGGCCAGGATGAAATAGGGCAGGCCCTCAAGCACGAAGGCCAAGCCAAGGGCGATAAAGAAGAGCGGCCAGTTGAGGTTCATGCGGCCCTTTGTATCCAGGCGGACACGGGTTGTCCACAGGAGGGGGGACGCGCTCTGAAGCGAGGAAGGAAGACGCATGGGGTTGACTACTCTTGAGGACCTGAAAGCCGGACGCGCCAGCATCGCCGTGGTGGGCCTGGGCTATGTGGGCCTGCCGCTGGCTGTGGCTCTGTCGCGGCATTTTCCGGTCATCGGGTTTGATATTTCGCAAAAGCGCGTGGACGAGCTGGAGAAGGGAACCGACCGCACCGGCGAGGTGCTGGCTCCCGACCTCAAAAGCGCCAAGGTCGCCTACACCTGCGATCCGGGGCGCCTGAAGGCGGCGGCCGTCATCATCGTGGCCGTGCCCACGCCCATCGACGCGCACAGAAGCCCGGACCTGCGCCCCGTGGTGGGCGCCACGCGCACCGTCGGCGCAAACCTCGCCCCCGGCGCGGTGGTGGTCTACGAGTCCACCGTGTACCCCGGCCTGACCGAGGAGGTCTGCGTGCCCTTGCTTGAGGAGCACTCCGGCCTCAAGTGCGGCGAGGGCTTCTTCGTGGGCTATTCGCCGGAACGCATCAACCCCGGCGACCGTGCGCACACGCTCGAAACCATCGTCAAGGTGGTGGCCGGGCAGGATGCGCCCACGGCCGACCTGCTGGCCGGCATGTACGGCGCGGTGGTCAAGGCGGGCATCGCCCGCGCCTCGTGCATCAAGGTGGCCGAGGCCGCCAAGGTCATTGAGAACACCCAGCGCGACCTGAACATCGCGCTCATGAACGAACTGGCCGTGATCTTCGAGCGCATGGGCATCGACACCCTGGAGGTGCTTGAGGCCGCTGGCACCAAATGGAATTTCCTGCCCTTCCGTCCCGGGCTGGTGGGTGGCCACTGCATCGGCGTGGACCCCTACTACCTGACCTTCAAGGCTCAGGCGCTGGGCTTTTCGCCCCAGGTCATCCTGGCTGGCCGCTCCATCAACGACGGCATGGGCAAATTCATCGCCGAAACCTGCGTGAAGAAGCTCATCGCGGCCGACGTGAAGGTCAAGGGCGCGCGCGTGGGCGTGCTTGGCTTCACCTTCAAGGAGAACGTGCCCGATCTGCGCAACACCAAGGTCATCGACGTGGTGCGCGAGCTTGAGGAGTACGGCGTGACCGTGCTGGCGCACGACCCCATGGCCGATCCGGCCGAGGCCCGGCACGAGTACGGCATCGAGCTTGCAAACCTCGCCGATCTGCGCGACCTGGACGCCGTCATCCTGGCCGTGGCGCACGAGCAGTACGCGGACATCGGCCTCGCCGACCTGCGCGCCTGGTTCCGTAATCCCGCCGCGCCGCTGGTGCTGGACGTGAAGGGGCGCTTCGACCCCGCCGAGGCCAAGGCCGCGGGCTTCACGCTCTGGCGGTTGTAAGGGCGTAGGGGAGGCGCGCCATGCCTGTGCTGGTCGTTGCCGCCACCGGGCTGGAGCTTTCCGCCGCCCTTGGCGTACGGGCTGATTTGCGGCAGGGCGAGATTCTGGAGACCGACGTCTTCGGCCGCCGGGTGCTGGCGCTGGCGACGGGCATCGGTGTGGTGAACGCGGCTCTGGAGTTGGGGCGGGCTCTGCGGCCGGGCATCAGCGGGGTGCTGAACCTCGGTGTCGCGGGCAGCTTTGATCTGGGCGCGCATCCGGTGGGCGCTGTGCGGCTGGTGGAGCGGGAGTGCTGGCCCGAATACGGCCTGCTGGCCACGGGCGCGGTGGCGGCCGATGTGCGGGGCCTGGGCTTTGCCCTGAACGCCGTGGCCAAAGCGCCGCCGGCTGATGGCGCGGAAGCGATTTTTGAGAGTCTGGCCTGGGACGCCCAGGCGGCGCTTGCGGCTCTGGGCCTTGCGGCCGGGGGCTGGGGAACGGCGTCCTCCCTCACGGTGAGCGGCGTCACGGCGGACGCGCAGCGCGCGGGCGCGCTTCATGAGCGCTTCGGCGCGGGCCTGGAGAACATGGAGGGCTTTGCCCTGGCCTATGGGGCCAGGCGGGCCGGGCTGCCCTTCGCGGAGTTGCGCGCGGTGTCCAACGCCGTGGGCGTGCGGCCGCCGGAGAGCTGGGATCTGCCCGGCGCACTCTCCGCCCTGGGCCAGGCCGCGCGGCGGCTTCTCGCGCCATAGGCGCGGCGGAACCCTATAACCAGCGGATGCGGGACGGCATGAACGAACTGCGCGCCTATTTCGCCGGGGAAATTCCCGGCATCAACGCCTTCCTCTCGGCGGAGGCGGACAAGTTCGACGGCCTGGTGCGCGAAGTCGCGCGCCACGTGCTGCTTTCCGGCGGCAAACGCATCCGTCCCATGCTGACCATCCTTTTCGCCCGCGCCCTGGGCCACAGCAAGAACGACATGCTGGCGATAGCCTGCGCCATCGAGATGCTGCACACGGCCACGCTCCTGCACGATGACGTGCTGGATCAGGCCGAGACGCGCCGAGGCCGGACCTCGGCCCACGTAGCCTTCGGCGTCACGGAGACCATCCTCGCGGGGGACGTGCTGCTGGCCCTGGCCAACAAGCTTGGCGCGGACTATGACATCCCGCGCCTCAACTCCCTTTTGGCGCGCGGCATCATGGCCACGGCGGAGGGCGAGATCCTGGAGCTGGCGCACACCGCCAGGCCCACCGTGGACCGCGACACGTACCTCGCCATCGTCATCGGCAAGACGGCCCGGCTCATCGAGACCGCCTGCCGATGCGGCGCGGCGCTCACCAACCGCGAGCGCGGCGTGGAGGACATGGCCGGCGCCTATGGCCTGAACCTGGGCATCGCCTTCCAACTGGTGGACGACGCGCTCGACTACACCATATCCGAGAGCGAGATGGGCAAGCCTGCCGGCGGCGACCTGCGCGAGGGCAAGATGACCCTGCCGCTCATCTTGCTGCTGGAGTCCCTGCCGGACGCCGAGTCCCGCGATCTGCTGGCGAAGCTTAAGGACAAGCGGTTGACGGAGGCGGAGGCCGGGCGCATAATCGTCATGATCCGCGAACAGGGCCTGGCAGAAAAGACCCGCGAGGCTGCTCAAGCGTATATTTCCGAGGCCTTGCGTGAACTGGACGCCCTGCCGGATTCGCCGGAGCGGCTGGTTCTGGCCCAGGCCGCGGAGTACGTCCTCACCAGACGCAAGTGACGGGGGGCCGATGGCCGAGAATCTGCTGCTCAACTCGCCGCACCTGCTTCAAAGAATATCACTGTCGCCGGTGATGCTCCGGCTCATGCAGGAGGCTCTCAAGCCGGAGCCGGATTTCGCGGTCATGGCCGAGACCATCCGCCTGGACCCGGCGCTGGCCACCACGGTCCTGAATCTGGTGAACTCCGCCTTCTACGGTCTGCCACAGAAGGTCACCGACCTGCACCGCGCGGCCCTGGTCCTGGGCAGCCGCGAGATCCTTAAGGTGGCCGTCTCCATGACCCTGCACAAGGATCTGGAGCATGGCTTTCCCGAATGCCACTACGATTTCTATCCCGACTGGCGGCTCATCGTCTGGTCGTCCATCGCCGCCGAGCTTTTGGCCGTGCGGATGTGCCCGGAACAGACGGACCAGGCTTATTTGTGTTGTCTGCTCAAGGACGTCTCGCTGCTGTTTTTGCGCTGCGCGGCCAGAGAGCTGCTGCCGGAGCCGGAGCAGCACGACCGCATCACCGTGCTGGGCAAGGGACAGCTGGAGTGCGAGGCCGAGGCCTGGGGCCTGCACCACGCCGCGCTTTCGCAGATGCTGCTCCTGCGCTGGGGCATTCCGCTTGAAATGTGCGAGAGCATCCGTTTCCACCACGACCTGGATGGGCTTTCGGGCCATGCCCCCCTCACCCAGGCCGTGATCCTGGCCACGCAGTGGTCGGAGATGGAGCTGGGCCACGCCAGCGGGCCATTCGGCGTGGTGCAGTTCGAGGGCATGTTGCGCAACATCCTGGGCCTGACCGAGCGCGAGGTGGACGGCCTGCGCAGCGAGTGCCTGACGAAGTTCCGCTCCATGCTCCAGTCGCTGGGCATAGGCGAGGGCGATGAGAAGCGGGCCTACTACCGGCACTCCGTGAAGGCCATGCAGGGCTATTGCTTCCTCAGCATGGACATCCTGACCGCCGAGGGGGGGCTGGCTTCCGTGGCCCAGGTGCTGGGCAAGCACATCCGGCTCAACTGGGACGTGAGGTCCTGGGATGTGGCCCTCAAGTCTCCCCACCGGGACCTCTACCGGCTCTATCACCTGACGCCGGAGGGCAAGCTCGAGCGCGCGGAAGAGCGCTATCCGATCAACCAGATACCTTGGCGCATCCATACGCCGGGGCTGGAGATCAGCTCCTCCGGGCAGCACCTGGGCGAACTGCGTCTGGGCGAGGCTGGCCTGCCCAAGGACGAGCTGGATAATCTGGCCTTGTACCTGCGCTTCTTCGGGCAGGGATTTGAACACTATTGCGCCCGGCAGGCCGTGCTGGAGGAGAAGGCCCTGGCCTTCGACAAGATCCCCATCGGCGTGGCCCGGCTGGACCCCTCCGGGCATGTCTTGGAGGCCAACCGCAAATTCGTCGAGTTCCTGAGCCTGGCGAACCCGGCCAAGGGGCGTCTCATGGCCGACCTGTTGGCCCGGCGCCTGCCCCAGGAAACCATCAGCGAGTTCGCCAATTTCGTCGCCGATCCCGCGCGCGGCAGCTTCGGCAAAATCGACTACTTCCAGACCAGGGACGCGGCCGGAACCTCCTCCGACGGAGCGTTGTACCTCTCGGCCCATCGCATGGAGGACGTGCACGGGCGGAGCGTTCTGGCGCTCATCGAGGACTTGCGCGAGCTTTCCGAGGTGGAGGTGCAGACCCTGCGCCGCAAGAATTTCCTGGAGCGGCTCATCGGGTCCATGCACGAACTGGTGCTCACCGTGTCCGGTGACGGCGTCATCGGCTTCTGCTCCCGGCAGGATCTCGGGCTGGTGGGCAGCGCCTTTTTCAAGGCCTTCCAGCCGGTGGAGTCCTGCGTGGACGCCTGGACCCCCAGCCTGTTGACAGCGGAGAGCCCGGGCCACGTCGAGGCCGTGCTGCATCCAGAAGGGGGCGAGGAGCTGGCCTTTGAGCTGTCCTTTGCGCCGCTGGGCGGCCCGGCCCGCGCCGCCACCGACGGAAACGGCCTGGACCGCGAATGCCTGGTTGTGGGCCGCGACCTGACGCAGATCCGCCGCCTGGAGGCCAAGCTTAAGGTGCGCGCCATGCTCGACGGTCTGACCGGACTCTATAATCACTACCAGTTCCACACCACCCTGGAGCGGGAGGTGAGCCGCTGCCGGCGCAAGGAGCGCGGCATGGGCCTGGTGTTCTGCGACCTGGACAAGTTCAAGGACGTGAACGACACGCAGGGCCATCTGGCGGGCGACCAGGTGCTCAAACGCATGGGGACGCTCTTGCTGCGCCTGGTGCGCCAGGGCATGGATTTCCCCTGCCGCTATGGCGGGGACGAGTTCGCGGTCATCGTCACCGAGGTGGACGAGGCGCATCTGCTGGTCATCGGCCAGCGCATCCTGGCCGATGTGCGCGAACAGCTGAACGGAACCGTGAGCGCCAGTGTGGGCGTGACCATGCTGCGCGCGGATGACACCCCCCAGAGCCTGCTCGGGCGGGCGGACAGACTGGCCTACAAGGCCAAGGCGGCCGGGGGCGACACCCTGGCGGGGGGGTAGGCCCCCTTGATGTTGCTAGAAACGGCCGGACTTCCGGCTTCCTGAAGGAGAGCTTCCTATGCTTTTGCGCTTTGAATTGGGCCTCAAGCCCCAGGTGCGCGATGTGGTTGGCGAGCGTGTGGCTCGCAATATCAAGAGCGAGCTGGGCCTTGGCCTGGCTGGCGTACGCATCGTGCGCGTGTACACGGTGGAGGGCATCGACGCCGCGCAGGCGAAAGCCGTGCTGGACGCTGGCGCGCTGCATGACCCCGTGCTGCACGAGGCCTCCCTCGCGCCCGCGGCGAAAAACTTCGACTGGGTGCTGGAGGTCGGCTTCCGCCCCGGCGTGACCGACAACGAGGCCAAGACCGCGCGGGAGACCATCCTGCTGGTGCTGGGCCTTGAGGGCCAGGCCGCCAAGAACGTCAGCGTGTACACCAGCGTGCAGTATCTGCTCTCCGCCGCGCCGGGCCAGAACCTTGATGAAAAGACCGTGCTGCACATCGCGCGCGATCTGCTGGCGAACGAGCTCATCCAGCGCTTCGAAATGAAGTCCGCAGCCGACTGGGCCAAGGAGCCCGGCTTCGCGGCCAAGGCCGCGCGCGTCACCGGTCAGGCCAGCGACGCCGTGGCCGTCATCCCGCTGACCACCATGACCGACGCGGAGCTTGCGGCCTTCAGCCGGGCCAACACGCTCGCCCTCTCCTTAGGCGAGATGAAGACCATCGTGAACCATTACAAGGACCCGGCCGTGCGCGCCGCGCGCAAGGCCGCCTGTCTGTCGCCCGAGCTGGTGGAAAATCCCACCGATGCCGAGGTGGAGGTGCTGGCTCAGACCTGGAGCGAGCACTGCAAACACAAGATTTTCACCGCGAACATCGACTACGAGGATGCGGAGCAGGGCAGGAGACGCACGCTGAGCAGCCTGTTCAAGACCTGCATCCAGGGCAGCACCAAGGCCATCCGCGCGGCCAAGGGCAAGGACGACTTCTGCCTGTCCGTGTTCAAGGACAACGCGGGCGTCATCCGCTTCAACGACAACCTGAACGTCTGCATCAAGGTGGAGACGCACAACTCGCCCTCCGCACTCGACCCTTACGGCGGAGCGCTCACGGGCATCGTGGGCGTGAACCGCGACCCCATGGGCACCGGCCTGGGCGCGAACCTTTTGTGCAACACCGATGTGTTCTGCTTCGCCTCGCCGTTTTACGAGGGCGAACTGCCGCCCCGGCTCCTGCATCCCCGCCGCGTGCTCGAAGGCGTGCGCGAGGGCGTGGAGCACGGCGGCAACAAGAGCGGCATCCCCACGGTCAACGGCTCCATCGTGTTCGACGAGCGTTACCTGGGCAAGCCGCTGGTCTACTGCGGCACCGTGGGCACCATGCCTACCAAGGTGGCCGGGCGCCCAAGCCATGAGAAATGCGCGCGCCCCGGCGACGTCATCGTCATGATCGGCGGGCGCATCGGCAAGGACGGCATCCACGGTGCGACCTTCTCCTCCGAGGAGTTGCACGAGGGCTCGCCCGCCACGGCCGTGCAGATCGGCGATCCCATCACCCAGCGCAAGATGTACGATTTCCTCATGCGTGCGCGCGACCGCGGGCTATACAACGCCATCACTGACAACGGCGCGGGCGGCCTGTCCTCCTCCGTGGGCGAGATGGCCCAGGACTGCGGCGGCTGTGATCTGGACCTCTCGAAGGCCCCGCTCAAGTATGACGGCCTGAAGCCCTGGGAGATCCTCATCTCCGAGGCCCAGGAGCGCATGACCTGCGCCGTGCCGCCCGAGAAGCTGGAGGCGTTTTTGGCTCTGTCGAAGGAGATGGACGTGGAATCCACCGCGCTCGGCACCTATACGGACTCCGGCCTCTTCAACGTGCGCTACGGCGCGAAGCCCGTCACCTGCCTGTCCATGGAGTTCCTGCACGAAGGCCTGCCGCAGATGGAGCTGACAGCGCGCTGGGAGCGTCCCGAAGTCAAGGCCGACCCCCTGCCGCAGAACGTGGACCAGGCGGCGCTGCTGCACCGCATGCTGGGTCGGCTCAACATCTGCAGCAAGGAATACGTCATCCGCCAGTACGACCATGAGGTGCAGGGCCGGAGCATCGTGAAACCGCTGGTGGGCGTGAAGCGCGACGGTCCGGCCGACGCCGCGGTTATCCGGCCCGACTACGCCAGCGACGAGGGACTCGTGCTCTCCCATGGCATCTGCCCCAAGTTCAGCGACCTGGACACCTACTGGATGATGGCCAACGCCATCGACGAGGCCGTGCGCGGGGCTGTGGCCGTCGGCGGCGACCTGCGCTACATGGCCGGCACGGACAACTTCTGCTGGTGCGATCCTGTGGAAAGCGAGACCACGCCCGATGGCAAGTACAAGCTGGCCCAGCTGGTGCGGGCCAATGAGGCCCTGGACCACTTCTGCCGTGGCTTCGGCGTGCCCTGCGTGTCCGGCAAGGACTCCATGAAGAATGATTACAAGGGCGGCGGGGTCAAAATCTCCATTCCGCCCACGGTGCTGTACTCCATCATGGGCAAGATGCCCGATGTGAAGCTGGCCGTGACCTCGGACTTCAAGCGCGCGGGTGACTTCGTCTACGTGCTGGGGTTGACCCGGCCGGAACTGGGCGGCTCGGAGATGGCCAGCGAGTTCGGTCTCGCGGGCGGCCAGGTGCCGCAGGTGGAGCTGGTGAGCGCGCGCGAACGCTATCTCACGTACTTCAAGGCCACCCAGGCGAAGCTCGTGAACGCCTGCCATGACTGCTCCGACGGCGGCCTTGGCGTCGCGCTGGCCGAAATGTGCGTCGGCGGGCGGCTGGGCGCGGACATCGACCTTGCGAACGTGCCCCAGTGCGGCTGCGACTCGGTGCTTGAGCTTCTGTACAGCGAGTCGGCCAGCCGCTTCGTGGTCGGCGTGGCGCCGGAGAATGCGGCGGCCTTCGAAGCCCTGTTCGCGGGACAGCAATGCGCGAGAATCGGCATGGTGACGCCCGGCGATTTGCGTCTGGTCCGGTCGGGCGCGGCTGTTCTTCAGGCCCCTGTGGAAGGCTTGGCCCAGGCATTTAAAGCCACCCTGGACTGGTAGCAAACTGGGGAAAACAAATGGTAGCCAGCGGCGCCTTGCAAGGCGCCGCTGGCTTTTTGCGCATACAGGGGATGCAATTTTGTGGTGACGGAATGCGCGTTCTGTAGTAGTAAATTTTGGCCTTAAGTATAAGACGAATCGGTCGATAGAGCGGGTGAATCCGGAGGGACTGCCGTGAAAATATCTACGTATATTATTTTTTGTGCGCTGGCATTGTGTCTTTTTGCCTCAACGGCTATTGCCGCAGATCAGGGTGATGCAAAGTACGTAGGCTCCGCCGCCTGCGAGGGCTGCCACGACAAGGAATACGCGAATTTTACAAAATTTGCCAAAAAAGCGCACTCCGACCGAAGCGTAAAGATAATGACCAAGAAGCTCACCCCGGACGAGCTGAAGGGCTGCTACGTCTGCCACACCACGGGCTATGGCAAGCCTGGCGGCTTTGAAAGCTTCGAGAAGACCCCGGACCTGGGGCATGCCGGTTGCGAGGTCTGCCACGGTCCCGGCTCGGCCCATGTGGACTCCGGCGGAAATAAAGCGTTTATCAAGGGCAGGGGGCGCATGAACGTCAAGGATTGCGAGGCCTGCCACAATTCCGAGCGCGTGGCCAACTTCCGATTCAAGCCCATGCTCTTTGGCGGGGCGCACTAGGAGGCGGCCATGATGATATCAGCTGAAACCATCCGCAAGTCGTTGACCGCCAAAGTCCTGCTGCTGACCCTCGCCATAAGCGGCGTGGTGTTCCTCTGTCTGTTTCTGGCCACCTCCTTCTGGCAGAAAAAAGCCATGCTGGGCGAGGTGGAGCACAGCTCCCAGCGTTCCAGCCGCATGATCTCCATGGCCGTGGAGGAACCCATGCGCCTGGGCGACAACGAGGCCACCCGGGCCCGTTTCGCCGAACTCGCGCGGCAGGACAAGGACGTCGACATCTACATGGTGGATTATGATGGCAACATCACCTATTCCACCGACAACGCCACGGAGCGCAAGGGCGTCAACGACGTGCTGAACCATGAGGACTGCCGCGTCCTGGTGGCGAAGAGCCTCAAGGACAAGATCGAGGACGGCGGCCTTATGAACATGGCCGGCACGAATTTCTACACGGAAGTGAAGACCATCCCAAATGAGCCCGCTTGCTACCACTGCCACGGCAAGAGCAAGCCCATCCTTGGGGCGCTCATCACCCGCCAGAACCTGACCAGCCAGTTCGCCTCGCTGCATCTTACGCAGCTCCTCACCTCCATGCTTTCCCTGGCCGGGATGCTGGCGCTCAGCTTCGTCATCTTCCAATTCATCAAGCGCACGGTCATCGCCCGCGTCACCTCCATTGAGCGCAGCGCCGACGAGGTCATCCAGGGCAATCTGAACGCGCGTTTCGCCGTGTCCGGAGAGGACAGGCTCGCCGTGCTGGCCTCCCACCTGGGGAGCATGGTGGAGCGCATCAAGGACCAGCTGGAGTACAACAAAGGCCTGCTTGACGGCATCATCGTGCCCATGATGGTCTGCGACGAGCTGGGCGTCATCACCTTCGCCAACACGCCGCTTCTGAACATTCTGGGTCGGCCGGAGAAGGACGTGCTCGGCCAGTGCCCGGACATGGTTTTTCATGGCGAGAAGCGTGAAACCGCCACCTCAAAGGCGCTTGCGACCTGCGCCAACGTGAGCGGCAATCTGACCTTCAAGCGCGCCGACGGGGTGAGCTTCCCCCTGCACGCCGAGGTCTCGCCTCTCAAAAATGCCCACGGCAAGCTGGTCGGCGCCATCACCATGCTGGTGGACCTGACCCATGAGGAGCAGACCAGACAGCGCATTGAGGCGCACCGTGAGGTGTTGCTGTCCGTGGCCCACGAGGTCACCCAGGTGGCTTTGCGCCTGGAGCAGGCCTCCGAGCACCTGACAGGCCAGATGGAGGAGCTTGCCCGGGGCATGGACAACGCCTCCGACCGCACGCACAGCATGGCCACGGCCATGGAGGAGATGAACGCCACGGTGCTTGAGGTGGCGAGAAACGCCGGTGAGACTGCGGAAGCCTCCGGCAAGGCCAACAGCGTCGCCCGCGAGGGCGGCGATATCGTGCAGAGCACCCTGTCGGAAATCCGCCATGTGGCCACCACCACCACCAGCCTTTCCGGGGCTTTGGGTGAGCTCTCCAAGAGCGCGCAGGGCATCGGCCAGGTCATGGGCGTCATCAACGACATTGCCGACCAGACGAATCTGCTGGCCCTGAACGCGGCCATTGAGGCCGCGCGCGCGGGCGACGCCGGACGCGGCTTCGCGGTCGTGGCCGACGAGGTGCGCAAGTTGGCCGAAAAGACCATGACCGCCACCAAGGAAGTGGAGACGGCCATCATGCAGGTGCAGCGGAGCACGCAGGACGCCGTGCATGAGATGGATTCGGCGAAGGTGCGCGTGGACAAGACCACCGAACTCGCGGGCGGGGCAGGCAACATGCTGACCCAGATCGTGAACGCGTCGGACCGTATCGCGGACATGGTGCGCTCCATTGCCACCGCGGCGGAGGAACAGTCCGCCACTTCTGAGGAAATCAACCAGAACGTGAGTGAAATCAACAGTCTTTCCGGGCAGATGTCCAAGGACATCCAGACCGCGAACGAGCGCATCCGCGAGGTGGCGAGCATGTCTCGAGACTTGGCGCGGCTGGTTGAAAAATTCAGCAGCGAGGAGTAAGCTCTTCCATAGTCCAAAACCGGACCAACCGGGAGCATGCTATGGAAGAATATACTCAAGAACGGCGGCAATATGGACGGCTGAGCTTGCTGGCTTACGGGCAAGGCAGAATCTGTACCCTGGAATTTGACGGTTTGCGCTGCAAAGCCGATCTCATAGACATCAGCGCGGGGGGAGCGCGCCTTCGGCACACCCCCCCGCCGGACCTGCCGGACGCAAAGACCCTTGTTCTTACCATCCATGGGGTGGAGGACGGGGGGCTGCTGCAAAAACTTTCCGCAAGCATCCGTTGGCGCAACGGCCAGGAGATTGGCGTGAAGTTTGCCCAAGACCTGGAAGTGGGCGTCAGCACCCTTCAGCGCCTGGTTTGTTGATCCCCGCATCCCTTCCTGACATGTAGCCGCCAACGCGAGTCCCCCCCTGGGATTTCGCGTTGGCGTTCGCGTGCGGGTATTCGCTGGCGCTATGCGATATAGATAGCGAGTAGGCCTGCTTGGCAAACCCCTTCCGTTTCAGTATTGCCCTGCACACCATTTATTGCCGAGGCAAATCGCTTGACTTCGGCCGTGCAAGTTATTAGGAATTATTCTCAGCAGGGAGAGTCACTCATGGAAATGGAAGAAAAGAAGGGCGTTCGCCTGTCGCGCCAGCGCGAGACCATCCTCGCGGAGTTGTGCAAGGTGAAGACGCATCCCACAGCGGACGAGGTCTACGACATGGTGCGCAAGATCATGCCCCGGATCAGCCTGGGCACGGTGTACCGGAATCTGGACTTCTTGAGCAGCAGGGGGGTGGTGCTGCGTCTGGGGGGTGCCGGAACGCAGAAGCGTTTCGACGGCAACCCCATGCCGCACCCGCATCTGCGCTGCTCCGCGTGCGGGCGCGTGGACGATCTTGAGTCTTTCTTAAGCCTGCCGGATCTGCCGGTGGAGCAGTCCATGGGCTACAGCAATCTCCGTTGTGATGTGGAATTCGTGGGGGTGTGCCCCACCTGCGCCGGGAAAGAAATCTGAGCAGCACGTCTCGGACGGTCATTTTTTTCTGGCGCTCTCCACACAATCTGGTAATGGTGAATCGTGACAACCAGTCAGGTCATGGCCTGGCCATGTTCAGAAAGGAGCTTGCACTATGAGCCTTCGTGGAACCCGCACCGAAAAAAATATCCTGACCGCCTTCGCCGGCGAGTCCCAGGCCCGCAACCGCTACACCTACTTTGCCGCCGCGGCGAAAAAAGAAGGCTTCGTGCAGATTTCGGCCGTATTCGAGGAAACCGCCAACCAGGAGAAGGAGCACGCCAAGCGTCTCTTCAAGCTGCTTGAGGGCGGCGAGGTGGAAATCACCGCCGCGTTCCCCGCTGGCGCCATCGGCAGCACCCTGGAGAACCTGAAGGCTTCCGCCGGCGGCGAGAACCACGAGCAGACCAGCATGTACCCTGAATTCGCCAAGGTCGCGCGCGAGGAAGGCTTCTCCGACATCGCCGTGATCTTTGAGGCCATTGCCGTGGCGGAGCGTTTCCACGAGAAGCGCTTCAACGCCCTGGCCGCAAATATCGAGTCCGGCAAGGTCTTCAAGAAAGACAAGAAGGTCAGCTGGCGCTGCCGCAACTGCGGGTACGTTTACGAGGGCGAAGCCGCCCCGAACAAGTGCCCGGCTTGCGCGCATCCCCAGGCGCACTTCGAGTTGGCTGAAGAAAACTGGTAACCTGAGCTGAGTACAGGAGCGAGGAGGGACTATGGGAATCGAATGCGGACAGGTCTACAAGTGTGACACCTGCGGGAATATCGTCATTGTGACCCACGCTGGTGGCGGTGAACTGGTTTGCTGCGGCGCGCCCATGAAGCTTATGGTCGAAAACACCGTGGACGCGGCCAAGGAAAAGCATGTCCCCGTCATCGAGAAGGTCCCCGGCGGCTACAAGGTGAAGGTCGGCGCCGTTCCTCACCCCATGGAGGAGAAGCACTGGATCGAGTGGATCGAGCTGATGGCCGACGGCATGGTCATGACCAAGCTGTTGAAGCCCGGCGATGCCCCCGAGGCCGTGTTCGTCACCGAGGCCAAGAGCGTCTCCGTGCGCGAGTACTGCAACCTGCACGGACTCTGGTCGGCCAAGTCCTAAAGGATTGACGCTTCGCGAGGAGGAGTAGCCGCATGGCCCAGCCGGAAGAAATGTACCAGTGCCAGAACACCAACTGCGGGTACATCTATAATCCCGACAAGGGCGACCGCAAGGGCAAGATCCCTGGGGGCACAAGGTTCGAGGGCCTGCCAGACGACTGGAAATGCCCCATTTGCGGCGGCGGCAAGAAATGCTTCCGGCCCCTGGCCGGACCAGGCTCCACCCGCGAGGTGAGCTGCCCCACACCCACTGAAGGAGAATCCCCGATGCAGAAGTATGTGTGCAACATCTGCGGCTATGTGTACGATCCGGAGCTCGGCGACCCGGACAATGACATCAAGCCCGGCACCAAATGGGAAGCGCTTCCCGATTCTTGGACCTGCCCCATCTGCGGGGCGACCAAAGAGAACTTCAGTCCAGAATAACCAGTTGGTTACGGCATGCTGGCCGTAAGCATCAGACCTATCCGGGAGCGTCTTCTTGACAGGGGGGCGCTCCCCGTGTTTTGACAAAATAGAGCAAATGTAGGGTGCCCCGCCTGCCCTGAAGCGGCGTCGGGCTGGCAACAAACCTTTTCTGCATGGACATTGAACGGAGACGGCATGAAACCTGTTGAGATTAAAAAAGACATCTTTTGGGTTGGCGCAGTAGACTGGAACAGCCGCGACTTTCACGGCTACGCCCTGTCTCCGCGCGGCACCACCTACAACGCGTATTTGGTGAAGGACGAAAAGATCACCCTGTTCGACACGGTGAAGGCGGACTTCACCAACGAGCTCATGTGCTCCATCGCCCAGGCCTGCGGTGGGACGCCCCGCATCGACTACCTGGTGGTGAACCACCTGGAGCCGGACCATGCGGGCTGCCTGGACCGCATCGTGGACCACTACCACCCGGAGAAGATCTTCTGCTCGCCCATGGGCGAAAAGGCCCTGCGCTCCTACTACCACAATTCGCAGGACTGGCCCATCGAGGTCGTGCCCACCGGCGCGTCCATCAAGATCGGCAAGCGCACCGTGCAGTTCATTGAGACGCGCATGGTGCACTGGCCGGACAACATGATCTCCTACATCCCCGAGGACAAAATCGCATTCTCCTCCGACGCCTTCGGCCAGAACTGGGCCAGCACCGAGCGCTTTGTCGACGAGGTGGACCGCCACTCGCTGGACGCCGTCCTGGCCGACTACTACGCCAACATCGTGCTGCCTTACTCGCCGGTGGTGATCAAGCTCCTGGACGCCCTGGCCGGCATGAACCTCGACATCGACATGCTCTGCCCGGACCACGGCCTCATCTGGCGCGGCAAAAAGGACGTGGCGCACGCGCTGAACTCTTACCGCGAGTTTGCCCTGCAGAAGCCCACGAAAAAGGCTGTCATTGTGTACGACACCATGTGGCACAGTACGGAGAAGATGGCCCGCGCCATCTGCGACGGCCTGGCCGATGAGGGCATCAGCGTGCGCATCATGAGCGTGAAGCACAACCACCACAGCGCGGTCATGCGCGAGGTGTTCGATGCCGCGGCCGTGCTCGTGGGCTCGCCCACGCACAACAATGGCATTCTGCCCATGGTGGCCGACGTGCTGACCTACATGAAGGGCCTGCGGCCCCAGAACAAGCTCGGCGCGGTATTCGGCTCCTTCGGCTGGAGCGGCGAGTGTGTGAAGATTCTGACCGAGCACCTGTCCGGCATGGGCATGGAGATGGTCGAGCCCGGCGTGAAGGTGAAGAACCTGCCCGGCCACGACACCTTCCAGGCCTGCTACGAGCTGGGCAGGAAGGTCGGCCAGGCCATCAACGCCAAGCTGTCGGCCTAGTTCCGTCGAACCGGGGGAGGGCCGCGCGCCCTCCCCCTTTTTTTTGCAACGCCGAGGGGGGCGCTATGGCTGAGCAGACAATGGGCAAGGTCTGGTTCATCGGTGCGGGCCCCGGCGATCCGGAACTCATCACCGTCAAGGGCCAACGGCTCATCAGCCAGGCGGACATCATTGTCTACGCCGGATCGCTGGTCCCGCGCGAGGTGCTCACCGGGGCGCGGCAGGGCATCCGCGTGGTCGATTCCGCGCCGCTCTCCCTGCCGGAGACGCACGCCCTGTTGCGTGACTGCGCCATGAACGGAGGTCTGGCCGCGCGCGTGCATACGGGCGAGCCCTCCATCTACGGGGCCGTGCGCGAACAGGCCGCGCTGCTCGACGCCGACGGCATCCCCTGGGACGTGGTGCCCGGCGTGTCCAGCGCCTTCGCCGCCGCCGCCGCGGCCAAGGTCTCCTTCACTGTGCCCGGCGGGCCGCAGACATTCATCCTCACGCGCCTCGCCGGCCGCACGGCTGTGCCCGCTTCCGAGTCCCTGCCGCTTCTGGCCGCCCATGGCGCGGCCATGGCCGTGCTGCTCAGCGCGGGCGATCCGGAGCGTCTGGAGGCCCAGCTGTTGGGCGGAGGCTATCCGCCGGAGACGACCATTGTGCTCGGGCACAAGGTGGGCTGGCCCGACGGCGAAGTGCTGCGCGCCCGGCTGGACCAACTGGCCCATACGGTGCGCACGCGCGGCTTCACCCGGCAGACGGTGTTTCTTGTGCTGCCCGGCGAGGATCTTGATCCGGAAACCGCGCGCTCGCGTCTCTACGCGCCGGAGTTCACCCACGGCTGGCGCGAGGGCACGGAAGAGGAGGGCGGCGCCTGATGCGGCGGTTCGGCGTGGCCACGGCCAAACGCGAGGAGTTTGTCGACATCACCGCCCAGGTGGCCCAGGCCCTGGCCGAATGCGGTCTGGCAGAGGGCGCGGTGCTGGTCTATTCGCCGCACACCACGGCGGGTGTGACCATCAACGAGGGCGCGGACCCCGACGTGAAGCGCGACATGCTCGGGCATCTGGCCGAATTGGTGCCCCTTGCGGGCGGGCGCGCCGGCTTCCGCCACGCGGAGGGCAACAGCGACGCGCACCTCAAGACGAGCCTCATGGGGCCGTCGCAGCTTGTGCCGGTGAGCGGCGGACGTTTGCAACTCGGCACTTGGCAGAAGATCTACCTCTGCGAGTTCGACGGCCCCAGGCGGCGCACAGTCCTGGTGCAGACGCTCGCGGGAGGGGAGGGCGCGTGAGCGAAAATTATAAGCACCTCCAGAATGTCGTGTGCGAGTATTTTCCCTGCCACAAGGGTGTGGGAAAAGACCGCTTCAACTGCCTGTTCTGCTACTGTCCGCTGTTTTTGCTTAAGGATTGCGGCGGAAATCCCGCCTGGCGCGGGCTGGTGAAGGACTGCTCCGGCTGCTCGCTGCCCCATGCTCCAGGCGGCTGGGAGGCCATCCAGGCGCGTCTGGGCCAAGTCTATGCCGAGCTGCGCACGGGCAAGGCGCCGAAGACCCTGGGCCACGCGGCCGACGATTAGCCCGCCCTGGGGCGCGCTGCCCTTGGACGTGCTCCGCAGGCCTGGAAATCCATATTAAGATCAGGACAGCGGCAGGGAACCGGAGGCGCGCGTCCTTCCCGGTCTGCTCAGGCCGCACCGCCCAGCAGGTTGGCGAGGGCCAGCGCCGCCGCGACAGCCAGAACCATCCACACCCCGGCCTTGACCGCGCCTGCGGCGACGCCGTCATAACGCACCGGCGCAACGGGAGTCTCCGGTGTGAACAGGTAGCGCAAAAAACGCATCATTTCGGCAAGAAGCGGGATCATGGCGTCCTCCTTTTCAGCATGGATGGGTGCTGGACGGGTAGGGCCGCACGTGGCATCATCCGCCCCGGCATTGCCCACGCGTCTTCTCTAGCAGAGCCGGAGATGAGGGGTCCAATCGCAATGCCTGAACCGTTGCTTCAGGAATCGTGATGCCCCGCGCGAACGTTTTTTCGCTACACGCATGGCCGGAGGGGGAGCATGGAGCTGTATCAGTTGCGCACCTTTGTGGCCGTGGCCGAGGAAGGG
Organism: Humidesulfovibrio sp.; assembly: GCA_031292175.1. GTDB lineage: Bacteria > Desulfobacterota > Desulfovibrionia > Desulfovibrionales > Desulfovibrionaceae > Humidesulfovibrio. The sequence goes on from JARLHQ010000010.1 coordinate 65,200, forward strand.
CACCTCACCCGCGCGGCGGAGCGGCTGTTCATCAGCCAGCCTGCCGTCTCGGCGCACATCAAGGCTCTGGAGGAGGAGCTGGGCGTGGCGCTGTTCACGCGCAGCTCACGCGGCATGCAGCTCACGCGCGAAGGCCAGGCCCTGCGGGCCCAGGCCGAGGCGGCGCTCAAGAGCGTGGGCGAGCTTTTGTCCCAGGCGCGGTCCCTGCGCGAGAACCTGAGCGGCGAGCTGCACCTGGCGCTCAACACCGATCCCGACCTCCTGCGTGTGCGCAGGCTCATGGACGCTCTGCGCGCCGCGCATCCGAAGCTGCAGGTGCATCTGCCCCAAGGCTCGTCGAATCTCATCATCGAGGACGTGCGCGCGGGACGCTTGGACGGCGGCTTCGCCTACGTCTCCGAGCCTGCGGACGCGGCCCTGCCGCCGGAGCTTTCCTGCCTGCTCCTGGCCACCACCAGCCTGCACGTGGTGGCCCCGCCCGACTGGAGCGAGCGGCTTAACGCCTGCACCTGGGCCGAGCTGGCGCGGGAGTCCTGGGTCTGGTTCACGGACGCCTGCCCCTGCCGCTCACTTTTGGAGCGCCAGCTCTCCCCCTACACCGACGAGATCAAGAAGGTGGCTGTCACCGACTACGAGGGCACGCTCAAGGCCCTGGTATCCAGCGGCGCGGGGCTTGGGCTCATGCACCGCGACGAGGCCAGAGGCTGGGAAAAGACGGGCGAGGTCTGCGTCTGGCCGCATGACCAGCTGCCCATCGGCATCTGCTTCCTCACCCGGACGGACCGCGCCGCCGATCCGGCCATTCGCGCCGTGCAGAACACCCTGCGCGAGGTCTGGGAGCTGGCCTAGACGACCCCTTTCGTCCTGCCCGACACCCTTGCCGCCATCCACCTTTTGCGCTATGCCGGGAACCCATGCACGAACTATCCCTCATTGAAAGCATGCTCTCCATCATCCGCGAGGAGCGGGAGAAGCACTGCATGAAGCGCATCCTCCGGGTGCGCGTGGTCAACGGGGCGCTTTCCGGCGCCGTGTCCGATGCGCTCAGTTTCGGGTGGGAGTGCCTGACCCAGGAGGGCGACCTCCAGGGCGTGGCGCTGGACATCGTGGACGCGCCGCTCAAGGTGGTTTGCGGCTCCTGCGGCAAGCCCTTCACGCCGGAGGACGCGCATTACATGCCCTGCCCGGCCTGCGGGGAGATCCTGGGGCACGAGATCGAAAGCGGCAGGGAACTCTACATCGACGAAATCGAGGCCGACATCGACGACGCGGAAAGCGCCGCTGCTGCCGCGCCACACACGGGAGATTGACATGGGCAAGACCGTCACCATCGTGCGCAACGTCATGGAAGCCAATGAGCGCCGCGCAGCCAAGCTCAAAGAATATTTCGACCAGGAAAAAATTCTCTGCCTCAACCTCATGAGCAGCCCCGGCGCGGGAAAGACGAGTCTGCTGGAGCGCACCCTGGCCGACCTCAAGGGCGAATTCAAGATGGCCGTCATCGAGGGCGACCTGCAGACGGACAACGACGCCCGGCGCGTGGCCGCCACTGGCGCCCAGGCCGTGCAGGTGAACACCGAGGGCGGCTGCCACCTGGATGGCTCCATGATCGAGGACGCCGTGGCCGAGCTGGACATGCAGGGGCTCGACATCCTGTTCATCGAGAACGTCGGCAACCTGGTCTGCCCGGCGGAGTTCAACCTGGGCGAGGACCACAAGGTGAGCATCCTCTCCGTCGCCGAGGGCGACGACAAGCCGGAGAAGTACCCGCTCATGTTCCACCTTTCGAGCGTGATGCTGCTGAACAAGACCGACCTGCTGCCCTACGTGGACTTCAGCCTGGAGTCGGCCAGCGCCCACGCGAGGAAGCTCAACAAAGACATCGAGATCTTCCCCGTGGCCGCCCGCAAGGGCGACGGCCTCGACGCCTGGTACGACTGGTTGCGCAAGACGCGCGCCGCCAAGAAATAGGAGTTCCCACACCATGTCTGGAGCCGGTCTGAAGGACGTTGCGCCGAAGTTCTCCGTGCTTGTCACCGGGAAAAGCGAGGCCGCGTTGCGCCGTTTTCTGGCGCGCTACGTGAAACCCGCCTTCGGCATGCAGAAGAACCAGTGGCGCATGTGCTACCGCGAGCATTACGCGCTCACCGTGCTCTCTCGCCCCCTGCGCGCGGGCGAGAACCCGGACAGCGTCTACGGCCCCCACGCCGGCAGCGGGGCGCTGGTGCTGGCGGTTCTGGACGGGAGCGCCCCGGCGTCGGGCCGGGATGCCATCCTCGCCTGGCTCAGGGCGCAGGGCTTCGACCCCCGGGTGGAGCTGGAACTCGACGCCACGGTGGGCGAGGGCGAGCTTATCGACCAGGGGGCCCTGGTGGTGAACTTCATCAATGGCCACTGCCCCTGGCGCCGGGAGATCATCGAGGACTTGGACGCCTACATGGCGAAGAACAACAAGCCGTTTTGGGCCTAGGGCCATTTGACAAGCGCCCACCCCGGTCCTACTTTCCCTCTCGATTTGTCTGAAATACGTTCGCCGGGCCCTGCCCCGGCTTCAAGGAGACGACCATGAGCAAGGCATGCAAGAGCTGTCCCTCGGCCAGTGCGTCCGGGGGCTGTTCCTCCGGGCACGATCCCAAGAGCTGCGGGTCCAAGCCCGAGGACGAAAAGATCGCCAAGACCCTGTCGCGCATCAAGAACAAGATCGTGGTGCTTTCCGGCAAGGGTGGCGTGGGCAAAAGCACCGTGTCCGCCAATATCGCCCTGGCCCTGGCCTTGGCGGGCAAGCAGGTGGGCCTGCTCGACGTGGACATCCACGGCCCCAGCATCCCGCGCCTGCTCTCCCTGCAGGACGCCAAGCCGCACATTGAGCCGGACCATATGGAGCCCGTGCCCTACAACAACAACCTGTGGGTCATGTCGCTGGGCTTCCTGATCCCGGACAAGGAGACGGCGGTGATCTGGCGCGGGCCCATGAAGCTCGGCCTCATCAAGCAGTTCGTGCGCGACGTCACCTGGGGCGACCTGGACTACCTGGTCACCGACTGCCCCCCCGGCACCGGCGATGAGCCCCTCGCCGTGCTGCAGACCTTCGGTCCCGAGGCCAAGGTCGTCATCGTCACCACGCCGCAGGGCGTGGCTGTGGACGATGTGCGCCGCAGCGTCACCTTCTGCAACCAGCTCGGCAACCCGGTGCTCGGCATTGTGGAGAACATGAGCGGCTTTGTGTGCCCCAACTGCAACACCACCCATGACATCTTCAATGCTGGCGGCGGCGAAGCCCTGGCCAAGGAGATGGGCGTGCCCTTCCTGGGGCGTATCCCCATGGACCCGGAAGTGGTGCGCAGCGGCGACGAGGGCTACCCCTTCATGAAGGTGCAGGGCGAAACCCCCACCGGCCAGGCGTTTGCCAAGGTCGTGGCGCCGATTTTGGCACTGAGCAAGTAAGACTGCCCCCCGGCGGCCAAAGGACCTGAGGCCCTCTGGACTCCCCCCATAAAAAGAGAAAGGGTTTCTCCCAGCGCATAGCCGCCGGGAGAAACCCTTTCTGTTTGGGATGCCCCTAGAAATCAATAAGACGTTGTCTTTGCCGCAAATTCTGATTGGTCTGAAAGGGGGCAGGCGGGGGACCCCACAAAACGAAAAATTTTGAAATCGGATTGCGGGGAAAATAATTCTTCTGCTCAGCATGCGCTAAGTTTAGCGGCCTATCTCCTTTTCAACGCAAATCCCTGCGTGCCTAAACAGGAGGTTCACCATGTATCGTCACGCTTACAAAGTCGCCGCCCTTTTTCTGGCGATGGCTTCCATTTGTTCCCTGGCTTACGCCGCGCACAACGAGATCAACGACGCCCGGGCCGTCCTGACGGCGAAGGTCCCCATCTCGCAGGCCATCGCCGCTGCGGAACAATCCGCAAACGGCAAGGCTTCCCGCGCGGAATATGAATGGACGAGATCCGGCTGGGCCTATGACGTGGAGGTCGTCGGTGTCACCAAGGTGTACGACGTCCGGGTTGATGCCGACAAGGGCACGATCCTTTCCTCCGTCGAGGACAAGCCCGACCTCGACGGCAGACATGAGCACAAGGGGGATCACGACGAAGATCACGACGACTAGGTCCGGCCTCCTCCGAAACCTTTGACGCGGCTCGGTGACACGGCCTTGGTATGCTCATGGAAGCACTCAATGATGCGCTGTTTCTGCTGTTGAACGCCCCGGCCCATCCCGACGCGTTGGAGTTGGCGCTGGCTAGGCTGTTCGCCGTGTGGGCGATTTGGCTGGTTCCGCTGGTCCTGACCGCGGGATGGCTGCGTGGAAGCAGACGCACGCGCACATTGATGCTGGAAGCCGCGGCCTCCGGTCTGGCGGGGATGCTGGCCAATCAGGTCATCGGCCTGGTCTGGCGGCATCCCCGCCCCTTCATGGTCGGGCTGGGCCATACCTACCTGGCGCACGCCCCGGATTCGTCCTTCCCCAGCGACCATGCAACGCTGCTTTGGGCGGTTTCCTTAAGCCTTTTGGCGCACAGGCGCACCCGCCTGGCTGGCGCGGTCCTGACGGTGTTGGGGCTGCCCTTGGCCTGGGCGCGCGTCTATCTCGGCGTGCACTTCCCGCTGGACATGGCCGGTGCGGCGTTGGTCGCCTGTTTTTGCGCCTGGCTGTGCCTCCACGAGGAGCACAGGGGCATTGAACCGGCGGCCCTTCGGCTGGAAGCGCTGTTCCGGCGTTGTTTCGCGCCGCTGCTGGAACGCGGCTGGATCGTGCTGCGCTGAGGCAGCCCCGTCAACTCCGCCGCCGACGAGGCAGCCCCGCTCAAACCGTCACAACCACAAAACTTCACAGGAGCGCTTGCGATGAATACCCTTGAATCGAATGAAACCCTGAAAATGCTCAATAAAGTACCAGAAGTCTCCCTTGTGTTCTGGATTATCAAGATCATGGCGACAACCATCGGAGAGACCGCTGCGGATTTTCTCAACGTCAATCTGCATATGGGGTTGACGGGTACGTCCGTGGTGATGGGCGTACTGCTCGCCGGAGCCTTGCTTTTGCAATTCCGCGCCCGCAAGTACGTCCCGTGGATCTATTGGTTGTCCGTCGTCCTGATCAGCGTGTTCGGCACTTTGGTTTCGGACAACCTCGTCGATAACCTCGGCGTGGCCCTGGAAACCACAACCACCCTCTTCGGCGTGGCCTTGGCCGCGACGTTCGTCGCGTGGTATGCTAGCGAGAGGACACTCTCCATCCACACGATCCACACGACCCGGCGGGAAATGTTCTACTGGACGACCATTCTGTTTACCTTCGCCTTGGGCACCTCCGCCGGCGATCTGGTCTCCGAGGGACTCAAGTTGGGGTATGCCCTGTCCGCCATGGTTTTTGGTGGCCTTATCATCCTGGTCACGCTTGCGTATTCCCGCTTCAAGCTGAACGCTGTGGGCGCGTTTTGGATGGCTTATGTCCTCACCCGGCCTTTCGGCGCCTCTTGCGGAGATCTTTTGTCCCAGGGCGTCAGCGACGGCGGGCTGGGACTGGGCACTGTCGGGACCAGCGCCCTCTTTCTCGTGACCATCCTGGGACTGGTGTCCTACCTGACCCTGGTGCAACGGAAGGTGGCCATTTCCGTCGAAACAAATTGAGGTCGCTGGCGCGGGTCCCGTCCGAGGGCGGCAGGGGAGACGGCGGCGAATTCCGGGCCATTGTGGACCCGTCCGCCCTTGGGCGGAACCCGCGCCTAGCACCCGCCGAAACAATATTGGCCCGGCTTGCGGTCCGCTTGGCAGACTGGCCGCCGCGGGGGTATGCTCGAACGGCAGGCGCGGGGAACACGAATATGGGAAGCATTGCGCGTGGGCGCGCGCAAAGAGCATGCGGAGTGGGGTTATGCGGGTCTTACTGGTGGAAGATGATCGGATGATCGGTGCGGTGGTGGAACAGTCGCTCAAGGACGCCGCCTACGCCGTCGATTGGGTGCGCGATGGCGTCGCGGCTCTGGATGCTGTCGCCACACAAACATACGACATCCTGCTCCTGGACCTGGGCCTGCCGAAAAAGGACGGCCTGGATGTCCTCCGGTCCATCCGGGCGATGGGCAATCCCGTATCCCTGCTGGTCATCACCGCCCGCGACGCCTTGGAGGACCGCCTCCGTGGCCTGGACGGCGGCGCGGACGACTATGTGGTGAAGCCCTTTGCGATGACCGAACTGCTGGCGCGCATGCGCGCGGTCATCCGGCGCAAGGGCGGCGCTTCTGGGCCGGTGCTTTCCAACGGCGCGATCAGCCTCAATCCGGCCACGCGCGAAGCCACGCTCAACGACACCGTGGTCCGTCTCACCGGCAGGGAGTTTTCCCTGCTGCAGGCCCTGTTGATCCGCCCAGGGGCCATCCTCTCGCGTAGCGAGTTGGAAGACCAGATTTATGGATGGGGGGAGGAGGTCGAGAGCAACGCGGTGGAGTTCCTCATCCATTCCTTGCGCAAGAAGCTTGGCGGCAGCACGATCAAAAACGTCCGGGGAATGGGATGGCTGGTCTCCAAGGAAAACTGAGGCGCTCGCTGCAGTTCAGGCTCTCGGTCTGGCTCAGTGTCGTTCTTCTGGCCTTCGCACTGGCCACCGGCGTTTTCGCCTTCGTCTCGGCCTATCAGGAGGCGATAGAGCTGCAGGACGAGCAGTTGCGCCAGATGGCCGCGCTGATCAACAGCGGGCATCTGCCTGTCCCGCGCGTCGAACGGAGAGAGGGCCGCGCTGATCACGATGCCGATAGCGATCCCGATGCCGATGTCGTCGTGCAGTTCCTGCGTCAGCCCGGGGCCAGGGTGCCGGTACCCGCCAGTGTCCTTCCCGGCCTGCCTGCGGATTTGCCGGATGGCATCCAGACAAGGGGGGTCGGGCACAAATCCTGGCGGCTCTTTGTCAAAACGCTGGACCCGGACTACCGTGTCGCGGTGTGCCAGCAAACAGCCATACGCAATGAAATCGCTCATGACAGCGCCTTGCGGACGGTGCTGCCGCTGTTGATTCTTCTCCCCGTCCTGCTGGTTCTAGTGGGCGATTTGACCCGGAAGATGTTGCGGCCTTTGAAACGGGCGGCGCTGGAACTTGACCAGCGGCCCGAGCATGATCTGGCCGCTGTTGTTGACACGGATCTGCCCACGGAGGTGCGCCCCTTTGTGGTGGCCATCAACCGCCTGCTGCTGCGTGTCGCCGAGGCCGTCGCCATGCAGCAGCGCTTCGTGGCGGACGCCGCGCATGAACTGCGCTCCCCCTTGAGCGCCCTTTCCCTTCAGGCGGAGCGTCTGGAAGCGGCGGATATGCCGGACCAGGCCAGGGAGAGGTTGGTTGCGCTCCGCAAGGGCATTCTGCGGTCGCGCAATCTTATCGATCAGTTGCTCTCCTTCGTGCGCGTGCAGGCCGCACCACCGTCACAACTGGCGCCCGTGCCGGTGCGGAACGTCTTCCGCCAGGTGTTGGAAGATTTGCTGCCCTTGGCGGAAGCGAAAAATATTGATGTCGGCGTCGAGGAGGGGGGGGATTGCCTCGTGCTCGCCCAAGGGGCGGAGCTGAACATCCTGGTCAAGAACCTGCTGGGCAACGCCATCCGCTATACGCCAGAGGGTGGGCGGATCGATCTCTCCGTTCGCGAAGCCGCAACGGGCGTGGTCTTGCAAGTTGTCGACACCGGGCCAGGCATTCCCGAAGAGGAACGCACGCGGGTTTTTGATCCGTTTTACCGTGTGCTGGGCAATGCCGAGGTGGGCTCGGGCCTTGGCCTGTCCATCGTACGAACCATCGCAAACCGTATGGGGGCGACCATCGGTCTTGACTACGCCGATCAGCCGACACGAATGGGGCTCCGCGTCCAGGTCTGCTTTTCCAAGCCGCAAAACCTTGCATGAACTCGTCCCAACCGGTTGAACTGTCCCATTTCTGGAAGCCGACCACACGAGTTTTAGTATGTTGGCGCTCATGCCCACGTCGGCGGGCACAATGTCACCGATGACCTTGGGCAAGGGATCGGCCTTGGCTCAGTTCATTAGAAATACGGGCATATATCTCGGGCAGCACGCTTCGTACGCAGTGTGCGTTTTGGGGCCCATGAGGATGTTGGGCTCGTCGTCCACGAAGAGGATGGAGCGCTTCATGCGTCCTCACGGGGTTCCGGTTGTTCCAGGGGCAGGCGCACCACGAAGGTCGTGCCCACCCCCGCCTTGGTCTCGAAGAAAAGCTGGCCCTTGTGCTTCTCCACCACGATGCCGCGCGAGATGGTGAGGCCCTGGCCCGTGCCCCGGCCCACCTCCTTGGTGGTGAAGAAGGGGTCGAAGATCTTGGCCTGGACGGTCTCGGGGATGCCCGTGCCGGTGTCGCGCACGCGGATCTCGGCCCAGGGCGGGGAGAAGCGCGTGGTCAGGATGATGCGGCCCTCATGCTCCGGGGCGGCCTTTTGGGCGTCGGCGATGGCGTGGGCGGCGTTGATGATGAGGTTCAGCACCACCTGGTTGATCTCGCCGATCATGCACACCACGAGCGGCAGGTCCGGGTCGAGGTCCAGGTCCAGCTCGGACACGTACTTCCACTCGTTGCGCGA
>JARLHQ010000011.1 GCA_031292175.1 Humidesulfovibrio sp.
GGATTTCGTTCGGGAGTACAACGAAGAGCGGCCCCATGAGTCCCTCGGGGACATGCCGCCAGTGGAATTTGCCGCCCGGAGGGCAGGGGGTACCCCCTGCCCTCCGGCTACCCCAAAACCTCCAACCCAGAGTCTCTACTCATAGCTGGCCCTAAAACAGGGGACTTTACAGACAGCCCCTGCGGATGAGCTCAACACCTCGACGGCCAGAGGATGCACCACTGGCGGTTCCTGTCGCCAGCAGTTGCAACAGATGCCTTGGGGCTGGTGCCCGTTCCTCAGTCCTTGATGTCCTGCTTCATGCGCTCGAAGTCCTCTTTGCTGATCTCACCGCGCGCGTAGCGCTTCTTGAGGATTTCCAGCGCCGACTCCGCCTGCCCACCGCCGGAACGATTGGCGAACCGGGTGAACAGGACGAAGACCAGGACAAGCAGAAGCATCATGAACAGCCCACCGCCAAGCGGAGACATCATGTGGTAGCCGCCGTACGGTCCATAGCCGGTGCCGTAACCGGAACCATCAGACTGGCAGAGAAAGCCGAGTGACGCCAGGGCATTGATCAGCATAGTGCTCTCCGTGAGGGGGTGCGAGGCAGAGGGGGGCGGTCCCCCCCCTTGCGTGTCGCAGATGAGTGAGGATAGTGAGGATGGCGCTTACTTCGCGCCCTTCTTCAGGTCGAGGTTCATCTGCTTCTTGCCTTCCTTCATCTTCGCGTAGCCTTCCATCATCTGCTTCTTGCCATCCAACATCATTTTTTGGCCATCCATCATCATGGTCTGGCCGCTGCCCATCGTGCCGCCTTTGCCCATCATGGTCTGGCCGTCCATCATCATCTTCTCGCCAGCGGACATGCGCTTGGCGTCCATCATCGTGTTGCCGCCCTGCATCATCATGTTGCCGCCTTTCATCATTACGGCATTGCCTTTGGCGTCCATCATCATGGTCTGGCCGGTGCCCATCATGGTCTGGCCCACGCCGGTGGCGGCCGGGTCAGCGGCGAAAGAAAGAGCCGGAACGGCCATGGCGACAACGAAAACCGCAGTGCACAGGGACTTTTTGAGGGACATCATCTTCTTCATGAAAAACTCCTTCAGGTTGAATGTTGAGGGCTGCGGTCTGTTTTAGAATATATGGGCGATGATCTTTCCCCCGGCGGCAATGAAGGAAACGAGCAACAGCCCAAAGACACCTGCGTAGAAGGCGCCTTCGCCCACGAGCCGCTTGCGCTGGTCCGACAAGGGCAGCAGCTCCACCACATAGGGCAGGATGATCAACGGGACGAAGGTGGCAGTGAGGATCATGACCATGGCGTTCGCGCCGAACCAGTTCTCGCCCTGGATCAGGAAGTAGATGGGCCAGGGCGGCTTGGTGTACTCAATCCCGGAGAGGGTGGGGATGTTCGCCAGCCCGCGGACAAAGGGGGCCTCCATCAACCCGCTCTGCACCGAGAGGAGCAGGGTCAGCACCACGGAATATCTGGTCGCCGTCCTCCAGCGGGACTCAACCTGCACGTGCACCTTGCGCATCAGCACGTGCATCGCGATGAAAACAGCCATGATGAAGATGGTCGCAATGACATGCAGTGTGGTCAGGCGGATCAGGGTCAGCTCGCCGGAGAAGAACTGCGAGATGGCGCTGCCCCCGGGAAACAGCCCGAAAGAGAACATCATGTGCTCGAAGCCCTCGATGGCTTCCTGGTCGCCGCGCATGAAGCTGCCGGAGAGGAAGGCGACCCAGGCCACAGCGCTGGCCACTGCGCCCGTCAGCCAGATAAACTTGCGCTTGCCCAGGAACGTGTGCGTGGAGATGGTCCGGGCCGCATGCAGCAGCATCAGCCAGATGAAGACCTCGCTGGACCAGTTGTGCAGGTTCCTGAAGAAGGCCAGGGCATGGTTGGCCGTCATGGCCTCGACGCTGGCGTAGACTCCCGTGGAGGTAGGCATGAAGAAGAACGTGATGATAATGCCGGACGGGATGACCAGAGCGCACAGGATGATGCCCGTCAACGTTCCCAGGGCGTGCCAGTCAATGGCCGCGCGTAGCTTCCTGGTGATGGGCTCAAGCTTCTCGATCTTGGCGTAGGCCAAATAGGCAAGCAGGAAGGTCAACGCGAAGAAGGCGAAGCGGACCTGGTCCAGCTTGCCCTTGCTCATGGCCTCCGTGGACACCCGTTCCTTGAAATCCTTCAACTGCACCGGGTCAATGGCCCCTTCACGCTTTGCCAGCCCGATGTAGCCGACACCCGGAACGCCGTGGCCATGCCCGGCGTTGGCGCCATGCTGCTCCGAGCCGCCCATGTCCATGCCTTCCATGGCCGGTTCCTCGTGCGCATCTTGGGCGACAGCGCCTTGCGGGGCATGCTCCGCCTCCGTGGCGTTGTGCGTCTCAGCCGCTTGCTGGTGCGCGGGCTTGGCCGCAGGGGCCGTCTTGATCTGTTTCGCCGCCGGGACGCTGCTCTCCATGCCCGCCATGGAGGCATCCTTGGCTTGGGCGGCGGGGGCGTCCATCTTCATGTCGCCAGACGCTGGGTTGGCGGCCAGGGTGCGGCCGGGAACGATGGCAAAGACGGTGATAGCGGCAGCGGTCAGCAGGAACCTTCGGAAAGTGGGCATTTTTCTCATAAGGCAACTCCTGTGAAGCTGTTGGTTGGGCAAGCTGCTCCGAGGCTGTTTGAGTTGGAGATCAAGCCGCACGGCCTGGAAAGAGGCTTCTACAGTATGCCTATACGCTCGCGCAGAAAAAACGCCAGTGTAAACGGATCAAGCCATCACGACGCCATGACTACGACTCGCCCGTATCGCAAGGCGCTCACGAAGGAAGGGGCCAGCACTGAGCTGCTCAAGCTGCAAGACCAGCAGTGGGATGGCAAGGTGGTCGAGGCGTTTCTGTCCAGCCGGAAGTAGGGAAGGCTATGGCAGACAAGTTCCGGGCCTTCCTGTTTTGCCCCCCCTGGCCTGCTCACGTGAGGGCAATTCCTGGCGCACACATGTGAGGGGGCATGATGTTGATCCCCCCGCGCCTCTCCTGCCCCCCTGAGGAAGCGTTGGAATCGCTCCATTGGTGAGCATCGGTCCACGGGGCCCTTTTACCCGCTCTCGCAGAGGCTTGTGGACTTAAAAATATTGGCTAGATAATCTTTAGAAAATATCTAGATAATACCGCTTGCGATGTATTACACTGAAATGATGTGCTTTATTTAGCGTGAGGAATTGTGCTGTCACCCAGAGAAGTCCCCAGGCAGAGCAGGGGGGCGCTTCTTTGCTCCGTGTGGAATAGCGAAACCGCCTCTTTGACTGACCACCGACAATGAGCCTCTGCCAAGCTCAATCAGTGCGCAAGCGCCTGGCGGATGGCTGGAAGCATGGCTTGAGCCAGTGCTTCGCGGCCCTGGTCCGTGTTGTGGATTCCATCGGGCTCATACGCGGTGAAGTCGCGGTCCACGAACACATTGCGCAGGTTCACAAAATATGGGCGGTCGCTGAGAGACGCCTGCATGGCCTCGTACATCCGACTGAAATTGGTGCGCATGACTGACAACAACTTCATGCGCCGGGCGAGTCCGTCCTCGGGAATGCCCTTTCCCGGCGCTTCCTGCCAAGCCACGGGTTGTAAGAACGCCAGAAACCGAGCATTTGTTCCATGTGAGATACGGTTCACATAATCATAACGGCTGCGCATAGCCTGGCCGACCTGTCCTGGAAGGGGCGAATCCGCCCCGACCTCCGCCAGGGCATAGGTGAGCCGGGAATACAGCTCCCACGTGAAGGAGGCATACGCCGCCGCGATCAGCGGCTTGAGCACGCCAAATGGAGTGCTCCAGTAGCTTTCCACGTAGCCCTTTATGCGTGCGTAACCTTCGTGGGCGTTGGCGTTGCGGGCCAAGATGGCGTAGCTGGCGTCATTCGCTCCATCAAGAAACACGATGAGGTCGGGCCAGCGCTCGCGCTCCAGTTGGGCTTTTTGCAGTTGCTGCACCTCTTGCAAGGTGTTGAAGGAATTCACCCCAAGATTGAGGCACACGCACGGGATGTCCTTGCTCAGTTCGCGGCAAATAATGCTGGGCAGGGTGTGGGCGGCGTCCGTGCTATCCCCGCGCATGGTGGAACCGCCAAGAAACCATATGACCCGCTTCGCCCCGGGCTTCGTGGCCGGAGCGGGCGTGGTTTCTCGCAGCCCCTCGGCGGAAGTGTAGAGGGTGTAGCTGTCGTAAACAATGCGGCTGCCCTCGCGTGATTGGCCGTAAATGGCGTAGTTCATGACTGTGATAACCACGCAACAGCTGATCTCAAGCATGATCACGGCCAGGGCAAGCAGGCGCAGCACACGCCAGATGACACCAAGTGAACGGAACAGAGTTCCTGGACGGCGTGGCGGTATGGCATTGGGGCTCTGTGGATCGGGCATAATGCACTCCCCTGATTGCAAATCTTTTGATGTAAATATCCAAACGAGCTATAAAATACCCCCCAAGGCAAAGCAAGCGCCTCCCATCTTGGTAATGGGTATCCGACTTTTTCCTTCATGGCGCGCATGAGGCCCTCGCCCATTCCGTAGCGGTCCAGTGCCGTGGAGTCTCGCGTGTGTCCGCCGGATTGATCTTTGTCCGTTATATGGTCACGAGCGCAGGATGGTACCGGGGAAGCACCACCATGTGGGAGCCGGTCACACCCTATTGGCCAGCATCGGGTCCACTGCAAACAGGAAACCCCGCTTTCGCGGGGTGTTGTGGACTTCAACATTCTTGGCTGGACGATCTTTGGGTGGGGCGGAGAGAAATTCGACGCCTTGATGCCCAGCAGTGCTAACTCGCTATATTTGTAGATTATCAAAAGACGATCGAAAGCTCTATGTGACCGTCTTTTGGTGACGCGGCAAGGGAGCCAAGTTGGATTTTCGTGAGGAGCCACGGTTCGGTTCCCCGCTAACCGTCCTACCCAAGCCAGCGAGTCCGTCAACCGCTGGCGGGCCTTCCTTCAAGAAGTCCTTGTCCCTGAGGAAAACAGTGGGGTACGTGTCCTTGCAGATTGACGGTGCGTGGCGCTCTCGTCACCTGGTTGTGCTGTTCCACCTGTTCATGCGGGCAAGGTCCTTGTGCCATGGGTACGCGTCCTGATGGTTCCTGTTCAAGCGAAGAGCTGATGCATCGGGTGGCCCTTGGCGACCAGCAAGCCTTCGCCGCGCTCATGGCGCGTCACCAGGACCGGGTCATGGCCGTGGCCTATCGCTTCCTCGGCAGCCGTCAGGAGGCCGAGGATCTGGCGCAGGAGGTCTTCCTGCGGGTCTGGCGCGCCGCGCCGTCCTACCAGGCCAGCGCCCGGTTCACCACTTGGCTCTATGCCATTACCGCCAACCGCTGCAAAAGCGTCCTGCGTTCGTTCTGGCGCACGGGTGTGCTGCTCCTTGGGGCCTTCGACGACGAGGAGGCCGAACAGGCCGGGTTTGCGGATCCCCGCCGTTCGCCTTCTCCCGAGGACATGGCCTTGGGCGCCGAACGCGCCCGGCAGGTGGTTGCCGCGCTTCAGTCTCTGCCGAAGACCCAGCGTCTGGCCACCATCCTGCTCCGCTACGAGGGCCTGTCCTACGCCGAGATCGCCGATGTCCTGGGGGTAAGCGTTCCCGCCGTGGAGTCGCTTCTTGTCCGGGCCAAGCGCAGTTTGGAAAAAAAGTTACGCCCGCATCAAAAATGACCGCAGGTTTTCCGTCTCCCATGGGTTTCACTGTTTAGCAACCGGGCAGCACCGCTGTCTGGTGAAGGAGTCGCCGTCATGTCCACGCCCGCCGCAGAATTTGGTTGCCATCAGGCCCGCCAGTGCTTCAGCGCCTTGCAGGACAAGGAATTGCCCAAGGACCGCCAGCTTCTGCTGGAGGCCCACCTGGAGTACTGCCCGGCCTGCCGGGCGGAATATGACCGCCTGGAGGCTGTCTGGGAAGCGCTAGGCGAACTGCCCGCGCCATTCGCGCCCGCTGCCTTTGCCGGCCAGGTGTTGGAACGCCTTGAGGCTGATCGGCACTGCCTGAATGTGCTGCGGCTCCTGCCCAGGTTTGCGCCCTCGGTTGCGGTCCTGGGGGCCATGCTGCTGCTGGGCTTGGCGACCGGAGGCTTCCTGGGCCATGCCGTGTTGCCGGGCCAGGAGGCGCTCCCGCTGGCGGACTCCGGCAGCACCCTGCAGACCCTGGACGTCTTCGCCCCCGCCCCGCACGGAACCTTGGCTCACGGCTACCTGCAACTGGCCGGACTTGAAGGACGGTAGAGCATGAAGAGCAAGTTCCCGGCCTACCTGCTGGTCCTGTCTCTGGCGCTCAACGCGGGCGTCCTCGGCACCCTGGCCTACCGGTATTTTACCGCTCCGCCCCTGGCCCCGCACACCTGTCCCTTCGCCAGCGACCAACAACATCTGTACGACTTGCTCGGGCTGTCCTCTGAGCAGCGCGCCGCCCTGGACCCCATGGCTGTGTCGTTCCATGCCAACCTGCGGGAGTTGCAGGCCTCCGCAGGCGAACAGCGTGATGCGCTTCTGACCCTCATGGAGCAGGAGCATCTGGACATCCGCGGCATCCGCGAAGCCCACACTGAACTCAACGCGCGGCAGGCAAAGGTTCAGAATGCCGTGATGGGGCACCTCCTTGAGGTCAAGCGCGTTTTGACCCCGGCGCAGCAGAAGGTGTTTTTTCAACTTGTGCGCCAGACCTTGAACCTGACAAACTGAACCAGAGGTGCTTGATGCGGTTCTCCTCTTCAATCTTTCGGCAGAAGAAATTCCGACTCGGGGCCGTCGCCGCTGTGGGGGGTATTTTACTGCTCAAGCTGTTGTTCTTTTCTCCCATGAGCGTCAAAGGCGTCAGCCTCGAAAGCCGCGACCTCACAGCGCAGGTGTATGGCAACGGCAGCGTGGAAGCCAAAGTCGTGGTGGGGGTCTCTAGCAAGATCACTGGCCGGGTCGTGGAACTGCATGTCGACCAAGGCGATATGGTTAAGAAGGGACAGCTCCTGGCGCGATTGGAGGATACCGATTTTGCTCAGCAAGTTCAGCAGGCCAGCGCCACGGCGCTCAAGGGACGCGCCGACCGCGAGGCGGATGCCGCCACCTACCAGAAGGCCAGGGCCAATCTGGAGCTTGCGGAGAAGAATATGCGCCGCTTCAATGAACTTGCGGCAAAGGATTTTGTTTCCAAGCAAGAGGCTGAACAATATGAAACGGCGTATCTTGTGGCAAAGGAGGAATTGCGCCGCTCCAAGGCAGCCATGGAATCAACGCGGATGGGGGAATCCGCTGCCCAGGCCAATACGCGCTACACTGTGTCCAAGCAGGATGACACGCTCATCTCTGCACCACAGGACGGGCTGGTCATTTCTCGAAACCTGGAACTCGGGGCCATCGTTACGCCCGGCCAGAGCATCTTCGATCTGACGGATCCGCAGACGGTCTGGGTCAAGGCCAACGTGGATGAGTCACAGATGCGCGGCGTGGCCGTGGGCAAGAAGGCCGTCATCACGCTGCGCTCCCGGCCGGGTGAGCAGTTCGAGGGCAAGGTCGTCCGTGTGGGCCGCCAGAGCGACCGCGTCACCGAGGAGTCCGAGGTGGACGTGGGTTTCACCGCAGTGCCGGAGGACTTCCGTCTGGGCGAACAGGCCGACGTGTATATCGTGGTGGCCACCAAGAAGGCCGTGCCAACTATCCCCGCTGCTGCAGTCGTCTGGAAGATGAAGAAACGCGGGGTCTGGACCGTGGCCGGGGGCAGGCTGGCATACAAGGAGATTACTGGCGGAATTGTGGACCGGCGCGGCTTTCTTGAGGTGACAGGGGGGCTTGGCCCGGACGAGATCATCGCCGTGGCCCCGACGTTGGAAATGCAAAAGTTTGAAAATGGCATGCGCGCAAAGGTCGTGAAATGAACCTCGCCATCCGCGATATCCGCTACAACCGGGGGCGCTTCATCCTCACGTCCATCGGCCTGGGCTTGCTCATCGGCGTGGTCATGAGCATGGGAGGCATCTATCAAGGTCTGTTCGCGGACGCCATGTCCATCAGCGAGGCCACCCGGCCGGACATCTGGGTTGTGCAGCAGGGCACCAATGGCCCCTTTGCCGAAACCTCACGCATCCAGGAGGACACGAAATACAGCATCGCCCTGGTTCCCGGCGTGGCCGAGGCGGCTCCACTGTCCTTCCAGACGGTACAGATCGAGCGCGCGGGGCAGCTCTTCCGCTTCTTCATCGTGGGTTACGATATCAAAAGCTTTGGCGGGCCTCCGGGCCTCCTGGCCGGGCGCGGCATCAACCAGGCCCACTATGAGATGGTCGCGGCTCAGGGCATGCGCATGAAGCCCGGCGAGACCATCCGTCTGGGCCTGCACGACTACACCGTGGTCGGCGTCACCGGGAAGATGGTCTCCTCCGGCGGCGATCCCGTGGCCTACGTCACCCTGGCCGATGCCCAGGAAATCCAGTTCCAGAACGACAATGACGCCATCCGCAACAACCGTGAGCGCATCAAGGCCACAGTGGCGGGCATCAAGACCCTCACCCCGACCCAGGCCGACCTCCTGACGCGTACCCTGACCAGCGTCACGGAGTCCACGCACACCGTGAACACCGTGGTGGCGCGGCTGGCTCCCGGCGCGAGCTTGGATGACGTGCAGGGGCGCATCAACCGCTGGAACCACTACCGGGCCATGAGCGATGTGGAGCAGACCCATGTGCTGACCACGGGACTCATCGAGAAGGCGCGCTTGCAACTGGGCCTGTTCCGCATCATCCTGCTGGTCATCTCGGCGGTCATCATCTCGCTCATCATCTACACCTCAACCATCGACAAGATGCGGGTCATCGCCACCCTGAAGCTCATCGGGGCGCAGGATCGGGTCATCATCGGCATGATCTTGCAGCAGTCCCTGCTCATGGGTCTGCTGGCTTATGGCATCGGGTACGCTCTCATCATGCTGACCTACGACAAGTTCCCACGTCGGATTGTATTGGTGCCCTTCGACCTCCAGACGCTCTTTGTCATCATTCTGGCTATTTGCACTCTCTCCAGTTTCGTGGGCATCCGCAAGGCCATGCGCGTGGAACCGGCTGAAGCGCTAGGCGGGTAAGCCATGTTTGCTGTTGAGGTCGAGAACCTGACCAAGATTTACGGCAAGGGTGACACAGCGGTGACGGCCATCGCCGAGGCCACTCTCCAGGTCAAGCCCGGCGAGTTGGTGGCCCTGCTCGGTCCCTCCGGCTCGGGCAAGACCACGCTGCTCACGGCTATCGGTCTCATCAATGAGCCGACCCATGGCCGCGTGGTCATCGACGGTACAACCGTTGCCGACGAGGGCTGGACTACGGGATTGGACCTGAAGCGCGTGCGGCGAGAGAAGCTTGGGTTCATCTTTCAGGCCCATAACCTTATTCCATTCCTGACAGCCCAGGAGAACGTCATGGTGGCGCTGGAAATCAACGGAGTGGACAAGCGGGAGGCCGAGAAGAGGTCTGCGGAACTTTTGACCGCACTGAACCTGGGCCACCGGCTGGGGAATTACCCCTCGGCGCTTTCCGGCGGCGAGTCACAGCGGGTGGCCATTGCCCGTGCCTTGGCCAACCGGCCCAAGGTCATCCTGGCCGACGAACCCACGGCGGCCTTGGACACGGAGAATGGCCAGAACGTCATGGCCTTGCTCAAGGTCCTGGCGGTAGAGAACCATTCGGCCATCATTGTAGTCACCCACGACCACCGCATGGTAGAAGGTTTTGACCGGATTTTTCAGGTGAGCGACGGCAGGATCATCAGCGAGGAAAACACGCCGCTGCACTAGCCACGCGGCAGGTCGAACAACTGCACCGGAGGTGCCGCGCCCATGCGGATGTCCTACGTGTTCCGTGAACTGTACCTGCGCCGAAGACGCAGCCTGACCTCCATGATCGGGCTGGCCGTGGGCATCGCCCTCTTGGTGGTGGTCAACGCCCTGTCCTCGGCCTTCCGCGAGGCCGCCCGCGCGCCCCTGGCCGAGGTCGGCGCGGACATCAGCATCCAGCGCAACGGCGACGTGCCGCAGGAGCTGGCTGGACCGGTGTTCCCCTGTTCCGCCGTGACCCTGCGGGGGGGCGAGGTGGAGCGCGTGCGGCAGGTGCCGGGCATCACCGGCCTGGCAACCGGCGTCCTGCTCTGGGTCTTCGACGCGGACCAGTTCACCATCGTCATGGGGCTTGAGCCGGACAACCCGCTTGGGCCGGGCAGGCTGCGCCATTTCATCACTCAGGGCAGGTTCCTTTCCGGCAAAGCGGCTGCTGGGACGGAAGCCCTGCTTGAGGTGAATTACGCCCAGGAGCACCACCTGAAGGTCGGCGACAACGTCAGCGTGGCGGGCAAGCGTTACCCCGTGGTTGGCTTGGTGGATGCCTCCAAGGCGGCTAAGATCGCCGTGGCTGGCGTGTATTTGCCCCTGACCGAGGCCCAGGCGCTGGCCCTGTCCTCTCCCCAGGTCCAGTCCGTTTCGCCCTTCGCTCCGGGTGACGTGAACCTGCTGTTCCTGACCGCCGACCAGCGGCGAGTCCCAGGCTTGGCGGCGACGCTCAAGGGCATCCTGGGCGACAAGGTCAGCATTTCCACGCCTGAGTCCTTCTTGAAGCAGTTGGGCAACCTCTTCGCCTTGTCCGATACCTTCGCCTTGGCCGTTTCGGCCATCGCCATCGCCACGGCGGCGCTCCTGGTGCTAAAGACCACCGCCGGGAACCTCAACGAACGGGCGCGGGAGATCGGTGTCCTCAAGTGCCTGGGCTGGACCAATGCTGATGTCATCAAGCAGCTCCTGGCCGAGACGCTCATCCAGTGCTTATTTGCAGGAGTGCTGGGGCTTGCCGTGGCTTGGCTGGCCTGCATGGGCTTAAGCTTCCTTGAGGTGCGCATCCCCATCCCCTGGGAGATGGCTCCGACCCCGCACTTCCTGCCTGGCGGCGGGGAGCCGGTGTTCAAGACGCTGTCCCTGCCCATGCGCTTGGCCCCCAGCCTGGCGGCCTTCGCCTTGTCCCTGTGCGTCCTGATCGGCATCCTGACCAGCGGTCTGTTGGTCCGGCGCATCGCCCGCATCAAGCCCTCGGAGGTTCTCCGCCATGAGTGATACCGGCGTCATGAGTAATTCCGCCATCCTGAAGGCCTCGGGCCTCAAGAAGAGCTACGGCGATCTGCCCGTGGTCAAGGGCGTGTCCCTGGACCTGCTGCCGGGTGAGTTCGTCAGCCTTGTGGGCCGCTCGGGCAGCGGCAAGACAACGCTCCTGGCCCTGCTCTCCGGGCTGGAGCGGGCGGATGCCGGGCAGGTGTGGCTTGACGGCGTGGACATCACCACGGCCGCCACCACAACAGAGTCGGAAGATGCGCTGGCGCTGCTGCGGCGCAGGTCCGTGGGCTTCATCTTCCAGTCCTTCCAGCTCATTCCCACGTTGACCGCCTGGGAGAACGTGGCCTTGCCGCTGTTCCCGGTCAAAATGCCCGAGGCCGAACGCCGTGAACGCGCCCAAGCCCTGCTGAAGCAGATGGGCCTGGGCAGCCGCCTGGAGCATCTGCCGGGTGAGCTTTCCGGCGGGGAGAAGCAACGCGTGGCCATCGCTCGCTCGCTCATCGGCCGCCCCAAGATCATCTTTGCCGATGAACCCACGGGCAACCTGGATTTCCAGACCGGGCAGGAGATCATGGACATCCTGCGCCGCCTGAATACCGAGGACGGTATCGCCATCCTCATGGTCACCCACGATCTGGAACTGTCCAAATCCGCCAACCGAGTCCTGCACATGCAGGACGGGGAGTTACTCGCATGAAGCGCATCCTCATCTTCCTGCTGGTCCTTGGCCTTTTCGCGTCCGCCACGATCTCGTTTGCCGCCGCCGCCAAGCCTGTGCGGGTGGACGTGTTGTACATGAACCACGGGCCGCTCAAACCCACGCTCCAGCAGATGGCGGACCTCTTCGCCAAGTACAAGGGCGTGGTGGTGGTCTCCTGGCACGACTTCGAGAGCGCCGAAGGCGGGAAGTTCATGGCGGCCAAGGGCATCAAGAACCACGTGCCGCTCATCATCTGGATCAACGACGCGGACACGGTCCAGGTGGAGGGCGCCAAGGTCAGCTTCACCGGGTTCCCCAGCGGCTCCGGCCCAGCCATGTTCCAGGGCAAGTGGAACATGGACCTGCTGGCCAAGGCCCTGAACCAGGCTACCGGCAGGAAGTAGGCCATGCTGAACATGTCCTACGTGGTCAATGAGCTGCGGAGGCGTCCGCACCGCACCCTGGTCAACATCCTGGGCATAGCCGTGGGTATCGCCCTGTTTGTGGCCATCAACGCGGTCTCCGACGGTTACCGCAAGGCCGCCAGCCGCCCTTTCGAGAACCTGGGCGCGGACCTGCTCGTCCAGCGCGCGGAGAAATACCACCAGGGCCATGCCCCGATCTCCATGCGCGGGGTGCAGCTTCCGTTCTCGAACCAGCTCATCCCGGCCCAGGACATGACCAAGTTGGAACACATGAATGGAGTGGCCGCCTCCGCCGGGTCCCTCCTGCTCTGGGAGTTCACGCCCGGTGGCTTCCGCACCTTGCTGGGCCTGGACTTCACACAGCGCGACCTCGGACCGGGCAGGGTGGTGCGCGGCCTGTCCTTGGGGCGCTTGCCCGAGAATACGGGTGAGGCCCTGGTGGAGAAGCACTACGCCAAGTTCCACCACCTTGGGCTGGGAGCGATGGTTGATCTCGGCGGCAAGCCGTTCACCATCGTGGGGCAGGTGGAGATCAAGCAGGGCGCGCAGGTGGCTTCGACCAACTTCTATCTGCGCCTTGAGGACGCCCGAGCCCTGGCCGGGGCAGCGCCAGACGCCCTGAACCAAATGGCCCTGCGCCTCACAGACCCGGCCATGCTGGATGAGGTGAAGGCGCGCATCAACGCCGAGGTGCCAGGGGCCGTGGTGGGCAGTTCGGACTCCTTCCTTGAACTCATGGGCGGGGTGTCGCTGGTATCCAGCCGCTTCGCCTTCATCGTCTCCTGCGTGGCCTTCGCCGCCACCGTGCTGCTCATCATCAAATCCATGACCGCAAGCTTGGTGGAACGCACGGCGGAGATAGGCGTGCTCAAGACCGTGGGCTGGACCGGGCGGGACGTGCGGACCCAGCTCCTGGCCGAGGCCCTGGTCCAGTGCCTGCTGGGCGGGCTGCTGGGCGTGGCGCTGGGCTTCCTGGGCGCGCTGGCCCTCAGCAAACTGTCCATCACCATGGCCGTCCCTTGGGGGCTGAACCCGCTTCCGGCGATGGCCAAGGCCGAAGCCCAAGCGGCCCAGACCATGCTTCTGCCCGTGGCGGTGTCCTGGCGGCTGGCAGGCATCGCTCTGGCTCTGTCCGTGCTCTCCGGTGTGCTGGCGGCCTGGGCGCTTGCTCGACAGACGGCCGGCATCAAGCCTGCGGTCACACTGCGGCGGCTTTAGGAAAGGGATCACTCTGGTTTCCCGCAAAATCCTGCACAAGATTTTGCAGCAAAAAAGTGCAAGCCATACGCTATCTTTCCGGCCGTTCGTTCCCGCGTGGGTGGCTGA
Source organism: Humidesulfovibrio sp. (assembly GCA_031292175.1). Classification (GTDB taxonomy): domain Bacteria; phylum Desulfobacterota; class Desulfovibrionia; order Desulfovibrionales; family Desulfovibrionaceae; genus Humidesulfovibrio. The sequence goes on from JARLHQ010000011.1 coordinate 13,549, forward strand.
CTTCCCCCCATGCTGCCCGCTTTTCTCCTCGGACGTCCATATGCCTATTGGGTGGTCTTAAACCCCTAAGAAACAAGAAACCCCGCTTTCGCGGGGTCTTGTGGACTTGAAAATCTTGTCTGGAAGATCTTTTGGTGGAGGCGGAGAGAATCGAACTCTCGTCCGAGAACGCTTTGCGCGTGGCGTCTACAGGTTTAGAACAGGTACAATTCTCGTCGTTTCATTGGCCCCTGTTCAGGCACGAAACGACATGTCCGCCTTGTGCCGCGTGCATACGGCGGACGCCATCTGCACGCCGTCCCGATAGGGTTTTGTCGATCCTTAAAACGTATCGGACGTCAGTTAGAAGGATCGTGACTGGTTATTAAGCAGCCAGAGCGTAATCGTAGTCGTTGGCACTTGAGTGCTTGCCGCTTTTTACGAGGCCAGCGGCGCCTCGACCTGCTGCCACGGCATCGACTGTCCCCGTCGAAACCGGTGCGCCCCCTTTCAAAGATCATGTGTGACTGCGCATAAAGATAAGTCTGAAGTTCTCCCTGGCAAGGGGCTGTCAAACCCAAACGCAAAATTCTGCCTGGATGGGGGAGGGGTGTCAAGGAAGAAAGGGTTTAATGCAGGGCGAAAGGGGCCTTGCCCTCCACGCGGTTGCGACCGGATTCCTTGGCGCGGTACAGGGCCTCGTCCGCGCGTTGGATGATCTCGGGCACATCGTCCCCCTCCCTGCAGTCCGTCACGCCGAAGCTGGAGGTCACTTGCCCCACTTGGCCGAAGTCGCTCCGTTCCAGTTCTGTGCGATAGCGTTCGGCCAGGGTCGAAACCAGCGCGAGGTTCGTTTCCGGGCAGATGATGAGGAATTCCTCGCCACCCCATCGGCCAACAATATCCGTCTCCCGCGAGTTCTTTGTCAGCAAGGTGGCCAGCTTCATCAGCACGGAATCGCCGGCCGCATGGCCGTAGGTGTCATTGACCACCTTGAAATGGTCGACATCAAGCAGGATGATGGAGAATATTTTGCCGTAGCGCCGGGCGCGCAGCAACTCAGACTGCAACGCCGCTTCGAGTTTGCGGCGGTTGGCGAGTCCCGTCAGCCTGTCCGTGACGGACAAAATCTCCAGGGCCTGGTTCTTGCCGTCCAGCTCCTTGACCAGCAGTTGCAGACGGTCCCGGGCCTCGGTCAGTTCGGCCGTGCGCTGCTGGACTATGTTCTCCAGGTTGCCGACGAGCTGTTGCATGCTGTTCGACATGTCATTGAAGCTGGAGGCCAGTACGCCCACCTCGTCGCTGGAGTCGCTTGCAACGCTGGCTTTCAGGTTGCCGGCGCGCATTTCCTCGGCGCTGCGTGTCAGGGCCACGATCTTGCGGGTGATGCTGGCGTGGATGATGGCCGCGACCAGAAGCACAAAGATGAGGCCCGTGATCGCCGTGGCCACGATGATGAGCATGGAAAGTTTGCTGGCCTTGGAGATTCTGCTGCGGGCGCGTTCCACTTCCGCCGTGGCCAAGGTCTTGAGATTTACGGAAATGGGGTCCACGGCTTTTGCCTGCAGCGTGAAATCGTTCAGCTTGCTGCGAATGGCCACGTCCACGTCCGGGATCTGGCGCGCGATCTCCACATACCGGTCGAGCAGACGTTCCGTTTCAGGCCAGTTTCGCCCCTGTGCATTCTCTTTGGCGCGGAGGGCTGTGCGCAGGGCGAAGCAGGCGTTCAGCGCCGACTGTATGTCCGGGCGCTGGCGCGTGACCAGGTATTGGCGCTCGAAGGCCACCATCTGCCGGTAGGGCAGCAGCGTGTCCGTGGAGCGCTCGGCGATGGCCCCGAGGTCCGTCTCCACGGACGAAAGCTGGCTTTCAAGCCCGGTGCCGGGCGCGGCGAGCACAGTCACCAGCGACACGAGTTCGCGGAAGATGTCGGAAAAGCGGCGCGCCGTGGAGAGGTAGAGGGTCAGGTCGTTGTTGCGTTCGCGCAGGGCGCTGCTCACATGCGAGCCTTCGATGAGGCGTTTGAGCTCCTCGCTGCTGGCGACCACGTGGGTGATGATTTCCGTGGAAGGCTTGAAATATAGCGCTTGCGCGGAAAGAAAGCCGATTTGCGGATATTGCAGGAAGAAGTCTCGATGCAGGCGGCGGGCCTTCTCCAGGTCGCCGTCCATTTCGAAAACGAGCTGGCGGATCTCAACGCTGGTAAGGATCACGGCCTCGGCCTTGCGGACGTCGTTCAGCGCCACCAGGCTGACCGCCGCCTCCAGGAGCATCATGCACAGCAGAAGGGCGAAGGCCAGAGCGAACTTGGCGGTGATGCCAAGGTTCTGCCAAGTGTGCATGATGCGTCCGATTTTCGTCATGGCGCTGGCTTGTATGTGAACTTGACGTTTGCCTTGAGCCCTTCCACGCCGGCTGCCGGGTCTTTCAGGCGGAGCACGTTGAATATGGGGGGCGCGCAATCGCCGAATTCATCGCAGTTCATCCTGCCCCCGATTCCTTTGTGGTCGCGTGTTGCGTACAGGGCGTCGCGCAGGGCCTGTCGACCGATATGCACGGCACCAGATTTGTCCGTGGACGCCACCTTCTCAATGGCGTTGAAGAGAATCTCCGCGGCGTCGTACGCGCTGGCGTAATAGATGGTTGCGGGCGACGTCTTGAAGTGCTCCTTGTACTCACGCACCAGGGTTTCCAACTCCGGGGTCTTGTCCGGCGGGCTCGGTCCGATGAAATACATGCCGATGGCCGCGCCTTTGACGGAATCGATGAAGCTCTGCTCGATGAGCGAGCCATCGCTCATGAACACGGTATGCTTGAGGGCAGGCATCTGTTTCGCCTGGAGCAGCAGGTAGTTGCCCTCAGGCTGGAACAGCGGGAAGAACATCAGCTCTGCTTTGGAGTTGACCACGGCGGTGAGCACGGGGCCCATATTCGTGTCGTTCTTGTTCACCGTTGCGGACAGAACGACTTGTCCTCCGAGTTCTTTGAATTTCTTTGTGAAACCATCAGTAAGACCACAGGTGTAGATGTCTCCGTCGTTTATGACGGCGGCCTTGCGGATTCCAAGTTTCTCGTACGCAAAGGTGGCTGCAGCCGGGCCGGAGAATTCCTCGTTGGGGGCAGTGCGGAAGAAGCCCGGCTGCCATTTGGGCGCTTTGTGCCCGCCCATGCTGGTGAGGAAGGCTGCGGAGTTGTTGCCGGAGATCATGGAGAACCCTGCTTTGGACATGACCTCCGAGGCCGACGCGGCAGCGCCGGAGCAGGTGGTGCCGAAGATGGCCACCGTGTGCGGATCGGCGACGATCTTCAGTGCGGCATTTGCTCCGCCCTCCGGCTGGCAGCCGCTGTCCTCGACCTGAAGATCGACCTTGTGGCCCAGAAGTTTGCCATGCCTGCGCGCGAGGGCGAGTTCCAGGCCGCGCATCTGCTCCTCGCCGAGGGGGGCGACCTTGCCGCTCAACGCCTGGATGACCCCAAGCTTCAGGTTGTCACCTGGGCTGATTTCGATGTTTGCGATCGCGTCCGCGTGGCCCTTTCGGCCCGACTCGTTGGAACAGGCATAGGTGGAAAGGATAAGTAAAATCAGTGCAATGCATTTTGTATAAGGGGAGGCTGCGTCCATAATTCCCTGCGTCGACTCTGTTGCTGTTTGTTGAACCAGCGTTACACCGGCATCGGGCGCGCAAGCAATATGGATATGCTAATCGCGCGTATGATTTAGGGTATGTTTCTATATCCCATTGTCTCTTCAGAGTCAAAGCTCAAACCGTTTTGAGTCACAACTATCATAAACTATTTTCTTTTCAAACGGTTCCTGGCGCGGACGCAACAAAAAACCCCCTGCCTAAGCAGGGGGTTAGTTGTTTGGTAGCGAGGGAGGGAATTGAACCCCCGACACTGCGGATATGAGCCGCATGCTCTGACCGACTGAGCTACCTCGCCTTGTTTCCCTTAACGGGAAGCGCCTTATAGCTATTCTTCGAATTGTTGGCAAGCCCCGGCAAGGGGGGGGATGTACTTTTTCGTCGGAAATTTTCAGATCGAAGCCAGCCGGGTCCGCGTTGCCAGGATATGCGCCGTGGTGTAGAATTTGCTAAGCGAACACGCATCAAGGACTCAAAGGAGCTTTCATGACCACCATTGTGCCAAAAAGCGAATTGGCGCGCCGCGCCATGGATTGGATAAGCGGGCAGTGTTCCAACCAGCCTGGCGAGCCCGACCCCAGCAAACATATCGAGGCTGCGGCCGTGCGCTTTAACCTGAGCCCCGTGGATGTCGAGTTTCTGGAGCGGTTCTATGCTGGCGGCGCCGAAGGCGAGAAGCTGTCTTGAAGATCGTTCACCGGCAAATCCTTAAGGAACATATCAGCTTGTTCCTGCTCATCGGCTCCTGCCTCTTGGGGCTTATCCTGGTGGGCCGGATGCTGCAGTTGCGCGAGATGCTGCTTTCACAGAATCTTGGCGTGTTCGACGTGCTGCGCCTTTTTGTCTACTTGAGCCCATTCTTCATGCTGCAGCTCACGCCCATCGCCTGCATGCTCAGTGTTTTTCTGACTTTTCTGCGCATGGCGGCGGACCGGGAACTTACCGCGCTCAAAGCCAGCGGTGTCAGCCTGTACCAACTCTTGCCCGCGCCGTTCATCTTTTGCACGTTGTGCACGCTGTTCAGCCTGTATATTTCACTTTTTGGCGTCGCCTGGGGCATGGAGCAGTTCAAGCTTTCTTTGCTGGAGTTCGCGCGGACCAAAACGAAACTTTCATTGCAGGCTGGCGTGTTCAATCAGGAATTCCCAGGTCTTACGATATACGCGCAGCAGGTTGACCTGAATTCTGGCGACATCCGTTTTGTCTTTGTGCAGGACAAAACCAGCAAGAGCTTCACCACCACGGTCGTGGCCCCGGAGGGCACCGTGACCACGGATCCCGACAAGGAACAGATCAAGGTCGTGTTCAAAAACGGCAGGCTGTTCCGCCGCGTGGACGAGACGCTCGAGGTGCTGCGCTTCAGAAACTACGCCGTGCGCCTGCCGCTTGGGAACATGCTGACAAGCATGGGTTACAGCAGCATGTCGCTTAAGGAGATGTCATTCCAGCGGCTCCTGGAGGTCGCGGGCGACGAGGGAGTCCAGCAGAAGCTGCTCCAGACCGGCCGCATCGACTCGAACAAGTTGCGCGCGGTACCGACGGAGATCCAAAAACGTCTGGCGCTGCCTCTGGCCTGTCTGGTGCTCGGCCTGTTCTCGGTGCCCATCGCCAGCGTGTTCCGGGCGCTCAAGCAGCAACACGGTCTGGTGCTGGCCCTTGGCGTTTTTCTTGTCTATTATTCCTTGCTCACCGTGGCCGAAAGCATGGGGGAAACACAGCCCCTGATCGCCTCCTTCGGCGTCTGGGTACCCAATGTCCTGTTCGGTGGCGTTGGCCTCCTCTTCCTGCGCCAAGCCGTGCGGGAGCGTGTGCCTGCCGGAATCCTGTGGGTTTTGCAGTTGATGCACAGGAGGGTGGCGGCATGACCTGGCCTCGTCTCGGCGCGCTCAGCGGCTATCTGGTGCGGCAGAACCTGTTTCTCATGGCCACCTGTCTCGGAGCGGGCACCTTCATCTATCTAATGGCCGACCTGGCCGACCGCCTGGAGCATTTTCTGGACGCCGGGCTTTCCATGCGCCAGATCCTTACCTACTTCATGGTGAAGACGCCGCTCATCATCTCGCAGATCCTGCCCGCCGTGTTTCTGCTCGCCGTAGTACTCCAACTCGGTCTCATGGTGCGCAACCGCGAAATGATCGCCCTGCGCGCCGGCGGCTTGTCCATTGGCTGGTTTATTCGCTTTTTCCTTGTGTATGCGCTTGTTTGGAGCTTCGGGCAGTTGGTCTTTTCGCAGTTCGTGGCCTCCTATGGCGAGCGCGAGGCCAGCCGCATCTGGCGCGAGGATGTGCGCAAGCGCCAGCTCGACAAGCAATCCATCAAGAACCTTTGGTTTCGCGAGGGGCCATACATCGTCCACGCGGGCGAAGCGCAGCCCACCTCCAGCCGCGTCAACGATGTGACGGTGTACGAATTCGATCGCGACACCTCGCGCCTCACGCGCATCATGACGGCCAAGAAGGGTTTGGTTGACGAGCACGGCTGGGGTCTGCTCGACGTGTGGGAGATTGAAACCTCGGACTTCACGGCCACAAGGCTTTTGACGAACTTCATCCCGCTGCGCCAGAACATGCGCGGATTTCTGAACGAGGATAGCACGGACCGTTCGGACCTGCCCCTGTGGCACCTCGGCCGGGTCATCGACGAACTCAAGGAGTCGGGCTCAAACGTGGAGCGGCTGCGCACGGCCTGGCACGGCAAGTGGTCGTACGCTTTCTCCATCCTCACCATGGCCCTTTTGGCCCTGGCGCTCAGCTCCTTTTTTGAGAACCTGTACGTTAATCTTGTCTTGAGTCTGGTCGTGGTCTTCAGCTACTACGGAATTTATGTTCTCGGCATCACTACGGGGCAGAAGGGCATTCTGCCGCCGGTCCTTGGGGCCTGGTTGGCGAACGTCATTTTCAGCACCCTGTCCTCCATGCGGCTTGCCTGGCTGAGCGCTCCGCACTTCACGGCGCGCGTCCACAGAGTGCGCGACAGGCTGGCGCGCCGGCTCACCCGATCCGAGGCGTAGGCTCCGCGGCCACCGCGCCGGCCCGGGCGTCCAGGGCCGCCCAAAGAGCGTCGTGCCCCTGTCGGGTGACGCTGGAGAAGCAGATGGGGGTCGCGGCGCCGCCAAGCAGGTCGCGCCACTCGCGCTGCCGCGCGGCCGCCTCGCGTTGGTTCACTTTGTCGCATTTGGTGAGCACTGGCAGGATGGGAATGCCCGCGTGGCGCAGCCAGCCCACCAACTCCAGATCGCTCTGCTGCGGGGTGACGCGCACGTCAAGGAGCACGCTCACGGCCTTGAGCCCGGGGTTGGCGGTCAGGAAATGTTCGATGAGCTTGCCCCATTTGGCGCGCTCGGCCTGGGAGCGGCGCGCGTAGCCGTAGCCCGGCAGGTCCACAAGGGTGTAGTTGCCGGGGGTGATGCGGAAGAAGTTCACGCTCTGGGTCTTGCCCGGCGTGGAGCTGACCTTGGCCAGGCCCTTGCGGCCCGCCAGGCAGTTGATGAGCGAGCTTTTGCCCACGTTGGAGCGCCCGGCGAGCGCCACCTGGGGCTCGTCCGAGGGCGTGAGCTGCGAAATTTCATACGCGGTTTTGACTAAGTCGAAGGTTCGATTCATACTGCTCCAGAGAGGCTTACCGCGCACGGCGTGTGCGCCTGCGCCTTTGATGTTGGCTTTTGGCCTCCACGTCAAGCACGGTCCATGACCGCAAACCCACCAGAGGGCAGCCATGAGCACCCGCAAGTACCTTATCTTGAATGGGCCGAACCTCGGCCACATCGGCACGCGCCAGCCAGAAATCTACGGCTCGCAAGGCCTGGACGCCCTGCCGGAGATGTTGAAAAATTTTATGGGAGAGCACGCGGAAGAGGTGGAGCTTGTGTTTCACCAGTCGAACTTCGAGGGTAATCTCATCGACCGGTTGGAAACGACCCGGCGAGAGGGCCTGGACGGCGTGGCCTTCAACGCCGGAGCGCTCACGCACACCAGCCTGGCCATCGCGGATTGCCTGGCATGGATCGGCGTGCCCTGCGTGGAGGTGCATCTTTCGAACATCTTCGCCCGCACAGACGAGCCCCTGCGCCAGAAAAGCCTGATGGGGAAAAGCTGCATCGGATGTGTTGCCGGTTTCGGCATTCTCGGGTATGCGTTGGCGGTCCTGGCGCTGGAGCGCCACTTAGCCGACAGGCAGGATAAAAAATAGTCAGGCGCTACAGTATGTTGCTGCCAGAAATGACTCGGAGGTTGAATGTATTCCACGTCTGATTTCCGTCGCGGTCTCAAGATCGAGATGGATGGCAAGCCTTATGAAATCGTCGAATTCCAGCACGTGAAGCCCGGCAAGGGCGGCGCCTTTGTGCGCACGAAGCTGAAGCACATCCTCACCGGCCGCGTCGTCGACGAGACCTTCCGCTCCGGCGAAAAGGTCGGCAAGCCGGACATCGCCGTGCAGGACATGCAGTTTCTTTATCGCGAGGGCACGGACTTCGTGTTCATGGACCTTGAGAGCTACGACCAGAAGAACATCCCGGCCGCCCAGGTGGGCGAAAAGGGCGGCTATGTGAAGGAAGGCGAGACCGTGAAGGTGCTGCTGTACAACGGCGAGCTCTTTGATATGGATCTGCCCGCCTCCGTGGCTCTGGAAGTCGTGGAGACCGAGCCCGGCGTGCAGGGCGACCGCGTCACCGGGGCCAGCAAGCCCGCCAAACTTGAGACCGGCATCAGCGTCAACGTGCCCCTGTTCATCGCTCAGGGTGAGCGCATCAAGGTGGACACCCGCACCGGCGAATATCTGAGCCGCGAGTGATCCCACGGGGTTTCGCCAAGATATGTCCGTAGCGCAAAAGCCCGCCCCGAAGAAACGGGGCGGGCATGGTGCCAAGTCCAAGGCGAAAGCGGAGGGTAGATCCACGGACACCGTAAAATTCCGCATGGAGATCAGAGGGCTGGCCTACCTGTTTGTGGCCGTCTTCCTGTTCCTCTGCGTTTTTTCCTTTGATCCGCTGGATCCCACCTTCAATCAGGCCGTGAGCGCCGCCCGCCAGACGAGCAACCTTGCGGGAACCGTCGGCTCGTACACGGCGGGCATTCTGGTCGAGATTTTTGGCATCGGCGCTCTGGCGTGGCCTTTCTTTCTGGCCCAGATCGGGATGTCGCAATTCATTGAACGCTTCCGGCTGAGCTGGTTCCGCTGGTCCGGCCTGGCTGTGCTCGTCTTGTGCGTCATGGCCTGGGCCGCCAAGCCTTGGGCCATTCCCGCACACGGCGTTGCTCCCACCCTGGCGGGGGGCGGGGCCATCGGCAAGCTGGCAGTCGGCACCACCTGCACCCTGTTGAACCCCTGGGGTTCTGTGCTATTCTGGCTGTTCTGGACCGCCGTGTCCATGCAGATCGGGCTGCAGGTGAGCTGGGGCGCGGTGTTCAAACGTCTCCGGTCCTTCTTGTATGACCAGTGGTGCAAGTATCGCGAGCGTAAGCTCCGCCATCGCATCGTCGAAACCGGCAAGGCCGCTCAGGCCGGAGCCGGGGCCAAACCGACCGCCCGTCTTTTGGAACGACTGGGGGATCGCCTGTCCAAGCGCGCCGCAGCGGAAGAAGCCGCTGGCGGACCCTCCCGCGCCGCCAAGCCTGCTGCCTCCGCGCCTTTCGTCCAGTCGGTCGCCGAGAGTGCGGACATGGTGCTGAAGCCTTTTGAAGCCCCGGTTCCGCCCAAGAAACCGACCCCGGCCACGTCTGCGGCCAATGCGGACCTGCCCAGCCCGGAGCTTCTGCACGAGGCACCGGTCCAGCAGGCCACCAGCGACCCCAAGACGCTTCAGGCCAAGGCCCGCCAGCTTACCTCCTGCCTGGCGGACTTCAACATTCAGGGCGAGATCCAGCAGGTGGTGCCCGGCCCCGTGGTCACCATGTTCGAATTCAAGCCCGCGCCGGGCGTCAAGATCAGCACCATCGCCGCGCGCAACGACGATATTGCGCTCTCCCTCAAGGCGCTGGCCGTGCGTATTGAAGCACCCATCCCCGGCAAGGACTCCATTGGCGTGGAGATCCCGAACGAGAAGCGCCAGACTGTCTCTTTACGCGAGATCATTGAGCACCCGGTGTTCAACATGGCGAAATCGCCGCTGACACTGGCCCTTGGCAAGGACATCCAAGGCGCGCCGCAGATCGCCGATCTCGCGGCGATGCCGCACATCTTGGTGGCGGGCGCTACGGGCGCGGGCAAGAGCGTGTGCCTGAACGGATTCCTCGTGTCCATTTTGTTCAAGGCTTCGCCGGACAAGGTCAAGCTCCTGCTCATTGACCCCAAGCGTATTGAGCTGGCTATCTATTCCGATCTGCCGCACCTGGTGCATCCGGTGGTGACGGACATGACGCTGGCCAAGAGCGCGCTGGAGTGGGCCATGTCCGAGATGGACTCCCGCTACGAAATCCTGGCGCGGCTTGGCGTGCGCAACATCGAGGGCTACAATCAGAAGCTTGCGGAGTTTGGTGACAAGCTTCCCGAGGATCTGGCCGATCTCGTCCCCATTCCATACCTCGTCATCGTCATCGACGAGCTGGCCGACCTGATGATGACCGCGGCCAAGGACGTGGAGACCTGCATCGTGCGGCTGGCGCAGTTGGCGCGCGCCGCCGGCATCCACATGATCCTGGCCACCCAGCGGCCCAGCGTCGATGTCGTCACGGGCCTTATCAAGGCGAACTTCCCTACGCGCATCTCGTTCCAGGTCACCAGCCGCCACGACTCGCGCACCATTCTGGACACCGTGGGCGCGGAGCGCCTGCTGGGCAAGGGCGACATGCTCTACAAGTCCGGCGGCTCCAAGCTGCGGCGCATGCACGGGGCCTACGTGGACGAGGTGGAGATCGAGGCCGTGGTGGCCCACTGGAAGGCGCGCCAGCCACAGCAGTTCGATCTGGACTTCTCTGAGTGGCGCAAGGAGGGCGAGGCTGTGGGCGGTGCTTCCGGCAGCGATGGGGGCGGCAACGGCGTGGCCGACGACCCCATGTACTCCGAGGCCGTGGAGTTTGTGGTTGGCCAGGGCCGGGCCTCCATTTCCCTCATCCAGCGCCGCTTCCGCATCGGTTTCAACCGCGCGGCGCGCTACATTGAGCAGATGGAGGCCGACGGTCTGCTCGGCGCGGCGGACGGCAGCAAGCCGCGCGTGGTTATGAAGGGCCGCGATTAGCCCACTTCCGCTATTTGCCCAGGTAAAGAAAAAGCCCCCGCGGTTTCGCGGGGGCTTTTTCTTGTGCAGGCGCCAGCCGGGCTTACTCGGCCTGCGCCTTGACAGTGACCTCGCTGGTGGACGCGGGCTTGTTGACCTTGGCGGCTTCAGGGGCTTCGTCGCCGTTCCAACCGCCGCCCAGGGCCTTGTAGAGGGTCAGCAGGTTGGTCTCGCGCGAGACACGGACGGTGATGAGGTCCTGCCGGGCCGAAGCGTAGGAGCGCTGCGAATCCAGCTTCGTCATGTAGCTGTCCACGCCGTTTTCAAAGCGCAGGGTGGAGAGCTCGTAGCTCTTGCCCGTGGCCTGGGCCAGGGAAGCCTCTGCGTCCACCTGGGTGGCGAGCGAGGCGCCCTGGGCCAGGGCATCGGAAACCTCACGGAATGCGGTCTGCACGGTCTTCTCGTACTGCGCCACTGTAATGTCGCGGTCGGCCTCGGCGGACTTGACCCCCGCGCTGATGGCTCCGGCGTGGAAGATGGGCAGGGTGATCTGCGGCACGAAGGTCCAGGCCTGGGTGCCCGACTGGAACAGGTTGTTGATGGCGTTGCTCGAGGTGCCATAGCTGCCGGTGAGGCTGATGGTGGGGAAGTGCATGGCCCGGGCCGCGCCGATGTTGGCGTTGGCGGCCTTGAGGGTGTGCTCCGCCGCCAGCACGTCAGGCCTGCGCGTCAACACCTCTGAGGGCAGTCCCGCGGGCACCGGCGCCAGCGGCGAGATCTCGGACAGGGACTTAGCGGGCGTGAGTTCGGGCGTGAGTGGCATACCCACCAGAACGGACAGGGCATTTTCGTCTTGAGTCACCTGCGCGGTGTACCGCGCCATACTGACACGTGCGGTATCCACCGTGGTCTGCGCCTGGGAAAGGGCCAGTTGGTCGGACACGCCGTTGTCGAACCGCTGTTTCACCAGGCCATAGGATGTCTGTTCGGTCTCCAGGATCTCCTGGGCCAGACCCAGGTGCTCGCGGTCAGCCGCCAGGGTCAGGTAGGACGAGGTGACCTCGGCCACCAAACTCAGCTCCACGCTTTTGGCCGAGGCCTCAGTGGACAGGTATTGCTCCAGGGCCTGCTTCTTTAAGCTCTGGATGCGGCCAAAGAGGTCCAGCTCAAACGAGCTGAAGCCAAGACCGACCGTGTAGGAGCGGGAGGTGAGTGCCTCTCCCGTGGAGGACAATCTGGCCGGGGTGCGGGAGCTGTTCGAGCCCGCTGTGCCATCAATCTTCGGGAACAGGTCCGCGCGCACGATCTGGTGCTGGGCCTGGGCCTTTTGGATGTTAAGCACGGCGACACGCAGGTCACGGTTGTTGGTGAGCGACAGCTCCACAAGACGCTTCGTGGGCGCGTCGGTGATGACCTCGCGCCAGTCCTGCGCCTTGGTGCCGGGCTGGGTCTGGGAAGCCGTGCCGCTGGTCCAGTCGGAGGGCAGGGTGGGATTGGGCCGTTCATATTTGGGGGCCAGGGTGCAGCCGCCCAGCAGAGCGGGGATCAAGGCGGCCAGGCAGACCGCCTTGAGGATATGACGCGTGGAACGCATTATTTCACCTCACCGGAGTTGTCGGATGCTTTGAGAGCGGCGCTTTGATCCTGGGTGTTGGCGTCGGTGTGAGCTTCGGCGGCGTTGTCCTGCGGAACTTCCAGAACCGGTTTGGCCTGGGACTTTTTGCGGCTGGCGAAGCTGTACACGATGACGAAGAACACCGGCACGAAGAAGATGCCGAGTACCGTCGCCGCGAGCATGCCGCCGATGACGCCGGTGCCGATGGCCCGCTGGCTGCCGGAGCCAGCGCCGTTGCTTATTGCCAGGGGCAGAACGCCCAGGATAAAGGCCAGAGAGGTCATAAGGATGGGGCGCAGTCTGAGGCGTGTGGCCTCAAGGGTCGCCTCAATCAGCTCATGGCCTTTCTCCACCAGGTCTTTCGCGAACTCCACGATAAGGATGGCGTTCTTGGCCGAGAGGCCGATGGTGGTCAATAGGCCCACCTGAAAGTAGACGTCATTGGAGAGTCCCCGGCCCAGGGTGGCCAGAACCGAGCCCAAAACGCCCAGGGGCACCACGAGCATGACCGCCGTGGGCACGGACCAGGACTCATACAGCGCGGCCAGGCACAGGAAGACAACAAGGATGGAGATGCCGTACAGCGCAGGGGCCTGTGAGCCGCTCATGCGCTCCTGATACGACAGGCCCGTCCATTCGATGCCGATGCCCGCGGGGAGTTTGGCGCCGATTTCCTCGATGGCGCGCATGGCGTCACCGGAGCTTTTGCCGGGCGCGGCCGCACCCTGCACCTCGACGGCGGACAAGCCGTTATAACGCTCCAAGCGCGGCGAACCGTAAGTCCAGCGGCCGGTGGAGAATGCGGAGAAGGGCACCATGGTGCCTTGGGAGTTGCGCACATACCAGCGGTTGATGTCCTCGGGCATCATGCGGAAGGGCGCGTCGCCCTGCACGAAGACCTTTTTGACGCGGCCCCGGTCAATGAAGTCGTTGACGTAGGATCCGCCGAGCACCGTGGTCAGCGTGTCGTTGATGTCGCCCATGGATAGGCTAAAAGCGCCCGCCTTGGCCGCATCAACATCGATCTGGAACTGCGGAGTGTCTTCCTGGCCGTTGGGGCGGACGCCCATAAGCTCGGGATTCTTGGCGGACATGCCAAGCAGCTGGTTGCGGGCTTGCATGAGTGCGGCATGGCCCAGCCCGGCGCGATCCTGCAGGTACAGGTCAAAGCCGGAGGCGTTGCCGAGTTCCATCACCGCGGGCGGGGTAAAGGCGAAGACCATGGCGTTCTTGATCCGCGAGAAGGCCCCCATGGCCCGGCCCGCGATCGCCGAGGCGCGTGCGGACGCGTCCTTGCGCTCGTCCCAGGGCTTGAGCTGGACAAAGGCCAGGCCGGCGTTCTGGCCGCGTCCGGCGAAACTGAAGCCCGCAACCGTGAACAATGAACTGACGGTCTTCTTCTCATCCACCAGGAAGTGTTGCTCCAGCTGCTTGAGCACTTCCATGGTGCGCTCCTGAGGAGCGCCCGCCGGCAGTTGCACCAGACAGAAGAGAATGCCCTGGTCCTCCTCCGGCAGGAAGGAGGTCGGCAAGCGCAGGAACAGCAGCACCAAGGCGACGATAATCAGCGCATAAACGAGCATGACCCGTTTTCCGCGATGGAGCAGGCCGCGCACGCCACCCTGGTATTTGTGGCTGCTGGCGTCGAAGGCGCGGTTGAAAGCGCCGAAGAAGCCGTGCTGGGACATCGTGTGTCCTTTGTGCACGGGCTTGAGGAAAGTGGCGCAGAGCGCCGGGGTGAGCACAATGGCCACGATGACCGAGAGCAGCATGGCTGAGACGATGGTCAACGAGAACTGGCGGTAGATGACGCCCGACGATCCGCTGATGAAGGCCATGGGGATGAACACGGCGGAGAGCACGAGCGCAATGCCGACCAGGGCGCTGGTTATCTGGTCCATGGACTTCTTGGTGGCCTCCTTTGGCGGCAGGCCTTCCTCAGTCATGATGCGCTCAACGTTTTCCACGACGACGATGGCATCGTCGACGAGCAGCCCGATGGCCAGCACGACGCCGAACATGGTCAACGTGTTGATGGAGAAGCCGAAGGCCGCGAGCGCCCCGAAGGTGCCCAGAAGCACGACGGGCACGGCGATGGTCGGGATGATCGTGGCCCGGAAGTTCTGAAGAAACAAGTACATGACCAGGAAAACCAGGGCGATGGCCTCCGCAAGGGTCTTGAGCACTTCCTCAATGCTCACGCGCACGAAGGGCGTGGTGTCGTAGGGGTAAACGGCATGAATGCCCGACGGGAAGGTCTTGGACAACTCGTCCAGGGTAGCGCGCACATGGTTCACCGTGTCGAGCGCGTTGGCTCCGGTGGCCAGCTTGATGGCCAGACCCGTGGAAGGTTTGCCGTTGAAGCGGGAGACGGTGTCGTAGGACTCGCTGCCCAGTTCGACCCGCGCCACGTCGGAGAGGTGCACGGTGGAGCCGTCCTGATTCACGCGCAGGACGATCTTGCCGAACTGGTCCGTGGTCTGCAGTCTGGACTGAGAAAGGATTGTGAAGCTCATCTGCTGGCCGGGCACGGCGGGCGTGCCGCCGATCTGGCCAGCGGAGATCTGCGCGTTCTGGGCCGTTACGGCGGTCTTCACGTCCGCCGGGGTCATCTTGTAATTGTTCAGCTTGTCCGGATCGAGCCAGATGCGCATGGCGTACTGGGCGCCGAAGACGGATGCCTCGCCCACGCCGTTCACGCGGCTGATGGGGTCGAGCAGATAAGCCGAGGCATAGTCGCTCAGATCACCGCCGGTCATGCTCGGGTCATCGGACACCAGGGCCACGATCATGAGGAAGCTCGTGGCGCTCTTGTTCACGGTAATGCCCTGGCGCTGCACTTCCTGCGGCAGCAGTGGCGTGGCGAGGGCGAGCTTGTTCTGTACCTGTACTTGAGCGATATCCGGGCTCGTGTTCGAATCGAAGGTCAGGGTGATGGCCACCTGGCCCGTGGAGTCGCTCGTGGAGGACATGTAGCGCAGGTCGTCGATGCCCTTCATCTTTTGTTCGATGACCTGGGTGACGGTGTCCTCAAGGGTTTTTGAGGAAGCGCCCGGGTACGAGGCGCTGATGCTGACGGCCGTTGGCGCGATTTTCGGGTATTGCGAAATGGGCAGGCGGATGATGGACAGGACGCCTGAAAGCATGATGATGATGGCGATGACCCAGGCGAAGACCGGGCGATCGATGAAGAACTTGGCCATGATGCGTGCTCCCGATCCTTTACTGTTGCGCGGGCGTGTGTTCGGGGGTCTGCCCAGACTTTTCGGCGGGCGCGTCGTTCAGCGTGGAGGTGGGCCAGGGTTCGTTCTTGGGCGGCGAGTAGACGAGCGGCTCATGCTTCTTGGCTGGAGTTCTCTCTGCGGCCGTCTCGGTTTTGCCGACCTGTGCCTTGTCCGCCGATGCCGTAACCGTCTTTTCTTTGTCCGCGCTGGCCTTTTCGGCCTTGACCTTGCCAGGCCGGGGCTTTTCGATCTGCGGCTTGGCCGTTTCAGGATTTGTCGATTCTGGCTTGGGCTTGGCCGCCTGCGTCGGCGTGGCTGCGGGGCCTGCGGGGGCCTTGCCGGTCTCGGTGGAAGCGGACTGAGACGTGGCGTTAGCCTGCTCGGGCTGCGCTGCAGCGGGGGCGGCGGCTTCCACGGCCTTGGCCTTGCCGCCGGGCTTCACCTTTTGCAGTCCTTCCACGACGACCTTGTCGCCCGCGGCGAGCCCGCTTGAGACCAGCCACTTGTCGCCCACGACGCGGTCCACAGTAACAGGGCGCAGTTCCACGGTTCCGTCCGCCTTGACCACCAGCACCTGGGCATCGCCCTTGCTGTCGCGGGCGACCGCGGCCTGGGGCACCAGAATGGCTTGCTCGGCGATGCCTTCCTCAAGCACGGCGCGTACATAAAGGCCGGGCAAAAGCTCGTGGTTGGGATTGGGGAACAGCGCACGCAGGGTAATAACGCCGGTGTTCTGGTCCACGGTGATGTCCGAGAACTGGAGTACGCCCTCGCTGGCGTAGGCCGAGCCATCCTCGAAGAGCAGCTTCACCTTGGCGCCGTCAGCGCCGGCTTTCTTGAGCTTGCCGCTGGCCAGATCGCGCTTGAGGCGCAAGACCTCGGCACTCGACTGGGTGACATCGACGTAAATGGGGTCGGTCTGCTGCACGGTGGCCAGGGCGGTGGCCTGGCTGGCGGTCACCAGCGCGCCGGGGGTCACGGTGGACTTCCCGATGCGCCCAGCGATGGGTGAGGTGACGCGGGTGTACGAAAGATTGATGTGCGCGGACTCCAGCGCGGCCTTGGCGGCCTGCACCTCGGCCTCGGCCTGCCCGTTGGCGGCCTGGGCGTCGTCGTTATCCTGCTTGCTCACGCCGTTGACCTTGACCAGATTGGCGTAGCGTTCGGCCTTGAGCCGTGCGGGCAGGGCGTTGGCCTCAGCCTTGGCCAGGGTGGCCTTGGCGTTGTCATACGAGGCCTGATAGGTTGACGGGTCGATCTGGTAGAGCGTCTCGCCAGCCTTGACGTCGGAGCCTTCCCGGAACAGCCGTTTCTGCACGATGCCGCCCACCTGCGGACGGACATCGGCCATGAGATGGGCCGATGTGCGGCCGGGCAGCACGTCGGTAAGCGTCACGGACTGGGGTGCGATGGTGACCACCGTGACCTCGGGCGCGCCGCCCTGCGGAGGTCCCCCCGCCTGCTGGTTCTGGCCGCAGCCGGGAAGGACCGCGAAAAGCGCGGCGAACATGAGCGGAAGGGTGTAACGTGTACGGATGCGCATGGGATTTCCTGATGTGCTTGCTTGCAGTTTCATAACGGGTTGCCGAAGGATCATGCCTTATCGTGCTGTTGGCGGCGGGCGTTTAGACGCGCGATGCCTCCGAGTGAAAATTCCATAATGAAGTCTGTGATATGTTCAATGTTGCCTGCCTTGAGCGCCAAATCAGGGGTCATGCGGCTGAGCGCTTCCCTGCCGACGTCGAAGAGCACGCATTGGCCGACGATGCTTGACGCGCAACGGGCCACGGTGGTTTCGTCATGGCCAGGCAGCAACAAGCGCACGATGTCCTTCAACAGTTCGTGCGAGGGGCGGCAGTGCCGGTCAAAAATCTCGCCGAAATACTGTGACGGTTCAATGAACTCCTGTGTGAGCAGTTTGCCCAACCGCTCGTTTTCCGGGTCGCCGTCCCCCAGCGTCTGGAGCAGGAAGCCACGCAGATACGCGCGCAGTCGGTCCTCGGGGGCACTCTGCGGTGTCACGCCTTCGTCGTGTGGATGCCGTTCATCTTCGCGCTGGATGTAGTCCTGGAGCACAGCGATGTAGAGCCTCTCCTTACTGCCGAAATGATAGTTCACCGCAGCCACGTTGGCCTCGGCAAGGCTACAGATTTCGCGAATGGTGGCGTTTTCAAGGCCACGCTCCGCAAAGACCTTCCGGCCTGCTTGCAACAAACGCGCCTTGGTGCTCGATTCCTGTGGTGCCGCCATGTCTTTCTCCGTCTGGTAAACAAACATTTAGAACGAAAATTTAAACGCTATTTAAATTGTGATTTGAGGTCTGTCAAGCGCGACTGGCTTGAAACAATAATTATATTTTTATATGTAATTACGGTGTGTTGAGATAATTACTGTTGCAGGCGGAACGATTTGAAGCGCGAAACGAGGCGATGCCCCCTGAGAAACAGAGGGGCGGAGACCATGCCGGAAAGGACGCAATGATTCGGGGAGAAAAGGAATTAGCCGGTCAGGGACGGGGTGCCGATGATCTCGCTGACGCTTTTGCCTGCGCTCGTTTCGAACTGGGCCTGCATATCCAGCGCGTGGGCGAGCCTGTGGCGGATGGCGTGGCAGGCCTCGGCGTCGCCCTGGAAACGGTCCAGCTTTTCCTGAAATCGTTGGCGTATAGGCACACGCACTGGTCCGCGCACCAGCTTGTCCGCGAGGTAGATCAGCTCACGCTCCGTGAGGCGCATCAGCCCGGCGGGGTCAATGTCCCGGTGCGCGGCAACAATTTTTGCTAGGCGTGGAAAGCCTTGTTCCGTGAGGACCTTTGCGCCTGCGGCCTCGTGGTTTGGTTGGCCTTTGGCTATGTCGTGCAGAAGCGCGGCGGATTCCACGAGTGCTAAATCCAATGCCTCGCCCCGGGCCTGAAGCGCGCGCGCCAGGGCCAGCGCGGCCTCGGCCACGCCCCGGCCATGCGCGATGCCGCGTTCTCCGGCGTTGTGCATGGCGAGCAGGGCCAGCGCCTCCTCCACGGTGGGGACATCCAGCCGAGCCACGCGGCGCTCGGCCTCGGCAAAGGCCGCCTCGTCGTCCACGTCGAACAATATCTGGGCGTCAGCCACGGGCACTGTCTCACAGGACACGCTGGCCAGCGCCCCGGCCAGGCCTCCTGCCCCGCTCCAGTCCAGAATATGCGGGATGGCCTCGGCCCGGATGAGCGGCGGATGCCCTGGCTCACCTTGAAAGGTCGGCAGCAGAACCTGCGCCGCGCTTGTCTCAAAGCGTGTGGCCAAGCTCCGGACGCTGGCCGCACGGATGAGCGGGATGTCCACCGGCAGCGTGAAGACACCGTCGATGCCCGGCGGCAGCGCGGCGAGCCCGGCCTGGACAGAGGTGAACATGCCGTCCTCGTGGCGTGGGTTGAACACAAGGCGCATGCCATTGGCCTGGGCCTCGTTCCCGACCTCTTCGGCCCGGCAACCGGTGACGGCCAGGATTTCCCGCACGCCGCATTGCCGGAACAGGCTTGCGGCACGGCCCAGCATGGTTTCATCTCCGAGGCGCAGCAGGGGCTTAAAGCATGGCAGGCGCGAGGATTTTCCGGCCGAGAGCACGACGGCAGCCAGACGCATCAGCCCTCCAGCCCTGCGAGCACCAGAAAGCACCTGGCCTTGGCGAGCAGGCCGAGAAAGGCTCGGCCGTCCACGTGCAGCGGGCAGGCCGCCTGACAGAAGGGCTGCTCCTCTTGGATGCAGCGTGCTTCCCATTGACGCAGGGTCTGCTGGTCCATGCTCCCTCCGGTCTTGGAAAAAGTGTGGGGGGGGGGGGGGGGGGGGGGGCCGCCCCCCCCCCCCCCCCCCCGCCCCATCGGCCAAAAATATTATTATAGCTCTTTTTAGATGCGGTGCCTTCGCCGGCCCCCCACAAACGCACCC
>JARLHQ010000012.1 GCA_031292175.1 Humidesulfovibrio sp.
CCCCATGAGTCCCTCGGGGACATGCCGCCAGTGGAATTTGCCGCCCGGAGGGCAGGGGGTACCCCCTGCCCTCCGGCTACCCCAAAACCTCCAACCCAGAGTCTCTACTCATAGCTGGCCCTAAAACAGGGGACTTTACAAGCTTAGAGCTTCAACGATTAACCCCGGATGTCGTGTCCGGGGTTGTCTTTTGTGGTTCGTTGACATCTGGGGTAACAGCGCGCCAACATGGTGTTGCATGAGGCCACCACGAATCAGCGGGAAGCCGTTGCGGAGGCGCGAGCAGCCCCAACGCTTTGGGGCGCTTACCGCGAAGCTGGCTTGACCTGCACTTTTGTCATGTTGGCCGGGTACGCCCTGACTCAATCCCTCAAGGCGGACCGTGAGCGAGTAGTCAACTTCGGAGTTGCCCTGCGGGCGCAAGCGAAAGGGAAAATATTTGGCCGGATAACGCTTTTAGCACCGCATTGGAACGTGCTGCCGCACTTGGTTGCCGAGGGCTGGATAACGGCCCTGGCCAAGGAGGCGGAGAGGGGCGGGGCGTTCCTGGAGGCGGCGAAACTCTTGGACGAGACACACGCGGACGAAATGTTAGCAAAGTCCAAGCGGAGGAAATACGACTCGGCGAATTTTGGACAACTGTAAATATTGCGTCATGCGTGGAGTGCTATGGACGGGGAAAATGGTTAGACGCAGTATCAGCTCACGGCAGGGCCAGTGCAGGCGAAAAAACGTTTTGGAAAACGAACCCCATGCACTCGAAAGTCAAGCTAAATTGGGTTTGTTAAAATCCGCGTACGTGAGGACCTGTCGTGTCGAAAGGCTGATCAAATCACGCGTCTTATGGCGATGCGCAAAGTGCCTTGCCTATCAACCCAAGCGCGGGTAATGATTGGATTGGGCATCTGCCGAAGGTAGGTTGTTTTTTGTCGCTGTTACCGGCGATGACTATTGAACGGTTGGGGAGATGGCTTCCCGGTTCACTCTTGGTAATAAAGTTGTTCGGTTCTCCGAGTGACGACTTCCGCATTCGCAGCAGGTTGGAATTACTAGGCAGGTGCCCCCTTTTTAACGGGATAGAATATGTCCACGACAATCGATGAGTTCAGAGCACTATCGTCTCTTACCGACTTGGCAAAGTTTCTTGGCTTTGAACCAAAAGTGTTAAGCTACGTCCTGTACAAACTGAATGGTGGTCCAAGCGGGCAATATTTTGAATTTACTATTAAGAAAAGGACCGGAGGCGTAAGGGAAATTGCAACACCAAACACAGTATTAAAGACAATTCAGAAGAGTCTAACAGAAAAACTTTACGAAATTTACATGGTAAAGAAATCAGTTCATGGGTTTGTTAGGGAGAGAACGATTCTGACAAATGCCAACGTCCATTCGCGGAAGAAGTATGTTTTCAATATTGATTTAAAAGATTTTTTTCACTCTATCCATTTCGGCAGAATCGTTGGGTTGTTGACAGCAAGGCCATACACAATTGATAGAAAGATTGCGATCCTCATAGCAAAAATTGCCTGCTATAATGACAGATTGCCACAAGGAGCTCCTTGCTCACCAGTTATTTCAAACATGGTATGTGCATATCTAGACAGGCAGCTTTGTGATTTGGCAAAAACCACTGGGTGTTATTATACTAGATATGCAGATGATATAACATTTTCCACAAATCGTTTCGCTTTTCCTAATGAAATTGCGATCAAGGTTGGCCATGCGTGGGGAGTCGGGAGTGTGCTGGAAGAGACAGTAAATAGAAATGGGTTTGCCATTAATGGTAAAAAAACATCACTGAGATCTCGTTCAGATCGACAGATGGTGACAGGATTAATTGTAAACGATTATCCAAATATACAGAGAAAACTGTTGAAGCAAGTCAGGGCAATGCTTCATGACTGGAAAGTCCATGGTCTCGAAGATGCACAAGGGAATTTTTTGAGTTATTATTCACTACAAAACAATCGGCCGCGAAATGGTGAAGCGCTGTTTTTCGATAAAGTAGTTAGAGGGAAAATAGAATACATCAGGCAAATAAGAAGTCACAGAATTGATCTTTTGAACGAGACTGAAAAGCATGAAGCTACGAAAAGCAGAGTAAGGCAGCCAAAAAGAGAGTTTTACACTATTTTTAGAGATCAATATTATAAATATTTTGAAAGATATGAGCAGCTTGTAATCAGAGATTGCGGGATGCCCACAATCCTCGGTGAGGGCCAAACAGATTGGATGCATTTTAAGAGTGCACTTTCTTCTTTTCATAAACGCGAAGAATTTTCTGACCTCTACCTTAATATTCAGAAGCATAAAGGCTATGCCCCGGGAGGTGTTAGTTATTTGCAGTCATTCTGTCAGGATGCCGACCATCTCTATGTGAAATTTGAGCATCCTGTCATTTGTGTTTTTGACTGTGATATTCCTAAAATAAACCAAAAGCATATGGAAACACCTGATGGATATTTGTATTACGGAAATAATGTATATTCAATTGTTTTGCCTGCACCAGCACATAGGGCAACAACATCATTTTCAGTCGAACAGCTGTATACGGATGAGGACTTGCTAAAGGCTGATAAATTTGGACGTAGGATATTCTTGTCTACGGAGTTTGATGAAAAAACTGGAGAGTTAAAGGCAAATAGGTCAATAAAATTTGGCATAAATGCCCGTAATGGAGCTGAGGGGTCTTCGAAAGAAGCCCTTTTGGGCAAGGAGAAGGTTATCGACTCTGCCGTTTGCGTTATGGATAATGGTAAGTTAAAGAGCCTTAGTCAATCTAAGAAAGATTTTGCAATTAATATCGTCAGAAATGAAACGCCCTTTCAAAATGTCAATTTTGATGCGTTTAAGCCGCTATTCGAGCTGATCCGGAGGGTGTGCCACAGGGGGGATGCTCCTTCACCTGCATCTTTCTCTTCTTCTACCCGGACCCTATAACACTCACCATCATTGGCGGCACCGTTGCGTACTGAGCGGGGTTGGAATCGGGACGCGATAGAACGTCAGTTCGCCATGCCGAGAGACACAGCATGATGCAGGTTTGGGCGGGCCACCTGGACGCGCTCCGTGAGGGGGGAAGGTGGTGCCCATGTCCCACACCACAGGATGATAGCGAAACGAAGCCCCGTCCGTCGTAGGTAAAGCCATAGATTTTGAGTCAACCCATGCGGTTTCTGCGCTGTTGCCCAGGCGGTCTCTGCACAAATTATGGAGAGCGCCATGCGCATTGACCCGCATTGGGTGAGCCCCGTCCTGACCCTGTTTTACAGAGCCTGGATCAACAGCCTGCGCTTTGAGGACAACGGGACGGTTGAACAAATCAAAGCTGCGGTGGCCACGGGGCGACCGGTGATGATGGCGCTCTGGCACTCGGAACTGTTTGCACTCACGGGATACGGAATGCGCTTTCTACATGGGAGCGCCGCCACCGTGGTCAGCGACAGCCGCGACGGGGAGCTTATCACCCAGGTGCTGGAGCGCATCGGTTACGCCACGGCGCGAGGCTCAAGCACTCGCGGCGGGCTCAAGGCGCTCATCGCCCTCAAGCGGCATATGGAGAACGGGCGCATCGGCGTCATCACCGTGGACGGTCCCCGCGGCCCGCGCCATAAGGTGAAGGATGGAGCCGTGTACCTGGCCCACAGTGCTGGAGCGCTGCTGTTTCCCGTCCGTTCTCAGCCGCAACACATGCATGTGTTTGAGGGTTCCTGGGACCGTTTTCAGTTGCCCTGGCCTTTAACCCGATGCCAAGTACGCTTCGGTCAACCCCTTGAATTTCAGAAGGGAAAAGTCACTCCGGAGATGCTGGCTCGTGACGGTTTACGCCTGGAAACAGCCATGTACGCCACCTTGCCCCCGGCGGACTGAAGAGGAAGCGTTGATTTTGTGAGCGCCTAAGGGCGGCCACTTGCCACGTAGACTGGACCTGCTGTGGACCTTCTCTTTTGGCTCTCATGCCTTTTCTTTCCTCTCCTTGCGCCCATTTTCAACGTGGTGGCCCGTGAAGCTATGGCGCCTGGTGCAAATCGTAACGTGCCCTTGTATCCAAATGGGCTGTGGCGCCGTCTTGTATTTGCTTTCGCAGGGCAAGTCCGAGCGGGGGCGGCGGACAAATCCCGTCCGGCTCCGGTCCTGGGCAATGGCTACCGGGAGGCTCATTTCTGAAATGTGTAGCAGACATGCACGCGCGGGCGTCTGGTCTCCGCTGCGGTGGGGATGCGTCCCATGCTTTTGGTCGGCACCCCCAGTCACAGCGGAACAGTCAGTTTCGAATATCTGCGCGCATGCGTGCAGATGCTCGAGCTCTGCCGAGAGGCCGGGGTGGGGGTGGGCTTCCATCACCTCGCATACGAGAGTTTGGTGCCCCGGGCCAGAAACTTCATCGCCAACGAATTCCTGCGTCAGGAGATATACTCCCATCTGCTTTTCATCGACGCAGACCTGGGCTTCCCGCCAGACGCGGCGCTACGGTACATGCGTTCGGGCAAGGACGTGGTCTGCGGAATCTATCCGGCGAAACACCTCGACACCGCGCGGCTGCGCGAGATGCCTGATGAACTGACGTGTGCCGAAGCCGTTGCCGCGTCCCTCGCCTACACGGTGCAACACCGGGAAGGCAGTGTGGTGCAGGCCGGTTTTGTCCCTGTGGAGTATGCTCCCGCCGGTTTCATGATGATCCGCCGCCAAGTGCTTGCACGGATGGCGGAAGCCTACCCGCAACTGCGCTACAAGCGGTCTTTCGTCAACTCCGGCAGCGAGCGGCACGACAACTGGGCATTTTTCGATACACAGATCGATGCGGAAACCGGGGATTATCTCCCCGAGGATTATGCTTTCTGCAAGCGTTGGACAGCGCTTGGCGGTGAAGTTTGCGCCGATGTCCAGAGCTGTTTCGTCCATATGGGGAACTGCGACTACGCGGGAGATTACAAAACGTATCTTCAGTACCACCAGGCCGCACGTGGAAAAGCTTAATGCACATGCCGCGCCGCACGAGCCAATAAACGCGACGCGAGGCTCGACAAGCCCAGCAGACTCTTGAACCGGACAAACAACAACATGGAGCAGCTTTTGTGCTTCTTCCGTCAGATCCATTGATTGCGTCTCAGCTGAGGGCATCTTGGTCGGCGGAGTTTTTTGCGACGACTCAATATCCTTGGAGCTATCGGAAAATATAGCATGCCTTAACAATCGGGTATTGGGAGAAATACTTCGCCATTTATGTAGACGATTGACTTGCGCATAACAGCAGAGCGGGGTAAGCACTCCGCCAAGCCGGATCATGCTCCGGCGGGGTATCGTTCGACAAGCCTGTTCGTATGGGGGACGTGTGGAGTTAGCGGTTGCGGTCAGCGAAGAGGCGGGGTTTCTGCGCTTTACGCTTTCGGGCGCGTTCCCGGCGTCACTGCCGGAGGCCATTGATGCCTATGCGGGGATGTACGCGCGGGCGGTTGGTTCGGGCGTTTTTCGTTATTTGCTTGACCTGCGGGGTCTGTGCCAACGCATGAGCATCCCGGAAATTTTTGAGTTCGCCACCGCGGTTTGTCCCGAGGAAGAGGACCAGACGCGCACTGCGACGTTGGATTCGCCCAGCAATATGGTCGCCGCCCGTTTTTTCGAGAACCTGATGCACAGCCGGGGGCGCACCTACCGCCTGTTCACCTGCGAACCCGAGGCTGTGGAGTGGCTGCTTTCCGAGAAGAGCTGAGTCTGTCGCGCAATTCTGGACTCTTCGCTTGATGTTGGGGCTTGACTTGTGCGGGAAGGCGCCTCGGAAGATGGCGCTGTCCCGGCATGCTTGCGACGTTTTGTCAATTTGTGCCGGGCATTCGGCTGAGCGGGGTTGAGGGGTTGGAGTTTTCGGCAACGACACGTGAGGAACAGGGGTATCTGCGTCTGGTGATCACCGGGAAATTGGCGGACGACCTGCCGGGAGCCATTGAGCAGTATGCG
The DNA here is from genome assembly GCA_031292175.1 of Humidesulfovibrio sp. Lineage (GTDB taxonomy): Bacteria > Desulfobacterota > Desulfovibrionia > Desulfovibrionales > Desulfovibrionaceae > Humidesulfovibrio. The sequence continues at coordinate 5,956 of JARLHQ010000012.1, forward strand.
CGGCTTTCCGCCATGACCTATCCTTTGGGGCACAAGAGAATTTTGGTGGACGCGCGCGCGATGGAATCGCGCTTGAGCATTCCCGACACCTTTGAGTTCGTCGGCCTGACCTGCCCCGAGGAGCCCGACGTCTTCCGGCGGGCCGTGATCGAGCGGCCGGAGCACGTTCATGTCGCGCGTTTTTTTGAGAGCCTGCTGCGTCAGCGCGGGCGCGTGTACCGCGTCTTTTTTGACGAGGCCGAGGCCCTGGCGTGGCTGTTTTCCGACGAGCCTTGAGTTCTTCCCCGTGCTAGCAGGCGCAGCCCATGTGGCCGAAGGGCGTGGCGAACTGCGCCACGAAAGGCTCGGTGCGCAGATCCCAATTCTTGTTTGGCAGCGCGGTCCAGGCCTGGTTGGGGCGGGTGCGGATGCGCGTCTCCTCCGGGCCGAACTCCAACTGCATGGGCACAATCTCATTGTCGCCGTCGCCGCAGAGGCTGTCGCGCAATTCCGGGCAGAAGCTCAGCTCCCGCCCTTGTTCGTCTCCCCCCGGCCGCCCGCAGGCCAGCACGCGGGTCAGATTGGTGCGCACGCGCTTGACCGGGCCGTCCGGCCAGAATTCCAGAGAGTTTGCATCACCGCTGATGCCCACGGCGTCCAGGTCATAGGCCTGGATGCGCCCGGCCGGTGTCGGCACGGCAAGCGGCCGCGCCGGTTCGAGTGAACGCAGGCTGCCGTCCGGCCGGAAGGCCACGCCCACCCGCGCGGCGAGCACGCCCAGGGGCGTGGGCACGTCCAAGGTCTCGCCGGGCCACAGGGTCAGGCTCAGCAAGGCCCCGTCCGGGGCGAAATACACGTTGATGATCCGTTTTTCGATGCGTCCCAGGGGGGTGTCGAGCCGCACCGGCTCGGCCAGCAGGCCCTCGTCATCCTGGGTCCAGTAGCCGGAGAGCTTGCCATTCAATGGGAAGACGCGGCAGAGCGCGCCGTCCGGGTGGAAGGTCAGCAGCTCAGCCATGAGCGCCCCGGCCGGGGTTTCGACGCGGGTGGCCCGCTCCAGTGGAATCGCCCGCAGCGCGCCCGTGGGATGGAAGGACAGGGACTGCACCGTGCGGCGGCGCAGGTCGTCGGTGCTGAACTGGGGACTGAGCGCGCCGTACGGCGTGTCGAGCGTCACCGCGCCCGAGGGCGTGCAGGACATGACCCCTCCATCGGCGAAACGCTCCACAAAACCGGCAAAGGGAATGCTGCCATAGCGCGTGTGCAAGGTGTTCATGGGCCTCCCCTGGTTGGCAGGGGAAAAGCAAGAACGGGGCCAGAACACGTGGCAAGCGATTTCAGTATGTTGCGTGGCAGCCTTTCGTTAAACGACACAAAGCGTCGACAAAAACGCAGGTGGCCTACGGAATTGTCGCGGCCAAATGCGTTTGTTTCCTAAAGCGCTTTGCCGAGGACCGGCAGCCGCCGAAGAACGAAATGTGCCAGCGGGAAGCTGATGAGGATGCCCAGCGCCGAGACCAGCAGGAACTGGGACATGGCCCCGAGGCCGGAGTCCGCCAGGGCGTACTGGATGAGCGTCACCACGGGCACGTGGAACACGTAGACCGCGAACGAGCTGTCGGACAGGGCCTTGGCGAAGGGCGTCTGGTTGGAAAAACGTTCGCGCGTCAGGGTTAAGAGGCCCGCGCTGAAGGCTACGCAGAGCACGCTCTCCCACACGGCGCGGTTGGCCGCGGCGATGGACACGCCGCCGATCCAGATGGGGAAGTCCACCCCGAGCCCACGCGACGCCCACAGGGCCACGCAGGCCAGCCCGATGCCAAGCCAAGTCCAGCCGACGCTCGCCGGGAAGCGCTCGAACCAGTTCCGGCGCGCGGCCACAATGCCGAGCACGAACATGGTGACGTACTGCGGCACGTGCGCGAACTCGATCTCCCAGATGGAGAAGAGCACCTTCCAGTCGTCGACGTTGTACCAGATGCGCACCAGGAAGGTGGTGGCTCCGAGCCACAGCGCCAGGCCGAGGAGCGTCAGGTGGGCGGTGGCTGGGGCGATGGGCGTGGCCAGGCGCGTGGCGGGCTTCTGGTCGCGTTTGCCCACGATGGCCCGGTACAGCGCGTACACGCAGCCGAAAATGAACAGGTTCTGGATGAACCAGAGGTGCACGAATTCGAGATGGATGCCGGGGTCGCCGGGCCAGCCCAGGGGCCGGTCGGCGATGCCCAGGTACGCGCCAGAGAAGAAGCTCCAATAACCGCAGGCGGGCAGGTGTTTGAAGAGCACCTCATGGAAGTAGATGAACACCGGGGTGATGCCCAGCACCATGACGACGATGGGCACGCCGAAGCGCCACAGGCGGTCGGCCACGAAGCGCAGCGGTCCCTTGCGGTCCAGGCTGCCGGGGTGGAAATAGCCGGCCATGAGGAAGAACAGGCCCATGAAGAAAGCCTCGTTGACGCCGAAGAACAGGAAGATCCAGTTGGAGCGCAAGGGTGACTGGAACAGCCACCAGCCTTCGCTGCCGTACGGCTGGCCCGCATGGTGCGCCACCACCAGCATGGACAAAAAGATGCGTACGTTGTCGATATAGGTCAGGCGGGATTTCTGTGGGGCGCTCACGGCACTGTTCCTCATGGTCGCGTTATTCCTGCACGGGGATGCCGCCCGCGCGCAGGATGGAGAAGGCGATGTGGTCGTAGAGTTTGTTGAAGTGGTGCCCGCCGGGCAGGACCATGCTCGTGACGTTGGGCGCCTGGTAGTTCTGGCACAGGGTGCCATCCTCATCCTTGCCGCACACGAGCAGCACCGGCACCTTGGTGAGCTTAGCCATCTCCGGGACCATGGGCGCGCCCTCGGGCACGTTCTCGGAGCTCAGCCAGTTGGACAGGTGGAATTCGAAGTCCGCGTGGGTGCCCGGGCCGAGCATGGCCACCACCGCCAGATGGGTCTTGGTGGCCTCGCTCATGCGGCCGGCCATGAAGGGCATCACGTCCGCGCCGATGGAGTAGCCGACCACGATGTATTTGTCCGCGCCCCACTTGGCCGCATAGTGCGTCAGGGTGCGCTCCAGGTCGTGGGCCATCTCGTCGGGCGTTTTGGCGTTCCAAAAATACTTGAGCGAATTGAGGCCGACGACCGAGACGCCGTGGGCGGCAAGGGTCTCGCCGATGTGTTGGTCGATGCCCGCCCAGCCGCCGTCGCCGGTGACCACGACGGCCATGGTTTTACTCGGATGCTGCGCCGGAACCTCCACCAGGGGCAGGTCGTCGACGCCTTCCAGGCTTGCGGCGGGCTTCGGGGCGGTGACGGCCGGAGCCACGGTGTTCAGGGCCTCGCGGAAAGCCGTGCGCCAGAGCTTGGTGTCAACATCGACGGCTTGGCCGGCGCCGTCAAGCGCGACAACGTCCGCGCCGGACACCTGGCTGGCGAAGCTTTTCGCCTCGGCCACGCTGAAGCGCTTGTCGTTCTTGCCTTGCAGCAGCAGCAGTTTGCCTTGGGGCTTCTCCACTGGGAGGAAGACCACGCCGCCGCCCGCTGTCCCAGGTGTTTCAAACCGGAGGCCATTGGCCGCGCAGAAGGGCTTCTCTACGGCCAGCCGGGGCGAAAAGCCCAGGGGGATGGCCCCGGCGAAGGTGTTCTTCGGGGCCTGGGCCAGGGTGGCATAGGCCACGACCGCGCCCTCGCCAAAACCGGCCAGCACGGGCAGGTGGTAGCTCTTGAAGCCCAGAGTCTTCTGCACGATTTTGGACAGGCCCTCGAACTCCCAGGCCTGGTAGAGGCAGCCGGGGGCCTTGGCTCGTAGCGGCTGCAGGAGGTGGCTCGTGTCGATGCCCACCACTGTGGCGTCCATGTCGGCGATGGTGCGCGCGGCCTTGTCCATGCGCGTGTCCCATGGGCCGTCAGAGAGCAGCAGCACGGCGCGGCCGGGTTCGGTTGTGCTGCGGTAGATGAGCACTTCGCCAAACACGCTGAAGGAAAGTTTTTCTGGGGCTTTTTCCGACTTGGCGCAGGCCGGCGTGGCCAGGCACAAAGCCAGGAACAACAGGCCCACAAGGGCCGAGGTGGTCCGACTCATTTGGTGATGACTCCACGCACGCCGCCCGAAACCAGGCTGGCGATGTTGGCCAGCACGCGCGGCGGAACCGTGCCGCCGGGGCTGGCCAGATACTTTGACTCCCACACGGGGGCGAACTTGTCCTTGAAGCGGCGCAAACCCTGAAAATTGTACAGTTGACCACCATAGCTGTAAAGCAGCGAGCCCAGCCTGGTCCAGGCCGGGGCCAGGGAGTGGCTCTCCAGGCCGGAGAACGGGGCCATGCCCAGGTTGAACCACTGGTAGCCCTGCTCGCGGCCCCAAAGCATGAGCATGATGTACAGATACTCCATGACGCTCGGCGGGGCCTCGGGCGAGTAGCGCATGAGGTCCACCGAGAGTTCCTGGCGCACGCCGTCCACCGCGCCGCCCTCCCAGATGTTGGCGAAGGCCACGAGCTTGCCTTCCTTGCGCACCAGGGCCACGGGGCACTGCGTCAGGTACTCGGCGCTGAAGAAGCCCAGGGAAAATTTCTTTTCCCGCGCGTGCTTGGAGGCCAGCCAACTGTCGGACACGGCCTTAAGCTCCGGCAAGAGCCCCTCCACGGCCTGGGCGGGCGCGATCTCAAACGTTGCGCCTTCCTTCTCCACCATGTTGCGTGTGTAGCGCAGGCCTTTGCGCGCCTGTCCAGCCAGGGAGAAGGTGGCCAGGGGCACGCGCGCCTCCTCGCCGATCTTGATGAGCGAGAGACCGAGGTCGAGGTACAGCGGCAGGTTCTCCTTGCCCGCCTGATAGAACACGGTCCACCCGGCGTAGAGGTCGACCATCTCGCGGAAGCGCCAGGCCAGTTCGGCGCGGGCCGCGGGCGGGCCCACGGGGTCACCCATGCTCACCCAGCTGCGGCCGCAGATGCCGTACATCAGAAAACCATCGCCCGCCTTGCTCACCAGGAAGCTCTTGTCGCGCAGGAGCGCGAGGTACGCGGGAGTTTCCGGCGCGCTCGCCGCCAGGGCCTGCACGGTATGGAAATCCCCCTCGCTTGGCGGCGCATAGCGCGGTTTGGCCGAGCGCATGAGGCGCAGCGCCGCCACGAACAACACCACAACCAGGATGCCCACCGTGGCGCGCAGGAAGCGGCTGGGCTCGTCCTCAAAGGTGAACATCCACCAGAGCTGGCTGTCCAGGGTGGCGTCGCCGTAGGCCATGTAGCCCAGGACGACGGAACAGGCCAGGGCCACCAGGATGGCGATGATCCAGCCCTTGGTGAACCCCTCGGACAGCAGCGAGGCTTTGCGGTAGAAGAGCTTGTGGCAGGGCAGCAGCGCCAGCAGCAGCACGGTGAGGAGCAGCGCCTCCTCGTAGTCCAGGCCTTTGAGCAGGCTGGCGATGATGCCCGCGAAGAGCACGCAGGCGGTGACGAAGTACGCCGCGTCCAGGCGCTTATGCAGGCCACGTGCCAGGATGAGCAGACCCAGGCCCGCCAGGCTGCCCATGAAGTGCGAGACTTCCAGCACGCTGAGCGGCAGGAACTCCTCCAGCCAGCGCAGCCGGGAGTGTACCGCAGGCGTCGCGCCGGAGAACAGCAGCACCGCGCCCGCCAGGAAGGTGAACGTGGACAGCACGCGCGTGGCCACCATTGGGAACCACTGCATAAGGAACACGATGACGTTGCGGGCGTACTCGCGCGCGGAGAGCACCTCGCGCACGGCCAGGAGGGCCGAGGCCAGGGCCAGGGGGAGCAGGTAGTAGACCACGCGGTAGGCCACCAGGGCGGCGAAGAGCGCTGGGGCCGGGATGCGCGGCGTGAGCAGGAAGAGCAGACAGGACTCGAACACGCCGAGGCCGCCGGGCACCTGGCTGACGAGCCCGGCGATCTGCCCCAGGAGGAACGCGCCCAGGACCAGCGGGAAGTTCACGTTGGCCCAAGGCGGCAGGAGCGCATAGAGCACGGCGGCGGCCAGTGCCCAGTCCAGGGAGGCCACGGCCACCTGCAGCAGCGCGCTGCGGAATTGCGGCAGCAGCAGCGTGAACCGGCCGAGGCGCCAGGGCGTCTCCTTGCGGGCGGCGGCGTACAGATAGGCCGCAGGCGCGCAGAGCAGGATGAGCCCGAGGGGTCTTGTGGTGTGGAAGGGCAGGCTTATCCAGTCTGGCAGGGGCAGCGGCTTCGCGGTGAAGATGATGCCGCCGATGGAGAACAGGCCCAGCCACAGGGTCAGCGTGGTGAAGACCACGATTTTGGCGATTTCTCCCGGAGTGAGGCCCCAGGAGGAATACAGCCGGTAGCGCACGGAGCTGCCGGCCAGGGTGGAAAGGCCGATGGTGTTGCTGAAAGCGTTGCCCGCGAACGACGCCAACATGGGGCGGTAGGCCGGCAGGGGGTGCTTGATGTAGGCGAGGGCCAGGATGTCGTAGCCCCCCAGCACGATGAAGTTCACAGCCGTGAGGCCAAAGGCGAGAAAGATGTCGCGGTCCGTTTCGTGGCGCAGGGTGCCCAGGATTTCGCCAATATCATAGCCCGCCAACTGGGCCTTGAGCGCCCAGACGGCGGCGGCCAGCAATCCAAGGGCGAGAGCCGGCCCAAGATAGGGCTTTAGACGGCCGAGCATGCGGCCTCCGGGCGTCCTGCGGGCAGGACTCCATGGGGGTTGAGCGACGTTTTGCGCATCATATCCAGTTGGTGTGGCGGTGTCTCCGGCCACGGGCCAGAGCAATCAAAAGAAGTAGCACGGGGACTGGAGGGCCGTCAAATGCAAGAAGGGCGGCGGGTTCGGGTCACTTGCCCCCCGCGGGCCAACCCCGGCTCGTATCGATTTTGTCCGGTTCAGCCTTGTCCGATCCGCCCTGGCCTGTTGTGCTCGGCGCGCCGCCGGAGAAGATCGCCTGCCACAGCCGCTCGAAGGCGTGGCCCGTGTTGTGCGCGTCGTCGGAATCGGCCAGCACCAGGGACAGCGCGCGCTGGTAGAACGACTGCGAACGAGCCAGGATGCGGTCGCGGCGCACCAGCATGTTGCCCGTGGGCGCGCGGGCGATGAATTCGCGCGGGGACGGCGCCGCGAAGAGGGATTCAAATGTTTGCGCCACGGGGATGTCCTTGCCCCAGCCTTTCCAGCGTCCCTTCTTGGCCGGATCGGCCAGATCGTGTGGGCGGCCTAGGCCATCGCAGCGCAGGCGGAACCACGCCAGCCCGGCAAAGGGCTGGTCCTTGGCCGCTAGGTCGAGCAGGCGTTTCCGTAAGCCCAGGGGCGTGAGCCCCGGTTCGTCCGGCGGGGTCAGGTGGGCGAAGGGATCTCCCTGCAGAAAAACCGTGTGGCGCGGCAGGGCGTCGTAGTTGGCGATGATGTGCGTGAGGTACGTGTGCGCCTCGCGCCCGAGGTTCGGCAGGGGAAGGGCGCGGATGCCCGGCGGCAGCACGTTCGGTGCGAGCTCCGGGCCCTTGTTGTAAAGCACTCCGGACAGGCCCAGCGCGCCAAGCCACGCGGGGTCCTCGCGGTAGCGCGCTACCACGAGCTGGATGTCTGGCTCAGGCGTGTTCATGCCCCCCACGCCCGTGGTGGTGCGTATGGCTGTGCTGCCCATGCGTGTGCCTATGCTCCTCGCCGGACCGGGCCGTCTCGGTGGTGTCGATGAGGTACGCGCGCAGGAACGTGGGATAGGGGCCGGTGGAATACGTGCCCGAGCCGTAGCCCACGGCCTCGATGCTGCCCAGCGGCAGCGGCCCGTAGGCCTGGGCCAGGGTTTTGACCACGGCGAGCCCCGTGGGCGTGGCCAGCTCCATGCCGGAGTCGGTGGCGAAGGTGCGCATGCCGCGCGAAAGCTCGGCCGAAGCCGGGGCGGGCACGGGGAAGCGTCCGTGCGAAAAGGTGACGAAGCCCGAGCCCAGGTTCACGGGCGAGGCAAGCACGCGCTCCGCACCCGTGGCGTGGGCGAGCAGGATGGAGCCGAGGGCGTCCACCACCGTGTCCACCGCGCCCACCTCATGGAAATGGATGTGCTCCAGCGGCTCGCCGTGTACCTTGGATTCGGCTTCGGCCAGCCGCGTCAGCGCGGCCAGACACAGCTCCTGCACGCGCTCCGGCAGGGGCGCGGCCATGATGATGCCGGTCAAGTCCCGCAAGTGGCGCAGGGGCTGAGGCGTTTCCTCCAGCACCTCCACCAGCCGGGTGCGGATGCCCTGGACCATCTGCTCGCCGATGCGCACGGAGACGCCGGGCAGGCCGAGGGAGGCCACGGCCTCGGAGAGCACGCGGGCGCCCTCGGGCGCGAGGTCGCTCAAGGCCGCCAGGAGCATGTCGCCGGAGACGCCGAGGGAGCATTCAAGGTACAGCGTTTTCACGAAAGTCTATCCTTTGCGCGCGGCTTCGCACTGGGCGTTGATGACATGGGCCATGTACCCCGCCCCGAAGCCGTTGTCGATGTTCACCACGGAAATGCCTGGCGCGCAGGAGTTGAGCATGGTCAAGAGCGCGGCCAAGCCGCCGAAGCTCGCGCCGTAGCCCACGCTGGTGGGCACCGCGATGACCGGTGCGGCCACGGCCCCGGCCACCACCGAGGGCAGCGCCCCGTCCATGCCCGCCACGGCCACGACGGCCTGGGCGTCCAGAAAGTCGTCCAGCACCGAGAGGAAGCGGTGGATGCCCGCCACGCCGCAGTCAAAGCGCCGCAGCACCGTGCTGCCCAGGTGTTCGGCCGTGCGCGCGGCCTCTTCGGCCACGGGCAGGTCCGCCGTGCCCGCGCTCACCACCACGACCTTGCCCACTTTGTCCACGGGCCGAGCCTCCACGCTGAGCACGCGCGAGAGCGGGTCGTAGGCCACGCCCGGCATGCCCCGGACGGCCTCGAAATGCGCGGCGTCGGCGCGGGTGCCCAGCACCCGGCCGGTGCGCTCCGCCAGCTCGGCGAAGATCGCGGCCACGTGCTCCGGGGTCTTGCCCTGGCAGAACACCACCTCGGCCTGGCCCTTGCGCAGCAGCCGATGGTGGTCCAGCCGGGCGAACCCGGTCTCGGTGATGCTTTCGCCCAAAAGCTGGCGCTTGAGTTCCGAGGCCGCGAGTCGGCCTTGGCGGAATTCTTCCAGCAGACTGTCTATGTTCACGTGCGTTCCCCCAGGGAAAAGTGTGTAAAGCCGAGGAACTGGGCGCGCTCCTGGAGACGCGGCAGCTGCCCCTGCGCGAACATGAGCTGCGCCGGGCGCACCAGGAGCCGTACCGCGTCGCCGCGTCCGTGCTCCGGCACCAGTCTCGCCCGCAGGTCCACCAGCCCCAGGTCGAGCGCGGCGCGCTCCATGCCTTCGATGGCCGTGAGCCGTGCGTAAGTCAACTCCGCGCCTGTGGGCACCCGCGTGGCCAGGCAGGAGTTGGACGGATCGTCGGCGTTTGGCAGGCCGAGTCCGCGCGCCAGCTCGCGCACGCCCGCTTTGTCGATGCCGCAGGCGGCCAGGGGCGAAAGCACCCCGGCCTCGGCCACGGCGCGGCGGCCGGGACGCGCCGGGTCGTCGTCCGCGTTGGTGCCCTCGGCGAGACTGGCCTCCGGGCCCAGAAATTCCAGCGCCGCTGCGCGCAACTCGGTCATGACGACCTGCTTGCACAGGTAGCAGCGATCCTCCGGGTTGGCGCGCAGCCGCGCGTTCGCCAGCACCGCCACGCACCGCGTCAGCACGCGCGCGCCGGTTTCGCGTGCCAGCACGGCCGCGATGCGTCCCGCGCGCTGCCGTTCCAGACCGCACACGAACTCCGAGCGCACCGTGACGCCCAGCGCGCGCGGTCCCAAAGCCTTGGCCGCGGCCCAAAGGGTCAGCGAGCTGTCCACCCCGCCGGAGTAGGCCACAGCCACGGCGTTTTGGCTGCGGAAGAGGTCGAGGAGGCGTTCGAGGCGGTGCTCCATGCGTGTGCTGTCCTGAGCGGCCATGGTCTTGTGTTGCGTCGAAGGCGTGGGACCGTTGGCCCGGGGTTGCCCTTCGCCCGGGCCGGGTGTTCCTATAGGCTCTGCGCTCGCCTCAACGCAAGGGCCTCGTCGGGAGCCGCCGCGTCCGGCCTCCTCTTTGGTCTATGCCGCGTGGACAAGGACAATGAAATGTGCTGTATGAGAACTGCCTGCGGAACTTTCGCCCGCCTCCGGGAGCGGGTGTGCGGCGTGGGCGCGGGCGGGAACCAGTGAAGACTCCGATGCGCGGCGGTGCCGTGGCCTCGGGCGGGGGGCGGACCAAGCGTGAAAATTTGTGCGATCTCCCCCCTGATCGGTCCCGCGTTCCAACGGATGGGGCACGAGGTGGTCAACTTCTGGCCGCGTGAAACCCTGTTCGATCTGGCGGCCGCCCTGGCCGAGCGGGCTTTCGTCCCGGACCTCATCTTTCAGGAGGAGAGCCTGGGCCCGCGCGTGATCCTTGGCGGCCTGCAACGCTTCTCCTGTCCCAAGATCTTCTGGTCCCTCGACACCCATCTGAATTTGTTCTGGCAAAGGTTCTACTTCCGTCTCTTCGACGGGGTGCTGACCCCGCACGTGAGCATCCTCCAGAACGCCCTGCGCGCGCCGCATCCGGCCCTGGGCCGCATGGCCATGTTCGGGCCCGAGCGCCCCTGGCGGCCCTTTGCCGAACGTGGGCGCGACGTGGGCTTCGTGGGCCGCCTGACGGAGCAACGGTTGCTGCGCAAATGGCTGGTCCAGTTCCTTGTGGAGCGCTATTCGGCCGAGGCGGCCCAGGACCTGACCTTCCAGGGGATGCTGGACTTCTACGGCGACACGCGCCTGGCCCCCAACGAGGCCCTGCTTTCCGAGGTCAATTTTCGGCTGGTGGAGGCCGCCGGCTGCGGCTGTCTTGTGCTGAGCCAGGACGTGGGGCCGGACCAGGACGTGCTGTTCGCGCGCGGCCGCGAGATAGAGACCTATGCCCATGTGCTGGAGCTGCAAGCCTTGCTCGACCATTACCGGGCCCGGCCGGACGAGGCCGAGCGCCTGGGCCGGGCGGCCTGGGAGCGGGTGCGGCGGGAGCATCTGGTGGGCCACCGCTGCCAAAGCGTGCTGGACTTCGCGGCCGGGCTTTCCCCCGCCGCCTTACGCGGGGCGGAGGCGGAAGCCGCCTACTGGCTGAGCCTGACGCACCTGCGACGGGCCGGGATGTTCTCCGCCACGGCCGAGGGTCTGGGCCGGGCCTTGGCCCAGCTGCCACCCACGCCGGAAGTCTTGACCGCGCTCATGACGCTCGCGGTGGAGAATGGCTCCAGGGACGAGGCGCTGATTTTTTTGTGCCGCATCCTTGCCGAGGGAGTCCACCCGGAGCAGTTGGACGTGAACCTGGCCGGCTCCATGGGTGGTGTTCTTCTGGAGGACTGGAACGTGGCCCGGCAATTCTGGTTCCGGCACGCCTCGGCGCATAAAAAGGACGCCGCGCAGCCCGAAAGTCCCGCCCGGCTGTGTCAGCTGTGGGCCAAGGAACTCGCCACGGCAGGGCGTCTCGGCTCGGCCGGCTTTCAATACGATTCCGCCGCACACTTGCCCCGTGCGGCGGTGGAGTGCCTGTACCAGGCCCAGCGGCTGGACCCCGGCGATTTGGAAATCCCCCGCAGACTGGTGGCGCTGACCTCGAACATGCGGGGGTACGATTTCACCCGGCTCGGGCACCTGTCCCACCTGTCCCTGCATAGCCCCAAGGACTGGCGCACCGGCCTGCGCCTTGGCATGGCGGGGCTCACGGCCTATCGTCTGGAGGCCGGGTTGGAGGAAATCCTCCTGGCCCGGCGCAATGCCGTGGACCAGGGCAAGGAGGACAGCTTCCGCAGCACCCTGTCCGCCCTTGATTCGAGGGGGTTCGTGCTCGCCGCCCTGCGGAAGCGCGGCGCGGCCTAGGGGCGAACCCCGCTCAGCACTGCGGGGAGTAGGCGAGCAGCTGCTCAAGATCCAGAACGTTGTCGCCCCGGATCAGAGAAAGGGCATAGTGGTACTCCCGGGCGCAACCGGGAGCGAGGAGCAGCACGTCCTGGAAACGTATCCAGTCATGCAGCGCGGCCAGCTCCACGCTGCCGGACGAGGGCTTGGGGCGCCCGGCCTCAATGGCCTGGATTCCAAGGAAGCGCCAGGACCAGTCCGGTCGCAGGCGCCCCAGCCGGGGCAGGATTTCCATCTCCTCCTCCGCCGTGCATAGGACCGGCAGGGCCACGCCCTTGGCGGCCTGGCAGTGCAGGGCGGCCACATTGCGCGCAAAGCGCGCCTGGAGGCACAATTCCTCGGCCAGGTTGACCGCGAGGCGGGTCAGGTTCTCCGCGCCGCTGGGCCGGAACCAGGGCATGTTGGCCGCCACATAGCGCTGGCACGGGTGCTGCCCAAGAGCCTCCGGGGCGCTCACGCGCAGGCAGGTCAGGAGGTCGCGGCCGTGTTTGGCCTCCTTGAGATCGCTGGCGTAGCGTGCGCGCGTGGCCTGGAGATTTACTGCTTCGGGCAGGGTCGCGGCCCGGTCGGTCTTGGCCAGGAAGGGCGCCTTGTCCAGTTCGGGGGCGGCCAGCGCCTCGTCGACACTCATGGGCGCGCAGACGTCCGGGTCCAGCAGGCTCAAGGACGAGAGGTTGCGGAAGACCGTGCCCTGGGCGGCGTGGATGGCCTGGACGAACAGTTCGGCCTCGGCGGCGGTGGCGAAAAACTGCAGGGTGGTGTCCGCGCGCCGACCCTTCGCGTCGGCCAGGGCGACGGCGCCGGAAGCGCTGCTCATGGGCGCGTTGTAGGGTGGGAGTTCCTGGCCGTCGTCCCGCTCCACGTAATAGGTGGCGTTGTTGAGCAGGCGCAGGTCCGCTCCGGCCAACAGCGCCTGCGGCGCGTGGAGCGCCTCGACCGCGCCCAGACAGGCCAGAAGCGAACTCAGCCACGATTCGCGCAGGCGCGCCGGATTCGGCAAGAGCGCGAGGTCAAAGCTGTCGATGAAGAACGTGTGCCGGAAGCGTGGCGCGAAGGTCTGCACGGGTGCGCACGAGAGCGCCAGCAGCACCGAACGCGGAAATTTCTCGTCTGGGTGGTGGAAGTGCTCCTGCAGGGGCACGGTGTCCAACTGCACGAGCACGTCCGGCTCCACGCCGCACTCGCGCAGGAGGGGCAGCAGCCGGGAGAGGGTCACGATGAGGTAACGGCGGGCCAGTTCTGGCAGGTGCTCTTTGAGAAGCCTTAAGGACGGTCCCGGCAGCAGCAGCAGGCAGGGCAGTCCCACGCGCTGGCCTTCGAGCTTGTCCACGAGGTTGTGCCGCAGGTGCAGGGGCGTATTGCGGTAGCGGTGCAGCAGGTGCAGATATTCCGGCGGCGTGTCTTCCGGCCGCAGCTTGAGCGGATCAGGAATGCGCGTGCTGTGGAACGGCATCTCCACATACTTGACGTACAGCAGGGTCAGGAGCTTTTGGGCGCAGAGCACGCCACGCGGGTTGCGCGCATGCTCCGCGCTGGTGGTCACCAGCACGAGCCCGCTGGCCATGGCCTTTGGGTCGAGCCCGGCAATGCGGGAGAGCGCCGCCGCATCGACCTTCTCCAATACCAACAGCTGAGCATCGGAGAGCTGGAGGGGGCGCTGCGTCAGGTTGGCGGGCCTGCCCAGGCAGACCACGAACTGCCCCGCTACGGCGGGGAGTTCATCGATGACGGCGAGGAAGCGTGGCTCAGGCATTGCTGTCTCCGGTTCGGATCGGCGGCATCCGGTACGTGGTCCCGCGGCCGTTGCCTTCGGGACGCGCCGTGCCTTCCGCCGCGGGGCTGTCGCGCGGACTGTGCAGGCACAACGCCGGGCGTGTCAACACCTCGCCGTTTGCCGGGGGCGCAAAGAAACTAGGCGCGCCCCCAGGGAAGCAGGCTTAAGTTGTCGAGTTTGCGCAGCTCGTCCATGTGCGCGAAGTGCTTGTAAAAGAGCTTGATGTCGTTGCCGATGCCGTTCCCAATGCGGGCAAACTCCCGCGGATCGGTTTTGACCCCGAGCCCGGACGACTGGTGGTGCACGCAGGTGACGAGCCCGCAGTACATGACCTTCCAGCCCGCCAGGCACAGGCACAGGTCGTGGTCGATGTCGTCCACCTGTGAGGGCGAGAAGCGTATGTCGAAGTTCGGCGCCTCGCGCAGGGCGCTGGTGCGCAACAGGTGCAGGCAGCCCATGACCGAGCGCGTCTCACGGATGAAATCGTACGCGCCGTTGTCGAACTGGTGGTCCGGAGCGCCAAGGTTGAGTTTCAGGAGATCATCCTTGGCTACGCTGACGTAGCGGAACAGGTACTGCAGTTTGGCCGGGCGGCCGGGGAAGACGATTTTTCCGCCCACCACCGCGATCTTCTCGTCCCTTTCCGCCACGGAGAGGTACCACTCCAGCCAGTCCTCGGGCACGTCCACGTCGTCGTCGAGGAAGGCCACATAGTCGGTCTCCCAGGTGGAGGGCTGGTTGATGAGCCAGTTGCGCGCGGCGGGCGCGCCGATGTTCACGTGCAGCGGAATGATGGTGAAGGCGTTGCGCGGAAAGAGCTTTTTCGCCCACTCGGCCACGGCCAGACTATCGTCGGTGCAGCCGTTCAAGAGCACGGTGATGGAGGCCCCTCCGATGTTCGAGGCGGCGAGGCTGGCCAGGGTGGCCTTGAGCACGGAGGCCTTATTGTATGAGTATAGGTAGATGGCAACTTTCTTCTTCTGGACGAGCTCGGCGCGCTTCACGCTTGGGCTTTGCAGCTCCATGAGCCGGAAGCGCGCGGCGGCCTGGCTCTTGTCCAGCGTGAGCGAACGCTCGTAGCGCGCGATGGCCGTGGGCACGTCGCCCAGCATGCGGGCCAGCTCGGCCGCGAAATTCAGGTTTACCTCCCGATGCGCCGCCGGGGGCAACAGTTCCCACAGGCGCGCGGCCTCCTCCGTGTGGCCCATGGCCGCGTAGTGGCGGAAAAGCATGCCGTTGAAGTCGTCCTGCAGGCGCTTGGGGCATTTGAACTTGCGCAGCCAGTCCGGCGCGTTGCCCAGGATGAAGTCCGCGGCCAACAGCAGCTCGGCGGCCAGGGCGTAACTGGGGAAAGCTTCCAGGAGCCTGCGCAGGAAGAGCGAGATGTCTTGGGCTTCCTTCGTTATCTCCAGTCCCGCGATCATGTTGAAGGTCTCTGGCTCGAAATTCGTTTTGTCCAGGATCTCGATCTTGAGCCGGGCCTCGGGGGCGTCCAGGACGGGCTTGGTGCGCATATTGGCGATGTCGAATGGCGAGAACTGGAGGCACTTGTCCAGCAGGTACTCCAGGGGTTCCCTGGCGCATTGCGCGCCTTCCGTGTTGAAGGCCGCCAGAAAACGGTTCAGGTAGCACACGGTCAGGGTCCGGTCCAAAAGGAAGTTGGCCCGGTAGTTGTTGAAGTGGACCAGCACGTCCTCGGGGGAGAGGTTGGCGAGTTCGCCGTGCAGTCCCTCGGCCATGATGCGGAAATAGTTTTCGTTCATGCGTGCCCCCGCGCGCTATGGCCTGGATTTTCAGTTCTTTGTGTCCACTCCAGCACATTGTCTGGACTGAGGCGCGCCGGACATGCGGGGCGCTCAAGCGGCAGACGCGTGAGCGGCGCGGACATACGGCGCGCGCCGCGAAACTGCCTGCGACATGCACATTCCGCGCCAGCGCTAGCGAGGGGCGAAGGTCAGGAGCGGCCGCAGTCCGGGGCCTGTCCGTCTGTTTCGATAACGCGCCGCCTGGCCCACCCCCCGTGCCGGAAGCGCAGGCCGAAGGCGAGCGCCAGGGTGCAGATGTAGGCCGAAAGTGCGAGCCAGGGGCCGTGGATGCCGCCCAAACCGTTTTGCACCAGAAGCCAGGCGGGGCCGATGAGCACGCAGAGACTGGCCCCGAGCATGGTGAGCATGACGAAGCGCGTGTCGCCCGCGCCCTTGAGCGCTCCGAAATAAATGACGGACACGGCGTCGGCCAGGCTGTACAGCGCCACGTAGCGCAGCAGGATCACGCCGGTGGCGCGAATCTCGGCGAAGAACGCGGGGGGCGGACTGCCGGCGTTGTGGGCGGAACTGGCGGCGGACTGGAACAGGTCGAGCAGCGGGCCGGGCGCGAGGACAAAGACCAGGCCCACGGCGACCATCCACGACAGAGCCAGGAAGAGCGAATTTCCGGTGGCTCGACGGGCGCGGTCCGGCCTGTCCTGGCCTTGGCTGCGGCCCACAAGGATGCTGACCGCGATGGACAGGCCGATGACCGGCAGATACGTGAGCCCGTTGATGGAAAAGGCGATGTTCGTGGCGGTCAGCGCCACCAGGCCCATTCGCCCCACCAGGAGTGAGAAGCCCGTCAGGGCCATGATGTCGAGGAAAAATTGCACGCCCGCGGGCAGGCCGATCTTCAGAAGCCGCGTGAGCATCTCCGGCTCCAGCCGCCAGGCCGAGCGCACGTGGTGCCGGGCCTCGGCCTCCGGTGCCAGCAGCAGCAGGCCGAAGAGCAGGCAGGTGAACGCTCCGCCTGTGACCGTGGCGATGGCCGCGCCGGTAATGCCCAGCTCCGGCGCGCCCAGCCGCCCGAAGATCAGCGCATAGCCCAGCGGAATATTCAACGCCGCGCCCAGGAGATTCACCACCATCACCGCCACCGTGCGCCCCAGACCGGAAAAATAGCCGGAAAGCGCGGTGGCGAGCACCAGGAACACGCCACCCAGGGTGAGGATGCGGTAGTACTCGGCCTCCAGGCCGCGCACGGCCGGAGGGTGCCCGGCCAGCTCGAAAATCGGACCGCCCAGCCCGGCCAGGAGGGCCAACGCGACTCCAGAGGCCAGGCTGAACCAGACGCCGGCCCACAGGGCCGCGCCCACGCGCTCCGGGTGGCAGGCTCCGTGGTATTGGGCTACCAGCACGCCCACGCAGGTCGTCACGCCCATGAAGAAAGCCACGGCCAGAAAGGAGACGATGCTCCCGGGCACGGCGGCGGCCAACTCGGTCACGGCATGGTGGCCCAGGAACACGCGGTCGGTGAACTGCATGAGCGTGGCGCTGCCCATGCTGATCATGAGCGGCGCGCCCACGGTGAGCACCTCGCGGCAGCCGCAGGGGCCGTTCCAGCGTTCCCTTAAGTGGAACATCAGAGCGCTTGCCCCGCGGCAAAGCCGGAGGCCCAGGCCCAGTGCAGGTTGTAGCCGCCCAGCTCCCCGGCCACGTCCAGCGCCTCGCCGATGGCGAAGAGCCCTGGCAGGGACTTGCATTGCATAGTCTTGGCGGAGAAGGCCTCCGTGCCGAGGCCGCCGCTGGCCGCCTCGGCCCTGGCCATGCCCGCCGTGCCCTTGGGGGTGATGCGCCAGTCGGTGAGCAGCTCCGTGATGGCCGTCAACTCCGCGCGTGAAAGTTCGGCCAAGCGGCGGTCCGCCAAACCCGTGGGCAGGGCCGCCAGCCTCGCCTCTGCCAGCCGGCGCGGCAAAAGCTCGGCGATGACGGAACGCGCCAGAGATTTGGCGCGGCCGGGCTCACGCAACAGGGCGGGCACGTCGGCCTGCGGGGCCAAGTCGACGCGAATGGCCTCGCCGCGCCGCCAGTGCGAGGAGATTTGCAGCGCGGCCGGGCCGGACAGCCCCTGATGCGTGAAGAGCAGGCCGTCGGTATAGGCCGCGCCGCCGCTGGCGCTGTCCGGGGCCAGGCTCAGGCGCGCGATGACCGAGAGGCCGGACAGCTCACGGCAGAGCGCGCCCTCCGGGCCGGAGAGCTCAAGCGGCGTCAGCGCCGGGCGCGCGGGCGCGTGCGGCAGGCCCAGCTGCCCGGCCAGTCGGGCGATGATGTCCGTGCCGCCCAGGGCGGGCCAGGCCGGACTGCCCAGGGCCAGCACCACGCGCTGGGCGAGGAGCGGCCCATGTTCGGTCTCGACGCGGTACGCGCCGCCGGGCTCGGCTGGGGGCGTCACGGCCGTGACGGCGCGGCCCGTGAGGAAGCGGCACCCGGCCTTGCGGCAGGCCTTTTCCAAGGTCTCGCACAGGGCGGCGGCCCCCTGGTCGCAGAACATTTTGCCCTGGTCCTCTTCGTGGGCGCTCAGGCCAAGTCCGGCCAGCAGGTCCAGGAAC
Source organism: Humidesulfovibrio sp. (assembly GCA_031292175.1). Lineage (GTDB taxonomy): Bacteria > Desulfobacterota > Desulfovibrionia > Desulfovibrionales > Desulfovibrionaceae > Humidesulfovibrio. The sequence continues at coordinate 23,977 of JARLHQ010000012.1, forward strand.
TGCGCGGGCGTGAAACGCGCGAGAGCCTGGGCCGTGAAGCGCTGGTTCTTCGAAAGGTAGTGCGCGGGTGCGGCGTTCTGGTTGGTGCAGTTGCAGCGCCCGCCACCGGAGGCGCGCAGTTTGCGCCCGGTCTCGCGGCCCTGGTCCACCAGGAGGATGTGCTGGCCGCCCTTGGGGAGGCCCGATTCTTTGAAGCGGCGCGCGGCGGTGAGGGCACAGAGCATCCCGGCCGGGCCCGCGCCCAGGATGAGGATTTCGGCGTCGTGCCGTTGCGGGTCGAGGTTGGACATGGCGCGGTTGTAGGGGATGCGCCGGGGGAACACAAGCCGCCCCGCCCTGGCCCGCGCGTTTTGCGGCCGGGCTCTTCCCATCCGGCCGGGATTGTGGTAGCTCTGAGGGCTGGGCGCGGGCCTTGGTCCGCGTGGCCAGGAATCTTCACGCGACATACGCACAAGGGGTGGGCTATGGATTTCTTCTTTTTCTTCGCCGGATTGCTCTGCACCATCGCTGCTCTGCTGGTTATCAAGACCACCAGCCCGAACCAGCACTAGGCTTAAATCGGCGCGAGCCGGACCGTGTCCGTTGGTGGCCTTTCCGTGGAGAAGGGTGTGCTGATGGGCGCTGGACGCCTCGAGACTTCCCGCCGCCCTCTTGGCACGAGAGCGCGGCGGGGCTTGTGAGTTTTCAAGGCCCGCTTTGGCGGGCTTTTTTGCGTCCTTCGTCTGGAACTGGCGTCTGGGCCTGTCGTCTGGATCTGTCGTCTGGAACTGCCGTTTGGAGCTGGCGCTTGGGGCTGGGCGCGCGGGGCTTGCCCTGACCCGGGCGCAGCCTGTACACAGGAGGCGCGGCCCGCGTGATTCCCACCGGGCCCGACACACAAACCGGAGGCCGCCCATGCGCATTGTTTCTTGGAACGTCAATGGCTTCCGCGCCGCCCTCGGCAAGGGCTTTCTCGACTGGCTCGCGGCCTGCGGCGCGGACGTGGTGATGTTGCAGGAGACCAAGGTGGAGCCGGAGCAGCTGGCCGAGACCGAGCGCAATCCCGCGGGTTACGCGGGCATCTGGAACTGGTCCAAGGGCAAAAAGGGCTACTCCGGCACGGCCTGCCTGGCCAAGGCGACACCCCTGGCGCATTCCTTCGGCCTGGAGGATCCGCGCTACCGGGGCGAGGGCCGGGTCATCCACATGGAGTACCCGGACTTCCACCTCTTCAACATCTATTTCCCGAACGGGCAGAAGGACGAGGAGCGCCTGGCCTACAAGCTGGGCTTCTACGACGCCTTCCTGGCCCAGGCCGAGGTCCTGCGCAAGACGAAGCCCATCGTGGTCGGCGGCGACTTCAACACCGCGCACAGGGAGATCGACCTTAAGAACGCCAAGGCCAACGAGAAGACCAGCGGCTTTTTGCCCATCGAGCGCGCCTGGATCGACAAGTTCATCGCAAGCGGCTACGTGGACACCTTCCGGCTCTTTGAGTCCGGTCCGGACCACTACTCGTGGTGGAGCTTCCGCGCCAACGCCCGGGCCAAGAACGTGGGCTGGCGCATTGACTACTTCTTTGTGTCCGAGGAATTGCGCGGCCGGGTCAAGACCGCCTGGATCGCCCCCGAGGTGCGGGGCAGCGACCACTGCCCTGTTGGCGTGGAGATCTTGTAGCCCAGGGCTTACCTCTTCACCTAGCCCAGAGCCAGACGCGCCGCCAGGGCCGCGAACACCGAACCCATGAGCCAGCGGCGCGCCAACCGCATTTTTCCGTCCGCGCCCGCGCCCGCGCCTTGGCGCAGGCGGCGCACCAGCCCGCTGGCGAGCAGCGAATAGGCCGCGTCGAACAGCAGGCCCACCCCCACGAGGATGCCCCCGAGGAACAGAAATTGCGGCAGGAGCGGCCCGCGCTCCGGGGCCACGAACTGCGGCAGCAGCAGGCCGCAGAACAAGAGCGCCTTGGGATTCAGCAGGTTGGTCAAAAAGCCGCGCAGCATATCCGCCCGGGGCTTGCCGCGTCCCTGCGCCGTTTCGTCCGGGCCGGGCCCTCCTGATGGCCCGGCCGCCGCTTCCGCGCGGCCCGGCGTGGCCCGCAACATCTTCCAGGCCAGCCACAGCAAATAGGCGGCGCCCACCGCGCGCACGGCGGTGTGCAGTGCCGGATGCGTGGCCAGAAGCGTCGCGAGGCCGAGCCCCGCCGCCAGAACGTGGGCATAGCGCGCGCAGGCGATGCCGAGGCCCGCGCGCAGGCCCGCGCGCGTTCCCCTGTCGCCGGCCGTGGCCACGACCAGGGCCATGTCCGGCCCCGGGGCCAGAAACACGGCCACCAACGCGGCGAGGTACAGGGACAGGGGAGTGGGGTCGAGCATGGGATCCTCCTTGATGACGGCTAAATGGCCTTGGCTTGATCGCCTTGGGCTAGGGCCCTTGGGCCGATTCCCGGCAGAATACCGCGCGGTGAGGGAAATTGCCTTGCTTTTTCTCGCGAAATATCGAAGCGTTTGGCAAGAATACTTTCTCTGGAGGCATTTATGGGGAAGGATATTGCCAAGATTGGGCTGGATGCGACGGACCGCGCCCTTTTAGCCCTGGTGCAGACGGACGGGCGCATGTCCAACGCCAAGCTCGCCGAGGCGCTCTCCTTAAGTGAGACGCCCTGCTGGCGCAGGCTCAAGCGCCTGGAAGCCGAGGGCGTCATCGAGGGCTATCAGGCCAACCTGAACCGTTCGCGCTTGGGGTATGGCGTGCTTGCTTTTGTGCAACTCTGCTTCGCCAACCACTCGGACGACGCGCCTGCGCAGTTCGAGCAGGCCGTGCAGCATATCCCGGAAGTGCTGTCCTGCCACAACGTCACCGGTGAGGCGGACTATTTTCTGCAAGTGGTGGCGAAGGATCTGGAGGCGTATGGCCGGTTCGTATCCGAGGTGCTGCGTAAGTTGCCGGGAGTTGCCTCCATTCGCTCCAGCTTGTCGCTGCGGGAGGTGAAGGCCTCGACGCGGCTGCCCTTGATGGCGGCGCTTTTGACGCGGACGAAGCGCCCGGACTAGGCCATGAACGAGCGCGCCACGCGGAACACGTCGTCGTAGGAGAGTTGCGCGCGGATGGCCAGGCACATCTCCGTGGCCATGTCCATCTTGCGCCGGGCCTGGGCCAGGATCGCGTCGCGCAGGTCCATCAGGTGGCGGGACACGAACTCGGCCTCGAAGCCATCGGCGGCCAGGGACAGCCCCTCGCTGAAGTAGCCGGGACGCAGGTGCGGCAGGTACTCGTTCAGGGCCTGCTTGCCGTTGCGGCGCGCGGCCAGGGAGTAGAAGAGCATCTTCACGGCCAGGCGGTCGTCCTTCTGCTTGTGGTCCACGCGGAGCAGCATCGGCAGGTCCGCATCCTGTTCGCCCACAGTGGACATGAGCCCATAGGCCAGCTCGAAGGCGCGTTTCTCGGTCACCGGTGGGCCGCCCATGAGCCCCATGAGGCGGATGTGGGTGAGCCGCGGGTTTTCGCCCAGGGCAATGCCGACAAGGGTTTGGCGGATCATCTCGAAGCGGCGGCGACCCTCGGCCAGCAGGCCCTGCGTCTTGGCCCGGGTCAGCCTGCGGATCAGCTCCTGGTCCAGGCCGGACACGGCGGCGTCGAGCAGGTGGCGGATGAGCCGCTCGTTGGTGTTTTCCAGCTCCGCCGCGAGCAGGCTGCGGTCGCGCTTGGTGTCGAGCAGCTTCTTTATGGACAGCCAGTATGCGGCCAGGGCCTCCACGGGCATCTCCAGGATGTCCAGCTCGTTTTGCGTGGTGCTCTGTTCCCTCTGGTCTTTCTGTTCTTTCGGGTCTTTCTGTTCTCTCGGGTCCATGCAAGACCTCGCTCCCCGGCCGTCGCCGAATAATGGGGGGTTGACGCGGGCGGTAAAAAGTCCGATTTCTGGCGCGCGCCGGTCCTTCTTGCTGCTCCGGCCCCGACCCTAGCGCAAATCGTGGCGGGAAACAAACAGGGCGTATCGCCCAAGCCAGGAGAGACCATGCTCACCTATCCGGTCATCGACCCCGTGGCCCTGCAGATCGGACCTTTGGCCGCCCGCTGGTACGGGCTCATGTACGCCGTGGGCTTTGGCTCCGGCTGGTGGCTGGGGCGCCGCCGCGCGGCCCGGCCCGGCTCCGGCTGGACCGCCATGCAGGTGGACGACCTCATCACCTGGCTGGTGGTGGGCGTGGTGCTGGGCGGGCGCATCGGCTACGTGCTGTTCTACGATCCAAGCTACTACATGGCCAACCCGCTGGAGATCTTCTCCATTTGGCGCGGGGGCATGAGCTTCCACGGCGGAGTCGTCGGGGTGGTGCTGGTGAGCTGGCTCTATGGCCGCAGCATCGGCAAGAACCTGCTGGAAGTGGGCGACCTCATCGCGCCCCTGGTGCCGCCGGGACTCCTGGCTGGGCGCATCGGCAACTTCATCAATGGCGAACTGTGGGGCCGGGTGACGGACGTGCCCTGGGCCATGGTCTTCCCCACGGGCGGGCCTCTGCCGCGCCATCCGTCCCAGCTTTATGAGGCCGCGCTCGAAGGCCTCACGCTCTTTATCATTCTGTGGATCTATTCTTCGAAACCGCGCCAGCGTGGGGCCGTGGGCGGCTTGTTCCTGCTGGGCTACGGCTGCTTCCGTTTCTTTGTGGAGTTTTTCCGTCAGCCGGATGTCCAGCTGGGTTTCGTGGCGTTCAATTTCTTCAGCATGGGCCAGCTGCTTTGCCTGCCCATGATCGCCCTGGGGCTGTATCTGATGCTGCGCAAGCCCGCCGCCGCCAAGGCCTAGGGCCGGTTCCCAGGCCCACCCGGCTGCCGGTGCAGCAGTTCCGGCAGGGCGGCCACGAACACCCGGTCCCAGAGCTTGCCCGTCAGCAGAAGCGCCCCGCGTCCGCTATCGGCGGCGGGGTCAAAGGCCACACCGTTGGCCGCCTCCGCGCCGTCGGGCAGTTCGCGCCGCAGGGCCGAGAGGTCGAGCCACAGGGCCACCTGCCCGTCGCTGGGGCGGATGACCGCGAGGATGTCCTCCTGCCAGATGTTGGCCACGAGCCAGCCGTTCACCCATTCCAATTCGTTGATGCGCTCAATGGGGCGCGTCCCCTCGCGCACGCGCAGGGTCTTGCCGGTTTCCTCCAGGGTGCGGGCGTCGAGGAAGCGCAGCACGTCCGTGCCATCGCTCAACACAGCCGTGTCCCCCCGACAGGTCAGGCCCCAGCCCTGGCCGCGCAGCCGGTGGCGCCCAAGGGGCCGCAAGCTCTCCGGGTCATAGGTCAGGATGACGCCCTCGCGCCAGGTGAGCTGGACCAGGCGCGCGCCCCGGCCTTTCGCAGGGCACAGGGCCAGGCCCTCGCCGAAAAAAGCTTCGGGCAAACCGCGCCAAGTCAGCACCCGGCCTGTAGCCGGGTCTACGCGGCGCACCGTGGACTGCCCGTAGAGGCCTGTGCTCTCGAAGTATACGCCATGGTGCAGGAAGAACCCCTGGGTGAAGGCTTTGCTGTCGTGGGGCAGCCGGGCGAGCACACGCACCACTTCCGTGGGGGCCAGGCCGCTCGGGGCGGCGGGTGAAGCGCCGGGCAGGCAGAGGACCAGCAGCGCTGCCAGAAGCCAGGGAAATGTACCCCGGCCGTTCATCTTTGCTGGGCCTTGCGTCGCGCGTTTGCGGTCAGATACCTTCTGGCTAAATTCTGGTCCAGGTAGGTGAGCCAGACCTCGCCCGTGCCGGTTGCGAAGTAGAGCTTGCGGCCGTGCTCCCCCAGCACGTCCTGGGCCACGGGCCGCAGGCCGAAGAGCAGCAGGGTGGCCAGCGCGGACTCCACGTTTTTTCGGCCCACGTCGAGCATGTCGCGGATATCGGCGCCGTAGGCGTTCTGCAGGGTGTTGGCCCCGCCGAAGACTTTCACCTCCAGCTCTTCCGGGGGCATGCCCGCCGCGCGGAAGCGCTGCACCATGGCGCGCACGGCGAGGTCGGCGAAGGTGCCGTCCGTGGTTCTGGCGCAGCACCGTCGCTGGCCCTTATCGGGCAACATGGCGTGAAACATCCCGCCCTTGCCGTGGGCGCGGTGGTAGAAGGTGACCGAGACGCAGCTCCCGAGCACAGTGGTGAGGAACATGGGCTTGGACGCAAAGGCGCAGTCGCCGATGCTGACGTGGGCCACGGGCAGGCCAAGATTTCCCGCTGCGGAGAATACGGCCATGGCTTATTTGTAGATGATGATGTCGCCGTAAATGGCCTTGCCGCTTTTGCGCGCCGGAGCGGCCTTGCCGTCGGGGGAGGGCGCGGCCTCCTGTTGCGTATTCGTCTGCGCGGGTCCAGGGAAGGGCTTGTCCTCGCCGCCCGCGGCGCGCACCGCTTTGCCCGGATTGTTCACCGCATTGCTGACCGCATGGACCAGGGCCTCACGCTGGCTCTGATCCAGTTCCTGTTTTTGGTTTATCGCGTCCTGCATGGGGTCAGCCGCGCGCGCACGCGCTGGGAGCAGGAGCAGGGCCAGGGCCAGGGCGAAAGGGAACAGGCAGGTGCGCCGCATGGGGACTCCGATGGCGTTATGGTGCGCCCGTGGCCAACGCCGTGACGTTGGCCTGGGTCAGGACCTGTTTGTAAAGGTACACCTCGTCGATGATGCCGGTGAAGGCCGTGGAGGTACTGGTCGAGCCTGAGCCGAGGAAAAAGGCACCATTGGAGTTTTGCGCGGTTTGCACCGTGGCCGTGCCCTCGGGTGTGCCATTGACGTAAAGGGTCAGCGGCGTGCCGGGATTCTGCCAGGAGGCGACCACATGGTACCATTTGCCCTGCACCGGCACGGTGGTGGAGGTGACCTCAACGTAGTTGGAGCTATTTGTGCCGTAGCGCAGACGGAAGCGCAGCGTGCCATTCCAATTGACACCGAGCCCGTAGGCCTCATTGCTGCTGCTCGTTGTGCCCTTGTGCAGGATCCATGCGCCCGTGTTCGAGCCGTACATTTTGAACCAGAGTGACACCCCGCCCACGGCCTGCAGGTCGAGGGCCGAGTTGTCCGGAACGGACATGTACGTGCCGCCATTGAAATAGAGCGCGGCGCCGTTGTTGTTGACGATGCCCGGCACCCAGCGCGCGGTGCCATATATGGTGCCGTTCAGGCTGCTGCTCACGGGATTGGTCACGGTGCTGCCGATGTTGTCGAACATCGGCCAATAGGCGGTGTAGCCTGTGGGCGCGGTGCCATAGTTGGGCTGCGCTTTCTTGAAGGCCAGGACGAAATCGGCCACCTTGATGTTTTGTGCAAAGTCGCCCGTGGCCTCGGTCCAGCCGAAGAACACCTTGTTCAGGTCCACGTGGTACGTGGAGTTGAGAAAGATCACCTGTTGGATGGTGGGCGGATAGGTGGTTGAATCATAGTCCGCTGTGACGGTCTTGTATGCCGTGCTGGGGGTGCTGCTGATTACCCAGGTCTTGAGCACGTAGCAGTAAGTGGCGGTGCTGGCCGAGCTCGGCGTGGTCAGTCGGGTCAACTCGTAGCGGACGTAATACTTGGTACCGCTGCGCAGCCAATTGGACTGGGCGGCATAGTACATGCCGTACAGCCCGCTGCCCATGCCGTCCGGGTCGTTGGAGCTGATCGGTTCCGTCGGGCCGCCGTTGCCCGCGCCGTGCTGGTTGTCGTCGTAAGTGTTGCCGCTGCGTCCATTATATGGGGAGGGCGCGGTGTTCGAGCCCCAGAACACGTAGGCCATGTGGTCTGGTTGTCCGTAGGTGTAATTCGAGGGATCGCAGCGCGAACCGGCCACGAAGGGCGTTGTGCTGCAGCTGTTGTACCAGGTGTCGAATTCAATGCCGATCTTGGGCGGCTGGATGCCCTGGCCGGAGGTGCCCGGTCCGGCCCAGCCCATGAGCTCGCCCATGTTCGAGTCGCCGCCCACCGCCGTGAGGGCGTTGGTCACCGCGCTCATGACGCCGAACACCATGCCATCGGCCACGGAGGCCGGGTCCCACTGCACGTCGAAATAGGCGCGCAGGCCGTTGTCCATGGTGCAGTTGCCGTTCACGCAGCCCTGGGTGGCATTGCCCGCATACCAGATGGCCGCGGCGTTGTGCGTGCCGGTGACGGTGCCGAAACTGATGGTGTTGGTGCTGCTGTCGACGGTGATGGGGTTGGTGGCCCCCAGGGAGCTGGTGCGCATGAAGTCATCGGCCAGATTGGAGAAGTCTATGGGGGTGGAGGCGAAGGCCGCCACCACGGGCAGGTTCACCGTGGAGGCGGCGGCCGTGGCCGTGGCCGGGGCGAGGATGGCGCAGCCTCTGCCTGTGGCGGTGATGGTGGCGGTATAGTTTGAGTCGTAGCTGACGACCAGGCTGAAGCCCAGGCCCTTGGCCTGGTCCACGGTGAAGGTGCCGCTGTTGAGTGCGCTGACCGTGGTGTTCAGCTGGCTTACTGTGGTGCAGATGCGCAGCCGGGCCGTGGCGTAGCGCAGGCCCGCTTCGGCCATGTAGCGGGCGGCGGTGGCGCAATTGGGCGAGAGCACGCTGGTCAGGGAGGCCCCGAAGCGCGTGACCCCGGCCATGGCCAGGAGGCCGAAGGCCACCAGGGCCAGCGCCAGGTAGACGATGAGGCTGCCCCGCTCGCCGCGGGGGGATTTCCGCGCGGTTGGCTCCGCAGGGATTGCGCGTTGCGGCATGGGCATCTCCTAGCTGCTGGCGGGCGTGTTGATGCTATTGCGCGGGCTTTCGGTGATGCTGAAGGTCCCGCTGGAGTTCGTCAGGGTGAAGCTCACGGTGAAGGTCGGCGCGTGGGAGGTGTTCGCGCTCATGGCGCAGGCGCTCACACCATCCAGCAGGAGGTACGCCGTGCCCGCCACGGTCAGGGTGATGCGCTTGTTCGCGGCATCGTAGGCCAGGGTGCGGGGTTGCGCCGTGCTGCCGGGCAGAAGGGCGTTGGACGAGGTGTAAGAGATGAGGCTGGCTGTGACCCGCGGCGCTGTGCCGCTCGTGGCCGGACCGCCGTTGATGTCGCGCAGTTCCAGAGCGATGCGCGCGAGGGCGATGTCGGCCTTTTGTCCGTTTTCTTCGGCCTGCCTCGCGGCCAGCATGCCCTTCGCCCCCAGGCTGAACATGCTCCCTGCGAAAATGGCGATGAGGCCAAGCAGCACGATGACCGCGATGAGTTCGATGAGGGTGAAGCCTGCCTTGGTGCGCATGTCCTGCCGTCCTAGAAGGAGACTTTCGCGTCCGTGGAGTTTGTGCGTTCCTGCGTCAGCAAGGTGGTAAAGCTGACACCGCCCACGGTGACCACTACGGTGAGGGAGTCCTGGCCGTCGCCGCTGAATGTGTTGGCGTTGCGGGTGAGCTGGACGGCAGTGTTGTTGCCGCCGAATTCCGTAACCACCTGGTTCAGGGTGCCGGAGGTGTTTTGGTTCACGTTGTCGGTGAAGTAGGAAACCACCTGCTCCATGATGGCCTCGGCCTGGGCGGCATTCTGGGTTGTCGTCACGGGCGAGGAGCTCTTGAGCAGCTGTGTGCCGAGGAAATTGACGATCAGCGCACCCAAAAAGCCCGCCACGAGGATGATGACGATGACCTCAATGAGGGTGAAGCCCCGCTGGCGTTTTCTCTGGGTGGGCATTGGGGGCCTCCTACTGCACGAAACCGGTTTCCGGGGTCACGGTGAGGGTGCCATTGGTGTTGTTCGCGGTGATGGTGATGCTGGCTGCGCTGGAAAGCTTGTTTCCGGTTGTGCCGTCGTAGGGAATGCCCAGGCTGTCATAGCGGAGGTTGAAGGCGGGCATGACCATGGACTTGGCGCTTATGGAGACGCTTTGCGATGTCTCCCCCGGCAGCAACAGGTATGTGGCGTTGGCGTATTGCGCCCAGTAGTTCGCGCCGTCGCTCTGGATGGTCAGGTAGGTGCTGCCGCTCTTCATGGCGGAGAGCTGCACGTAGCGCAGTTGCGAACGCACCTCGGACAGCCGAGCCGCGAGTTCGCCGTTCAGGTTTGCGCTTTGCGCCAGCACCAGGGCCGAAAGAAGGCCAAGGATAATGAGGACGGTGATGAGTTCGATAAGCGTGAAGCCGCCGCAGAGGGCCTTGGCCTGTGTTGTGCCGGAGCGCCTTGTTCCGCGGTGTGCCTGGGTCATGAAGCGCCTCCACGCCGGATGCCGGGGAAATTCGTGCGGTGTCCTCCCCGCGCGGGGCGGCCTGTGGGGACCGCCCCGCAAGGAGGGGCCTAGACCTTGCGGATTTCCACGTAGCCGGTGGTGATGGACCGGACGTGCTGCTCGCGCTTGAGCTGCACGTCCAAAAGCTTGGGCGAGGAGAAGAGCACCTCTTCCTTGTTCGCGCCGTTCTGGGTCAGGACCAGCTGGTATTCTTCGGTGGGCTTTTCGCTCATGTTCGCTCCGTTTGCCTCTTAGAGGAGGCGTTTGTTGTAGATGATCTTGTCGTCGCCCGCCTGGTAGAACCCATTAAGCCGGGCGCGGGCGGCGTAGCCGTGCTTTTCGTAGAAGCCGCGGGTGGGCTGGTATTGCCCGCGCGAGGAGGTCTCGACATAGATGCCGCGCGCGCCGCGCGCCGCCATGTCCGCCTCGGCCCGGGCCAGGATCAGGCCGCCCAGGCCTTGGCCCTGAACCCTTGGATCCACAGCGATCCAGTAGAGGTCGAAGCTGTCCGCCGTGCCCGGCGTTGGTCCGAAACAGGCGTATCCGGCCAGGCCGCGCCGCGGCCCGCCATCTTCCTCCCCGCCTTCCGCGAAGACATAAAAGTAACCGCTTGCGTCGCCCTTGGCAAGATGCTCCTGCACCAGTTCCCCGGCGATGATGATCTCCTCGGCGTTGAAGAACCCCGTTGCCTCCACCAGCCGCCGCACGGCCTCGGCGTCGCCGGGCAGGACCCGCGTGCGCCAGGCGTACGCACCCGTTGTCTGGGCCGTTGCCTGAACCGTTTTGGGAGCCCGGCCTGACGGACAGGGCCAGCCCAGGGCCGCGCGCGCGATGCGCGCCATCAGGGCGTCGTAACCAATCCCGGCCTGGGCCGCCGCGGCCACGAAACCAGCGTCCTCGGCCAGGCAGGGGTTGGCGTTCACGTCGATGATCTGCGGCGCGCCGTCCGCCCCCACGCGAAAGTCCAGCCGGGCGTAGCCCTCAAGGCCGAACACCCGCCAGGCCGCCAGGGCAGCTTCGGCCAGCCGGGCCAGCAACTCCGGTTCATCCTGTGGAAAGGTGCGCCGGGTGTCCGCGTAGGCCGTGCAGCCCTCGTCCCACTTGGACGCATACGTGAGCACCTTGGCCTTGTTCTCGCCTGGGCCGAGGAAGCGCATCTCCGCAGGGGGCAGAACTTCGGGCCCCAGCGGTTCCGCGAGCATGGAGACGGCGAACTCCCGGCCGGACACAAAGGCCTCTGCCAGGCAGGGCTGGCCCAGGGCACGGGCGCGTTCGGCCAGGAGCTCCGCCAGATGCGCGGCGTCGCGCGTGCGCACCACGGCGTCCTTGCCGATGCCCACAGAACCGTGCGTGTGCTCCGGTTTGATGATGAACAGGGCGGGTGCCGAAAAAATCGGCGTGGGGTCGCCGGACCGCGGATGCAGGGAAAGCCAGTCGGGCGTGGCGAGCCCGGCCTGACGCAGGCGTCGCTTGGCCTCGCTCTTGCCCGAGGTGGCGAGCAGGGCCCGCGCGCCGCTGCCGGTGCAGGGGATGCCGAGGGCCTCAAGCAGAGCCGGGACCGCGAAAACCATCTGCTCCAGGTCGGCCAGACTCTCCACCAGATTCACGGCCAGGCGCGGCGGTCGGCCAGAAAGCTCCCGGCGCGCGGCATCGAGGTCCGGACCAAAGGGCGTGAGGACCGGCGCACAGCCCAGGCGGGCCAAGGCCTCTGCCACGGTGCGCGCCTGTTCCAGGGTGTCCTGTCGGTCCGGCGGGGCGTCCGGCGGCACGGGATCGTGCAGCACCGCGACAGCAAGCCCGAAGAGATCGAGCCCCGCGGCATCACGCACCGGACCGTCCATGTGACCTGCTGCGGGCGTTTGCGCTCCGTTCAGCGCGCCCGCGCTCATCGCCGCACCTTGCGCTCCTTGTCCGGGTCGACGGGCAGCCGTTCCAGGGCCGACTGCACGATCAGCCGCAGCAGGTCCTGATACGGCACCCCGTTCATGTTGCACAGGATGGGCAGGTCCGAGATGACAGGGTTAAGCCCCGCCAGAGGATTCACCTCCAGGAAACTTGCCCGGCCGCCAGCATCCAGGCGGATGTCCACCCGGCCGCCATCGCGGCAGCCCAGCCCCAACCATACGGCGAGCGCCAAGTCCATGGCCTCGGCGGCCTCCGGGCCGTCCACGGGCAGATACTGCACCAGGGTCTCGAAGTTGGCTTTGTTGCTGTAAGAATACGCGCCGGGCTCGGCGCTGCCCTCCAGGCGTACCTCCATGACGCCCAGCGGCCGTGCCAGTTCGCCCGTGCCCGCGATGCCCACCGTGAACTCCCGGCCGGGCAGGTACTCCTCCACCAGGACGGGTTGCTTGAAGCGCTTCAGAAGCGCTCGGCATACGGCGGTGAGTTCCCGCCGGTCAGCCGCTCGGGAGGCCGCGCAGACGCCCTTGCCCGTACCTTCGGCCACGGGCTTGGCGAACACGGGGTAGGGCAGGCGCACGGCGGCCAAGTCTTTTTCCGTGCGCACCAGGGCGAAGTCCGGCGTGGGCAGGCCCAGGTCGCGCACCACGCGCTTGCAGGCGGCTTTGTCCAGGCACAGGGCCATCACCAGGGGATCGGAGAAGGTGTAGGGGATGTCATAGGCATCAAGCAGCGCGGGCACCAGGGCCTCGCGCCCGGAGCCGCGCAGGCCCTCGGCGATGTTGAACACCAGGTCCCAGCGCCGCCCCTTGGCCAGGGCGGCCACCAGGCTCTTGGCCGAGCCCACGGCCTCCACCTCGAAGCCGAGTGCGGCCAGGCCTTGGCGCAGGGCTTCGATGGTGTCTTCCTTGTCGAACTCCGCGGTCTCCTCTTCGCTGTATCCTTCGGCCAGATACTCGGAGCGCAGGTCATACACCAGTCCGACGTTCATGCGGCCCCTTTGCCGGTGGCGGGTTTGCTCCGGGTGACGGCCCCGGAGGGGTCCGGGTAGCGGTACAGGCCGCCCGCGTAGTTCTGGAGCAGCAAATCGTTTCCAGAATATCCCAGCGTGTAGTCTGGCGCCAGGGGGATCTTGCCACCGCCGCCAGGGGCGTCGATGACGAAGGTGGGCATGGCGTAGCCCGTGAGCCGCCCGCGCAGGGCGCGCAGGATTTCCACCCCGCGTGCCGCCGGGGTGCGGAAGTGGGCGGAGCCGCTGATGGGGTCGCACTGGTACAGGTAGTAGGGCCGCACCCGAAAGGCCAGCAGACCCTGGAACAGCCGCCCCATGACCTCGGGCTCGTCGTTGATGCCGGAGAGCAGCACCGTCTGGCTGCCAAGCGGAATGCCCGCGTCGGCGAGCCGCGCGCAGGCAAGCCGCGTCTCTTCGGTCAGCTCCTGCGGGTGCGCGAAGTGCAAGCTCATCCACAGCGGGTGGTGCTGTTTCAGCATCCTGGTCAGCGTCGGGGTGACGCGCATGGGCAGCACCGCGGGCACCTTGGTGCCGATACGAATGATCTCCACATGCTTGATGGCCCGCAGGCGGCCGAGCAGCCAGTCCAGCGCCTCCTCGGGCATGGTCAGCGGGTCGCCGCCGGAGAGCAGCACGTCCTGGATTTGCGGGGTGCGCGCGATGTAGTCAAGCCCCTGTTCCCAGCGGGCGCGCAGGGCCTCGATCTTCCCCGCCCCGCCCATCCCGCGCGAGCGCGTGCAGTAGCGGCAATAGGTGGAGCAGAAGTCCGTCACCAGGAACAGCACGCGGTTTGGATAGCGGTGCACCAGACCGGGCACGGGCGCATCGTGCTCCTCGCCGAGGGGGTCGTCGGCCTCGCCGGGCGTACGCACGGCCTCCCAGCAGGAGGGCAGCACCATGCGCCGCAGGGCCTGGTGCGGATTGCGCGGGTCGAGCAGGCGCGCATAGTAGGGCGTCACGGCCAGGGGCAGGGACGCCTTGGCGAGACCAATGGCGCTCTTTTCGGCCTCGGAGAGCTCAAGCAGGTTGGCCGCCTGGGCAAGGGTGGTGATGCGGTGGGCGAGCTGCCAATGCCAATCGAGCCAGTCGCGCTTGGTGGCGCCGGGGTAGTGCCGGGTCAGGAATTGGCGCAGAGGCAGAGGCTGGAAGCCGCCGGACGTAGCCGGCTGGTGTGCTGGAGGAAAGGTACTGGCGAGTGAGGGGGGCTCTTCAGGGTCCTGGCTATTTTCGCGGCCAGCAAAACCGCAGTCCGGAGGATCCGCTTCGCCCGCGTCCAGAATGGCTGTGTCCATCGTGGTTCTACCTGTCTTGTAGTGTTGGGGTCACTTCTTTTTCTTGCCCGTGACGCTTGTCTGCCGGATCTCGCCACCCGCCCCGGGCGAGTCGTCGTCCGGGCTCAAGATGCGGTATTCCAGCAGCCGGACAGTGCGGTACTCCTGGTCCTTGTGGATGACAAGTCCTTTCGCTTGGATGTGCCTGCCTGCGTAAGGGGTGAGGTCCAGCCCCCGCACCAGGCAGTAGCCCTGGGCGTCTTTGATGAATACCTTGTCCAGACCCACGGCGACGCGGCCAGAGATCTCCACCGGCTCGCCCTTGGCGGGCTCCTGGGCCTGAACGGCGGCCTTTTTGGCCAGCCCCGGGCAGGGCGCGAACAAGAGGGGGAGCGTCAGGCCAACGGCGAGGCAGAGAGCCTGGGCGAGGACTTGGCGGGCGAGGTTCCGGCTGCGGCGCATGGACGGCTCCTTGGGGGGCGGCTGGCCGTCCCCTGGTCCCGCCGGCGCCAACGGACGGCATGTCCACAGCCCGGCAGATTCTCGTCACCCAAGCACAAATAGGGCAGCTCGTCTAGAGTTTTTATAATGTGCGGACGGGCCGCCGCGCCGCTTGCGCCTCCCTCTGTTTTGGCCTATCTTTCGGGTTGCGTATGCAACCGCTGCTGCGCTCAGCACCGCATTCTGGAGGGATAATTTCATGACTGCCATCGGCACGCTTCGTAAACTCATCCTTGTCATGGGCCTTGCGGTCATTATGGCCGGGTGCTCAGCAAACACGGTCGTTCCGTTGCGCTACCAGCCGTCCACCCCGCCAGCCGGACAGGCCTGCGCCCAGGCCATCACCCTGTTGCCCTTTGCCGATAAGCGGGCGGATACCATCACCATCGGCACCCTGGGCGAGGGCAAAAATTTCTACGCCGAGAACGACGTCGCCGAGTGGGTGAGTTGGGCCATGTTCGAAGAGCTGAAGGCGCGCGGTTGCGATGTGAAGTTCCGCGAAAAGACCGACGGCACAACGCCCAAGGGCTACACGGTCTCCGGCTCGTTCGACACCGTGAGCGTGAATACCGGCACCGCGCTGATGGCCAAGGCCAAGCTGCGCTTGCGGGTCAAGGTGGAAAAGGACGGCCAGCTCGTGGTCGAACAGATTTACTCCGGCGAGCGCGAGAATTTCGGCTTGACCTATGTCGATGCCGCCCAGAAGGTGCTGGCCTCCACGCTTCAGTATATCTTGCAGGACGCCGCCACGGACGTGGTCAAGGCGACCAAGTAGCGGCACAGTGCCGAACCTGGGCGCACCTTCTTCGTTGCGTCCACGGCGGACTCTCGGTGGCGGGGGCCTCGGCCCCTCCCCGCTGCTGGTGCCGCTGTTCTTGATGCTTGTGCTGGCGGTCCTGTGCCTGGGTCGCCAGCGCGTGGCGCTGGCGCAGGATGCCGCACCGCACCTGACACTCGCCTGCCCCGACGACATCCCCCCGTATTGCTTCCGCGACGCCAACGGCCATGCCGTCGGGCTTCTGCCCGATTTTTGGCGCCTCTTCGCCAAAAAGACCGGCATACGCGTGGAGCTGCGCGCGGTGAGCGGGGCCGAGGCCCTGCTGCTTTTGGAGACGGGCGAGGTGGACGCCCATGCGGGACTGGCCCTGGACTTCGAACAGTCGGGTGGATCAGCTGCCGGACCAGGTGAGCGTTTCGAATTTTCGCGGCCGCTGTTCGACCAGGGGCTTGGCCTCTTCTCCTCTGCGGCGCAGGCGGCGTATTTGGGGCAGACCCCCGGCCGAGTCTTGGGCAAGTCGGAACTCACCGCGGGACTGGTCGGTGGCGACCAGGCCGCAAGTTTTCTGGCCATCTCCCTGCCCAACCTCAGACAACGGGTGTACCCGGACCTGGACGCCCTGGCGGCTGGCCTGGCCCTGGGGCAGGTGAACGTGGCCGCTGGTCCGGTCCTGCCATTGCGCTATCGGTTGCGGGCCCTGGGTGGCCCGAAACGCTTCGCCCTGTTACGCAGTTACCCCGGCACCGTGCTGCGCGCCATGGTGCGCAAGGGGGACCAGGCCCTGCTGGGGCGGATCAACACCGGGCTCGAATCCATAAGCCCGGACGAGGTGAAGAACCTCATGGCGCGTTACTCCGTGGAGGATGCCGGGCCGCCAGCTTGGCTGCCTGGCGTATTTTTCGGGGTGCTGTGTCTTGCCATCAGCCTCGCTGTGCTGCGGCGCGCGAGGCTGGTGCGCAGGAGGACCGAGGCGCGTGGGCATGAGATGGACCTGCTGCGCGACAATCTGCTGGCCGAGATGGCGCGACATCGCAAGACCCAGGATCTGCTCCTCTCAGCCATTGAACAATCGCCCTCCGGCATCCTCATTGCCTACGCCGATCGCGATGC
The DNA here is from genome assembly GCA_031292175.1 of Humidesulfovibrio sp. Lineage (GTDB taxonomy): Bacteria > Desulfobacterota > Desulfovibrionia > Desulfovibrionales > Desulfovibrionaceae > Humidesulfovibrio. The sequence continues at coordinate 40,667 of JARLHQ010000012.1, forward strand.
CCCTCCAGTGCTCAACTCCCACGCCCTGAACATCCTCGGACTCGAAACGCCGCCGCCACCGGGCAAGTTGCCAGACAGCAGCTCCTGGCGCGTCTACACATCCCAGGGCAAGCTGCTCTCCAAGCCCGAGCTGCCCCTGGCCATGGCCCTGCGCATGGGCGAAACCATGGTGAACGCCGAGCTCCGGGTGGTGCTGGCCGATGGCGTGGAGCGCTGGATCCTGACCAACGCCGCGCCCGTGCGCGACAGCCAGGGCAATGTGCGCGCCGGCGTTGTGGTGTTCCACGACATCACCGCCTCGCGCCGTGCGGAGCGCGAGCTGGCCCGGTTCAAGTTTTTTTTGGAGGCCGGCGTGGAGGAGGTTTACCTCCTGCAGCCGAACGGCCTGCTGTCCTATGTGAACGAGGCAGTGGCGCGCAGCCTGGGCCATGCCCGTCAGGAACTCCTGGGCATTCCCGTGTCCGACATCGCCCCCTCCATGACACCGGAGGCTGTGGGCCGCCTGCTCCACAGCGTGCGCCACGCACCCGTGACGCTGGAGACCGTGCAGCGCACCCGCGACGGCCGCCCCGTGCTCAAGGAGCTCAAGGTATTCTACATGCGCTTCGGCGACGAGGAGTACGTCTGCGGCTTTGGCCGTGACATCACCGAGCAGAGCCGCCTAGCGCGCGAGCTGGGCAGCACCCGGGCCCTCTTCGGCGCCTCGCTCGAGCAGGCCCCGTGGGGCATCATTATCGGCGACGCGGCCACCGGCCGGGTCAGCATCGCCAACCAGGCGGGGGCGGACCTGCTGGGCGTCACGCCGGAGCAGTTGGTGGGCATGGACATCAACGGGCATCATTCCATTTGGACCTTCCTGGACGCCAAGGGCGAAGTGGTGACGCCGGACGAAACGCCCCTGAGACGGGCCATCCTGCACGGCGAGGACACCCGCGACCTCGAGGTGCGCTTCATTCTTGAAGGCGGCCCGGAGCGCTGGCTTTTGGCCAACGCCTCGCCGGTGCGTGGGGCCGATGGGGAAATTGTCGCGGGCATCATGGTCATGGCCGACATCACTGCCCGCAAGCGCATGGAGAATCAGCTCGTCTTCAAGGCCCTGCACGACGCCCTGACTGGTCTGCCGAATCGCGACCTGTGCCTGGAGAGTCTGCAGCTGGCTTTGGAGCAGGCGCGTGAGCGCGGGGGCACCTTCGCCGTGGCCTTTGTGGACCTGGACCGCTTTAAGATGCTGAACGACAGCCTGGGGCATTCCTTCGGCGACCGCGTGTTGCTGGAGACCGCGCGTCGGCTTTTGCGCGGGCTGGGCGGCCAGGGCCAGGTGTGCCGCTTTGGCGGCGACGAGTTCGTGCTGCTGGTGGACCGCGCGGAAAGCGTTGAGGCGGCTCAGGCGGCCATCCGTGCGGCCCTGGACGATCTTTCCCGGCCCATGAGCGTGGACGGGCAGGAGGTGCGCCTCACGGCCAGCGTGGGCGTGGTTCTCGGTCCCAGCGAAGACGGACCGGCGGCGGAGAACATTCTGCAAAATGCCGACCTGGCCATGCATCGGGCCAAGGACGCGGGCCGTGACCGTGTGCGTCTGTTTCATCCGGGCATGTTGCGCCGGGCTCAGGAGCTCATGGCGCTCGATGCGGACATGTGCCGCGGCCTGGAGCGGGACGAGTTTCTCGTGTTCTACCAGCCCATAATGTCTTCGAGGGGGGGAGAAATTCTTGGCTTTGAGGCCCTGGCCCGCTGGCGCAGCCCCTCGCGCGGGCTGGTGAGTCCCCACGCCTTCATCGCCCACGCGGAGGACTCCGGGCTCATCATCCCCCTGGGCGAGCAGGTGCTGCGCAAGGCCTGCGCGGGCATGACGGCCTGGCGCAGACGCTTCCCCGCAGCACGACGCATGACCCTCGCGGTGAACCTTTCGGCCCGGCAGTTCATCCAGCCGGACATTGTGGACACGGTGCGGCAGGTTCTTCGCGAAACCGGGCTTCCCCCGGCGTTGCTCAAGCTGGAACTTACGGAGTCCACCCTCATGGGCGACCCGGAAACCGCGCTCTCCTCAATGCGGCGGCTCAAAGCTCTTGGCGTGTCCCTCGCCATCGACGACTTCGGCACCGGCTATTCCTCCCTGGCCTATCTGCAGCGCTTCCCCGTGGATATCCTCAAGATTGACCGCTCCTTTGTGCGTGACCTGCCCCGCAAGGACGCAGACAGCCGCGCCCTGGTCGGGGCCATTGCCGCGCTGGCGGACAGCCTGCGCCTGGGCGTGGTGGCCGAGGGGGTGGAAACTGCTGAACAGCTTGCCATGTTGGTGGAGTTGGGCTGCGAGGCCGTGCAGGGCTTTTTGTTCTATCCGCCGCTGCCTGAGGACGCCGTCATAGAGTTGCTGCTGGAGGCCGAGGAGCGGGTGGCCCAGGGCGGGTTGCCATAGGGGCCTGGCGCCCAGCCGTCCCACTGCGTCGCAGGCCGCGTGTCCAAGCTTTTACCCACCCGATTTTTGTCCGTTCTTTGTGTGAGCACCTCCGGTCTTGCCTGCTGGCTGGGCGGCAGTGCTGGCCGCCAGGACCGCAAGCGTAAGAAAAGCCCCTGGAGCGAGTGTTTCAGGGGCTTTTTGCGTAGTAGTGAGAGACGTTCGGCTACTGGTAGACCTTGAGGCTGTCGCCCGCGCGCAGCTCGCTGCCCTTGATCTTGTTCCAGCCCCGGATGGCGTCCGAGGTGACGCCGAATCGCCTGGACAAGCTGTAGATGGTATCGCCCTGGCGCACGGTGTAGCGGGTCACTTGTTCATGCGTTTTGGTGGCCTGAACGCGGGTTTTCTTGGTGGCCTGGGCAGAGGCGTCCGGAATGTTGAGCCGCATGCCGGGCTTGACGGACCGGGTGTTGGCCAGGCCGTTGGCCTCGACCAGCGTCTTCACGCTGATCTTGAATTTCTTGCTGATGGACCATGCGGTGTCGGACTTGCGCACCACATAGTTGGCGCGGGCGTCCGCGATTTTGCGGGTTTTGCTGCGGCCTTCGGGCATGGCCTCGCCGGTGCTGCTCTGCGGCAGCAGGATGTCCTCGCCAGGCTCCATGCGCTGGGCGAGCTTCCCATTGATCTCGCAGATGACTTCCTGCGGCACGTGGTACAGTTTTGCGAGCTTGCGCAGGTTGTCGCCCTTCCGAATCTTGTGCGCGAACAGGCCCGCGTGGGGCAGGGCGCTGGGATTCTCCAGGTAGGCCAGCATGGCGGCCCTCTTCTCCATCGGGATGTGAACGGCCTCCTCACGATCCGGAGGGCTTACCTGGCGGCGGAAGACGGGGTTCATCTCGTGGAATTCCTCCCAGCTCATGCCGCCGGACTTGGCCAGGGCCAGCAGGTCCGTGCCGCCGGGCACTTTCACGGTCTCCAGCTTGGGAGCGGCGTTCCAATTGACGGGTTCAAAACCCAAGGCCTCAAGGTTCTGGAATATCTTCGAGATGGCCACAAACTTCGGCACATAGTGCTGGGTTTCGGCTTTGAGACGCTGCACGCGGTTCAGGCGGTTGTTCTGGCTCACCAGGTCGAGGAAGTCCTCGGCGTTGGTCACTTCAAGCGCGCGGGAGATTTTGCCCTCGCCCGCGTTGTAGGCGGCCAGCGCAAGGTACCAGTCGCCAAACATGTCGTTCAGAAACGAAAGGTATTTCGCCGCGGCTTCGGTGGCCAGCGCGGGGTCGCGGCGTTCGTCGATCCACCAGTCCACGGTGAGGCCGTACTTGCGGGCGGTGTATGGCATGAACTGCCACATGCCGCCTGCGCCAGCCCAGGAATAGGCATAGCAGTTGTAGCCGGATTCGGCGAAGGGCAGCATGGCCAGATCCTGGGGCAGGCCGTTGCGCTGGAGGCTCTCGCGCACATAGGGCAGCTGCGTCTCAGCCCGTTTGAGCCAGCGGGCGAAGGTCTCGCGCGCCGGTCCGGTGTAGTAGGCGAAGTAGCGCTCCACATCCTGGGAGTCGAAAAGGTCGAGGTCGAAGTCGATGCCGGTCTTCTGGCTCAAGATGCGACGCTGCTCGTCGGTGAGTTGCGGCGCCGGGGGCACGGTGGCGGTCACCTCAGGCTCAAGCAGGGTGCCGGTCTGGCCAGGCGTTAGGGGCATGGCGGAAAGTTCCGGCTCAAGATCCATGTCGTTGTCGATTCCCGTGGCGTGCTGGACGCCTGGTTCATGGCTTTGCGCGGCGAGAAGTATGGGTTGGGAAGCAGCCAGGCGTTGGGATTCGGGAGACTGGGCCTTGACAGGACTTGCTTTGTCGATATTCATTGCGGAGCACGACCACAGTGACGCGAGCAGGCACGTGCTGCTCACGATGGTCAGGGATAATCGTGAAAAATTCTTCATCAAAATTCGTTCCTCCGTTCGGCGGCGCGGGTGGAGAGGAGTCTCCTGGGACTGAGGACTGCTATAAAGCGGCCAAGCCCCGTGCGCCGAGAGTTGGATACGTAAAAAGACACCATACCCTACACCTGAAATTTTCGTCTGGCAAGCTTGGCAAAAGCGCCGGATGAACCCCGGAGGTTCCCCATGGCTGAGTCCAAAAAATCACCGCGTCCCAAGGGCCCGCGTCCCACAGGCCCGTCCGGAAAGTCCGGTTTCGGCGGTGGCAAGCCCAAAGGTCGTCCCGGTGGCAGGACGGGCGGCAAGCCCGAGGAAGACTGGCGCTCCAGTCCGCCCAAGGGCGCTGGCAAGGGGCCGGCCAAGGGCCCGGGCAAGGGTCCAGCCAAAGGCCCACGCAAGGGCCCCGGCGGCCCGCGCAAAGAAGGCGATCCCCGCGTCAGCGGCGGCTATGGCAAGCCCGCGCGTGAGAAAAAAGCCCCGGCAAGCCCGGCGCGTGTCGACGATTTTGACTTCGACATCGATATTGATACCACCGGCGTGCCGCCCGCGGCCTTCCCGCAGCCAGCGCGTCCGGCCAAAAACGCCGGCGGCGCCGGTTCCCGCCCGCCGCGTGCGCGTGCGGAAAAATCCGACCGGCCCGAAGGAAAATTCGACAAGTCCAACAAGGCCGAGCGGCCCGGTAAGTTCGACCGCAATGGCAGGCCCAACCGGCCGGAACGGCTCGATGGGCCGCGCACTCCCCGCGCCCCCCGCGAAGAAGCCGCCGAACCGGAAGACGGCAAGAGCGTTACCGCCGGGCGCAATCCCGTGCGCGAACTGCTGGAGGCAGCGCCCAAGCGTATCGACGGCATCTTCGTGCGCAAGGGCCAGCGCGACGCCAAGGTGCAGGAGATTGTGGCCCTGGCCGACGAGAACCGCATCAAGGTGCAGTTCGTCGACGACCTGTTCCTGCGCCGCCTGTATCCCGGCACGCATCAGGGCGTGGTCGCCGTCACTGCGGCTGTGGAATACGCAGACCTGGACACCCTTATCAAGAGCGTCGCCGCCGCACCCCTGCCGGTGCTTCTGGCGCTTGACCAGGTGCAGGATCCCGGCAATCTGGGCGCCATGGCCCGCACCGCCTGGGCTCTTGGCGCCGCGGGCATCATCGTGCCACGCCACGGCGGGGCCTACATCGGGGCCGGAGCCATGCGCGCCAGCGCCGGCGCACTGCACCATCTGCCCGTGGCCCGCGTCACCAACATGAGCCAGGCCCTCGACGCCTGCGCCGAGGCCGGACTCTCCGTCCTTTGCGCCGATGCCGAAGGCGAAGACCTGTACAAGGCCGCCATCGACTTGCCCGCCGTGCTCGTCATGGGCGGCGAGGAAAAAGGCGTGCGGCACGGCGTCGGCAAACACTGCCAGACCCGCCTCGCCATTCCCCTCAAGCGCAGTTTCGACTCGTTGAACGTCGCCCAGGCCGCCGCCATCTGCCTCGCGCGGCTGGGACAACTGTAAAGAAAGAAGAGTCTCCGGGGACTGGGGGATGATCTTCTCCCAGCCCCTCTCATATCAAGCAAAGAGGCTTGGCCAGGCGAATGCCCGGCCAAGCCTCTTTGCTTGGGGGGCTTTCCTTCCGGCAAGGGCTGGGGCGGAGCCCCATTTCTCTGCCGCAGGACCCGTTCTGCCGCCGCGTCCAACTACATCTTGGCGAACGGCGGGAAATGCGCTAACCGTGACCCCCATGCACACACGCAAGAAGACGCGCGCGCTCCGGGTGGGGGCTGTCGGCGTGGGCGGGGACAATCCGGTCCGCGTCCAGAGCATGACCAACGTGGACACGCGCGACGTGTTCGCGGCCACTGCGCAGGTGCGCGAGCTGGCCAAGGCCGGGTGCGAGATTGTGCGCCTGGCGGTGTCGGACGAGGCTGCGGCCAAGGCGCTGGCGGCCATCCGCGCAAAATCGCCGGTGCCGCTCATCGCGGACATCCATTTCGACTACCGTTTGGCGCTGCTGGCGCTGGAGGCGGGTGTCGACGGGCTGCGCATCAACCCGGGCAACATCGGCGGTGCGGAGAAGGTCGACGCGGTGGTGCGGGCGGCGGCGGAGCGCGGGGTGCCGATGCGCATCGGCGTGAACAGCGGCTCGGTGGAAAAGGATCTTTTGGCGCGCTTTGGCGGGCCGACGCCTGCGGCCATGGTGGAGAGCGCCCTGGGGCATGTGGCGCTTTTGGAGCGCCGGCATTTTCACGACATCAAAATTTCGCTCAAGTCCTCAAGCGTGCGCGACACAATCGAGGCCTACACGCTGTTGTCGGGCCGCGTGGACTATCCGCTGCACATCGGCGTCACCGAGGCGGGCACGCTGCTGCCGGGTGCGGTCAAATCCGCCGTGGGCCTGGGCGTACTCTTGTATAACGGCATCGGCGATACCTTGCGCGTGTCGCTCACGCACGACCCTGTGGCCGAGATCGGCGTGGCGTACGACATCCTGCGGGCGCTCGGCCTGCGCGAGCGCGGCCCGGAGGTCATTAGCTGTCCCACGTGCGGTCGGACGGAGATTGGACTCATCGCTTTGGCCGAGGAAGTGCAGAAGCGGCTGCGTGATGTGCCCGAGGTCTTCAAGGTCGCGGTCATGGGCTGCGTGGTGAACGGGCCGGGCGAGGCGCGCGAGGCGGACATCGGCATCGCCGGAGGCCGGGGCTTGGGCATTGTGTTCCGCAAGGGCGAGGTTGTGCGCAAGATCCGCGGCGAGGAAAACTTGCTGCCTGAGTTCATGAACGAACTCGACAAATTTCTGCAAGAGCGGAGGGCTTCCGGCGGCCGGAAGGAATGATTCCCTTCAATGCTGTCGACAGCCAGACGATTCGCGGGGGACGGCTTATTAAAAGGCTGACGCCGGTAAGGCTCCGCCTCCCGGAGATAATTTTTTAACTTATACTGATACCTGGAGAATCGCATGCGCCTGTCCAAAGCCTATGTCCCGACCCTGAAGGAAGTGCCCGCCGAGGCCGAGGTCGTCAGCCACCGCCTGTTGTTGCGCGGCGGCTTCGTGCGCCAGCTCGCGCGCGGCATCTACACCTACCTGCCCTTGGGCCTGAAGACCCTGAACAAGGTTGCGGACATTGTGCGCCAGGAGATGGACCGCGCCGGGGCCCAGGAGATTCTGATGCCCATGGTGCAGCCGGGCGATCTCTGGCGCGAGACGGGCCGTTGGGAGTTCTACGGCAAGGAGCTGCTGCGCTTCCGCGACCGCGCGGACCGCGAGTACTGCCTCGGACCCACGCACGAGGAAGTGGTGACGGACCTGGTGCGCGGGGAGGTGCGCTCGTACCGCCAACTGCCCATCAACCTGTACCAGCTCCAGACGAAGTTCCGCGACGAGATCCGCCCGCGCTTCGGGCTCATGCGCGGGCGCGAGTTCGTCATGAAGGACGCCTATTCTTTCGACCGCGACGAGGCCGGTGCGGACGTGAGCTACCGCGCCATGTACGACGCCTACTGCGCGATCTTCCGCCGCCTGGGCCTGGAATTCCGCCCGGTCGAGGCAGACACCGGCTCCATCGGCGGCAACTTCAGCCATGAGTTCATGGTCCTGGCCGACACTGGCGAGGACACCATCGCCACCTGCCAGGCCTGCGAATATGCCGCCAACCTGGAGAAGGCCGAGGTGGTGGTGCCCGTGGACCGCTGCGACTGCGGCCACGACTGCCCGCCCTGCAGCGCGGTGTCCACGCCGGGCGCGCACACCGTGGCCGAACTGTGCGACTTCCTGGGCATCGAGGCCCGGACCCTGGTCAAGACGCTTCTGTTCGACGTGGACGGCCAGCCCGTCGCGGCCCTGGTGCGCGGCGACCGCGAGCTGAATGAGGTGAAACTCAAGAATCATCTGCACGCCACCGAGGTCAAGCTGGCCACGCCGGAGCAGGTGACAGCCTGGACCGGCGCGCCCGTCGGCTTCGCCGGGCCTGTCGGCCTCAAGGTCGCGGGCATCAAGATCCTCGTGGACCGAGAGCTGGACTTCGACTGTGGTTGGTACGTGGGGGCGAATAAGGCCGACACGCACCTGAAAAACGTGGACCTGCGCCGCGACGTGAAGATCGACGGCTACGCCGATCTGCGCAACATCACCGAGGCGGACAAGTGCCCGCGCTGCGGCGGGGCCATCAAGCTGCGCCGCGGCATCGAGGTGGGCCACGTGTTCAAGCTCGGCCTCAAGTACTCCCAGGCCATGAACGCCGTGTTTCTGGACGAGAACGGCAAGGAGCAGATCATGGTCATGGGCTGCTACGGCATTGGCGTGTCGCGCATCGTCGCCTCGGCCATTGAGCAGAACCACGACGCCGACGGCATCAAGTTCCCGCCCTCCATCGCGCCCTACGAGGTGTCCCTGCTGTCCCTGGGCGGCAAGGACGCCGAGGTTATCGAGGCGGCGGATAAGCTCTACGCAGAACTCAGCGCCAAGGGCATTGAGGTGCTCTACGACGACCGCGACGAACGGCCCGGCGTGAAGTTCAAGGACGCCGACCTGCTCGGCATGCCCATGCAGCTCGTGCTGGGCGGCAAGGGCCTCAAGAACGGCATCATTGAGGCCAAGGACCGCCGCACCGGCGAGAAGCGCGAACTCAAGCTCGCCGACTTCACCGCCGAGTTCGCCGACTGGCGGCGCACCGTGCGCCAGGGCTGGGGCCTCGATATCGCGTAGGCCAACGAAGGAACATGTTCCGCAGTCCGGGGGCCTAAGGCCCCCCGGACCACCCGGATACGTGAAGGGTTGCTCAGGGCGCAAGGCCGCCGGGGCAACCCTTTATCTTTAGCGGTTTCGAAACCAAGCGGCATCCCTGACTGCCCTCCGAGCACTTTCGCTTGATATGAGGGGGGCTGGGGGAATCCTTTCCCCCAGGGAGTCTTTTGCCTTCCCTTGTTACTCTATTGTGCCGCCCACGCGCAGAGCGGCGCGGACGCGCGCGAGCTCGTCCTCCATGCCTGCGAGCCGGGCGAGGGCGGCGTTCTCGGCTTCGGAGCGGTTCAGGATGTGCCGCACGGCCCCGTTCTCGAACACGAGGCGGCGGTGCGCGGAGAGCGCCAGCACGGGGTCGTGCGTGGCCATGACGATGATCTTTTCGCTTTTGAGCAGCAGCGCCAGGGCTTGGCGCTTGTCCACTCCCGCGTTTTCTATCTCGTCAATGAGCAGCACGGGCGAGGTGGATAACAGCGCGGTGTCGGCGATCATAAGCGCACGCGACTGCCCTCCGGAAAGTTGCGTGAGCTGGCTCTGGGCGACGAAGGGCTCTCCGGCCAGCTCGTTGGCGGCGTCGAACACGCGGCGTGCGGCGGCCCCGGCATCGGGCACGGCCCGGCTCTCGGCGTGGGCGGTCAGAAAATCCAGCACGCCCATGTCGAGCACGAAGTTCATGTTCTGGGTGATCTGCGCCACGAGCCGCCCCTGGAGCGCGAAACGCTCGTCGTCGCTGGGGGCGCGGCCGTCGATGGCCAGGCGTCGGCGGCTCGGCGTGTCGCCGTCGGCCAGGGACTCGATGTCGGACAAAAGGCGGCTCTTGCCGGAGCCCGTGGGGCCGAGCAGGGCAGTGATCTCGCCCACGCGGAACACGAGCGCGGCCTTTTCCGCCGCGCCGGACTTGTCATGGCCACCGCTCAGACTCAGCTCGCGCGGACTGGTGGCGGCGGGGGCGTCAGGAAGCAGCATCGTCGTCCTCCTCCGGGGCTGCGGGGGTGGCCAAACCCTGGACGAACATGGCCTTTTTGACGTTGCCCTTCTGGTAGCGCGCACCGAGGCGCATTTCGCTCAGGCAGTATGAGCACACGGCGGCGGGCATGGCGAAGCGCAGCGTGCGTTCGGTGACGCTGTCCACTTCCGGCGCGAGAGCCAGCAGGCGCGCAAGATCCTGGCAGCCCTGGCCGGTGAGGCCGTTGATGTGGCGGATGACCGCCCGGCTATTCATCTGGCGGATGCGGTGGCGGTAGACCTCGCGCTCGGCCTGGGACACGAGGTCGCCCTTGGTGACACAGACCACGTCGGCCAGGCGCAGCATGGGGCCGATCTTTTCCGGCGCGTCGATGCCCATGAGGTTGTCGATGACGCACAGGGCGAGCAGCCCCCGGATGTGCGGCGAGCAGCGGTTGCACAATCCTGCGGTTTCGATGACGCAGCAGGCCGCGCCCGTGCCTTGCGCCCAGGTGAAGGCCTCCTCCAGGTTGGTTGCGTAAAAGTGGTCCGGGCAGAGCCCGCCGGAAAGCGCCACGGAGACGGGGATGCCTGCTGATGCATAGGCGGCGGCGTCGCGGCTCTTCAGGCAGTCGAACTTGACGACAGCGCACGGTGTGCCCGCGTCCTGGAGCTGGCGACAGGCGCGCGCGATGATGGAGGTCTTGCCGCAGGAGGGCGGCCCGGCCACGGTCACGAGCCGCATGCGCCCGCCTGTCCGTTTGCTGGTCCTTTCGTCTGTCCGTTGGCCTGGAGAGCTGCCACGCGTGCGCGGTGCAGTGTGCGGAACTCCGCATTCAGCTGGTCGCGCAGGGCGTTGATGTCGCGGGAGCGGATAAAGTCCCAGCCGACCCACTTGAGGCTGGCCTCCGGCGGCAGGGGCGAACGGGCGGCGTCGAGGGCCAGGGGGGCGAACCAGGCCGCGCTCGGGATGGCGGCGAAGCCGGTGGTCAGGCATTCCAGCAACGGGGCCAGGCGCTGTTTCTCGGATTTTTTGGCCAGAAAATAGAGCGGGCTCGCCGCCGCGCCGTCCTCGGGCCATATGACGCGCACGGAGTCTGGCTGTCTGGTGCTGCAGGCGAAGAACGCGGGCATGATGTAGATGGCCCCCGCACGGCTGTCCTTGTCGCCACTGGCGCTCCCGCCAGCGCTTTTGGCCCCGGCGGCCTTGGTCATGGTGCTGGAGTGCATGAAGCCCCGGCAGCTCTCGGCCAGGCGTTTGATGCCCTCCAGGCCGAAGTCCTTGTACACGCTCATGAGCACGGCGTCGGCCATGTCGTCGCCGTCGCCGCACATGGTGATGCGGCCGGAGTAGCGCGGTTCCAGCAGTTCGGCCCAGGTGCGCGGCGGCGGCACGTTGTCCAGGCGCGCCAGGTCCACCACAAAGAGATACGGCGTGCAGCCGTAGATGGTGTAGATCCCTCGCGGATCGAGCATCCCGGCCTGCTCGTGCAGGGGGCTGACCGTTTGCGGCCGCACGGCCTCGAAGGTTTCTGCGAAGCGTTCGGCGAAGCCGCGCTGCCAGAAGTCGCCGAAGCCAATGGAGGCGATGACGCCGGGCAGGGCGGCTTCGTCGGTCTCGAAGCGCAGGGGGTCGTAAGGCTCGACGGAGGTGCAGCCCATGGGCACGTGCATGGCGAGCGGCGGCAGGCCGCGTGCGGCCATGTCCGCGCTTACGCGGTCCACGGCGTCCTTCATGACGAGCTTCACCGGGCAGGGGGCGTAGAGCAGAAGGTCCAGCTCGCGCGCGGGCGGCGGAAAAGACGTGGCGGGACCGGCGCCCTCGCGGGCAATGTCGGCCATGAACGAAAGCAGTTGGGTCATACGGGCAAGCCCCGGCGCGAGAGTAGCTGCCCAAGCGCCAGAGGCGACGTTACAGGGGCGGGCGGGGATTCGTCAATACGGCCCCATGGTCTTGCGCGTTTCGGGGGGGCTACACGCCGAGCATGGCCCGAAGCACGTCCCAGACCCGGTCCGGGCGGATGTCCTTCATGCAGTTGTGGTGGCCGAGCGGGCAGGTCTTGTGCCCGTGCAGGCCGCAGGGCCGGCAGTCCAGGTCCGTCTCCAGCACGCGGGAGTTCGGCCCGCGCGGGAAGAAGCCCAGCTTGCGCACGGTCGGCCCGAAGCAGGCGGCCAGAGGCACGCCCTGGGCCCAGGCCAGGTGCATGGGGCCGGAGTCGTTGGTTAGGCAGGCGTCGAGCCGTCCCAGGCAGGCGGCCAGGGCCGGGATGGTCAGCATGTTCGCCAGGTTCACGAGGCGGCCGGCGGCCTCGCCCGCGGCCTGGGCGATGTGCGCCGCCAGCGCCTCCTCGCCCGGTCCGGCGAAGAGCAGCACCACCGCACCGGCGTCGAGCGCCCGGCGGGCCACTTCGGCGAAATGCTCGGCGGGCCAGCACTTGGTGGGCCAAGTGGAGCCGGGATGGATGCCCAATTTCGGGCCCTCGGGCAGGCCGGCGAAGATCTCGTCCGCGCGGACGACCGCCTCGGGCGGCAGGTCCAGGCGCGGCAACGGGGCCGGGTGCGCCTTGTCCGCGATGATGCCCAGCGGTCCGCCCAGCTGGAACAGGCGTTCGATCTCCTCCAGTTCGGCGAAGCCGCGCGGCACCAGATGGGTGTAGGCCAGCCAGTTGTACCAGGGCGCGTCGTAGCCGATGCGTACCGGCGCGCCCGCGCAACGCGCCATGTAGGCGCTTCTGAGGCTGGTGTGTGGGGAGAGCCAGAGGTCGAATCCCTCCAGGGCCAGTTCCTGGCCCATTCTCCGGGCGGCCATGAACCTGCGCTGCGCGCCGCGCTTGGCGAAGGGCCGCACGCTCGCAAGCTCGCGCTGGGCGCTGAACAGGCCTTCCAGTCCGGCGCGCACGAAGAAATGGATTTCAGCCCTGGGGTAGCGGGCCTTCAGGACCTGGATGAAGGGCAGGGTGAGCACGGCGTCGCCCAGAAAGGCGGTCTGCCACAGCCCGATTTTGCGGAAGTCTGTCTTCGCCGGGTCCATTCAGAACCGCTCCTTTGCCGCGTCGGACCTCGCGAGGGCTCCGGGCGCCTTGGGCGTCTTGCCCTTGCGCGTGGGCTGCGGTACACAGGGACTAGAGGTTTGGGCCACTGCCCTGGAGGATGTCATGAAGTACATCATGTTTGAGGATTTTTCCGGCGCGCCGATGCCCATCATCTTTCCCAAGCGCATCGACTTCAGCGAGATGCGCGAGCAGATTCCCTACACCAAGGTGCTTTCCGCCGGGTATGTGAGCCTGTCCGGCACGGGCTTCGCCTGCCACGGCGAGTCCAAGAGCCTGGAGGTCCAGGCGCGGCCGGAAGACGCCGCCATCATCGCCGCCAAGCTGACAGATCCCGATCTGTAGCGCACGCGCGCGGATGCCGGGAATGTGAAAGGCCGGGAAGGGGCGAACCCTCCCGGCCTTTCGCCGTTTCTAGTCGTATTTGACCGCGCTGAACTTCATCAGGCTATCCCAGGAGTGGATGGCCTCGATGTAGCGGATGGTGCCGGTCTTGCCGCGCATGACCAGCGAGCTGGTCTCCGCGCCATAGCCCAGGTAGCGCACGCCCTTCAGGAAGGTGCCGCCGGAGATGCCCGTGGCGGCGAAGAACACGTCGTCGCTCTTCACCAGGTCGCCCACGGTGAGCACGCGGCGCACGTCCACGCCGGCGGTCGCCAGGGCGTTCTTCTCGTCCTGCTTCTGGGGATCGAGCTTGCAGAACATCTCGCCGCCCATGATGCGGATGGCGCAGGCCGCCAGCACGCCCTCGGGGGTGCCGCCGGTGCCCATCATCACGTCCACCTCGTTGCGCGGGTCGATGGCCATGAGCGCCCCGGCCACGTCGCCGTCGGTATGCAGCTGTATGCGCGCGCCAGCCTCGCGGATGTCGGCGATGAGCTTCTTGTGGCGCGGCTTATCAAGCACGAAGACGACCAGGTCGTCCACGTCCTTGCCGAGCGCCTTGGCGATGCGTTTCAGGTTCGTGGGCACCGGGGCCTCGATGTCGACCACGTTCTTGGCGCTGGCGGGCACCACGAGCTTCTGCATGTAGAAGCTGGGGCCCGGATCGTACATGGTGCCGGCCGGGGCCACGCCGACGACGGAAATGGCGTTGGGGCGGCCATAGGCCAGGAGGCTCGTGCCCTCGACCGGGTCCACGGCCACGTCGACCGAGAGCGGCCCGCCGCCGCCGACCTTCTCGCCGTTGTGCAGCATGGGCGCGTTGTCCTTTTCGCCCTCGCCGATGATCACCGTGCCGCTGATGGCCAGCGAGTTGAACGACAGCCGCATGGCCTCGACGGCCGCATTGTCGCCGGCGTTCTTGTCGCCTTTGCCCAGCCACCGGGCGCTGGCCAGGGCCGCGGCCTCGGTGACGCGCACCAGGTCAAGGGCCAGATTCCTTTGTGGAGCTTCCATGCCTGCTCTCCTTACAATACGCCGCATATGGGCGTGTTTGGTTCATCGAATTTCGTGTGGGGGGATGCTAACAGAGCACGCGGCATGTCCGCAAGGGTCCCTGGGTGACGGTCTGGCAACATGGCGGCGAAAAAGCGGAAGATGCGCAAAAAAAAGGGCGGCCCGTGGACCGCCCCCGTGTTTCGCGTGCGTTAGATGCTGATCTTGGCGCCCAGGATGGCCACAAACTTGGCCAGCCAGTCCGGGTGCGCGGGCCAGGCCGGAGCGGTGACGAGGTTGCCGTCGACCACGGCCTTGTCGATGGGGATATTGGCGTACTTGCCGCCCGCGCAGCCCACGTCGGGGCCGCAGGCCGGGTAGGCCGAGGCGGTGCGGCCCTTCAACACCCCGGCGGCGGCAAGCACCAGCGGTCCGTGGCAGATGGCGGCTATGGGCTTTTTCGCCGTGTTGAACTCGCGCACGATTTCAAGGACGCGCTTGTTCAAGCGGATGTACTCCGGCGCGCGGCCACCGGGGATCACCAGGCCCACGTAGTCCTTCGTGTCAATTTTGGCGAAATCCTTGTTGAGGCTGAAATTGTGGCCGCGTTTCTCCGTGTAGGTCTGGTCGCCCTCGAAGTCGTGGACGGCCGTGCGCACGATGTCCCCGGCCTTCTTATCCGGGCAGGCGGCCTCCACCTGATAGCCCAGCATGAGCAGGGCCTGGAAGGGCACCATGACCTCGTAGTCCTCCACAAAGTCGCCCACCAGGAAAAGGAGCTTCTTCGCCGTGGACTTCGCGGCCGGGCCTTTCTTGGCCGCCGCCTTCTTTACAGGGGCTTTGGCCGCCGTGGTCTTCTTCGCAGTCGCCATGAGGATGCCTCCTTTTGGGTTGACGCCCCCGGCGGATGCTCCGCCGGGGGCGCTATGCGCGGACTTTGGCGGCGCTGGCCGGGTTACCCGAAGTAGCGCTCGCGAATCTTGCGCGCCACGGTGGGCGCTGTGAAGCCGTACTTTTCCGCCAGCTTTCCGGCCGGGGCGCTCTCGCCGAAGTGGTCCAGCCCGAGGGCCAGGCCGTCCAGGCCGACGTAGCGGTACCAGCCTTCGACCCGGCCGGCCTCAATGGCCACGCGCTTGCGCACGGCGGACGGCAACACGGATTCCTTGTACTCCGGCTTCTGGGCTTCGAACAGCGCCACGGAGGGCATGCTGACCACGCGGATCTTGCGGCCCGGGGCCTCGGACTCCAACAGCGCCGCGGCCTCAAGCGCCAGGGAGACCTCGGAGCCAGAGGCCATGAGGATGAGCTCCGGCGTGCCTGCGCAGTCCTTCAGCACGTAGCCGCCCTTCTGCACGCCAGCGGCCACGGCGGGGTACTCCTTGGGATCGAGCACCGGCAGGCCCTGGCGGGTCAGGAAGATGCAGGAGGGCATGTGGGGCTGGCGCAGGGCCACGTCCAGGCACAGGGCCGTTTCCGTGGCGTCGGCCGGGCGCAGGTCGATAAGGTCCGGGATGAGCCGGAGCGAGGCCACATGCTCGATGGGCTGGTGCGTGGGGCCGTCCTCGCCCACGTGGAACGAGTCGTGGGTGAACACGTAGAGCACGGGCAGCTTCTGCAGGGCCGACATGCGGATGGCATTGCGGCAGTAGTCCGAGAAGGTGAGGAAGGTGGCGCCGAAGGGTATGACCCCTCCATGCAGGGCCAGGCCGTTCAGGATGGCCGCCATGGGGAACTCGCGCACGCCGAAGGACAGGTTGCGGCCCGTCGGGTTGTCTGCGCCATAAATGCCAACGGCGTCGCGGAACTTGGCGGTCTGGTTCGAGGGGTCGAGGTCCGCGCTGCCGCCGATGAGGGTGGGCAGAGCGTCCTTGAGCACATTCAGGCACGCGCCCCAGGCCTGCCGGGTGGCGATCTTTTTGCCGGGCTCGAATTCCGGCATGGTCAGGGCAAGCTCGCTGCGCCCGGTGTTCATGGCCTTCCAGAAGGCCAAAAATTCGGCGTCGGCCTTCTGGAGCTTGCGGCCCAGGGCCTCCTGCCAAGCCTTGGCACGCTTCTTGAGTTCGGGGAAGCGGACCTGGAAGTGGGCCTTGGCCGCGGGCGGCACCTCGAAGCAGGCGCCCTGGTTCAGGCACATGCCGGTCTTGGTGGCGGCGATCTCCTCCGGCGCCAAAGGTTCGCCGTGGGTGCCGAAGTCGCCCTCGCGCGTGGCCGCGCCCTTGGCCATCATCGTGTGCCCGATGATGAGACTGGGCTTCTTTTTCTGGGCCTGGGCCTTCTTGATGGCCACGCGGATCTGGTCGCGGTCATGGCCGTCCACTTCCTGCACGTGCCAGCCCATGGCGGCGAAGACCTTGGCGTAGTCCGTTTTGTCCACGCGGGAGACCGGGCCGGCCAGCTGGACTTTGTTGGAGTCGTAGTAGGCTATCATCTTGCCCAGGCCCCACAGGCCGGCCAGGCTGGCCGCGCCCATGACCACGGGTTCCTGCATGTCGCCGTCGCTCGTCAGCACGTAGGTGTGGTGGTCCACCACGTTTTTGCCCAACTTGGCGCGCAGGAAGCTCTCGGCCACGGCCATGCCCACGGCCATGGCGAAACCCTGGCCCAGCGGGCCGGTGGTGGCCTCCACGCCTGGGGTCACGTCGTGCTCCGGGTGGCCCGGGGTCCGGCTGCCCAGCTGGCGGAAACCCGCCAAGTCATCCGCGTCGATGAACCCGGCCAGATGCAGCAGACCATACAGCAGGGCGGACTCGTGTCCGGCGGAGAGCACGAAGCGGTCGCGGTTGAACCAGGTGGCCCGGTCGGGATCAAAGTTCAGGAACTCGGAATACAGGACGCTGGCAAAGTCCGCGGAGCTCATGGCGCCGCCGGGATGGCCGGAGTTGGCCGCGCGGGAGGCGTCCATGATGATGCCGCGCAGGGTGTTCACCACAAGCTGGTCGGGAGCGATGCTATGTGCCATGAGTGTCGGTCCTTAAGATGGTTTGGCGAAAGGGTTCGTCAGGGTTTGGTGGTGGTGTCGAATTGCCCGATGCGGCGCAGATGGCGGCCGCCCTCGAAATTTGTGCCCAAAAAGCTGCGGACGATGTCGATGCCCAGCCCCTGGCCGATGACGCGTTCGCCCAGGCAGAGCACGTTGGCGTTGTTGTGCGCGCGCGCCATGCGGGACATGAAGTCGCAGGTGCACACGGCGGCGCGGATGCCCTGGTGCCGGTTGGCGGCCATGCTCATGCCGAGCCCCGTGCCGCAGACCAGGATTCCGAGCATCTGGCCGTTTTGGCCGTCCTCGCCCGCGTCCAGGAGACGCTGGCAGAGCTTGTCGGCGAACTGGGGATAGTCGCAGGAGCCGGTGCAGTCCGGTCCCAGGTTTTCAACGGTCCAGTCGGTCTGGCGCAGGGCCTGGATGATCGCGCCCTTGAGGACGAAGCCGCCGTGGTCGGAAGCGATGAGCACGGTTCTGGACATGGTTGTGCCTCTCCTTAGCGCCGGCCCGCGGACCGGGGTTCAGTGGACTCTTGCTCGCGCCGGAGTCGCTCGATCTCAAACTTCAGCATTTCGACCTGGCGCAGGCTCAGGTCCCGTTCCGGGCCGGGCGCGCCGTCAAGCCGCGCCAGAAGCGCGCTCTCTTCGCGCAGGCGGTTCTCCAGCTGGCGCACCTCGTGGAGCTTGGCCTGCCGGATCAGCGTCCGCCGCACCTCCCGCGCCCAGACCCTCAGGCCCAGGACAAAGGTGCCGAGGAAGCCCGGCCGGACCTCGGGTTTAAGAAGAGGAGCCGGGATTTCCGTCGTCATGTTCATGCTGCTCATTGTTGCCTCCGCCTGTGATCACGTCGCTGGCCGCAGCGGGCGCGGGTTTGCTCTCAAGGGACATGAAGCTCGCCCCGGCTGGCAGGACCAGGGCCAGGGACTTGGGCTGCCAGGGCTCCTGGCGCGTCTGGATGGAGCGCACACGGAACACCGCGCTGTCGCCCTTGGGCAGGGTCAGGGTCAGGACCTTGGCCGGTCCTGGAGGATCACCCTCGTTCTCCGGATAGCCGGAGAACTTGATGCTCCACACGCGTGAGCCGGACACGGGCTGGCCATCGCGCTCCACCTGGGCGCGGAAGTATTTGGAGAGGATCCCCTCCATGCGGTCCGGTCGGCCGTACTGGTCCAGCACGAGCAGGCGCACCGGGCCGGAGTTGTAGCTGAAGGCGAAGCCCCCGCCGGGCATGACGCGGATGTCGTCCGGCGTCTGCGGCACCAGGGTTCCGAAGTGCCCGCAGAGCACCAGCGCCAAGTCGCGCAAGGCGAAGGGAAAGGGCAGGCCCAGCAGCTGCGCGCCGATGACCGGGTCGCTGTGGGCGTAGGCGCGGGAATTGTGCGGGTAATAGGCCAAGAGCCCGGCGCTGTCCTCGCGCATCAGCGCCAGCATGGTGCCGATGCCCGCGCGCACGTCGAGGCGCAGGGGGCGCGCGTATTCGCCAAAGAGCTGCACATCCGTGCGGTTGGCGCGCGTGGGCGTGCAGTAAAGCAGGCTGGCGCGCACGGCCAGGCCGTGGCCTTCAGGCTCCGGCGTCACGAAGCGGGCGCGAAAAGCCTCCAGATCCTGGCGCGGCAGGTCATACTGCGGCAGGTCGATCCTGGGCGCGCAAGCCGCCAGGAGCATAAGCGCCGCGATGGCCAGCCCCCGGCGCAGTTGGGACAATGGCTGATTCATTTGCTCCCAAGCTTCTTCTTGATGCGTTCGGGGTTGTCGTGCTTGTACTTGAGCGCGTTCTGGTAGCCCTTCCTGGCCTTGTCCGCGCGGTCGAGCTGCTTGGCGATGTCGCCGTAGTGCTCCCACATGGTGGGGTCGTCATTGGACAAGGTCACGGCGCGCTGGATCTGCTTCCAGGCCTCCTCCAGCTTGCCCAGGCGGAAATAGGCCCAGGCCAGGGAGTCCACGATGTAGCCGTTCTCGGGCTTGAGCTTGTCGGCTTTCTTGATGAGGGAAAGCGCATGCTCCATGTCGCGGCCTTCCTCCACCAGGGAGTAGCCGATGTAGTTCAGCGCGTCGGCGTGGTCCGGATCCTTGGCCACAATGCGCTTCATGATGGCGATGGCGCCCTTGCGGTCACCCGTGCGGTCCACCAAGGCGCCGTACTGGTACAGCAGGTCCTCGTCGTCCGGACGGTCCTTGAGCGCCTTTTCCAGCACGGTCCTGGCCTCGCCCAGGCGATTCTTCTCGATCAGGTAGCCGGCTTCCAGGAGCGGGAAACGCGACTGGCCGGGGAACAGCTTCTTGCCCTGGGCCATGAGATCCAAGGCCTCATGCTCGCGGCCCAAGGTGTACAAAAGCTGGATGCGGAACTGCAGAGCCTGGCTGTAGTGCGGGTCGCTCTCGGGCACCAGATCGAGGAACTGCAGGGCCTTCTGCGGATTGTTCTCACCGTCCTGGGCGATGACGGCCTTGTAGAAGAAGTATTCCCCGGGCACAGGCGGGTTGCTGGCCAGCACATCGAGCAGGGTGCTTGCCTGGGCCGTGTAGTTCTCGTTCAGGAACAACAGGGCGGCCGGCAGCACGAAGGCCTTGTCGCCGGAACTGGCGAGCGCCGTCTCCAGCGCCTTGTCCGGATTGTTCAGCTTGAGCCACAGGCCGACAACGCGCAGGCGGATGTCCTCGCGGCCTTCGCCGCCACTGTTCTCGATGCGCTGGAGGATGTCCTCGTTGGTCCGGCCCAACTCCAGAATCTGCGTGTAGGTGGCCACGGCCGCGGCATAATCCTTGCCCATCTCCTGCTGGAAGGCCAGTTCAACCCAGGCCTCCAGATGGTCTGGCTCCGCTTTCGTCAGCTTCTTCAGGGCCTCTATGGCCACGGAACGGTGCCCCAGGCGGGCCTCGGCCCGGGCCATCTGGAACTGGGCCTCTGTGGAGCGTTCCTTGATCGGGATGCGCTTCAGGATTTCCAGGGCCTTTTCCGGCTGTTCGAAATCCACGTAAAGCTGGCCCAGGTGCTCGCGCAGGCCCGTGTTCTCATGGTGGGAGAGGTACCCTTCCATCACCTTGGCGGCCGCGCCGAGGTTGTTCTCCAAAAGATACGCATTGGCCAGGGACGAATTCAGGTTGTAGTCGTCCGGGTACTTGGCCAGGCCAGCGGCCAGGGTGTCTCTGGCTTCGGCGGCCTGCTCCTGGTTCCAGTAGAGGAAGGCCTTGTCCATGTAGAGCGAGGGCGCGCTCTGCTTGGCGATGACGCGGTCGAGCGCCTGGGCCGCCATCTTTTGGTATTCCAGCGTGCGGGCGAAGGCCTCGGGCGAGGTGCGCGAGAGTGCCGCCGTGCGTGTCATCTGCTGGAGCAGGGCCTCGTATTCCAGGTAGTCGAGGGTCACGCTGGCCCCAGGGGGCAGAGGCTGGGGCTGGGACGGCTGGACATGCACGGGGGCGCAGGCCGCGCACAGGACCAGGGTCGTGGCCAAGGCCGTGGTGCGCAGGGGGGCGACGCGGAAGCGGAGGCCAAGGGAAAGGTGGCGGAGCATGGAGGTCCTCACGTGTTGGACAGGGCGGTTTTGGTGAGCATCTGCTCGAAAAGCCGCATGTATTCCGTGGCCAGGGACAGCCCCTCGCCGATGAGCCCGGGGCCATAGCGGCGGCCCTGTTCCGTGCGGAAACCGTTCGCGAGGGTGAGCGCGCGTTTTGGTCCTTCGGGGAAGGCGCGGGCGATTTCCTCAAAGGTCCATTCGTCGCAGTCGCACAGCTCCCACAGGGTGCTGACGAAGATGTCCGGCCCGAAGCGGAAGCGGTCGGCGTCGTGCAGCGCCCCGGAAAGCAGCAGCGCGGACTGCGGTCCGGCCTCGGCCAGGGGCAGGGCGGTTTCGTGCAGGGCCACGGCCTGGGCGACCCAGAGGCGTTCGTCCGGCTCCAGGGGGTAGCCGCGCAGAATGCGCATGCTCAGATCCGCGCCCTTCTCGGCGTGGTCCTCCTCAAAACGCATGGTGTCGTGCAGCAGTCCGGCCATTTCGGCCAACAAGGCCAGCCTGCGCCGCTCCTCCTGGTCCAGGCCGCTGGGCTCGGCCAGCGCAAGGGCGGCGGCATCAATGGCCACGCGCTTGCCGTGCTCCACGCCCAGGCCGCAAGGCTCGTTCAAAAAGCCCAGGGCGTCGCTTTGCAGGCGCTGCATCAGGGGATGCTCGAAAAACAGGGTCGATGCGTGGCCGATCTCTTCCGCGCAGTCAAGAACGAAGGCGTTCTGCGGTCTTCCGGCGGCCAGATCCTTGGCGCGGCGTTTGAGCTCAATGATGCGCGGGTCCATGCCATCCCCCGTCCTAGTCGTTGCCCTCAATCCAGTCGGGCGAAAAATCCTTCACCGTCGCAGAGAGATGCTCCTTGAGCTTCTCCAAAAGGCGTGCCTCAATCTGCCGTACGCGTTCGCGCGTGACGCCGAAACGGTCGCCGATCTCGCGCAGGGTCACCGGGCTGTCGGAGAGCAGGCGCTCGTTCAAAATGGCCTGCTCCTTGTCCGACAGGGTGGGCGCGATGGTCTTCAGGTTTTCCAGCAGGAGCCCGGAAATCTGGTTCGAGCTCAGGATCTCCTCAATGCCGGGGCCAAGCGCGGGCAGGAAGTCCAGCCGGGTGTTCTCGGAGTCCTCGCCAATGCTGATGTCGAGGCTCATGTCCTGGCGCGAGAGGCGCTGGTCCATCTGCTCGATCTCGGCCTCGGAGACGTTCAGGCTCTCGGAGAGGGCGCTGGTGGTGGGGTCGAAGCCCATGTTCGACAGCCGCTGGCGTTCCTTGTTCAGGTTGTAGAACAACTTGCGCTGGGTCTGCGTGGTCCCGATCTTGACCATGCGCCAGTTGTCCATGATGAACTTGAGGATGTAGGCCTTGATCCAGAATGCGGCGTAGTAGCTGAATTTAATGCCCTTGTCGGGGTCGAACTTGCGCACGGCCTTCATGAGGCCCACGTTACCTTCCTGGATCAGGTCCTGCACGTTCTGCATCCAGCGGCGCTGGAAGTCCATGGCGATCTTGACCACCAGACGCAGGTGCGAGGAAACGAGGCGGAAGGCCGCCTCCTGGTCGCCGCCGTCGCGCACGCGCTGGGCCAGCTCGAACTCCTCCTCGGGCGCGAGAAGCGGGAAGCGCGCGATCTCGCGCAGATAGTGGTGCAGCGAGTCGCGTGTGGAAGCCTCGCCGCGTCTGCGGGCCACCGGCGCGGGGAGAAAAGGCTTCTTCCCGGCCAACGCCGGGGGCGCCGCGGGGCCGCTCTCAGGAGGGGAGTCGTGGTTTTTATCCGATTTCATTCCGAATCTGGCCGACCTGGCGGTTCGGCCCGGCAGGGCAAGAGGCCCCGGTTCCGGGTCGTTGGGTTGCGCAAATCGGGAGCGTATAGTTTTTGTTTGTCCTTTTCAACGATTTTCAGTACACCCGGATTCCCGGCCCGGCTCAGGCTCCGCGTCCGCGCAAGCCCTGCTGCAGAGGCCTTCCGCGGCTGCCGCAGCGGACCGCCCGGCCCCACCGTTGACGGAGATACCTCATGTCCGACTTTCGCTCCCTTCTGGCCGATGGCTGTATTCATTTCTTCGATGGCGGTTTCGGCGCGCTGCTCCAGTCCCGAGGCCTGCCGCCGGGCGTCTCACCGGAGATCTACGGACTGAAGAACCCCGAGCCCGTGGCCGCCATCCACGCGGAGTATGCGGCGGCCGGGGCCGAGGTCGTCACCACGAACACCTTCGGCGGCACGCGCTTCAAGCTCGACCCCGGGATGGACGTGCGCGGCCTGAACCGCGAACTGGCGCGTACAGCCAAAAAGGCTGTGGACGGCCGGGCCTTCGTAGCGGGCAGCGTGGGCCCCAGCGGGCACTTCATCACGCCCCTGGGCGATGTTGCCTTCCGCGACATGGTGGCCGCTTACAAGGAGCAGATCACGGGCCTTGTGGAGGGGGGAGTCGACCTCATCCAGATCGAGACCCAGTTCGACCTGGCCGAGGTGAAGGCCGCGGTCATCGCCGCGCGCGAGGTCTGCGACCTGCCCGTGTCCGTCTCCATGACCTTCGAGGGCGCGCAGTCGCTCACCGGCACGTCGCCGCTCACCTTTGTGGACACCATGCAGAACCTGGGGGTGGACCTCATCGGCACCAACTGCTCCGCCGGGCCGGAGCAACTGGCCGAAGTCGTGCGGGCCATGCTGCCCCGGTTGTCCACGCCGCTCATCGTGCAGCCGAACGCTGGCCTGCCCGTGCTGGACGCCGAAGGCCGCACGCACTTTCCCCTGGGGCCGGAGGACTTCGCCCGGCAGTGCCGCGTGTTCGCGGAGCTGGGCGCGAAACTCCTGGGCGGCTGCTGCGGCACCACCCCGGCGCATATCAGCGCCCTGCGCGCATCCGTGGCGGACATGGTCTACACCCGGCCCGTTCC
Organism: Humidesulfovibrio sp.; assembly: GCA_031292175.1. Taxonomy (GTDB): domain Bacteria; phylum Desulfobacterota; class Desulfovibrionia; order Desulfovibrionales; family Desulfovibrionaceae; genus Humidesulfovibrio. The sequence continues at coordinate 64,465 of JARLHQ010000012.1, forward strand.
GGCGGACGCCTCGCCATTGGTGCTGACCTGCCGCTCGGCCTCCGTGGCTTTCGGCGGGGAGAACCCGCTGCAGATCATCGGCGAGCGCATCAACCCCACGGGCAAGAAGGTGCTGGCTGAGGAGCTGGCCCATAACGGCCACGCCGAGGCCCTGCGCCTGGCCACGGAGCAGATCGCCCAGGGCGCGGCCATCCTGGACGTCAACGTGGGCGCGCCCATGGTGGACGAAAAGGTCGTCCTGCCTTCGCTGGCCCTGGCCCTGTCCAGCCGCTTCGAGCTGCCGCTCTCCCTCGACACCTCCGATCCCGTGGCCATGGAGAACGCCCTGTGGACCCAGCCGGGTTCGCCGCTCGTCAATTCCATCAGCGGGGAGCCGGGCCGCATGGAGACCCTGGGCCCCCTGTGCAAGAAATTCGGCGCGCCGTTCATCCTGCTGCCGCTCGAGGGGCGCAAACTGCCCTACACGGCGCAGGAGCGCATCGCGGTCATCGAACGCCTGCTGCGCCAGGCCGACGAGCTTGGCATCCCGCGCCGCCTGGTCATGGTGGACGCGCTTGTTCTTACGGTGTCGAGCAAGCCCGAGGCCGCGCGCCACTGCCTGGACACGGTGCGCTACTGCCGGGAAACCTTGGGCTTGGCCACGACCATGGGCCTGTCCAACGTCTCCTTCGGCCTGCCCGCGCGCGAATTGTTGAACGCTACCTTCCTGGCCCTCAGCATGGGCGCGGGCCTGTCCTCGTGCATCGCCAATCCGGCAAGCCAGCGCCTGCGCGAGGCGGCCGCCTCGGCCGAGGTCCTGCTTGCGCGGGACGCCAACGCCGGACGCTACATCGGCGCCTACGCCAACTGGACGCCGGGCGCCGGTGGCGCGGCCAGCGGATCAGCCGGCGGCGCGGTTGGCGGCGGCAAGGCCACGACCCCGGGCGCGGCCGTGATCCTGGGCGACAAGGCGGGCCTGCTCGCCATGCTGGAAACCGCCCTGGCCGAGGGGACCGACCCCTTTGTCCTGGTGGACGGTGCGCTCATCCCGGCCATCCTTGAAGTCGGCGTCAAGTACGAGCGCAAGGAATACTTCCTGCCGCAGCTCCTGCGCTCGGCCGAGGCCATGCAGGCCGGATTCGCGAGGTTGGAGCCGCTCCTGCTCGCCAGTGGCCGGGCGGAGAAGAAGACGCCTATCGTCATGGCCACGGTGGAGGGCGACATCCACGACATTGGCAAGAATATCGTCTGCCTGATGCTCAAGAATCACGGCTTCGAGGTCTTCGACCTGGGCAAGGACGTGCCAGCCGCGCGGGTCGTGGACGAAGCGGTGCGCGTGGGCGCGGGCGTGATCGGGCTCTCGGCGCTCATGACCACCACCATGGTGCGTATGGAGGACACGGTGCGCCTCATCAAGGAACGCGGGCTCGCCATCAAGGTGATGATTGGCGGAGCCGTGGTCACCGAGGCCTTCGCCCAGTCCATCGGCGCGGACGGCTTCTCGCGCGACGCCGTGGCCGCGGTGAAGCTGGCGGCGGAATTGTCCGGCCGGGCGGCCGGGCACACGGCGGCGCACTGACGGCGCGTGTGAAGCGGGCCGGGCGCGCCCTTTGCGTCCCGCCCCCGTTTCTGCTACACCGCCCGCAGGCGGCCGGACGGCTTACCGTCATCTGGCCCTTGAGGAGAGAGGAATGAAGACGCATCCGAAAATTTTGCTGACGGCTCTGGCCCTGTGCCTGAGTCTGGGGTTGCTGGCCGCCTGCTCCGGCACCGGAGAAAAGGCGGTCAAGAAGGCGGGCACGCTCGAGACCCTGGACATGAGCGCGGTGGAGAAGCATTTCGCCGCCAACAAGGGCAAGACGACGTTCGTTGTCTTCTGGGCCACCTGGTGTCCGGCCTGCAAGACCGAGCTGCCCGTGCTTGAACAGTTGCGCGCCAAGTATCCGGCGGACAAGCTGGACATCATGGCCGTCAGCGTGGACGACACGGCTGAGGCCATGAGCACCTTTCTGAAAAGCCGCCCCACCACGCTCGACGTCTACCTGTCCAAGTCCGACGTGAGTTCGGAGTTTGGCATCAAGAGCATCCCGGCCCTGTATATCCTGGATAAGGAGGGCAAGGTGGCCTTCAACAGCTCCGGTGCGTACCCGTTTGAAATGCTGGACTCGGTCATCGAGCAACTGGTGAAGGGTTAGAAATGGCGATGCAGCTGCGCAAGGCGCGCATCACCGACGTGAAGGGTGTGCACCGCCTCATCATGAACACCAGCGCCGACGACGGACTGGTGCTGCCGCGTTCGTACAACCAGCTCTACAGCCACCTGCGCGACTTCTTTGTCATCGTGGACGAGAAGGACGAGGAAACAATCCTCGGTTGCTGCGCACTCGCCATCTGCTGGGAGAACCTGGCCGAGGTGCGCTCCCTGGTGGTGGCGAGCTCGGCGCGGGGTCTTGGCCTTGGCCGCAGGCTTGTGGAGGCCTGCCTCTCCGACGCGGTGACGCTCGGCATCTACCGTGTGTTCGCGCTTACCAACACCCCGGATTTTTTCCGGCACATGGGCTTTACGGAATGTTCCAAGGACAGCCTGCCCCAGAAGGTCTGGAGCGACTGTCTCAACTGCCCGCGTTTCCCGGACTGTGACGAAATCGCCCTGCATATGGAGCTGTGAGGTTTTCCGCATTATGGCCGACATTCTCAAGACCGTCATTGATTCCGAGACCCTGCACGCCCGCGTGGCCGAACTGGGCGCCGAGATAACCAAACGCTACGAGGGCAAACCCCTCGTCGTGGTTTGCGTGCTCAAGGGCGCGTTCCTGTTTTTCGCCGATCTGGTGCGGCACATCAAGAACGAGGGGCTGGAGCTGGACTTCGTGCGCATGGCCAGTTACGGCAACGGCACCGCGCGCGGCCGCCAGACCATCTTCAACAAGGACATGGAGGTGGATGTCACCGGTAAGCACGTGCTCCTCGTGGAGGACATCGTGGACACCGGACACTCCGTGGAGTTCCTGCTCGAAGTGCTGGAAAAGCGCGGGGCCGAAAGCATCCGCATCTGCGCCGTCATCGACAAGCACGAACGCCGCGAGGTCGCCCTCACGGTTGACTTTGCCGGATTCCCCATTCAAAAGGGTTTTATTGTGGGATACGGCATGGATTACGCGGAAAAGTATCGCGAACTTGACGCCGTTTACGAACTCGTCCCCGAATAGGGACGCCTACGCAAGAGAAAAGCCATGATCGTCGCCTGCCCAGAGTGCCAGAGCAAGTATAATCTGCCGGAAGAGAAGATCGCGCCCACCGGTTCCAAGGTGCGCTGCGCGCGTTGCAAACATGTGTTCACGGTCATGCCTCCGGGCAAGGACTTCGACAAGGAGCTGGCCGATCTGACCGCCTCCGAGCCGGCGTCCCGGCCGGCGCAGGAGGCCGCGCCCAAGAAGAGGCCTTGGGACGAGGAACCCGCCGCCGCTCCCAAGAAAATGCCTTGGGACGATGACGAGCCCGCCGCCGGTCCGACCGGCGACGACGATCTCACCGGTGGCTCGTCCGCAGGCAAGGGGCTCTTCGACGATGATGAGACTCCCACCCCGTCGTCCATGCCCGCTGGCCACTTCGACGACGACGGCGGGAGCTTCAGCGCCTCCCTCGACGCCGAAAGCGCCAAGTCCGGGAAAGGCCACGACGATGAGTTCCTGAACTCCCTGGGCGGCGGAGCCTCCCTCGACGCGCCCAGAGGCGGAGCCACGAGCGCCAAAAAGAAATGGATCGTCCCGGGTGTCGTGTTGGCCGTGCTCGTCCTTGCGGGCGCCGGTCTGTTCGTCTTCAAGCCCTGGACCAAGATGAACGTCCCGTTCCTGAACTCCCTTTCCGGCAAGAAGGAGCCGGTGGACAACGCCGACAAGGTCAAGGACATCGCCCTTCGAAACGTCCGCCAGTATTACATCCCCAACGAGAAGTCCGGGAATATCTTCGTGGTCGAGGGCAAGGCGGTGAACAACTTCACCACGCCCAAGGAACGCATCAAGGTCGAGATCTCGCTCTTCGACGAGAAGGGCCATGTGCTGGTCTCCAAGCAGCTCCTGTGTGGCAACACCCTCTCCCAGTTCCAGCTCCAGGTGCAGAGCGAAGAGGAAATCAACGCGAGCCTGAACTCCGAGGTGGGCATCCTGACGAGCAACACCTACCTCAAGACCGGCATGGACACGCCGTTCATGGCCGTGTTCTTTAAACCACCAGACTCTGTGAAGGAATTCGGGGTCAAGGTCATCGACGCCCAGGATCCGAAGTAGGGCGACCGACAATTTGCTGACGGCATGCGCCGGGGCAGGGCGCTTCAACCCTCCCCGGCGCTTTTTCATTCCCCAGCCCAACCCCAAGGGGGCCGCATGAGCCGCAATCCCTACACCCTTGCCCTGGTTCAGACCGGCTGCCGCGAGAGCGCCGAGGAGAACATGGCCGCCCACCTGGACCTGGCTGAACGTGCCGCCTCCCTTGGGGCGGATGTCATCTGCCTGCAGGAGCTCTTTCTCGGCCCGTACTTTTGCCAGCAGGAGGACGCCCGGCTTTTCGATCTGGCCGAGAGCGTGCCCGGTCCCAGCACCAAGGCCTTCGGCCAGCTGGCCAAGAAGACCGGCACGGCCATGGTGATCTCGCTGTTCGAGAAGCGCGCGCCCGGCCTGTACCACAACACCGCCGTGGTCCTGGGCCGCGAGGGCGACATCCTGGGCGTGTACCGCAAGATGCACATCCCGGACGACCCCGCCTTCTACGAGAAGTTCTACTTCACCCCCGGCGACCTGGGCTTTCTGGCCGTGGACACCCATGTGGGCCGGATCGGCGTGTGCGTGTGCTGGGACCAGTGGTACCCGGAGGCCGCGCGCCTGACCGCGCTCAAAGGGGCCGAGGTCATCTTCTACCCCACGGCCATCGGCTGGCACCCGCAGGAGAAGGACCTGCTGGGCGATGAACAGCGCGCCGCCTGGCAGCTGGTGCAGCGCGGCCACGCCGTGGCCAATGGCTGCTACATCGCCGCCGCCAACCGCATCGGCCTGGAACGGCCGCTTTCCGACGGGAACAACAGCCGGGGCGCGGGCATAGAGTTCTGGGGAACCAGCTTCGTCGCCGGACCCATGGGCGACCTCGTGGCCCAGGCTCCCACAGACGAGGAGACCATCCTCCTGGCCCAGGTCGACCCCTGTCGCCTGGAGGACGTGCGCCGCGGCTGGCCGTTTCTGCGCGACCGCCGCATCGACGCTTACGCGGGCATCACCAAGCGCTTTGACGATTGATGCCGGTGCCGCCGGCCCTTCGCCACCCTGAGAGGGGCGGAGGGAGGCATTCCCTTCGGCGACTCCGCCACTTCCGTTGTCTGGTCACGAAAGGGTGTTATGGCTGCGCTTGCCCTGGTTTCACCGCCGTAAGGTAGGCAACCCGGTCAATGTTGGGCGTATGGCTGTTCTCAATGATGGGGCGGAAGATCTGCTCGAAGAGTTGCGCCTCGTCCGGAGTGAACCGTTCCGCGAGTATGGCTCGTGGCGGAGGCGCCCAGGGGTGCGGTGAGCAGCCGAGGAAGATGTCCCAGGACCTGGCGAGTGGCGGCAGCACGTCGATGTGAAATTCGAAATGGATGTCCGCGAAGCCCGCCTGCATCGCAAAGCCGACGAGATCACGCTCGGAGTAGTTCACCAGCGGGTGTTTTGAAATCTCTTCGTCCGTGTCTGGAAATTGCGCCGCCTTGAGCCGGTGCAGGAGCGACATGAAGCGGTCCCGTTCCGCGCCGTGTTCGTCCAGGGCGGTGCGCAGCGCCTTAGCCGCCAACGCCTCCTCGCGCCAGACCGGTTCGGCGATGGACAGGCGTCCGCCAGGCTTGAGCACGCGGAAGAACTCGCGCAAGGCCGTCGGCTTGCTGGCGACGTAGGCCAAAACGGCGCGCGTCGTGACCGCGTCGACCGAAGCGTCCGCCAGGGGCGCAAGCTTCTCCGCGCCGCAGTGCAGGAAGGTGCATTGTTGACGCACGCCCTGCCGCACGGCCGACGCTTCCGCGAAGCGGAGCAGGGGTGCGGAAATGTCCGCCAAAGTGACGTTGAGCGAGGGGCCAATGCGCCGGATTGCCCGGAAGGCGACCAGACCGTCGCCCGAGCCGATGTCGGCGAGGGTCATGCCCGTCCCAAGCCGCGCGCCGTCCAGCACGCGGTCCGCATAGCGTTCCGTCATGGCCTGGATGGCTTGGCCGAATTCGGGATCGTCGGCATGCCGGTGATGCTGAAGCCAGTCGAGCCAAAGGTCCGACTGAGGGTCATGGTAGTGGTCAATCACCATGCGCGCCTCTATGCCGCCGGAGGCGGGAAGCCCGGGCCGGATGCCCCTGACGGAGTCCGGCCCGGATAATATTGTCCTTACCTACTGGGTGCTGCCCTGCTTACTGCTGCTCTTGGCGCTTTTCCTTACGATCCTGGCGGCGTTCCTTGCGGTCTTTGCGCAGATCGCGCTTGTCCTGGCGCAGGCCGGTCTTGTCGTGGCGGATCTGGCTGTTGTCCTGGCGCAGTTGCTGCTTGTCTCTGGCTGCTGCGGCGGCGTTACCGGCCTGCCGGTCCTGGCGCAGCTGCTTGCGCTCCTGCTGGCGCACCTGCCTGTCCTGACGCAGCTGCTTGGCGTCCTGGCGGCGCTCCTGCCGGTCCTGCCGGATGTTCTGGTTGTCCTGTGTACCGGCTGGGGCGGACGAAGCCGAGGGATCGGAGGTCTGCGCCAGGGCGGGCAGACCAAGGGCGACAACGGTGCAGATGGTGCAAACGATTTGAACGATCCTTTTCATGCCCCTTCTTCTCTCGTGTTGATGCGCCATGTCTCAGAGAGACAAAGCCTGCAGTGTGTCCACACCATTCAAGGCGTCAAGAGCGCAACGGCTTCAAGCGGAAACGCACGCCCTCCGCGCTGCTCAAGGTCCGCCCCGGGGTGGCAGTCCCGCGGTCCAGCCGCCGTTTTGTCCGCGTTCCCCTGCGTCAGGGAATGGAAGTACTGTGCGGTACATTCCGCGACCTCGCGGCGTTGTTGGTCCACAGTGATCATATGGTAGCAGTTATCCAGCAGCACGGTCCGCGTTGGCCCGCCCAGATGCCGTTGCACATACCTGGCGTTCCAGGTGCTCGTGACGTCATCGATGCTGGAATGCACAATGAGCGCCGGCGTTGTGATGGCGGGCATCTCCTTTTTCACCGCGGCCACAAGCTTCCACAGCTCCCGCAAGCTCATTCCGGGTGTGCCGCTCAGGCCGGCCTCGCCGCTGTTGCCGGAGAACATGTTGGCGACAACGCGCTTGCGTAGGCGTTCATCCTTGATGCCATAGGGGTGGCTCTCCACAAAGTGGTAGCGTTTGCCAAAGGGCAGACACAAAACCAGCGGCAGCAGGAAGCTCAAGCGGGGGATGGCCCAGCCGTCGTAGCGCAACGTGGTTGAGTAGAGGCCAAGTCCCGCAATCTTTTTTGGATTTTGGGCGGCCAGATGCAGAGCCAGGACCGCGCCCACGGACAGCCCGGCCACGAACACCCGTTCGCAGCGCTGAGCGAGCACGGCGTATGCCTGCTCCACGCTGGCGGACCAGTCGTGCCAGCTTGTGGCCAGCAGATCCGCCTCGGTGCCGCAGTGGCCGGCCAGTTGCATCCCGTAGACCGTGAACCCGGTCCGGGCCAACCCCTTGCCCACGAATTTCATCTCCGTGGGCGTACCGGTGAGGCCGTGGATCAGCAGCACGCCGTCGGCGCCGCCTTCATACAGGAAACTGTTGTCCGCAGTCGCCATGGGCTTTCTCGTCTTCCGATGCGGCCTAGGCCGCTGTGCAGCGCCGGAAGAGCTGGTCCAGCAGGCCGAGGGCCAGGTCCATCTCCGCGCGGCTGATGGTCAGCGCCGGGGCCAGGGTGAGCACGTTCTTGGAATAGCCGCCGACGTCCAGCACCAGGCCGCAACGCTTGCCGTGCGCGTCCAGGTTGCAGGCCATGCCTTCCTCCACGAGCTTGTCGGTGAGGGCCTTGTCCGGGGTGAAGCCGTCGGGCTTGCAGATCTCCAGGCGCAGGGCCAGGCCCAGGCCGTCCACATCGCCGATGACCGGATAGCGCTTCTGAAGCTCGCGCAGTCCGTCCAGCAGATACGCCCCCTTCTCGGCGACCATGTTCGCGTAGTCTTCCTCCTCCAACATGCGCATCACTTCGAGCGCCACGGAGGTGCCTTGGGTGTTGCTCGAGAAGGTGGAGTGCGTCGAGCCCGGGGGGAATTTCTCCGGGCTGATGAGTTCCTCTTTGGCCCACAAGCCGGAGAGGGGGTTCAGCCCATTGGTCATGGCCTTGCCGAACACCACCACGTCGGGTGTGACACCGAAGTGCTCCAGGGCCCAAAATTGGCCCGTGCGGTAGAAGCCCATCTGGATCTCGTCGTCCACGAGCAGGATGTTGTGCTCGTCCAGCACGGCCTTGAGCCTCTTGAAATAGCCGTGGGGCGGAATGACGTAGCCGCCGGTGCCCTGCACGGCCTCCACGTAGAAGGCCGCGAACTCGGCCTGTCCGACCTTGGGATCCCAGACGCCGCCGTATTCCGTCTCAAAGAGCCGGGCAAACTGGTCCACGCAATGCAGTTCACAGTCCTCGCGGTGTTTGCCGTAGGGGCAGCGGAAGCAGTAAGGATAGGGGATGAAATAGGCCCTGTCGCCAAAATGGCCGTAGCGGCGGCGGTAGCGGTAGCTGGAGGTGATGGCCGAGGCGCCCAGGGAGCGCCCGTGGTAGCCGCCCTCGAAGGCGAAGACGAGGCTCCTGCCGCCGCTGGCGTTGCGCACCAGCTTGAGCGAGTCGTCAATGGCCTGGGAACCGCCGACGTTGAAGTGTATCCGGCCCTTGACGCCGGCGTGCTTCTCCATGCGTCCGGCAAGCTTGGCGGCCAGCTCGACCTTTTCGGCGTGCAGGTACTGGCAGGCCAGCTGCGGCAGGGTGTCCAGGGTGCGCTTCAGGGCGTTGTTCAGGCGGGGATTTCCGTAGCCGAAGTTGACCGCCGAGTACCACATCTGCAAGTCGAGATAGGGCAGGTCCTCTCTGTCATACAGGTAGCTGCCTTCGCAGCGGCTGAAAAATTTGGGCGGGTCCAGATAGTGGACGGTGTCGCCGAAGGAGCAGTATTTGGCTTCAAGTTCGAGCAGCGTTTTCTCATCCATGGTGGGGATATCCTGTCATTAGCGGTATGGACGCGCGTTCATCGGGGACGCTTGCGTCGCGTTCAAGGTCAATGAGTAGTTTTTTGACGTCGCGGAACGTCGTGTAGGGCGCATGGGGCAGCGCGTTCTCGCAACAGTGCGCCAGCAGAGACTGTTTTGCCAGCACGAAGTCTGCGGCCTCGCTGGCCGCGCAGAAATCCGAGGCCCCGTCGCCCACAAGGACCGCCTCGAAGCCGGGTCGGGCCAATTGGCGCATCAGGGCGCACTTGCAGGTGCCGTTTTCCGACGGACAGGCCGGGTCGGCATGGGGGGAATCGAGGCCGTAGCCGCCATCGGGGCGCAGACGCAGGCGATTGGCGTACACAGGAAGGTTGTCCAGACCGTTGTTGCGCAGCACCCGGTGGATGGCATAGTCGAGGCCGTCGCTCAGCACGATGACGGGAAAGCCAGCCTCTCGGCAGGCCGCGACGAAGTCCGGAAAGCCTGGGTCGATGGCCACCGCATCCAGCAGCCCGTCCAGCTCCTTCCGTGAGCAGCGCAGCAGCTCCACCTGGCGGCGCATGCACTCGCGTGAGCCCATTTCACCGGCGCGCCACTGGGCCTCGATCAGCCGCCACTCTGGAAGCGCGAAGGCCTCCAGCAGCGTGTCCGTCACGTCCCGGCGGGATATTGTCCCATCAAAATCACAGAAAACCTGGCTCCGTGTGCGCACGAGACTCCTCCGTGAGTGTCGCCATTCCGCGGCCTTTCCGGCCACAAGGCCGCACTCTATGGAATCTGGTGCAGGAGAAGCTAGTTAATATATTTTAACTATCTTCGCGGTGTCTTTTCCGCCATCACTGCGCATAAGGAAATTATGCGTCGCCGCGCCGCCGCTCCACGCAACAATGCAATGCACGGCGGCTTGAAATGACGTATGCCGTTGGAGTACAATCGCTGGACACATGCCAGGGATGTTTTGTCACACTGGCCTGAACGCATGGGATAACGGATGAATGTTCTGATCATCGAAGATGACCCGGAGATCGTGGCCGTGGTCCGCAACGGTCTTGAAGAGGCCGGATTTTGCGTGGAGTCCGCCCTCTCCGGGGACGAGGGGCTCCGCAAGGCCGCGGCCGGGGATTTTTCCGTTATCATCCTTGATCTCATGCTCAGCGGCATGGACGGCTTCACCATCCTGCGCGAGCTGAAGGCCAAGGGGATCAAGACGCCAGTGCTCGTGGCCAGCGCCCGCCAGTCCGTGCAGGACAAGGTCTCCTGCCTGGACGCCGGGTGCGACGACTACATTACGAAGCCGTTCTCCTTTCCCGAGCTGCTGGCGCGCATCCGCGCGCTGGCCCGCCGTGCGGCGGGGCATGTCGCGGACAATCAGGTGCTCTCCAGCGAAGGCGTCCGGCTGGACATGCTGAAGCGCGAAGCCGAGCGCAACGGGCGGGAGATTTCCCTCAAGCCCAAGGAATTCGCCCTGCTCAAGTACCTGATGGAGAACGCCGGGAACGCGGTCACCCGGGCCATGATCATGGAGCATGTCTGGGGCTACAACTTTGATCCCGGAACCAAGGTCATCGACGTTTACATCTGCCAGTTGCGCGAAAAGGTTGACATGGAGGGCGAGGACAAACTGATCCAAACCGTGCGCGGGACCGGGTATGCGTTTCGGCGTGTTTAAACGGGTCGTGAACTCCATCAAGTTCCGCTTGCTGGCGCTTTTTTTCACCCTCTATGTCGTTTCCTTTCTGGCGCTCGTGAGCGTTTCTTTTGTGCTGCTCTACAATGTCCTCAACCAGAATGAGGAAAGATTTGTCAAGAATGAGCTGACGGAGATACGCGATAGAATGGACTACGGGACCCTGGAGCAGCTGATTTCCCTCTGCCAGGGAGAGGTCATGGAGAATGGCTTCGCGAACCTCCTTTTTCGTGTCCATACTCCGGCCCGGGATGTGCTGGTGCCCTCGGCCAAACACTGGGAAGGCTATTCTCTGCTGGAGTTGAACCGCCTGGAGAAACAGGACGGAACGGTCTCCCTGGTCCCCCATGTCAAGGGCGGACTGCCCCTCAGGGTCGGCACGGCCATCCTCCCGGGGGGCTATGTCCTGCAAGTGGGGCTGGTCTCGGACGCCCTCAAGCAACTCAAGACCTACTTTGTCCTGATATTTGAGGTGATCTTCCTGCCCATTCTGCTGGTCGGGCTGGGCGGAGGCTATCTCATGGCGCGCAGGTCCTTGTTGGGCATCACCCGGGTGACGCAGACCGCCGCGGCCATTTACCGGGGAAATCTGGCCGACAGGGTGGAGCGGACCCGCAACGGGGATGAGATCGACCGGCTTTCCGAAACCTTCAACCTCATGCTGGCGCGTCTTGAACTCCTCATCACCAACATGACGGAGATGGTGGACAATGTCGCCCATGATCTGCGCACGCCCCTCACCAGGCTGCGGGGAAAGCTTGAAGTGGCTCTCATGCGTGACCGCACCCCGGCCCATTATCGCGAGGTCATGGAAAGCTCTCTGGAGGATATTGAACTCCTGGGAAGTCTCCTCTCCACCGTGTTGAACATCGCCGAAGCCGAGGCCGGGACCATCGTGCTCAACAAGACCGCTGTCGATCTCCAGAAGTTCCTGACCACCCTCTATGAATTTTATGCGCCCATGGCCGAAGATTCCAAGGTGGCCCTGTTGCTGGACGCGCCGGACAGCCTTTGGGTGGAGGCGGACGCCAACCGCCTGTGGCAGGCCGTGGCCAACCTCGTCGACAACGCGTTCAAATTCACCCCGGACGGAGGGCGCATCGAGATTTCCACGCTGAGCCTTGAAACGGAGGCCGCCATCCGCGTGGCGGACACGGGGGTGGGTATAGCGCCATCGGAGCAGGCCAACATCTTCCGCAGGTTCTATCGCCATGGGGGCGGGGCTGCGGGAAAAGGCTACGGTCTGGGGCTGAGCCTAGTGAAGGCCGTGGCCGAGGTCCACGGCGGCCGGGTCGAGGTGGAAAGCACGCCGGGCATTGGCTCCCTGTTCAGCATCATCTTGCCCACACTGCAATCGGAGGATGCGCCGCAACGCGCCCAAGGCAAACCAGCAGAGCCGGGAGAGTCAACGCGATGACTGGAAATGCCAAGGCGCCCGCCAAGCTGGTGCTCGGCCTTACTCTGGCCGTCGTGCTCGACACGGCAACGCAGATCGTCTGGAAAAGCGCGGTCTCCGGCGTGCCCGATCAGCCGAGCCTTGCGCTCACTGTTGCGGCCATGCTCCATCAGCCGTCCTCCCTGCTCCCGGGGGTGCTCGTGGGGTTGCTCATGGGGGGGCAGTTCCTCAACTGGATGACCGTGCTGGAGCACGCCGACCTGAGCTATGCCCATGCTTTCACCTCGTTGAGTTATGTGACCGTGGCCGCCTTCGCGGTGCTGTATCTCGGAGAGTCCCTGGATCTCGTGCAGGCTTTGGGCATAGTGCTGATCCTGGCGGGCGTGTGGTTTGTGGGCAAAAGCGGTCGTGTGGCCGTTAAGGCCGGGGCATGATGACGCCAACGCATTTCGGCATCCTGCTTGTCCTTTCCGCCACGGCCCTGGAAGGTTTCGGCCAGGTGCTTCTCAAGAAAGCGGCCCTCGTCCGCTCGGGCAAAGGCTCCTGGCGCGGCCTCGGCCTTATGTTTTTCGCGCTGGAGGCCCTGGTGTACACATGGTCGCTGCGCTACCTGGACGTGAGTACGGCCTTCCCCCTCAGCAGTCTGAGCTTTGCGGCTGTTGCCTTTTTGTCCCGGGGGCTTTTGCGGGAGACTGTGGACCGGACGCGCTGGGTCGGCGTTCTGCTCATCCTGGCGGGGGCATCCCTGGTGGCGTTGCGCGCATGAACGCTTCCCCGAGCATAGAGATACTGTCCTCGGAGGCGGAAATTGAGCCTTCCCTGTGGGAGGCCTGCTTCCCTCCCCCGCTCGAGGGCCGCTGGTGGTACCGCGCGCTGGAAAACAGCGGCCTTGAGGCCCAGTTTGTCTTCCGCTACGCCCTGCTGCGGGACAAGGGCCGGGAGGTGGGTATTGCTCCGCTGTTCCAGATGGACGTGCCCATCGAGATCGTCATGCCCGAGGCCGTGCTGCCGCTGTTTGCCATTCCTGGGCGGCTGTTTCCCTCCCTGCTGACCCAGCGGACGCTTTTTGTGGGCTCGCCTTGCGCGGACGAGGGCCATGTGGGGCTGCTCCCCGGGGTGGACCGCCGGGACATGCTGCTGTGCCTGCAACAGGCCCTGGCGGCCGAGGCCCGGCGCCTGGGCGCGCCTATGCTGGTCTGGAAGGACTTCCCGGATTCCTGGAGATCCGATCTGGTTTGGCTGGCGGATCAGGCCGGGTTGTTTCCCATGGTCAGTTATCCCGGGACGCTGGCGGACCTGCCCGGCCCGGATAAGGCGGACTATTTCGCAGCCCTGAAGGGCACGCGGCGGCACATTCTGCGCAAGAAGCTGCGTTGGAGCGCGGAGCGGGTGGAGGTGCTGGTGGAGGACGTCCAGCACCCGGAAGGCCGCGTGCTGGAGGAGATTTTCGGCCTGTTCTGGCAGACCTACGAGCGTTCGGCGACTAAATTTGAACGCCTGGACCGCCGCTTTTTCGAGCAAATGGCCGCTTTGCCGCTGGCCCATTTCCTCACCCTGCGTGAAACGGGCTCCGGCGACATGATCGCCTTCATGCTCTGCTTCGACCAGGGCAAGCTCGTCATCAACAAATTCATCGGCCTGGACTATGCGCGGCCCAAGGAGTGGCTGCTGTACTTCCGGCTCTGGGAAGCGGTCCTGGACTGGTCCTTGTCCAGAGGCTCACGCGCCATCCAGAGCGGCCAGACCGGTTATGGGCCCAAGATCGAGATGGGGCACGCGCTGGTGCCGTTGACGAACTATTGCCGCCACAGAAACCCCGTCATGCACCAGATCTACAAGGCGGTCGCCCGGAGCGTCACGTGGGGCACGCTGGACAGCGTGCTGGGCAGATATGAATGAGGCGGCGCCGGGCGCCTGGGGGATCTGAAGGAGCGGCCAGAGGTCGGATCAGAACTTGTATTCCAGGTGCATGAGGCCGCCAGGGGCGTTGGACAGGGAGAAGGTGTCGAGCTTGTTTCCGTTGGTGTTGTACGTGCTGAACTCGCGGTGCAGCACGTATTGCGCCCCGATGGTGCCGGTGAGGCCCGGCAGCGGCGTGTAGTCCAGGTAGAGTCCGGACGTGACGCCCACGGACTCCAGGTAGGCCTTGTGCCCGATGCTGTTGTCGTCCGCCAGACGATAGATCGTGTCGTCGAAGGTCTGCGCCAGCCGCAGGGCATATGTCTTGTCGAAGCGATAGGCCACGGTGTTCTCGGGAAAGCCCAGGGACGCGGAGAAGCCCTGACGGGCATCCTGGTTCAAGTCCAGGCGCACGACAGGCATCGGCCGACTGTGGACCCTGTGGAAGAGGCCGGTCGCGCCGACGTTGAGCTTCAGCCCAGGGCCAAATTCGTAAGACAGTCCCCCGGTCAGGTTGAGCCCCAGCGAACCGCTGAGCTCCTCTTCGTAGCCCGAAAAGGCCACAGCCTCCCCGAAGACCCCCCAACTGCCGGAGATGTTCCTGGCGTAGTCGAAGGTGAACGAGAGCAGGTGCAGGGTGTCCCAGGGTTCATGCTGCTTGTCCCCAAAGGGCAGACGGCGGATGTTGTGCCAGTCGTACTTGCTGACGTCGTACTCCACGGTGACGGGCAGCATGGAGGCCACGACACTAACCGTGGAGATGGCCACCGCCCCCTGGTCGTTACGCACATTCCCCCGGCCCGTGTACTGGCCTTCCACGGATACGGTCGGGCTGAGGTCCTCGGCCTTCAGGACGCCGGGAGCAACGGCCTGCAGCAGCATTGCCACCAGCAAGACCAGCGCCTGCGGGAAAGCCCGCAGGGCAAAGGCGCGCGCACAGGATGGCGCGCATCCAACGCCGTTGGAAGTGGTGCAATTCAGGTTGGGCATGGTTTTAACCCTACACTTCGGCCTCTCTCTTTGTAAAGGCCTTAAAGGCCTGGGCCTTGGGCCGAAACGCCTGGGCTAGCGCCTAACCCTCTGGACACTGCAACCTCGCGAAGCAGAAGGCGGCTCCAAGAGAATGCGCATTGCTTGGGCTGCGCTAAGCCTGCGCGCCGCCTTGTGGTCGCCGCCTTGCGGGCCGCAGAGGAGATGGCCACGGTATCGTCGCGACCCGTTTCGTTTGAAAAGAAGCGGGCTCACCCCCCGCCCACCTTGAAAGGGGCCAGGGGGAGTCATTCCCCCTGGAGCTTCTTGTTTTTCTTTGTCCTACAGCGCCACCAGTTCGTAGTCGCGGGTGCCCAGGCCCAGGGTCTCGGCGTAGTCCAGGCCCAGATGTTCGGGCAGATGGGGCCGCAGGGCGCGGAACTTGTCGTCGCCGGGCTTAAGGCCCTTGGGCAGGTGGCTGGGCCAGAGCGGCTCGGCCTGGTTGATGAGATCGACGCTGGCCTGGTCGATGGCCACGGGGTCGAGGGAGGCCAGGATGCCCACGTCCGGACAGATGCAGGCGTCGGAGAAGCCCATGCAGTCGCAGTCCGGGGTGACGTTGGTGACGAAGTTGATGTGCAGGCAGGGCTTGGGCCGGGTGAGCAGCACGGCGGCGGCGTATTCCAGCATGCGCTCAAGGAACGCGGCCACGTCGGTCTTCCAGTTGATCTCCAGCGCGCCGGTTTTGCAGGCCAGGAAGCAGGCCCCGCAGCCGATGCAGCGCGCCTGATCGAGCAGGATGTGCTTCTTTTGGCCCTTCATGTTCTCGCCCAAGGCCTCGGCCAGACTGAGAGCCTGGGAGGCGCACATGCTCACGCATGCGCCGCAGCCCACGCATTTGTCGAGGTTCACGAGCGGGCCGGTGGTGACGTGCTGCAGCATCTTGCCCTGCTTGCTGGCGCTGCCCATGCCGATGTTCTTGAGCGCGCCGCCGTAGCCCGCCAGCTCATGGCCTTTTGCGTGGTTGATGGACACGAGGAGGTCGGCGTCGGCGATGTCGGCGGCGATGAAGGCCTCGGCCATGTGTTTGCCTTTGACGGGCAGGGCCTTCTGGTTTCCGCCCTTGAGGCCGTCGGCGATGATGACCGGCGCGCCCAGGAGCAGGGGGTCGTAGCCGTGGTGCGCGGCCTGCATGGCGTGGCTCACGGCCTCTCCGCGCTGGCCCACGTAGAGGGTGCTGGCGTCGGTGAGGAAGGGGCGTGCGCCGGCCTTGGCGAGGTAGTCGAGGACGGGCTTGACCATGAGGGGCTGCACGTGGCTGGTGACGCCGCGTTCGCCGAAGTGGATTTTGACCGCGGTGAGTTCGCCGCCGTCGATGTGCTCGGCGAAGCCGGTGCGCGTGAGCAGTTTGCGGATGCGTTCAGCATAGGGCGCTTTGAGGCTGGCGCGCAGGTTCCAAAAGTATACGGGGCTTTTCATGGGCGGCCTCCTACGGGTTTTGTGGGTGCGCGGGCGGCGGCGCTTGCCGTGCTCCGCGCGGAAATTTTTGTCCGGGCGGCGCTAGCGGGGCAGGGCCACGCCGCGCAGCCGTGCGGCCTCCTCTCCGGGGCTGGCCCCGAAGAAACGCCTGAACTCACGGCTGAACTGGGAGGTGCTGGCGTAGCCCACCTCGCCCGCGGCGGCCTTGGCGTTAAAGCCGTCCTGAGTCATGAGCACGCGGGCCTTATGCAGCCGGAAGCTCTTAAGATACTGGATAGGCGAGGCGGCTGTGACGGTCTTGAAGTGCTGGTGGAAGACCGAGACGCTCATGTTCGCCGTGCGGGCCAGGGTCTCCACGTCCAGCGGCTGCTGGTACTCGGCGTGGATGCGCTTGATGGCCCGGGCGATCTGGCCAAAGCTGCCATTCACGCCGCTCAGGGCCCGGAGCGCCGCGCCCTGCTCGCCCTGGAGGATGCGGTAGAGGATTTCGCGCACCGCCTGGCGGCCGAGGATCCGGCTGTCCGCCGGAGAGTGCAGGCACTCCAGCAGCCGCACCGCGGCGTCGCGTAATTCCGGGGTCAGCCTGCTGGAGGCCACGGCGCTCACGGTCGGAGCGGACTGCTCCGCCTCCCGCAGGTCCATCATCAACTCGTTCAGCACGGCGGTGTCCACGCCGACGGAAAGACCGAGAAAGGGCTCCTGGGGGGTGGCCAGACAAATCTCGCACTCAAAGGGGATGAGCACGGAGAGCACGAGGTAGTGGTCGCTGTCGTACACGTGGACCGAATCGCCCACGTAGCCGACCTTGCGGCCCTGGGCCACGATGACCACGCTCGGGGCATAGACCACGGGCTTGCGCGGCTGGGTCTGGCTGCTGCGCAGGGCCTGAACGCCCTCCAGCCGGGTGGGGGTGAAGCCCTCGCGCGTGGCCAGGGCGTCGACCAGTTCCACCATGCGGCGGCTCTTTTGTACGGCGTTGTCATCCGTCATGATGCCTGATTCTCCTGGCTGAACCCGCAAAACGGGCCCGTTTACGGCCAGGATATGCCTGATTCTCCGGTGGCACGCCAGCCCCCGCCGGGGGGATCAGGAGGAATAGGCAAGAATTCAGGAGCCCCTTGCCATGTTTTCCGACGGCTGCGGAGCATGGAGCAGGGGAGGCCGTGTGCTGGCTGACCGGGCTCGCAAAACAAGAGGGCCCCGGCAGACGCCGAGGCCCATAAAGATCAGCGGAGCGGTGCGGGACTAGAAAGCGTAGCGCAGGCCGAGAAGGATCTCGTGGGAGGTTGCATCGGACTTGGCCTTGGAGGAATAATATCCGGCCCCGGAAACGGCGGTGGCTCCATTGACCGTGCCGAAATTGCTGTAGCGGTACCCAAGGTCCACGTTCCAGTGTGCGTCAAAGGAATAGGCGACGCCCGCGCCGAGGTTCCAGGCAAAATTTTCCACAGTCTTCTTGGCGCTGCCGAGGTTATAGGCGCCATTTTCAAAGTTGTCCTTCACGCGGAGGCTGGCGACGCCGATTCCTGCGCCGACGTACGGGGTGAAGTTTGTGTCGGTGTGGAAGTCATAAAACGCATTGGCAAAAAGCGTGGAGACGCCAATTTTCCTTGAGAGTTTGATCGAGCGGCCGCCATAGAAGCCGGACTTGGCGTCTACGCCCTGGGATGAGGTCGAGGACTGCGCATGTGCGGCGTATTCGAGTTCGGTGCGCACCGGCAGGGACAGGGTGGGGTAGAAGTCGTATCCAATGGCCAAAGCCCCGCCAATGACCAAATCCTCTTCATGACGCGTGCCGCTCTGAAATGGCGCCATAGGCCCCGTGGGAGAATATAGGTTGTCGAATCGCTTCGTGTTGTCCTGATTCTGTTGCGACACCGTGAACTTCGGGGCGACATACAGGCCCGTCGTGTCGGCAGCCGTGGCCGGCTTGCTCGTCAGGAGCACCAGGATGAGGAGCGAAGCGAAGACAAAGCGTTTCATAAGAAACCATCCCCGACTATATATGTGAGACGATGTGGCGCGCGGCTCTGACCCAAGAAAAAACGATTGTCGAAATTTAAAAAGCCGTCAAGTGATAAGTCCGCGCAACGCCCGCGCCTTCGGTTTGGGAAGCGGGTTTACAGGATCTTCACACCCCGTATGTTGAGTTCCGGCTGTTGCCAGAAATTGGCCGGGGCCAGCCGGGCGAAGATGTCCGGGGGGAGAATGGACCGGCGTTCGCGGAACTCCACCTTCTCGCGCACCGTGTGCAGGCCCGGCATGCCGATGCTGGCGTCGTAGTCCGGCTCATCGTAGACGACCTTGTCGAGGTTGTGCTCAAAGGGCGCCTCTCCCAGTTCCTCGTAAAGCCGGGCGAGGGTCTGCCTGGGCTCGCGGGCCAGGGTTTCGTAGGGGATGACGATGAGCTGCCGGGCGGCCAGTTCGCCGAACCAGGCCTCGCGGAAGGTGCTGAGGGCCCGGCCGATGAGCCCGGTCTCGGCGTTCATGAGCGTCTCGGCCCGGGCATAGATGGAGGTGCCTGGCTGATAGTCGAAGATGCGGGACAACTGTGCCGGGTTCTTGTTCAGCATCCGCTCCACGCTGTCGATGATCCAGGCCGCTTCGCGCACGCAACAGATGATGCGCGCGCCAGGGAAGAGTTGGTCCAGCAAGGCCGCGCGGCCGGTCCAGGCCCTGTTGGTGTCGAAGACTACGCCCCCGGCGGGGGCGTCTCCGTAATAGGCGTCAAAGAGGCTGCGCAGCATCGTTTTGCGACGCGCGTCATCGAAGAACACGCCGAACTCTCCGCCACACATCCGCTCGTGCAGCGCGCTGCAGAGCGAGGCGACAGGGCTGGTCATGGCGGCGGTGAACCGGGGATTCTGGCGCAGCAAGGCGCAGAGCAGGGTCGAGCCGGAACGGGGCAAGCCGGAGATGAAGTGGATATTGAACATGAAAGCGCTTCCCCTTTGGTGCTGAGGCTCCGACCGGTCATGTTTGACTAACGCGCGGTTTCAGCCCATGGCGCGGCCGTGGATGTGGAAATTGAATCTGTACTTGTCATTATGGCAAATGATTTCAATGTCAATGCTCTCTCCCGCACTGGCAGACGGCGTAAGTGGTTGGGGTGCCCTGCCAGTTGTTTCGGACCGGTTTAATTTTGAAAGAGTGTCACCTCTGAGAAGCAGGGGGAGTCTTGAGGAAGGGAAGCTTTTCCGAGGGGCAGAGGGTCACATCCTGCGCGAGGCCGACCGCGAGTTGTTGGTCCCGGTCGATTGAAGGCCGCTCCAAAAGCCGCGGGAGGCGAACGGGGCCGGTCAGTCCATCTGCTTCAGCCGCGCCAAATTGCTTTGGAGCTCCTGGCGGCAGGGGAGGCTGGGTGGGCAGGCGGCCAGCACGAACTCTGCTGTTGCGAAAATCTGCCGCCACCTGGGGCGCTGCGGCAGCGTCTCCGCGCTCAGGTATTTGTCCAGCGTCTGTGTGCGCAGGTAGCCGTCGCGCTCCATGTAGACGTTCCAGAGGCCGGACTGTGCGGCCAGTTCCCCCTTGCCCAGCCCGGTGGCTTGGGTCCAGCATTCCACAGCCTCTTCCATGACCTGCGCCACAAGCTGGCGGGCGTTCGGCCCCTTGCCCGTCACGTCGAGCCAGCCGCCGATGTTTTCCAATAATGCCTCGATGGCCCGCAGGTCCTCCAGCATTCCCACCCTGGCGGCGCCACCGCCGTCCTCCATGGCCCGCAGAGTTTCCTCCAACTGACGGAGGCGCAGCCTGTTGCTTTCAACCTTCCGGAGCATGTCGGCAGAGAGCGCCGCCCCTTCGCCATTGCCGCCACCCGTTCCAGGGCGCAGGTTCAGCAGCAACAGGGGCTCGTCTTCCATCTCCAAAAAAGTGGAGTAGACGTGGCATGCCGTGGCGCGCCCCTGCGCCCCGCCCACCTCCACGGACTCGAAGTCCGCAAGCTGATCGTCTCCCGCAAGGAGCCCCTCGATCCCTTGCAGCAGCCTTTGGGCCGGAGGGGACTCCGGCGCCGCCAGAAGCAGGGACAGCGGCTGCCCTAGGACATCCTGGGCCTTGAGCCCGGTAAGGGTCTCGAAGGATTGGTTGCAGAAGGCGATCTCATGGCTCTGGTTCACGGCGAAAACGGCCTCATCGATGGCGTCCAGCATTCTGGAAAGCCGCAGCTGGCGCAGCCTGAGGTTCTGTTCGGTTTTGCGCCGCAGGGCCACCTCGCGCTTCAGGTTTGCGTTTTCCTCCAGCACCCGGTGCGCCTCCTGGAGCTGGAGCTGCGTGGACAGGCGGGCCACCAACTCCTCGCGCGAGAAGGGTTTGGTCACGTAATCGTTGGCTCCGGCCGCGAAGCCTTCCACCACGTCCTCTACGCGGTTGCGGCAGGTAAGCATGACCACCGGCAGGGCCAGAGCGCTGTGATTCCGGCGCAGTTGGCGGCACACCGTGTATCCGTCCGGGCCGGGCATCATCACGTCGAGAAGGATGACGCCGGGGTTGTCGCCTGCGGCCAGAAGCTCCAGGGCGGCCGGGCCGCTGCGGGCGGTCTTGAAGGTGAGGCCCGCCCCCCTGAGGCAAGAGGCCACCACGTGCAGGATCACGGGCTCGTCATCCACCACCAGAACCTGGTAGCGCTGCCCGGCCTCCCCTTCCGGGTCGGCCCCGTCCGTCAGTTCGACCGACAAGCCCACAGGTATGGACGAAGGCGGACCGTCTTCGCAGGACTCCGCCAAGGGGTGGGCGAAAGCGGCGGAACGCGCCACCTCGTATACAGGCAGGGTGAAGGAAAACACGCTGCCCCGTCCCGGCTCGGACTCCACCCGCAACACTCCCCCATGCAACTCCACCAGCCGCTTGGTGATGGCCAGCCCCAGTCCCGCCCCGCCCGTGGCTCCTGAGTCGATGGCCGCAAGCTGCGAATACGATTCGAAGATGTTCTGCTGTTCCTCCGGGGCGATGCCGATGCCTGAATCGGCCACGGCAACCTCGACGAATCCGCCACGAACGACGGCGGAGAGCGCCACCCAACCGTGCTGCGTGTACTTGATGCTGTTGCCCACGAGGTTGAACAGGATTTGCTCCAGCCTGCCCTCATCGGCAAGAACCAGCGGCAGGTCCGCGTTCAGGCTGTCGCGCAGCGCAAGGCCTTTGCCCTCCGCCATCTTCCGGGCCAGGGCCAGCACCCGCTTTGCCACGCCGTTCAGGTTCACCTCCTCCAGAACAAGCTTCACGTCCATGTGTTCCAGACGCGCATGGTCCAGCACATCGTCCACCAGCCGCGAGAGGCGCTTGCCGCTGTGCGAGAGCATGCGCAGGTGTCCTTTGGCCGCCTCGGAAATTTCCCCTTCCGTGCTGGCCAGAAGCGACTCCGAAATGCCCACCATGCCCGCCAAGGGGGTTTTCAACTCGTGCGTGGCGTTGGCCAAAAATTCGTCCTTGAGCCGGTCCAGGCGCACCAGCCGTTCGTTGGCGACCTCCAATTCGCCAGAGAGCCGCGCTACCTTGAGGAAGGTCTGGGAGAAACGCACGGACATGAAGAGTGAGTGCGAGAGGATGAAGGCCAACATGCCATAGGGAGCGAAGTCTGCCGAGCCGGTGACGTGCAGGTTGAAGAGGATCCTGCTCAGCTCCGCATAGCCCAGCGCGAAGTAGCCGGGGACAAGAAGGAACACCCCGCGTTCGCGGCGGAGGATGTCGGTGGCGAAGGCGGCGAGCAGGTAGAGGAACGCCGTGCGAGTGACCAGAGAGTAAAGAAGGGGGATCCTGCCGAAGGCGGCGGGTGGGCTGAACAGCAGCCAGACGATGTACGTCCCGCCGAGGACACAATAGAAGCCGTTGACCCAGCGGGCAAAGCGTTTGGGGAACAGCGCGTGGTAGAGAACGACCATGAGCGGGATGGTGAAACCGTAGGGCAGCAGCGCCAAATCGATGTGCCAGCGCCAGGGCAGCCGCGTCAGCTCGCTCATGACAAATCCGCTGGCTGGGCTGAACAGGGTGGCCACGCTCCAGGCCAGGGCGAAGAGCCCGAAATACAGATTGCTCCGGTCGGACCGGCGCATGAGGAAGACGACGAGGTGGTACGCGCCCATGGCCAGCAGAATGCCCGCGATGAACGCGCCGGTGATCCAGCGCGTGCTGGCCAAGCGGCTGATCTGCTCCCGGGTGCCGAGGAGGATGGGCGTGTTGAGGCCGCCCTGGGCGTTGATGTGGTTGGAAACCACGAGCACGATCTCGGCCTCGGCGTCGTTCGGGGCGAAGGCGGGCATGATGAGGTGCTTGCGTGGGGTCTCCAGACCGGCGGCCTCTTCTATCTCCCCATTGGATCCGGCGAGGCGTCCGTCCACCCAGACCTGGCAGACCGACAGCATCCCTGCGAGGTACAGGGCCTTCGGGTCGGAATCGGGTGCCAGGCGCACCCGCAGCCTATAGGCGGCCAGGCCGTGGGCGGAGACGGGACGGCCGAGGGCGGTGGGCTCCTGCCAAAGGGAGGGGATGGCGTAGGCGTCGGCGGGCCCGCCGGGATTCAAGGCCCCAAGATGTTCAGGCGGTCCGGCGTTTCCCCACGCGAATTCCCATTGCCCGTGCAGAGGAACTGGGCCGTTCTTGTCAAAGCTCCAGCCGGAGAGATCAAGGAAACCCGCGCTGGCGCGGGGGGGCGGCCGATGCGGACGCTCGCAGCCCAGGGCGAACAGCAACAGAACGGCCAGAGCTAGCGGCAATGCCGTCCGTAGCGCAAAGGCGGAGCGCCATCGGTACGGTTTTTTAAACATACGCAAGGATATCGGGTAAAACGGGACATGGCAAGAAGGGGGCTTCCTCCTTGGCCTCGATTGATGAATTCGGCCGAGATCTGCTCCCGCTGGTTTCGCACGTCACATTCCTCCACGTGGTGCGCGAAATGGAAGCCAGGGGGTACAAGCTCCATCCATCCGTTGACAATAAATAACCGTGGAGTTATATTCTGCCCATGAGCAAATGGTCTGTCACTTTCTGCTGTACGCGGGCAGAGGAAGAGTTCTTGGAGCTTCCCGTGGACGTGCAGGCGAGATTGTCCAGAACCGTGGAGCTTTTTGAGGTGCGCGGCCCGGCGGCTCTTATGATGCCTCTGGCCCGCCCGGTTGACGGCAAGCTCTGGGAGCTTCGTGCCTCTGGCCGGGATGGCATCGCCCGGTGCCTCTACGTGTTGGACGCGGGGCGAACGCTCGTCATCCTGCGGGCCTTCGTCAAGAAGGTCCAGAAGACGCCTCGGGCAGAGATTGAACTCGCCTTGAGCCGATGGAGAGAAAGCAAATGAAGCAGACGATACCCTTCTCAAAAGTGCGGGAAAAGCTCATGGCCGACCCGGAATTCCGCAAGGAGTATGACGCGCTCGGCGACGAGTTCGCGCTCATCTCGCAGGCCATTGCTGCGCGGGCGCGCGCCGGGAAGACGCAGGCCCAGGTTGCCGAGGCTATGGGGATTTCCCAGCCCGCCGTGGCGAAAATTGAGGCAGGTAAGGTCAAGAGCTTGGACACGCTCAAGCGCTATGCTTCTGCCGTGGGGTGCAAGGTGCGCTTGGAACTCGTATCGAGTTGAGTTCTCGCGAATATTGACCGACAAGGGGGGCAATAGGTTATTGCTTTGCCAACTTTTCTATTTTTTTCTCAATAACATCAATTTCCTTTTTCCAGTCTTCTGATTGCCCCTTGAGCTTAGTGAGTTTCTCTATTGCATCCTTGAAGTGCTTAATGGCAGCAGTATTATCGCCTAATTTTATACAGGCGTTCCCCATATCTTTTAGAAAAACAGGGGTCGCAATTCGCAAAAACTGTGCTGACTTGTCTAGTTCAAGGATTCGTTGTCCTAAAGACAGCACATGCTGATAGTTTTTTTCCCGTTTTGCCGCGCGCAGCTCATCCCGTAAGAGGATGAATTCATCGAAAAGACTGTCATTCCACAGATTGCCCATGATTTATGCCTTTATCGTTCGATGAATTTAACAAGCATATCTCCGTACCCCCAAACAAACGCGCCCCAAATTGTGATGGCTGCGATGACCCACGACATCACGTATTGTTTAGTTTTGAAAAGGTAGTAGAGGCCCCAAGATTCGTCAAATGTTCCTCCGCGAATGGACTCTAAAAAATTGCCGACCCGGTACTGAGCAAAGGCAGAGAAAATTGACGTAACCGCGCCGCTGCGTTGAAACCAAGATGCGACCGATTCGGAACTTGGCCGTAGAGCTGAACAAAGAGAGAGAAGTTCGACGGAAACCGCCGACACGCAAAGGAACGCGATGAAGCACAACTCGACTTTCAGTTTTGTGGTGATTGCAGTTGCCACAGCCTTTTCCTCCGACTTTACCCCCATGAGCATATGATAGCGACTTCGATATCACTATTCACACTGTCAGACCCTTTGGTTAGCGTCAACTGCCACGGTTGGAAATACGGTTGGAATTAGAATTTTTGCGAACAGAAAAGGCGGTCAGGATTTACTCCTAACCGCCTTAAATAATTACTGGCGTCCCCAAGGGGATTTGAACCCCTGTTAACGGCGTGAAAGGCCGTCGTCCTGGACCAGGCTAGACGATGGGGACTTTTGAGGTGGCTGGGGGACGAGGAATCGAACCTCGATTGGCGGAGCCAGAACCCGCAGTA
>JARLHQ010000013.1 GCA_031292175.1 Humidesulfovibrio sp.
GATCATCTTGATGAACGCATCGCCGAAGGGCTTCATGTGCGCGGCGAGGTTTTCCTTGCCGGGGAACAGCATGCCCAGCGCGATGCCGATGAGAATACCAGTAATGACCTGGAAGTACAGAGACTTGTAGAGAGGTCTTCTCACTGCCGCGTCTGCCATGCCACTGCTCCTTGAACCAATCTGGTTCCTGGTTTTGCTTGGGACTTCAAGTCCCTCGCGACGTTATGGCCAAAGGAGGCCTTTGTGCGCGCAACCTGCAGTGTCCTTGGCGAAATAAATAGGGACCATGCTGGGCAAGTGCGCTCGCGTTCGCCTTTGAGCAATAGCCATGCCAGCCCGACAGCGCTCTGTCGTCTTGGTCAGGGTATGCCAGAACACACGTCATTTCAAGGCATTGAAGAAACTTCATTCGTCGTTTGATAGGGGATTGGCGTTACTGCGATGTGTGGCAAATGCCCCATGTGTGGCGCCACACATATGTGGCGCCACACATGGAAAAGGTAAACGCAGGCCGATTAGGAAAGTTGATATTTTGCCATGTTGCGATAAAGCGTACGGCGATCCACACCGAGCAGGCGCGCCGCCTTGGCCCGATTTTCGCCGGTATGCGCCAAGGCTTGGGTGATGTCTTCACGGCTGAGGCCGCCTGACGTTCTCCGGCGTTGGACGGCCTGCGCACCGGGCAGCGCCGGACGCTGACCCTGGCTGAAGCGCAGCAGGTCGGCCGGCAAATGGGCGGCGGTGATTTCCCCGCCGGGGCAGAGAATGCAGGCGTGCTCCAGGGAGTACTTGAGTTCGCGCACGTTGCCCGGCCAGGGATAGGTCATGAACACCCGCATGACTTCGTCCGAGCACTTGGTGAGGTTCTTGCCGAAGCTGGCCTGGAAATGGCTGATGAAGTGCGCCATCAATAGCGGGATGTCCTCGGTGCGCTCGCGCAGGGGCGGCAGCTGGATGACCATGACTTTGAGGCGGTAGTAGAGATCCTCGCGGAAGAGTCCCTGGCGGATTTTGTCCAGCAGGTCCACGTTGGTGGCGGCGAGCACGCGCACGTTGGCCTTGCGTGTGCGGGAATCGCCCACGCGCTCGAACTCCTTGCGCTCAAGCACGCGCAGCAGATTCAGCTGGATGCGCGGGGAGATGTCACCAATTTCGTCCAGGAAGATGGTGCCGCCCTCGGCCGCCTCGAAGCGCCCGATCTTGTCGCGGATGGCCCCGGTGAAAGCGCCGCGCATGTGGCCGAAGAGCTCACTCTCCAGCAGGTTCTCGGACAAGGCCGAGCAGTTCACCTTCACCAATGGGCCCTTGCTGCGCGAGCCGCCGTAGTGCAGGGCCTCGGCCACCAGTTCCTTGCCCGTGCCGGACTCGCCGGTGATGAGCACGGTGGACTCCACGTCCGAAAGCTGATCGAGCACGGCGTAGATGTCCTGCATGACCTTGCTCTTGCCCACGATGCCCCGGTGGCTGTGCAGGTCGGTGAGCCGTTTCTCCAGGTCCGCCAGGCGGGTGATGTCGCGGATGACGAGCACCGCGCCCGCGAAGTTCTGGTCGCGGTCGATAAGCGGGGAGCTGTTGATGACCACCACCTTGCCCGGCGCGTGGGTCTGGCATTCCACGCGGTGCTCCAGCACGGGGCGCCGGGTTTCGAGCGTGGTGCGCAGGACCGTGAAGCAGGCGCGCTTGCACGCACCGCTGACATGGGAGAGGTCCTTGTCCAGGGGAAGTTTGGGATCGATGCAGCAGACCTCGGACAAGGCGCGGTTGGTCTGGATGATGCGCATGTCCGTGTCCACGGTGATGATGGCGTCGGGAATGGAGCGGAACACGGCCTCCAGGCCGGAGCGCAGGCGTTCCTTTTCGGCGTGGATGGCCTGCATGGCGCGCTCGGTCTCCACGCGGTCGGTGATGTCCTGTAGCATGGGCAGCAGATAGAGCGGCGTCCCGGCCGAGTCGCGCACCAGGCCGGCGGAAAGATGCACCCAGACCTCGCGCCCGTCCTTGGTGATGTAGCGCTTGTCCTGTTCCCAGGAATCGATCTCGCCGCGCTTGACCCGGATATACTGGCGCAGGCTCTCCTCGCGCTCGTCGGGGTGGGTGATGGCGTCGAAGGTGATGCTCCTGAGTTCGGCCTCGGTATAGCCGATGAGGCGGCAGAAGGCCTCGTTGGCGCGCAGGAAGGTGTTGTCCAGGCTCACCATGCTGGCCCCGATGGGCGATTGGTCGAAGGTTCGCCGGAATTTCTCCTCGTTTTCCCTGAGGGCGCGCTCGGCCTCCTTGCGCGCGGTGATGTCGATGTTCAGACCTTCAATGTACTGAAGCTCTCCGTTCATGGGGTCGCGCACCTCGCGCGCGGTGAGGGAGATCCACTTGGCCGAGCCGTCCTTGCAGATGAACCGGGTCTCGAAGCCGGTGATCTGCCCGGTCTCGCGCAGGACGCGGAAGAGTGTGTCGCGGTCGGCCGGGTCCACGTAGAGCTGGCTGCGCAGGTCCTTGAAGTGGGCGATGAGCTCCGCCGGGGAGTCGAAGCCCAGAATGGAGGCCAGCCCGGGGTTCACCATGAGGTAGTGGCCGCTCTGGGTGGACTGGAACACGCCCTCGATGACGTTCTCGAAGAAGCTCTGATAGCGCGCCTCGGCCCGGCGCAGCAGGGAGAGGTCGGTCAGGGTCAGAATGACCAGACGCTGCCCGCCCGGCCGGTGGATGGGCCGGGAGGCCAGGAGCACGGGCACCGGCAGTCCGTTCGCGCCGGGCACGCGGCACTCCAGGCCGGGGATGCCGTTCACCAGATCGGCCAGGCTGAATTCCTGGCGGGGGAAGAGGGAGGCCAGGCTCGGCAGTTCGCCACCGGCGCAGAGCAGGGCGCGGGCGCGGTCGTTGGCGGCCAGCACCTCACCGGTCTGCGCGTCCAGCGCCAGCACGCCAGCGTTGACGGCGTTCAGCAGGTCGGTGTCGCCGGGCAGGGTGTCGTGGTCCGGGCAGCGGGGCGGGGCCTGGCGCATGGCGGTCAGACTCCGCGCGTGTCCGGCCCGGCCAGCAGGTCCAGCAGTTCCGCGGGCTTGCCGATGAGGTGGCGCGCGCCGTTGGCCACAAGCTCCGCCTCGTCGCGGAAGCCCCAGAGCACGCCCACGGGCAGCATTCCCGCGCCGCGCGCGGTCTTCATGTCCGTTTTCGAGTCGCCCACGAAGATGATGGAGCCGGGCGCGAGGCCGAGTTCCGCCGCCAGGGCCAGGGCTCCGGCGGGGTGCGGCTTGTTCGGCACCTCGGGGCGCGCGCCGCGCACGTTTGTGAACGGCCAGCCAGGGAAGAACTCCGCGACGGTAAGGTCGGTGTAGGGCTGGGGCTTGTTCGAAAGCACGCACACGGGCAGCTCCCGCTGGCGCAGGGCCTCCAGGAGCTCCAGGATGCCGGGGTAGGGCCGGGTCTTGTCCTTCCAACGGCGCTGGTATTCCTCGGCGATGATCCCGCTGGCCGTCTTGATGGTCTCCGGGTCGCGGCGGGACTCCGGCAACATGCGCCGTACCAGTTCCTCAATGCCCAGGCCGACGAAATAACGGTAGGCGTCCTGCGGATGGCCGGGCAGACCGATGGCGGCCAGGGTCGCATTGCCGGAGTCGGCCAGGTCCGCCAGGGTGTCCAGCAGGGTGCCGTCCAGGTCGAAGATGATGGCGCGTGCGGGGAAGGTCATGGGACTCCTTGTCTTGGCGGTGCCGTTGGGGGGGGACGGGCGCCTTCCCGTCTACACCCTCGGTGATTGCGGCGCAAGCGGACGCCCGCCTGCCGCGGGGCGCACTTGCCGCCCGCGCGGGATCGTGACATTAAAACGAAATGGCCAAGCCTTTTGCGTTCCGCCTGGAAAAGGTGCTGGAGTACCGGCGACAGCTGGAGGACCAGGCGCGCATGGCGTTGGCGCAGGCCCAGGCCCAGCATGATGCGCAGAAGCGGATCATCGCGGACCTGTCCATGCGCATGACGGCGCATATGGAGCGCGGCTTCGGCCGGAACGCCACCCAGGCGGATATTTGGCTCTGGTCGCAGTACCGCGATGCCCTGGGGAAAGACCTGATCCAGGCAAAGACCGAATTGGAACGGCTGGCCTCGATTTTGCAAGTTTGCCGGGAGGAGGCCGTGCTCCGTTCCAGGGAAAAGAAACTTCTTGAAAAACTTAAGGACCGGCAGGCCAAAAAATACCATGAACAAGAAAGCCAACGAGAACAAAAAGAGTTCGACGAAATGGCAACGATTCGGCATAAATCCCAAGATCGTTAGCGTTCTGATGGCACTTGCGGTTGTGGCCGTGCTCAAGCTCACCGTGCTCGGCGCGCTCGGGCTCAGCCTCTGGGGACAACTCAAGAGCGACGAGTTTTTCCCGTTGTCCAAGGCCCTGGCCGCCGCACCCGCCAAGGCGGAGAAGGCCGCCACTCCGCCTCAGGTGGCCCCGTCCGCGGCGTCCGAGGCTCCTGCCGGGTCGGACCTGCTGGCCCAGAACTCCATCCCCCAGCCCCAGGTGAACGAGAGCCAGACGTCCCGGGACGCCAACCGCCGCGAGGCCGAGCTGGCCGCCAAGGAACGCGCGCTCACGGCCATGGAGAAGAGCGTCGACGACAAGCTGGCCGAGCTCAAGCGCGTCGAGGCCTCCATCAAGACGCTCCTCGACCAGGCCGACAGCCTGAAGGACGCGCGCATCAAGCGTCAGGTGGACACCTACCAGGCCATGAAGCCCAAGCAGGCCGCCGAGGTGCTCTCGAGCATGGACGAGGGGCTGGCCGTCAAGATTCTGAACGGCATGAAGCCCAAGGTCGCGGGCGAGATCATGACCTATGTGCGGACCGACAAGGCCGCCAAGCTCACCGAGGCCATGACCAGGGTCCAGACCGCCATGCCCGGCCCCATCGGCCAGTAGCCGGAAACCCGACACCCCGCAAAGACCCAGCGCTGGTCCCGCCCCGGGCGTCCGCGAGGAGAACTCCCCGTGGACGCCTGGGCGGGCCTGTGCTAGGTGCCCGCTCATGACGCGCATCAAGCTCATCCTGGCTTATGAGGGCACCGATTTCGCGGGCTGGCAGCATCAGGCCAACGCGCGCACGGTGCAGTGCGAGGTGGAGGCGGCTATAACCAAGATCGTGGGCGAGCGCATGCCCGTGCAAGGGGCCGGACGAACGGACTCCGGCGTGCATGCCCTGGGGCAGTGCGCCCACGTGGACATCCCCGAACCCCTGGCCAGCCGTGTGCCCTGGCGCGTGGCCCTGAATTGCATCCTCCCGCGCGACGTGCGCGTGGTGGAGGCCTGCGTGACCCACCCGCATTTCCACGCCCAATTCCAGGCCACGTCAAAAATCTACGCCTACACCCTGTGGCATGACCGGGGCCACGTGAATCCCCTGCGCCGCCGCTACGTCTGGGATGTGCCGCCGCTGGACTGGGCCGCCATGGACGAGGCCGCCGCCAGCCTGGTGGGCCGCCATGACTTCAACAGCTTCCGCAACGCGGGCTCGCCTATCGGACCGCGCGGCACGGAGCGCACGCTCATGGGCCTATGGCGCGAGCCTGGCCCCTCCCCGGCCGAGACCATTTGGCGCGCCCAGGCCGACGGTTTCCTGAAGCAGATGGTGCGCAACCTTGTTGGCTGCCTGGTGGCCGTGGGCAAGGGTAAAGCAACACCCGCAGACGTCCGATTGATCTTGGAGCGGCGCGACCGCAACCACGGCCTGCCCACGGCGCCACCCCAGGGCTTGTGCATGGAGCGGGTATTCTATCCGGAGGATGCGCCGATAAATGCGCTGACGGATGCGCCGGGGGATGCGGACGCCGGTCTGGAGGGCGCGGCCCATGACAACGACCATCGGGGGCGTGAGCTCCCCTAGCCTGAACATCGAGAACTCGGCCGACGCCAGCCCGTCGGTCAGCAGCTCCGCCACGTCCGCCTTTTCCCAGGAATTCCAGAACGAACTGACGGGAACCGCCTTGAAGGGCCTGAACGGGCTGTTGGCCAGCGCCCTGGCCGCCACGCTCAAGCGCCTGGACGACCGCCTCGGCGCCGTGTCCTGGCCGGAATCCGGGACCGGAGGGAGCGCCAAGTCCTCCAGCGGCTCCACAAGCGCCTCATCCGGCAGCGCCGCGACAACCTCCAGCAAAAGCTCTGCCCTAAGCACCGTCGCCAGCACGTTCGGGGGCTTCGATCCCCAGGCCCTGACAACCCTGGCGCCCGGCACGTACACTTTGGACTATCTGGCCGGGAAGGCCGCGGAGGACGACGGCAAGGGCGGCGGGGCGATGGTGATCCATGTGCACAGCGGCGACACCTGGCAGGACGTGCTCTCGCGTCTGGCCCGGACCCTGGGCACGGCTGGCCCGGCCATGCTCTCGCGCCTGGTGCCCGTGAGCCGGAACGTCATCCGCGCCCCGCAAAAGCACGCGCGCCAGGAGCACTGCGGCGCTGCCCTGGGCGACGCCGCCCCCCTGCGCGTGTCCGGCCCCGCCGCCGCCCTGGCCGACGCGGTGTCCGACGTGCTGGCCTCGTACAACGAAGTGGGCGGCCTGCTGGCGCGCCACGCCCAGGGACTGGGCCCCAAAGCGGCCTCGGACTGGGCCGGTCTCGCGCTTTCGCGCGCGGCGTCCCTGGGGGCCGTCGGCGTGCAGCGCACGGGCTCGTCCCTGTGGCTTTCGGAGGAGACGTTTTTGACCGCGCTTTGGTCCGATCCCGCGTCCACCCAGGCCACGCTTTCCGGCGCGGACGGGCTGCTGCCCGCGCTGCGGAAGCGCGTGGACGCGGCCCTCGGCGGCGGCGGAATGCTCGCGGCGGCCTCCGCCGGGGTTTTGCCTGCGAAACCATCGCCGGTCATGTCCGCCGGGCCGGGCCTTCTGGCCGCGCCGAGCGCGCCGCGCACGGAGACCGAGGTGGAGAAGGCGGGGCAGCTGCTCGACAGGTACGATGCGGGCACAGAAAATTCGTTGGGCGGACTGGACCTTGGAGGGACTGGCGGGCTGGTGCGCCGGCGGGGCTGATTTGGTGAAAAGCCTTGTCCCTGTAAGGCTGTGAAGGGTTTTTCCGGGGCGGTGTGTTGGAAGCCCATACGGGCTGTTCGAATTTTTCTTGCAACACCGCACGATTTTGGTCTTTTCCCACTTGCTGTTTTCGATGCGCTGGGATAATGCGGCAAATAGGTCAAGGCAAGCTTGGGGCGTCTGGACTCGGCTTTGGGTGAGTCGTGCGAGGGCGAAACAAGGCGGGTATTCCGTGTATTTCACTTGAGGAGTAGGAAGCGATGAAGTCCATTTACGTCGGCAATTTGCCTTTCAGCGCCAAGGAAGACGAGATCCGTGATATGTTCGCCTCGTACGGCGAGGTGCAGATGGTCAAGTTCGTGATGGATCGCGAAACCGGCCGCTTCCGTGGCTTCGGCTTCGTGGAGATGGAGGACGCTGGCGCCGTGAAGGCCATTGAGGCCCTGGACGGCAAAGACTTCGGCGGCCGCACCCTGCGCGTCAACGAAGCCAAGGAGCGTGCCCCCCGCCCGCCCCGCCGCTACTAGTAAAGAAAGCACATTCCGCAAGGCCCCGCTTCCGAGATGGAGACGGGGTCTTTGTTTTTGGCGCGCGCCCGTTGCGCACCCTTCACGCATCCTGTCCGCGCGGATTGCCGCCCCGCTTCGCAAGGCGCGCCTTGGCTGATACGGGGAATGGCTAACCCCGCCTTCAGCCAGAGGCGTAGGGCCTAAGCGTGCAGGAGTTTGAGCCCGGTGATGCCCGCCGCGATGAGTCCGATGCAGCCCACGCGCAGCGCGCCCGCCGGTTCGCCCAGCACCAGCATGCCGAAGACGGCCGCGCCGAGGGTGCCGATGCCCGTCCACACGGCGTAGGCCGTGCCGATGGGCAGGTCGCGCACGGCCATTGAGAGCAGGCCCAGGCTGGCGAGCATGGACAGGGCCACGAAGGCCGAGGGCGCGGGCCGGGTGAAGCCGTGCGTGTACTTGAGGCCCACGGCCCAGGCGATCTCGAAGAGCCCGGCGATGGCCAGGTAGATCCATGACATGGCGGCAAGTCCTTGAAGGCTGGCGGGGTCGTCCCCGTGGCTGGGCGGTCGGCGCGTGTGCGCCTGCCGGCGGGTCGTCCCGCCGGGCCGGAAATGGGTGGCAGGTGGCAGGTAGTTCAGGCGCGGGCGGCTGTCAACGCTTCCACAACCCCGCGCACAGCTCCTCCAGCAGCCCCAGCAGCTGCCCGCAGACGCCCCCGGCGGCGGGCGGCGGGCCGAAGAGCGCGGCGCGCATCTCGCGCAGGTTCTTTGCGAACACGTCGTCCGCGCCGTCCACGCCCGGCGTCTGGCGCACGGTCATGTCCAGGCGCTCCGCCAGGAGCAGGCCGGAGAGCCCCTGGCAGAAAATCCGCGCCAGACCGGAGAATTCCTCCGCATGGCCGCGCCAGTAGTCCAGCGCCGCCCCGGTGGGGCGGCTCGCCAGGGCCTCGCAGATGAGCGCGTACACGCTGTTGATGCCCGGGCCGGGCACGCCGCGCCGCCAGCCGAGCAGCCACGGGTTGCGCCAGAACAGCAGCAGGTGGTCCTGTCCCAGGGTGATGGCCTTTTCCAGCGCGGCCTTGGCCGCGAGCAGCGCGGGGTCGTCCCAGAGGACCTCGTCCGCGCCCACGCGCCAGGGCGGAACGGTCGCCGTCTCCGGGCAGTCCTCCGCCGCCAGCTCACACAGAATATGCGTCAGCCAGTGGTTGGCCTCGGGCGAGTCCGGCGTCTCCAGGTGCGGGTAGGAGAGCACGTAGCGGCCCTGGCCGTACCGGCCGGAGACAACCGCCGGGCGTCCGGCGAGGAAGTCCGGGCGCACTTGCAGGCCGTACAGGTTCTCCCAGTCGGAGAGCGTCTCTTCCGGAAAGCGCGAGAGGGCGAGGTCCGCCACCCAGAAATCCGGCCCCAGGTCCGCATAACGCGCCAGCACCTCCACGCCGTCGTCCGCATTGGCGGAGGGCGCGAATTGGGCGGGCCACCAGACCTGGGCCAAAAGTTCGGAAGGGCCGGGCGGGATGAGCGCAGAGGCCTCGGCCAGCCCCAGGCGCACATCCCCGGAAAGGAAATGCTGCAAGCGCCCGGCAAAGCCCATGCGGCCCCAGGGACACAGGCCCAGGGACTCGCCGGGGCGCGCGCTGGTGAGGGCGAGCCCCGCGCCGCCACAAAAGCCCAGGTAGTTGCCGCCGCCCGCCACAAATTCGCGGATGGCCGAAAGCCCCGCCCCGCCGAGCCGGAGCGCCCGGCCGCGCGCCCAGCCGCCCGGCGCGATGAGCAGGGCGGGAGCGTCCGCGCCGGGTTGGCCGGACTTGCCAGACAGCGCGCCCTCGGCTATGTCAAGGGCGCGTAAAATACCGTGGGGCACATTAAGCGCGCGCAAGAAGCGCAGCACCAAGAGCCCCCACAGGTGCGAGTCATCCCACACGACGAAAACGCGCGTCACATTGGCCCCCAGGGTTTCCGGGCACCCTATCCGCGCCCGTGCCCCCTGGCAAGGCCGGACCGCCCAAAGCCGTCCGCGCGCGAGCGAAGGAGATACGATGTCCGAGAATTCCGCCGGCAATGCGTCCGGTCCGCTGGAAACCGCGCTGCCCAAGGGCTACGAGCCCGCCGACGTGGAGGCCCGCTGGGGCCGCCACTGGGAGGAGAACAAGACCTTCACGCCCGATCCGGCCGAGGTGCTGGAAGGCGGGAAGCAGCCGTACTCCATCGTCATCCCGCCGCCCAACGTCACGGGCGCGCTGCACATGGGCCACGCGCTCAACCTGACCCTGCAGGACATCCTCTGCCGCTTCATGCGCCAGCAGGGCAAGAGCGTGCTCTGGGTGCCGGGCACGGACCACGCGGGCATCGCCACGCAGAACGTCGTGGAGCGCCAGCTCAAGAAAGAGGGCAAGAAGCGCGACGACCTCGGGCGCGAGGCCTTCATCGACCGCGTGTGGGAGTGGCGCAAGGACTACGGCAGCCGCATCCTGAACCAGATCCGCCGCATGGGCGCCAGCGTGGACTGGACGAGCGAACGCTTCACCCTGGACGAGGGGCTCTCCAAGGCCGTGCGCGAGGTTTTTGTGCGCCTGTTCCACGAGGGGCTCATCTACAAGGGCAACTACATCGTCAACTGGTGCAACCGTTGCCACACGGCGCTGGCCGACGACGAGGTGGAGCACGCCCCCAAGAAGGGCAAGCTCTACCGCATCCGCTACAAGCTCGCGGACGGCGGCGGCGAGCTCATCGTCGCCACCACGCGGCCGGAGACGCTCCTGGGCGACGTGGCCGTGGCCGTGCACCCGGAGGACGAGCGCTACACCTTCGCCGTGGGCAAGAACGTCATTCTTCCCCTCGTCGGCAAGGAGATTCCGGTCATCGCCGACGCCTATGTCGACCGCGAGTTCGGCACCGGCTGTCTCAAGATCACCCCGGCCCACGACATGAACGACTGGGCGCTTGCGCGCACGCACAACCTGCCCGTGATCCCGGTCATCGACGACAAGGGCTTTATGAACGAGAACGCTCCGGCCGCCTACCAGGGCCTGGCGAGCGCCGCTTGCCGCGAGAAGATCGTGGCCGACCTGGACGAGCAGGGCCTGTTGGTGGACGTGGCCGACCACGACCACAGCGTGGGCGAGTGCTACCGCTGCAAGAGCGTTATCGAGCCCCACGTCTCCGAGCAGTGGTTCGTGAAGGTCGGCCCGCTGGCCAAGGCCGCGCGCGCCGCGGTGCCGGCCGAGACGCAGATATTCCCCCCGCAGTGGGAAAAGACCTACTACGAGTGGCTGGACAACATCCGCGACTGGTGCATCTCCCGGCAGATCTGGTGGGGGCACCGCATTCCGGCCTGGACCTGCGAGGCATGCGGCGAGCTCCTCGTGCAGACGGAGGACCCCACGAGTTGCCCCAAGTGCGGCGGCGCGCTCACCCAGGAGCACGATGTGCTGGACACCTGGTTCAGCTCGGCCCTGTGGCCCTTCTCCACCCTGGGCTGGCCGGACGAGACGGACAAGCTCAAGGCCTACTACCCCACCAGCGTGCTGGTGACGGGCTTCGACATCCTGTTCTTCTGGGTGGCGCGCATGATGATGATGGGCATCCACTTCAAGGAGCAGGTGCCCTTCAAGCACGTGTACATCCACGCCCTGGTGCGCGACGAGCAGGGCAAGAAGATGAGCAAGTCCACGGGCAACGTCATCGATCCGCTGGAGATGATCGCCAAGTACGGCACGGACTCCCTGCGCTTCACCCTGACGGCCTTCGCCGCCATGGGCCGCGACATCAAGCTCTCGGAGAAGCGCATCGAGGGCTACCGCCACTTCGTGAACAAGATTTGGAACTCCGCGCGTTTCGCCCTCATGAACCTGCCGGGCGAGCCTGCGGCCAGCCTGGACGCGGCCCTGGCGAATGCGCCGCTGGCCAACCGCTGGATTCTGCACCGGCTGGAGGAAGTGAAGGACGAGGTGGAGAACGCCACCCTCGAATACCGCTTCAACGACATCGCCCAGTCCCTCTACAAGTTCATCTGGAACGAGTTCTGCGACTGGTTCGTGGAAATGGCCAAGGGCGACCTGTACGGCGAGGACGAGAAGGCCAAGGACGCCACGCGCCGTGTGCTCCTGACCGTGCTCTCCGAGACCATGGTCCTGCTGCACCCGGTGATGCCCTTCGTGACCCAGGAGATCTGGAGCGTGCTGCCGGGCATAACCGACAAGGAGCTGGCGCTCGCGCCCTTCCCGGCGCGTCGGCCCCAGTGCCGCAACGAAGCGGCCGCGCGCGGCATGGCCTTCTTCCAGGGCGTGGTGGGGGCGACGCGCACCATCCGCACCGAGCTCACCATCGACCCGGCCAAGAAGCTGCCGCTCATCATCGACACCGCCGACGGCTACCCGGGCGCGCAGGCCGTGCTGACGGAGAACGCGCACCTCATCCAGCAGCTGGCGCGCATCGAGACGGCGGACATCGGCCCGGGCAAGACCGGCCCCCGCGCCAGCGGCACCGCCGTGGTCGAGGGCGCGCGCATCTTCGTGCCCCTGAAGGGCATCGTGGACTTCGGCGCGGAGGTGGCCCGGCTGGACAAGGAACTGGGCAAGCTGGACAAGCAGTTCGCCGCGCTCACGGCCAAGCTCTCCGCGCCCGGCTTCGCGGGGCACGCCCCGGCGGACATCGTGGCCGCGGAGCGCGAGAAGCTGGCGGGCCTGGAAGACGCCAAGGCCAAACTCGCGGAGTTGCAGGAACGCTTGAAAAGCGCCCTGGTCGAGGGCTAGCGCCGTGCCGGACGTCCTGGCAGGGGCCCCAGTGCTCCGCCCCTGCCTCCCGGCCGACGAGCCGCGCATGGCGGACATCGTCAACGACGCGGCCGTGGCTTACAAGGGCGTCATCCCGGCCGACCGCTGGCACGAGCCGTACATGCCGCTTGCCGAGCTGCAAAGCGAGATCGCGGCGGGCGTGCGTTTCTGGGGCGCGGAAGTTGAGGGGGCGCTTGTCGGCGTCATGGGCATCCAGGACGTGGACAACACAAGCGCGCAAGGCATCGGCGACGTGACCCTGGTGCGCCACGCCTACGTGGCGACCGCCCAGCGCGGCAAGGGCCTTGGCGGCCAGTTGCTGGCGCGGCTTATGGGCATGGTCGAACGCCCGGTGCTCATCGGCACCTGGGCCGCGGCCGTCTGGGCGCTGGGCTTCTACCAGAAGCACGGCTTCGTCTTGACCTCCCAGGCGGAAAAGGAAACACTCCTGCGGACCTATTGGAACATTCCGGCGCGGCAGGTGGAGACCAGCGTGGTCCTGGCCGATGCGCGCGCCCTGGGCATGATCCGCGGCTAGGGCTTGGGGGGCGAGCATGAAGAAAGTGACCGTTGCCGAGGAGTTTGAGCGCATCGACGCCCTTTGGAGCCCGCGCCAGGTGGGTGAGCTGAACGGCCAGCTGGTGAAGTTCGTGCGGCTCAAGGGCCAGTTCGAGTGGCACAAGCACACGCACGAGGACGAGATGTTCTGGGTCATCGAGGGACGACTCACCATCCGGCTGCGTGACAAGGATATCGTCATCGGCCCCAACGAGTTTTTCATCATCCCGCGCGGGGTGGAGCACATGCCCGTCTGTGAGGACGAGTGCCGCGTCATGCTCTTTGAACCTGCTGCGACCAAACAATACGGCGACTAGCCTGGAGTGAACATGTCCACAGTGTACCTCATCGGCGCGGGCCCCGGCGACCCCGGCCTGCTCACCATCCGGGCCAAGGAGCTCATCGAGACCTGCGACGTGGTGGTCTACGACTACCTCGCCAACAAGGAATTCCTCAAATACGCCCGCAAGGACGCCGAGATCATCTACGTGGGCAAGAAGGGCGGCGACCACACCCTGCCCCAGGACCAGATCAACCAGCTTATCATCGGCAAGGCCAAAGCGGGCAAGAGCGTGGCCCGCCTCAAAGGCGGCGACCCGTACGTGTTCGGACGCGGCGGCGAGGAGGCCGAGGAGCTCGTGGCCGAGGGCCTCGCGTTCGAGGTCGTGCCGGGCGTCACCGCGGGCGTGGCCGCCCCGGCCTACGCGGGCATCCCGGTCACCCACCGCGACTTCACCACAAGCGTCTGCTTCATCACCGGCCACGAGGATCCGACCAAGGAAGAGAGCGGCCACAACTGGGAAGTGTACGCCAAGAGCAACAGCACCCTTGTGTTCTACATGGGCGTGAAGAACCTGCCCATGATCGCCGGCAACCTGATGCAAAACGGCCGGGACAAGGACACGCCCGTGGCCCTGGTGCGCTGGGGCACGCGCTGCAACCAGGAGTCCATGGTCAGCACGCTGCAGAACGTGGCCGCCGACGCCGAAAAGCGCAAGTTCGCCGCGCCCAGCATCATCATCGTGGGCGGCGTGTGCTCCCTGCACGACAAGCTGGCCTGGTTCGAGAAGAAGCCTCTGCTCGGCAAGGGCGTCGTTGTCACCCGCGCGCGCGAGCAGGCCAGCGACCTGGCCGACGTGCTGAAGCACATGGGCGCGTGCGTCTTTGAATTTCCCACCATCACCGTGGAGCCGCTGGACGACTACGAAGAGGTCGAAAAGGCCATCCTCTCCCTCGGGGCTGTGGACTGGCTTGTGTTCACCTCCGTCAACGGCGTGCGGCACTTCTGGACCCAACTCACTGAAATCGGCCTGGACACCCGCGCCCTGGGCGGCATCAGCGTGGCCGCCATCGGACCCGCCACGGCCGACGAGCTCAAGCTGCGCGGCGTGACGCCCGACTTCGTTCCCGCCAAGTACGTGGCCGAGGAAGTCGTCGCCGGGCTGCTCGAACGCGGCATCGCGGGCAAAAATGTGCTCATCCCGCGCGCCAAGGTCGCCCGCGAGGTGCTGCCAGAACAGCTCGCCGCCGCAGGTGCGCACGTGCGCATCCTGCCCGTGTACGAAACCAAGCTCACCCAGGCGGATCCGGCGGAGATCGTTGCGGCCCTGGACAAAGGCAAGATCGACGCCGTCACCTTCACCAGCTCCAGCACCGTGGAGAATTTCTTCACCCTGCTCTCGCCCGAGACCTTCAAGAAGTACCCGGACGTGAAAATCGCCTGCATCGGCCCGGTGACCGCCAAGACGCTCTCGCGCTACGGCTTCGCCCCGCAGATCCAGCCCGAGGACTACACCATCCCCGGTTTGGCCGAGGCCCTGGGCAAGGGGTTGTAACGGGAAGAACGAAGAATAAGGACCTCCGGCGGCTGTGACGCCGGAAGCTCCCTGCAAGCGAAAGGGCTTGGGATGCGCGGATGCGTGTCCCAAGCCCTTTCGCTTGCAGGGGGGAAGGCCGGTCTTGCCTCGCCCTTCCCCCAACGGGCCGCCGCGCGCCGCCAGCCTGGAGGCTGGCGCAACACGGGTCTTCGTCGCCTTTGCCTTGTTTCTATTTGGTGATGGTGACGCTGATCATCTTGAAGATGTCGGGCCGGTAGCCGGGTTCTTTGCGGTTGATCTTGATGATGATGTCGCATTGGCCCTCGGCCAGGGTGGTGAAGACGTAACGCACATGCGTGCCTTCCTCGAAGGGGATGATGCTGTCGAGGCGCAGCAGATCGGGATTGAAGGAGGTGCCGGCGAAGAGGTAGCCGCTCGCGCCGGGATCGCGCATGTCGAGGGTCAGGGTCTTGCCCACGGGCAGATCGGTCTGGTGCTGTTGTTCGCCATCAAGTTGCAGCTCCACATTGGCCGAGCCGCCGAGCATGCGGGGAATATGGCTGCAGGCGGCGAAGGCTGGCGGCAGGGCAAGGCACAAGAGAAGGGCGGCGAGGCGGAGGGCTGGTCTGGGGGCGTGGCGCATGGCGTCTCCAAAATGCGAAGTTGTGAGGTCTTGGCTCAAGCGGTGTACCCTGCCGGGTTCGGGCTTGCAAGGGCGCGAGAATGGCGCGCGAGACAGAAGGGGGCCGGTTGCCCGGCCCCGTCTGGCGAGTGGATTGAGAGGAGTGGTGAGAGTGGAAGCGGGAAGGGGAGAGGAGGAGAGGCTTGTTCGTCTAGTTCTGCGCGCGCATTTGCGTTTCAAGCCAGCTGCGGACCTCGCTGTTGGGCGGGTACACGCCCTTCAGGTTGCCCACCGATTCCAGGAATTGACGCCCCAACTCCTCGGGCAGCTCCAGTTCGGCCAGTTCGCGGGCTTCCTCGGAATTGCGGCTGACCAGAATGGCCCTGGGGGTCTTGTCCCAGGTGTACACGACGAAATAATTGCTGAAATCGGCCTTCGACCGCACGGGCTGCCGGTCCGCACGCCAGGAATTGTTTCCCCACTCCAGATAGAGCGTCACAGCGTCCCACGGGGTCATGGTCCAGTCGATCTCAAGATTGCGGTAGTTTTGCAGGCTGCCCATTTGATCCTCCTTGGTCTGACTAAAATAGTAATCCTTCCTGTTTTTATGTCAACCATCTTTGTCCACATTTTTTTCGCGCGTGCATCCCGGCATCTTGTGGTATTCCGGTGGGCGGGTTTGACGCTGCCCCGGGCATGTGCCAGAAAAGGCAAGCCCTCTCGGGCGGAATCTTCAAGCGAGGTGCCATGATGGAGATGACGGACATCCTGCCGAAGGAGGCCTGGGCCGCGCTTGAACGGGACATTCACGAGCGTTTCGGCGTCAATGCCCACGCATACGATGCCAAGGGCTCGCCCTTCACCGGGCATGTCACCTGGGGCAACCGCCTGTGCCCGGCCCTGCGCCAGAACAAGAGCGCGGTCATGGGCATCTGCTCCGTGGCGAACCAGGCGGTGGGCGCGGAGGTGCGCGCCTCGGGCCGGGCGGCGGTGACGGACTGCGACGCCGGGCTCATGGTCATCTGCGTGCCGGTGGTGGTGCGCGGCGAATTTGTGGGCATGCTCGGCGGCTGCGGCGGTCTGCGCGACGGCGCGGAGCCTGAAAGCTTTCTCATCGAGAAGGCGGCGGGC
Source organism: Humidesulfovibrio sp. (assembly GCA_031292175.1). Classification (GTDB taxonomy): domain Bacteria; phylum Desulfobacterota; class Desulfovibrionia; order Desulfovibrionales; family Desulfovibrionaceae; genus Humidesulfovibrio. Next base: position 16,411 of record JARLHQ010000013.1, read on the forward strand.
CTGACGGAGGAAGAAGTCACCGGGCTGTGCACCGGGATGCGCGAATACACCGAGGAAGAGGCGCAGGCGATCGCCCGCCACATCGAGGGCCGCGTGGCCGAAATCATCAAGGACTACGGGGCGCGCCAGGCTAGCGTCTAGCCCTGGCCGGCCGCAAAGGAGAAGCACATGCGCGAGAACGTTGTCGTCATCGGGGCCGTGGCCCTGGGTCCCAAGGCCGCCTGCCGCTATAAACGCCTGAACCCGGAGGCCCGGGTCATCCTGCTGGACCGCGGCAGGCGCATTTCCTACGGCGGGTGCGGCATCCCCTATTATGTCTCCGGCGACGTGAGCGACGCCGACGAGCTGCAGTCCACCTCCTACCACATGGTGCGCAACGCGCCCTTCTTCCGCGACATCAAGGGCGTCGAGGCCCGGCCACGGACCGAGGCCCTCGCCATTGACCGCGCGGGCAAGACCGTGCGCGTGAAGAACCTCGACACCGGCGTCGAGGAGAACCTGCCCTACGACAAGCTTGTCATCGCCACGGGCAGCACCCCGCGCAAGCTTCCCATCGCCGGAGCGGACACGCCCGGCGTGTTCGCCGTGGCCGACCTGGACGCCGCCGTGGCCATCCGCGCGCAGCTCACCGCGGGCTCGGTTGGCCGGGCCGTGGTCGTGGGCGCGGGTTTCATCGGCCTGGAGATGGCCGTGGCCCTGGCCGACATGTGGGGCATTGAGACCACGGTAGTGGAGTATGCCCCCACGGTGCTGCCCACGGTGCTCTCCCCCGCGCTGGCGGCCATGGCCCAGCACCACATGGAGGAGAAGGGCGTGGGCTTCCGCCTGGGCGCGCAGGTCACGCGCATCGAGGGCGAGGGCAAGGTGGAGCGCGTGGTGGTGAAGACCGCCAGCGGCGAGGAAACCATCGAGGCCGACCTCGTGGTCATGTCCGTGGGCGTCACGCCCAACACCGCGCTGGCCAAGGCCGCGGGGCTTGAGGTCTCGCCGCGCGGCGGGCTCGTGGTGGACGAGGAGATGCGCACCTCCGATCCCGACATCTATGCGGGCGGCGACTGCGCGGAGATCAAGAACCTCGTCACCGGGCAGAACTTCTTTTTGCCGCTGGGCTCCCTGGCCAACCGCCAGGGCCGGGTCATCGGCGACAACCTCTTTGGCCTGCACTCGCGCTTCGAGGGGGCGGCCGGGGCTTGGTGCGTCAAGCTCTTCGAGCAGAGCGCATCCGGTGTGGGGCTGACGCTCGAGGCCGCGCTCCGCGCCGGGTTCGACGCCGTCTCCGTGCTGGTGAGCCAGTTCGACCGCGCGCATTTCTATCCGGACAAGGCGTTCATGTACCTGGAGCTGGTGGCGGAGCGCGGCACCCGGCGCGTGCTCGGCGTGCAGGGCGTGTGCGCCCTGGGCGACGCGCTGGTCGGGCGCATCGGCGCGGTCTCCGCCCTCATGCCCCACAAGCCCACCACCACGGACCTCTCCGTGCTGGAGCTGCCGTACTCCCCGCCCTTCAACTCGGCCATGGACATCGTGAACGTGCTGGGCAACGTGGGCGAGAACCTGCTCACCGGACGCAACAAGAGCATCGACCCCCTGGAGTTCGGCGCGCTGTTCGACGGGCCGGACGAGGACGGGGTTTTCTTCCTGGACTGCCGTGAGCAGCCCAGCGCCGAGCCCCTGCTCAAGGCCTACCCCGGCGTGTGGCACAACATCCCGCAGGGCCAGCTGTCCAAGCGGCTCGACGAGGTGCCGCGCGACCGCAAGGTGGTGCTGGTGTGCAACTCCGGAGCGCGCTCGTACGAGGCCTTCGTCATCCTGGCCCACGCCGGGTTCGACAACGTGGTCAACGTGGCGGGTGGCATGTCCAGCCTGCAGAACGCCGGCGTGGACCCCAAGCTGTAGCGCCCGGGCGCATTGATAACGCATCAATCCCTCCGGGGGCGGGCGTCCGGCGCGAACAGCGCGGGCGTCCGCCGTCCCGCCGGGCGGCAGGAGCCTCCCCCCATGCCCAGAATCTTCACCGCAGAGATCACTGTGGCGCAGTCGGACATCGACATCCAGGGCCACGTGAACAACACGCGCTACGTGGCCTGGATGCAGGACGTGGCCGTGGCGCACAGCGCGGCCCAGGGCTGGCCCATGACGCGCTACGTGGCCGAGGGCGCGGGCTGGGTGGTGCGCCAGCACACGATCACCTACAAGCGTCCGGCGTTTCTGGGCGAGGTCATCACCGCCTGCACCTGGATCGCGGGCATCGCCCCGCGCGCCTGCCCGCGCCGCTACCTGTTCTGGCGCGCGGCCGACAAGACCGTCCTGGCCGAGGCCGAGACCCAGTGGGTGTTCATCGACCTCAAGACCGGCCGACCCACCAAGGTGCCGGAATCCTTGCGCACGGCCTTCGAGGTCGTGGAGGATGAGGCGGAAGTGAAAAAGATGTTGGAGGGGTAGCCGATTGACTCCCGCCCCGCCCCGGTGCACAACTCCCCTCGCGGCCACCACCGCCAAGGGAGTCCCATTCCGCCATGCATTCTGATTCCGCAACGTCCACCGCCCATCTGCCCATCGGGGTCTTCGACTCCGGCGTGGGCGGGTTGACCGTTTTGCGCGCGCTCAAGAAAGCGCTGCCCCATGAAGACTTTCTCTACCTGGGCGACACAGCCCGCCTGCCCTACGGCACCAAGAGCGGGGCCACCGTCGCCCGCTACGCCCTGCAGACCACCCGCGTCCTCGTGGACCAGGGCATCAAGCTGCTCGTCATCGCCTGCAACACCGCGTCCTCCGTGGCCCTGCCCGGCTTGGCCGAGGCCTACCCCGGCCTGCCTGTGGTCGGCGTCATCGAGCCCGGGGCGCGGGCTTGCTGCGCGCGCGCGCCGCATGGCCGCATCGCCGTCATCGCCACGAACGGCACCGTGCGCGGCGCGGCATACCAGACCGCCATCCTGCGCCACCGGCCCGAGGCCACCATCGCCACCCGCTCCACGCAGCTCTTTGTCGCCCTGGCCGAGGAGGGCTGGACGCATGGCCCCGAGGTGGAGGCCGTGGCCGAGCGCTACCTCGCGCCCCTCATGGCGGAGTTTCCCGAGGGCGGGCCGGACTGCCTGGTGCTCGGCTGCACGCACTTCCCGGCCATGGCCGAGACCATACGCAAGGTGCTGCCCGAGGGCGTGTGCCTGGTGGACTCCGCCGAGACCACGGCCGAGAGCGTGGCGGAGGAGCTGGCGGAACGCGGCCTTTTGAAGCCCCGCGCAAATAGCGGCGACGGCTCTGGCTCCGTGCGCTTTTTCGCCACGGACGATCCGGAGCGCTTCGCCAGGGTCGGCGAAATCTTTCTGGGCACGCCGCTGGCCGTCGGGGACGTCACCCTGGTGGACTTGTAGCCGCCCCAAGAGCCGAGGCCTGGACATCGGCCCGCATCCGGGGCATTCTCTCGCGCGGCAGCCAACCCCCAACTGATTGCGGAGGACGTCCATGCTTCGTCTGCACGGTCTGCGTCACGAGAGCTTTGAGAAGGAAGGCGAGATCGCCGTCTGGGCCAAGGAGCACGGCCACACCCTCACCCACACGGACCTCTGGAACGGCGAGGCCCTGCCGGGGCTCGACACCTTCGATTTTCTCATAGTCATGGGCGGGCCCATGAACATCTACGAGCACGACAAGTTCCTCTGGCTGGCGCGGGAAAAGAGTTTTCTCAAGGCCAGCGCCGACGCGGGCAAGCGCATCCTCGGCGTGTGCCTGGGCGCGCAGCTCCTGTGCGACGTTCTGGGCGGCGCGGTCACCAAGGGCAAGCACCGCGAGATTGGCTGGCACCCGGTCACGGCCGGTCCCGACGCCGCGAAAAGCCGCGTGTTCTCCGGCCTGCCCAAGACCTATGAGGCCTTCCACTGGCACGGCGACACCTTTTCTATTCCAGAAGGCGCGTTGTGGACCGCCAAAAGCGAAGCCTGCGCGCACCAGGCCTTCAGCGCCCGCGAAGACCGCGTGGTCGGCCTGCAGTTCCACCTGGAGACCAACGCCGAAAGCCTCGCCGCCCTGGCCACCGGCTGCGCCGACGAGATCATCGTGGACCCTGTGCAGTATCCTTACGTGCAATCCGCGGACGAGATGACTGCGCGCCCGGAGCGGCTGACCGCCCTGCGCGGGCTGCTGCACCACATCCTGGACAACATGGCCGCGCTGGGGTAGAAGCGCGGCCCCGCCCCGGGCGGCTGTCGCAAACTTTTTGAAGGGAGGAGCCCATGGCCGAGACGGTTGAAGAACTGACCATAAGCTACGAGGAGGACGGCGTCGTCGTCACCGACGAGCTGGACAAGGTGATCCTGTCCAAAGGCGCGTGGGCCACGGTGCTCTACAAGTACCGCTCCTGGGACAAGGCCAAGAACGACTACGGCCCGGTGGCCTTCACCATCCGCCGCTACCGCAAGCAGAACGGCGAATACAAGCAGCAGAGCAAGTTCACCATCTCCAGCGAGGACCAGGCGCGCAAGATCATTGACGCCCTTGAAGGCTGGATCGGCAAAAAATAGATGAGCTTCCGGCGCGGTGGGGGATGATCCCCCCAGACGCCGTTAGGTCAAGCGAAAGGGCTTGGGACGCGCGGATGCGTGTCCCAAGCCCTTTCGCTTGAGGAGGGGGGAAAGGCAGGGCGGGAGTTCTTCTTGCCTCCCCTTTTCCCAAACGGCCACCGCGGCGCAGTGCCCGCCGGGGCGCGGCATTGGCCTCCGTTGCCTTGTCCTCCCCTTCGCGGGGGGCCGGGGGAGACCCTCTCCCCCGGCGGGATCAGGGGCGGCGCCCCCTGCCCGTTCCCACGCGCAGAGAACCGCGGCTACAGCTTGCTTTTTAGCACGATGTCCGTGATCGGGCCGCGGCTTTTTTCGCCCTTGAGCACCATGTGTGCGTAATTCTTGTAGCCTTTCAGCTTTTTGACGGTCCAGTTCAGGCCGTTGTTGCTCTCGTTCAGGTAGGGGTTGTCCACTTGGCGCGTATCGCCCAGGCAGAAGCACTTGACGCCTTCGCCCATGCGGGTCAGCAGCGCGCGTGTTTCCCCGCGCGAGAGGTTCTGCATCTCGTCCACGACGACGACGCAGTTTTCCAGGTTCATGCCCCGGATGTAGGCGATGGGCTGGATGATGAAGCGCTTGGGGTTCAGGCGCAGCACATCGCCCTGGGGATCCTGGAAGATGCGGTTGGCGGGCCGGAGCTCGTGGAGTTTCAGGAGCAGGTCCGTGATGTAGCGGACATACGGTCCCATCTTTTCGTCGATGTCGCCGGGCAGGTAGCCCATCTTGGCGCCAATCTCCACCACCGGCTTTATGAGGTAGATGCGCTTGAACGGGTTGTCCTTGCGTTCGAGCGTGAGGTAGAGGGCGGCGGCCAGGGCCAGGAACGTCTTGCCGTATCCGGCCTCGGACTGCACGGAAACCAGGTCGAGGCTCGGATTGAGCATGAGTTCCAGGGCGAGGTTCTGGTACACGGTGCGCGGTTTGAGTCCCCAGATCTCGTGGGTGTAGCCGATGGGCTTGGGCCCGTCCGGTCCGTGAAACACCGGGGTGCCGGCCTCCCAGCGGAAGGAGTTCGGGACCGGTTCCTCGTCGTCCTCCACAAAGCCCGTGTAGATCTGCGACTCGCTCTGAAACGGCACGGAGTCGCGGTAGCCCTCGCAGGAAATGCCGGACACGCGGGCCTTAAGCTGCAGGATGCGGTCATTGGTGACCAAGATGGGGTCGGCGAGAGGATGGTGGCTGACTTCGCGCAGGATGCGGTCGTCGGGGGATTCGTCGGTCGCCAGGGGCAGCGCGCTGCCGCCGGGCGGGAAGATGTGCACGTCTGGGTCGGCAAGGATGGTGGTGACGGCCTGGGCCACCACGTGCCCCAGGCGCGGATCGCGCTTCAGCTTGTCCAGTTCCGTGAGCACGGTGTACGGGATGTGGATGTTGTTGTCTTGGCCGTTTCGCAGTGCCTGGATGCACTTGGGGTTCTCAATGAGCACGTTGGTGTCGAGCACGAAATTTTTCGATGCCATTAGGATCCCTTGGGCTTTTGGTTTCGGCCTCCCGAGCGGGCCGACAGGGTCCCCAGTCGTCGTGCTATGTTGTTGTGTCCTTGCGACTCACCTCCCGCGCGGGCCATCCTGGCCTTTGGTTGTTAAAGATTCTCTAAACTTTCGTCCGGGGGAAATCCAGGGCAAAAATGCGGCGGGTGCGTGACGATGCGGTGACGCGGCAAAAAGGGGGAGCGGGTGGTTGGGTTATTTCTCCACCAGGGTGGTGCGGCCGTCCTCCACGTAGAAGAGAAGGTGGTGCTTGGCCTTCAGGCTGGCGATGAGGTCGGGCAGGGTTCGCTCGCCCATGTCGACGATGCGCACGTAGGCGTTGCGGTAGATGGGGTCGCCGTGGTCGTGGGAAGTGAACACGGAGCCGATGCGCACGCCCTCGGCGCGCAGAAAGTCGAGCAGGCCGGAAAGGGGGCCGGGCTTGGACTCCAGGCGGACGGCGATCTGCGGTCCGCCGCGTTGCAGGCCTGAGGCGGTGCACAGGAAGCGCAGCACGTCGGCCACGGTGACGATGCCCAAGATGCGCCCGGCCTCGTCGGTCACAGGCAGGCCGCCGAACTTTTGGCGCATGAGGATGTTCGCCACCATGTCCATGGGGGTGATAAGCGAGACCTTTGTCGGTTCTGCGCTCATGATGTCGGCCGCGCGCAGGTTGGACAGATTGCCGCCTGAGACGGAGTCGCCGGGGAGGTATTTGGAGGGCATGGCGTCGCGTATGTCGCGGTCGGAAACAATGCCCACAAGAATGCCCTTCTCATCAATGACCGGAAACTGCCGCACCTTCTTTGTGCGCATGATCTCCGCAGCGTCGACGACGGTGGTTTTCAGGCCCAGCGTGATGACATTCCTGGTCATCCAGTCGCGTACGAGCATAGATGGGTGCCTCCCCTTGGTTGGTCAATATCTATAATTTACACCCGTCTGATCGGAAATGTCAAAGGCATGGGCCGCGCTGCGATCAGCGCGGGGAGGGCGTCAGGGCTTCTTTCTGGTGCCAAGCCCAGGCCGTGGCGATGATCTCGTGGAGGTCCGTATACTGGGGATTCCAGCCCAGTTCGGCGCGGGCCCGCGCGGCCTCGCCCACCAGGCGCGTGGAGTCGCCCGCGCGGCGCGGGGCCATGCGCACGGGGATGGAATGACCGGTGACCTCGCGCGCGGTCGTGACCACCTCCAGCACGGAGTGGCCCTGCCCGCCGCCCAGGTTGAGGGCCCCGGAGTCTCCACCGGTCCGCAGGTGCTTGAGCGCCAGGATGTGCGCGTCGGCCAGGTCCAGCACATGCACGTAGTCACGGATGGCCGTGCCGTCCGGGGTGGGGTAGTCATCACCCAGGATGTCCAGCTGGCCGCGTTGGCCCAGGGCGGTTTGCAGCACCAGGGGGATCAGGTGCGTTTCCGGCATGTGGCGTTCGCCCACCTCGGCCTCGGGGTCGGCCCCGGCGGCGTTGAAGTAGCGCAGGGCTATGTATTTGAGGCCCGTGGCCCGGGCGGTATCCTCCAGGATCTCCTCGATCATGCGCTTGGAGCGGGCATACGGCGACAGCGGCGCGATGGGATGATTCTCGGACAGAAGGCCGTCGAAAGGCGGCCCGTACACGGCGCAGGTGGACGAGAACACGATGGTGTCCACGAGGTGCCGACGCATGGCGGTGAGCAGGGTGATGGTCCCACCGACGTTGTTCTGGTAATAAAAAAGAGGATCGCGGACGCTTTCGCCCACCTGGCTGGCTGCGGCGAAATGCACCACGGCGTCGATGGTCCGGCTGGAGAACAGGCTGTCGAGGACAGCGGGATCGCGCACGTCGCCCTGGATGAAGTCGCCGAAGCGCGCGAAGTCGCGGTGCCCGGTGGCCAGATTGTCCAGCACGACGGTCTCAAAGCCCGCCTGGACCAGCCGCTTCACTGTGTGTGCGCCGATGTACCCGGCGCCGCCGGTAACGAGTATCTGTCCCATCGTGAAAACATAGCAGGAAGCGCCCGGCCCGGCAAGATGCCAGCGCCGCGGGACCAAAAAAAGGGGCGCCCCGAAGGACGCCCCGTGTACTCATGATCTTGGAGCGGGTCGATTACATGCCAGAGCCGGAAGCGGCCTTCTGCATCTTGACTTCGACCTTCTCGGTGAGGCCGGCATAGTACTTGCGGAGGATGACCAGGCACTCCTCGCGGCCGAAGTGGTCGGGCACGTCGCCGCCCTCGGAAAGCATCTTGCGGAGCTTGGTGCCGGAGAGGATGACGCGGTCTTCCTTGGTGTGCGGGCAGGTGCGCATGGAGGCCATGCCGTCGCACTTCACGCAGTAGAAGGTCCAGTCGATCTTCATGGCCTGGGTCTGCAGGTCCTTGCCCTTGTCGCCGGAAACGGGGATCTTCTCAAAGATCTCCTGGGCCTCGAACATGCCGTAGAAGTCGCCCACGCCAGCGTGGTCACGACCGACGAGCAGATCGCTCATGCCGTAGTTCTGACGGAACAGGGCGTGCAGCAGGGCCTCGCGGGGACCGGCGTAGCGCATGTCGAGGGGGTAGCCGGCCTGGATGACGTTCTTCTTCACGAAGTAGTGCTCGACCAGGGTGTTGATGGCGTCAACGCGGACTTCGGCCGGGATGTCGCCGGGCTTCAGGGCGCCAACCAGGGAGTGGATGACGACGCCGTCGCACACTTCAACACCGATTTTGCACAGGTACTCGTGGGAGCGGTGCATGGGGTTGCGCAGCTGCAAAGCGGCGACTTTCTTCCAGCCGCGCTCGTCCATCTCGGAGCGGAGCTGAGCGGGGGTCTTGTAGACGCCGGGGAACTTCTCGGGGAAGCCGCCCTCGGAGAGGACCTTCACCGGGCCGGCCAGGCAGAACTGCTTGCGGGCCAGGACCATCTGCACGCCGGGGTGATCTTTCTTGGCGGTGCCCATGAAGTCGGTCTGGCTGTCGGCGCCTTCGCCCTTGTAGACCTTCTCGCACTCGGCGGTCTTCTCGGCATCGCTGAGCTCGAACTTTTCGGTGACCTTCATGGTGGCCATGATGGTGCCGTTGCGCTCGAGGGTGATCTCGTCGCCGGCCTTAACGGAGGCGTCGTCGGTGGCGAGCATGACGGGGATGGGCCAGAAGGTGCCGTCGGTGAGGTTCATCTTCTCGCACACGCTCTTCCAGTCGGCCTTGCCCATGAAGCCGGTCAGCGGGCTGAAGCCGCCGATGCCCATCATGATCAGGTCGCCCTTCTCCTGGGAGGAGATTTCGATCTTCTTCAGGCCCTCGGCCTTCTTGATTTCAGTGGCGAGCGCAGCGCCTTCGAGCAGCATGCAAACGAGGCCTTTACCGCCATGAGGGGGAACGAGTTTCGATGCCATCTCCGTTTCTCCTAAAAAAAATTACCGGTTTAAGTGTGCTACAACCTCTGCCGAAACCATGACTCCGCGGGAGGCGCCAAAACACCCACCACGGAGCTCTAGGGGTCGCTGTCCTTGGCCGGGAGCCAAACGAGGCTTCAAGCCGCAGGGCAGAATGCGGAAACACCGCAGCCCTTGGACAAAATGAGCAGGCGCACTATGCGCTGATTGTGAAAGTTGTGTCAAGAGCATTTTCTTGAGTGGAGATAAAGGTTGGGGGCAACTTGTCGTAATTGTGGGTTATCCTGTAACATCTGATAGTTGCGAACCTGCCTGAAACTGAAAAAGGGCTTGCGCAAACTGGACGACCTGGGGTATGAGCCACCAAGCTACGGCAAAAAATGACGGCTTGCGTGAGCTTCGCGAGGAAGCCTAATCCATATTCTTGCAGAAATTTCCGGCGGCATCCGGACCTTTTTGCGGAATCACGGAGAGCTTGTCCTTGTGTGCATGGCGGGTGAAGGAGCGGGGCGAAGCCCTTGTTCAAAAATTCACTTTCGCCTTGACACCCCTGGACGGGCTGGGTAATCGTACGTTTTCACAAGTCCGTGCCAGTTTATGAGCACGTAGTTGGCTGTGGTTCGTGTCGGTAACTGCTTTAATTTAAACCTGTTAGGAGGAAGTGTTATGCCGACCTTTGTCAATCCGGAAAAATGCGACGGCTGCAAGGGTGGCGAGAAGACCGCCTGCATGTACATTTGCCCGAACGACCTCATGATCCTGGACCCCGAGGCCATGCGCGCCTACAATCAGGAGCCTGACGCTTGTTGGGAATGTTACTCTTGCGTGAAAATCTGCCCCCAGGGCGCCATCGAAGCCCGCCCCTACGCCGACTTCGCTCCGATGGGCGGCACGTCCATCCCCATGCGTTCGGCTGAAGACATCATGTGGACCGTTAAGTTCCGCAGCGGTGCCGTGAAGCGCTTTAAGTTCCCCATCCGCACCACCCCTGAAGGCTCCATCGATCCCTTTGGTGGCAAGCCCGAAGGCGCCAACCTCGAAGACGAACTGCTGTTCACCGAGACCGGCACCCTGCCCACTCCCGAGAACGCTATCATGAAGAAGTTCGACATCACCGAGGCCGACAAGAGCCAGTGCTGGCTCGACGCCGTCTGCGACTAACTTTAGCAGCGGTCTCGCTTGCTTTGAGTTGCGAAGGCTTGAATTCAATCAACTCTAGAGAGAGCATACGGAGGTAGCTATGCCTCAGATTCCCGCTAAAGAAGTTGTCAAAGGCGTCCCCCTGGCTGAACCGACCATCGTTGAGAAGCATGCCGACATCCTGATGGTTGGCGGCGGCATGGGCAACTGCGGCGCCGCCTACGAGGCGTGCCGTTGGGCCGACAAGATCGGTGGGATCTCCATCCTGCTGCTCGACAAGGCTTCCCTCGAGCGTTCCGGCGCTGTGGCGCAGGGCCTTTCCGCCATCAATACCTACATTGGCAAAGAGCAGAAGGCCGAAGACTATGTCCGCATGGTCCGCACCGACCTCATGGGCCTGGTCCGCGAAGACCTGATCTACGACCTGGGCCGTCACGTTGACGACTCCGTCCACCTGTTTGAAGAGTGGGGCCTGCCCGTCTGGATCAAGAAAGACGGCCACAACCTCGACGGCGCCCAGGCCAAGGCCGCTGGCCTGTCCCTGCGCGGCGGCGACGCCCCGGTGCGTTCCGGCCGTTGGCAGATCATGATCAACGGTGAGTCCTACAAGGTCATCGTTGCTGAAGCCGCCAAGAAGGCCCTGGGTGACGACCGTTACCTGGAGCGCATCTTCATCGTGAAGCTGCTCCTGGATGCCAACACCCCGAACCGCATCGCCGGCGTCGTGGGCTTCAGCACCCGTGAGAACAAAGTGTACGTCATCACCTGCAACGCTTGCCTCGTGGCTTGCGGCGGCGCGGTCAACGTGTTCCGTCCCCGCTCCACTGGTGAAGGCATGGGTCGCGCCTGGTACCCCGTGTGGAACGCCGGTTCCACCTACACCATGTGCGCTCAGGTTGGCGCTGAGATGACCATGATGGAAAACCGCTTCGTGCCCGCCCGCTTCAAGGACGGTTACGGCCCGGTTGGCGCCTGGTTCCTGCTGTTCAAGGCCAAGGCCACGAACTACAAGGGCGAAGACTACTGCGCCACCAACCGCGCCATGCTGAAGCCTTACGAGGATCGCGGCTACGCCAAGGGTCACATCATCCCGACCTGCCTGCGTAACCACATGATGCTCCGTGAAATGCGCGAAGGCCGTGGTCCCATCTTCATGGACACCAAGACCGCGCTGCTCACCACCATCAACAACGACCTCAAGAGCCCCATGTGGAAGCACCTCGAGAGCGAAGCCTGGGAAGACTTCCTCGACATGTGCGTCGGCATGGCCAACCTCTGGGCCTGCACCAACTGCGCTCCTGAAGAGCGTGGCTCCGAGATCATGCCCACTGAGCCGTACCTGCTCGGTTCCCACTCCGGCTGCTGCGGCATCTGGGTTTCCGGTCCGGACGAGGCCTGGGTTCCCGAAGAGTACAAAGTCCGCGCCACCAACGGCAAGGTCTACAACCGCATGACCACCGTTGAAGGCCTCTGGACCTGCGCTGACGGCGTTGGCGCCTCCGGCCACAAGTTCTCCTCCGGTTCCCACGCTGAAGGCCGCATCTGCGGCAAGCAGATGGTGCGCTGGGTCCAGGATCACAAAGACTTCAAGCCGGCCCTGTCCGTGAAGTCCGCTGATCTCGCCAAGGAGATCTACCAGCCCATGTACACGTTCGAGCAGTTCAAGGGCGCTTCCACGGCTCCTGACATCAACCCGAACTACATCACCCCCAAGAACTTCATGATGCGCCTCATCAAGTGCACCGACGAGTACGGCGGAGGCTGCGCCACCCTGTACATGACCTCCGGTGCTCTCTTGAAGACCGCCTTCTGGCTCATGGGCATGATGGAAGAGGACAGCAAGAAGCTGGCCGCCCGCGACCTGCACGAACTGATGCGCTGCTGGGAGCAGTTCCACCGTCTGTGGACCGTGCGCCTGCACCTGCAGCACATCGAGTTCCGCGAAGAGACCCGTTACCCCGGCTTCTACTATCGTGGCGACGCGATGGGCCTGGACGACACCAAGTGGAAGTGCTTCGTGAACTCGAAGTACGACCCGGCCAAGAAAGAAGTTAAGATCTTCAAGAAGGCTTACTTCCAGATCATTCCCGACGCTCAGTAGGGAAACGAGTTGACATCGGCGGCCGCGGGCGAAAGCCCGCGGCCGCCACACTTCCCAGACGGGGAAGTGGTCTGAGCCCGTGCTGGAACAGGAGTGTTGCAGTCCGGGTTCGGGCCATTTTCACGGCTGGTTTATTTCCGCCCCTGCGCGGGTATGCGCCGGCGGGCCTTGAAACAGAGGCGCGCCGGGGGCCAACCCCGGAGGGGCATGGGGAAATCCCACGCCGAGGCAAGAGCCCATCGGCCCGGGCGGGCCAATCAAGCCAGCCTGGCACACTACAGAGGGAGGACAGCGAATGTCGAACAACAGTATTCTCGTCGTCGGCGGCGGATTTGCCGGGATCACCGCCGCCCTCGAAGCCGCGGAAGTCGGTTACGAGGTCTACATCGTCGAGACTAATCCATATCTCGGCGGGCGGGTGGCGCAGCTCAACCAGTATTTCCCGAAACTCTGCCCGCCTTCCTGCGGCCTGGAAATCCAGTTCCAGCGCATCAAGAACAACCCCAAGGTGAAGTTCTTCACCATGGCCGAGGTGGCCAGCGTCACCGGCGGGCCGGGCGCTTTTGACGTCAAGGTCAAGATCCGCCCCCGTTACGTCAACGCCAACTGCACCATGTGCGGCGAGTGCGAAAAGGCCGCCACCACCAGCGTGCCGAGCGAATTCGATCTGGGCGTGGCCGACCGCAAGGCCGCCTACCGCACCCATATCTTCGCCTTCCCGCAGCGCTATGTTGTGGACGCGGCCTCCTGCGCCCCCGGCGAGATGGACAAGATCGCGGCCGCCTGCCCCTACGGCGCGGTCAACCCGGCCGACGCCGAGAAGACCGTCGACCTGCAGGTCGGCTCCATCGTCTGGGCCACCGGCTGGAAGCCCTATGACATGGCCAAGCTGACCAACCTGGGCGGCGGCAAGCTCAAGAACGTGGTTTCCAACATGCAGTTCGAGCGCCTGGCGGCCCCCAACGGTCCGACCAATGGCAAGATCCTGCGCCCCTCGGACGGCCAGGCGCCCAAGCGCATCGCCTTCGTGCAGTGCGCCGGCTCGCGCGACGAGAACCACCTGAACTACTGCTCCTACATCTGCTGCATGGCTTCGCTCAAGCACGTCACCTACATCCGGGAGAAGAATCCGGACGCGCACGTGACCGTGTACTACATCGACCTGCGCACCCCCGGCCGCTACGACAACTTCATGCAGAAGGTCGCGGCCGACGACAAGCTCACCCTGGTCAAGGGAAAGGTCGCCAAGATCGTTGAATGCGAGTGCCAGAGCCCCATCGTCACCGTGGAAAACGCGGTCACAGGGATCAAGAGCGAGGAGAAGTTCGACCTCGTGGTTCTGGCCACCGGCATGCAGCCCAGCTGCGCGGGATCCAAGCTGCCTGTTCAGGTTCCTGTTGATGACGACGGCTTCATCACCGGCGGCGCGGAAAATGGCGTGTTCGCCGCTGGCTGCGCCAAAATGCCTCTGGACGTGATGAAGACCGCCCAGACCGGCACCGGCGCCGCCCTGAAAGCCATTCAAAACGTGGTGGGGAGGTAGCCCATGGCTGAAAAGCTTGGAGTATATATCTGTGCTGGTTGCGACATCGGCAAGTCCCTCAATGTGGACGAGCTGGTGGACTACGCGAAAAAAAGCAAACTGGCGAGCATCACCCCGGTGGTGAAGCACAGCGCCGTGCTCTGCAGCCCCGAGGGCAAGGCCGAGATCGAGGCCGACATCGCCGCGAATGGCCTGGACGGCGTGGTGCTCTGCGCCTGCTCCCCCCGGGTCAAGTGGGACATCTTCCAGTTCGGCGCGGTCCAGGTTGAGCGCGTGAATCTGCGCGAGCAGTGCGTGTGGAGCTACAAGGAGGACCCCAAGGTCCCCAACCAGATGCCCCTCATCGCCAAGGACTACATCCGCATGGGCATGATGAAGCTCTCCAAGAGCCGCGTCCCCGCCCCGGAAATGCCTGAAACCTTCCAGACCATCCTGGTGCTCGGCGGCGGCTTTACCGGCCTGAACGCCGCGCTGGAAGCCGCGAAGATCGGCAAGGACGTCGTTCTGGTGGAAAAGGCCCCTGCCCTTGGCGGCAAGGCGGCCACCATGTACAAGTCCTTCCCCCTCTCCGCCCCCTTCACCAAGGCCGAGGACACCGGCATTGCCGGCCTCATCGACGCTGTGAACGCCAACCCGAAGATCAAGGTGTTCACCAGCGCCGAGCTCGTGTCCCTCGAGGGCGCGCCCGGCCTGTACACCGCCACCGTGAACGCGGGCGGCGAGCAGAAGCTTGAGATCGGCGCTATGGTTCTGGCCACGGGCTGGGTCCCGGGCGACAAGACCTTCCTGGCCCCCATGGGCTACGGCAGCATCAAGAACGTGGTCACCGCGTCCGAGTTCGAAGCCATGGTCAAGGCGGGAGAGATCAAGCGTCCCTCCGACGGCCAGGCTCCCGGCGTCGTGGCCTTCCTGACCGACGTCAGCCTGTGCGTCCAGGGCGCCCATGCCGGCAGCGCCGAGGTTTGCGCGCCGATTGATCCGCTGCCGGAAGCCGCGCCCGCGGGCGAGCCCGAAGTGGTGGCCTACCCGAGCAAGGAAAGCGCCAAGCATCTGGCCTACAGCTCCGAGATCACCAGCCTAGTGGCCCTGAAGCAGGCCGGCTACGTGCGTGAGAAGCTGGCCGGCTCCATGGCCTTCGTGCTCTATGACCACATGATGGTTCCGGGCATCAACGAGCGCTACTACAAGACCGCTCAGGACGACGCGGGCATCATGCTCTCCAAGGCCACCATCACCTCCGTGAAGCAGGACGCCGACGGCGGCGTGCTCATCGGGGCCAAGGACACCCTCCTGGGGGCGGACGTGGAGCTCAAGGCCGACCTCGTGGTGCTGCCCACCGCCGTGGTGCCCGTCACCGCGTTTGAGCCCACCCTGAACCTGGTCTACCGCCAGGGCCCCGGCTTCCCGGACCTGGAGATGTTCGACGGGTTCGCGGACTCCAACTACATCTGCTTCCCTTATGAAACCCGCCGCACCGGCGTGTACGCGGCTGGCTGCGTGCGCCAGCCCATGACCATGGCCACCGCGCGTGAAGACGCCGCGGGCGCCGTGCTCAAGGCCGTGCAGTGCATCAGTTCCGCCAATCGCGGCGTGGCCGTGCATCCGCGCTCCGGCGACATGAGCTTCCCGGTGTTCAACTTCCAGCGCTGCACCCAGTGCAAGCGCTGCACCGAGGAATGCCCCTTCGGCGCGCTGGATGACGATGAAAAGGGAACGCCGAAGCCGAATCCGACGCGTTGCCGTCGCTGCGGCACGTGCATGGGCGCCTGCCCGGAGCGCGTCATCAGCTTCGACAACTACAACGTCGACCAGATCGGTTCGACCATCAAAGAAGTCTACGTTCCGGACGACATGGTCGCCGGCGGTCCGCGCGTCATCGTGCTCTGCTGCGAGAACGACGCCTACCCGGCGCTGGATATGGCCGGTTTCCGCGGCAAGAGCTGGAGCCCGTTCGTGCGCTTCATCCCCGTGCGCTGCCTGGGTTCGGTCAACGCCATTTGGGTTGCCGACGCCATCAGCAAGGGCGTGGACGGCGTGATCATGCTGGGCTGCAAGTACGGCCCGGACTACCAGTGCCACTTCGTCAAGGGTTCCGAGCTGTGCAGCCGCCGCAAGACCAACATCGCCGAGTCGCTGGGACGCCTCGGGGTCGAGGCCGAGCGCGTGGAGCAGTACGAGGTCTCCATCGACGAGTACGACAAGGTGCCTGGGATCATCGACCGCTTCATGACCGAAGTCATCACCAAGTTCGGGCCCAACCCGTTCAAGGGCTACTAGGAGGTTTGGAACCATGTCGAACACCGTCAGGGTTCAACCGGACCTGAAATTCGTTCAGGAACTGCAGCAGGTGGGCGGAGAGTCGCTCAAAAAGTGCTATCAGTGCGCCACCTGCAGCGTCGCGTGCCCGCTTTCCCCGGCCGACGCCCCCTATCCCCGCAAGGAGATGGTCTGGGCGCAGTGGGGACTTAAGGACCGCCTGCTCAACGACATCGACATCTGGCTGTGCCACAACTGCGGCACCTGCTCGGACCTGTGCCCCCGCGGCGCCAAGCCGGGCGACCTCCTGGCCGCCCTGCGCAACATGGCCTACCGCAACTTGGCCAAGCCCAGCATCATCGGAACCTGGATGAGCTCGTCGAAGTACCTGCCCATCCTGTTCCTCATCCCGGCCATCCTGTACATGGCCATCTGGAACATGCGCGCCGGCGTGCTCGGCACGGCCTTCCCGCTGTTCGTGGCCAACGGCCATGAGTGGAAGGTCGCGGCGGACGGCGTCATCGTCTTTGGCGGCCTGTTCCCCGGTGACTACTTTATCGATCCCATCTTCGGCGCGGTCTTCGCCCTCATGGTGTTCTGCTTCGCCGGAGGCATCGCGAGCCTGCTGAAGAGCTTCGAGAGCATGCCGCGCACCTTCATCGTGGGCCGTGGCCCGGAGCCCAGCTTCCTGGCCTGCCTTATCGACACGCTCAAGAGCGAAGTGGCGCAGCACAGCCGCTTCAAGAACTGCGGCCAGGAAGAGAAGGACGTGCAGCGCTTCGCCGGGCACCTCTTCGTCTTCTACGCCTTCCTCGCATTGATGATCGTCACCAGCGTGGTGGCCATGGGCCACTGGTTCGGCGCTTGGTTCCTGGAGCACATCATGGGTCTTGAGGGCGGTTTCGCCGGGCTCATCGCCTGGGCCGGCCACACCCCCATGCCCCTGTGGAGCCCGGTCAAGCTGCTGGCCAACGCCGGCGCCGTGGCGCTCGTGTACGGCATGATGAAGCTCACCAGCCGCCGCACCTCCCTGGACGCCAGCAAGAGCACGTCCAACTGGTACGACTGGTACCTCATCACCGTGATCTGGGGCATCGCGCTCACCGGCATCGGCAGTGAGATCTTCCGTCTCATCGGCCAGCCCGTGCTCGCCTACCCGACGTACTACCTGCACCTGGTTTGTGTGTTCATGCTCATCGCCTACCTGCCCTGGTCGAAGCTTGGGCACGTGGTCTACCGTACTGTGGCCCTGGCCTACGCACGCAAGATCGGCCGCCTGCCCATGGGCGAGCTGAACTAACGGCGCGGGTAAGCGATACAACTGAACCAAAGGTTTTCCCGACCATAAGGAGGAACTCCCATGGCTGAAGCTAAAGTTTTTCCCATGAACACGTTCGTGTCCTGCCTGAAGGGCGCGCAGGCCGCCGACGGCAGCCAGATTGAGCTGCTGTCGTTCTTGACCCAGGGTGAGGTGGACGCCGAGTTCGCGCCCATCGCCGCCGCCCTGTCCAAGGCCTGGATCTACGAGCAGGAGCCCCAGCTCGCCAAAGCCGCCGCTGGCGACATTGCTGGCCTGGGCGAAAAAGTCGCCATCAAGCCTCTGCCCACGGCCGCCCTGGCCCAGGCTCAGGCCATTCTGACCCAGATGTCCGAACTGCGCGCCGCCAACGCCA
This sequence comes from Humidesulfovibrio sp., assembly GCA_031292175.1. Taxonomy (GTDB): domain Bacteria; phylum Desulfobacterota; class Desulfovibrionia; order Desulfovibrionales; family Desulfovibrionaceae; genus Humidesulfovibrio. Next base: position 34,496 of record JARLHQ010000013.1, read on the forward strand.
CCCTCTCCGCCCAGGTGGAGAAGCTCACCAAGGAAGCCTCCGAAAAGGCCGACGAAGTGAAGGTCCTGAAGGCCAAGCTGAAGCCCCTGGAAGAGCAGGCCGCCGCTGGCGACGTCAAGCTGCAGGTGTCCAACTCCAAGATGGACGAGCACATCAAGAAGCTTGAGCAGCTCATGGAAGAAGTTGCCAAGGTCAAGGCCCAGGGCGTGGTTGTCGCCGGCGTGGCCGGTGGCGCCGCCGCTGGTGACGCCGCGGCTCCGGCCGCTGGCGGTGACGCCTCCGGCGCTCCCTCCGTGGGTGGCGAGCCCGAAGCCGACTTCGGCCTGGGCTCCAACCCCTTCGCCGACGCCAACTGGTAGCCGACGAAGCGCAATACATGCAAAGCCCCTGGCTGCGGAAGCGGCCAGGGGCTTTTTTGTCGCGCCCTGCCTGGGCGCTTGCTTGAGCGGGAGGCTGCTAGCCCTTGTTGACCTTGTCCATGGCCCGCTTGAAGCCATCGGCCGAGCGCCGGATGACGTCCTCGTCCACGCAGAAGGCCAGGCGGAAGTGGCCGGGGCAGCCGAAGCCCTTGCCGGGCACGGCCAGGATGCGCTCCTCCACCAGGGTGTTCACAAAGGCCACGTCGTCGCCGCCGGGGGCCTCGGGGAAGAAGTAGAACGCGCCGCGCGGCAGGGGGTACTTGTAGCCGGCGGCATCGAGCACCTGGCGCATGGCGTCGCGGCGCTGGGCGTAAATGTCCGCGTCCACTTGGGACCCCAGGACCTTGAGCAGCAGTTTCTGGGCCAGGGCCGGGGCGTTGACGAAGCCCAGGATGCGGTTCGCCAGAATGATGCCGCTCACCAGCTCATCCTTGCCGGGCATGGCCGGGTTCACGAGGGCGTAACCCACGCGTGCGCCGGGAAGCGAGAGGTTTTTGGAGAAGGAGCTGACCACCACAGTGTAGGGGTAGAGCGGCAAAAGCGAGGGCACCTCAATGTTGTCGAAGGCCAGGAAGCGGTACGGCTCGTCGGCCAGAAGGAAGATGGGCCGGGCGCGTCCGGCGTTCTTGCGCGTCAGCATGGCGGCCAGCTCGACCAGGGTTTGCCTGGAGTAGACCACGCCCGTGGGATTGTTGGGCGAGTTGATGAGCAGCACGCGGGTCTTGTCGGTGATGGCGGCCTCCAGCGCGGGCACATCCAGGTCGAAGGTGCCCGCCTTGGCCGGGGCGGTTTTCAGCACGCCGCAATGATTCTCGACGTAGAAACCATATTCCACGAAATACGGGGCCGGGCAGAGCAGCTCGTCGCCGGGCTCGATGACCGCGCGGAAGAAGGTGTTGATGGCCCCGGCCGCACCGCAGGTGATGACGAGGCAGTCGGGGGTGACGGCCACGCCCTGCTCTGCGGACACGTGCTGGGCCAGGGCCTCGCGCACCTCCGGATAGCCGAAGTTCGGCATGTAGCCGAAAGCGAAGGGCTGGGCGGCCTCCTCCGCGATGTCGTGCAGGCTCTGGCACACGCAGGTGGGCGGCGGCAGGTCCGGATTGCCCAGGCTGAAGTCGTAGACCTGGTCCGCGCCGTATTGTTTCTTCAGCTCGATGCCCGCCTCGAACATGCGGCGGATCCAAGACGAGCGTTCCATGTACCCTTTAACCTGGCTGGAGAGAATCTGCATGAGGGGCTCCTTGGTTCAGGCGCGCAAAAACGCCGCGCGGCCCAGTGTATAGGCCGCAGAGTAGCCAAACCCGGCAGGCAGGGCAAGACCCCGCCCCGGAGGCGACGGCTTGGGCGAGATGGCGGGGCTACAGGCCGGGCCTGTCCGCGGGCCAGACAAGCATGAACACCTCTTTCTGGCCGCAGTTCTTCTTGAGGTAGTCCATGATCTCCTTGCGGAGATGCTTGGGCGCCGCGACGGTGTAGCTCAGGTTTTCCGGGGCGTAGTCCTTGCCCAGGCTCGTCATGGCGCCGCCGTAGCTGCGCGTCGCGGTGAAGCCCCCCGCCGTGTGGACGAGGAAGTCATCGAACTTGACCAGCTGTTCAGAGGGGATGCTGGCTGGAAGGACAAAGAAGTGCACAATGGTCTTTTCCGCCAGGGCGGTGGAGGAGAGCAGGACGACGAGGGCGAGGGCGGTGAGCAAGGATTTGATGCGCATAGATCCTCCGATTTTTCAGTTTGACGCACTGTGTCAGAATATGCCGAAAACGCAAGGGGTTGGAACCAATGCCGCGAATCTTCAGCGGCCAGCCTTTGCGGTGGGGAACGCCAGAGAGTAGCGTCTGGGAACACGTTGGAGAAAGTTTCAGAATTTCGTGGACGCGTCACCCAACCCTTGCTAGAGCTGGTGTAATGGGTGGACCCCGTGAAAGCGGCGCCTGCGCCCATGCGCATGGCGCGTGGTCCGCACCAGAGGGCGAAGGCAACAGCTGGGAAAGAATTGCAAAAGAGCAATGCGGCTTCCGCTGGACTCGTATCTCCAGGGCAGGCCGCGGCGTTTCAAACGCACGCGCTTCACGGAGGTGTCTCCATGTCGGAATCAAAATCTCTTTTCAAAGGGCTTTTGTCGCAGGCGGGGATCAGCGTGGATGGGCAGAATCCTTGGGACATCCACGTACACGATGATCGCCTGTATCCGCGGGTGCTGACTCAGAAGAATCTCGCCCTGGGGGAGGCCTACACCGCTGGCTGGTGGGATTGCGAGCGGATCGACGAGTTTTTCAGCCGGATCCTGAGCAGCGGCGTGGCGGAACGGGTCAGCGGCGGGCTGCGCCTTGTCTGCTCCCTGCTGCCGGCCTATGTCCAGAATCTGCAGACCAAGGCGCGCGCGCGCGTGGTCGCACGGCGGCACTACGACCTGGGCAACGATCTCTTTACCGCGTTTCTTGATCCGTATCTGCAATACAGCTGCGCCTACTTCAAGGACACCACCGACCTGGCCGAGGCTCAGAAACGCAAGATGCGGCTCATCTGTGCGAAGCTCGAGCTGAAGGAGGGCGAGCGCGTGCTGGACATCGGCTGCGGCTGGGGCGGCCTGGCGCGCTTCATGGCCGAGGAGTGCGGCTGTTCCGTGGTTGGCGTGAACATCTCCCGCGAGCAGATCGCCTTCGCCCGAGAACTCTGCGCGGGGCTGCCCGTGGAAATCCGCGCCTGCGACTACCGCGACATGGACGACCGCTTCGACAAGATCGTCTCGGTGGGCATGTTCGAACACGTGGGATTCAAGAATTACGGGGGGTTCATGCGCGTGGTGGCCCGCTGCCTCAAGCCCGACGGACAGTGCCTGCTGCACACCATCGGGGGCAATGTCTCCACCCGCGGCTGCGACCCCTGGATCGCCAAGTACATCTTTCCGAACGGCATGTTGCCGAGCATCGCGCAGATCGCGCAGGCTGCCGAGGGCGTGCTGGTGATGGAAGACTGGCACAACCTGGGGCCGCACTATGATCCGACCCTGATGGCCTGGCTGGAAAACTTCCGGGCCGCCTGGCCGAGGCTGAAGGCGCGCTACGGGGAGCCGTTCCGCCGCATGTGGGAGTATTATCTGCAGTCCTGCGCCGGGGCGTTCCGCGCACGCGATATCCAGCTGTGGCAGATCGTCTTCAGCACGCCGGGCTCGGCCCAGCCGCGCTGCCGCGGGGTCTGAACGCCCACTTTGCTTCAGAAAGGCCGGGGACGTCAACTGTCAGATTTGCGCTGAACCGCTTATCAGACAGCTGCCGCCAGCATCGACGGAATCATTCCCCCCGGAAATTCGTTTCCGTTCTAAACCTGCACGCCCCAGATGTCCCGCGCGTACTCGGCGATGGCGCGGTCTGACGAGAAATAGCCCATTCCCGCGGTGTTGAGGACGGACTTTTCCAGCCAAAGCTCGTGGCTGCGGTACATCCGGGCCACCTGCTTCTGCGCGTCCACGTACGAGCGGAAGTCGGCCAGGACCATCCAGCGGTCGCCTTCCTTGAGCAGGGTGTCCAGAATGGGCCGGAACAGGTCGGGCTCCAGGGGCGCGAAATGCCCGGAAGCGATGAGGTCCAGGACGCGGTGCAGGGTGTCGTCCTTCTGGTAGTACTCCCAGGGATTGTAGCCGCGCGCCTTGAGCGCGCCCACGCCCGGGGTGGTCATGCCGAAAAGGAAGAAGTTCTCCACGCCCACGCGCTCGCGGATCTCCACATTGGCCCCGTCCAGGGTGCCGATGGTCAGCGCGCCATTTAGCGCGAACTTCATGTTGCCGGTGCCGGAGGCCTCGGTCCCGGCCAGGGAGATCTGCTCGGAGAGTTCGGTGCCGGGGATGATTTTTTCGGCATTGGAGACGCAGTAGTTGGGCAGGAAGGCGACGGTCAGCAGGCCGGTGCACTTGGGTTCACGGTCCACAGCGGCGCCGACGGCATGGATGAGCCGGATGATGAGCTTGGCCATGCGGTAGCCCGGGGCGGCCTTGCCGCCGAAGATGACCGTGCGCGGCACGATGTCGTGCCCAGCCTTGCCAGAGCGCAGGTCGTCGTACAGGCTGACCACGTGCAGCACGTTCAGAAGTTGGCGCTTGTACTCGTGGATGCGCTTCACCTGGACGTCGAACATGCTGTTTGGGTCGAGCTTGATATCGACCTTGTGCAGCACGTATTCGGCCAGGCGCTGCTTGTTGCGGTGCTTCACCTTGCCCCAGCGGGAGAGGAACTCGGAATCGGAGGCGAGGGGGGCCAGCTCCTTCAGACGCTCAAGGTTTGTAAGGAAGCCCGGGCCGATGGCGTCCGTAATGAGTTCCGTGAGGCTTGGATTGCACTGCCGGAGCCAGCGCCGCGGGGTGACGCCGTTGGTCTTGTTGTTGAAGCGCTCCGGGAAGAGTTCGGCGAAGTCCCGGAAGGTGCTGGATTTCAGGATGTCCGTGTGCAGGGCCGAAACGCCGTTCACGGAGTGGGAGCCCAGCACGGCAAGGTTGGCCATGCGCACGCGCTTGCCGAAGTCCTCGCCGATGAGCGAGAGTCGGGACAGGCGGTCGTCGTCGCCGGGGTAGCGCTTGCGCACGTCCTCCAGGAAGAGGCGGTTGATTTCGAAGATGATCTGCATGTGCCGGGGCAGGATGCGCGTCATGAGGTCCACGGGCCAGTGCTCCAGGGCCTCGGGCATGACGGTGTGGTTGGTGTAGGCGAAGGTGTTCACGCAGATTTTCCAGGCCTTGTCCCAGGGCAGCAGATGGTCGTCCAGCAGGATGCGCATGAGTTCCGGGATGGCGATGGCCGGGTGGGTGTCGTTCAGCTGCACGGCCACGAGGCTCGGCAGATCCTCAAAGCCCTGATGGTGCTTCAGGTGCCGGCGGGTGATGTCCTGAAAGGTCGCGGCCACAAAGAAATACTGCTGCTTGAGCCGCAGCTCCTGGCCTTCCACGAAGCTGTCCGTGGGGTAGAGCACCTTCGAGATGTTTTCGCTCCGCGCCTTGTCCTCGATGGCTTTCAGGTACTCGCCGGAATTGAAGAACTCCAGGTCGAAATCGCGGCTGGACTTGGCGCTCCACAGGCGCATGTTGATGACGTTGCTGTTCTCGAAACCCGGCACCATCATGTCGTAGGCCATGGCCATGACCTTTTCGCCACCCTCCCAGACCACGCGCAGCCGGTGCTGGTCGTCGGTGTAGCTGTGCACGGTTCCGCCGAACTGGACCGGGTAGAGGTAGCCCGCGCGGTCGTATTCCCATGGGTTGCCGAACCTGAGCCAGTTGTCCGGCCGCTCCACCTGCCAGCCGTCCTGGATGCTCTGGTGGAAGATGCCGTATTCGTAGCGGATGCCGTAGCCGTAAGCCGGGATGTTCAGGGTCGCCAGGGAGTCCAGGTAGCAGGAGGCCAGCCGCCCCAGGCCGCCGTTGCCCAGCCCGGCGTCCCACTCCACCTCGGTGATCTCCTCGTAGTCCTGGCCCATTTCGGCCAGGGCCTCGCGCACCTGGTCCTCCATGCCGAGGCAGATGACATTGTTCTTGAGCGAGCGGCCCACCAGGAACTCCAGCGAAAGGTAGTACACGCGCTTGGCGCTGGCATCGTAATAGGAACGCTGGGTTTGTATCCAGTGCTCGGCCATGCGCTCGCGCACGGTGTAGGCCAGGGCCTTGAAATAGTCGTGCATGCCCGCGCGGGTGATGTCTTTGCCCAGAAAGGCGAACATGTGCTTGCGGATGTCCTCCTTCAGGTTCTCCACCGGCGAGCACAGGGGCGTGGGGACGATGGTGTCGTCGCTTTTGCGCGTGGGGGGGGGCGTCTGAATGGGCTGCGCGGCGGATGCGTCTTCGATGGGATCGGCTGTGCGCTTCTGTACAGCGGGGGTCTCTTTGACGGGCATGGCATCCTCGGTGTTGTTGGCGGGCATTTGTATGATGCTACGTACTTTTTGCTCCGTTCCCTGAAAAAAAGCAAGCAGGTTGGGTGGATCGACACAATGGCGTTCCAGGGAACATGGAGTCCTGGCGGCGTTTAGTCGCCGAGAAGCAGCTGCACGCGTTGCATGTACTCCTGCAGGATTGCGATATTCTCCTCGGCCAGGTCCACAAACTGGCCGCCGATGTTGAGGCGCCCGTGCTGCTCGTCGACCCGGCGCAGCACCACGGGCGCCTCAAAGGGATTGCCGCAGGTCGATCGCAGTTCACAGCGCAGCAGGACGCGCTCGCCGGGCTTGGCGTCGCGCAGGGGGCTCTTCAGGCTGGAGCGCGCGGTGAAGCAGCAGCCTTCCGGGGCCAGGTCCACCACGATGACCTCGTGGTCGCCAAAGGCCCCGTGGATGCTGCCCGGAATGGACACGCTGACGCGCTCGTTACGGCGCAGCACCACGCGCTCCAGCGTGTCCGGGTAGGAGAGGAACAGGAGCGGGGCCGGGTGGCTCAGGCGGTTCAAGACCTCGGTTCGGAAACCGAAGAGCGTGCCCCCGGCGTCCAGCTGGGCGATGGCGTTCGGGTTCTGCGACAGGCGGGAGAGGGTGTCCTGGGGCAGGCGCACCTGGACGATGAAATAGGTGTATGGGTCCAGGCCCACGATCCGGCCCTCGTAGCGTTGGCCCACACACAGCAAGCGCAGGAAGATTGTGGCGCCGACCGAAAGCTTGAGCGTCACCCCGGGCATGCGCTCGACGTGGTGGCTGTTCCGGACCTCTTCCTGTGGCGGCTTGTCAGGTTCCTGTGGCGGCTTGTCGGGGTTTTGGGTCTGGCTGACGTCTGGCTGTTCTTCCATCTGGCGTCTCTCCTCGTGGCCTGGTTTTCCGCAGCCTTTGTTACGGAGGGAAGGCCATGCTCCCCATAATCCTGGGTGATGGCTGGAGGCAAGCGGGGGGGGCGTTTTAGCTTCTGGCTTCGATGGTCTCCTTCATCTTGTCCAGCAGCTCCCGGCGTACAAAAAGCCCGCCCCGGCCCCGGCCCAGGGTCACGCCGGGCTTCACCTCGCCGTGGAAGTCAGAGCCGCCGCTTTCCAGCAGCTTCAGGCGGTTCGCCAAGCTGGAGAGCAGGGCCGTGTATTTGTCGGAGTGCTCGGTGTAGTAGACTTCCACGCCGTCGAGCCCTATTTCGGCCAGCTCCGTGAGGATGGCCTCGATCTCGCGCGGGCGCTGCGAGAGCAGGTAGGGGTGGGCCAGCACCGCCAGGCCATGGTCGGCATGGATGGCGCGGATGGCCTCGGACGGGGTAAGCTTGGCCTTGGGCACGTAGGCCAGGCCGCTGGTGCCCAGAAAGCGGCTGAAGGCTTCCTCGAAGGTGCGCACCACGCCCGCCTCCAGCATGGCCAGGGCCATGTGCGGGCGGCCCACGACGCCCGAGGCGTGGCGTTCCACGTCCTCGCGCCGCAGGTGCACGCCCACGGCCTTGAGCTTCTCCAGCATGGTCTCGTTGCGGCAGATGCGCGCCTGCTTCACGCGGGTCAGCTCGCCCACCACGTTCCCCGGGCGCTCGTCCACAAACAGGGCCAGCAGGTGCGTGGTCAGGCCGCAGTAGTCCAGGGAAAGCTCGCAGCCCGGCACCAGCTCCACGCCCTGTGCCGCCGCCTCGGCACGGGCCTCGGGCAGCCCGTCGAAGGTGTCGTGGTCGGTGAGGGCGATGGCGCAGAGCCCGGCGTCCTTGGCCGCGCGCATGAGCTGCGCAGGCGTCAGGGTGCCGTCGGAGACGGTGGAGTGGGTGTGCAGGTCGATGCGCTGGTGCATGGCGGGTCTCGCTTGCCCACAGGGGCTGGGTGGACTAGTGTTAGCTTTATCTATTAGCGAAAGCGTTTGTCTCGTCAAGCGCGACGTGCGGCTTGTGCGCGGCGGCTTGCTCGGGTATAGAGGCTCCAGTCTCAAGCACTGGAGGTGGCGCGTGGCCATGAATGTAGAGTTATTGGGCCTTTTGGCCTGTCCCCAATGCCGCGGCGGGCTGGTGCTTTTGCCCCGGCAGGACGGCCTTTTATGCCAGGCGTGCGCCGTGGTCTACCCCGTGCGCGAGGATATTCCGGTGATGCTGATCGAAGAGGCCGTGCCGCTGGAAAAGTGGACCGGCAGCCTGCCTGAAAAAGCTTGAGGCTGTTCCGGCCTTGCGTGGGCCGGGAAATTGCCGTAGGGAACGCCAACGTTTCGGGGCGTAGCGCAGCTCGGTAGCGCGCCTGCTTTGGGAGCAGGATGTCGCATGTTCAAATCATGTCGCCCCGACCAGCCAATACCAAGGGCCAGAGAGGTTTCCTCCCTGGCCCTTTTCGTTTTTGCGCAAAATTTCTTGACCTCATTGCCGTGGCGCGATAGGGGCTTGCGTCCGTCCGCGCGAAGCGCCCATGTAGCTCAGTTGGTAGAGCACTTCCTTGGTAAGGAAGAGGTCAACGGTTCAATTCCGTTCATGGGC
>JARLHQ010000014.1 GCA_031292175.1 Humidesulfovibrio sp.
CTTGCGGAACAGGGGCTTCTTGCACTGCCCCGGAATGATCTGCGTGATGTCGTGGCACAAGACGGTGCCGATGGCGTCGTGAACGGAAAGTTCACGCATGTGAGTCGCACAGCCCATAATCAAGCCCTCTTGCCGCCGTGTAATCGGGCGGCCTGTCCAAGGAGGTGACGTGAAATTGTCCTCTGTTGAGACGGCAACAACAAGTAATTCATATCAAAATAGGCATAATATCTGGCGCGCCGCATGGCGGGTTTCCTCATGTGAAAAGCGTTTGACACAGCCGTTTTCGGTGGCTAGTGCCGTGACAGGCGCTTGAACGCCGCCGCCGCGATCCTTCGTCTTGGGAACCCGAACCGGCTCTCCATCCTCTTGCTCACCCAAGCACCGACCGCCAGGATACTCCGCCCCGCCTCCACCGGGAGGGCAGGGGATCATTGCGGCCGCGTCCAGCATGGGAGCGGCCCAGCGCCAAGGCGGCTGCCCGTTTGACTGTGTCAGCGGCGGCCTTATCTGTTGAACATGCCGTTTGCGCGCCCCGGATTGGGAAAGGCGTATGCTTTTCGGGGAAACGAAACAGGAGCCAGTCATGAAGATCGCCGTGGAACTTGAATTCTTTGGCCAAGTCATTGCGCAGGTTGTGGATTACCCCGGTACGCCCCAGAACCAGGGCGAGGTGATCCAGTGGCTCATGAACCAGACCGACTACAAGTGGGCCAACTACGAGAACGCGCCGACGGAAGACCGTCTGCTCTACCACCTGCGGGAAGGCGCCTTGAACTAGCCTTTGCCTCACCGCGGGCCTCCGGCGACCGGGGCGTCGCGGTGGATCTCAAGCCCGCAGCCTTCCAACACGCCAATCTCGTCCGGCCGCACGACGCAGCGCAGACGGTCCAGGGACTTCACCACCTGGAGCGTCTGCGCCGCGGCGTTGCCGGAGAGGGCGGCGAAGCCGCCGAAAGGGATGCACACCTCGGAGCTGTAGTGCAGCAGGCCGTGCAGCCAGCGGTCGATGGAACGCATGCGCAGCCGCAGCCTTTCCTGAACAAAGCCGGAAAAATTATGGATGCTTTGCAGCGAGCGGAGCATCTCTGGGTTCAGCTCGACCAGACAGCGCTGCTCCATGGTGTCGATGAGCACCTTCTGGACCGGACGGAGGCAGTAGACGAAGCGGCCGTCGCGCACCTCGACCCGGCAGGACTCCAGCCGCCGCAGCGAGGCCGCGACCCTCGGCAGGGCTGTTTTGCTCGCTGTTTTGAGCAGCACCTTGGCGATGCCGCGGATGTCGATCTTGGTCATCCCTGGCGCGGAGCGGCACTGCTCCGAGCAATGCAGGGCGCAGACGAGAAGCACGTCGAGGTCGAACTGATCGAGGCGCTCGCCGGTGTAGCGCACCGTGCGCGCCGGGCAGATGGAGCGCGCCTCATAGTTGCGCACCTGTCGCCTGCGGCGGACGTACCGGCCCTGGAACAGTTCCGAGGCGAAGAACAGCTCCGGCCGCAGCCGCATGAAGGCCTGTTCCTGCGAGGTCAGCGACTGGGCCGGCCTCGCGTCCGAGTACAGGAACTCCGGCTCGCAGCCGTAGCTCATGCCTCCATTTATCCCGGCGTAATCGTCGAACATCAGGACTTTCCTCCGGCTGTGGCACATGCAGACCGTCCGCGCGCTGTTGGGCCGTGGCGCTGGGACTGCGAGGCGGAAAGGGCGCTAGAACCCATGGATCGGCTCCTGTTCCCGCCGCACGGTTTCAAAGAGGGCCTCGTAGGGGCTTTCGGGCCAGTTGCCGCACTGCGGCGTTTTGTCGCCGTCATCGGAACGGTGGGCCCGGCGGTTGAAGTCCGCCTCGACGCGCAGCACGTCCTCGGCCAGGGCGACAATGTCCGCGGTGGTTATGCGCAGACCGAAGGCTGCGTTCACGATCTCAATCATGGACTGCAGGATTTCCGGGTGCTCCAGCACCGTGAAGGCGACAAAACGGCAATAACCGAAGGTTTCGAGGACTGCGGCGGCGATGCGCAGGGTGCGGGAAAGCTCCCGCTGCTCTCCGCTGCAGACGTCGTTGCCCCGCCGGCTGCCCCAGCCCTCTTCCTGGGCGTCCGCTCCCGCAAAGATGCTGTCGACGCCAAGGGTGGCGGCGGCCATAACGGCCCCAGCTCCCAGCAGGTGCCCCAGTCCCTTGCCTGCGCCGATGTCGTGCAGCAGACGGGAGGCCGCGTAGGCGTCGCCCACGGGGATGATATCCGCCTCCATGGCCACGCGCAGGGTGAAGCCCAGCTCCGTGGAATCCAGCCCGTATTGCCGGGTCAGGGCGTCAAGGGCGGCCATGGCGGCCTGGCTGTCGATGCCGCAGATTTCCTTGTAGACCCAGGAAGCGTCATAGTCGGGCCTCTGGCCGGAGCTGGCGGCCTCGCCGGTTTCTGGAAAAATGTCCGGACAGCCGGACGTGGTGCAGTTCCGGCAGCCGAAAACTGGCGACGTGACGCCGCGCGGCGTGAGGGAAGGGCGCTCCACCGGCAGGTCGCCACGCAGCCGGAGCAGCATCTGGCGCACGGCCTCGTTGGCGAGGTCCATGGCCGCCGGATGCTGGGCCGGGCTCTTCTGGCAGCCGCAAGGATCGATGACGATGGCCTTGATCCCCTTGGCCCCCATGACGGCTCCGGGACCGCCTCGGCCGATGTGCCGCGTCAGACAGTCGTTCTCATCCACGGCCGAGATGACCGCGCTGGACATGCGCATCTCTCCGGCGCTGCCGATGCCGATGACCGAGACGGCGTCTCCGTGCCGCGCGCGCAGGAAGCGGGCGCTCTCGTGGGCTGAACGGCCGCGCAGGTCGTCCGCCGGGAGGAAGCGCACCCCGTCCTTGCTGATATGCACAGTGACGAGCCCGCGTGCAGCATGGGGGGCCGTGGTTTTGCGCACCTGCTTCGGCTGGCCTTCGATGACCACGGCCGCATAGCCCAGCCGCGCGATGGCCTGGGAAACGGAGCCGCCGACGCTGGCCACTGCCAGGCCATGCGTCAGCGGACTCTTGCAGCCGAAGGTCAGCCGGCCCGGCAGAGCGCCTGTCCCGCTCAGCAGACCGGGCGCGAATACCAGCCGGTTCGCGCCGCTTAAGGGAAGGCAGTCCGTGGGCACCTCGGAGCTGACCATGCGCGCGACCAAGGCCCGTCCCCCAAGGCCGGCGTAAATGCCCAGGGGGTCGAACCGTGTCCGGATGCCGCCTGGGGCCCCGGTGTCGATGCGCAGGATGGTGTTCATGCCCGCTCCCTATCCCCGCGCTGTCCCAAGCACCCGCGCGGCGCAACGGCCCAAGCCGGGTCCGCCAGGCCTTGGCGCGTTGTGGCGCTGGCTACAGTTCATTCGGAAGCTCCCGGAGCTGGGCATACGTGAACACGGGGCCGTCCTGGCACACGTACTTGCTGCCGATGTTGCAACGTCCGCAGATGCCCACGCCGCACTTCATGCGCTTTTCCAGGGTGGTGATGATCTGCTCGTCCTGAAAGCCCAGCGCGTGCAGTGCCTGGATGGTGAACTTGATCATGATGGGCGGGCCGCAGGTGACGGCGACGCTGTTTTCGGGCGAAGGATTCATTTCCTTGAGCACATTGGGGATGAGCCCGACTTTGTGGGCCCAGTCCGGGGTGCCATTGTCCACGGTGAGCACCGTGGACATGTCCTTGCGGGCCAGCCAGTCGGGCAGTTCATAGCTGAAGGCCATGTCGCTCGGGCTGCGCGCCCCGTAAAGCAGCGTGATGTCGCCATAGTCCGTGCGGTTGTCGAGCATGTACAAAAGCAGGGTGCGCAGCGGGGCCATGCCGATGCCGCCGCCGACAAACACGACGTTCTTTCCCTTCATGTCCTCAAAGGGGAAGCTGTTGCCCAGGGGCGCACGCACGCCGATCTGGTCGCCCTTGCGCAGCTTGTGCAGGCGGGTGGTCAGCTCGCCCACGCGCATCACGCTGAACTGCAGGTATTCCATGCGGGTGGGCGGCGAGTTGATGACGAAGGTCGATTCCCCCACGCCGAAGACGGAAAGCTGGCCGACCTGTCCCGGGGCGAAGCGGAAGTTCCGCATTTGTTCCGGATCGTTCAAGGTGACGCGGAAGGTCTTGATGTTCTGCGTCTCCCGCACCACCTCCTGGATGGTGGCCATGAAGGGCAGGTAGAGATTGGTGCCGGGATTCTCAGACATTGCTGTGCTCCTTCGCGGCCTTTTCATAGGTGAGGGCTTTGGAGACGATGCGCCGGATGTCCATGGACACCGGGCAGTGCGCGATGCAGCGCCCGCAGCCGACGCAGGACAGCGCGCCGTCGTGCAGCGTCGGGTAGTAGCAGAACTTGTGGCCCACCCGGTTGCGCATGCGCTGCGACTTGGTGGCGCGCGGGTTGTGCCCGCTGCCCTCCAGCGTGAACTGGAAGGACATGCAGTTGTCCCAGGTGCGCACCCGCACCCCTTGGCCACCCTTGGACTCGTCGGTGATGTTGAAGCAGTAGCAGGTCGGGCAGAGGTAGCTGCACGCCCCGCAGCTGAGACATTTCGCGGCGACGCCGTCCCAGAAGGGCATCTCGTCGAACAGTGCGCCCACCTTGTCCGGCGCGCCCAGCAGGCTGTCGCCCTCGGGCATGGCCGCGCGCACCGCCGCACGGGCCGCCTGGGCCTTGTCGGCAAGCTCTGTGGCGTCGGGCAGCTTCTGCTCCAGCAGGAAGGCCTCGCCGCGCTGGGTCACGGCCTCAAGGACGTACAGCTGGTCCAGTTCCGTCACCAGAATGTCCGAGCCTGCGGAGTCGCCCGGACCGCCGCCGACGCGGTTGCAGAAGCAGGTGTCCGCCGGCTCTGTGCAGGCCACCGTGGCGACGATGGTCTTGTCGCGTCGGGCGCAGTAGTAAACGTCCCGCTTTGCGCCCGCGTCGTACACGCGGTCCAGGACCGTGAAGCCGCGGGCGTCGCAGGGGCGCGCGCCGAACACCAGCGTGGGCTGGTTCGGGATGAGCTCCCGCACGGCGAGGCCGGTCTGCGCCGGCACCTGGTCGGTCTTGGTGTAGCGGAACTCCAGCAGCGCCTCGTGGCGCGGAATGAGGGCCTGCTTCGGTGAAGAGGTGGCCAGGCCGCTGAGCGAGATCCCTTTGGCGGGATCAAAGGGCAGGAAGGCCGTGCTCTTGCCCTGGGCGCGGGGCGCCAGGACCAGGCGGGACTTGCCCACCTCTTCAAGCCAGGTCAGGAGGGCATCTTTCTTTATGCAACGTGCTGCGCCCATTACCATTTCCTTTCCTTGATGTGTTCTTCATTCTCCCGGAACTGGAACAAGGGCGGCGTCTTTTCGGAGTCAAGGCCGGCCTCATAGTCGAAGAGGGCCTTGATCTGGCGGTTCAGGGCCTGCTTCATGGTCATGATGGGCAGTCCAACCGGGCAGGCGCGCTCACACTCGCCGCATTCCGTGCAGCGGCCGGCCGTGTGCAGGGCGTGCATGGCCTGGAACATGAGCTTCTCGCGCGGGTGGTCGGTCTGGTCCACCCAGTGCGGCTCTCGGCTTTGGGCCGCGCAATGGTCCTGGCAAACGCACAGGGGGCAGGCGCTGCGGCAGGCATAGCAGCGGATGCACTGGCCCATCTGCTCCTCCCAAAACTGGAAACGCTCCTCCATGCTCATGGCCTCAAGCCGATCCAGGGTGGTGGCGGGCGCGTCCTTAAGGACGGGAGGCGCGCCGTGCTCGCCGATAAACTGGTCGCAAGGCTGGGCGTCCGCCCCTGTGCAGCGGAAGCACTTCGCGAGCAGCCCGTTCTCCAGGCTGATGGCGCAGGCGCCCTTGCTGGAGACGATTTTGAGCTCCCCGCCGTTGATCTCGGCGGACCGCACGTAGCGGCCGCAATCGGCCATGGCTGCGATCTTCTCCGGATCGAGCGCTCCCTGGCAGTGCAGTCCAAAGACGGTCAACTGCTCGCGGTCGATGAGCTTTTCCTGCAAGAGTTCGGTTATCGAGCGGGCGTCGCAGCCCTTGGCCACGATGCCGACTTTCTTGCCGCGCAGGCCGGGCAGATAGCCCGCCAGGTTCTGCGAACAGCGCGGGTCCCACTGAACCAGATCGACGTCCGACTCGCTGGTGATGAACAGGGGGGTGTGGGCCAGGCCGTCCGGCCCGGCGGCCCAGGCAATGACCACATCAAGGTCGGGCAGGGCTTGCCGGATGGCCGTTTTCAGGTCTTCGAGTTGAGAGCCCATGTATTTCTCCTTCCTTCCGCCGTCCGCAAAGCGGGTCGGCTAAATGGCCGTGCCCAGGCAAGCCTCGAGGCAGGTGCCGGACTTGAACGCCGGGATAGGGCCAAGGCCGTGGATCTGCTCGGTGAACTTCTGCACCACGGTGCGCCAGCGCTGTCCTTCCGAGGCCGAGACCCAGGTGTATTCGAACCGGGCGGGCTCAATGCCCATGACGGGCAGGAGCGAGCGGAGCACCTCCAGCCTGCGGCGGGCGTAGAAGTTGCCCGCGGTGTAGTGGCAATCCCGCGGGTGGCAGCCGGAGACGAGCACGCCGTCGGCCCCGTTCAGAAAGGCCCGGACCACGAACAGCGGGTTGATGCGCCCCGTGCAGGGCAGCTTGATGATGCGCAGGTCCGTGGGCTGGGTAAAGCGTCCCACTCCGGCGGTGTCGGCGCCGCCATAGGAGCACCAGTTGCAGAGAAACCCAATGATGCGCAGTTCTTTACCTTCTAGTACGGACATAACGCGTGCACCTCGGCGAGGATCTGGTTGTCGGTGAAGTGGCTCAGCTGGATGGCCCCCTGCGGGCAGGCTGAGGTGCAGTTGCCGCAGCCCTGACAGACCGTCGCGATCACCGAGGCCTTGGTCATGCCCCGGAACTGGGTCATCTCGATGGCGCCGAAGGGGCAGACCGATTGACATTTTGCGCAGCCGATGCAGCGTTGCAGGGACACGCTCGACACCTGCGGATCGCTGGCCAGCTTGTCCTTGGAGAACAGGCCCAGCACCTTGCTGGCGGCCGCGCCGCCCTGGGCCACGGAGGAGGGGATGTCCTTGGGGCCCTGGCAGGAACCGGCCAGATAGATTCCGGCGGTGTTGGTCTCCACCGGCTTGAGCTTGGGGTGCCCCTCCATGTAGAAACCATAGGTGTCGTAGGAGATGCGCAGCTTCTCCGCCAGCTGCGGCGCGCCCTTGGCGGCCTCCGCGCCCACAGCCAGCACCACCAGGTCGGCCTCGATCTCCACCTGGTCGCCCATGAGCGTGTTCACGCCCTTGATCAGGTACCGGCCGTTCTTCGGCTGGATTGCTGAGACGCGGCCCCGGATGTAGCGGGCGCCGTATTCTTCCATGGCCCGGCGGATGAACTCGTCATAGCCCTTCCCCGGAGAGCGGATGTCCATGTAGAAGACATAGGACTGGGACTCCGGAAGGTGGTCCTTGGTCAGGATGGTCTGCTTGGCTGTATACATGCAGCAGAAACCGGAGCAGTAGGGCCGGCCGATGGACTTGTCGCGCGAGCCGACGCACTGGATGAACACGATGTCCTTGGGCTCCTTGCCGTCGGAGGGCCGCTTGATGTGCCCCTCCGTGGGCCCGGAGGCCGAAAGCAGGCGTTCGTACTGCATGGAGGTGATGACGTCCGGGTAGCGGCCGCCGCCGTATTCGCCATACTGGGTGAAGTCGAAGAGATCGTAGCCGGTGGCCACGATGACCGCGCCGACCTGCTCCGTGACGATCTCGTCTTCCTGCTTGAACTGGATGGCTCCCGCGGGGCAGGCCTTGACGCAGGCCCCGCACTTGCCCTTGGTGAGCATGAGGCAGGCCGCGGCGTTGATGCTGGCTTTTTTGGGAATGGCTTGGGGGAAGGGAATGTTGATGGCCGTGGTCTTGCCGATAAATTCGTTGAAGCGGTCCGGGGTCTTCTTGCTGGGGCACTTTGCCGCGCATTCGCCGCAGCCGGTGCAGAGCGTCCAGTCCACGTAGGCCGCTTTGCGGCGCACCTTCACATCGAAGTTGCCCACGAACCCGTCCACCGACTCCACCTCGGAGAGGGTGTACAGGGTGATGTTCGGGTTCTGGGCGATGTCCACCATGCGTGGGCCCAGGATGCAGCTTGAGCAGTCGACGGTGGGGAACGTCTTGTCCAGTTTGGACATCTTGCCGCCGATGCTCGGCTCGCGCTCCACGAGCACGACCTCAAGGCCGCCGTCCGCGCAGTCGAGCGCGGCCTGAATGCCCGCCACGCCGCCGCCGATGACCATCACGCGTTTGTTGATGGTGAATTCGCCAGCGGTAAGCTCGGTGTTGCGCCGCAGCTTCTCCACGGCGATGTGCACCAGCTCCGCAGCCTTGTTGGTGTTGGCGTCCTTGTCCTTGCCGATCCAGGAGACGTGCTCGCGGATGTTGGCCATCTCGAACATGTAGCGGTTCAGCCCCGCGCGCTCCACGGTGCGCCGGAAGGTGGCCTCGTGCATGCGCGGCGTGCAGGACGCCACGACCACGCCGTCCAGTTCGTATTTCTGTACGGCTTCGATGATGCCCGCCTGGCCCGGCTCAGAACAGGCGTACATGGTGTCGGTGGCGAAGACCACCTCCGGATAGGCCAGGGCGGCCTTGGCCACGGCCACGGTGTCCACCGTGCCCGCGATGTTGCTGCCGCAATGGCAGACGAAAACACCGATGTTCATGAGCGCACCTCACCGGCCTGGGGGCCGAGGGATTCGAGCAGAGAGAACGGGCTCACGCAGAGCTTGTCCAGCCCGACACGTTCGCCCTGCTGCCCCGTGGCGAGCATGATGAGCTGGGAATAGTAGAAGACGGGGAGCCTGTGGCTGCTGCCGTTGGCCTTGTTGATCTGCGCCTGGCGCATGTCCAGGTTCATCTGGCACAGCGGGCAGGCGGTCACAATGGCGTCCGCGCCCGCAGCCGCGGCGGCGTCGAGGACGCGGCCGGAAAGGCGGGCCACGACATCGCGCCGGGTCGTGCCCAGCGAGGCCCCGCAACAGTCCGTTTTCAGGGCGAAGGGCAGAACCTCGGCCCCGATGGCGGTGAGGAGGTTGTCCAGGGCCATGGGGTTTTCCGGGTCGTCAAAGCGCATCACATCCGGCGGCCGGTTCATGATGCAGCCATAGTACGGCACAACCTTAAGGCCGGTGAGCGGGGCGGTGGCCTGCTGAGCGATCCAGCCAATGCCCCGATCCTCCACCAGCACCTGCAGCACCGACTTGATGGGCAGGTCCGCGCGCACCGCGCGTCCCAGGACTCTTTGCACTTCCTGGTGGAACTCCGGGCGCAGCATGCGGTGCTGGGATGTCTTGAGATTCTTTAGGCAGCTGGGGCAGGGCGTGACGATGCCCTCCACGTCCATGTCCTCGGCAATGGCCAGATTGCGCGCCACGAGGCTGGCGGAAAGCAGATGGTCCACGGCATGGGCCGGGGTCGATCCACAGCAGTTCCAATCCGGAATGTCGATCAATTCGAAGCCCAGTTCCTGGCACATGGCCCGTGTGGAACTGTCGTATTCCCGAGAGGTGCCCTGCCCGGAACAACCAGGGTAGTAGGCGTAGCGGCGGCTCATGACCGGTGCTCCCTGTAGCGTTTAAATATATCGCGGACCTCGGCCACTCCGTGGATGTCGTGCGGCTTGAACGTCAGCTTGCCCTTACGCAGGGCCACCGGGGCCAGGTCGGCGTCCGTCAGCACGCGCCCGGTCTTGCCGATGTAGGAGGCCATGAGGCCAAGTTCGAAAACGCGGCCGTAACGTTCCACGGAGGACAGGAAGGAATTCCAGAAGGCGTGGATGGAATGCTCGGCCACAAGGTTCTCCCGCCTGGCCATGTGGCGCAGCACGTCCATCACCCGGGCCACGTCGATGTCATTGGGGCAGCGGGTCGTGCAGGTTTCGCAGGAGGCGCACAGCCAGATGGCGTGTGAGGTCAACGCCTCCATTTTGCGCCCCGTCTGCACCAGATACATGATCTGGTTGACCGGAAAATCGTAGGCGAAGGACACCGGGCACCCCGCCGTGCAGTTGCCGCACTGGTAGCAAAGGGCCAGGTTCTGTTCGCTTTCCCGCCGAACCTCGGCCACGAATGCCGCATCGTAGGAGTTTGTGAGTGTGGTGGCTGGCATGGCCGCAGTCTCCCCTTTGTTTGGCCCGCCGGACCCTTTTGGTCCGGCGGGCTGAGAGGCAAAAACCGTCTGCTCGGGGCGGGCGTCAGGCCCCGCCCTGCGACAGGCGGTGCTACATGGCGGCCTCGTAGATCGCCATCACGTCGGAATCCTTGGGGCAACGGGGATTGGTCAGGCCGCAGGCGTCCTTCTGGGCGTTGCCGGTCATGATCTTGATGTCTTCGACCTTCACGTTCTTGCCGTAACGCTTGCCGAGTTCCACCAGACCGTTGGGGATGCCCACGTCGGCGGAAAGCTCGCGGATGGCGAACAGGCAACGCTCGGCCGCGGCGCGCTGGCTCATGCCGGAGATGTCCTCGCCCATCCACACAGCCATTTCGGCGAAGCGCTCGACGCGGGCGATGAGGTTGAACTTCTCCACATGCGGCAACAGGATGGCGTTGCACTCGCCGTGGGGCAGGTCGTAGAAGCCGCCCAGCTGGTGGGCCATGGCGTGGACGTGGCCCAGGCTGGCGTTGTTGAAGGCCATGCCGGCCATGTACTGGGCGTAGCACATGCCTTCGCGGGCCTCGATGTCCTTGCCGTTGGCCACGGCGCGGCGCAGGAACTTGAAGATCATTTTGATGGACTTCTCCGCGCAGGCGTCGGTCATCGGCGTGGCGATGGTGGACACGTAGGCCTCAACGGCGTGGGTCAGGGCGTCCATGCCGGTGGCGGCGGTCAGGGCCGGGGGCATGCCGAGCATCAAAAGAGGATCGTCGAGGGCGATGGTCGGGGTGACGCGCCAGTCGACGATGGCCATCTTCACCTTGCGGGAAGTGTCGGTGATGATGCAGAAGCGGGTCATCTCGGAAGCCGTGCCCGCGGTGGTGTTCACCGCGATGTACGGGGGCATGGGCTTGGTGGACTTGTCCACGCCTTCGAAATCATGGATTTTCCCGCCGTTGGCGACAACCAGGCCGATGCCCTTGCCGCAGTCGTGCGAGCTGCCGCCGCCCAGGGTGATGAGCGAGTCGCACTTGTTGTCCGTGTAGACCTTCACGCCATCGTGGACGTTCTTGTCCGTGGGGTTGGGGATGGTCTCGTCATAGACGACACAGTCCATCTTTTGGCTCTTGAGCAGATCGACGATCTGCTTGGTGATGCCGCAAGCGGTGATGCCCTTGTCGGTGACGAGAAGGGGTTTCTTGCTGCCGAGGGCTTTGATCTTGGCGGGGATTTCCTTGTGGGCGCCGATGCCCATGAGGGTGACGCTGGGAATGAAGAACCCGTAAACTTGCTCACACGCGGCCATAACTCCCGTCCTTGCGTTGGATTGTTTTTGACTTGAAATCCGTTGTCATTCTGTCGCGACGCATTGGCTCCCTATTGAGCAAGGAGCGGGCCATTTTGCAAAAACAAGTAGAATCAATATGTTGAGTGACTTTAATTATGTCGAGAATGTCCCAGTACTGTGGCTAAAAGGGAGCATTTCCCCCGAATTGCGGGGGAAATTAAGTAAAATCATTATATTTTAGAATGTTACGATAGTGTCACTATGACACATGGAATCGTGTCTGTTGGGTCGTTTAGACACGCTCGGGCAGAGGGCAAAAAAAACGCCGCGAGTGCGGCGTTGAATAGATGAAATAAAAAGGACCGATCTAGGAGGATTCTTCGTATTTCTCCAATTTGCGATAGAGCGTCTTGCGGCCAATGCCCAGGGCCTTAGCCGCCCGCTGCCTGTTGCCGTCGAAGAAGTTCAAGGTCCGCTGGATGTGTTCGCGCTCCACTTTCTCCAAAAGAAAGGTGCCGCTTCCGCCGCCGCTCTCGCCGTGCTCCACCAGTTCCCTGGGCAACGCCTGCTCGGTGATGACGCCGCCCTCCGCGAGGATGATGCTGCGTTCCAGCACGTTGCGCAGCTCGCGGATGTTTCCGGGCCAGTCATAGCGCATCAGGCACTGCATGACCTTGTCGGTCATGGTCAGCCGTCCGTGCCGCATGGCTGGGCTCATGCGACCCAGGAAGTGCTCCACCAGAAGGGGGATGTCCTCCTTGCGGCTGGCCAGGGACGGGATGGGGATGTTGAAAACGTTGATGCGGTGGAACAGGGCGTCGTTGAAGCGCCCGGCCTCCACTTCCTCGGCCAGGTTGCGGCTGGTGGCGAAGAGGAAGCGGATGTCCACCTGGCGTTCGTTCTTTTCGCCCACGCGGCGATAGGTCTTGGCTTCGAGCACGCGCAGGAGCGAGCCCTGCACCTCGAGCGGCAGCTCGCCGATTTCGTCCAGGAACAGGGTGCCGGTGTCGGCGAAGGTCATCAGGCCTTCACGGTTGTCCGTGGCGCCGGTGAAGGAGCCGCGCATATGCCCGAACATCTCGCTGCGCAGCAGCTCCTTTTGCAGCGTGGCGCAATTCTTGATGATGAAGGGCTTCTCCGCGCGCGAGCTCTGCTCCTGGATGACGTGGGCCACCACGTCCTTGCCCACGCCGCTTTCGCCCGTGAGCAGCACCGCCACCTCCGTGGGGGCGACGCGGTCCATGAGGTAGCGAACGTGCTTGATGGCTGCGGAATTGCCCACCAGCTTCGGGTGCGAGACGGTTTGCTTGGAGTGCCGGAAGCTGCGGTTTTCCCGCTCCAGGCACACGCGCTGGTAGGCCCGCTCGATGACCAGCTCGACGCGGTCCAGGTGGAAGGGCTTGGTTACATAGTCGTATGCGCCGACGCGCATGGCCTCCACCGCGTTGTCGATGTTTCCGTGGCCGGTGATGAGCACCACCTCGATGTCCGGGTACAGCCCTCTGAACTCCACCAGCAGGTCCAGGCCGTTGCCGTCCGGCAGGCGGATGTCGGAGACGACGACATCGTAGCGTGTCCGGCCGAGCATCTCGCGCCCGGCCTTGGCGCTGTCGGCCGTGTCCACGATGCGCTTCGGGGTGGAGAGTTCGTGGTGGAGCAGCTTGAGAATGGATTCCTCGTCGTCGATGACGAGCACGCGGTACGGATTAGCCATTTGGGGTTCCTTTCTGCTTGAGGGGCAGCGTGACCACGAAGCGCGTGCCGGCGCCGAGTTCGCTGCTCACGGCGATCTCCCCCTCGTGCTCGCGCACGATCGTATAGCAGGTGGACAGCCCGATGCCGATGCCCTTGCCCACGGGTTTGGTGGTGAAAAAGGGCTCGAAGAGCTTGTCCAGGTTTTTCGCCGGAATGCCGCGCCCTGTGTCGCTCACCGTGAAGCTTGCCCCATCCAGGTGCCGCGCGGTCTCCACGCGAACCTCCCCTGAGATGTCGATGGCGTCCACGGCATTGGTCAGCAGATTCAGGGCGACCTGCTTGAGCTGGGCCTCGTCCCCGAAGATCAGGGGGATGTTCTCGGCCAGGGAGACCGTCACCCGCAGCAGGGGGTATTTTTTGAAGTAGTGGTGCAGAATGCGCACCGTGTCCTCAACCACGGTGTTGAGGCTGAGGGGCGTGAAGGGCGCGGTGATGGGGCGGCTGAAGGTGAGCAGCGTCTGCACGATGCTCTGGCAGCGGTGACACTCCTTGAGGATGGTCTCGGTATATTCCCGGAAGTCTTCCACGAGCTTCTCATCCACAAGGCCCTCCAGACGGGGCAGGCGCCGCCGGATGCCCTCGGCGAAGCCCGCCACGGCGGTGAGCGGATTGTTCACCTCATGGGCCACGCCGGCGGCGAGCACGCCCATGGTGGCGATCTTCTCCGCCTGGTAGAACTTGGCCTGGTACTCCTTCTCCAGGGTCACGTCGCGCTTGAAGATGAGCACCCGGTGCTTGGGCAGGTGCGGGTTCTTGATCGGCGAGGCGACCATCTGGAACTGCATGTTGCGGCCGTTGATGCGGAAGATCGCCGTCTCCCGGCAGACCGTGTCCTGGCTCAGCGAACGAAAGGCCGGGCACTCCGGGCAGGGGAACGTGCTCTTGCGGAACAGCTCGTAGCAGTATTTGCCCTCGGGCTCCTCCTCGCCAAAGAGTTCGCGGAAGACATGGTTGACGGAGATGATGCGCAGGTCCTCGGACAGGACCATCATCACGTCCGTGATGCCGTCGAGGATGGCCGCGATCTCGCGCCGCTGGTCCTCGGACTCGCGGTTGCTGGTCGTCAGCTCCTCAATGCTTTGGCGCAGCTCCTGAAAAAAGTTCAGTTTGCTGTGCTCAATGCCGATGAAGTCGTTGATGTCCGTCTTGCTGGCGCTCACCAGGCTTCCTCGCAGATGGTCAGAAGGTCCTGCCAGCCGGTGTCGCGCGGATTGGTCAGGGTGCAGGCGTCGGGCACCGCCATGCGGCAGATCTGCTCCAGCTGGCTGTCGTCGTGCAGGATGTCGCGCAGGTGCATGGCCACCCCGAAATTCTCGAACATCCGCTGCAGGTGCTCAATGCCCTTTTGGGCGAGCATCTCCTCGGAACAAAATCTTGGGCCCAGGATGCAACTGCCGATGCGGGCCATCTTCTCCCGGCAGCTCGGCAGATTGTAGCTCATGACCACGGGCAGGAGGATGGGGTGGACGAGGCCGTGCTGCACGTCAAAGCGGCCGCCGATGGAGTGGGCCAGGGAGTGGCCGATGCCCAGCCCCGCGTTGCTGAAGGACATGCCGGCCGCCGTGCTGGCGATGCTCAGGTTCGTCAGGGCCTCGGGCGAGCGCGCCTCCACGGCCTCCTGGATGTTGTTGATGATCATCTGGATGGCCAGCATCGCCTGGGTCTCCGTGAAGGGCGAGGCCAGCCGCGACACATAGGACTCCACGGCGTGGGCCAGGGCGTCGACGGCGGAGGAGATGATGAGTTCGCGGGTCTTGGTGGCCAGCAGATTGGGGTCGATGATGGACAGGTTCGGCACCAGCGAGCGGCTGATGATGGACATCTTTAGCTGCCGCTCCTGGTCGGTGATGATGCAGAACTGGGAAACGTCCGAGCCGCTGCCCGCGGTGGAGGGGATGAAGATCATCGGCGGCAGCGGCCGCATGATCATGTTCGCACCCTCGTAATCGCTAATGCGTCCGCCGTTGCCCACGATGACCGCGATGCCCTTGGCCGCGTCGATGGCGCTGCCGCCGCCGAGCCCGACGATGACATCCGCGCCGGATTGCTTATAGACCTCCGCGCCCTTGTGCACCTGCCAGTCGCGTGGGTTGGCGTCGACCTCACTGAAGTAGACGCACTCCAGGTTGCCTTCCTGCAACAGATCCTGAACCATGTGCACCCAGCCCGCCTTGGCCAGGCCCTCGTCACTGACGAGCAGGACGCGCTTCGCGCCCAGGCGGTGGGCGCACGGAGCGAGGTATTTGACGCTGCCATTGCCGAAGATGACTTCCGGAATGGCGAATTTCGTAATGGGCATCGAACCTCCGCAGAACGGATATTATAGGAAACGGCACAATCGTACCCATGTCGGCCGGTCGGCGCAAGGCCTTGCCCGAAGAGACTGCGGACCAAGCCGGCCCGTCCCTTTCGTTCAGGCTTTCGGGGCGCGCTGTCGCCGGGTCCGGGCCCGCTGGCCGGGCGTTTCCGGTCGTGTGGAACCAGGGAGAGAGAGGCGGGAGGCGACAAAAAGCGCTTCCGCTGTGGCTGGAGTCCTCGGCTGGCCTGATCGGGCGCAGGCTATCCGGCGGGCGGGGCAAGGGGGGCGGGCTAGCCCAGATAGGCCTGCCGCACGCGCTCGTCGTCCGCAAGTTTCCTGGCATCGCCTTCGGCCACGATCTGTCCGGCCTCAAGCACATAGGCCCGATGGGCGGTCCGCATGGCCATGTGGGCGTTCTGCTCCACCAGCAGGATGGTGACGCCCTGCTGGTTCAGGTTGGTGATGATGTTGAAGATCTCCTGGGCGATGATGGGCGCGAGGCCCAAGCTTGGCTCGTCCAGGAGCAGCAGCTTCGGGCGGCACATGAGCGCCCGGGCGATGGCCAGCATCTGCTGCTCGCCGCCGGAAAGGGTGCCCGCCAGCTGCGAGGCGCGCTCCCGCAGGCGCGGGAAGAGGTCAAAGGCCATCTCCAGGTCCTGGCGGATGCCCGCCCTGTCGGCGCGGATGTAAGCGCCAAGCTCCAGGTTGTCGCGCACGCTTTGGCGGGCCAACACCTGCCGGCCTTCGGGACAGTGGGCCAGTCCGAGGCGCACCACCCTGTCCGGGGCAACCCCGCGCAGGTCCCGCCCCTCGAACATGATCGCGCCGGACTTCGGGTCGAGCAGGCGCGACACGGCGCGCAGAATGGTGGTTTTGCCCGCGCCGTTGGCCCCGATGAGCGTGACGATCTCCCCTTGCCGGACGTGCAGGGAGGCCTCCCGCACAGCCATGACCGGTCCATAGGCCAGGGTGACGGCGTTGAGTTCAAGCATCGGCCGCCACCCCCAGATAGGCTTCGATGACGGCCGGGTCGGCCTGGACCGCCTCGGGCTCGCCCTTGGCGATGAGCTGGCCGAAGTTGAGGACCGCCACCGAGCGGCAGAGCCCCATGACCATGGGCACGTTGTGCTCGATCAGGAGCACGGTCAGGCCGAAGCGGTCCCGGATGTCCCGGATGAAGCGGGAAAGATCCTGCTTCTCCGCATGGTTCATCCCCGCCGCTGGCTCATCGAGCAGCAGCACTTTCGGGGACAGGGCCAGGGCGCGGGCGATTTCCAGGCGGCGGCGGTCGCCATAGGGCAGGCTTGCGGCGGGGGTGTCCATCCGCCCGCCAAGCCCCACCAGCTCAACCAATGCGCGCGCCTGGGCCAGGGCTTCGCGCTCCCGTCTCCGCGAGCTGGCCGAGCCAAACACGCCGCCCCAGAGGCTCGCGCCATCCAGGGCGTGCCGGGGCACCCGCACGTTGTCCAGCACACTCATGCCGCCGAAAAGGCGGATGTTCTGGAAGGTGCGGGCCAGCCCCATGAGGGCGATGGCGGCGGGGGCCTTCCCGGAGATGTCCTGGCCAAGGAAATGAACCGTCCCCGCCGTCGGTTTGGCAAGGCCGGTGAGCATGTTGAAGAGCGTGGTCTTGCCCGCGCCGTTGGGGCCGATGAGGCCGAAGATTTCGCCTTCCCGCACCTCGAAGGACACGTCCGTGACGGCCATGAGCCCGCCGAAGGCCTTGGAGAGGCTCTCTACCGCAAGAATGGCGCTCATGCCCGCCTCCGGTCAAAAAGTCCCGCGATGCCCCGGGGCATGTAGACGCAGACCAGCACCAGCACCAGGCCATCCAGGATCATCCGCGAGTCCTTGAGCGGCCGCAGCAGCTCCGGCAGGCTCACCAGCAGCGCCGCGCCCAAAAGCGCGCCCCATTTGGAGCGCGCCCCGCCGATGAGCACATAGGCGAGGCAGGCCACGGCGGCGTCGAAGGTGCCCTGGCGCGTGTTCCAGGTGTTGAGAAGTGGCGCGCTCATGGCGCCCACAACCCCGGCCAGCGCGCAGCCAATGACGAAGGCCTGCACCTTGCGGGCGGTGACGTTCACGCCCATCGCCCCGGCGGCGAGTTCGTTCTCGCGGATGGAGAAGAACAGCCGCCCAGTCCCGGAGCGCTCGAGCCGCCACAGGAAGAACAGCGTCAGCGCCAGAAGCGGCCCGAAGAACCAGGCATAGGCCAGTCTGCTCTCGAACGGCTGGGGGATGTCGAAGATGCCGATGGCCCCGCCGGTGATGGGCATGTTCAGGGCGAGCACGCCAAGGATCTGCACGAAGGCGATGGTGGCCAGGGCAAGGTAGATGCCCCTGAGGCGGAGCGCGGGATAGCCCAGCACAACCCCGAGGATGCTTGAGGCCAGGAGCGCCACAAGCCACTCCAGCGGGTACATGGAAAAGCCGAGGGCTTCCCGCAGGGGGGCTAGGGCCGGGTGCGTGCCCATGACCGCCGCCACGTAGCCGCCCAGGGAATAGAAGCCGATGCTGGCCAGGGAAAGCTGGCCCGTCATGAGCGGGAAGTAGAGGCTCAGGCCCAACAGGGCCTGCTGTAGGATGGTGACGATCAAAAAGCCGTAGCGCGCGAGGAGGTCTTCCATGGGCTACACCTTTTCTTCCGCGCTCTTGCCAAGAAGGCCCTGGGGGCGCGCCAGCAGGACGGCGAAAAGCAGCGCGTAGGCCACGGCCTCCTTGTAGGAAGACAGCTCCGGCGGCAGGAAGGCCTCGGCCAGTCCGATGACCAGCCCGCCGAGAACGGTGCCCGGGATGGAGCCCAGCCCGCCGAGGACGATGACGGCCAGGGCCTTCAGGCCGTAGGCCACGCCGAAATACGGTCCTGACAGGCCGAAGCTGACTCCGATGAGGGTGCCGGACATGCCGCCCAGCAGTCCGGAAAGAAAGAAGGTGCCCAGGGTGAACGTGTCCACGCTGATCCCCAGCAGACTCGCCGTGTCCGGATTTTCCGCCACGGCCCGGAGCGCCTTGCCCTGCTTTGTGAATTGGATGAACCAGACCAGCCCGATGAGCAGGAGCAGGCTCACGCCGAACAGCACCGCCTGGATGGTGCGCATGGCCACCATGCCCTCGCCGACATGAAAGAGGATGGCCGGCGGAAGCGAGCCGAGAACGTCCGGCGGGAAGGAGTATATCTCCGCGCCAAAGAGGTACTGGATCAGGTTCACCAGGATGAGCGCAACGCCCAGGCTCGACACGAGGGCCAGCAGGGCGTCCGCGCCGCGTTTGCGCAGCGGCCGGAAGGCCAGATACTCCACCGCCATGCCCGCGAGCCCGGACAAAACCGCCCCGGCCAGGAGCGCCAGGGCGAACGGCAGCTTGAAGGGCATGGTCGCCCCGGCCAGCAGGCCGTTCAGCCCGAACTCGCCGACGGCCAGCACATAGGTGAGGTACGCCCCCAGGGTGAAGACCGCGGCATGGGCGAAGTTGAGGATGCCCAGGACCGAGAACACCAGGGTGTAGCCCAGGGCGAACACGGCGTACACGCTGCCGATGGACAGCCCGTTGACGAGATTCTGCAGGAACCAGGCTAGCGGCATGTCGCCATCGCTGAAATCTCCAGTGCTCTGGTGGTGGTGGGAACTGCGGGAAGAAAAAGGGGGAGGACGGCCTCCCCTGGCGCCTTCGCTACTTTATCAGGACGAAGGCCCCGGTCTTGCCGCCGGGGTTCATCTTGACGGTCGAAACATAGAACTGCTTCTGGTTCACCTCGCCCTCGCGCCCCAGGCTGATCTCGCCCAGGGGCGTGTGGAAGGCCACGCCGGAGGTCAACGCCTTGTTCGTGGCCGTGCGCACCGCCGCCAGGTCCATGGCGGTGATCCTCTTTTTCGTGTCCTTCTCCACCTTGCGCAGGGCCTCGACCATGACCTGGACGGCAGTGAACGCCTGGGCCGAAAACTGAGCCGGGGACTTCCTGTAGGCCTTCTCGAACCTG
This sequence comes from Humidesulfovibrio sp., assembly GCA_031292175.1. Lineage (GTDB taxonomy): Bacteria > Desulfobacterota > Desulfovibrionia > Desulfovibrionales > Desulfovibrionaceae > Humidesulfovibrio. The sequence continues at coordinate 19,409 of JARLHQ010000014.1, forward strand.
GCGGTGAATTCCCTGTTGATGGGGAGATCCGCCTGCGGGCTATAGGCCTGGGCCACCAGGATGCCTTCGCACAGGGCGCCGCACACGGGAAACATGTTCGGGGAGTTCAGCCCGTTTCCTCCGACGATAAGGCCCCGGTAGCCAAACTGGCGCAGTTGCTTGACCAGATTGCCGGAATCCGCGGCCAAGCCGGAGATGACGACCAGGTCGGCCTGTGCCCCCAACACGGCCGTCACCTGTGTGGTGAAGTCGGTGTCGGTGGTCTGGAATTTCTGGATGGTCACGGTCTGCAGCCGGGAGGCCTTGATCGCTTCCTGGAACACGCTGGTTTCCGAGGTGGAAAAGGCGTCATTCTGGGCGTAGAGGACGGCCACTCGCCGGATTTTCGGGTTGATGCCGAGGGCCTTCTGCAGTGATTTCGGGGCAACCACGGTCATGGGGGCGGAGATGCGGCTGATGTATTCGCCGATCTGCGGGATGCCCTTGGCCGTGTTCGATGGCCCGACCACCGGGAGCTTGGCGCGGTTTGCGATGGGGTCGGCGGCAAAGGCCTGCTGGGACAGCGTGGGCCCGATGATGCCCACGACCTTGGCGGCGATCAGGTTTTGGAAGGCGTTGACGGCGCCGCCCTCGTCGCCGGCCGTGTCCTGGAAGATCAGCTTGATGGGCGTCCCGTTCACGCCGCCCTGGGCGTTGAAGTAGGCCTCGGCGATCTTGGCGCCGTTGATCTGCTCCTCGCCGAAGAGGGCCACGTTGCTGGTGCTGGCCACGGCGACGCCGATGGGGATGGGGCTGGCGACATTTCCAGCCAGGGCGGGCACCACAAGGGCGAATACCAGAATCAGGCTCAAAAAGGCTTGAATCATGCTCTCCTCCAGACGATTGTTCGGGATGAATTTGTTCCAATTCCCCTTAAAATATTGTTTTTGTCAAGCCGGTGAGACGGTTTTGCCCAAAAGTCGCGGATGTCGGAACCCGTGGGGCGCGGCCAGTGTGAAGGGGAGGAGGCCGAAGGATGGCCTCCCTGCCCGCTGGCCCTCTGTCCTCTGTGGTCCATCTCAGACGGTAAACCCCTTTGCCTTCCGCGCCCGCGCCGAAGTCCGGCTCAAAAATATTTCAAGGAATTGTCGGCCTGTTGCTTTGGAGCCATAGGAACTTGTTTGGTTCCAGTTGACAGCGCTCCTTACTTGTTGGAGTACATAAATTGACCCAGTGTCCGAGCAATCGAGAAGCAGCACTCTGTCCGCTGGCGCGCCCGGCAAGGCTCCTCGCGTGACAAAGGCTGCCGCCCCCAAGCACTGTCATCTAAGGACAGGGAGGGACTCCCCCATGCAAGGCAACGCGGCGAACGTGAATGACGCCTCCTCCACCGTGCGTGTTTCGTCGAAGACAACGCGCTACGACAATGACGTGAAAGAATTTTTGGAGACACAGAACGGGTTTATCGTGATTCTGAGCGACGACGCCTTGTTCATCAAGACGGTCAAAACTGGCGTTCTGCGTGCGCTTGGGCTCAAGCTCAACTGCGTCGAGGCGTTCAAGGACATAGAGTTCGCGGCGCGCAGCGTGCGTGAACATCAGTACCTTGGCATGCCCGTGCTCGCCATGGTGGACCGCGTGCTGAACGGGCATGCGACCACGGATTTCATCCGCACCACCAAGGCGCTCTTCCCACAGATGCGGGTCATCGCCATGACCTATGAGACGACCAAGGAATCCTTGTCCCTGCTTTATGAAATCGGCGTCGACCATGTCATTACCAAGCCTGTGTCCGTGGACACGCTCATCGAAAAAATGGCTGGGATCATCAAGCCGCAGTCGCGCATCAGCAACCTGGTGCAGGAAGCGCGGAACAGCCTGGAACAGCATGACATCGACCGGGTCTTTACCCTTTGTGACGAGCTGTTGGGACTCAAGGAGCGGTGCGCTGTGGCGCACATGCTGCGTGGGGAGGCATACCTCATCAAGGGCAGCAGGGAGAAGGCTATTGCCGACTTCGAACTCGCTCATAAGTTTTCCCCGCTCTACCTTGAACCGCTCAAGAGGCTTGTTGAGCTGCACCGCGAAAGTAATGAAGATATTTATCTTTCTTACATGAAGGTGTTGGACTACATCAGCCCGCTGAATGTGGAAAGGAAGTATGAAATAGGCAAATGCTATGCGCGCAAGCAGGATATAGACAACGCCAAGAAGTACTTTGACGAGGCCATCAGTTGTGAGCAATGCGAAGCGACGAAGCATCTCTGCGTCATCCTTGCGGATGTTGCGAATGCCATCAGCGAGTATTCACCGGATATCGCCGCGAAGTATTACGAGCAGTATTTTGAGGCCAAGGGAGAGAGCCTTGGCAGCGACGACATGATAACATTCAACAGATTCGGCATCATGCTGCGGAGGCAAGGCAAGCTGGGCGAGGCCATTGAAAACTATAAGAAGGCCCTGCACATCGCTCCGGATGACACGAACATTCTCTATAACTATGGCTTGGCCTGCGCGGACGGTGAGCAGTTCAAGACCGCCATTGAGTGCTATGAAAAGGTCCTCACCTTGAACCCGGAGTTCCATAAGCAGGCGGCCGTGGTGTGCAACAACATCGCCTACGCCTACATTATGGTCCACAACGAGCAACGGGCGCGCGAACTTTTGACCGTGGCCCTGAAGATTGATCCGGCCCACGCCTCTTCGCTCAAGCTGATGGACCGTCTGAAGGGAAGCCCGACGGCCCCCTCCTGAGGGGAGCGGACGGCGTTCAGGCTGACGGCCCGGATGTGGCCGTTGGTTCTTCCACAAAGGACTTGCCCGTGGGCTCTCCTGGTCCGGGGAAGCCCCGCAGAACACCATTGCTGTATGCCCGACAATCCAGAGCGCGGCCACGGATCTCCGGGCTGTGTGCGGAGTTTGGCGGGCAGGGCCGTTCTGGCCTCTGGCGGCGTTCCGCCCCATTTACTTGCCGCCAGAAATAATTTACTGGTTTTGCTGGTGTAAGTGGCATGTTCGACCTTGGCTCGAACGCAATCCCGCACAGGCTTATGACAGCATTCCCGGCTTTTTCGCCGTGCACTAATGACCGACCCAACGCCCGCTCCGCCATTGTCCGTCATCCCCGACAGCAAGCCCGGCACCCGGAAGAGATTTCTTCGGCAGGTCCTGCGCCTTGCCGGCCCCTATTGGAACTGCGAACGGCGTGTGAAGGTCCGCACCGCAACCCTGGTGTTGTTGCTGCTCACCATGGGCCAGGTCGCGCTCACCGTCTGGGGCAACTACTGGAACAGGGCGCTGTACGATGCGCTTGAACAGCGCTCCGTGCGTGGCGTGCTGATCCAGGTGGCGGTCTTCGCGTTGCTCCTTTTCTCCTCGATGGCTGTTACCGCGGCGCACCTGATGGTTAAACGCTGGCTCCAGATCGATTGGCGCGCCTGGCTGACCGAGCAGATGGTCGGGAGCTGGATGGGGGAGTCCCGCCACTATCGGCTGCTCTTTACTGTTGGCGCGCAAGACAACCCCGACCAGCGCATCGCCGAGGACATCCATATCGCGACGGAAAGCGCGATTGGGCTGGCCCATTCCCTGACCTACAGCCTGCTGACGCTGGGCATTTTCATCGACATCCTGTGGTCGGTGTCGGGCTCTGTCAATGTGCCGGGCTTCGACAACCTCCACGTGCCGGGCTACATGGTGCCGCTGGCGTTTCTTTACGCGATCCTGGGCAGCGGGTTCGGCTGGATATTCGGCCGCCCCCTGGTGCGCACCACCAATGCCCTGCAGACCGCGGAGGCGACGTTCCGTTTCGGCTTGTCGCGGGCGCGTGAGCATGCGGAAGCCATAGCGCTTACGCGGGGCGAACCGCGGGAGCGCATTGGTTCGTCACTGCGGTTTCGCCAGCTCATACGCGATTGGAACCAGCAGTCGCTCGCCTACCTGGGCTTGATCTCCTTCGGCACGGTCTACGGGTCGCTGCTGCCGGTGCTGCCGATTCTGGTCGCGGCCCCCCAGTACATCCACGGGGTCATATCGCTCGGCGTGTTGATGCAGACCGCGCAGGCGTTCGAGCGCCTGACCTCCTCACTGTCCTGGCCGGTGGACTCCATCAGCGATATCGCGACCTGCCGCGCCTCGGCTGACCGCGTGCTCTCGCTGTACGAGGACATGGAACAACTGGACGCCACCACGCAGGCGCCGGGCACGCCGCGCATCGTCCTGGAGCGCTCGGAGGGCGACAGTCTGGTGATCAAGGATCTGTGCATCGCCGAGTCCACGGGGCGCATCCTGGTCGAGCAGCTCAATGTCGACATCCGTAAAGGCGAACGGGTGCTGATCGCGGGGGATCCGGCGGTGACCGAGAGCCTGTTCAAGGTGATCGGCGGGCTCTGGCCTTGGGGCGACGGACGGGTTTCGCTGCCGGGCGATGGCGACATGCTGTTCCTGGCCCAGCGCCCCTTCCTGCCTGAAGGCACCCTGCGCGAGGCCATTTGCTACCCGCGCCCCGCGGACGGCTTTTCCGCCGACGCAGTCCTTCAGGCGTTGGAAAGCGTGGGCCTGGCCCGGCTTGCTCCGCGCCTGGACCAGCCGGACAACTGGGAGCAGGTGCTGCCGCCGCGAACCCAGCAGCAATTGGGCTTTGCGCGGGCTCTGCTGCAGCAGCCGTCCTGGGTTTTTCTGGAGGAGGCCACAGACGCCTTTGATCCCGAGGGGGAGCGGCTCATTCTCGAGATGCTCTACCGTGAGCTGCCCAAGGCGACCGTGCTGAACATCAGCTTCCATCCGGGGCTCACGGAACTGCACAGCCGCACGCTCGTGCTGGGGCGGCCCGGCGAGACAAAGGTCCTGTTCGGCGGGCGGCGCGGAAGCAACGGCGTCCATTAAAACCGAGGCGGCAGCCAGCCCCTTTCGACGCAGTCGCGGAAACACCACTCCGGCGTGGTCTCGGTGCGGTAGCTCCAAAAGAACCAGCCGCGGTACAGCTCATAGGTGAGCAGTTGCGCCGCGCCGTAGGCGCGGTAGGCGACGTCCCGCTGGAATTCGCCCATGCGGCTCAGGGCATGGTCATACGGCCCCTCGGCCCAGAGGGAGACGACCTCCAGGTTCAACCCCAGGCTCCATTCGCCCACGATGGTGGGCAACTTGAGCTCCCTCTCAATGTCCTGGGCCTCTTCCCGCCACAGGTCTCCGGCCTTGTGCAGGTGGCCGTGGATATCCATGTCGAGATCCTCGCGGCTGAAGCACTGGTAACGGTGGATGTCGAACAGCACGTTCTGGTGCCGTGGCGGCTGCATGAACCCCAGGTACTCGCGGTGCGAGCGGAAGCCGTCGTGGAAGATGATCGCCACGCGTTCCGGCGGACAAAACGCGCGGATCGCGTCGTAGGCGCGCAGGTAGAACCCTTCGAGCAGCGCCGTGGGCACGTCCCAGCGTGGCTCGTTGAGCAGTTCGATGCCGTGGAGCGCGGGTGCGGAACGGTAGCGCTCAGCCAGCCGCCCCAGCACCTGGACCGAATGCGCCAGATATTCTTCCCGCGTGTGCCATTCGCACACGTCCATGATGCCGCCGTTGTCGAAGCCGTTCTGGCAGCCGGGGGCGGCGTGGAAGTCGAGGATGACGCGGAGGCCGAACTCCGCCGCCCAGGCCAGCGCGCGGTCGAGCACGTCGATGCCGCCCTCCACAAAGGGGTGCGGATTTGTTCCGTACTTGCTGTGATAAGGGTAGGGCGGGCCGAAGATCCAATGCCCGAGCGGGATGCGCACCGCATTGATGCCGACGCCCGCGAGCCACGCGAAGTCCTCCCGCGTGATGAAACGCTCCCAGTGCGCGCGCAGCCGCTCGGCCGCCTTTGGGCCCAATTCCGCGCACCAGGTGGTTTCATCCGTCGCCTCAAGCCCTTCGAAGAGGCTCGGGGTCATCCATTTCTCAAGCAGCAGCCAGCCGCCGAGATTGACGCCACGCAGGTGAGTGGGGGGAGTGGGCGCTTGGGCAGTGTCCGGCATGTCTGTGTCTCGCAGTCCCATCGAGTTGGTTCGGCTGCATGTTCGGGAGGGCCAGCAGGTCCCATCGATGGGGGGAGACCCGCTTGATTCGCCTCTGGAAGTTGGCCTACTCTTCATGTTAGTCTGCATCCGCCCCTGGGCGCAAGAGGATACGCTCCGGTGGCGGACCCAGGTGTCGGCAAAATATTGGGGGAAGCACAGTGGTGAAGGCATCAGAAGCGAAAAGATGGATATATGCGCAAGGCGATCTGGACGGCGCCTGCTTTCTGTACAGCATCGTCAACGCGTTCATCGCCTTGACGCACGGAGAGCTTGGCTTTGCCTCGATCTGCAAAGCGTTTGGCCAGGTCGACTTTCCGGGTGATTTTTTGAACGGAGAGGTCGGGACGACCGGGCATTACGACGGAAATTACGACATGCTGCGCGACAACATGCAGCGCGTGCTGGCGGCGCTGGGGGAGGCGCGTTTCCAGGTTTCGCGCATCGCGGGAGCGTTCGCTCTATCCGACGTCGCTTCCAAGGTTGGCCACGACAGCGTCGTTGTCGTGCGGTACAAGGGGGATTCGAAATACGCGCAGAACGTCGACCACTGGGTGTGCGCTGTTGATTGCGACCCATCACGGCAACTCTTGCATGTCGCCTGCTCCATCCGTCTGTTGAAGGCGTGCGGCGGCGCGTCCTGCCATTATGCGGAACATCATTGCGCGCGTTATGAAAGATGGTCCAATGACATCTTGTCCGCCGCATATCCGCATGTGCTTGTGGAGGGAGAAGCCTTCCAGGTGTCGCTGCCCGTCTAGTCTGGCTCTTGCGCCCTCTTCCGTGCTCCGCCGGTCGCAGGTGGCGCGCGGTTCGCGGGTGGTCCCGGGAGCTTTACACCGTCCGCAGGGCGTCCACGATCTTTATGCGCGCCGCGTGCACCGCCGGGATGAGCCCGCCCACCAACCCCATGCCCAGGCCAAAGCACAGGGAGAGGAACACGATGCCTGGCGTCAGGGTGAAGCCGAAGGCCAGCTCGGAAAAGGTCTGGAAGTTCATGGTGGAGATGGTGAACAGTTGCAGGCCGGAGGCCGCGGCCAGCCCCACCAGTCCGCCCAGCAGACCGAGCAGCAGCGCCTCCATGATGAAGGCGCGCAAGATGGTCCGCCTGGGGAAGCCCAAGGCGCGCAGTGTGCCTATCTCCCCCGTCCGCCCGGCCACGGCCGAATACATGGTGATCATGGCGCCAATCATGGCGCCGATTGAGAACACCGCCGTAAGTGAGATGCCCATGATGCGCAGGAACTTGGCCATCATTTCCGACTGCTCGGCGTAGAACACGCTTTCGGGCTTCGTGGTCAACTGCAGGCGCGGGTCGGACTCGATGCCCTGCCGGAAGGGCTCGAACCCGGCGGAACCTTCGCGCAGCTTGGCCAGAACAAGGGTGTAGGCCGAGCGGCGGAAAGCGCTCATGAACTGGTCGCAGTCGCCCCAAATTTCTGAATTGAAGCCCGTGGCCCCGGCGTCGAATATGCCCACCACGGTCCACTCGCGCAGGCCGAAGCGTATCCGCTCGCCCAAGCCCGCCCCCTCGAAGCGGCGGGCGACGCTCTCCCCGGCCAGGATCTCCGTGGAGCCGGGGCGGGGCAGACGCCCGGCCTTGAGGCGGACCTGCGGGCGCAGCTCCAGGGACTTGGGGCCGATGCCACGCAGCACGACGTTGGATACCGTCCCACCGCCCCTTTTCGGCAGGCCCATCAGCACCACCAGCTCGCGCACGGCCAGCGGGGCGCCATCCGCGGCGCGGTCGATCTCCGGCCTGGTCTCCACCAGGGGGGCCGCCGCGCGGTCCACCACGGACTCGATTTCGCTTTTGGAGCCCTTGCGCAGCACAATGGCGTTGCCCGGCTGGCCCGTCTGCACCAGGGTCGACCGCAGGCCCTCCGCCAGCATGAGCGCCGCGGCGAAGACGAAGACCACCAGCGCCATGCCTCCGGCGGTGAAGAAGGTCGTGAGCCGGCGTGTGAGCAGATTGCGCAGGCTGTAGGAGATGAGCGAGGCCATCAGCCGATTCTCCGCATGGCCTGGGCGATGCCCACATGGCTGGCGCGCAGGGCGGGAGCGATCCCGGCGGCCACGCCCACGGCCAGGGCGGCGATCCCCTGCAGCAGCACCGTGGTGTGCGACACCTGAAAGATGGGGAAGAACTGGCTCACGGCACTGCCGAAGGCCGCCGCGGCCGGAAAGGTCAGTGCGCAGCCCAGGGCGCTGCCGATGCCCGCGATGGCCAGGGACTCGCCCATGATGAGCAGCGCCAGGTAGCCGCCGCCGAAGCCCAGGGCCTTCAGCGCGGCGAACTCGCCCATGCGCTCGCGCGCGCTCATGGCCATCGTGTTGGCCGCCACGGCCAGGATGATGAGCACGACCAGGGACGAGACCAGTTGAATGGCCGTCACGATGGCCCCGCTCATGGAGATGAAGCTCATCTGAAAGGCCTTTTCCGTCTCCGTCAGGGTCTCGGCCAGGGAGTTGGCGAAACGCTGGTCCACCGCGCGGGAGATCTCCGCCGCATGGTCGCCGCTGTCGATGCCGATGATGAAGAACCCGGTTTGATCGGCCCGGCTCGGGCTGGTCTTCTTCAGGGTCTCGTTCAGGTAGTCCCAATGGAAGAGCAGCTGCGTCTCGTCCACGTGTGTGTCGCGGCCGTGGTAGATGGCGCGCACGGTCATGTCCCAATTGCCTGGATAGATGGTGCCCTTGAGGGTCACCTGATCGCCCACCTTCCAGCCGAAGCGTTCGGCTAGCTTGGCCCCGATGACGCAGCCCTTGCGGTCGTGCAGGAAGTCCGCTTTCTGGTTCTCCGCCAGCCGCAGCTCCGGGTACAGGTCGAAATAGGTGCGGGTGTCCACGGCGAAGTTGGGGAAGAAGTTCTTCTCATCGATGTAGACCCCGCCGAACCAGCTGCCCGCGCACACCGTGGTCACGCCTTCCACGCCGCGGATCTGCTCGGCGTAGTGTATGGGGAGCGGGAAAATGAGCGAGATGGCGTTGCGCGTCACTAGGCGCGTGGACGAGGAGGCCTCCACCCCGGCGTACCAGGCGTCCACGGTGGTGCGCAAAAGTCCGAACGAGAGCACGCTCATGGCGATGCCCAGGATGGTGAGCGCGTTGCGCAGCCTGTGCCGCGAAAGGTTTTTAAGAATGAAGATGAAGGTCAGCATTGGTCAGGAGGCCCTTCTCCAGGCTGCGGACCAGGTGGGCGCGTTCCGCCGCCCTGGGGTCGTGGGTGACCATGACGATGGTTTTGCCCAGGCTTTCATTTAAGCCCGCCATAAGATCCAGGATGTCCTTCGCGGAACTGCGGTCCAGGTCGCCCGTGGGTTCGTCGGCCACCAGGATGTCCGGATCGGTGACGATGGCCCGGGCGATGGCCGTGCGCTGCTGCTGCCCGCCGGAAAGTTCCCCGGGCCGGTGGTCCATGCGGTCGGCGAGGCCGACCAGCGCAAGCGCGGCCCGCGCGTGCTCGCGCCGTTCCCGCCGGGACAGCGGCGAGAGCAATAGCGGCAGCTCCACGTTCTCCAGGGCATTCAACACCGGAATGAGGTTGTAGAACTGGAAGATGAAGCCCACGCTTCGGCTGCGCCAGTAGGCCAGTTCGCCCTCGGTCAGGGTGGTGATGTCCGTGCCGCCCACGAGGATGGCGCCGCTGTCCACGCGGTCGATGCCGGCGATGAGGTTCAAGAGCGTGCTCTTGCCCGATCCGGATGGTCCCATGAGCGCCAGAAATTCGCCCGGTTCGATGCGGAAGCTGACGCCCTGGAGCACGGCCACGGTTTGCTGGCCGCGCGTGTAGGACTTGGAAACGTCGCGCAGCTCGATGGCTGGGCTGGCCGGTCCGTTCACCGACGCACCGAAACCTTGCCGCCGTCGCCCATTCGAGCGGGGGGATTCAGCACCACGCGCGTGCCCGGCTTGGGACCGCGCACCAACTCCACAAAGTCGCCGATCCGAGCGCCGGTTTCCACCGTGGCCGCCTTGGCCACACCGTTTTCCACGACGAAGACGAGCTTGGCTCCGGCGCGTTCGGCCACCGCCCCGGCAGGCACGGCCACGCGCGGCGAGCGTTCGCTGTCGCCCAGTTCATGGTCCAGAAAGGCCACCTTGGCGCTCATTTCCGGCAGAATGCGCGGGTCGAGCTTGCGAAAGGTGACCTTGACCATCACCGAGGCCTTGCTGCGGTCCGCCGTGGGCACGATCATGTGCACGAAGCCGGGGAAGCGCTCGCCCGGCAGGGCGTCGAGGGTGATCTCGCAGGGCTGGCCGTCCTTGACTTTGGCCACGTTGGATTCGGACACGTCCGTCTCCACCAGCAGCGAATGCATGTCGGCCACCGTGACCACGCTGGCCTTGGCGTTGGCCGCGGCGCCAAGCGGGGTCACGATGTCGCCCAGGTCGGCATTCTTCGTCAGCACCACGGCATCGAAGGGTGCGCGCAGCAGCGTATACTCCAGCGCCGCCTGGCTCTCACGCGAGGCGGCGCGCGAGGCGCCGGTGTTCCAGGTGGCGGCGTCCAGCGCGGCCTTGGCCTTCTTGTAGCGCGCCTCGGCGGTGTCGAAGTCGGACTGGGAGATGATGTGCTCGTCCACCAGCTTTTTCATGCGCTCGTAGTTGCGCGTGGCGTCGGCAAGCTCGGCGCGGCCGCTCTCAATGTCGGCCTGCGAGGCCTTGAGTGTGGCCTCGGCGCGGTCATTGGCGGCCAGCACGTCGTCGCGTTCGAGCTTGGCGATGACTTCGCCTTCATACACGAGGCTGCCTTCCTCAACGCCCAACCAGATGAGCCTGGCCGTGGTTTTGGAGGCGACGGACGCCTTGCGCTGGGCCGTGACGTAGCCGCTGGCGTTCAGTATGGTGGCGCCCAGGGACGGGTAGACTTGGCTTACGCTTGTCGTCTCCACCTCCAAGGCGGGGGGGAAGAGCAGCCGAAAGGCCAGGCCAGCCAGGACCAAAGCGCAGGCAAGAGTTGCCCAGCGCATCCATGGTTTGAGGCGCAGGCGCGCGAACCCGCCGCCCTTCTGCGCGGCCGGCTGAGCGCCGGTCCCCCAAGAGGATTTGTCGATCTTCAGATACTTCAACGTGTCATCGCCCATGGTCCCTATCCCGTTACAGACCTTTTGTTCAGGTCTCTGTTAGCAAGTCGTGTGCCTGTGCGCTTCTGGAAAAAAGCGGCGCTTTTCGCACCCCCGCGCTAGGGCCGGACGCCGCCCCGCTGCGGACTATGCTGGAGTCCAGCATGCGTCAAGGGCCAACGCCCAGCGTGTCCCAGGCGTAAGCCAAGCGCGCCGTCCCTTCGCCTCGCGGGACGCGGGGGAGCAGTACAACTAGCAGAGGGCAGAGGGGGGAGATTGTATAAAAGCGACACGCGGCAAATCGCTAGGTGGCGCCATGGTGGCTGACGCGGGTGTGCATTCCCGCATGGGCTTCCAAAAGATCGTGCGGCGCCTTCTCGCTGGGAAGCCGCCCGGTCATCTCCTTGAATTCGCGGATCATGTGCGATTGGTCTGCATAGCCACACGCGACGGCGAGTTCGGTCAGGCTGCCATGGATGCGGGCATTCAGGTTCAAGAGCAGCCGACGGAAGCGCACCAGCCTCGACAGCTGCTTCGGCGAGAGCCCAAGCTCTTTGCGGAACAGACGCTCCAGACTGCGCCGCGTGGTGCCCAGCCCGTCCGCGAGAGCCTGGATCTGAAGGCCGCCCCCGTGGGCCTCCAGTACGCTTGTGGCCAAGTGGCAGCGTTTGTCACGCAGGAGGGAGCCTGTGCCGCGCAGTTGCGCTTCCAGGAAACGGCTGCGCGTGACGAAGTCCGGCAGGGCGAGCAGGCGTTCGGATAGGGAGCCGATATCCTCGCCAAAAAGCCGCGGGATGTCGACGAAGGTGTCCACAAGTTCGGAGGGGCACACGTCCGCCAGGCTTGGCGGCTCCGCGCAAGGGAAGACAATGCCCAGATAGTCCGAGCTTTCGTCGAACTCTACGCGGGTCAGCTCTGTCACCGGCCCCAGCAGCACCAGCTGACAGCTGCAGGGCGAAAAGCGGAGGATCAGGTTCATGTTGCCGGAGGGGAGGATGTTGTAGGATCCCATGCCCCGCCCCGGCATGCCCTGGACACCCCAGCAGACCCGCAGTTTTCCCGCCGCGTTCAGAATTTCTTGCTCAATGGACTGGTTCATCGCGTGCTTCCTGTTGGGAATATACGGGGTGCGCTGGTGTTGTGCAACAGCATATTCCGGCCAAGCGCCAGAGCATCTTTAAGATCATTATAGAGCTACAAAAACAATGCAAGAAGCGATGCGATGCTGCAATAATGGACGAACGCATGGCTTTCTGACAGCACTTTCAAGATAAGAAAGCCGTGTCACCAAGCTCTGATGTCAAAGAGAAACGTTTTTGCTTGGGTGAAAATGCCAGAGATTGGCATCACTGGAGCGCACCACAAGGCCTTCTTTGGTGTATTATGCCATTTCTGACTCTGATTGAAAAAATGGTGGCAAATGCCTTTCGAATTTCAGGTCTGCCGCGCACACCCGGCCCGCCACATCCACCATAGTGCGGTCTCGAGGTGGCGGGCGAAACGGGGTGCGTCGAACAGCGGTGATGCCAGCACCTGCTTCCGCAGCTTGCTCCGCAGGCCCGACAGGCGTCCGAGATCGTTTCCGTGCGCGGCCGCCAGTTCAACATAGCTGGCCGGATCAGGGGCGATCCATTCCGGTAATCCGGCATTCATGAGTATGCCGACGCCCTGGCGGGACAGCAAGCTTGTCCCGGCCATGGTCACCAGCGGAACGCCCATCCACAGCCCTTCAATAGTTGTCACGCCGCCGGGATATGGAAACGGGTCGAGGGCCACGTCGACCCTGTGGTACGCCTTCAGATACTTCTCCCTGGATTCCGGACCCTCCAGGATGAGCCGCTCAGCCTCAATGCCATGGGCGGCGAAACGTCCGAGGGTGTTTCGCCGCAACGCGGGCTCTCCAAGCTGGCCAGCCTTCAAGAAGAGGCGGCTGCGGGGGACGGCTGCGAGCACCTTTGCCCACAACGCCACGACCTCGTCATTCATCTTGGCCAAATCATTGAAGCAGCCAAACGTCACGAAACCGTTTGCAAGCGCCGGAAGCGGCGAAACCTCCACGCTGGCCTCTGGCGGACTGAAGCAGAACCGCGTTTCGGGCAGCCGGTAGATCATTTCTGTGAAACATTCCGCTTCGGATTCGCGCAAGGCAAAGGGATCGGCAATGAGGTAGTCCATCTCCGCAAGCCCTGTGGTGGCGAAGTATCCAAGCCATGTGGCCTGCACCGGAGCAGGTTTCCAGGCGAACACCGGCAGCCTGTTCTTGGCCGTGTGGCCGGAAAGGTCCAGCAGAAGGTGGACGTTGTCGGCGTGGATGAGGCGGGCGGCGGCTTCGTCGCTCAGTCCGGTCAGCGGTTTCCAGGCGGAGAAGCGCGGCTTGACCCGTGCCGTCCAGCCATCCTCCTTGCCACCGGTGGGGTACGCAATGAGTTCAATCCGTGACTGGTCGATTTGCTCCAGCACGCTTTCCAGGAAAAATCCCACAGCGTGGTTCCGCAGATCACCCGACACCAGGCCAACCCGCAAACGTTCCGGACCAGGCTTGCACCCCCAGGACGCAAAACGTTTGCGGACCCGTGCAGCCGCCAGCTTTCCGTATCTATTTGCCTCTTTCTGGCGGCTGGCGTGGTCATGGCTGGGAGAATAGTGCAAGGTGAAGAGCAGGTTGCTCAACGCCTCGGCATTGTCCGGCGCAAGCTCCAGCGTCCGCCGGAAGCATGTCTCCGCCGCACCAAGGCGGCCAGATTCCTTGAGGACGGCGCCCAGATTGTTCTGCGCCTCAGCGAAGCCGGGGGCGATCTTCAGCGCGCGGCGGCAGCAGGCCTCCGCAGCCTCCAGCTGGCCCTGCTCCTTGAGCAGGGCGCCCAGGTTGCTGTGTACTTCAGCGGAAGCCGGTTTGAGCTCCAGTGACCGGAGAAAGCAGCTCTTCGCCTCGTCGAGCCGTCCGCGCCCCTTGAGCGCAATACCAAGATTGCCATGCGCTTCCGGGAAGCCGGGGTTGATGGCCAACGCCTGGCGGTACCTGTTTTCCGCCTCCTCCTGGCGGCCCAACGCCATGAGGGTATTGCCGAGATTGTTTTGCACCTCCGCGCAGCCCGGCTGGAAGCCCAGCGCTTGCCGGTGGCTGGCTTCCGCTTCCGCAAGCCGACCGAGGCCATGGAGGGTGACGCCCAGATTGCTCTGCGCCTCCGCATAGCCGGGTCTGATCGCCAACGCTTGGCGGTAGCTCGCCTCTGCCTCGGCGAGGCGGCCTTGCTCCTTGAGCGCATTGCCCAGGTTGTTTTGCGCCTCGGCGTAGTCGGGCCTGATCAGCAGCGCCTGGCGATAATTTGCCTCCGCCTCCCCCAGTCGCCCCAGGGTGGAGAGAAGGACGCCCAGATTGTTCCGCGCTTCGACGTAATCCGGTTTGGCCGACAGCGCCTTGCGGTAGCAGGCCTCCGCCTCGGCGAGGCGGCCCAGGGCTCCGAGGATATTGCCCAGGTTGCCTTGCGCCTCTGCGTACTCCGGGGTGATCTCAAGCGCCCGCCTGTAACTGGCCTCGGCCTCCTCCAGCAGGCCCAGGCCTTGTAGGCTGACGCCGAAATTGTAGTGCGCCTCGGCGTCCTGCGGCAACAAGGCCGCAGCCTTCCGGTTTGCTGCGAGCGCCTCCATACGCTGGCCCATCTGCTGGTACAGCGCGCCCATTACCTTCCAGCCAAATCCGTCCGAGGGAAAACGGGTGGTCAGTTCCTGGGCGGAAACAGCCGCTTCCGCAAATCTCCCCTCAATGTACAGGGCTAAAAGCCGGGTCATTTCCTGGCGGCTGGGACCGTCCGCATTTTGTGGAGAGGGTTCTCCGGCGAACTCATTCCGGCTGGATTCCATTTGAGGTCCTTTCTTGCCGCGCATCTGGAGGGCGAGAGAGCAGAACTGGCGTCCCTGAGGGCGACATGCCCCAGTAACCTTGTCGTTGTTGATTTAGCAGCGCCGCCATGCTGGCGCAAGGGATGGCCAGCAATGGGGCAGGATGAAGGCGATCTGCGAATCCGTGAACCGCGCTTCATAGGAAGAATCCTACGGTTCGGGGTTGCCCAACCTATACGAGAATTTTCTCACTTTGAATGGTCCAGGTTTCGGGTAGCAGGTCACATCACGGGTAGGGCTCAAGAGGCGCAGGTGGACAATGCCCCCACCATGTCCGGTTCAGCCTAATAGCTTTGAGCCAACTTGAACACCTGACGCAGTTCAGTGAAGTCTTGGTGGGGTACTCCAACCTCTTTGAAGGTGCTCTCCCAGTGACTCACTGTACCACGCACCCTCTCCACAATCTCAACGGCCTGGGAGTGCTCCAGCCCGAAATACTGGCAGCCTGCTAGAGCGTTTTCATACGTCGCGAGGGGGCCTTGAGGCCCAACTCCAAGCGAAAGACTGCCAGGCTGGTGGAGTTCGAATACCGGTTGAGGCACGACGTCGTAGGCTGGCGCCAACCTCCATGCTTTCCCATCCCAGAGGAATCCATGGTTTCGCAGGTGGTCATCGGTGTTGTGGCAGGCGATGTTAAATACCATTCTGCAAAACAGCTCACGGAGCTCGGCCTGCAGGTGATTGGCAGAGCAGTGGATGCGCATGGCTTCGGCGATGTCACGGTATGTCGCCCCTATGGTCGTGTCATCGGCCATGCCGAGCAGAGTCGCCGCCGAGATAAAGTGCTTGCGGTGCAGCGTGCCATCAGGCGCGATCCAGCGGTCAAATCGCTCCACAAGCAGTACATCGCGCTTGCCGGGAATTGTCACGGTCGTGACCAAGGGTGTTCGTATGCCGCAAGCATTAGCGAGTGTCATTGTTGCCATCTCAATACGAGGAGTATTCCATGCCTCTTTTTCGCGACCGAATTTCGCTATGTAATGTTTGCCCTCCCAGAGCGTCGGGGCCTTTGGTGTGGCGCCGCCGAGGGATGAACCACGCACCAGGAAGCGCCGGTGATGCGCATCGAGTTCTTCGTGCCGCTCAACTTGGTCAGCAGCCTGTAGCATCTCGGCCAAGTCTAGTTCTTCACCATCGACTCTTTCCTCTCGCATCCAATCAGGAAACATCCGTTGGGGACCAGAAAGGTCAGGGCCAAAGGACAACGCTCCTATACGGTTTTGACTAGCCATCATGAGGTAATCGATGGCCCGGAGTCGAACTCCATGTGCTTGAGCTAGCGTGTCCAACAGATGTCGCCCCCAGGCATCGGGTGCCGCATCACGAATGGCGCCGAACAGTGGAGAGCCCAGGGGCGAGAGGTGTGGAGCCGTAATCAGTGGACGCGATGGGTCCAGAGGGGCTGGAGCTTCACTTTGCAGGTAGGCGCGGCCGTAGACGAACTCTGCGAACCCCTCCCTCTCTTCGTGGATGGTGAGAAGACCGGCTGGAACAAAGCCACTCCCCAGGTCGATATACGCGTAGCAGCGTTCAGGCATATGGAACTCCCCTAGAAGCCTGGGTCTGATGTCTGTTGCCGCGAGACTCGAACCCCGCCGCGAGCCAATTCCAACTGCATGCCGATGGTGTCCCGCTCGGGAGAGGCCAACGCCGCAAGCTCTGGCACTAACTGCAAGACGAAAAGTACCTGGGCGAGGACGCTCAAGCTGACATTTTCTGGCGTGCGCTCTAGCCGAATGATCGTGCCGACAGACACCATCACCTTCTGGGCTAGCTGTGCCTGGGTCATTTTTCGCCTTTGCCTAGCCACCTTGAGGTTCTGTGCTAATCGCAGGAGGGCTTCTCGTACCTGAAGCGGTAGGGCGTTGTGCGCCAGCGAGTTCTTCGACATCGTCGCCTCCTAAATAATGCATTAAACGACCTTTGCCATCGCTTAAGGAGTCATATATACAATGTTTAGGCCTCGGTCAATGTGGGCGCCAAGGATTGCCAGCATGGGAATGAAGTTGGGCGGTTGATGTTTCGTGCAGTGCGACAGGGTACCTGATTTACCAAATATCTTTGGTGGTTTGTTCGCAAGTTTCGGAGCGGGGTCGTATATGCCATTTTCCCCGAATTGGAGTCCACGTAGAGGGGGTGGCTCCTGATATCCGTTACGCAGATATTATTGTCCTTGCTTTGATGACAAATATTTTATTCATAACTTGACGTGGCGCACTTTCTGAATTAAATATCGTTCATGAATGAGATTGGACATACAATCGCAAGGTTGCGACGGGCAAGGGGCTGGAACCAGACGGAACTCGCGGAGAAGGCCGGTGTTTCCCGCCCGCTTGTTAGCTCGCTTGAGCGTGGCGCGGCTAGTGGGGCTGGAATGCTCAAGGTGGGGCGAATCCTTGCGGTGTTGGGCTATGAACTCGCCGTGGTGCCTAAGTCTGGTCCGCCGACCCTGGATGATCTTCAAAAGCTGAATGAGGTCGGAAATGATTGAGGTCAGGGCAGGCAAAATTTTGTCGGGCCGGCTGACTCGAACTGAACAGCAGCGGTTTGCCTTCACGTATCTGCCAGATGTGTCCGCTGAAGCGTCAGTTTCACTGACCATGCCTGTGCGCTCTGAAAGTTGGATCTTTGCCTGGGGGCTGCATCCGATCTTTCAGATGAATCTTCCGGAAGGAGCCCTAAGACTCCATTTGGAGAACCTGCTGGCAAAGGCTGTGCCTGATTTTGACGATTTGGAACTCCTGCGTGTTACAGGCCACTCCCATATCGGGCGCCTAAGCTATGGCACACCCGGAAGCGAGATTGACGCTCTGCCTGCTGCCGTGAGCGTTCAGGAGATCCTGACATATGACGGGGCCGAGGATCTGTTCCGTGATCTTCTAGAACGGTTTGCACTTTATTCCGGCGTATCCGGTGTTCAACCCAAAGTCCTAGTTCGCGCGACAGAGGGGCTTAAGCTGTCACCGGATCATAAAGTCACGCTGCAGGCCGCAACTCACATCGTAAAAACATGGGATGAGCGCTATCCCGAATTGGCCCTGAACGAACACTTCTGCCTACTGGCAGCCAAGCATAGCGGCCTTACTGTGCCGAGTTGGTCTGTTTCTGAAAATGGTCGGTTTCTTGTCGTGGATCGCTTCGATCTCGACGAGCAGGGGCAATATCTGGGACTCGAAGACTTCTGTGTACTGCAAGGGCTTGGCACCAAGGACAAGTACTCCGGGAGTTACGAGCAACTCGCGAAGATCATCAAAGCCTTTGTGCCGTCAGAGGGTCAGAACAAGGCGCTTCGAGCATTCTTCAAAATGGTTGCCTTGTCTGTCGGTCTCCGAAACGGCGATGCCCATAGGAAGAACTTCTGCGTGCTTTACGACTCGCCCGTTTTGCGGCAGGGCCAACTGGCACCTACCTTTGATCAAATCACCACGACGGCATACTTGCCGCATGACTCCATGGCCTTGTTACTCCGTGGATCTAAGCGCTGGCCAAGCAGAGCAGACCTGCAAGATTTCGCGACCAAGGCTTGTGCTCTCAGCCCTCATGAAGCTGAAGTGGACCTCGGCGAAGTCGAGAGCGGCATTGTTTTGGCTAGAGCAGACCTTCAGGATCGGGTTCAGGCTGGCGATGCCTTTGCTGATGTTGGGGCGAGGATGCTTAACGCTTGGTCAGAGGGATTGCTCGCCATAACAGGGTAATGGCGAGCACGGTGTGAGGTGGGACCCTCTGCCGCGTTCTGAATATGTCTGCCTCCATCATGGGGCATCGGCTTGTCAGCGGGTTGGCTGTGTTGCGTTGAGAGGCCCTTGGCCTGTGGCTGCTTGCACTAGTGCAATCGATTGCAGCGCCGCGCTGGTCAGACCATCTACGCGTGCTGCGAGCCCAATCGTGTGCCCTGCTAGGTGTGGAGTTGCAAGACGTTGTTCACAACCTCACCGACTCGGCTGATGGGCGGTTTGTTTTGTAACGCAGAGTGATTTCTGTAGAAGTTGTATTCGTGGAGCCAGCGTGGCAACTCGCTGGCTCTTTCGTTTGAGTC
>JARLHQ010000001.1 GCA_031292175.1 Humidesulfovibrio sp.
ACTCAAACGAAAGAGCCAGCGAGTTGCCACGCTGGCTCCACGAATACAACTTCTACAGAAATCACTCTGCGTTACAAAACAAACCGCCCATCAGCCGAGTCGGTGAGGTTGTGAACAACGTCTTGCAACTCCACAGCTAGCCATGACCAGGCGGCCGGGCTTCGACCTCTCGCTGTACCTGGTGACCGACCAGGGGCTGTGCGGCGAGCGGAGCCTGACCGACGTGGTGGGCCTGGCCGTGCGCGGCGGGGTCGGGCTGGTGCAATTGCGCGAGAAGCGTCTGGGCTTCCGCGACATGGTGGCGCTTGGCCGGGCGCTCAAGGCCCTGCTTGCGTCCTTTGGCGTGCCGCTCCTCATCAACGACCGCGTGGACGTGGCCCTGGCCGTGGAGGCCGACGGCGTGCACCTGGGCCAGGCGGACATGCCCGTCGCGCTCGCCCGGCAGTTGCTTGGGTCGGCGGCCATTCTCGGACTTTCCCTGGAGCGGCCGGAGCAGCTCGCGGAGGCCGAGGGCCTGGACGTGGACTATTACGGCGTGAGCCCGGTCTACACCACGCCCACCAAGACCGACACCGGCCCTGGCTGGGGCCTTGACGGTCTGCGCACCCTGCGCGGCGCGACCTCGCGGCCTCTGGTGGGCATTGGCGGCATCGGCGCGCACAACGCCGAGGCGGTCATCCGTGCCGGGGCGGACGGCGTCGCCGTGGTCTCGGCCATCTGCGCTGCGCCCGACCCGGAGGCCGCAAGCCGCGCCCTGCTCGCGGCGGTGCGTCGGGAGCTGGGGCCGGACCACTAAGCCCCCCTGCCCAAGGAGGCCCGCATGACCGCATCCGACACGACAGGATCCTGGAAGGACGGGTATGCCATCCGCCGCATGACGCGGCCGGAGCTTGATATGGCCATCGCCCTGGCTGCGCCGCAGGGGCCTGTCTCTCTTGATGTGCCCATGTCCAACGCGGGGGCGGTGCGCCTGGCCGAGTCCCATGGCATGCGCCAGATCTTCGAAACCGGCCGTATGTACCGCGGTCCCGCACCGGAGTACGACCAGGGACGCGTGTTCGGCGTCACCAGCTTCGAGCTGGGCTGACGAAAAAGCCGCCCCCCGTTCCGGGAGGCGGCTTTTTCGCGTCTGAGCGCGGCTCCTTAGCCTGATCGCTCCCGATCAGGCCGTTTCTCCAGTCAAAAGCCGTGCCGCAGGTACTGGCGGTCCACCCTGTTGATGAGCTGGCAGTAGCGGTAGCCGTCCTTGGCCTGGGATTCCTCGTACAGGGCCAGACCCTTCTCGCGGCAGGCGGGGCAGGCGTCCAGCGGAATTTCCACACCCAGGCAGGCCGGGTTCTTGGTGGTGCGGCTCACGATCTTGAGGAGGCCTCGGCAGGAGTCGCAGAGGAGGAGCTCCTCGGTCTGGGCCTCGCTGATGCCGTCGGTGTCATAGTAGATGTCCTTGTGGCGCACGAACCAGTCGCCCTCGATCTTCCCGCCCGAGGCCATCTGCTCCAGGCGCGGCGGATTGAAGTACAGCTCGGGCAGGGCGTCGCACAACTTGGCCAGATACTCGGCGATCTGCGGGCGCTGGCTGTGTTTCACGGCGTCGAAACCCGGCTCGCGCACGCCGGAATAATCCAGCCCGGCCATGGACAGGCAGATGCCCAGGTTCACGTAGGGCAGCGCGCCCTGGATGGCGTAGCCGCCCTCCAGCACGGCGATGTCCGCCTGCAGGAGCTCGGTTAGGCGGGCATAGCCCTGGGCCGTCAGGTTCATGTTCGTGATGGGGTCGGTGAAGTGGTTGTCCTGCCCGGCGGAGTTGATGACCACCTCGGGCTTGAAGTCCTGCAGGAGGGGCAGCACCACCCGTTCCATGACCATCATGTAGCCTTCGTCGGAGGTGCCCGGCGGCAGGGGGATGTTGATGGTGCGGCCCAGCGCCTTTGGACCACCGCATTCCTGCGGGAAGCCGCTGCCGGGGTAGAGCGTGCGGCCGTCCTGGTGCAGGGAGATGAACAGTACGTCCGGGTCGTGCCAGTAGATGTCCTGGGTGCCGTCGCCATGGTGGCAGTCGGTGTCCACCACGGCGATGCGTCTTTTCCCATGCTTCTCGCGCAGATGCTCAATCATTACGGCTTCGATGTTGATGTTGCAGAAGCCGCGCGAGCCGTGGACGACCTTCATGGCGTGGTGGCCAGGCGGGCGTACCAGGGCGAAGGCCTTCTTGTGCCGCCCGCTCATGACGAGGTCGGCGGCGGTGATGGTGCCGCCTGCGGCCACCAGGTGCGAGCGTGTGGCCACGGCCTCCACCTCGGGGTAGCAGAAGTGTACGCGTTCGATGTCCTCGCGCGTGGCTACGCCGGGCTTGTGTTCGTCCACGCCCTCAATGTCGAAGAGGCCTTCCTCCTTCAACTGGTCCTGGGTGTAGAGCAGGCGTTCCTCGCGCTCCGGGTGCGTGGGCGAGATGCTCCAGTCGAATGCCGGGAAGAAGATGACGCCCAGGCTGTTTTTGGCCTCGTGCATGGCCTACCTCCCGCTTCCGGCCAGGGCGAAGGCCACGCCGGGCTTGATCTGGCATTTGACGCGGATGTTGCGCCCGGTGGTGACGCCGTCGCTTACCATGTTGAAGCTGGAGGCGTCGTTCACCTGGGCGTTGTCCCTGTCGGCGAACACGCCCATCTCGGACAGGTGCGCCAGTAGATGGTTCAGGGCGTCGCGCTCGGCGTCCTTCAGGCTGTAGTTGCGCGGGACATTCTCGCGGTGGCGCAGGGCGGGGATGAACATCATGCCCTTCTCCGTGTCCGCGAAAAGCTCCAGGCTCGCCGTGTTGCGCGTCAAAGCCGCGCCGATGGCGTTGGCCACCCCGTAGTGCTCCGGCACCACGGTGAACAGCTCAAAACGCTGGTGTACGGCCTCGCGCATGGCCTGGGCCGGACCGCCCATGAGATACACACGCTTGGGCACCACGCGGCGGCCCTCCAGAAGTTCGTGGATGGTGTACACGGGCTTGTCGTTGATTTCGTCCAGCAACTCGCGCGTGGCCTTGAAGATGGCCTCGGCGGCGGCCTCCGCTGCGCGTTGGGCCAGCACTTCCGGGCTGATGGCATGGCAGCGCGCGAATGCAGCCACGGCCTGGCGCGAGGCCTCCACGTTGCCGTGGCTGGCCGCGCCCGTGCAGTTCAGGGCGTCGATGAGCGTGGGGCGCGCGCCTTCGGCACAGGCGCAACCCGGCTCCACGCAATCGGCCTGGGACGGGCCCAGGCGGTTGGGGCCCACGCGCACGGCCTCGCCCAGCACGCTGATGGCCGAGTCGCCGCCGATGCCGATGGAGTGCACCTTGAGCGCGCGCACCAGCGTGGGGTGGCTGCCGATGTGGATGCCATCGTGCTCCACGAGCGGCTGTCCGTCCACGAACACGGCGATGTCCGTTGTCGTGCCGCCGATGTCCAGGATGATCGAGTCGTGGTTGATGTCGCAAAGGGCGATGATGCCCATGACGCTGGCCGCCGGGCCGGAGAAGATGCTCTGCACGGGCATCTTGCGCGCCTGATTGAGCGGAAAGGTGCCGCCGTCGGCTTTCAGCGTATTCACGCGCACATGGCCCAGGCCCAGGCGCTCCAGGCTTTTTTCCACAGCGTCGGCAAAGGTGCCGAACACCCGCCATACCGCGCAGTTGAAATAGGCCGTGGCCAGCCGCCGGGGAAAGTTGAGCCGCCCGCCCAGTTCGTGGCCCAGGGTCACGGCAGCTGCGCCCTCTTCCTCGGCCGGGCCGAGCATCTGGCGCAGGGTGTTCTCGTGCAGGGGGTTGCGCGTGCTGAATTTGCCCACGCAGCCGAACACGCGCACGCCTCTCTCGCGGCAGGAGTCGATGGCCCTCTGTGCCTCGGTCGGGTCCAAACGCTCGATCTCGCTGCCCCGGTGGTCTATCGAGCCCTTCAGCACGTGGTAGTCGCGACAGAGCATGAAGTCGTCCGCGCTGATGCCTGGCCCCGGCACCACCAGCATGCCCACGTCCTCCAGGGTGCCCTGGACGATGGCGTTGGTGGAGAGCGTGGTGGAGAGGTTCAGCTGCGAAACGTCCCCGGCAGGAATGGTCGCCAGGATGCCCTCAAGGGCTTGGTTCACGGAGGCCAGCAGATCCTTGTGGTTCGTCTTGACCTTGACCTGGGCGGCGATGCCCGACTCGTCGAGCGCCACGGCGTCCGTGTGCGTGCCGCCTACATCGATGCCGAGATACATGGGCGTTGCCCCCTTGGGTGTTTGAATGCTTCGGCAGTACTTTCCGGGGCATAGCACCAGGGTTTTGCACCGTAAAGAGGCGCGCGGGAACTCCATCGGCGGGCGGTCGGCTGGGCTCGGTGGATGGTCGTGCGCGGGCTGAGAAAAGGAGCGCCCGCCCCCCTTGCCCCCCGGTTCAAGCGGGTGTAGTCCCCCGGCCATGAACACGCGCGCTTCCCTCCTGGCCCTGTCTTTGGCGCTTGTCGCCTTGTTGCTCGCCTCCTGCGCGGAAAAGGCTCCCGCCCCCGCCCCCGCCCCGCCGCCCGTGGTCCAGACCCCGCCTCCCCTGGCCGCCCAGGATTGGAGCCGGCCTATGTTCTACTACGCGACCAATCGCAACGCCCTGAGCGTCGGGCCAAATGGCGCGCGGTACGGCGGCTCGCGCTCACGCGAGATGTCCTTCGGCCAGCTCCTCGTGAGCGCCACTGGCGGCCAGCCCGACGGCTCGGACCTGTACCGTGTCAACATAAGCCTGGACCGCGTCACCCGCATGACCCATGCGCGCGCCTTTTCGGACATCGAGCGCGCCGCCGCCCGCACCCCTGGCCGCGAAGTGCTTTTGTTCATCCACGGCTTCGACAATTCTTTTGAGGACGCCGCCGTGACCGCGTCACGCATCGGCGTGGGCATAGGCTTTACCGGGGCTACACTGCTCTACAGCTGGCCCAGCGAGGGCAGTCCGACGAGCTATCTGGCGGACCGCAACAACGCCTACTGGGCGGTGAGCGGCCTGAAGGAGCTGCTGACCGAGCTTGTCGACGACCCCTGGATCGGCCGCGTCAGCGTGGTTGTGCACAGCATGGGCAACGAGGCGTTCATCCGCGCCTACGGCGAGCTGGCCGGCAAGTGCGCGAGCACTCGCGGCGGCTGCGCCAACCTGCGCAAGGTGCGCGCCATCGTCCTGGCCGCGCCGGACATGGACCGCGAGATTTTCCTTGAACAGTATGCCGCCAAGCTCACCAGCCTCGACGCCCGCGTTGTGCTCTACGCCTCCAGGGCCGACATGGCCCTGGCCGCTTCTGCCCAGATGCAGGGCGGAGACTACGTGCGCCTGGGCAAAGACGTGCTTTGCATCCCCGGTCTGCAGGTTACGGACGTGTCGGATGTCAAGACAGACGTGCTCGGCCACTCCTGGATCTCCCAAAGCCGAGGCGTGCTCCGGGACCTGCGTTGCGCCCTTTCCGAAAATTGCAACCGCGCCTCCACCGGTCTGCTGCGCGAAATGACCTGCCCCGCGCGCTTGCGCTACCCCTTGCCTGGCGTGGGCGATCCCGCCGATCGGAGCACCAATGGCACGTCCTACTGGCGTCTGGTGGTGCCCCAGACCGGGTCGAGCACGCCAACGAGCGCGGGTTTCGGATTCAAACTGCCATCATTTTTGAGCAATTAGTGAGAGAATGAAGAGGGGGATTTGCTGGGGGGAATGCCAAAACTCTCCCCCGCTCCCCTCTGTACCACTCCCCCCTACTCCCCCCCCGCCCGCACGGCGCGGACCTCGACCTCGTGGTCGAAGCCTTTGACGCTGAGGGAGCGGACCGGTTCCAGGGCGAAGGAGTCCTGGGCCAGGGCTGCCGTGCGCGCGCCGAGCAGGATGCCGCCCTCGGACGCGCTGGCTTCCAGGCGTTGGGCTAGGTTCACGTTGCGGCCGAGCAGGGTGAACTCGCGGCGGCTGGCCGATCCCATATCGCCCACGATGCAGTTCCCGGTGTTCACGCCGATGCGGATGGCTATGGCCGGACGGCCCTGGCTGGTCCAGCGGGCGTTGAGGCACCGCACGGCGGCTTGCATGTCCACGGCGCAGCCCACCGCGTCGAGGGCGGAACGCCGGGCGTTCTCGGCGCGGTCCATCCCTGGGGCCTCAGGGTAGCCGAAGAAGGCCATCAGCCCGTCACCCATGAACTTGTCCACCGCCCCGCCGTGGCGGAACACGCAGGCGGTCATCTCCTCGAAGTATTCGCCCAGGAAGCGCTGCACCTCGGCCGGGTCCATGTGGTCGCTCATGGCCGTGAACCCGGCGATGTCCGAGAACAGCACGGAGAGATCCACGCCCCGGCCCTCCATGATGTCCGTGCCGGAGGACATGATCTGCCGGGCGATGGCCGGGGAGAAATAGACCTCCAGTATGTGGCGCTGGCGGGCGGCCTCTGCGGCGCTGCGCGACAGACCGTAGGCCAGCAGCGAGGTCAGGAAGATCAGCAGGGCCAGGGTGGAGGCCAGCGGCGGGATTACTGGCGGGGCCGTGGAAGACGATGTCGTAGGCCACGACGGACATGCCGCAGTCGGTGAGGATGTCCAGCACCTGAGCGTGGGCTTTGCGGTCCAGGGGCCATTTTCCCAGCCGCCGGACAGAGGCGTCATCGATGTCCACAAACACGATGGCCGGGTTCGCCGCCGGGCGGGGGCCGAGGCGGTAGCGCAGGTCGGAGAGGGAAAGCTCCAGCCGCTCGAAGGGGGTGGGCGCGGCGAGGAGCAGGGCGCAAAATACCGCCAGGGTAGCGAAGGCCAAGGCCAGCCCGCGCAACTTGGCGGCGTCTGCCCGCCTGGGCGCTCTATGACGACCAGCACTCGCAAGGCAGCTTGGCCTGGACCTGGACCACATCGTCGGAGGCGCTGGCGGCGAGCAGGACGCGGATGGTTGTCGCGGTGTTGCGCATGGCGGCCTCCAGCCCCGGAAAAGAACGGAGCTTAACAAGCGTAGCGCATCTGACCGGGACTGACAACCCGCGCACCCTCTTCCATGAGCACAATTCGATGTGCCGTCGTCCCGACCCGGTGGCCTCCCCCAATGACAAGCCCTCGCTGATGCGCTACGGCTTGCCCATGCCCACCATCCGCATTCTGCACGTCATCACCGGCCTGGGGCTCGGCGGAACCGAGACCTGGCTGACGCGTCTGCTTCCCCGCCTGCCTCGGGAGCGTTTCGAGTGCCGCGTCGTGTCGCTGCTTGATCTCGACGGAGAGGCGGGCGCGCTGGCCGGGGACATCCGGGCGCTGGACGTGCCGGTGCACAGCCTGGGGCTGCGGCGTGGCCGGCCCAGCCCGGCGGCGTTCCTCCAGCTTGTGGGGCTGCTGCGCCAGTGGCGGCCGCAGGTGGTGCAGACGTGGCTGTATCATGCGGATCTGCTGGGCCTTCTGGCGGCGCGGGCCAGCCGTTGCGGGGCGGCCGTGAGTTGGGGCCTGCGCGGCGCGTACATGGATTTTTCGCGCTACGGCCTGGCCACGCGGCTCACCGTGCGCGCCTGCGCGGCGCTTTCGCGCTGGCCGGAGGCCGTGACCGCCAACTCCCATGCCGGGGCCGCGCACCACCTGGGGCTGGGCTATCGGCCCAGGCGGCTGGTGGTGTTGGAGAACGGCGTGGATGTGGAGTGTTTCCAGCCTGACGCGGCTGCGCGGACGCGGCTGCGGGCGCAGTGGCGCACGGGCGAAGGGACGCCGCTGGTGGGGCTGGTGGCTCGGGTAGATTCCATGAAGGGCCATGCGGTGTTCTGCCGGGCCGCGGCGTTGGTGCTGCGGAGGCGGGCGGATGTCCGCTTCGTGTTCTGCGGCGCGGGCACGGAGCCGGGCGCGGAGGAGCTGGACCGGTTCGTGGCGGCGCACGGCCTGGAGGCCGCGGCCATCCGCCTGGGCCGCCGCGCCGACGTCGCGGCAGTGATTGGGGCGCTGGACGTGCTGGCCCTGGCCTCGCTGGGCGAGGGCTTTCCGAACGTCGTGGCGGAGGCCCTGGCTTGTAGCGTGCCCGTGGCCGCGCTGGACGTGGGTGATGCGCGGCGCATGACCGGGCCCGGCGGTATGGTGGCCGCGCCGGAGGCTTCCGGGCCGGGCGCGGATGCGGAGACCCAGGCGCTGGCCCTGGCGGACCTGCTGTGCCGGATGCTGGAATTGTCGGCTGAGGAGCGGGCGGACATGGGCGCGCGGGGCCGGGCGCATGTGCTGGCGAACTACGCGGCAGAGGCGGCCGCCGCGCGTTGGGCCGCGCACTTTGAGTCCCTGGGCGGCACGCGTTAAACGGCGGCCGATGATAACGAAATATGCTTAATTCGCTAGATTTTCCGAAATCGATAAGTTATCGATGCGCGGCTAGGCTTGTGCCGGATCGCCCGGTTTCCCGGCGGGTTTGAAGCGGTAGCCCACGCCGCGCACGGTTTCGATCCAGTCCGCATAGGGGCCGAGCTTGCCGCGCAAGCGGCGCATGTGCGTGTCCACCGTGCGCGAGGTGCCTTCAAAGTCCGTGTCCCAGACCGTATCCAGAAGGCGTTCGCGCGGAAGCACCCGGCCTTTGGAGGCCACCAACTCCTTCAAGATCTTGTGCTCCGTGGCCGTGAGTCCGGCGTCCTGGCCGTCCACCAGCACAGTGTGCGCCTCGAAATCAATGACGAGCCCGGCTTCGCGGAAACCTTCGGCCTGGTTTTCGTGTGGGATGGACCGGCGCAGCACGGCTTTGACCCGCAAGAGCAGCTCGCGCGGGCTGAAGGGCTTGGCCACATAGTCCTCGGCCCCCAGTTCCAGGCCCACGATTCTGTCCATCTCGTCGCCCAGCGCCGTAAGCATGATGACTGGCACGTGCCGGGTGCGCGGGTCCTGCTTGAGCTTGCGGCACACCTCCAGCCCGTCCATGTCGCCGGGCAGCATCACGTCGAGCAGCACCAGATCGGGCCTGCTGCGTGCGGCGAGGTCGAGGCCGTTCTGGCCGTTGCCGGCCGTGCGCACCGTGTATCCCGCAGCCTTCAGGTTGTAGGCGAGCAGGTCGCGGGTCTCGGGATGGTCCTCCACCACAAGGATGTTCTTTTGGGGCACGGGCGCCTCCGGATGGGGCGGGGTGTAAAGTTGTGGACCATAGGGGCCGATATCATCAATATTGTCGGAACATATCCCCGATGGACAAGCCGCGCAAGCGCCGTCCGGGGGAAAGTCCATCCGGTCCGACCGACCGAGCACCGGGAGAGCGCATGTACTACCATGGATTCCAAAAGAAGTTCCCCTCCGGCAGCGCGCCCTGGACCCCGGGTGACGACCAGCTTGTGGGGCTGCTTTTCTCCAAAATCATCAATCGCACGACGGGCTGCGACGGGGCCGAAACGCCAGCCCTGGCCGACGAGATGGCGCACAACCTTTTCGACCTCATGCTTTACATCAGCAAGGACTTCCACTCCTGCTAGGGGGTGGGCGTGTTGGAGGAGAGCGGGAAGGCTAGGCCACCGCTGTGAGCATGGGCCGAACGGCCCCGTGGTTCTGGGCGCAGGCGAGGTACGCCGCGATGGCCCGGCGCGCGCGTGAGGCCGGGCCGCTTGTCTGCTGCTGCGCCGGGCTGGCATTCTGTCTCGTCGAGGTGTCCGTTTGTTGGTCCCCGTCCGGGCCTTCTTCCGCTGAGCCAAGGGCTTTGCCGCTGTCCTGAACGCTGTCCAGGGACCCGTCCAACTTTCCGTCCGGTCCATAGGTGGCGGTGTCGCTTTGCCGGTCCGCAACCTGCCTGCGCCAGGCGTTCAGCATTTCCTGGCTGAAGCTGGCCCCCGTCCGTTGGGCCTCAATCTGGGCGGTTTGATCGGCTTCGGCCTGGCGAACGCCCGCCGCGTCCTCCGCGCTCGCGCCGGTGAGGCCAGATTTCGTCGCGCCGACCAGCGCGCTCGTGGCCGTAGCGGCGGTTCCCGCGGCGGCGCTCCAAAGCACCTGGTCTGTGGAATAGGTGATGCCCAGCGGCCCGAGTTTGAACGACACCCGCCGCGACTGCATCTGCGGCCGTGCCGCATCCAGGGACTCGGCGAGGCCCGCGGCGGTGGAGGTGGCGCTTTTGATGGGGGCGGACATGTCCGTCTCCGGGGTTGCCCGGGCGTCCGATCCTGAGAAAAAAAGACCGGAAGCCGCAAAAACCGCCCATGGTCCAGCACCCCGTCCCGAAGTTTCCTCCGGGGGTGCCACCCTCACTCCTGTGGGGGACCTAGGCAGAAGCGTCTTCCGTCCGTGGAAGCCGGGCGCGGGCCGTTTTGCCTTAAGGCAAACGGGGCATCGCGCCATGAATCACCTGTAACTCGCTCACGTCATGTTGGCAAGCCCCAGCGGTGCAAAAAGCCACACGTCTTGCAATCGACGTGCTGCCGGGCTACAGGAAATGCAACCGAAAACCCGGAAGGTGATCCATGAATTATCGCATCCTGGAGAAGAAGGTGCTGATACCAGGGCAGACCACGCTCCTGGTCATCGATGCGCCACACGTGGCGAAAAAAGCCAAGCCCGGCAATTTCGTCATCCTGCGCACCAGCGAAAAAGGGGAGCGCATCCCGCTCACCATCGCCGATTGCGACCCTGTGGCCGGAACCGTGACCATAGTGTTCCTGGTGGTGGGCAAAAGCACGGCCGAGCTCAACACCTTTGAGGAAGGCCAGGCCCTGCACGATTTCTGCGGGCCTCTGGGCAAGCCGACGCACATTGAAAAGCAGGGCACCGTCATCTGCGTGGGCGGCGGCACCGGCGTGGCCGCCATGCACCACATCGCCAAGGGGCACGCGGCCATGGGCAACCGGGTGGTGGCCATCATCGGTGCGCGCAACAAGGATCTGCTGCTTTTCTGCTCCGAACTCGGCAACTTCTGCCCCGAGGTTCTCATCGCCACGGACGACGGCAGCCAGGGCCACCACGGCTTCGTTACCGAGGTCTTGAAGCAGCGTTTGGAAGAGGACAAAAATGTTTCTGAGGTCGTGGCCATCGGCCCCGTGCCCATGATGGAGGCCGTGGCCAAGGTCACCAAGCCCTTCGGCGTCAAAACCACCGTGAGCCTGAACGCCATCATGGTCGATGGCATCGGCATGTGCGGCGCCTGCCGCTGCACCGTGGGCGGCGAGACCAAGTTCGCTTGCGTGGACGGCCCGGAGTTCGACGGGCATCAGGTGGATTTCGGCGAGCTGCGCCTGCGTCTTTCGCAGTTCCGCCCGCAGGAGCAGGAGTCCATGGCCCTGTTCCAACACAAGTGCCAGTGCGGGGAGGGGAAATAGCATGAGTGAGAAAGCTGTGAAACCCGCGAAGCGGGCGCGTACGGAAATGCCCGTGCAGCCGCCGTTTGTGCGCATCCAGAACTATCTCGAAGTCGCCCTGGGCTACGGCGAGGCCGAGGCCATGGCCGAGGCCAGCCGCTGCATCCAGTGCAAGAAGCCCGGCTGCCGCCAGGGCTGCCCCGTTGAAATCGACATTAAGGGCTTCATCGGCAAGCTCCAGCAGGGTGATCTGCCCGGCGCCTACAAGGTGCTGCGCGAATACAACTCCCTGCCCGCCGTGTGTGGCCGCGTGTGCCCCCAGGAGAACCAGTGCGAGGGCATGTGCATCCTGGGCAAGAACCCCGAAAAGACTGGCGGGGCTGTGGCCATCGGCCGCCTGGAGCGCTTTGTCGCCGACACCTTCGCCGCGCGTCTGGCGGGGGGCGATGCCGCCTGCCTGCAGATCACCGGCGAGACCGCCTGCCACATGAGCCGTGATGACTTGAAGGTCGCCTGCATCGGCGCGGGTCCGTCCAGCCTTACCGTGGCCGGCTATCTGGCCAGCCTCGGCATCAAGGTCACGGTTTTCGAGGCCCTGCACGAGGTCGGCGGCGTGCTTGTCTACGGCATCCCGGAGTTCCGCCTGCCCAAAAGCATCGTGCGCCGCGAGGTGGACGCCATGCGTGACCTGGGCGTGGAGTTCAAGACCAACTGGGTCGGCGGCAAGGCCATCACCGTGCAGGAGCTCTTCGATGAGGGCTACAAGGCCGTGTTCATCGGCGTGGGCGCGGGACTGCCCCAGTTCATGCATGTGCCGGGCGAGAACAGCATCGGCGTGTTCTCCGCCAACGAGTATCTGACCCGCGTCAACCTCGGCCGGGCCTACGACTTCCCCAACTACGACACACCCGTCTTCAAGGCGGAGCAGGTCTGCGTCATCGGCGGCGGCAACGTGGCCATGGACGCCGCGCGCACCGCCCTGCGTTTGGGCGCGAAGAAAGTCTCCATCGTCTACCGCCGCACCAAGTCCGAGATGCCCGCGCGCCTGGAAGAGCTTGAACACGCCATCGAGGAGGGCGTGCAGCTGGAGCTGCTCTGCGCGCCCCTGGCCCTGAACGCCGACGAGAACAAGCGTCTCGTCAGTATGACTGTGCAGAATATGAAGCTCGGCGAGCCCGACGCCTCCGGCCGCTGTCGGCCCATGCCCATCGAGGGCGACACGCGCGACATCCCGTGCCAGCTCGTCATCATCGCCGTGGGCACCCGGCCGAATCCGATTCTGCTCGAAGCCACCAAGGGCCTTGCGCTTAACAAGCGCGGCTACATTGAGGCCAACCCCGAGATCGGGGAGACGAGCATCCACAACGTCTTCGCCGGTGGCGACATCGTCACCGGGGCCGCGACCGTCATCAGCGCCATGGGCGCGGGACGCAAGGCCGCCAAGGAGATCGCGAAGAGGCTGCTCGGCGCGGAGGCGTAAGATTAAAGAGGGGATGCGCCGCAGGCCGGGGGGCATGATGCCCCCCGGACACCCTCATGCGCCAAAGGGCCAGGGTCGAGCAAACGCTTGGCCCTGGCCCTTTTGTCGTAAGCCGGACTGGGGGAGGGGGGTGTTTATGCCGCGGCGGACAAGAATGCAAAAGACCTGGGCGCGGGGCGGCCCAGGAGAGGGACCAGGGCGGAGTGTTCGCTGGTTGTCGCCGCATCCGGCGCGGGCGCGGCCACGTCGATGACCACGCGCGGTCCGACGGGGGCGCCGACCAAGCCCAGGTGCGCCAGATGTTCGGCTAGGACGTCGTGCTCGAAAAAGCCCGTGTCCACGCGCCCGGCGACAACGGTCTTCAGGATGTCCATGCCGTCGCCGCCACCGGCAAGAAAACTGTTGGTCACCAAGCGATAGGTGGCGGCGGGATCCAGCGCGGCCAGGGTGCCGTCGGTCCGGCGCAGGAGCAGACCATCCACGCGCTGGCCCTTGGGCCGCAGGGGGTGGACGACGTAGCTGAAGCCCGCAGGGTGGATCACCGGCAGCAGGCGCGGGTCGCCATTTTGCGGAGGCCGCACGGAGATGCGGAACTCCACGGCCTCCTCCAGGGCCTCCTTGAGCTGCGCACCGGTGATGTCCAGGGCCACCAGGGTGTTCCCGAAGGGCGCTACGCCCATGACCATGCCCCGGGTCAGCTCGCCGGCAAACAGGTCGCGGCGCACGCCGCCCGCGCCCACCAGGGCGATCTGCGCGTCCGGCACCTTGGCCAGGTAGGCGTCGGCCACCAGGGGGCCGGGGTCGGTGGCCGTGCCCCGGATAAGGTCCATTGCGGCGCGCGCGCCGATAGGCGCGTTCTGCATGGCCGCGACCCTTGCGGTGTATGGGGCCAACTTGCGCAGCATGCCCTGGTCGCTTGGGTAGATTTTCGCCACGCCCGAGGCCTTGAGCCGGGCCAGTATCTCCGTCTGCTCGGGCGAGGCCGGGTCCACTGTGGTGTCGCCCCGGCGGAAGCGCTCGCCGGGCAAAAGCGTGGGGGCGGCGGTGAAGCCGGCCACATGGCCCTCGGCATCGAAGCGCACCGTGAGCACACCCAGCTCTTCGCCCCACTTCCAGGCCTGGACCACGAGCACCGGGCCGTCCGGGCCCTGCACCTGCGTTGGATACGGCCCGGCCGGATGCAGGCCCAGGGCGCCGAAGGCCTTGGCGTCGCCCAGGAGGGTGTGGCTGTGCCCGCCCACGATGACGTCGATGCCGGGCACGGTGCGCGCAAGCGCCAGGTCCGATTCATAGCCGTCGTGGGAGAGCACGATGATCTTGTTGATGTCCTGGGCCTTCAGCTCCCGCACAAGGGCGGCGAGGACGGGCGTGGGGTCGTGGAAGCGCACGCGGCCCACGTCCCTGGTGATGCGTGGCGTGACCGGCGTCGTGACGCCAACGACGGCCACGCGCTCGCCGTCGAACTGGCGCAGGATGTACGGCCAGATGCGCCCCTTGAGCTCGGGCTCGTTTGAGACGTCGAGATTGGCCGAGAGGATGGGGAATTGGGCTTCGGAAAGCATGTGGGCCAAATTGAATGGACCGTTGTCGAATTCGTGGTTGCCGAGCGTCATGGCGTTGAGGCCCAGGGCGTTCAGAAAGTCGAATTCCGCCATGCCTCCGAATACATTGAAATAGAGGGTGCCCTGCACCGCGTCCCCGGCGTGGAGGACAAGCACGTTCCGATCGTGTGCGCGCACGTCGTCCAGGGCGCTTTTGAGCCGGGCCATGCCGCCCAGCTTGGTCCGGAAGACCTGGCTGCCGCCGGTCATGGGCAGGGTCAGGTTCTCCTCGGCGGGCTCCAGGGCGGAGTGGGTGTCGTTGACATGGGCGATGGTCAGGCTGAGAGGCGCGTGCGCGTGTCCGGCGCAGGCCAGAAGCCCGAAGGCGAGGACGAGCGGTAATACTCGGGCGGCGATAAGGCGGGGCATAAACATGCGCATGGGAGGCTCCTTGAAGCCGTTTGCGCGCCGCTGCCGTCTGCGGAAACCGGGCGCTTGGACGGGCCGGGACAAGGGACGAGACAAGAGAGACACTTTTTCATGAGACGCGATGCCCGTATGGCGGTTACTGTAAAAGCATGCGCCTTGCAACTTGGCTTGGGCACAGATAATATTCGAAACAAGTGGCGGGGCGCCGTGCCCTTCCTCAACGCACAGCCCGGCCGCCTTGGCCCCACGGGAATGACATGGCCTTCACCCTCTGGTTCACCGGCATCAGCGGTTCCGGCAAGTCCACCCTCTCCCAGCGCCTGTGCGACGCCATAGCGGCGCGCGGTTTGACCGTTGAGCGGCTGGACGGGGACATCGTGCGCAAAGAGTATGCCGGACTGTTGGGGTATGAGGAGAAGGACCGTCGCATCAACATCCGCTGCCTGGGCTTTGTCTCCAGCACGCTGAACCGCCACGGCATCGTGAGCATCGTTTCGGCCATCGCGCCCTACCGGGTCTCCCGCGCGCAGAACCGCGAGAAGATCGAAAATTACATTGAGGTGTTTTGCGACTGCCCCTTTGAGGTGGCGGCCGCACGGGATGCGAAGCTGCTGTATGCCCGGGCCAGGCGCGGTGAGATTGCGAATTTTACTGGTCTGACTTCGCCTTATGAGTGCCCGGAGTGCCCGGACATTGTGGTGCATACGGATACCGAGAGCGTGGACGAGTCCGTGCGCGCGGTGCTTGAGCACCTGGAGCGTTGCCGCTATCTCGCGCCTAAATAGACCGGGCGGGTCCGCCCTCCGCGCGCAGATTCCGGCTCCCCCTGCTTTTCAGGGGCGCCTCTCTCCCAAGTTTCAACTGGCCCGAAAAGAGGCTGGCGGGTCATCAGCCCGGCTGCGAGCAAAAACGCCCGGCGACGCTTCGGCCCCACCCTGTGATCTGCCGCTCCTGGCCGCTCCTGGGGAAACGCTTTCTACGGTTATATCCGGTGCATCAGGCGGAAGCGCTCTTCCAAGATTGAGAGAACAGCCAGAGCCGCATCGACCTGACCTGGTGGCAATCCTTCCAGGGCCTTGCGCATGAAGTTCTCCCTGCGGGGCTGCGTGGCCTCGATGAGTTCCAGTCCCGCGGGCGTGAGGGCGGCCACAGTCAGCCGGTTGTCCTCGGGGGCGCACAGGCGCGCCACCAACCCTTCGGCCTCAAGGGTCTTCATCTGCCGTGTCAGCGCGCCGGGGTCCATCTGCAGTTGCAAGGCTATCTGTTTCTGCGTGGCGCTGCCGCAGCTGCGCAGCTCCTGTAGAATGCGCCAGCGGGGCAGGGCGTGCCCCACCTCGGCCTCGAAGGCCGCGTACATGGCCCTACCGGTGCGGCCAATCTGCCGCAGCAGGTTCCTTTCTTGGTCATTCATGGCTGGGTTCCTGGAGGGTGGCCTCGGAATGCAGATTGACCGGAGGCACAAGGCGCGTGATCCACAGCGCCAGCGCCAAGAGCACGACGACGATCCACTGGCTGCCGTGGATGGCGGAGACCATGGCGTTACGCGCCTCCACCAGCAGCCCCGCCCCGCCGCCCACCTGGGCCATGGCCGCGTTGAACTTCTCCGCAAGGGCGTGGTTGACCAGGATCTGGGGATCGTCCAGCCAGGACGACCACTGGCTGGCGCCGTTCGCTGCGAGCATGCTGTTCACGCCATGCACGTAGCTGCTGGAGATGTACGAACCACACAGAGCCATGCCCAGCATGCCGCCCACCATGCGCATGGACTGAAGCATGGCAGTGGCCACGCCTAACTGTGTCCGGTGGGCTATGGCCTGCACGAATAAGGTGATATTGGGCAGCAGCAGGCCCAGGCCGATACCTCCGAGCATCATGGCGCCGGCGATCATGCCCCGGGGGGTGGCCGCCGTCGTTTGCGTCAAGGCGATGGTCGCGGCCCAGAAGAAGCACAGGCCGAGGTAGAGCATGCTGTTGGGTCGGGAAAGGCGGGTCACTATGCGGCCGTTGACGATGCTGCCGATGGTGATGAACACCGCCAGAGGCGTAATGAGCAGGCCGGACTGGTTGGACGAGAAGCCGAACCCGCCCTGGAACAGCAGCGGCGCGAAGTACATTACCGCGAACATGCCGAAACCCATGGCCATGGAAAGGGCGAACAGAGGCGCCAGGCCGCGGTGCGTAATCATGCTCAGGGGCAGCACGGGGTTGGCGCAGCGGCGTTCCCACCAGACGAGCACGACGCCGGAGACCGCTCCGGTGAGGCCAAGGGTGAGCAGGAGCAGCGCCGGCTTGTGCATTGGCAGCCATTCTACCAGCAATTGTATGCTGCCCAAGGTCAGCGTCACAAGCAGGGAGCCCAGCCAGTCCAGACGTGAGGGCGGCTGCTCCGAGTGGCGGATGCGCGGCAGATAGCGCCAGATGAACCCCAGGCTGAGCACGCCGACAGGCAGGTTGACGAGGAACACCCAGCGCCAGCCCCAGTACTGGGCCAGATATCCACCCAGGGAGGGGCCGACCACGTTGGCCAGCCCGAAGGCGCTGCTGAACAGCACCTGCCAGCGCAGGCGCTCGTAGGCGCCAGGAAACAGATCGGGCACGCTGGCGAAGGCGCTGGCCACCAGCATGCCGCCGCCCACGCCCTGCAGCGCCCGCGCCAGCACCAACTGGTGCATGCTCTGCGCCGCGCCGCACAGTGCGGAGGCCAGGGTGAACAGCGTGATGGCTGCGAGAACGAAGGGCTTGCGGCCGTAGTCATCGCCCAGTTTGCCAATGATGGGCACGGCGATGACCGAGGTGAGCAGGTAGGAGGTGCCTACCCACGCGTACAGATCGAAGCCATGGAGCTCGGCCACGATGGTGGGAAGCGCCGTGCCGATGACCGTCTGGTCGAGGGCGACCATGATCAGCACGAAGCACAGGCCCAGCATGGCGCATAGTTTTTGGCGGAAGCCGCGCTCCTGCCCCTTTTCTTCCATTCCTGCCGCAGACGTCATGTGTTGCCTCGCAATTTGTTGTCGCGTCAATCATTGACGTGGCAAGCGCTTTGCCGCAATCGCGTCTTCAGGTCAAGAGGCAATTTTTCGCCATACCTCTTTGCTCACACCCCAGCTCCATCGCAGCGGAGCCGCGACGGCATACCGCAAGCCTTGAAGAAATTCCTCCGTCAAATGAAACCCGAGTTTCAGGAGCGATCCGTCTCGTTCCATTGTCTCCGACTTAAGGCCCCGCCGCCCCCGAGCGGGCAAACATTGTACCGGGGGTGTGCAAAACACAGAGCGCAAAGAAAAAGCCCTCACGAGTTTCCTTGTAAGGGCTAGGTCTCTTTGGTGCCGAGGGAGAGGCGAGCCGTGCAAATCCCCTCAACGCGCAACACCCTGTTGCCTGGTCACTGGAGGAGATCAATTTTCATTGACGATCTTATTATGAAGATCCGTGGTAAGCTTATGGATGTTAATGGTTAATTCCTTGACGAGTTCCGTGAGTTGGGTGTTCTGATTCATCAGTAACTGGAGTTGTTCAGTCTGCTGTGCTGCGAGGAGTTGGCGCTGTTCCGTCGCCTTTGCGATGGCTTCCCTGTGCTCAGCATCGGCTTCCGTATGCACCTTGTCTCGCTGGGCTTGTCTCGTTTGCGCAAGGAGAATCAGTGGAGCGGCGTAAGCCGCCTGGAGGCTAAAGGCAAGGTTGAGCAGAATGAAAGGGTAAACGTCGAAGTTGAAAATACCAACAACATTCAGGCCTATCCAGATCATGACCACAACCGTTTGCCCGACAAGAAACAACGGGGTCCCAAAAAAACGAGCGAAAGATTCGGCTTTGAGAGCGAACCAGTCATTCCCAAAAGTATTTGTTAAATGGCGATGTGGCAAAAGGAAACGCAAGTGGTTAGAGGCTGCAAGGTTCGTCGAAGATTGTTCTTGAAGGTTGTCAGAGCCCGTACCCATTATTTGTCTCCCTGTGCTTATGTGTCGAGTTGGATAACTCTGGCAGTATGCTGCTGCTGGCCCAACACGTCAACATCGGGGGATGGGGGGGAAGAGGAATTCAAGGAACACCCCTGTAAAGTCCCCTGTTTTAGGGCCAGCTATGAGTAGAGACTCTGGGTTGGAGGTTTTGGGGTAGCCGGAGGGCAGGGGGTACCCCCTGCCCTCCGGGCGGCAAATTCCACTGGCGGCATGTCCCCGAGGGACTCATGGG
>JARLHQ010000015.1 GCA_031292175.1 Humidesulfovibrio sp.
CCAGCCCTGGCCCTTGGCCCCATTGTGGAACATCTGATGATGCTCGGGCACTAGCCCCTGGTCAGGCAAGGAGAACTTCCCATGTCCGGCAAAACTAAGTCGTTGTCCCGCCCGCTTTTCGATCCCGAGATCGTGAAAAGCGCGGTGCTCGATTCTTTCCGCAAGCTCTCTCCCCGTGTGCAGGTGAAAAACCCTGTCATGTTCACGGTATTCATCGGCAGCATCCTCACCACGCTGCTCTTCCTGCAGGCCCTCCTGGGCCACGGTGAGGCACCGACAGGATTCATCCTGGCCATCAGCCTGTGGCTCTGGTTCACGGTGCTCTTCGCCAATTTCGCCGAGGCCATGGCCGAAGGCCGGGGCAAGGCCCAGGCCGCCACCCTGCGCCAGGCCCGGGCCGAGACTCCGGCCCGCAAACTGGCCGAGGCCAATCGCGACGCTGCGAGCGAGATCGTGCCTTCCACGGCCCTGCGCAAGGGCCACATCGTGCTCGTCATGGCGGGCGAGCCCATCCCCTGCGACGGCGAGATCATCGACGGCGTGGCCTCGGTGGACGAGAGCGCCATCACCGGGGAGAGCGCACCCGTCATCCGCGAGGCCGGGGGCGACCGCAGCGCCGTGACCGGCGGAACACGCGTGCTCTCCGACTCTATTCTCATCCGCATCAGCGCGGACCCCGGCGAGACCTTCCTGGACCGCATGATCAGCATGGTCGAGGGCGCCAAGCGCCGCAAGACGCCCAATGAGATTGCGCTCAACATCCTGCTGGCCGCGCTGACCCTTATCTTCCTGCTCGTCTGCGCCACCCTGCTGCCCTTCTCCAAGTTTGGCGTGGATCAGGCAGGCAAGGGGGTGGTGATCAGCGTCACCGTGCTCACCGCCCTCTTCGTCTGCCTTGCGCCGACAACCATCGGCGGGCTGCTGTCCGCCATCGGCATCGCAGGCATGGACAGGCTCATCCAGGCCAACGTCATCGCCATGAGCGGCCGGGCCGTGGAGGCGGCGGGCGACGTGGACGTGCTGCTGCTGGACAAGACAGGCACCATCACCCTGGGCAACCGCCAGGCTACGCTGTTCATGCCCGCGCCGGGCGTGACCGAGGCCGAGCTGGCTGACGCGGCGCAGCTCTCGTCGCTTGTGGACGAGACCCCGGAGGGACGCAGCATCGTGGTGCTGGCCAAGGAGCAGTTCGGCATCCGCCAGCGCGATGTGAGCCAGCTCGGGGCCACCTTCATTCCCTTCACGGCCCAGACGCGCATCAGCGGCGTGAACCTGCCCGGCAGCCGGACCATCCTCAAGGGCGCGCCCGACGCCATTGAGCGTCTGGTCACCGAATCGGGCAGCGTCTTCCCCCAGGCAGTGACGAACCACGTACAAGACATCGCCCGGGAGGGCGGCACGCCACTGCTCGTGGGCGAGAAGACGCCCGAAGGCGTGCGGGTGCTCGGGGCCATCTGGCTCAAGGACATCGTCAAGGGCGGCATCCGCGAAAAGTTCGCCGAACTCCGGCGCATGGGCATCAAGACCATCATGGTCACGGGCGACAACCCTTTAACCGCCGCGGCCATCGCCGCCGAGGCCGGGGTTGACGACTTCCTGGCCGAGGCCAAGCCCGAACAAAAGCTGGCGCTCATCCGCCAGATCCAGTCGGAAGGACGCCTTGTGGCCATGACCGGCGACGGCACCAACGACGCCCCCGCCCTGGCCCAGGCCGACGTGGGCGTGGCCATGAACACCGGCACCCAGGCCGCTAAGGAAGCCGGGAACATGGTCGACCTGGACTCCAGCCCCACCAAGCTCATGGAGATCGTCAGCATCGGCAAGCAGCTCCTGATGACGCGCGGTTCGCTGACCACCTTCAGCATCTCGAACGACATCGCCAAGTACTTCGCCATCGTGCCTGCGGCCTTTGTGGGCATGTACCCGGCCCTGGGCGCGCTGAACGTCATGCATCTGGCCACACCCCAGAGCGCGATCCTCTCGGCGGTGATCTTCAACGCACTCATCATCGTGCTGCTGATTCCGCTGGCCCTGCGCGGGGTGGCCTACAAGGCCGCCGGAGCGGCCCAGGTCCTGCGCGACAACCTCATTATCTACGGCGGCGGCGGGCTCATCGTGCCCTTCATCGGCATCAAGCTCATTGACATGGCCCTGGTGGCCCTGCGTTTGGCCTAAGGAGGCGGCGATCATGTTCAAGGAAATTCTGCGGACCCTGCGTCCGGCTTGCGTCATGCTCCTGGTCCTGTCCCTGCTCACCGGGCTGGTCTATCCCACGGCCATCACCCTGGCGGCCAAGGCTTTGTTCCCAGGCCAGGCTGAGGGCAGCCTCATCATCGAAAGCGGCAAAGTCATGGGCTCAGAGCTCCTGGGGCAACAATTCAGCGACCCCGGCCGCTTCTGGGGTCGCCCCTCGGCCACCACGCCCCAGCCCTACAATGCCTCGGCCAGCGGCGGGTCCAACCTCACGCCCGCGGGCGAGGCGCAGCTGAAGGCCGTGCGGGAACGCGTCGAGGCCCTGCGCCAGGCCGACCCCGGGAATACGGCCCCGGTGCCTGCGGACCTGGTGACGGCCTCGGCCTCCGGCCTGGACCCGCACATCAGCCCGGCGGCGGCCCTGTTCCAGGTTCACCGCGTGGCCCTGGCGCGCGGCCTTTCCGAAGACCTGGTGCGTGAGCTGGTGGCTAGGCAGACTAAGGGACGGACCCTGGGCTTCCTGGGCGAACCCCGGGTCAACGTGCTCCTGCTCAACCGCGCCCTGGACCGGGAGGCCCTTGCTTCCGGCCTTGCACCGGCGGGCGCAAGCGCCCACAATACGGACGTCGGACAATAGACTAAAGGGGGCTTATTCATGGCCATAAGCCGGAAATCCGACGACATGGACAGGCGGCCCGACCCGGATGCCCTGCTGGAGGTCGCCAGCAGGGAGGACAAGAAGAACACGCGCGGCAGGCTGCGCGTGTTCTTCGGGGCCGCGCCGGGCGTGGGCAAGACGTACGCCATGCTCACCGAAGGCTACACCCAGCAGGCCGAGGGTCGCGACGTTCTGGCCGGGGTTGTGGAGACCCACGGCCGGGGCGAGACCGAGGCCCTGCTGGCGGGCCTTGAGGTGCTGCCCCGGGCGCGGGTGGACTACAAGGGCCACGAGTTGACGGAGTTCGACCTCGACGCCGCCCTGGCCCGGCAGCCCGCCCTCATCCTCATAGACGAGCTGGCCCATACCAACGCGCCCGGCTCGCGCCACGAGAAGCGCTGGCAGGACGTGCTGGAGCTGCTCGACCACAACATCGACGTCTACACCACCATGAACGTGCAGCACGTGGAGAGCATCTCCGACGTGGTGGCCCAGATCACCGGCATCATCGTGCGCGAGACCGTGCCCGACTCCTTGCTGGAGCAGGCCTATGAGCTGATGCTGGTGGACCTGCCGCCGGAAGACCTGCTCAAGCGCCTGCGCGAGGGCAAGGTCTACATGCCCCAGCAGGCGGAAAAGGCCGCGCAGAACTTCTTCCGCACCGGCAACCTCATCGCCTTGCGTGAACTGGCCCTGCGCGTGGTGGCCGACCGCGTGAACACCGAGGTCTGCGTCTACCGCCAGGGCCAGGCCATCGAGACAACCTGGCCGACCTCCGGACGTCTCCTGGTCTGCGTGGGTCCGAGCCCCACCTCCGCAAGACTTGTGCGCGCGGTGAAGCGCATGGCCGCCAGCCAGCACGCCCAGTGGATAGCCGCCTACGTGGAGTCCCAGCCGCTTGCGCCCTCTGACCCGCGCCGCAACCAAGTCGTGCAGAACCTGCGCCTTGCCGAGCAGCTCGGGGCCGAGGTGGTGACACTCTCGGGCCGTAACGTGGCCGAGGAAATCATCACCCTGGCCCGGATCAAGAACGTCTCCAGCATCATCATCGGCAAGCCCGAGCGGCCCAAATTCTGGGACGCGCTCACCGGCAGTCCGGTGGACCAACTCATCCGCAAGAGCGGCGAGATCGATGTGCAGGTCATCCGTGGCGACGAGGGCGACAGGCCCAGGCCGCAAGCAGCCCGGAAGATTTACGCGCCCGTGGACTGGCGGAGCTACGGCCAAAGCATCCTGGCCGTGGCCGTCGCCTCGATCGTATGCTTCGCCATGTACCCGTATTTTGAGCTGGCCAACCTGATCATGGTCTACCTGCTGAGCACCATGTTCATCGCCAGCCGCAAGGGCCAGGGACCAGCCATCCTGTCCTCGGCCCTCGGGGTGTTCTGCTTCGACGTGTTCTTTGTGCCGCCACGCTTCAGCCTGGCCGTCAGTGACACGCAATACCTCTTTACCTTCGCCACCATGTTCGTGGTGGCCGTGGTCATCAGCCGTCTCGCCGCGCACATCCGTCAGCAAGCCTCGACCGCACGCGAACGCGAGGCGCGCGCCCAGGTCACGCTGGCGTTAAGCCGGCAACTCGCAGGCACGCGGGGCACGGAAAGGCTTCTGGGCATCGCCTTGGAACATATCTCGCTGCTCTTCGTCTGCCGGACCATGGCGTTCCTGCCGGATGAGGAAGGCCACCTGCGGGAGCACATAGGCGACCCAAACACCTTCGGCATCACGTCCAAGGGCGAAGGCGTGGCCCAATGGGTTTTTGCC
Source organism: Humidesulfovibrio sp. (assembly GCA_031292175.1). GTDB lineage: Bacteria > Desulfobacterota > Desulfovibrionia > Desulfovibrionales > Desulfovibrionaceae > Humidesulfovibrio. Next base: position 4,616 of record JARLHQ010000015.1, read on the forward strand.
AACGGCCACGTGGCGGGCCTGGGCACGCAGACCCTGCCCACAAGCGGGGCGCTCTATGTGCCCCTGGTGGGCCTCAAGGGAACAGTGGGGGTGCTTGGCCTGCGGCCGCTGACCCCGGGAGCGCTCTTCTCGCCGGAGCAGCTGCGTTTGATCGAGACCCTGGCCCGTCAGGTGGCCCTGGCTCTGGAGGTGGAGCGGCTGGAGACCGAAAGCCTGCACGCCCAGATGGAGGCCGAAACCGAGCGGCTCAAGACCTCGCTTTTGTCCTCCGTGACGCACGACCTGCAGACCCCGCTGGCGGCCATCATGGGCTCGGCGGACAGTCTGGTTCAGGTGGGCGACACCCTGGAGCCGAAACTGCGCCGGTCCCTGGCCTCGAATATTTTTGACGAGGCCGAGCGGTTGTCGCGGCTCATCAGCAACCTCCTGCGCATGACCAAGCTGGAATCCGGCACACTCAAGCCCAACCTCCAGCTCCAGTCCCTGGAGGAACCGCTGGGCGCGGCCCTGAACCTCATTGAAAAAAATCTGGCCGGGCGGCGGGTGGAGATGTCCCTCCCCTCCGACTTGCCCATGCTCGAACTGGATGGCGTGCTCATGGAGCAGCTTTTCCTCAACCTGTTGGAAAACGCCGCCAAATACACGCCCGTCAGCTCGTCCGTAACCATTGAAGCACGGCATCAGGGCAAAGAGGTGGAGCTTTCCGTCGGCGACCGGGGGTCCGGCCTCAAAACCGAAGACCTGGATAAGGTCTTTGATTTGTTCTATCAGGGTGAAACGGGCCCTGAAGCCAGGAGCGCCCGCAAGGGGTACGGCATCGGCCTGGCTATCTGCCGGGCCATTGCGCAGGTGCATGGCGGGCGCATCTGGGCCGAGAACCGTGAAGGCGGCGGGGCCCTGTTCCGCATGGCCCTGCCCGTGCCCGACAACCGCAGGCGCGAGACCCTGCGCGACGCCGCCGAAGCGAACCTGCAAAACGCCGAGACCAAGGAGGAGAGCCTGTGACACCAGACAAGACGCAGGTCCTGGTCATCGAGGACGAGGCTCCCATCCGCTGTTTTCTGCGCGCCTATCTGGAGAGCCAAGGCTTCCGGTTCATTGAAGCCGAAAATGGCGAGGAAGGTCTGGGGCTGGCCGCTTCACACCAGCCGGCCATCATCCTGCTGGACCTGGGCCTGCCGGGTATGGACGGGCTTGAGGTCATCCGCCGCATCCGCGAGTGGACCAACACGCCCCTCATTGTGCTTTCGGCACGCGGCAAGGAGCAGGACAAGATCGACGCCCTGGACGCCGGGGCCGACGACTATCTCATCAAACCCTTCGGGGTGGGCGAACTGGCGGCACGGATGCGCGTGGCCCTGCGCCACACGGCAGGCACCGGCACGGACAAGCCCGAACCGGTGTTCCGCGTCGGCGACCTCATGGTCGATCTGGCCGCGCGCCGGGTGCATCTGGCCGGGGCCGAGGTGCACCTGACGCCCATCGAGTTCAAGCTGCTGGCCTTTCTGGTGCGGCACTCGGGCAAGGTTGTGACCCACCGCCAGCTCTTGAAAGAGGTCTGGGGCAGCACGCGCGAGGACCAGGCCCATTATCCGCGCATCTACGTGCACCAGCTTCGCCATAAAATTGAACAAGATCCGGCACGGCCGCGCTTTCTGCGCACCGAGACCGGGATAGGCTATCGGCTGGAAGAGGCTGACGGATCCGAGGTCATGGGCAACTGAAACGCAAATCCGGCTTGAGCGGCGGCCTACGCCACAACACAAGGAGAGCGTATGAAGATTCAGGACATGAAAAGCAGCTTTTCCCCCGGCCTGATATTGATCCTGGCCACGTTCATGCTCCTTCTCTCCGGGCTGGCGCTTTGGTTTTTGGGCCGCGGTGAGCACCTGGAGAGCGCCTTTGTGCGCGACAGCCAAAAGGTTCAGCTCGTGACGCGCATGCGCGCCGATCTGTACGCCGCAGCCGAAGCGGAAAAAAGCGCCGTGCTGGCCGAGACCGATGCCGCGTCCCAGGACAACGCCAAACGCGCCCAGGACGCTGCAGACCAGGTCGCGGCGGACCTGAAGGCTTTCAAGCCTCTTTCCGCCGGAGATCCGGAGGAACTCCAGCTTCTCCGCCGCTTCGAGGACGCCTTTGCGGAGTACCGCAAAGTTGACGAGGAGGTGCTGGCGCTGGCCGTGCAGAACACCAACCTCAAGGCCTATGCCCTGTCCTTCGGCCAGGCCTCGGAAGCATTGGCAAAGATGGAGCTGGCCCTCGGCCCCGTGCTGAGCCCTCGCGCCAAGTCAGGCAAAGCAACGGAAGAGGCTCTTTACGCCACCCGAGCCCTGGCCGAGGCTCTGCGCATCCAGACCCTGCACGCCCCACATATTGCGGAGCGGACGACGGAGCGCATGAACGGCATGGAACAGCGCATGACCCTGGCCGACAAAGGCGTTCGGGCGGATCTGTCAGCCCTTGGCGCGTCAGGCACAGCGGCCTTGGCGGCCTATGAGGACTTCCACAAGACCACAACGGAGATTATACGTCTCTCACGGCTGAACACGAATGTGCACTCGCTCGACCTGTCCCTGGGCCGCAAGGTCCAGATCCTGGCCCTTTGCGACAACACCTTGCAGGCGCTGAAGGATCATGTAAGCGGAGCGGCGGCCAAGGCCACCAAGTAAGGCTCGTTGTGTGGCGCTTGCTTGACCTGGCGGCTTGACCTCAAGTACCGGCGGACTTTGAAGCATCGGCGACCGTGATGGTTCGAGCCTGCCCCTCCGGCACCAGAAAGAATGGGGGCTCTGCGTGAAAAGGCAGGGCCCTTTTTCTTTGCCCGGCAGCGGGCGAGCGGCGCCAATCGGCGCGGTTCAGCAAGAATGGGACGGCCGGGAGCGCACGGCGGCCAACAGAAGCCACACCACGACCAGTGTCGCAACCACAGCCAAAAGCCGTCTGGCCCACTCGCGCCAGGGATTGAAGAATGCGAACGCCACCCGGTGCGCGCCCGGCGGCACGGCCACAGACTTGAACGCCCCGTGTGCGCGCTCCACCGTCGCGGGCAAGCCGTCCACCCAGGCGCGCCAGCCGGGATGGTAGGCGTCGGCGTAGAAGAGCATTCCGCCCTCCGGTCCGGCGTTTACGTCCGCCACCAACCGGTTGGCCGAGAAATGCCGCACGCCGCTTGCGACATCGCGCCGGGCTCCCTGCGGCGTCTCCAGCGCCAACCGGCCGCCGCCACAGCCCACGGCCTCGCGGAACCACTGCTGCGCCAGCGCTTGCCGCCAATAAACGAAGCCCAGAGCCTTGACCACGTCGCGCTCCTCGTTGGTGCGCGCCAGCGCGCCAGGCGCGGCCCGTTCCAGAAGTTCTAGCACTCCGGGCATGGCATAGTCGATGCGCACCGCCGGGGCACAAAAATCCTGGTCGACAAACTGCGTCGTGGTGTAGTTGTTCACCGCCTGGCGCGTGTACAGATCGAAGAGCGCGCGGCTGTCCAGGGGCAGCGAGGCCTCCCGTCCAGCCTGGAAGGGCTGCGGCTGCACAAGGTAGGCGTCGAGCCTCCCGCCCACGGCGCGGCGCTCCGCCACACTGTAAAAGGAACCGGCGGCGCGCAGCAGCTGATGGTTCGCCACGCCAAGCTCCAAGGCGACAGCCAGGGCCAGGGCGAACCCCAGGCAAGCGCCCGCCCGCCGGGGCCAACGCGCGTGCAACACGCCATAGCCCACGCGAACCGCCAGCAGCAGCAAAAAGCCAAACTCCGGCAGCAGACCGTTCCAGCCGAGCCAGAAATCCTTGGCCGCCAGAATGCCCAGGGCCCCGAACATGAGCCACACGAAGGCGTCCGCGGCGCGCTCCCGCGGTTTTTCCAGCACATGGTCCAGCCCATAGCCCGCGATGATGAGCAGCAGCAGGCGCAGCATAGGCAGCAAATACGACAGGTGCCGGAAGCGGTTCATGCCCGGGAACCAGTACGCCGCATAGGCCACCCCGCCGAACGGCCCCAGGCTCAGGAGCAGCAGGAACAGACTGGTCGCCGCCAGCGCCGCAAACACGCCGCCGCGCACCCGGCGCAGAGCATACAGCGCCAATCCCGTGGCGCTGACGCCAAGATAGAAGAAAAACTGCATGTGACATCCGCTGCGCCCGATGACGAAGTCCGGCAGCTTTTCGATGGCCGACCCGCCGTAGGTCAGAAAAACGCGTAGACTGGTGGCCCCGGTCACCGGATCGCGGTCCGGAGCGGCGAAGGCCGCCCCATCGAAGGCCTTGTGGATCAGAAACAGATACAGCCCGCCAAGCAGCAGAAGCAGGCCGAACTCGACCAGCGCGCCCGTCCCCGGCCGCGCCAGCCGCGCGAAACCGTTCTTGCGGTCCAGAAGACACAGGGCCGCGAAAAAGACGCACACCAGGAGCACATACAGCGGGCCGGTATAGGCGTTGTTGCCCAGGACGGAAATGCAGAGCACCAGGCCGATGCGCACAAGCTCGCGCAGATCGCCGCTCCGGTGGAAACGCAGGGTGAACAGCAGCATGAGCGGGATATAGACCAGCGCGCGGTGCGGCCAAAACACCTGCACGTTCCAGTACAGGGTGAGGGCCGTCCAGGTGGCCACGGCCGAGGCGGCCTCCTCGCTCTTGTACAGGCTTTTCCCCAGCAGATAGGCGCAGGCGACATAGACCGCGCATTCCGCAAAGGTCGCGCCGCAGAACAGCAGCCAGGCGTTGGCGACGCGCAGCGGCGCGGCCAGGAGTATCATGAGCACCTGGAACGGGCCCAGAAATGTCGTCATGTACACTTCCGCCGGGCTGCCGTAGGCGGCATGGGGGAACCACTGCGGGAACTCGCCCGCGCTCAGAAAATTCCCGTAGGCGTAGTTGAAGGCCGAGTAAGCCTGAAATGAATCGCCACGCACGAAGATGCCCAGGGCGTAGTGCGCCATGAACTGGACCGCGAGCACAAACAAGGGGAAGGCGCGCAGCAGCGCGGTGGCGCAAGGTGGCGGGGCAAGACGGACAGGGGAAACAGGCGGAACATCCGCCGCCGCGTTCGGCTCCTGATCTTGCGTTTGCGTGCTCGCGAACAATGGTGCTGCTCCCCCGCCCGCATGGTGCGCCGGCATTTCTTTGGCTGCGCGTGGCCCTGGCCGCGCCGGTGATCCGTGCAGGTCGGCTGGGAGACTCAGAAACGCACCTGGAAGTCGTGGAAGCGTTCCGGCAGGTCCAGCAGCTCCGCCTCCACGCGCGACACGCGGGCCGTGGGCGGCCCCTCTGCCAGCAATTCCCGGAAACGCGCCAGCCCCGCCCCGCCCTCCTCCGAATCATCGGCCGCCTGGGCCTGCCCGGCCACGGAGCCATCAGACAGGTTGCGCACCCAGCCGTTCAGGCCGAGCGCGCCAGCCGTCATCTGCGTCCAGCCCCGGAACCACACGTGCTGCACCAAGCCGGTGACGCGGAACGAGAGGGTCGGAAACGAAAGCGGTGTGTCCATGCGGCCTCCCCTTATATCCCCCTGGCCCAGGCCAGCCCGGCGGTCAGAACGATGGCCCCGGCAAGGTAGCGCCAGTCCTCGGCGACGCCGGTGATGATGGCCCCGGCGATGAGCAAGAGCGCATAGGTCCAGGTTTCCGCGCAGGCGCGCATCATCCGCGAAGCGAGGGGGTCGGCCGTGATCTGCGCGGGAGCGAGGGGTTGCCACCCGGAGCCGTCACCCGCGCCGGTCTGCTCCAGCGGCGCGTCGAGGTCCAGATCCCCGCCCATGCTGTCCAGGTCATATGGGGCTCGCGGGGCGGGGCCAGCGCCGTTGCGCCTCGTTCCGCCGTCCGGCTCCTGGCCATCGCCGCCCTGCGCGGCCCAGCGCGACTGCAGCTTGCGCCCGCAGGTCTGACAATTCCGCGCGGCGTCGGGATTGCGCGTGCCGCAGCCCGTGCAGGTGATCATGCGGCACCGGCCACTAGCGCAGCTCCGCCCGTTGGAAATACCGGGCGCGGATGGGCCCCATCTTGGCCTTGATGGCCGCGATGCGTTCCGCGTTCGTGGGATGGGTGGACAGCCAGGCCGGGCCGTTCTGTCCCTTGCTCTTGGCGTAGGCATCCATCTTGCCCCACAGGCTGAGCGCGCCCGCCGGGTCGTATCCGGCCTTGGCCGCAAGGATCATGCCCACCTCGTCGGCCTCCGACTCCTGTGCGCGGCTGTGCGGCAAGAGCACGCCCACCTGTGCGCCCACGCCATAGGCCTGGTTGAACACCTGGCTGGCGGCCGGGCTGACGGTGGAGCCCAGCGCGATGGACGCGGCCTCGCCGCCCAGCTGGGTCATAAGGGCCATGCTCATGCGTTCGCCACCATGGCGCAGAAGCGCATGGGCGATCTCGTGGCCCATGACGGCGGCCAGTTCGTCGTTCGACGTGGTGAGATCCAGGATGCCGGAGTAGACGAAGACCTTGCCGCCCGGCAGACAGAAGGCGTTGACCACATCCTTCTGGACGACATGGAACTCCCACTTGTATTCCGGCTTGTTCGCGGCGGCGGCGATGCGCCAGCCCACGCGCTGCACGCGTTCCACCAGGAACGGGTCGTGGCTTTCCTTTTCTTTCTTAAGCACTTCCTGGGCACTTTGCAGGCCAAGGGCCATCTCCTGCCCCTCGCTGATGAGCAGCAGCTGGCTTCTGTTGGTGTAGGCCGCATGCGCGCAGGCGGCGAGCAGAATGGCGGCAAGGGCCATGAGCACCCAGGCGGATCGGCGGAACATGAAGCACTCCTTGGCCGGGCGCGGTCACAGCCCGGTTTCCGCTCGACGTATATCCTGGCTACAACAGGGACTCAAGAGGGGCGGGGTTGGGCAGGCTCAGGCGCTCACGGGCCCGCCGCCGGACATGCGCGAGAGTTCGGACGCGATGGCCGCGTCGTCGAGGCGCGCGCAGCCGGTGAAGGTAAGCCCGCCCACGACCTCCTTGCGCACCTGGAAATGACGGTCAGCGAGCTTCGCCAGCTGTGGCCAGTGGGTGATGAGGATCATCTGCTGGCGGCCGGCCAGGGCACGCAGGCGCTCGCCCACACGGGTGAGCGTATGGCCGCCGATGCCCGCGTCCACCTCGTCGAAGATCAGCGTGGGCCGGGCACTCTCGGCCTGCAGACCGGTAAGCGCCAGCAGGAAGCGCGAGAGTTCGCCGCCGGAGGCGATCTTGTCCAGCGGCCGGGGCGGCTGGCCAGGGTTGGGCACCCAGAAGAGCCGTCCGCGCAGTTCAAAGAGGTCGCCGCTGTTTCCCTCGCCGCCGCCCTCCCCAGAGGGCGGGCCGGAATAAACGAGGGCGGGCTCGAAGACGAACTCCACGCGCGCATGCTCCGAGAAGCCAAGCCCGGCAAGCTCCTGTCCCAGGCGGGCGCACAGCCGGTCCGAGGCCTCGCGCCGGGCGGCGTTCAGACGCGTGAGCACCGCGCCGAACTTCTTTGCGGCCAGGGCCTCCTCGCGCTCCAGGCGCTTGGCGTCCAAGGCGCAGGAATCCAGGAACGAGAGATTCTCCTCCACCTGCCTGCCCAGGTCCACAATCTCGTCCAAACCCTTGTTCAACTTGCGCTTCAGCTTGGCCAGTTCGAAAAGCCGGGCCTCAATGGCTTCGATGTCGTCGCCGTTTTCGCTTTCCACGGTGAGACGGCGGATGCGCGATTCCAGGTTCCCCAGATGGTGGCGGAAGTCTTCGGCCGCGTCCTTGTCCGCGCCAAAGGATTCGTCAAAGGGTGTCAACTGCGCCAGGGCGCGGGAGAGCTCGCCCACCAGCGCGGCCAAGGGGCCCTCGCCCAGCAGGGCGTCCAGGGCGCGGCCCTTGGCCTCGTCCAGACGCTCGCGGTCCTTCAGGCCAGCCTTGCGCTGCAGCAGATCGTCCTCCTCGCCGGGCTGCGGATTCACCTTGGCGATCTCGGCACGCTGGAACTCCAGAAATTCGCGCTGCCGCGAGAGATCGGCCACGCGGGCGTCCAGATCGGTGCGCGCGGTCTGTACGGCCTTGACGGCGGCCAGGGCCGCGTCGCGCTCGGGCAACAGGCCCGGCTCGGCCAGGAAGCTGTCCAGGATGCGCGCCTGATAGGCGGGCTGCAAAAGCTTCTGCTGGCCGTGCTGGCTTGTGTGCAGCACAAGCCCCGCGCGCAGCTCACGCAGGCTTTCCAGCGAGCCCAGGCGGTCATTCACGTACACGCGGCTGCGGCCCGTTCCGGCGATGAGCTCGCGCCGCAGGATAAGCTCCTCGGTCGGACCGTCGCCGTTCTGCCCCACGAACACGGCCTCCACCACGGCCTTTTCCTTGCCGGGCCGCACCAGGTCCGCGCTCATGGGCTCGCCGGTCAAGAAGTCGATGGCGCGCACGATGAAACTCTTGCCCGCGCCGGTTTCGCCGGTGAGCGCGTTCATGCCGGGGGTGAACTCCAGCTCGGCGTCCTCGATGAGCGCCAGGTCACGGATGCGCAGCAATTCAAGCATGGCGGGCCTTGCGCCGGGGCGCGGCGGTCTTCAGGTGCATGACGATGGTATCCAGGGCCAAGGTGTGCGGATGCTTTCCTTTTCGGGAAACATAGCCGCTCTCGGCCAGCCAATCAACGTTTTCCTCGGCCACGCCGTAGAGGGGGATGATCTGCCAGATCAGGTCGCGCGGGCTATCCACAGCCGGCCGAAAGGCATCTCTGGACCGGGTCTCGTACACGTTTTCACCAGGGCCGCACGGCCGACGGAACACATGGTACTGTCGGCAGACAAAGGGCCGCACCGGATAGACCGCGCAACGGCCAGCAAGCAGGAAGGCGCACTCGCCCACCGGGCCATGGCCCAGGAGCCGCCGCAGGAGCTCCGCCCGCAGCCCGCCTTCCAGAACCTCCGAAACATACCACCAGATCCCCTGCACCTCGAACTCCGATACCGGCAGCTGCTGGTCCATGCAGCAGTTGCAGCAGCCCGGTCCGCAGGCGAGGCCCCCGCCACGCCGGGCCGTCTCGCGTTCCAGCGCGCCGCGCAGGACCGCGTCCGCCGCATGGTAGGCGTCCAGAAGCCGCGCGAGCCAGGGGTGCCGGGCCTCGTCTCCGGGATAGCGGACGCGGCCGGCCATGTTCTCCACGGCCATGCTCATCGCCGCAGGCGCGGGTCGAGGATGTCGCGCAGGCTCTCGCCCAGCAGATTGTAGCCGAGCACGGTGAACAAAATCGCCAGGCCGGGGAACACGGACAGCCAGGGCGCCACCTCCAGCACCTCCTTGCCGTCCATGAGCATGTTGCCCCAGGAGGCGTCCGGGGGCTGCACGCCCAGGCCCAGGAAGGACAGCGAGGCCTCCACCAGGATGGCCCCGGCAACGCCCAGGGTGGCGGAGACCAGCACCGGGGCCAGGGCGTTGGGCAGGATATGCCGCGTGATGATGCGCGCGGGACCCGCTCCGGCCACCTTGGCCGCCAGCACAAAATCACGCCCGCGCAGAGAAAGCGTCTCCGCGCGCACCAGCCGGGCCACGCCCATCCAGGAGGTCAGGCCAATGACGGCCATGATGTTCGTCAGGCTGGGCTCCAGGAAGGCGATGACCGCAAGGATCAGGAAGAAGGACGGGAAGCAGAGCATCACGTCCACCAGGCGCATGATGATCTCGTCCGTGAGCCGCCCGAAGTAGCCAGCGATGAGCCCAAGGACCAGTCCGATGCTTGTGGAGATGCCCACGGCCACAAAGCCCACCCAGAGCGACACGCGGCCGCCGTAGAGGATGCGCGAAAAAACGTCGCGACCCAGGACGTCCGTGCCCAGTGGGTGCGCGAGGGACGGCTTCAAGAGCAGGGCGTCCACGTTGATGGCGTTGGGATCAAAGGGGGCGACCCAGGGCGCGAAGAGCGCGGCCAGACTCATGCCGCCCACGAGCAGCAACCCCAGGGCCAGCATTCCGTAACGCTCCAGCCAGGTGGGCGGGGCAAGGGGTTTGCGTTTCCTGACGACGGGCGCGCTCACGCGTCCTCCCCACGGGAGTCGGCTCCCTGGCGGATGCGCGGATCGGCCAGGCCATAGCCCACGTCGGCCAGCAGATTGCCCAAAAGCGTGAGCACCGCGCCCAACACCAGGCTGCCCATGATGAGCGGGTAGTCGCGGCTCATGACCGCCTGATAAAACAGTTGGCCCAGACCTGGCAGGGCGAAGATGGACTCGATGATGACGCTGCCGCCGATGAGCCCCGGCACGGACAGGCCGAGGATGGTGATGACGGGCAACAGCGCGTTGCGCATGGCATGGCGGAAGATGACCGTGCGCGCGGGCAGACCCTTGGCGCGGGCGGTGAGAATGTAGTCCTGGCGCAGCACCTCGAGCATGCTGGTGCGCATGAAGCGCGACATGCCCGCCAGGCTGCCGAAGGTGTACAAAAACACCGGCAGAACCAGATGTCGGCAGAGGTCCCAGGTCTTGCCCCAGAGGGAGAGCTTGGCAAAGCCCAGGCTCGTGAGGCCGGAAATGGGCAGCACGGGCCAGACGATGCCCAACAGCAGCATCAAAAGCAGCGCGAGCCAGAAGCCGGGCATGGCGAAACCCGCGAAGACGATGACCGTGGAGATGCGGTCAAAGATGCCGCCCTGCCGCCACGCCGCCGCAACGCCGATGGGAATGGCCACGGCCAGCGTCAGAAAGAGCGAGACAATATTCATGCCGAAGGTGAGCGGCAGGCGTTCCTCTATCTTGTCCCACACCGGGCGGCTGTCCCCTGACATGGAGCGCCCAAAGTCCAGCCGGGCCATGCGCGTGACCCACTGGACGTATTGCGCGGAAATGGGCTGGTCCAGGCCGTAGAGTTTCTCCAGGCGTTCGCGCGCCACGGCGGAAGCGCCGGGATTCAACGTGGTTTGCAGGTCGGTGGGCTTGCCCGGGGCCAAGTGGATGACCCAGAAGCTGATGACGGTGATGCCAAAAAACACCACCGCCACCCAGGCGAGTTTGAGAAGGATTCGCGAGACCATGCGCATTCGCCCTGCATACGCTAGGGCGGGTCCGGAAGCAATGCGACCACGACCACGGACGGCCCCCGGACGGACCGCCTCATCCGGGGTCCGCTTTGGGGGCCGTGGCGCCGTGGCGCAAAGAGACTTACGGACAGGCTAGCGGCCGTAATGGGCCGTCAGGCTCGCCTTGGCCAGGGTGTGCGCGTTCAGGTTGAAGCCGACCAGCGCCCCCGAGCTGTTCTCGGCCAGGTCAAGCCGGTCCACGTCCAGGGCGCGCAGGGTGAACACGTAGCGGTGCGGCTTGCCCGGGGGCGGGCAGGGGCCGCCATAGCCCGGCGCGCCGAAGTCCGTGCGCGACTGTACGGACCCCGCGGGCAGGGCGGCCTTGCCGCTGCCGGCCCCGGCGGCCAGGGCGCGGGCCGAGGCCGGGATGTTGAACACCACCCAGTGCCACCAGCCGCTGCCCGTGGGCGCGTCGGGGTCATAGACCGTAAGGGCGAAGCTTTTGGTTCCAGCGGGCGGATTGCTCCAGCTCAAGGCCGGGGAGACATTGCCCCCGGAGCAGCCGAAGCCGCCATACACCTGCGCCGCGGCAATGCCGCCGCCCTCGCGCAGGTCCGGGCTGGACAGGGTGAACTCCGCCGCCAGGGCGGAACCCGTCAGAACCAGAGACAGCAAGAATCCGAAAAACAGGCGCATAAGAAACCCTCCATGTTTTGTGGGTTCAGAGTGCCAGACTGCGCCAGTGACCGCAGTCCCCTTCCGGCCAAAGATCATCCCACTTCGGCGTTCTGACGCAGCAAGTCGCTCGGACGCATGCCGAAGCGCTGGCGGAAGCGCACGGCGAAGCGCGAGGGGGAGGCGTAGCCACAGCGAAACGCGGCCTCGCCCACGTTCAAACGGCCCGATTGCAGCAGGCCCAGGGCGGTGTTCAGGCGCACATCGCGCAGCAGCGTGCGCAGGCCAACGCCTTCTGCGCTGAGGTTGCGGCGCAGGTTGCGTTCGCTGACGCCCAGGCGGCTCGCCACCTCTACGGCGGGCCACTCACGGCCGGGATCCGCGCCAAGCAGCGCCGCGCACCGTGCGCGCCACGAGGTCGAGGCGGGCCAGAACCGGGGCAAAAAGCCGCTCCGCTCGCTCAGCAGGGTCAACAGTTCTTCCCGGCACAGAGACAGCACCCGCTCCCCGCCGACGCTGACCAGCCCCATGTCCAGCAGATGCGCCAGCGAAGAGGCAAGGGGCGCATCCAGCGGCACACGCCAGCACTCGCAATCGCCCGAGGGCGGTTCGTCCGGCGTCGGCGTCGCCGCGGCCACACGGACCAGCAGCTTCTCCTCGAATTCCAGCACCAGCGCCGTATAGCGGCCGCTGGCCGGATCAGGGATGTTCTCCACCGTCAGCCCCACCTGGGCGGGGATGAGCAGCAACTGGCCAGCGGACGTCTCCAGGCGCTCCTGCCCCCGGAAGAGCAGCTTGCGCCCTTCCAGGACCACCACGGCCGCGCATTGGGGCAGCGCCACGGTATGCAGCCGGTGCCGCGCAATCGAACAGACCCAGCCGACGCCGGAAATCTGCCGCGTTGCGCCGCGAAGGGTGGCAAGCTGGGCGCGCACCCTGTCGAGATGCTCTTTGGGACTCATGCGCCACTCTTACCCGCGCCTCCCCGGAGAAGCAACGCCGCGCGCGAGTTCCGGCATTTTTTTAACTTTTTAAATTTTCCCGTTGACAACACCCGCCCCACTTCGCTAGACAGGCCTTCCCAACGCCGTGGGGCTGTAGCTCAGTTGGGAGAGCGCTTGAATGGCATTCAAGAGGCCGTGGGTTCAATTCCCTCCAGCTCCACCAGAAAGATCAAGGGTTTATGAGATAACACTCATAGACCCTTTTTCTTTGTCTAGCGATATTGTGCCGGATTTGTGCCGGATTCTGAATCGGTGGCAGAGTTAAGGCTGGCGTATCGGCTTAAAAGTGGCGCTTGTGTCGCGTTAGCCCCCCCTGGTTGGTCGATAGAGGTACAGCAGGTACGGTTCTTTCTTATATTTTTTCTTAGGGTTTAAAAAAATGATATATCAAAAAAAATAGTTTCTTAAAATTAACTGTACCAACCGCACCTATATAGCCAGCAGATGAAATTCAAAGCATAAATTCAACGCATAATATGGCCTCAGATGTACTTATCTTAGCAGAACCACATAACTGCTTCACGCTATGCCAAAGAATAGACAGAAGCAAACAAGAAGGCACTCGCTGTAGGACATGAAATCGGCAGACAGTTATCGAGCGGAGTTAGCCAGACATTTTTCTCCCTCGAAAACAGGATGGGGGGGGGGGCCGTTGTTTGCCCTCACTCGGTGCACACTACAGCTCTGGTAGATATGCATCCATTGAGCAGAAGAATACAATCTTAAACGGCAAACAGTATTTTACACTTTTTCGCAAATATATAATTATTTAAAATATATCAATATACTCGGAAACGTACTATACACCGGTGCCATGTAACAATACATTCACATTATCGAGACTAAGGCACCCACGCATAGGATAGAGTCCACCCACACTTTCTCAACGCATTATCGTTTCAATGTTAGGTAGGCTCTCCACTCATCTTTGCCACAGGGGTGACAGCTCATGCTCAGTGTAAGCGTATAGCCCAGCTCTCAGACAACAGCTTCTAGTAAGCGCACACGTTTTGTTCGTGGCCATTGTGCTCTCCTGATGGTCAGACGCCCTGCGGTCTTCTACTAGCCAGACAACGCGGTTTTCTGTACACCCAAACCCCGTCAATCTGGCCGCTTACGGCCTCCTGAGAAGCAAAAACTCCCATAGCCCCACGGCCTTGCTCCTGATCATCACGCTGTTTTCACATCCAGAAGACTACCGCAGGGTCCTCAACTCTCAATTTAGGTTAAGATCGGATTCTTGCCGCAGGTCAATTCTAACGTCGTTACTTAAACATTGCAAAACACCCTCCGCCGAAAGCTTCCGAAGGCCCTCGTCACGGCAAGGGCTGCAAGCCCAGCTCCCTGAGGAAATCATTGTGCTTATTTCGCGCGGTGCTGATTCGCTGTGCTAGCGATTCCAGTTCTGCATGGGTCGCCTGCAAATCAATTTCAGATTCCGCCTGGGAAGTGCTGATGTAACGCGAGATGTTCAGATTGTAGCCCTTGGCTTCAATCTCTTCCATAGGCACGCGACGGGCGTAGCGCGCTTCTTCTTTGCGGTGCTGGTAAGTGCCAATGATTTTCTCGATATGCTCCGGCAGTAGCCGGTTTTGCCGTTTACCCTTCTCAAAGTGGTCGGCGGCGTTGATGAACAGCACATCGTCGGGCTTCTTGCATTTCTTCAATACCAGAATGCACACCGGGATGCCCGTTGAGAAAAACAGATTGGCGGGCAGGCCGATCACCGTGTCGATGTTGCCCTCTTTCAGCAGCTTGGTACGGATGCGCTCCTCTGCCCCGCCACGGAACAGCACGCCGTGGGGCAGGATGATGGCCATCGCGCCATCAGGCTTCAGGTAGTGGAAACCGTGCAGCAAGAAGGAGAAATCGGCTGCGGACTTGGGCGCTAGACCGTAATTCTTAAAGCGCATGTCCTCTCCCAGCGCTTCGGTCGGCTCCCAGCGGTAGCTGAACGGCGGATTGGCCACCACCGCGTCGAACTTCGGCATCTTCGCCGGGTTCATTTCACGCAGCATGTCCCATTCGTTGGTCAGAGTGTCACCGTGAAAAATCTCGAATTCAGAGTCCTTCACCCCGTGCAGCAGCATGTTCATGCGCGCCAGGTTGTAGGTGGTAATGTTTTTCTCCTGGCCAAAAATCTTCCCGATGCCGTTCGCCTCCTTCATGCGTTGGCGCACATTCAGCAGCAGTGAGCCAGAACCGCAGGCAAAATCGAACACGCTTTCCAGTTGCTTCCTTTTGCCGGTGGCGGGCTCCTGGCTGTCCAACGTGACAATGCCCGACAAGATGCTGGAAATCTCTTGCGGAGTATAAAACTCGCCCGCTTTCTTGCCGCTACCCGCCGCAAATTGACCGATCAGGTATTCATACGCATCGCCCAGTGTATCCTTGTCAGTAGAGAACTCTTCCAACCCATCTGCGATCGCCTTGATTATGGTGCAAAGCTTGGCGTTTTGCGGGGTGTAGCCCTTGCCCAGCTTCTCCGAATTCAAATTGATCTCAGAAAAGAGGCCGCCGAAGGTGCTGGCAAAGGATTCGTTCTCAATGTAATCGAAGCCATTTTGCAGGGTACGCAGTAGCTCACCGTTATGCGTGCGTGCCATTTCGGCGATGCTGCTCCAAAGGTAGGCGGGCTGAATCACATAATGCGTCTTACGGCGCATTTGCTTTTCAAATTCAGCCGTGTCATCCGGGTTCTGTGCATACCATACCGCCAGCGGCGCACTGCGGTCGCCCGTTTTCAGCTTGGGGTAATCCGCCCCCAGTTCCTTTTGCGCGGCTGCCTCGTAGTTGTCCGACAGGTAGCGCAGAAACAGGAAAGAGAGCATGTAGTCGCGGAAATCGTCAGCATTCATCGCGCCGCGCAGTTGGTCGGCAATGCCCCAGAGAATGGCGCCCAGTAGTTTTTGGTCTTGTTCGGTCATGGTGCTGATTCCTCGGTTACTGGCGGAAATAAAACGGGGTTGAAAGGGTAACTTTCGAGAAACTTACTCAGAATTTTCCGAAAATAATCTTTTGTCTCGCTTCCCATTTCACTAGGTTCAAACAGCGCATATTTCCCGTGGCTCAAAAGATCAACAAACCGTTGATGCAGTATCCCGTCCGCGTCGTCCTGGTCCTTTTTTATACACGCCGAGAAATGTCCATACCCATGAAACAGCGCTGTTTTTTCAAGTACGACTCGAAGCATATTGAAGTGATAAGTATGTATTGTCTCACCTTGTGAAACGCGGTGAAGTTCAGCCAAAGCGGCGACGTGATGAAACGAGGGGGTATCGCCCGTTTGACGGCGCATGGCATAGCCGCCAGCCGTCCGGTCTTGGCTTAAGACATACTGCAAAGGCTGGCGCTTGAAGAGATTTTTGAATTCATAATGCAGCACATTGAAAAATAGGTTGTGATGTGTCGAGATGACCGTACTAATAGAACTTTGCGCTTCTCTATACAGCTGCACCAGATGATTAGCGAGCACAATAGCATTATGCTCGTCAAGAGATGAAATCGGGTCATCAATGTAGACGTGCTTAACCCAGTTGTACGGCCCCGTTCCGTCGTCATCCAATCTGAGTTGCACGATGGCAAGGAAGAAGCACCAGATGAAGATATTCTCCTCGCCGCGCGAGATTTTGATATTATCCACATTTTCAGTTCTTGCGTCTTCACCATTGCCTATGATGACCTGGCGAGAAAAGCTGATCGTCCAGTTGCTGGTGTCTATCTTAAAATCAAAGTCGGCGTAGCGACTCAGTAACGGTCGGATGCGGGTATCCATTTCCATTTCCGCGAGCCCGGCGAAAAAGCGGGAAGCGGAGTTGATCTTCAGTACGCGCGAGGTGTCGCTTTCCAGATCATTATCCCAAGTGAAGAGGTCTTCGGTAAAAGCGTTGAAGTAAAGTGTATCCCTTGCATCACCTTGCTTGCCGATGTCCTTGAAGGCCATCGAAAGCCGGGTCTTGCCGGTGCCGTTGTAAGCATAAAGCAGTATGAATTTCTTTTCTTTCAACTCGTTTCGAAGG
This sequence comes from Humidesulfovibrio sp., assembly GCA_031292175.1. Classification (GTDB taxonomy): domain Bacteria; phylum Desulfobacterota; class Desulfovibrionia; order Desulfovibrionales; family Desulfovibrionaceae; genus Humidesulfovibrio. The sequence continues at coordinate 21,246 of JARLHQ010000015.1, forward strand.
TGCGCGGCCAAATTATCCAGACTGGCGAAGAATGTACTGCTCATCACTGCACCTCATCCATTACGGGGAAAAGCTGCTGCATCAGCCCCTTTTTATGAATCTTGAGCGTGTCTATCTTTTGGTTTTGGGCGGTGATGAGGTTGTCGAGGGCAGCGAGGCAATCGGCGATTTTTTGTTGTTCTGAAATTGATGGCAGCATGACAGGCATTTCTGTAATCATGGACATTCGGACCGAGTCAACGGAGTTTTTTGCGCTCATCCGCATGACACGATTCCCAAAGTGTTCGGAAAAATATAGATAAAAAAATAATCCACTTATATCTTCGTCGAAGTCGTAAATGCAATACACCCGTTGATGGAAATCGAATTTGCCTTTGATGTAATGAAAGTTTTTACCAACTCCAACACCGTCACCGGAAGTCAAGATTGCCTCGCCATCATATGAGTAGGTATTTATCTGTGCAACTGTTTGCGAACGGACATAGAATGGGTAGCGTCCTCCGTCTACCTTGTTTTGAGTGTCCTTAGCACCAGTAGTTACCTTAGCCAACTGCGAAACACTTCGGGTCTCCCACTCCACAGTATCCCGAAACTCGGGAAAACGCAGCTTAGGCAGGGTTTCGCCTGGGGCTGGGAAAAGCTGCTGCACCAGTCCTTTTTTATGGGTCTTGAGCGCGACGAACTGTTGCGCCTCCAGAGTGATCAGTTCGTCAAGGGAAGCAAGGCAGTCAGTAATTTTTCGCTGTTCTCCCAAGCAAGTAACAGGGAGAGGCATAGCCATGAAGGCATCATTTGTGATGGCCATCCTGTCATGCCTTGCACCGGTACTAGACACATGTTGCATGTACTGATGCCAGCCCGTTGTCTTGAAATAGTAAGCGTAAAAATCGTTGTCAGTATTGTCGAATCGAAAAACTGTATACAAGGGCGACATAACCCCTGTCGCGATATTATTCTTTGAAATTGGGCCTACTGCGGCTAATGCTGAGATACGAGGGTTGTAAACGTAATCCCCTTTTTCGACGACAAAGTAACCTTCCAGATTGCCTTGAGTGGCTATGTCCTTATCAAAATAGTCTCGTTGGTCAACCACACCGAACTCGGCAGAATTGGTAAGCACGCGCTTCAGCTTCCCGTTGCTGTTTTTCTGCGGGCTGCGCTGTGCCAACTGGCTGAGCGTCTTCACCTCCCACTCCCCCGCATCCCGAAACTCGGGGAAGCGCAGTGTGGGCACCAAAGCACGTTTTCCCGCTGGCTTTATCGTTTTGTCTTCCTGCTTATTGCTCATACGTGCCCAGCCCTGAAATCTCGCGCCCGTGAGCGCGCTTTTTGAGTAACGGAATCAGGTCTTCCATCAGCGCCAGTTCGGCCTTTGTGCGCGCTTTCCAGCCCAATTCCAGCGGGGCGAACAAATCACCGAGTTGGTCAGCGTCGAAGACCATACGGCGCAGGATGCTATCCACGAAGGTTTGCAAGGCGGCGGTGTCCAGCTCGTGCTTAGCGGCGATTTCGGCCAATTGGCGGGCGTGCTTGTCGGCTTTGAAGCGTTCAAACCCGGCACGAATAGCGTTCTCGTCCAACGCCTTGCCTGCTTCCAGAGTGCCGATATACTCGGCAATGTCGTCGCGCTCGTCGATGAACTTGGCATCGGCCTGAATCAGACCGATGAGCTGTTCACGTCTCAGCATCTGCTTGCCCGGTGTTAGCTGCGAGTAGCGGGCAATCAACGCCATGATATAGTCGTAATCAATCAGCGCAGAAGCAAACAACACAAACTCGAAATCAAGCTGCTGCACCTCAGGCGTGGTGCTACCGCCGCCTTTATCCTGCTGTGTCTTCAGCCGTTGAGCGGTGGCGAGATACACGCCCTTGAATCCCTGTAGTTGCTCCTTGGGCAGCACCTGCTCAATGGTGGCCTTGTTTGCGTCCGTCAGGTCGGTGTACTGGTCGAGCTGGGTTTTGAGTCGTTGCACCTCTTTGAACAGATTGATGAACCTGGCGCGGGCGGCGTCGCCCTTGAGGTTGGGAACTGCTTCGGGGGTATTCTCCAGCCCCTGGGATTGCATGAATCTACCCAACTGCTGTACAGCGGTTTGTAGTTTGCCGATGACAACCGGGGCCTGGTCCACCAGCCAGATTTCCTTTGCGGGCGTAGTGGATTCGCCGGAAAAGAGCCCGATGGCGGTATCTACCGCCCCCTGCTGTTGGCGGAAGTCGAGGATGTTGCCGTAGGGCTTGGAGTCGTTGAACACGCGGTTGGTGCGCGAAAACGCCTGAATCAGGCCGTGGAACTTGAGGTTCTTATCCACGTAAAGGGTGTTCAGGAACTTCGAATCGAAGCCGGTGAGGAGCATATCCACCACGAGGGTGATGTCGATTTTCTGGCGGTGCGGCAGGTCGCTGTTGGGGTATTGCTGGTCCTTGATGCGCTTTTGCACATCCTGATAATAAAGATCGAACTCGCCAATGCTGTGGTTGGAACTGTATTGGGCGTTGTAGTCGGCAATGATCGCCTTAAGGGCTTCCTTCTTCTGGTCGGGGTTCTGCTCATTGTCGGCCTTTTCTTGCGGCAAGTCTTCCTGAATCTGCTGCACGTCCTTATTGCCTTCGGCCGGAGGTGAGAAAACGCAGGCGATATTCAGCAGCCGGAAGTCTGGATTTTCCGCCAGTTTCTCGGCCTGCACCGCTTTAAACAAGCCGTGGTATTCGATGGCGTCGTTGATGCTTGCAGTGGCCAGCAACGCGTTGAACTTGCGCCCGGCAGTAGCGGCGTCGTGTTTGGAAAGTATGGCTTCGACGATGGCTTTTTTTGCCAGCGGCTCGCCCGGCTTGGGCGGCTTTTTACCATCAGGCTTGTAGTAATCGACATGGAAGCGCAGCACGTTGTTGTCTTCAATAGCGTGGGTGATGGTGTAGGCGTGCAGCCGTTGCTGAAAGATATCCGCCGTTGTTTTATAGCTGCCCTGTTGGCCTTCGATCTGTTGGAAGCTTGCGTTCTGCTCGAAGATTGGCGTGCCAGTGAAGCCGAACAGCTGGGCGTTGGGGAAGAATTCCTTGATGGCGCTGTGATTATCGCCAAATTGCGAGCGGTGGCATTCGTCGAAGATGAAGACCATACGCTGCTTGCGCAAGGGTTCCAGCCGCGCCTTGTAGTTTTTCTTATTGGTGCCGTCGAGCGCCAAGCCAAGCTTCTGGATGGTGGTGACAATCACCTTGTCGGCATAGTCATCGGATAGTAACCGGCGCACCAGGGCTTCAGTGTTGGTATTTTCTTCGACGCAGCCGTCTTGGAACTTATTAAATTCCTCCCGCGTCTGCCGATCGAGGTCTTTGCGATCAACCACAAACAGGCATTTGTCTATGTCGGGGTTGTCCTTGAGCAGAGTGGAGGCTTTAAACGAGGTAAGCGTCTTGCCGCTGCCGGTGGTGTGCCAAATATAGCCATTGCCGCAGTGCTGATGAATGCAATCGACAATCGCCTTGACTGCATAGATTTGATAAGGCCGCATCATTAGCAGCCGTTGCTCGTTGGCCACCAGCACCATGTAACGGCTGATCATCTCGCCCAGGGTGCATTTAACAAGAAAGGCGTCGGCGAAGCTGTCCAGCTGGGTGATTTTTTTGTTGTCCACGCCCGCGAACTGGTAAAGCGGTAGGAAGCGCTCGTCGGCGTTGAAGCTGAAGTGTCGGCTGTTGTTATTGGCGAAATACCAAGTATCGTTGCGGTTACTAACGATGAACAGTTGCAAAAAGCACAGCAGAGTTTTGCCGTAGCCGTTGCCTGGGTCGTTCTTGTAATCAACAATCTGTTGCATGGCCCGGCGCGGGCTGATGGCTAGAGTCTTCAGCTCGATTTGCACCACGGGCACGCCGTTGATGAGCAGAATCACGTCGTAACGGTGGTGGCTGTAATCAGTGCTGATGCGCAGCTGATTGACTACCTCGAAGCTGTTCTTGCACCAGTCCTTAATATTGACCAAGGTGTAGTAGAGCGGCGTGCCGTCGTCGCGATCAAAGCGGTTGCGCTCGCGCAGGTGCTTGGCGGCGGCGAACACGTCCGGGGTGACAATGGACTCCAGCAGGCGCGGGAACTCGCTGCCCGTCAAGTTGACGCGGTTCAGGTGCTCGAAATGCTGACGGAAGTTGTGCTCCAACGCGGCTCGGTCGAGGATGTCCCGGCGGTAGGTGTATTTGAGATCGCCCAGTTTCTCAATCAGGGCTTGTTCGATTTCTCGTTCAGTCATTTATTGCTCCCTGAAAATTCTGCTTAGCACCCTGCCGCCCATGGATATCTTCATGCTGGCCATGCAAAAAAATTCTACTTTGCCTAGTCGAAAATGCCTACTCATAATTTCGGGCCTTGAGCGTTTAAACTGGATTCCCGCTGATGCCCCAGGGTAACGACACAACCGCCTTGGGAAAAAACAAGCATTGGCAATCTGGGAGGCCTTTGTGAACACCTTCAAACGGGATTGTTTCATGCCCACGCCCGTCCCGAGCAACAACCGTTAAGGCCTGGAGTCCCCCCCGTAAGAAGCGTCACTGGTCTACGCTCAAACTTTGAGCGTTCCCACCGGCAGTACCCGCTTATATCACTCTCACGATTTGCTTGATGTTCATAGCCCCAGATAACTCTAAAATTCAAGGCAAGTGCTCTGCCCTCGCCTTGTTTCACTGCTATTTACTCTCTGGGGATGATTAGAGTTTGAAAACTTTGGTCAGAGCTATCCTTCTGAGCTTTATCGCTTCCAGTCCTTCCGGGCCGTATCTTTTCCTATACTCACAGACTTGAACTCACTCTAAAATGCAATGAATTTTGGTGCTGACGGGCCAACTCCCCACGTTAACACCGCATTCGCCAACCCAATAGGGTGTAAAGTCCCCTGTTTTAGGGCCAGCTAGGAGTAGAGACTCTGGGTTGGAGGTTTTGGGGTAGCCGGAGGGCAGGGGGTACCCCCTGCCCTCCGGGCGGCAAATTCCACTGGCGGCATGTCCCCGAGGGACTCATGGGGC
>JARLHQ010000002.1 GCA_031292175.1 Humidesulfovibrio sp.
ACCAACTCCTCTCGACGAACGACTGTCAATCTGGCATTGGCATGGATGTTCACTCGGTCCTCCTGTCGGCAGTTGAGTTCTCGCAAACCCAATTTGACCGATTCGGGCCGAGTGAACAACCTCCTATAACTCCACAACTAGCTAACGGCCCATCTCCGCACAGGGCGACACCGCGCAGTCCATCCACCAGCGCACGGAATTCACCAGCCACAGGCGCTCGGCCCGCAGCACGTCCTGCGGGAAAAGCACCCGTTCGCGCACCACGCCCCGGCGCAGCAGCCCCGCGCGGAACACCCCCGGCAGCAGCCCGCACGGCAAGGGCGGCGTCACCAGCTCCCCATCCAGACGCAGCACCAGGTTGGCGCGCGTGGATTCCGTCACCTCGCCGCGCTCGTTGACGAGCAGCGCGTCCCCGCAGCCGGGACACGCGGCCAGCGCGGCCTCATAGACGGCCCTGAGTGTGGTCTTGTGCCCCAGCATTCCATCGGCAGAAGCCACGGGCGCTGGCGCGAAGCCCACGCGCAAGGGCGCTTGGCGACCTCCGGCAATCGGCGCGGCCTCGACCCGCAGCGCGCCATCGCGCCGCATGAGCAGCCGGGCCTTGAACCGGCCGGTTGCGCTGGCCCGGGCCAGTTCCGCCAGGGCCAAGCGCACCGCGGCCTCGTCAAGCGCGAAACCGAAAAAATCCGCCGAACGCGCCAGCCGCGCCAGATGCCCCGCAAGCAGCGGATAGCGTCCATTTTGCAGCAGCAAAGACTCCAGAAGCTCGAACTCCTCCTCCTGCGGGATGAGGAAGCGCATCTTGGTCTGACATTCCAGATACTCGTCGCGCGCCGTGGAGTCGTGGGTCACGCCGCCCCCCACGCCGAAGCGTGCGCTCCCGCTCTCGCGGTCCAGCAGGATGGTGCGGATGGGCACGCTGAAGACTGCGCGTCCATCGCCATGCGTCCCGCCGGGCTCAAGCAGGCCGATGGCCCCGCAATAAATGTCCCGGGGATGCGGCTCCAGGTCGCGGATGATCCGCATAGTGCGCACCTTGGGCGCGCCGGTGACGGACCCGCAGGGGAACAGCGCGGCCAGGATCTCGCGCAGCCCCGTGCCCTCCCGCAGCGTGGCGCGCACGTCCGAGGTCATCTGGAATACGGTGGGGTAGCGCTCCACCTGAAAGAGCCGGGGCACGCGCACGCTTCCGGGCCGGGCCACGCGGCCCAGGTCGCTGCGCAGCAGGTCCACGATCATGACGTTCTCGGCGCGGTTCTTCGGGCAGCGCGCCAGGGCCTGTTCCAGGGCGGCGTCCTCTTCCGGCACTGCGCCGCGCGGCGCGGTGCCCTTCATGGGCCGGGCCAGGATCTCCCGGTCCGCACCGCCCGCTTCCAGACGGAAGAACAGCTCCGGCGAAAGCGACAGCACCCGGTGCCGCCCCATATCCAGCCAGGCGCAAAACCCGGCGTCCTGGGCGCGCGCCAGTTCCGCGAACCAGGCGCGGTCGTCGCCAGAAAAGGCGCATTCAAAGGGCACGGTGTAATTGGTCTGATAGGTCTCGCCGTTGCGGATGTCGTCTTGCAGGCGGGCGAAGCGCTCCGAGTAGTCGCGCGGAGACACCAGGGCGCGCCAGGGGCTCTGGCGGCGGACGCCCCGACGCTCTTCGGGGAAGGGCGGCCGAGGCGAAGGGGCATCGTGGCTGGCGGCCCAGGCCAGGGGGAAGCCCACAAGGGGCGCGGAATCCTGGGGCGCGTGCGCAACGAGGGCGCAGTCAAAGGCGGGCGCGGCCTCGAAGGCCAGGGCCAGGATGCTCCAGCGGCCCGCGCGGGCCTCACGCTCGGCCCAGGCGACAACGCCGCCGACCTCCTCCAGGCTTTCGGCCCGGCGCACGGCGCGCGGCGCGCCGAAGGACAGACGTTTCCCCCAGCCGCCGCCATCGGGCGAGGCATCCAGAAAGAAGGCGCGGCCTTCCGTGCCGGCAAGCTTTTCCAGGTCCGCCATGCCTTGGCCTAGCGCCCCCCGTGGGGGACAGCCACGCCGCTGGAAGCCCCATTCACGGCCGCGCCGCCTGCAGGATGCGGATGACCTGCGCCGCGGCCTCTTCCAGCAACGGCGCGCAGAATTTCAGCTTGAGCCCAGCCTCGCGGTAGGCCAGAAGCCCCTCGGGCGTGCCCAGGTCGTGGCCGGTGAGCGCCCGGCAATCCAACGCTCCGAAGCGTTCGAGGAAGAACTCGCGGAACTCCTGCGCCGGCCCGTAGGTCTCGTCCAGGTCGTCCTGGCCGGAGTCGCGCCCCAGAGCCAGGCCCAGGGCCATGATCCCGGCGGAAAAAGCCCCGCAGGGTCCGCAGGTGCGCGAGAGTCCACTGCAGAAGCCCGTGGCCAGGCGGGGAATGAGCGGCGAACGCACGCCAAGCCCCTGCGCCACGGCCGAAAGCACGGACTCCGCGCACAGCAGAGGTTTGGCGTTGCCCCAGCAGGACCGCGCAAACCCGGCCACGGCCAGCGGGTCCGCGTCCGCCGGGCGGATGCCCAGCACCGGCCGCGTGGCGCTGGCCGCAAAGATGCCGATGGCGGCCTGGTCAGCACCGTCGCAGGAATCCGCGCAGCAGTTCTCGCCGCAGCAGTCCACGGCCACGGCCGTGAGTCCGACGGCCGCAAGCCAGGCCGAGACCTCGGCGCGCCGGAAGCCGGCCCAGCGGTCGTGGTGCTCGGTCAAAAGGAATTGGTGGGTGTGGCTGTCCAGGTCGGTGATGACGACGCGCCCGCCAGGGCGCAAGATGCGCGCCATCTCGGCGATGGCCGCGCGCGGGTCGTCCACGTGGTGCAGGAACATGTTGGCGAAGACGAAGTCCACCGAGGCCTCGGGCAAGGGCAGGCGCTCCGCCGCCCCCTCAAGGGCGAAAAGGCGGCCGACGGACGCGAACTTCGAGCGAAGCCGGGCGAGCATCTCCGGCGACTGGTCCACGGCAAAAACCGTGAGTCCGGCGGCCAGCAGGGCCTCGGTGACGAAGCCGGTGCCCGCGCCCAGGTCGGCGGCGGTGAGCCCGGCGCCAGCGCCTATCCCGGCGAGCGCCAAAGCTTTCACACGCACGGACTCCGGGAAAAAGCCCGCGCGCAGGCTGTCCCAATCTCTCGCCACCTTGGCAAAATATTCCAGGCTGGACATGCATCGGCTCCCGCTGCTGAACAACGGCCGGAAGCGTCCGGCCGCGCAACACTGCTTTGCCAGAAGACCTGCCGGAGGTCCAATGGCAAGAGCTGAAGCGGGTCTTCAGAAAAGCTGATGGCGGCCTTCCTTGACAGGGGGGCGCGCAAGGAGCACGAAAAAGGCCCCGGCAAGCCGGGGCCTTCTCGTTTCGCGAAAAACTGTGGGCGGTGTTTAGGCCGCGACGACCGCGGAGCGGACGGCGGGCTTTACCACGGCGCCGCTACGGATGCAGCGGGTGCAGGCGCGGATGTGACGAACCTCGCCAGAGGCCAGGACGGTCTTGACGCGCTGCAGGTTGGGCAGAAAACGACGCCGGGTGCGGTTGTTGGCGTGGCTCACGTTGTTGCCGGAGCTGGGGTGCTTGCCGCAGATATCGCACGTCTGGGACATGGGGAACCTCCTGAAAACATTCTCTTTATATGAACACAGCCAAAGCCGCGCTACAACTCGAAGCCGGGCTCCCGGCGTCAAGGAAGAGGACTTGTAGCCCCAGGTGGAGAAAAAGGCAAGTGCTTTTTTCTTGACAAACAAAAAGCCGCCCGTATAGAGAAGCGCCTGCGAGGCAGTATGACCGAACTCTGGATTTCTTTACAGGACATCCCGGCGGAAGGCCGGGAATTCTCCTTTACGGACCAGTCCCTCTGGACGGGGCCCATGAAGGAGCTCCACGTGCCCGGAAAGGTGGGCCGTCCTTTCGAGGCGTCCATGCGCATCACCCCCCAGGACGACGGCTTCCTGGTCACAGGCGACTTCTCCGGATCGGTCATCCAGCCCTGCGGCCGCTGCGCTGAAGAATTTGAGCTGCCCCTCTCCGGCGACTTTGACAGCTTTGAGGAGCCCGGAGCGCCGATGGACGATCTTGAGGACGCCAGCCGCGTACGCGTGGTCAAGGGCGTTCCCGAATTCGACGTGGCGGGTTTTTTGTGGGAGCAGTTCCTGCTGGCCCTGCCGGAAAAGCCCCTGTGCTCCGAGGACTGCAAGGGCCTGTGCCCCCAGTGCGGCATCAACAGGAATCAGGGTTCTTGCGCCTGCGCCCAGGATAATGGCGATCTCAGGCTTGCGGTCCTGCGCAACTTGAAGTTACAATAACCAGAACACGGCCGGGGCCCGCGCCCATGCCGCGTCCAATAGACCAGAAGGAGAGCCATCATGGCCTTACCGAAGAAAAAGACCTCCAAGTCCCGCAGAAACATGCGCCGTTCCCACGACCATGTCGCCACCCCCAATGTCGTGCTGTGCAAGTGCGGCGAGCCCGTGCTTTCGCACTGCGCCTGCGACGCGTGCGGCAACTACAAGGACCGTCAGGCCCTGAACACCGCGAATGCCTGAAAAAACGCCCCGCATCGCCGTTGACGCCATGGGGGGCGACATAGGCCCCCGGGTCAATGTTCCTGCCGCCATGCAGGTTGCCCGCGAAGGCATCCACATCACCCTTGTGGGCGATGCGGATGTCTTGCGCGCGGAACTTGCCCGTCACAAAGGCGCTTCCGAGCTGCCCATCACCATCCACCACGCCTCCCAGGTGGTGGGCATGGATGAAAAGCCCTCTGACGGCCTGCGCCGCAAGAAGGACTCCTCCATTCAGGTGGCCTGCCAGCTGGTGAAGGACGGTCTTGCCGACGGCGTGGTCAGCGCGGGCAATTCCGGGGCCTCCGTGGCCTGCGGCATGTTCGTGCTGGGCCGCATCAAGGGTGTGGAGCGCCCGGCGCTCGCCAGCTTCCTGCCCACGGAAAAGAACCCCGTGGTGCTCATTGACGTGGGCGCCAACGTGGATTCCAAGCCCTTCCACCTGGCCCAGTTCGGCATCATGGGCGACGTGCTCGCCCGCGACGTGCTGGGCGTGGAGCGTCCCCGCGTGGGCCTGCTGTCCATCGGCGAGGAAGAGGGCAAGGGCAACGTCATGGTGAAGGAGGCCTTCGACCTCCTGAAGCAGACGTCCCTCAACTTCGTGGGCAACGTGGAAGGCCGCGACATCTTCACCGGCGACCTTGACGTGGCCGTATGCGACGGCTTTGTGGGCAACATCTGCCTCAAGCTCTCCGAGGGCCTGGGACGGTCCTTCGGCCGGGTGCTCAAGCGCGAGCTCAAGCGCCACGTGCTCTCGCGCATGGGCGCGGCCCTTTCCATGGGCTCCCTCAAGAACTTCGCCCGCATGCTCGACTACGCCGAGTATGGCGGCGCGCCGCTTCTGGGCCTGAAAAGCATCCTCATCGTGTGCCATGGCGCGAGCAACATCAAGGCCATGACCAACGCCATCCGCATGGCCGTCACCTTTGTGCGCAAAGAGTCCCACGAGCATCTGGCCATCGAGCTCGCCGCCCACAAGGAACTGGGGCAGTTCAGCCGGCACAAGGTCCAGGAAGAGCTCAGTCAACCGGCGTAAGCCGCACAAGAACAACCAGCCGGCCATCCACCGGCACTAGCCCATTTACGAGCGTGCCTATGAACACATCCTGCATCATCCGCGGAATGGGCCACTGTGTACCGGAAACGGTGCTCACCAACGCCGACTTCGAGCGCATGGTGGAGACCAACGATGAGTGGATCGTCTCCCGCACCGGTATCCGCGAGCGCCATGTGGCCCTGAACGGCGAGACCTGCGTGGACCTGTGCCACGAGGCTTCGGTGAAGGCCCTGGCCCATGCGGGCATTGCGGCCGACGAGCTGACCCACGTCCTGGTGGCCACCTTCTCGGCCGACGCCGTCATCCCATCGGCCGCGTGCATGTTGTCCCACCGGCTGGGTATTTCCGGCCGCATGGCCATGGACCTCTCCGCCGCCTGCTCCGGCTTTCTTTATGCGCTGGAAACCGCGCGCGCGCTGCTGCTCCTGCACCCGGAAGCCAAAATCCTGGTGGCCTCCTGCGACATCGTCTCCTCCCGCGTGGATTACACCAACCGCACCACCTGCGTGCTTTTCGGCGACGGCGCTGGCGCGGTGGTCCTGACCGCCGACTCCCCCGAGCTGCGGGGCGGGCGCGTGCTGGATGTGCTGGTGGCCTCCGACGGCGCCATGGGCGATCTTTTGACCATCAAGGGCGGCGGCTCCGGCACGCCTTACAAGCTCGGCGAGACCATCCGCAGCGACTTCTTCGTGGAGATGAACGGCCGCGAGGTATACAAGCACGCCGTGCGCGCCATGAGCGGCGTGTGCCAGGAGCTGATGACCCGGCACGGCTACACCTGCGCCGACGTGGACGTGTTCATCCCGCACCAGGCCAACCTGCGCATCGTGGAGGCCGTGGGCAAGCGCCTGAACATGCCCGAGGAAAAGGTCTTCACCAACCTGCAGAAGTACGGCAACACCTCCGCAGCCTCCGTGCCTCTGGCGCTTTCCGAGGCCGTGGCTGAAAACGTCATCAAGCCGGGAAGCCTTGTGCTCATGGGCACATTTGGCGGCGGCTTCACCTGGGGCTCCGCCCTGGTCCGCTTCTAGAAGCGCAAGTGCGGGTTTGCAGTCCGGCGGGAATTCGGATATCAGGCGCGTAGCACATCGGCGGAAAACCAGCCGGAAGAGAGGGACCACATGAGCGATTTGGCCAAGGTTGCATTGGTGACCGGCGGTTCGCGCGGCATTGGCCGGGCATGCGCTGAACGGTTGGCCAAGGACGGCTTCGAGGTCTACGTGACCTACGTGAGCAAGCCGGAAGAGGCCCAGAAGACCGTGGACTCCATCACCGAGGCCGGCGGCGAAGCCAAGGCCTTCTGCCTGGACGCGAGCAACCGCCAGGCCGTCTCCGCTTTCTTTACCGACGAGATCAAAGACAAGGTGAGCCTCGAAGTGCTGGTGAACAACGCTGGCATCACCAAGGACGGCCTGCTCATCCGCATGAAGGATGATGACTGGGACCGCGTGCTCCAGGTAAACCTGACGGGCGCCTTCGCCTGCCTGCGCGAGGCCGCCAAGATCATGGTCAAGCAGCGCTCGGGCCGCATCATCAACATCTCCTCCGTGGTCGGACAGATGGGCAATGCGGGCCAGGCCAACTATGTGGCCGCCAAGGCCGGGCTCATCGGGCTCACCAAGAGCGCCGCGCGCGAGCTGGCCGGCAGAAATATCACCGTCAACGCCGTCACCCCTGGCTTCATCCAGACCGACATGACCTCGGTTCTGCCGGAAGCCATTGTTTCTAAGATGCTTGAGAACATTCCCCTTGGCCGCCTGGGCACGCCCGATGACATCGCCAACGCCGTCTCCTTCCTTGCGGGACCGGGCGCGGGCTATGTCACCGGACAGGTTCTGTCCGTCAATGGCGGAATGTACATGTAACTGAAACGTCACGTCAAAAACACCTTTTGGAGGGAATATGTCCGTAGCCGAAAAAGTCAAAGGCATCGTCGTGGAGCAGTTGGGCGTTTCCGCCGATGAAGTGAAGCCCGAAGCTTCCTTTGTCGAGGACCTGGGCGCCGACTCCCTGGACCTGACCGAGCTGATCATGGCCATGGAAGAGTCCTTTGACATTGAGATTGACGACGAGGACGCGCAGAAGATCCTCAAGGTCAAGGACGCCATTGAATATATCGAAAAGCACAAGTAGCAGCGGCCCAAACGCCCTGCTTAAGCTGGACTTTCGGAGCGCCCTGCCTGCATTGGGCTGTAGGGCGCTCCGCCTTTTCCCCTGCACGGGCTGCCCCCGCAAATACGGATACCGCTGAATGAAAAGGGTTGTCGTCACGGCCTTGGCCGCCATCACCCCCCTGGGGAACGACCTCGAAACAAGCTGGGAGAATCTGCTCGCCGGCAAGATCGGCATCGCTGAACTCACGAGTTTCGACGCCACCGGCTTTGACACGCGCATCGCCGGTGAGGTCAAAGGCTTTGAGCCGACCAAATACATCAACGCCAAGGCCGCACGGCGTATGGAGAAGTTCGCCCAATACGCGGTGGGCGCCTCCAAGATGCTTATGGAGCAGGCCGCCTACACTATTCCGGCGGAGGAAGCCCACCGCGCCGGCGTCATCATCGGTGTGGGCCTGGGCGGACTCGACGGCATTGAGCACCAGCATCAGAAGCTCATGGATGCCGGCCCAGGGCGCATCAGCCCGTTTTTCATCCCCACGATCATCGCCAACATGGCCGCAGGCATGGTCTCCATCGAGCACGGGGCGCGCGGCGCGAACATCTGCACCACCACGGCCTGCGCCTCCGGCACCCACGCCATCGGCGCGGCCTTCTCCGAGATCAAGCTCGGCCGCAATGATGTCATGATCTGCGGCGGCGCGGAGTCCACCATCACCCCGCTGGCTTTCGCCGGGTTCAACGCCATGAAGGCGCTCTCCACCCGCAACGACGACCCGGAGCACGCCTCCCGGCCCTTCGACAAGGAGCGCGACGGCTTCGTCATGGGCGAGGGCTGCGGACTTCTGCTGCTGGAGTCCCTGGACCACGCGCGCGCGCGCGGCGCCAAGATCCTGGCCGAGGTTGTGGGCTGCGGCGCATCCGGCGACGCCTACCACATGACCGCCCCGCCCGAGGACGGCTCCGGAGCGGCCATCGCCATGCGCAAGGCCATCGAGGAGGCGGGCGTCGACCCGTCCGAGGTGGACCACATCAACGCCCATGGCACCTCCACGTACCTGAATGACCTGTGCGAGACGCGGGCCATCAAGACCGTGTTCGGCGCGCACGCCAAGGACATCGTCATCTGCGGCAACAAGGGCCAGATGGGCCACCTGCTTGGTGCCGCCGGCGGCGTGGAAGGCGTGTTCAGCGTCATGACGCTGGCCACCGGCATCATCCCGGGCACCGTGAACCAGATTTCCCCGGACCCGGAATGCGACCTGGACTACAACGCGGCCGGGACCAGAAAGAAGCAGGTCAACTACGCGCTGTCCAACTCCTTCGGGTTCGGCGGCACCAACGGTTGCATGCTCTTCAAGCGTTTTACGGACTAGCGGACGCCCAGGCGGACGCAACCCACCGGCATACACCAGCACACGAGGACGCATCATGGAAGAACTCTTCATCCAGGACCCCGAAATCGCCGCCTCCATTGCGAGCGAAATCGACCGCCAGGTCAGCAAACTTGAACTCATCGCTTCGGAGAATTTCACCTCCACGGCGGTGCGCCAGGCCATGGGCAGCGTCCTCACCCACAAATACGCCGAAGGCTACCCCGGCAAGCGCTACTACGGCGGCTGCGAGTTTGTGGACCAGGTGGAGGACCTCGCGCGCGATCGTGCCAAACAGATCTTCGGCGCCGGCTACGCCAACGTGCAGCCCCACTCCGGCTCCCAGGCCAACATGGCCGTGTACTTCGCCGCGTGCAAACCCGGCGACACCGTGCTCGGCATGAATCTGGCCCACGGCGGACACCTGACCCACGGCAGCCCGGTGAACTTCTCCGGCAAGCTGTTCAACATCGTCTCCTACGGCGTTTCCCAGGACACCAAGACCATCGACTACGAGGCCCTGGAAAAGACGGCCAAGGAATGCAAGCCCAAGATGATCGTGGCTGGCGCCAGCGCCTACCCGCGCATCATCGACTTCGCGCGCTTCCGCAGGATCGCCGACGAGGTGGGCGCGGTGCTCATGGTCGACATGGCGCACATCGCTGGCCTCATCGCCGCCGAGCTGCACCCCTCCTGCATCGAGCACGCGCACTTCACCACCACCACCACGCACAAGACCCTGCGCGGGCCCCGCGGCGGCATGATCCTCTCCTCCGAGGACCAGACCAAGATCCTCAACTCGCAGATCTTCCCCGGCATCCAGGGCGGACCGCTGATGCATGTCATCGCGGCCAAGGCCGTGGCCTTTGGCGAGGCCCTGCAGCCCGGCTTCAAGCAGTACCAGGAGCAGGTGCTCAAGAACGCCGGCGCGCTGGCGGGCTACCTGAAGGACGCCGGGTTCGACCTGGTCTCCGGCGGCACGGACAACCATCTCATGCTGCTGGACCTGACCGGCAAGGACATCACCGGCAAGGACGCGGAGATCGCGCTGGACAAGGCTGGCATCACCGTCAACAAGAACGGCATTCCCTTTGACACCAAGCCGCCCACGGTGACTTCCGGCATCCGCATCGGCACTCCGGCCCTCACCACCCGCGGCATGATCGAGGAAGACATGCTGGCTGTGGCCGAGGCCATCACCGCCGCCATCGACAACATGGACAACGACTCCGTGCTCGATGAGATCCGCCTTGAAGTTGAGGATTTCGCCCGCGAATTCCCCCTCTACGCCTGGTAGACACGTTTCAAAGGCCGCCCGGACCAGCAGCTGAAGCCACGTCCGGGCGGCCATATCCCATGGCTTCGGGAGGCCTCCCCATGAGCGACCGCGTCCCCTGGCCCACCTATTTCATGCGCATCGCCCATCTCGTGGCCGAGCGCTCCACCTGTCTGCGCCGCCGTGTTGGCGCGGTGGCCGTGCGCGACAAGCGGATGATCGCCACCGGCTACAACGGCACCCCGACCAACGTGGCCCACTGCGCCGAGGTGGGCTGCATCCGCGAGCGCCTGGGCATCCCCTCGGGCCAGCGCCACGAGCTTTGCCGGGGCCTGCACGCGGAGCAGAACGTCATCATCCAGTGCGCCCTGCACGGACTTTCGCTCGCTGGCGCGGAACTCTACTGCACCACCGAACCCTGTCTCATCTGCACCAAAATGCTCATCAACTGCCAGGTGCGCGCCATTTATTTCGCGGAGCAGTACCCGGACGAACTGGCGAACGCCATGCTCAAGGAAGCGGGGGTGGACTATGCCTACTTGCCTGGAGACTATCGATCCTCTTGATCTCTTCATGCGCCGCGCGGCCGAGCTGGCCTTGCGCGGACGCGGCGCCACGGCCCCCAATCCCTGCGTGGGCGCGGTGCTCGTCAAGGACGGGCGCGTGGTGGCCGAGGGCTGGCACAAGGCATTCGGCGGCCCGCACGCCGAGGTGGAATGCCTGGCCGATGCGCGCGCCAAGGGCGTGAATCCGGCCGACTGCACCCTGTTCGTCACCCTTGAGCCCTGCAACCACCAGGGCAAGACCCCGCCCTGCACCAAGGCCATCCTTGAGGCGGGGGTCAAACGCGTGGTCGTTGGCTGCGGCGACCCCAACCAGGACGTGGCTGGCGGTGGCGCGGACGCGCTGCGCGCGGCTGGCGTGGACGTCACCGTGGGCGTGGAGGAAGCGCTCTGCCGCGACCTCATCGACGAATTCGTGATCTGGAAAACCACGAACCGCACCTTCAACGTCCTCAAGATGGCCAGCACCCTCGACGGCAAGATCGCCGCGCGTGGCGGCCGCCCCCAGCCCGTCAGCGGCCCGCAGTCCCTGCAGGATGTGCACCGCTTACGCTTCCAGTCCCAGGCGGTCATCGTGGGCGGCAACACCTTTTACGGCGACAACCCCCAGCTGACCTGCCGCATGGCGGAGCCCCCCCTCCCAGCGGAGTACCGGCAGCCCTACGCTGTCATCGTCACGGGCAAGCTGCCCAACGCCTACTCCACCTTCAATATTTTGCGCCAGCGGCCGCAGCAGGCCGTGTTCTGGACCACGGAGTATTCCGCCAAGACGCCCTTGGCCGACGAGCTGCGCGAGCGCGGCACGCACATCTGGGGCCTGCCGGAACGCTCCGGGCCCGTGGGCGCGGGCCTCGACTTCGCCCGCGGCTTCGCGCGCCTGCGCGAGGAGCTCGCCTGCCACCTGACCCTGTGCGAGGGAGGCGGACATCTGGCCTTGAGCCTGTGCCGCCAAGGCTTGGTGGACGAATTCGTGCTCTACCTGGCGCCGCGCGTGCTCGGCGACGACAAGGGCAAAAGCCTGTTCGCAGGCGAGGCCGTGCAGAGCATGGAGCAGGCCCTGCCCTTCCGCCTTGCGCACACCACCTCCTCCGGGGAGGATTTGAAACTCACCTACAAGCCAAGGAGAGCTTGATGTTCACGGGACTGGTACAGGGCATGGGCCGCGTGGAGGCCGTGGAGGCCCGGGGCGGCGAGACGCGGCTCAAGATCCGCGCCCTGTTCGATTTGAAGGGTATCGTGGTTGGCGAATCCATCGCCGTCAACGGGACCTGCCTCACGGTGGAGACCTTCGGCGAAGGCTGGTACACGGCCTACGCCAGCGCGGAAACCCTGCGCCACACCAACCTGGGCGCGCTCAAGACCGGCGGCGTGGTGAATCTGGAACGCGCCCTGGCCCTGGGCGACCGCCTGGGCGGGCACCTGGTGAGCGGGCACGTGGACTGCCTGGCCACGGTGACGGACGTGCAGCCCGCAGGCGAAAGCCGCGTCTACACCCTGACCTTCCCGGCCGAGCATGGCCCCTTCGTCATCTGGAAAGGCTCCGTCACCCTGGACGGCATCAGCCTGACCGTGAACGACTGCGGCCCGGACCACCTCTCGGTGAACATCATCCCCTCCACCCAGCGCGAGACGACCATCGCCAATTGGCAGCCCGGCGCCAAGGTGAACATGGAGACGGACCTCATCGGCAAATATGTGCGCAACATGCTGAAGCCCTGGGTCGGCGAGGCGGGCCAGGCCGAGCCCGCGTCCAAGCTCAGTCTGGACTTTCTGAAAGAGCACGGCTTCTAGCCGCGCCCAGCCGGAAAAAGGGCGGGGGAGTCTGTCTCCCCCGCCCTTTTCTTTTCAAGGAGGCGGAACTCAGGCCACGGTCTCGGCGCAGGGGCCAGCCGCTTCCCAGCCCGCCATGCAGGCGTCCATGCGCGCAAGCGCGCTCCCATCCGCCTCGTAGGCCAGCACCTCCAGCACGTCGTTCAGCTTGCGCACCTGACGGATCATCTGCCCCAGGCGGTCGTCGGCCTGCACCACCAGCCAGATGCGGCTCACACCGCCGGTTGTCTGCGGAGTGCAGACAATGCCCTCCACATTGAAGGCCCGCCGGGCGAACAGCCCGCACACATGGGTCATGACGCCGGGATGGTTGCTCACGGTGAGGCGCAGGGCCATGAGCGGCGTTTCGTTCTGCTCCGTGCTGCTATGCGGCATGGGACTCTCCTTTTTTCCGCGCCTCGAGCGCGTCCTCGCAGATCATGGTCGTGTTGCCCGCGCCGGGGGGCACCATGGGATACACCTTGTCCTGGGCCTCTACGCGCACACGCACCAGGCATGGGCCATCGCGCCTGAGCGCCCGCTCCAGATCCGCCATGGGCGTTCTGCTCGCCGTGATGTCGATGGCATGCACGCCGAAGCCCTCGGCTATCTTGATGAAGTCCACATGGTGCCGGTAGTCGGAGGCGAAGATGCGCCGTCCGTAGAACAGGTCCTGCTGCTGTTGCACCAGGCCCAGGCCGCCGTTGTCCGCCAGGATGATGGTCACGTTGGCCCCGGTTTCGGCCGCCGTGGCCAGCTCCTGGATGTTCATCTGCAGGCTGCCGTCGCCGCTGAAGCAGACCACAGGCACGGCAGGATTGGCCAGCGCCGCGCCAATGGCCGTGGGCAGGCCGAAGCCCATGGTGCCGAGCCCGCCGGAGGTCAGCCAGGCCCGGGGCTGGAGATCCGGGTAGGCCTGGGCCGCGCGCATCTGGTGCTGCCCCACGTCCGTGGCCACGATGGCCCCGGCGCCCAGCAGGTTCCCGGTGCAGCGCACCAGGCCGTACGGGGTCAGCGGGTCGTCCAGGCCGGGCAGATTCTGCGGATTCTCGGTCTTGCAGGCAGCCACGCGCAGGAGCCACGCCGCGCGCTCCCGTTTTGCCGCGTCCGCGTCCACCAGGGGCAGCAGCGCGGCGAGCGTCGCCCCCACGTCGCCGGTGATGCCCAGATGCGCCTGCTTGAGCTTGTCCAGCTCACTCTGGTCGATATCCACATGGACGAGCTTGGCCCCGGGGCAGAACTCCTCCAGCCGGCCCGTGGCCCGGTCGTCCAGGCGCGCGCCCGCCACCAGGAGCAGGTCGCACTCGCTCATAAGGATGTTCGCCGCGCGGGTGCCGTGCATGCCCAAGAGGCCCAGGTTCAGGGGGTGGGCGTCGGGCAGGATGCCGAGCCCCAGCAAGGTCATGGTCACAGGAGCGCTGGCGGCCTCGGCCAAAGCGCGGGCGGCTTGCGCCGCGCCGGAGGCGGCCACGCCCCCGCCCAGCATGAAGATGGGCCGTTTGGCCGCGGCCAGCATCCGCGCGGCCTGGGTCAGGGCCTCCTGGTCCGGGGCCTCCACCGGATCGGCCGCGCCCGGTTCGGGCAGCGCGGTGATGTCGATGCGCGCGGTCTGCACATCCTTGGGGATGTCAATGAGCACCGGACCGGGTCGCCCCGAGGCGGCGATGCGAAAGGCCTCCGGGATGACGCGCAAAAGCTCCTCCACGCTGCGGACCAGGAAGTTGTGTTTGGTCACGGGGATGGACATGCCGTAGATGTCCACCTCCTGGAAGGCGTCGGTGCCGATCAGGCTGCTGGGCACTTGGCCGGTGATGCAGATGACCGGCACGGAGTCGAGCTTGGCGTCGGCGATGGCAGTCAGGGTGTTGGTCGCGCCCGGGCCGGAGGTGGCGAAGAACACGGCGGGCTTGCCCGTGGTGCGGGCCATGCCCTGGGCCATGAAGCCCGCGCCCTGCTCGTGGCGGGCCAGCACGTGGCGGATGACCGCGCTTCTGGAGAGGGCGTCGTACAGCGGCAGGTTGGCCCCGCCGGGTATGCCGGGAATAATGCTGACGCCCTGCCGCTCCAACAGGCGGATGGTGAGTTCCGCGCCCGTCATGGTCGTTGGCTTGCTCTGCATGAGACACCTCCGAGGGGTGCCCCGGGGCGCGGTCGGCTTGGCTTGGTCCCCTCCTGGCGCGGATGGGAACGAAAAACCCCCGCCGACTCGCGCCGGCGGGGGTTTTGGTTCGCTAAAAAACCTGCCCGCTACGACGCGTTGTCGCCTACGACACCTACTACGACCAATACGTTGAAACGCAGGGCGGCGCGGGCGTCCAGGGCGGCTAGGGCCAGGGCGGAGCAAGCGGCGGTGCGGTTCATGTCGGTTCAGCTCGGAGGTTGCGGGTTTGTTGATTGTTTTGAGACTTACGTCGAAATTCCAGGAAACGTCAAGTCCCTACCCTGCCCGGCGGGCCAGAATTATCTCGCGCACCTGGGTGGTCAAGCCGCCAAAGGCCGGTTTGGTGATCTGGGCGTCCGCGCCGACGCTCTGGCCCTTGTGCAACAGATTGGGCGAGATGAGCGAGGAGAACAAAACCACGGGCAGTACCCCCAGTTCCTTGTCGCTCTTGACGTTCTTGGTCAGGGTGTAGCCGTCCATGCTCGGCATCTCCACGTCGGAGATCACGGCGTCGAGCAGGCTCGCCAATGGCACCTGCCGCTTGGCCGCCTCGGCCTTCAGGGCAAGCAGATAATTCCAGGCGTCTTCGCCGTTGTTCTTGGTCTCCACCGTGAATCCGGCGTTCTCAAAATTTCGTTTGAGCAGAAAACGCACCGAGGTGGAATCGTCGACCAGCAGCACGTGCAGGGGCATGTCCGTTTGCGGCCCCGCCACGTGTTCGGATTCCTTCACGTCCAAGGCGTTCAACTCCACCAGGGCGCGCTCCAGGTCGAGCA
Source organism: Humidesulfovibrio sp. (assembly GCA_031292175.1). Lineage (GTDB taxonomy): Bacteria > Desulfobacterota > Desulfovibrionia > Desulfovibrionales > Desulfovibrionaceae > Humidesulfovibrio. The sequence continues at coordinate 15,667 of JARLHQ010000002.1, forward strand.
GCAGGGCGAAGTGGTCGTCCAGACGCACTGTGCCGGTGATGCAGTTGCCCGGAAGATCGGCAAGGTAGCGGCTGGGCGGTTCGACATCGCTCCAGCTCACACGGTGGATCATGGTCACGCCGGACACGAGGAAACCCGTGCGCACGCCGTTGATCTCCGTCACCAGGATGGGTTCGTGGCTGCTGGGAACGCGCTTGATGTCCAGCCACACGGAGAGATCCACCACGGGCAGGACCATGTCGCGCAAGGGGATAACCCCGAGGTAGCTGGGATGTTCCGCCGAAGAGGCGGGCTCAAGACGCGGTGGGGATTCGATGATCTCCAGCACCTTGGCCACGTTGACGCCGAAATAGACGTTCGTGGCCGCACCGTCCTCGCCAGCTTCGGCGAGGTACAGCTCAATGATCTCCAGCTCGTTGGTGCCGGTCTCCAGGAGGATGTTCGTCTGGTTCATGGGCGACCGTCCTTTGTGGAACCATACGCGAGCAGGCCAGGCAAGGCTAGCCCCTCCCGGCCCCAAAAAACCGCGTCGGCGACGAACGGTCTCAGGTGGAAAGGGAGGCCGCGTGGGTCTGCCGCCCAGCCAAGGCCAGGAGCTCCCACTGCAACGGCTCCTCGTGCTTCACGGGCCGCAGGAGCGCCGCGCCCAGCACCTCGTCCCAGTGCATGGGAGAGATGCCGTCCAGCGGACTCCGGGTGGTCAGGTCAGCAGAGGTCACGACGTGCCCGGCGGGCAGATCGCGCGAGAAGACCATGCACTTGCGCAGCTTCTTTGCGGCGGCCTGCTCCTCGGGAAAAACCTTCTTGCCCTTCAGGACCAGGCAGGACTCCACCTCGCGGATCATGCGCACCAGGAGGGCCAGCTCAGCGGGTTCGAGGGAGGCCTTGTGATCCGTGCCCACCTGGCTCTTGTCCAGAGTGAAGTGGCGCTCCACAACGCAGGCGCCCAGGGCCACGGCCGCCACGCTGGGAGCAAGGCCGCGCTCGTGGCCGGAATAGCCCACGGGAAGATTATAGCGTTCGCGCAGGGCGTCCATCACCGGCAGGCCGATCTGCTCCTCGGCGCAGGGGTAGGAACTGTTGCAATGCAACAGCACCAGATTGTCGTGACGGCTGCGGATCAGGGCGACCGCGGCGTCCACCTCGTCCAGGCTGCTCATGCCCGTGCTCATGATGACGGGCAGCCCACTTTCGGCCACCCTGCGCACCAGGGGGATGTTGGTCACATCGGCGGAGCAGATCTTGATGACCGGCATGCCGATGCCCAGCATTTCCTCCAGGCTCACCTCGTCCCAGGCGGAGGCGAAGAACAGCAGGCCCAGGGATTCGGAAAGCGTCTTGAGCTCAGCCATCTGCTCGGCGGAAAGCTCCAGGGCCATGCGGTGCGCGCCATAGGTGGGGCCGAAGCTGTTGGCTCCCGTGTACGGGGCCTCCCGCCCGGCGCGGGTCAACAGGGACTCCATGTGCCGCTTCTGAAATTTGACGGCCTGCACCCCGGCCTTGGCGGCTTCCTCGACCATGCGACGGGCCTGGTCCATATCGCCCTGGTGGTTGTTGCCAACCTCCGCCACGATGAAGCAGGGATGTCCCTGGCCAATCATCTGGCCATTGGGGAGCGTAATGGAGGTGACGTGCGCCATGCTCACAACCTCACAGTCTCGAGCCCTCTCTTAACGGAGACGGGCTGCAGTTGCTGGTAGATTTCGTCCTGGCGGCCAAAGGAGGTGATGACCACGGCCTGGCAATCCACGTGTTCCAGCACCACGGGCGACGAAATGACGTATCCATGAAACAAAGCGCCATGTTTTTCCACGTCGTTGTCCACGACGACGACGACCTGGAAGGCGGTGTCACGCAGGGCGGAAAGGACCACCTCGCAGGTTTCGGAGGCGCCAAACAGCGCGATCTTCTTGCTCCCGCGAAGTTCCAGGCTGCGCAACTTGGAGAGGATGAAATCCTTGATATTGGTGTAGAGCCGGATGGTTTCGCTCGAATAATCGCTGAACATCTGACGCCGACTCTTTTCGCCCCCGCTGGTGAGCACGTACCGGTAGCTCTTCCCGTTCACCGGCCGGAACTCAATGAGCTTTTTTTCCTGCAAAAGCTTCAGGTACTGGTTGACCATGGCTCCGCTGAGCTTGAGGCGCCGCCCCAGCTCGAACTGTGACAGGGCCGAGTCCTGCGACAGGGAGTCTAAAATGGCCAGCACCCTGGTCTCCTTGCTGGGCTTGATGTATTTTCCGTCCGCGAGCAGCATGTTCGTTCACCCGGTGGTTGATGCGTGGTCCAAAAAACTGAGCCGTGCCGGTTCCAGGCGGGCGGAAGAGACTGCCGCGCCATGGCCGTGATGAAAGCTTGCAAATTTCGGGCAAGAACTCCCGGAATCATTCACTCAGTCAATAATTTTTTACAAATCCTGTAACCGAATCTCTATCCATCTAACCTTACCAAGCAACGCCTGTCAACGCTTCGCCAGCTTTTTCGGCACAGTTGAAATATATCTTTAGCCTTGGCGCCTTGGCTCAAATCATTCATAGATACAGTGAATCATAGCCGCCACAAATCTGACTTTCTGTGGTCCCGGGCCCTTATTGCACTGCGGGGTTTCCCGCGGTGTTTTCTCCTTGCCACTATCCGTGCGCCCAACTATAGTCCACCGGCCTTTCATGCCCCATGATCGTTCCACGAGGTTGGACCATGCCCGAGATTGACCGCCCCTGGCTGAAGCATTACGACCAAAATGTTCCGCAGTCCCCGCTGCTTGCCATAAAGCCTGTGTTCGAGCTTCTGTTTGACGCCGCCAACCGCTGGCCAGACCGTCCAGCCATCACCTTCCAGAACGCCAGCATCAGCTACGCCAAGCTGCGCAAGCTTTCCGGCCTGGTGGCGGCCAATCTGCGCAAGCACGGTCTCAAGCGCGGCGACCGCGTGGCCGTCATGCTGCCCAACACGCCGCAAACCATCATCGCCTACTGGGGCATCCTGCGCGCGGGCGGCACCGTGGTCTTCACCAATCCGCTGTACATGGAGACGGAGATCGTGCACCAGTTCACGGACTCCGGCGCGCGCTTCCTCATCACGCTCGACCTCTTGTGGAACAAGATCGAGCCGCTGCGCAGACAGCTGCCCATCGAAAAATATTTCGTCACCTCCATTGCCGACAGCCTGCGTTTTCCCTTGAATATGCTTTACAAGCTGCGCGCCTGGCGCGAGGGCCAGAAGCATGGCGTGCCCTTCGACGGCCACACGGTGATGACCTGGAACGCGCTGCAGGCAGGGCTTTCCACCTATACCGCCGAGGGGCTCATCCCCCAGAAGGATCTGGCGCTCCTGCAATACACCGGCGGCACCACCGGTTTGGCCAAGGGCTGCATGATCACCCACGCCAACCTCTGCGCCAACGTCCAACAGTGCACGGCCATGCTGCCGGGCATGGGCGACGAGCCGGAAATCTTCCTGGGCGTGCTGCCCTATTTCCACATCTACGGCCTCACCGTCTCGCTCAACCTGTGCACGGCCGTGGGCGCAACGCAGATCCCCTTCCCGCGCTACGTGCCCGCCGATGTGCTGAAGACCATCCACAAGGATCGCCCCACGGTGTTCCCCGGCGCGCCCTCGGTGTACATTTCGCTGTTGCAGCAGAAGAACGTTGGTTCCTACGACCTCTCGTCCATCCGCTATTGTGTGTCCGGCTCCGCCCCCATGCCGGTCGAATGGTTTGAGCAGTTCCGCAAGGCCACGGGCGCGCGCATCTGCGAGGGCTACGGCCTGTCCGAGGCCTCGCCTGTGACGCACATCAATCCCCTGCGCGGCGTGGCCAAGCACGGCGCCATCGGTCTGCCCGTGCCCGGCACGGACGCCAAGATCGTGGACATGGATCTGGGCGGTCCGCCCCTGCCCCCGGGCAAGCTGGGCGAACTGGCTGTGCGCGGCCCGCAGGTCATGGCCGGCTACTTCGGCCGCCCGGACGAGACCGCCGACGTGCTGCGCAACGGCTGGCTCTATACCGGCGACATCGCTTACATGGACGAGGACGGCTACTTCTTCATCGTGGACCGCAAGAAAGATCTCATCATCAGCGCGGGCTACAACATCTACCCGCGCGAAATCGACGAGATCCTGCACCAACACCCCAAGGTGCAGGAGGCCGTGGCCGTGGGCATCCCCTGCGACGCGCGCGGCGAGGTGGTGAAGGTGTTCGTGGTGCCCAAGGCCGGGGAAAACCCCACCAAGGCCGAGATCATCGCCTTCTGCCGCCAGAAGCTGGCCGGATACAAGGTGCCGCGCCACGTGGAGTTCCGCGAGAGCCTGCCCAAGACCATGGTGGGCAAGGTGCTGCGCCGGGCCCTGCGCGCCGAGGAGGCCGAGCGCAGCCGCGCCTGCGGCGTGCCGCCGGTGCAGGACAACGCCAGCGGCGGCGCGTAAGCCCTCCCCTTCCCCCACAACCAAAGGCCCCCCGCACAGCGGGGCCTTTTTTTAGGCATGCGCAAACTGTAACAGACGCGCCGTTCTCCCGTCACGCCGACACGGCAGGGTGTTTCCCAGCGGAAGCGACACCCGCCCCGCACGGACCACACAGGAGGACACGACCATGCTCCGACTGCTGCCCCAGCCCACCCCCGCTCCGTTGAACAAGACCGCCTCTGACCTCAAAAAAGGGGTCGCCACCGTACCCTCGGCCCTGGTGTACACGTTGCTGCGCCACGGGCGCGGCATGACGCACCAAGAAGCCGAGCACACCCTGCGCAAGAGCCTGGACGGCCCCTTCCAGGCGGCCTGAGCGCCCTCGCCCGGGCCCAAAACAAAGGCGGCCCTCCGCCGAAACGAAGAGCCGCCGGTGCGGTGCGCTGGTTTACGCGCTACTGCGAAATGATGCTCGCCTTCTTGATGATGACGGGCTGCAGGGGCACGTCGTCGAACGGGCCCTTGCTGCCGGTTGACACGCCCTTGATCTCGTCCACCACGCGCTTGCCGTCCACCACCACGCCGAACACCGCGTAGCCCCAGCCCATGTCGGATTTGCCCCAGTGGTCCAGGGAGTGGTTGTTCTTCACGTTGATGAAGAACTGGGCCGAGGCCGACTGCGGGTCCGAGGTGCGCGCCATGGCGACGGTATACAATTCGTTCTTCAGGCCATTGTCGGCCTCGTTCTTGATGGGCTTGCCCGTGGGCTTCTCACGCATGTTCACATCAAAGCCGCCGCCCTGGACCATGAAGCCGTTGATGACGCGGTGGAAGATGGTGCCGTCGTAATGCCCGGCTTTCACATAGTTCAGAAAGTTCGTCACGGTAACCGGGGCCTTGGCCTTGTTGAGCTCCAGCACGATGTCGCCCTTGGTGGTTTCAAGCTTCACCAGAACCTTGCCCGGCGCGGGCGCGGCGCTCTGGGCCAGGCCGGGCGCGGCCAGCGCGAACACAAGGGCGGTCGCCAAAATCAGACGGAAAAAGCGCTGCATCTTCAAGTCTCCTTTGTTGCACGGATTGTGAAGGGCGGGTCTTGTCCGCCGCATCCGGCTGTAGCAGACGCGCCCGCGTTGGGCAATGCTTGCCGCCGCCGCGCGGCAGGGCTAGCGGCCACTGCGGAAGGACTGGGCCGCGCGCACGAAGGCGGGTGCCCAATGCGGCGTGCCCAGGGCGTGGATGTGCGAATAGGCGGCGAAGGTGCGGTCCAGTAGCAGGCCGTCGCGACCGTTAATCATGCCCCGACCGCGCAGCATCTTGAGCGCAAGCGGCGGCATGTCCGCCGGAGGGCTGGGCTCGGTGCAGGCCGAGTAGTGGAATTCGTGCCCGGTGATATGCGCTCCCAGCGGGTGGAACGGGTTTTCCAGCTCCACCTGCGCCTCCACATAGCCCAGGCCCTGGGGCCGGGCGCACAGTCGTGTGGAAATCGGAAACACCCCGGCCAGCGCATGCCACTGGTCGCGCCCGTCCTGGTTCAGGTGCAGGCCCTCGCACAGGTACATGAAGCCGCCGCATTCCGCATAGATGGGCAGCCCGGACGCCGCGAGCCCGCGCACATGCTCCCGCACGGCCGCGTTGGCCGCAAGCCCGGCCGCCTGGGTTTCCGGGAATCCCCCGCCCAGATACAGGCCGTGCAATTCCGGCCAGGGCTCGTCGGACAAAAGCGAGAGCTTGACCAGCTGCGCACCCGCCCGCTCCAGGGCCTCGAGGTTCTCAGGATAATAGAACCACAGGGCGGCGTCGAAAACATACCCGATGACCGGGCCGTCCTGAGTCCCTTCTGTAGCAACAACAGGCTTCGGCCAGGGCACAGGCCCTGCCGGGGCGGGCTCGGACACGCACCTGGCGGCGTCCACGACGCGGTCCACATCCACCCAGCGTTCCACGATCTCTGCGATGGCGTCGAGCGCGGCTTCGCGCCCCGCGTGCTCCTGGTCGGAGACCAGGCCCATGTGGCGCTCGGGGATGGGGTTGTCGCTCATTTTAGGCAGGCTGCCCAGGACCGGCACCCCGGCCAGCCCCTCGATGCAGTCCTTCAAAATATGGCGGTGGCGTTCGCCAGCGGTGCGGTTCAGGATGACCCCGGCCAGATTCAGGCCCGGTTCGAAGGCGCGGCAGCCAGCCACCACGGCGGCGGCGGTGCGGGTCATCTTGGTGGCGTCAAGCACCAGGATGACCGGGGCCTCCAACTGGCGGGCCAGTTCGGCCGTGGAGCAGGTGCCTTCGCGGTCCTTGCCGTCGAAAAGCCCGCGGTTGCCTTCAATGACGGAAATGTCGGCCCTGGCGGCCTTCTCCTGGAACAGAGCGGTGATGGTCTCGCGCGGGAGCAGAAAAGGATCGAGGTTGCAGGCCGTGCGCAGCGCTGCGTGGCTGAGCCAGGAGGCGTCGATGTAGTCAGGGCCCTTCTTGAAAGGCGCGACTTTGAGGCCACGGCGCGAAAGCGCGCGGCAGAGGCCAACGGAGACAAAGGTTTTGCCCGAGCCGCCGGAGAGTCCGGCCAGGACGATGCGGGGGAAATGGGTCATAGCTGGCGTCACTTTCCACCCGCACCGAGAAAAGCCTTGCCCTGGATTTGGGCAAGGCCCTCTCGAAACAATCGGGAAACGAAGGGGTCTAGTCCTCGCCCTCGGCGTGCTTGCCGGCGCCGGCCAGACCATACATGGAGGTGCTGCCGCTGGACCAGAAAACCAGCACTTCCTCGTTGATCATCTGGGTCAGGATCTTCTTGACGTCACGGCCCTTTTCATCAGGGAACAGCGCGGTGAAGTCGTTGAAGTAGAACTTGCTCTTCGTCTTGGCCTTGGAGTTGCAAAACTCGATGATCGTGGCTTTGGCTTCTTCGTAGACGAGCGCCATAATGATGCCCCTTTTAGTTGTGCGGGGCGCGACGGTTACCCGCCGCGCCCCGTCATGCTTCTTAGAACTTGAACTGGGTGGTCTGGCGCCAAGTGTAGTACGCCGGATCACGGAAGTCGTCGATCAGGTGGTGCGAGAACTCCAGTTCGCACTTCTCGAAGAAGCGCTCCCAGCCGATACGGTTGGCCCAGTCGCCCAGGCGCTCGTACTTGTGGGCGTCGCCCGCGTAGGTGTCCAGGATCTTCTTGATGACCTTCGTCATGGTCGGCCAGCGGGGCGGCTCGTTCGGGATGAAGGGCACGATGACCTTGGAGAAGGTCGGCTTGGTGATGCGGTTGCTGATCTTGCCGCCGACCATGAGGGCGATGCCGTCACCGTCCCTGTCGGACAGGGGCATGGCCGGGCACATGGTGTAGCAGTTGCCGCAGAACATGCAGCGCTCGTTCTTGACGGCGACGGTGTTGATCTGCTTGCCCTGGTACTCGATCTTGGTGGGGCGGATGGCGCCCGTGGGGCAAGCGGCGACGGCCAGGGGCACTTCGCACACGTTGTCCAGGTTCTCGTGGTCGATGATCGGGGGCTTGCGGTGAATGCCCAGGATGGCGATGTCGGAGCAGTGCACCGCGCCACACATGTTCAGGCAGCAAGCCATGGAGATGCGCACGGGGGCGGGCAGACGCATGTTGGTGAACTCTTCGAACACCACGTCCATGGTCGCCTTCACGGTGCCGGAGGCGTCCGTGGCGGGCGTATGGCAGTGGACCCAGCCCTGGGTGTGCACGATGTTGGTGACGCCGGCGCCGGTGCCGCCAACGGGGAACTTGAAGGAGCCGCCGGTATGCTTGCGGCTGGTCAGGTCGGCCTTGAGGGCTTTGGCGTCCTCAAGGGTGGTGACCATGAACTCGATGTTGTTACGGGTGGTGAAGCGCAGGTGGCCACCACAGTACTTGTCGGCGATGTCGCAGAGCTCACGGATGTTCGTGATGCTCATGAGACGGGCGCCGCCGCAGCGGATGGTGAAGACCTTGTCGCCGGAGAGGCCGACGTGCATCAGCATGCCGGGCTCAACGATCTCGTGGTAGTCCCAGGCGCCCTTGTTCTTGGCGATGACCGGGGGCAGGAACTTGGAGAAGTGCTGGGGACCGATATCAGTGATACGGTCCTGCATCGGTTTTTCAGGATTGTATCCGGAAGAAATGAAGGCCATTTTTTGCGTCCTCCTTCAGGTTAGCGCTGGTGCTTGGAGCGGTAATCGGAGATCTCACGCTGCCAGCCGCCCTTCACGTCTTCTTCCTTCCAGAAGATGTACGGATTGTGGCGGGGCTCCTGTACGTGGCGGGGATCGGCGGTGGTGCCGGTCACCTCGAGCAGGCGCGCGAAACCAAGGCGCTTCAGGGTCTCACCGATGCGCTCACGGTTCTTGCCTTCTTCCATCCACCAATCCCAGACGGACTCGACGAACTCTTTGAGGTTGTCGTAGGGGGCCTCGGCCTTGATGAAGGGAATGGTCAGGGAGCCCATCTGCGGGCCATCGAGGATCGGGGCCTTGGCGCCGATCAGGATGGACAGGCCGCGATCGTTGCCGATCTTGAGGGCGCGGGGCATAACGCAGATGCAGTGCATGCAGCGCACGCACTCTTTGTTGTTGATCTCGAGCTTGCCGCCCTCGTAGCGCATGCAGCCGGAGGGGCACAGGTCCACGACTTCCTTCTGGATGTCGAACTTGCCCCAGTCACGGCCAGAGTGGGCGCCGGCGTTGGGGGCGAATTCGCCACCGACGTAAGCGGCCACGATCTTCTGGTCGACGCGGATCTCGTCACGCCAGGTGCCGATGAAGCTCATGTCGGAACGGGCGATGGCGGCCACGCAGCCGAGCGAGCAGCCGTCGAACTTGAACTTGAACTTATAGGGGAAGGCGGGACGGTGCAGTTCGTCCTGATACTGCTGGGTCAGCTGGTAGCACAACTCCTGGGAGTCGTAGCAGGCGTACTCGCAGCGGGACTCGCCGAGGCAGCAGGCCGGGGTGCGCAGGTTGGAACCGGAGCCGCCCAGGTCGTTGCCCATCTTGTGGGTCAGTTCGTAGAAGATTTCCTCGAGCTGCGGGGTGCTGGTGCCGATGAGCACGATGTCGCCGGTGGCGCCGTGCATGTTGGTCAGGCCGGAGCCGCGCAGTTCCCACAGGTCGCAAAGGTCGCGGAGGAACTTGGTCGTGTAGAACATGCCGGAGGGCTGGGCCACACGAACCGTGTGGAAGTGGGCCACGCCGGGGAACTTCTGGGGCTGGTCGCAATAACGGCCGATGACGCCGCCGCCGTAGCCGAACACGCCCACGATGCCGCCGTGCTTCCAGTGGGTTTCGCCGTCCACATAGGAGAGCTCGAGCAGACCAAGCAGGTCGTCCGGGCACTCAGCGGGAACCTGGAAGTCGACTCCCTTGGGGTTCGCGTATCTGTGCTCGATTTCCTGCTTAATGTCGGACACAAAGCTGGGCCACGGGCCGCTTTCCAGCTGGTCCAACAAGGGGGTTTTGTGTTTCGCCATTCCCTTAACCTCCGTTGTTTGAAGTAAGATGTTGCCACACTCGATAAACTATCCGGCATGCGCCCGCTGGCGCGCGGGCCGTCGCCGGATGTCTTTCCTCACATCTGGCGAGGCGCTTGTGAATTGGCGAACGCAGGCATGACCAAGCCCACCAATTCCAGCGCATGATTCCTCATCTGTTACGGAAAATCCACGGTCCCTGTCAACATAAATCCGGTTCAACACGGTCCTTCACGGCACAATGCCGGAGCATGCGCGAACGCTCCGGCCAAGGTTGCTTTCCCGGCCGCGCCAGGGTAAGGAGCCTTGCCCTGAACCGGTTCGGCTTCCGCAGCGGATTTACCCCAAACCAGACGCCACAGGCAATCACTATCTTGGACACAGAAACGAAAAACACCGCCACCTGCCGCCGTTGCGGAGAGTGCTGCCGCAAGGGCGGCCCGGCGCTGCATACCCAGGACAAGGGCCTCTTCACCGGAAAAAACGCCGTGGACCTCTCCCAGGTCGTCACCCTGCGCGCGGGCGAGCCAGCCTTCGACCAGGTGCGCGGGCGCGTGGCGCCGCTCCCGGGCGAACTGCTGAAACTCAAGGGCGCAAACCAGGACTGGACCTGCGTGTTTTTCAACGCGGGCGAAAACGCCTGCGGCCTGTATGACCGCCGACCGGCCGAGTGCCGCGCGCTCTTCTGCCAGGACACCACGGAGCTGGCCGCCATGTATGAGCAGGACCGCCTGACCCGCCGCGACCTGCTGCCCCGGGGGCACGGCGTGCTGGCGGTGATGGCCGAGCACGAGGCCCTGGTGCCTCCGGCGCGCATTGCCGCCCTGGCCGAGGCCCTGCGCGCGGGCGGTGCGGAAGCGCAGGACGCCGAGTTTGAACTTACGCGCATGGCGCTCGCCGACCGGGCCTTCCGCCAAAGCCTCACCGAGCGTGCGGGCATCGCTGCGGAATACCACGAATTCTTTTTCGGACGCGGGGCCGAGGCCCTGTTCGCCGCCACGGGCCTTTGCCTGCGCGCGGACGTGCGCCGGGGCGTGCGCGTCCAGCCCGACCCCTTCTGGCGTGTTTAGCGCAGCAATACACTGGAGAGATTGATGAAAGACGATCTTGGACTGTACTATTTCCCCGCCCCGCAGCACCCCGAGGCGCGCATGTACGTGCGCCGCTTCGCCGGGCGCATCGAATTCCGCATGTGGCACCAGGGCGACGCCAACGTTTGGGAGAAGCACAAGTGGCTGCCCTACGACGTCATTGAACAGGCCGCGGCCATGTTCAAGGCCAGTGGCAAGGAGTCCGACCCCACCAGCCTGTACGACCTCGTCGTGGCCGAGCGCCTTCTCGCCGACGAGTAGCCGGGACCGGTCATGCGCAAGGCTCTGCCGCTCATCCTGGCGGCGCTGATCACCCTGCCAGGCCTGTGGCTCAAGCTCTCCGGCGCCACCCTGCCGCCGCCGCCCGCGGCGCTGCTCTCGGGCCTGGCGATCCTGGGCGCCTCGTTCCTGCTCCTGTGGGCCTGCGACGTGGCCCAGCTGGACATTCCGCAGACCCTGGCCCTGGCGGTCGTGGCGCTCATCGCCGTGCTGCCGGAATACGCCGTGGACATGTACTTCACCTGGCAGGCGGGCAAGCACCCGGAACTGAACTACGCCCACTACGCCATCGCCAACATGACCGGCGCGAACCGGCTGCTCATCGGCGTGGCCTGGAGCTCGCTGGCGGCCATCCACTGGTTCAAGGTCCGGCGGCGCATCATCCTGGACGTGGAGCAGCGCACCGAGGTGCTTTTCCTTGGCCTCGCCACGGCCTACGCCTTCTTCGTCCCCATCAAGGGCAGCCTAGCCTGGTACGACGGCATCGTGTTCCTGGCGATCTACGTCTGGTACATCCGTCTGGCCAGCCAGCGCCCCTGTCAGGAATGCGAGCTGGAAGGGCCAGCCGAGCTCATCGGAGCACTGCCCAAGGCCCGACGCCGCGCCCTCACCGTGGGCCTGTTCCTCTTCGCCGCCGGAGTCATTCTGGCCAACGCCGAGCTGTTCAGCGAGAACCTCGTGGCCTCGGGCAAGGTTTTCGGCATCAACGAGTTCCTGCTCGTGCAGTGGCTCGCGCCCATCGCCTCCGAGGCCCCGGAATTCATCGTGGCCATCATGTTCGTGCTGCGCGGCCAAGCCTCCACAGCCATGGGCAGCCTGCTCTCGAGCAAGCTCAACCAGTGGACGCTCCTGGTGGGCATGATCCCCGGCGTGTACGGCCTGGCCAGCGGCACCTTCGCGCACCCTTTGCCCCTGGGGACGTATCAGCTGCACGAGATCTTCCTCACGGCGGCGCAGTCGCTCCTGGCCGTGGCGCTCCTGGCCTCGCTCTCCTTAAGCCCCGGCGCGGCGGCTCTGCTCTTCAGCATGTTCGCGGGCCAGCTGCTCAGCCCCTATGTCGCGCACGGGCTGAATCTGCCGCCCCTGCCCTGGGGCAACGGCACGGATGGCCTGCACCAGCTCTTCAGCGCGGGCTATGTGGTCATGTTCCTGATCGTGGCCTGGATGAAGCGGCAGGACGTGTGGGCCCTGCGGCACGGCGCCAGCGTGGAGCAGCGGATCATTTAGCCCGCGCGACGATAGCGGCACGTCCGGCAAAAGGACGCGCGGCCAAGCGCCCGGGTGGCGCGGAGGGCCGTTTTTTTTGGGGGCAACGCCGCGCGGACTGTGCGGCGCGGAACTTACACCTTGCAGGTGCTCAGCGGCGGGGGCAACGGCTGGGGCACGACGAGATCGCCCTGCTCCTGCAGGGTGCGCACGCGGTGCATGCCGCTGGCGTAGGCCTCGAACACCGCCCTGCGGTCCAGCATGCCCAACAGTTCAGCCTCGCCCTCATCCGCCTGGGCGGTGGCGAAAACCGGCAGCTGCGCATAGCCGGACTCCACGAACTTCAAGAGCGCGGCATAGAGGTCTTCCTCAGGGGTCACGTAATAGAGCGGCCCCATGATCTCACCCGCCACCACCAGGTCGAAGAGCGCCTTCTCGAATACCAACCCACGCACGCGGTCGATGTCCAGCAGGCCCCGGATGCGGCCGCAGGCGTCGCGCACGGGGAAGCTCTTGCCCTCGCTGTTGCGCATGAGGTCCGCGATGACACCGAGGGTCGAGCCGGCCTCAAGCACGGGCGGAATGCGGGGGGTGAAGCGCCCGCGCACGGTGTGCTCCTCCAGCAGGTTCACCGTGGCGTCGGCCGCGTGGGCCGGGGAGTCGAACTTGGTCTCCACCTGGTTGTCGTAGAGCGAAACCCTGCGGCACAGGGCGATGCACAAGGCCGAGGCCAGCATCAGCGGGGCGAGCAGGCCATAGCCGCGCGAAAGTTCGCAGACCATGATCAGCGGGCCGATGGGGGCCTTGGCGATGCCGGAAAAAAGGGCCGCCATGCCCACCAGGACGTAGCTGCCGGGCTCCAGCGCGATGTTGGGCCACAAGGCGTGGGCCGCCTCGCCCACCAGGCCGCCGGAAAGTCCGCCCACCATGAGCGCCGGGGCGAACATGCCGCCGCTCATGCCGGAGCCGATGGTCATGCTGGTGGCGAGGGTTTTGCCCAGCAGCATGGCCAGCAGCATCAACGCGGGCACCTGCCCCAGGATGGCCATCTCCAGCCAGCCGTAGCCGCCGGAGAGCGCCTGGGGGAACACCGCGCCGATGGAGCCGGCCAGAAGACCGCCCAGGCCCAGGGTCCACATGATGCCGAGCCGTTCGCGCACGGGGGCGAAAAGGCGGTTCTTGCAGGCCCGGAAGGTGCTGACGAACATCAGGCCCGTGGCCGAGCAGACCACGGCCAGCACGGCGTAGAAGATCAGCTCGCGCGGATCCTTGAACTGGAAGGCCGGGGCCGAGAGGATGTGCTCCGTGCCGAAGAAAAAGCTGAACACGGAATAGGCCGTGGCCGAACTCATGACCGCGGGCAGAATGGCTTCGGCCTCGAAGTCCTCGCGGTAGATGACCTCCACCGCCGTGAGCGCGCCGCCCAGCGGGGCCCGGAAGATGGCTCCCAGGCCGCCAGCGGCGCCAGCAAGCAGCAGGAGGCGACGCTCCCGCGCGGAGAGCTTCATCTTCTGCGCGATCCAGGAGCCGATGCCGCCGCAAATCTGGGCGATGGGGCCTTCGCGTCCGGCGCTGCAACCGCTGGCGATGGTCAGGATGGAGGCCAGCCCACGGATCAGGGGCACGCGGGGGGGCATGTGGCCCGCGCCGCGGTGGAACACGCGGGTGGTGGCATCAGTGCCATCCGTGCCGGAATGAATGGTTTCCGGAATATAACGCTGGATGAAGAATCCGGTGAGAAGCCCGACCAGGGAGGTGAACACGGGCACAAGCCAGGGCCGGTACACCCCAGGCTGCATTTCAAAAAGGTGCTCCCCAGCCGGACTCGGCAGGGTGACGCCAGCAAGCCCGCGCAGGAGATAGGTCTGCAGGTATTCGACGGAGACGAAATACGCGGACGCGGCCAAACCGGCGGCAAGGCCCACGGCGATGCCATAGGTGAGCCAACGCCAGGAATGTGCGTGGCGCAAGGCGGCAAGGGCCGCAGCAAGGCCCTTGGCCAATCGTGTAACAGCGGCGGCAGGCATAGCTGCTTTGGCTACGCCCTGAACACCGCCGGGTCAACGCCCAAACCGGTTCGAGGATCCTAGCGCGGCGCGGCCTTGTTGACTTCTCTTCGTCCAAATCCTAAAGCGTTGCATAGTGGAGTGTCCTTTGCCTCCACTGGAAACGAAAGGAGGGCACCATGCGCCGCGGCACCAAAACCATCCTGCACGGCAACGTGGTCATAGAAGGCGCGGGCGTCCGCCTGCGCAGAATGTTCGGCTATGCCGATGTCCCGGCTTTTGATCCCTTCCTCATGCTCGACGATTTCCGCTCCGACACCCCAGCCGACTACCTCAACGGTTTTCCCTGGCACCCGCACCGGGGCATCGAAACCATCACCTACGTGCTGCGCGGTCATGTGGAGCACGGCGACAGCATGGGCAACCGGGGGGCCATCTCCTCCGGCGACGTGCAGTGGATGACCGCGGGCAGCGGCATCATCCACCAGGAAATGCCTCAGGGCGATCCACAGGGCTCCATGCACGGCTTCCAGCTCTGGGCCAACCTGCCCGCCCGGCAGAAGATGATACCGCCACGCTACCGGAGCATCACGGCCGGGCGGATTCCCGTGGCGGAACTGCCCGGAGGCGTGCGCGTCAAGGTCATTGCCGGAACGGTGAATGGCGTACGCGGCCCCATGGAGGAAATCGCCATCGACCCGGAGTATCTGGAGTGCGCCGTGCCGCCGGGCGTGGCGTTCACGCATCCCACCCGGCGCGGCTACACGGCAGTGCTCTATGTCATCGGCGGCACGGGTCTTGTGAACGACGCCCCGGTCCGGAATCACGACCTGGTGCTGTTTGAGGACGGCGACGAGCTGGCCCTCGAAGCCACGGGCGAGGCCGGGGACGAGCCCCTGCGCTTCCTGTTGCTCACGGGCAAGCCCCTGGGCGAGCCCGTGGCCTGGCACGGCCCTATCGTCATGAACACCGAGGAGGAACTCCAGAAAACCTTCGAAGAGCTGCAGCAGGGCACCTTCCTCAAACAGGGCTAGGGCGCGTCCCCGGCGGCTTCCGCTCCGGCCTCGGGTCCCGGCTGGGCGGCGTGAAAAAGGCCCTGGTCGTTCAAACGCGACCAGGGCCTTTTGGCGGAGGAGGGAGGCTGCTAGCTGTGGAGTTGCAAGGCGTTGCCCGCGCGGCGGCGAGCCTCCACGGTGAACAGGGCCAGGCCGAGCAGCAAAGCGTCGCGGCCGATGTACCAGAGCATGGGCGCGGTCTCTTCCGGGCTGGAGGAAAAGCAACCGCAGGCGACGTCGATGCCCCGAAAGTAGTCAATAAAGAGCGCGATCCAGAAGACCGCCAGCAGACCCGTGGCCAGGGCCAGCGCGCCATCGCACAAAAAGCCCGTGAACAGGCACACCCCGATGGTCAGCTCAAGCCAGGGCAGCCACAGGGCCGTGAGGTTCGCCAAGGGCTCCGGCAGCAAGTGGTAGGCCTTCACGATGACCGCGAAGTCGTGCGGATGGATGATCTTGTCCGCGCTGGCGTAGAGGAAAATCCCGGCCAGGACCAGGCGCAGCATCCACTCCACGCCGTCCCAGGGCACGAGGCCTACTTGTTCTCGCAATCCTTGCATATGCCCCCCTGGCTGGCGGCCCCGGCCTTGGACGGACCGGCCGACCCCTTGGCGATGGGCAGCTTCTCCGCCTGCCACAGGCTCCAGCCGTTCTTCAGCACATAGACGTTCTTGATGCCCGCGTCGCGCAGTTGCTTGGCCAAGTTGTGGCTCAAGGGGCAGAGCTCACCGTCGCAATACGTGATGACGGCCTCCTTGCCGACGAGCTGCGGCTTGATGTCTTGGAACCGGGAGGCGAACTCGATCGGGGGCAGAGAGATGGAGCCCTGGATGTGGCTCAGCGAGTATTCGTACTGCGAGCGCGCGTCCAGGAACACGGCTCGGCCGGTGGCGAACAGGAGCGCGGCGTCCTTAATGCCGATCTCACCGCCGGACCTGTCCAACTGCACCGCGCTCGGTGCGGCCAGCACCGGCGCCGGGCCGCCGGGCCGCAGGGCGTTCGCCACCAGGGCAAGGGTGACGGAAAGGGCAAGAATGCCAAAGGACTGAACGAGGAGTCTTGGAACAAGGCGCATGACGTTCTCCGCTGGTTGAACCCACCCCCACAACCCAGGGGCCTTTGCCGAACTGGCGCACCCTATTCCAAGGCCGGGCGGATTGCAATTTCCACGCGCCGAAAACCCTGAGCCGACAGGGGCCATGCCGCGCCGAAGACGCCAACACTAATTTCTAGAAAGCTGCTCGAAAATATCAACCCGCCCTTTCCCAACGCTGCCTGTTGGCCGCCTCGTGCTACGTATTAGTATCTAGATTTTTTCTAGATGAAACGCGAACGGCTACAAACACAGGCGAAAATTACAGAATGGGTTTTCGGCCAAGAGGCGCAACCGTCAACGAATACATGTCGCTCCCCATTGGCCGCCCGAAAAAGGCGGCTTCCACTCTTGCTCCCCTATCCCAGCAGAGGCCACACCGCGCCCAGAACGCCGCAGGCCAGCAGCAGGATGGACGCGGGGATGCGCCAGCGCCACAGGACCAGGCCCGCGGCTGCGGCCAGGGCGAGCGGGAAGACGTCCAGCCCGCCGCCGAGGCCCCGGGGCCAGAAGGTGGCCGTGGCGAAAAGAAGGTCCAGCTTCAGGATCACCCCGACCATGGCGGCGGAGATGCCCGTGAAGGCCGAGCGCAGCCTTGGGCTGGCAAGGAGGGACTCCAGGTGCGGCGCGCCCGCGAAGACCAGGAAGAAGCCCGGCAGGATCAGGCCGAAGGTGGCCAGCAGCCCGCCCAACGCTCCGGCCGCCAGCGGCGTCAGCCCGCCGGGATGGCCGTAGGCCGTCATGAAGCCTGCGTGCTGTACGGCCAGCACAAGCGGCCCAGGCGCGAGGCCCGCCAGCCCCAGCCCCAGGGCCAGCTGGTCCTGGCCGGTCCAGCCCAGGCGCAAGGCCATGTCCGACACGAAGGAGAGCACGCCGTAGGGCTCGCCAAAGGCCAGAAAGCTGGCCCGGGTGTAAAAGTTCAGGATGCGCGGCAGCAGGGAGCCCGGCCCGGAAAAGAAAAACACCGGCAGCGCCACCACGAGCCACAGCGCGGCGAAGCCCGCCCCCAACCGGCCCACGCGCCGCCAGGGCGACTGCCCGAGCGGCTGCGGCCCCGCCTTTTCCAGTGCGCCGCCAGGACAGAAGATGTCCGGCCGCACCTGGCCCAGCCACAAGGACATGAGCACGGCCACGACAATGACGCCGTAGAACTTGAGCCGCAGGCCGTAGCCCATGAGGAAGCTCACGGCGGCAAAGCCATAGAACACCGGGTGCACCAGGGCCTCTTTGGACGCGCGCCACAAGGCCTGGGCCACCAAGACCACCACGGCCGCGGCAAGGCCCCGAAAGAAGCCAGCCATCAGGGGCGCGCCGCCGCACACCACGGCCAGGCCGCTCAACGCAAGCATGAGCAGCACCGAGGGCAGCAGAGAGAACAGTCCGGCGGCCAGCCCGCCCCGGATGCCGAAGAGCCGCCAGCCCAGGTACACTGCCAACTGCTGCGCCCGCGACCCAGGCAGCAGCAGGCAGAAGCTCCGGGCGCGCTCAAAAAGCCCGTCCTCGACCCAGCCGCGCGCGGCCACAATGTCCGCGCGCATCCTGGCGATCTGCGCGTCCGGTCCGCCGAAGTTGACGAACCCCAGACGCAGCCAGTAGCGGCGGAACTCACGGAAAGTCGGCGGGTTGGTGTGCATGGGCTCTTGTGGCAATTTCCCCGCCGCTTGTCGATCCCCCGCGCCCTCGCAGAATAATGCAAAAACATGCACTGTAATATGCGCCATCTTGCACACAACGGGACAGCAATCTGCAACCAATCCTTGCGGCGGGCCGTCTTTAACGCTGGCACGGATCTCGCAAACAAGCGTTTGACCGGTAGAAAACGCAGGGCGTGCGCTTTGCATTTCCCCCGTTCAAACCAGACGCAAGCCCTCGCCAGGGAGGAAGCTTCCCCCTGACATATCCACGCAGACAGGAGACACGCTTGAATCCTCGCAATATTTTTCAGAAAAAAGCCCGTCTGGCGTTCCTCGCCGCCCTGCTCCTGGCGGCGGTTGGCGGCGGCTACTACGCCCTGCGCGGCGGCAAGACCACAACCGTCTACCGCACGGAGAAGGCCGCGCGCGGCGACATCACCTCGACCGTCACCTCTTCGGGTAGCATCGCCCCGCTCGTCACGGTCACCGTGGGCACGCCCGTTTCGGGCATCATCAAATCGCTTTACGCGGACTACAACTCCCTGGTGAAGAAAGACCAGGTCATCGCCCAGATCGATCCGGCCACCTATAACGCCCTGGTGGAGCAGAACCGCGGCAGCTACCTGAACGCCGTGGCCAACCTGGAGAAGGCCAAGGTGACGCTCGTGGACGCCAACCGCACGCTCAAGCGCTACCAGGAGTTGGTGAAGGATGGCTCCGTGGCCGTGAGCGACTACGACACCTACGACACCGCCGCGGCCTCGGCCAAGGCCGCCGTGGGCGCGGCCGAGGGCAGCGTAGCCCAGGCCAAGGGCTCCTACGACCAGGCCAAGACCAATCTCAACTACACCACCATCGTCTCGCCCGTGGACGGCATCGTCATCTCCCGCGCGGTGGAGGTGGGCCAGACCGTGACCGCGAGCATGTCCACCCCGACGCTTTTCACCATCGCCCAGGATCTGACCAAGATGCAGATCAACGCCACGGTGGACGAGTCGGACATCGCCAGGGTGCATGAGGGCGGCAACGCCAGCTTCTCCGTGGACGCCTTTCCCGAGGAGACCTTTCCCGGCGTGGTGACCCAGGTGCGCAACGCCGCCACCACCACCTCCAACGTGGTGACCTACAGCGTCATCCTGGCGGTGGACAACTCCGCGCTGAAACTCCGGCCCGGCATGACGGCCAATGTCACCTTCGTGGCCGCCACGCGCCAGAACGCGCTCAAGGTCCCCACCGCCGCCCTGCGCTACCGGCCCAAGGCGGCCACGGACCAGAAGCAGGCGCCTCTGCCCAAGCTCGGCCCCGGCCAGAAACGCATCTACGTGCTGAAGGACGGCCGCCCGGAACCCGTGGTCATCACCACGGGCATCGGCAACGACAAAGAGACCGAGGTGGCCCAGGGCGATCTCGCCGAGGGCGCGGACATCATCCTGGAAGAGCAGACGGCCACCACGTCCGCCGCCAAGTCCAATCCCTTGAGCACGCGCAGCGGGCCGGGCATGGGACCCCCGCGGTAGGGGGCGCGTCATGAACGAAGTCGTGCGCATCGAGAATCTCACCAAGGTCTACCAGATGGGCGAGGAGACCGTACATGCCCTGCGCGGCGTGTCTCTCTCCGTCCGCGAGGGGGAGTTCGTGGCCATCATGGGCTCCAGCGGCTCGGGCAAATCCACCTGCATGCACATCCTGGGCTGCCTGGACCGCCCCACCAGCGGCAGATACATCCTGGACGGAGTGGCCGTGGAGAACATGCCCAAGAACGAACTGGCGGAGATCCGCAACAAGAAGCTGGGCTTCGTGTTCCAGGGATTCAATCTGCTCGCGCGCACCTCGGCCGTGGAGAATGTGGAGCTGCCCCTGGTCTATGGCCGCATCGATTCCAAGGAGCGCCACCAGCGCGCCCTGGACGCGCTGGCCATGGTCGGCCTGGCCGAACGCGCCGGGCACCTCTCGAACCAGCTTTCCGGCGGCCAGCAGCAGCGCGTGGCCATCGCCCGCGCCCTGGCAAGCGCCCCGGCCCTCATCCTGGCCGACGAGCCCACGGGCAACCTGGACTCGCACATGAGCGAGGAGATCATGGACATTTTCAAGCGCCTGAACGCCCAGGGCAAGACCATCATCATGGTCACGCACGAACCGGATATCGCGGCGCACGCCGGGCGGCGCGTCACCTTCAAGGACGGCGTCATCATCGACGACACCGGTCCGGTCCGGTCCCAGGGCGCGGAGGCTTAGATGGACATCCTCCTGCCGCTCAAAATCGCGGCGCGCGCCCTGCGCGTGAACCTCATGCGCTCATTTTTGACCATGCTGGGCATCATGATCGGCATCGGCGCGGTCATCGTCATGGTGGCCGTGGGCACCGGAGCGACCAAGCAGATCTCGGACCAGATCGCCACCATGGGCTCGAACCTGCTGCTCATCCTGCCGGGGTCCACCACCAGCGGCGGCATCCGGGGCGGCATGGGCAGCCAGCCCACCCTCACCTACGACGACGTCAAGGCCATCCGCACCGAGTGCCCGGCCGTGCTGCGCGTGGCCCCGGAGCTGCGCGGCACCGCCCAGATGGTGGCCGGCAACATGAACTGGTCCACGGAAATCACAGGCACCACGCCGGACTTTTTGCAGATACGGGACTGGAAACTCGCCAGCGGCCGCGAGATGACCAGCGTGGACGTGGATTCCGGGCAGAAGGTCTGCATCCTGGGCCAGACCGTGGCCCAGAACCTCTTCGGCGACGAGGACCCCACGGGCAAGCAGGTGCGCATCAAGGGCGTGCCGTTCCAGGTCATCGCCCTGCTGGAGGCCAAGGGCCGCAGCGCTCAGGGCACGGACCAGGACGACGTGGTCTTCATGCCCTTCAGCACGGCGCAGCGGAAGATCCTGGGCAACGCCTTCCCCGGCACCGTGGGCCCCACCCTGGTGCAGGCCGCGAGCCAGGCCAAGCTCTCGCAGGCGGAGACCGAGATCACCGCGCTACTGGACCAGCGCCACCGCGTGAGCGCCACCAAGGAGCGCGACTACAACGTGCGCAACCTCTCGGAGCTCCTGGCCGTGTCGCAACAGTCGGCCAAGACCATGTCCATGCTGCTCGGCGCGGTGGCCTCCATCTCGCTTCTGGTGGGCGGCATCGGCATCATGAACATCATGCTGGTCTCCGTCACCGAGCGCACGCGCGAGATCGGCATCCGCATGGCCATCGGCGCCAAGGAGCGTGACATCCTGCTTCAGTTCCTGGCCGAGGCCGTGCTCCTGACCCTGCTCGGCGGACTCATCGGCATCGCCCTCGGCGTGGCCGGAGCCTTTCTCATCTCGCAATTTCTCGGCTGGGCCACGCTCATCTCCAGCCAGTCCATCGTGCTGGCCGTTGTGTTCTCCAGCGCCATCGGCATCTTCTTCGGCTTCTATCCGGCGCGCAAGGCCGCGGCGCTCAACCCCATCGACGCCCTGCGCTACGAGTAGCCCGGGGCTGGCGGCGGACGCAAAAAAAGGCGGGAAGACCCGCCTTTTTCTTTGCCCCGGACGGCCGCTCAAGCTTCAGTCCTCGTCCGTCTCGCAGGAGTTGGGGTCGAGGTCGAGCACCTCCTCGCCCCGGATGTAGTGCATGATGCGCGGGTTATCCACGGCGGAAAGCAGGTTGGCGATGGCCCCGCGCAGACGCTCCACACCGCCCAGCGCGCAGCCGATGAGCTCCACCTCGCGCGGCAGGTCGAACACCTTGGCCAGCTTGCGCAGCTCCTGGGGCGAGCCGGACTTCACGGCCAGCTCCATGTCCTCTTTCACCAGCTCCAGGCAGTTCTTAATGACCGAGAGCGCATTGTTGCCCACGTGCGCCATGCCGCCGGCCGCCTTGGCCAGGGCGTCGCGCCCCACCTCCAGCCGCGAGCCCACGGTGAGGGAGACGATGCGCGAACTGTCGGACAGGAAGCTGTGGTCGTAGTGGCTGAAGAAGTCCACGGCGCGCGAGTAGAGCATGATGAGCCCGAAGGGCTTGGTGTCGTGCCCGCGCAGGATGAAGGCCAGACGCGAACGGTAGCCCTCCTGGTAGGCCACGCAGTCGTAGGATTCGCCGCCGCGCTCGGAGCTCATGAGGTTATTTGAGAGCACGTAGCTCCACTGTTTCCCGGCCACGGCCTGCATCACCGGATGCCCGGGAATGCTCTCCTCCATGGCGCGCACCAGGATGGGCGTGCTGGTTCCGTGCAGGGTGTTGGCCGCCACGTTGATCCACTCGCCGCAGGCATCGCGCAGGCGGCAGACGAAGAGGTCCGCCTCCAGAAATTCGATGAGCACCTCGGCGCTCTGTTCCAGCACTTCCTCGGAGGTCTGGAACTCGCCTCCGACGTTGATGAGCGCGTAGAGGATCTGCATGGTGAGCCCCTGCTCCTCATGCGAGCGGCGCAGGGTGCTGAACTGTTTCTCCATCTGGGCCAGCTCCTGCCGGGCCTTGCTGCGGCGGCGCAGCCGCGTGGCGATGAGCTGGTCAAGCTTTAAGCGCGCATCGGCCAGCATGGGCAGAAGCGAACGCCAGTCGAAAACAGTGGCGCGGGCGTCCACAAAGGTCGGCGTTTTTCCCGCAGCCTCCAGCCCGGCCTGGACGGAGCGCATGAGGTCGCACATGGCGCGGCGGGCTGCTGGCGGCGCGGCGGCCAATATGTCGAGAAGCTCCTCGCGGATGGGCAGAGGCGGGGCGGGACAGGCCTTGGGCTGAATGCTGCGTGGCATGCGAATATCTCGTGTGTAAACGGTATGGTTGTGGTTCCCGGCGGCAGGGATTGCCGCGAGTGCCAACCACTATACCCCGCGCAATGGGTTTGGCAAGCCTTGTGCGCAATTGTGCACAAAGGCACAAGCCGGAGCCGGAAGGGCTAGCCCCGGGGCAGCCCCTTTCCGCGCCCTGCGCCGTCCACATCGAAAAAGCCGATGGTCTCCTGCAGCTGCTCCGCCTGGGCGGACAAGACGTCCGAGGTGGCGGCCATCTGCTCCGAGGCGGCGGCGTTCTGCTGGAGATCAGGCGCGAGGCCAGGGCTCAGATGGCGGCGAGGTCCAGGAGGATTTGGGCGGCGGGATGCTCCGCGCCGCTGCGCCAGGCCGCGGCCATCTCCACCACGGGCAGGCCGGGCGCGAGCGGACGCAGCACAACGCCCCGGCGCAGCCAGTCGGACGCGGAGGCGGGCACCAGGCAGACCCCGAACCCGGCCGCCACCAGGGCCAGGGAGGCGTGTTTTCCCGGGGCCTCCTGCGCCACCCTCGGTTCCGCTCCTGCGGAGCGCAGGGCGGCGAGCATGGCGTCGTGCAGCGCAGGCATGGACGCGCGCGCAAAAAGAATGAGCGGCTCGTTTCCGGCCTCGCGCAGGGGCACCACGGACAAATGCGCCAGCCGATGCCCCTCGGGCATCGCCAGCACGTAGGGCTCCCGCGCCACCAGCCGCGTGGCCAAGCCATCACGCCGCTGCCCCGCCCCCTCCTGGGCATCAAGCAAGCGGATGAAGGCCAGGTCCAGCCGCCCGGCGCGAAGTTCCTCGATCTGCGCGGGAGTGGACAGCTCGCGCAGACGCAGCGCCACGTGCGGCCGCGCGGCACGAAAGGCCGCCAGGGCCCGGCAGAGCACCGCGTCCATCACCGGGTTCATATAGCCAAGCACCAGCTCCCCGGCCTCGCCGGCATGGACGCGCCGGACCAGGCGGCCGGCCTCCTCCACCCGCGCCAGCACGCCCCGCGCCTCTGCCAGATAGGCCTCGCCAGCCGGAGTGAGCCGCACGCTGCGGCTGGTGCGCGCAAACAGCTGCGCCCCAAGCTCGTCCTCCAGGGCGCGTATCTGCTGGCTCAAAGGCGGTTGGGCCATATGCAGGCGGTCGGCCGCGCGGCCGAAGTGCAGTTCCTCGGCCACGGCCACAAAATAGCGCAGGTGTCGCAATTCCATGATCAAGACGTAATACCTCTCAATCTGACGAGCAAGTAATATTTCACATACCGTTTACCTGTCCGTAGAGTCGTGCCATACACAGGGTGGGACCAAAGGATGGGGCTTTAGGCCCCGGCCCCCTGTCCATCATCTTAGGCCCGTCCAGCGGACGGCGCGCAAGCAGAAGGAGAGGATATGGCATCCGAACGTCTGAATATCGGCCGCGAGCAGCTGGCGCGACTTAACCCGAACGCCGAGGACGCCCTGCACGCGGCGCTCGACGGCATCGCCCCGGACATGGTGGAATTGGTGGTGGCCTTCGGCTACGGCGACATCTATGCCCGGCCCGGGCTGGCCACCGCGGACCGGCAGATTGCAACCATCGCCGCGCTGACGGCCCTGGGCAACGCCGAGCCGCAGCTCTTTTTCCACATCGACGGCGGGGTGAACGCGGGCTTGTCCCCGCAGGAGATCGTGGAGGCGCTGTATGTCTGCACCATATTTGCCGGATTCCCGGCGGGTCTGAACGCCCTGGCCGTGGCCCGGCGGGTGTTCGAAGCGCGGGGCGTCATAATGGACGCGCCGGCTCCCTCCTTGCCGGCACAGGGGAGCGAGCGCCGCGCGCGGGGGTTGGCCGCCCTGGAGGCCACGAGCAAGGGCGCGGGCCAGGCGGTGGTGGACATGCTGGCTGACATCGCCCCGGACATGGCCGGGTTCATCCTGGACTTCTCGTACGGCGACGTGATCGCGCGGCCGGGACTTTCGCCCCGGCGCAAGGAGATCGCCATGGTCGCGGCGGCCATGGCGCGCGGCACCATGCGTCCGCAGCTCAAGGTCCACGCCCACGCGGGGCTGCACGTGGGCCTTACCCGGCGAGAGCTGACGGAAATCGCGATACAGATGGCGGGCTACGCGGGCTTCCCGGCCAGCCTGAATGCGCTGGCCGCCCTGCGCGAGGTCTTTGCCGAGGCCGGGGCTGAGACAAGCGCCGAGACGGAAAAATAGCGCCCGGCCGACAGGCGAAAACCGGGCGCGACGCCCCGCCTGGGCCACAGCAGGGCTTCTGACGCCAGCATTCCCGCCAGCGGACAATGCCCCGCGCGAGCGGACAAGAGCCGGGCACAAAAAAGGGGCGGACCATCCGAGGTGATGGTCCGCCCCTTGGCGTCTGTTTTGGTTTGGCGAGGCTTAGCCGCCCAGGTAGGCCTTCTTGACCTCCGGATCGGCCAGCAGCTCTTCCGAGGTGCCATGGGCCACGATCTCGCCCGTGTCCAGCACGTAGCCACGGTGGGCGAAGCGCAGGGCCAGGTTGGCGTTCTGCTCGATGAGCAGGATGGTCAGCCCGCTCTGGTTCAGCTCCCTCAAGGTGCGGAACATGTCGTACATCAGAAGCGGGGCCAGGCCCATGCTCGGCTCGTCCAGCATGAGGAAGCCGCACTTGGTCATGATGGCGCGGCCCAGGGCCAGCATCTGCTGCTCGCCGCCGGAGAGCGACTCGCTGCGCTGCTTCTTGCGTTCGGCCAGGCGCGGGAAGAGCTGGTACACGCGCTCATAGTCGCGGTGGATGGCCTCATGCCCGTCGGTGCGGGCATAGGTGGCCAGCTTCAGGTTCTCCTCCACGGTGAGGTTGCCGAAGATCCGGCGTCCTTCGGGCACCAGGGCCATGTCCAGATCGCTCACCACCTTGTGCGGGGGCATGTTGAGCAGGCTCTGGCCCTTGTAGAGGATGTCGCCCTCGGTGACACGCGGAGCCTCCGGAGGTGGCAGCCGGCAGATGCTCATAAGCGTCGTGGACTTGCCAGCGCCGTTGGCGCCAATCAAGGTCACGATCTCGCCCTCCTTCACGTCGAAGGAGATGCCGTGCAGGGCCTCGATATTTCCGTAACGGACCTTCAGGTTTTTGACTTCAAGGAGCGTGTTCAAATCGTATCGTCTCCGAGGTAGGCTTTGATGACGGCGTGGTTCTTCTGAATTTCTTCAGGATTTCCATCGGCGATGGTTGTGCCGAAGTCCACGACCTTGATGCGCGAGCACAGGCTCATGACCACTTTCATCTGGTGTTCGATCATCCAGATGGTCACCGGGAAGGTGTCGTGGATCCAGCGCACCAGCTTGATGAGTCCTTCCACGTCGGCGGAATTCAGTCCCGCGGCGGGCTCGTCCAGCAGCAAGAGCGAAGGCTTGACCGACATGGCCCGGGCGATCTCCACCCGGCGCTGCACGCCATACGGCAGGTTGCGCGGAAGCTCATAGGCGCAGTCCTTCAGGCCCATGGCCTCCAGAAGCTCCCAGGCGATGTCGTCGATCGCCTTTTCACGCAACATGTAGTTCTTTGTGCGCAGGAAGCAGTCCACCAGGCTGTAGCCCAGGCGGTAGTGCTGGGCGATGCGGATGTTGTCGAGCACATGCATCTCGCTCCAGAGGCGGATGCCCTGAAAGGTGCGCGCCACGCCAAGGCCGGTCACCTGATGGGGGCGGAGGCCCTTGGTGTCCTTGCCCTTCAGGCGGATGGAGCCCTCGCTCGGCTGGTAGAAGCCGGAGATGAGGTTGAACACCGTGGTCTTGCCCGCGCCGTTGGGCCCGATGAGGGCCACCAGCTCGCGCTCGCCAAGCTCGATATTGAAGTCGTTCACCGCGATGAGACCGCCGAAGCGGCGCGTGAGTCCTTTGATCTCAAGAAGCGACATGCTGTCTCCGGCTCGCTATTTGAAGGAATAGTACTTGCGCAGTTTGGGGAACAAATCCGACAGCTCCTTGTTGCCCATGATGCCTTCTGGCCGGAACTGCATGAG
This sequence comes from Humidesulfovibrio sp., assembly GCA_031292175.1. Classification (GTDB taxonomy): domain Bacteria; phylum Desulfobacterota; class Desulfovibrionia; order Desulfovibrionales; family Desulfovibrionaceae; genus Humidesulfovibrio. The sequence goes on from JARLHQ010000002.1 coordinate 42,586, forward strand.
CAAAATGAGCAGAAGCGGGATGACCACCCATTTCCAGACGTCCAGGAAGCGCAGGGCCTCCATGAGCACCGTGTAGAGAATGGCCGCGATCGCCGCGCCGGAAAGGGAGCCCATGCCACCCAGGTAGACCATGACCATGACCTCGGTGGAGCGCATGATGTCAAAGCTTTGCGGGTTCACGTAGCCCAGAACCTGGGCGTACAGGCCGCCCGCCAGGCCGGCCAGTCCGGAGGACAGCATGAAGGCGATGAGCTTCATGCGGTTGGTGTCCACGCTCATGATCTCGGCCGCGATCTCGTCCTGGCAGATGGCGGGCACGCCCTTGCCCAGGGTGGAGGACACGAAGCGCCGCAGCAGCCACACGGTGAACACCGTGCCCAGGAGCACGAAGATGAGCACCCAGGGGATGTCCAGCATGGACTGCATGGCGCGTTCCGTGGCGCTCATGCCCATGAAGCCTCTGGGGCCGCCGATGATCTCCATGTTGTTGATGGCCGAGATGACGATGTAGTTGGCCGCCAGGGTGATGATGGCCAGGTAGTCGCCACGGGTCTTGAAGGACGGGATGGCGACCACAAGCCCGGCCACGGAGGAGGCGGCGGAGCCGGCGACAAGCGCCAGCGGGAAGCCGATGAAGGCGAACTGGGGCGGCAGAAGCGGCGCGCCCAGGATGTGGTTCTTGCTGAACATGAGCACGGTGCAGATGGAGGACACGTAGGCCCCCACGCACATGAATCCGCCGTGGCCGCAGGAGAACTCGCCCATGTAGCCGTTCACCAGGTTCAGGCTGGAGGCGAGGATGACGTTGACGCCCATGAACATGAGCACGGAGATGTAGTACTGATCGAGAATATGGAACTGCGCGCACAGGACCAGAAGGATGATGCCCGCGAAGATGGCGATGGTGGCGACGTGTTTCTGCATTGTGATCACTCTGCCTAGATCTTCGTGGTCTGGGCGACGCCGAAGATGCCCGTGGGTCTGAGCCAGAGAATGATCAGCAGCACCGAGAAGGCGAACAGGTCGCGCAGGGTGCTGGGGAACACGGCCACGACGCCGATCTCAATGAAGCCCAGCAGGAACCCGCCCACGATGGCCCCCCGGATGTCGCCGATGCCGCCGACGACCGCGGCGATGAAGGCCTTCCAGCCGATAAGCGCGCCCATGTAAGGTTCGAGAATGGGGTAGCTCATGGCGAACAAAATTCCGGCCAGCCCCGCCATGGCGGACCCCAGCACGAAGGTGACCACAATAATGGTGTCCAGCGGGATGCCCATGAGCGGAATGGCAAATTTGTCATAACTGATGCCGCGCATGGCCATGCCGATCTTCGTCTTGGTGACGATGAACTGCAGGAGCAGGAACACCAGGATGGAGGCCACGATGACGATGACCTTGAGGTTCGTCACGGTGACACCGTGCAGGTTCCAGATCACCTTGTCGATCATGTCCGGAAAGCGCTTGCGGCTGGCGCCCAGGAGGGCCAGGTTGCCGTTCTCCAGCACCAGTCCAGCCATAAGGGCGGTGATGACCACGTAGAGCCGGTCCGCGCCCTTGCGCCGCAGCGGCCGGTAGGCCGTGCGTTCAAGCGTCACGCCGACCAGGGCGGTCAGGATCATGGTGACGGGCACGGTGATGGCCAGCGCCAGCCCCGGATCCATGTGCAGCCCGAGGTTCAACCCGCCAATGCCCAGGAGCGTCACGGCCACAAAGTAGGCCAGGTACGCGCCGACCATGAAGATGTCGCCGTGGGCGAAATTGATGAGGCGGAGCACGCCGTACACAAGGGTGTAGCCCAAGGCGATCAGGGCGTAAAAACTGCCGAACTGCAACGCGTTCAGGATATTCTGAAAAATTTCCACCAGGGGCACCTTGGCTTTGAAGTGATGCTTGCGCGCGGCGTGCCTTGGGACCGCCTTGCGGCGGGGATGGGTGCGGGCTAGGCCGCGGCGCAAAACGAAACGGGCGGGGACCTCAGGGATGGGGCCCCCGCCCGTGATCATGCCAGTTCGTCTACTCGGGGCAGACGGATTCCTTGAACTCGAACTTGCCTTCGGGGCTGATCTGGACAACCACGGCGCACTTCTGCGGGTCGCCGGTGCCGGCGAACTTCATGTTGCCGGTGATGCCAGCGAATTCCTTGATGTTGGCCAGGGCGTCGCGCACGAGCTTACGCTCGGTCTTGATGTCCTTGTCGACCTTGCCAGCGCCCTGGATGGCCTGCAGCACCAGGCGGGTGGCGTCCCAGGTCAGGGCGGCCACGTCGTCCGGCACGTACTTGTACTTGGCGTTGAAGCGGTCGATGAACTCCTTGGTGGCGCCCTGCGCGCCAGCCGCGGCGTAGTGGGTGCTGAAGAACTGGCCGATGCAGTCCTTGCCGCACAGGGTCATGAGCTCAGCGGAGCCCCAGGCGTCGGAGCCCATGAAGGGGCCCTTGTAGCCCAGGTCATGGGCCTGCTTCACGATGAGGGCCACCTGATTGTAGTCGTCCGGGATAAAGATGAAGTCAGGCTTGGCGGCGATGATCTTGGTCAGCTGGGCGGAGAAGTCCTGGTCCTTGGTGCCGTGGGACTCGAAGCCGACCACGGTGCCCGCGCCGCTCTTCTTCTCCCATTCGGTCTTGAAGATCTCGGCCAGACCCTTGGAGTAGTCGTTGGCGATGTCGAAGATGACCGCTGCGGTCTTGGCGCCAAACTGCTTGGCGGCGAAGTTCACGGCCACGGGACCCTGGAAGGGATCCAGGAAGCAGGCGCGGAAGACCCAGGGGCGGTCCTTGGTGGTGTCGGGGTTGGTGGACCACGGGGTCACCATGACGACCTGGTTATCGTTGCAGGTGGCGCCAGCCGGGATGGCCTGCTTGGAGGAGTTCGGGCCCACGATGGCAACCACGCCGTCCTGGTTGATCAGCTTGAGCGCGGCGTTGACGGCGCTTTCAGCCTTGGCCTCGTTGTCCTGGTAGATGAACTCGAGCTTGTACTTCTTGCCGCCAACCTCAAGGCCGCCCTTGGAATTGATGTCTTCCTTAAGCATTTCGGCCGCGAACTTGGAAGCCTCGCCCACTTTCGGGATATCGCCGGTAAGCTCAAGGTTGAAGCCAACCTTGATGGTGTCGCTGTCCTTGCCACAGCCAATCAGCGCGAAAGCGCCGAGGGAAAGGGCCAGAACCGCGAACAGAATCTTGACGGTCATCCTTTTCATCCGATCCTCCTAACGAAATTTGTAAAAAACCCACAACCCATTGCGTATCACGGGCCTTTATCTTAATCACGCGTGGAGTTCAAAGGATTTTTTAGCTTCAACGATTGGAATGTCCGGCCACCGAATAATATTCTCTGGACGAACCGCACTGGCCGCGTTGCCTCTGTCCGCCCTTTCGTGTATTTCGAGGACCGCTTGACGAAATTTTCTGCCGCACCTGGAGCACACATGTCAGAAAAAGCTGTACGGAAAGTCCTGGAGCACGCCCGTGAGGGACTGCGCGTGCGCGAGGCGTTTTTTGAAGAAAACGCGCAAGGCCTTGTGGAAATTGCGAGAAACGTGGCCCTTGCCCTCACAGAGGGTGGCAAGGTGCTCTTCTGCGGCAACGGCGGCAGTGCCGCCGATTCCCAGCACCTGGCCGCGGAGTTCGTGAACCGTTTCAAGCTGGAACGTCCGCCCCTGCCCGCCATCGCGCTGACCACCGACACCTCGATCATTACGGCCATCGGCAACGACTACGGTTTTGACCTCGTGTTCGTAAAGCAGGTGCAGGCCCTGGGCCTCGCGGGGGACATCCTGGTCGGCATCAGCACGTCCGGCACCAGCCGCAACGTTCTGGCCGCCCTGCGCGAGGCCAAGAGCCGCGGGCTTGTGACCATCGGCATGTGCGGGGCCATGACCGGCGAGATGGAGCCCTTGTGCGACCACCTCATCAGCGTGGGCAGCAAGGACACCGCCCTGATCCAGGAGGTGCACATCGCCGCCGGGCACATGCTCTGCCACGTGGTGGACCACTATCTGTTCGAGGCCGTGATGGAGCTGGGCCAAGGGTAGCCAGGCGTGCTGCGAATCCTCATCATCGAAGACGCTCCGGTGAACCAGGAGTTCCTGCTCCTGGCGCTCAAGCCGCACGGCGAGTGCCTGGCCGTCTCCACCGGCGAGGCCGGGCTTGCGGAGCACGGACGCGCGCTTGCTGAGGGTCGCCCCTTTGACCTGGTCTTTCTCGACATCATGCTCCCGGGCATCGACGGACTCAAAACCCTGGAGCTGCTGCGCGCGGCCGAGGACAGCGGCGAGGTGCCGCAGTCGCGCCGGGTCCATGTCATCGTCACCACAGTGCTCGACGACGACAAGACGGCCTCCCGCGCGTTCATCCAGGGCAACGCGCTGTCTTACATGACCAAGCCTTTCCGCGTGCGGGAGATCACGGACGAGCTCCAGAACCTGGGCCTGCTCCAGGCTGGGGAATGAGCGGAGCCATGCCTTCCACCGACCGTCTTTCCCTGCCGGACCGCCTGGCTCTGTTTCTCGCCACCCTGGGCCCGGTGGGACGCATGCCCAAGGCCCCAGGCACCTGGGGCTCCGCCGCCGCGCTGGTCGCAGCGCCCTGGTGCTTCATGCCGCTGCCGTTCTATGCCCGCGCGGGCGTGCTCTGCCTTGTGCTGGGCGCTGGCGCCTGGGCGGCGGGCCGCGCGGAAACCGTGCTTGGCCGCAAGGATCCCGGCTGTGTGGTGGTGGATGAACTGCTCGGCCAGTGGACGGCCTTCGCGCCCTTTCACCTGACCGACTTCGACCGGCTCCTGCCGCTGGACCTCCTGGAACTCTTCCTGCTGTTCCGCTTCTTCGACATCCTGAAGCCCTGGCCCATCCGCGCCGTGGACCGCGGCGTGTCCGGCGGATTCGGCGTCATGCTGGACGACCTGCTGGCCGGACTCTTCGCCGCCGGAAGTTTCGCCCTGCTCCACCTCTTCTTCTAGCGGCCCAGTGTAAGCCTGTTTTTCCCTTCCCTGGCCTTGCCTTGCGCCATGCGGACCGCCCGTCGGTTGCGCACAAAAAAACCGCCGCTGCCCGAAGGCAACGGCGGTCTGGGAACGCAAAACGATTTTTCCCGGCCTAGTTCTGGATCTTGAACTCGTCGCGGCGGTTCTTGGACCAGACGGCCTCGTCGTGGCCCTGCTCCAGCGGACGCTCCTTGCCGTAGCTCACGATGGTCATACGGCTGTCGGCGATGCCAAGCTGACTCAGGAACTGCTGCGCGACCTTGGCGCGGCGCTCGCCCAGGGCGAGGTTGTACTCGCTGGTGCCGCGCTCGTCGCAGTTGCCTTCGATGATGATGTTGAACAGGGAGTACTTCTTCAAAACGTCGGCCTTGGAGGTGAGCACAGTGCGGCTCTCCGGGGTCAGTTCGAACGAATCAAAGGCGAAGAAAATCATGTTGCCAACGGCCTGCTGGGCCTCAGCACGCTGGGCGGCGCGCATCTCATCCTCGGAAAGGCTGCGGCTCTCCGGGGCTTTATTGTTCTGCCAATCGCCGTCCTTGTCCGAAATTTCAACCTTGGTGGGCGCTGCGGGCATGGCGTCGGTGGTCTTTTTGGCGCAACCGGCGGCGGAAGCCACCAGCAGACCAATGAGAAGACTGCTCAAGAAAAGACGTTTAGCGTTCATGATTCCTCCTTCAATTCCATTGCGCAAAGCGCGTGTTATATGGGCACCAGGAATGATTCCCCGGGGGGCCGCTCGTTTACCACGTTTCGTATCTTCCGCCTGTTTTTTGCGAAATGCAAGACTCTTTTTACAACAACTACTGCAGGGCGGGAGCCACACCCCAGGCCGGAGCCATGGCGTCTCCCGGACCGGTGGGAATCTGCTTGGCCGGATCGCCGTAGCGTGTGGTGACGAAGATCTTTGTGCCTCCGTTTCTGCTGGAGGCGAAGGACACGAAGTATCCGTCCGGGTCGAAGCTCGGATCCTCGTCGTTGCCGGGTCCGAAGCTGATCTGCCGTTCCTGGTTTGCCACCAGGTCGCGGATGAAGATGCGCTGACCGTCGGAGGTGAGCCGGGCGAAGACCACGAAACGGCCGTCGGGGCTGAGCGAGGGCCGGGTATTGTACGTGCCCTCGTAGGTGATGCGCTCGACGGCGCCGGTGTCGCGGTTCAGCATGAAGATCTGCGGTCCGCCGAGACGACCGGAGCAGAACACCATCTTGCGGCCCGAAAGGTCGAAGCTGGGCGAGACGCTGATGCCCCAGCTGGGGGCCATGGCCTGCGCCGAGGGATTCATGGCCGCGTCGAGCATGTAGATGTCCGCGTGCCCATTGAGGGAGAGGGCCACGGCGATGCGGCCGTCCGGGGTGTAGGTGGGGCTGATGGCCACGTTGCCGGGATACTTGCGCAACCGCGAGATGCGGGACGCGCGGTCCCAGACGCCCAGCCGGTGCCCCTTGTCGGAAATGTTGGTGTAGGCGATGTGGCGGCCGTCCTTGGACCAGGAGGGGCTCACGTTGTAGCCGCCGTCGCGGGTGATCTGCGACAGCCCCCGGCCCAGGGCCGAGGCGGTGAAGAGCTCCTTGCCGCCGTCCACGCGCTTGGAGAAGGCCAGCGTGGAATCGAAGAAGCCGCTCTTGCCTGTCAGCACGCGCATGAGCTGCGCGCAGAAACGGTCGGCCACCAGCGGCACGCCCGCCTCGTCCACCTGGCTGTAGGCCTTGCCCACCAAAAGCTTGCGCGTATAGGTCTCGTACACGCGGGCCTCGATGTCCTGGCCGCGCGCCCCTACGGTCATGATCAGGTCGATGCGGCCGAGCTGCAGGGGCTTGAAGTCGATGTCGTCGGCCTTGAGCCCTTTGCTCGGATCGCCGCCAAGGATCTCGTTCATGTAGGCTAGGCGCAAAAATGGCAGGTAGCCGATGTCGCTCTGCACGTGGTTGCTGAAGCTTGTCCCCAGCGCGCTGGTTCCCGAGCCGTTTGGCCCGCGCGCGGGCAACACCAGGATGTTCACCTTGCTCTGGCCAGGGCCGAAGATATCAACGGACAGCGTATCGCCGGCGTGGGCGCTCGGCGCGAACACAAGCACCAGGAGGCAGGTCAGTATCCAGGTCTTCAGTTTCATGTGGTTTTCAGGGACGCGGGATTACTTCCGCAGTTCCTGCAGGTTGAAGGTGATGCGCAGGGTGTCCAGACTCTTGACGCGCGGGGCGGGCAAGACCTGGGTCTCCGCCACGGCGCGCAGGGCGGAGTCGTCGAAATCGGGCTTGCCAGATGGGGTGGCGACCTTGGCGCTGGTGATTTTGCCCTGGGGATCAATTCTGATCTCCAGTGTCACGGCCACGTTGTTCTCAGTGCCAAAGGCCGGGTAGCGCCAGTTTTTCTTGATGATCTGCTTCACGATGTCCCCGTAGACGCTCATGAGCCCGGAGCCCGTGCCGCCCGCGCCCGTGCCCTTGCCGCCGCCAGCGCCGCCGGGGCCGGTGCCGCCCGCGGTGAAAATATTCCCGCCGGTGGACTTGCGCAGGGCGTTCAACTCGCCCGCGACCGCCTCCTTCTTGAGCTCCTCGGCGGACTTGGCCGTGGCCTTGGCGTTCTTGGACTTCTCGGAGACGTCCTTTTTCACGTCCTGCAGGGCCTGCTTCAAGAGCTCCTCGCGCGAAAGCTTCTTCTCTTCCGGCTTCGGCGGCTGGGGGGGCGTCTTTTCTTGTTTCTTCTCCGGCTTCTTCTTCTCCTCCACCTTCTTTTCGCTGATGAGCTTGGCGTCATCGCGGACGACCGGCTCCGGCTTGGGCTTTTCGGCCTTGGCTGGCGTCGGCGGAGGAGGAATGGCAGCGGCGGCGGCCTGCTCCTGGGCCTGGCTCTCGGCCAGGGGAGGCGGCGCCGGCGCGGGTTCGCCGGTGTCCCCGGCGGCCGGGCTCTCGGAAGGATTCAGCGACACCAGATCAACGGTGTACATGGGCTTGTCCATGTTCACCTTGAGGGAGGAGCCGAGATTCAGCATCCCGACGGTCACAAGCAGCGCGTGCAACAACAGGGAGAAAATGAATCCTGTGCCACGCCGTGAATCCTGCACGAGTCGAACCCCTTGAAACCGGTTAGTTCTGAGGCGTCTTGTTCTTGTCCGCGTCGCTCGACTCGGCCACGAGGCCCAGCTTCTCGATGCCGACGCTCTTGATCTCACCCATGACCTTGACCACCGTGCCGTAAGGAACATCCTTGTCCGCGCGGAGATAGAGCTGCTTTTTCTGGGCCACCACCAGATTCATGAGGTGCTGGCGCAGGTCGTCGAAGGGCACGGAGTACTCGTCGAGGAAGATCCCGCCATCCTTGTTGATGGTGAGCACCAGATGGTCGCTGCCCGCGGGCAGCGTGCGCACGGTCCGGGTCTTGGGCAGGTCCACGTCCACGCCTTGCGTCAACATGGGCGCGGTGACCATGAAAATAATGAGCAAAACAAGCATCACGTCCACGAAGGGCGTGACGTTGATCTCAGCCATGTAGCCACGGCCGCCTTTCTGCAGGGACATGCCCACGTTTCGGCCCTCCTACTGGTTCCGCGAGGAACCCGTGGCCCAGGAGACCTCGCGTTCCACGCGGTTCAGAAACGCGCCGGCGAAGTTCACCATTTCGGTCTCCACCTCGCCCAGCAAGGACAGCAGATAGTTGTACGCGATGGTGGCGGGGATGGCGACGACCAGGCCGATGGCCGTGGTGACGAGCGCCTCGGAGATGCCGGGCGCGACCGTGGCCAACGCCGCGCTCTGCGACAGCCCGATGGAATGGAAGGCGTGCATGATGCCCCACACCGTGCCGAAAAGCCCGATGAACGGCGAGGCGTTGGCGCAGGTCGCCAGAAAGGACAGCGAGCTGGACAGGTACTTCATCTCATCGCTGACGCCCTGGCGCAACACGCGGCGCAAGGTGTCCTTCACGAGCATGCGCTTTCTGTCGCGTTCGATATCGGCCTTCTCCAGCTTGCGGAACTCGCCCACGGCGAGCAGCCCCACCTTGCTGAGCGGCGAGCCTTCGTCCCGGCTCAAGGCCTGCAGGCCCTCGGAAAGGTCCGACGCCTCATTGAACAGGACATAGCCCCGGCTCACCTGGCGTTTGGCGCGACGGTAGAGGAAGAGCTTGCTGAAAATGATGGTCCAGCTCCACAGGCTCATCAGCGTCAAAAAGACCAGGACGACCTGCACGCCAAGGGTGGCGTCCATGATCATGCCCAGAAATCCGCTTTCAGGAATCATGCGCGTTGTCCTCCTAACAAGACAAGACGAAACCGGCCTCGCGGCCGGACGCTTCCGCCCGACAGTGCGCCGTCACCCCCCATCGGGCGACGGCCGCAGTGGTCCCCGGCCGCGAGCGGCCGAGGGGGGTCGAACCCAAAATGCTACGAGCGTCTGCCCCGGCAGCGCTCAATGATCTCCCAGGCGTTGGTCGTGGCCTGGGCGATGTCCTCCTGCGTGAGCCCCGCGCCCAGCCCGACCTTCTGGCGCAGCTCGCGGGAGACCAGATCGCCGGGAGCATGGGCGTCGTTGTCGATGACGAGCCTGGCCCCAAAGCGCTTGGCCAGGGCCGCCACGTGGCCGTTGGCGTAGCTGTGGCCGCGCCGGGTGGTGATTTCGAGCGCCACGCCGTACTCGGCGGCGAGCTTCACCTCGACCTCCGTGATGAGCCCCGGATGGGCGAGCACGTCCACGCGGGCCTCAATGGCCGCGAGGTTCGTGCCCTGGACAACCGGCTCCACAACGGTTTCGCCGTGGCAGACCACGATCTGCGCGCCCGCATCGCGGGCCATTTGCGTAAAGTCGCTCAGGAGGGCCGAGGGCACGTGGGTCAGCTCCACCCCGGTCAGCACCTCCATGTCGAAATAGTGGGCGTAGGCGTCGGTGAGCCGACGCACGTTGGTCACGATATGGGCGATGTTGCTGGGGTCGGCATGGTCGGTGATGGCGATGGCGCGGTACCCGGCGACCTTGGCCCGCCGGATGAGCTCCGCCGGGATAAGCTCGCCGTCGCTGAATGTGGTGTGGGTGTGCAGATCGATCATCGCCGCCTCACATCTTGTATTTGAGTTCATCGGGCGAGAGCTTCTCCAACTCGTCCGTCCACTCGTCACGCTCGGCGTCGACGAACTCGGCCCGGGCCCCGGCCAGGGTGCGCGTGCCCGCGGCGGTGAGCACCGCCTCGGCCACGAGGATGCGCACGCCCGTGCGCGCGGCGATGGCCACGGCGTCGGAGGGGCGGCAGTCCACCCGCGTCAGCTTGTCGCGGCCGTCCACCCGGTGCGCGAGGACGAGTTCCGCGTAGAAGGTGCCCTCGCGCAGGCTCACGATCTCCACCGAGGTGATGGTCGCGGAAAGGGCCTCCACAATGCGGCTGACGAGGTCATGGGTCATGGGCCGCGGGGTCTCCACGGCGTTGATGGCGAGCGAGATGGCCATAGCCTCCACCGGACCGACCCAGATGGGCAACGCCAAATCCCGGACCTCATCCTTGAGGATGAGCACCGGCGACTGGGCTTTCTCGTCCACGGCGAGGCCGAAAATCTTCATCTCTACCACGGCTGGCCCACCTTCTCTCCCAGCAGGGAGTGGTTCTTGGCCTCCAGGATGCGTGCGCGCACCAAAAGTCCCGCCAACTCAAGCCCGGCGTTTTGCGGCTGTGCCGCCTCCACGCCGTCCAGGCGCAGGTTCACCACGCGCCCGGCCTCGTCGCGGCCGCGCCAGAAGGACGGCCCGTCGTCCTGCTTGCGGCTCTTGGCCTCCAGCAACACAACGGCCTCACGGCCCTCCAGGCTCTTTAGACTTTCTTTAGTAATGGCATTTTGCAAAGACTGCAAGCGATTCAAACGGGCCTTGGCCACAGCCTCCTCGACTTTGGGCGTCATGCGCGCGCTGGCCACGCCGGGCCGGTCGGAATAGCAGAAGGAGAAGCTCGACTCGAAGCGCACGCGTTCCATCATCTCGAGTGTTTGCTGAAAATCGTCCTCGGTCTCGCCGGGAAAGCCCACGATGAGGTCCGTGGTGAGCGCGATCTCCGGCCGGGCCGCGCGCAGGTCCGCCACGATGCCGAGGTAGCGCGCGCGGTCGTACTTGCGGCCCATGCGCTTGAGCACCGCGTCGCTGCCCGCCTGGAGCGGCAGGTGCAGGGCCGGGCAGAGGTTCGAAAGTTCGCCGAAGGCGCGCACCACGGCCGGATCGATGTCCTTGGGGTGCGAGGTGGTAAAGCGCAGACGCACCAGGCCCGGAATGGCCGCCACCTGGCGCAGGAGCTCCGCGAAACCGACGCCCGCCCCGCCCCCTCGCGACGCGGGGTCGAGGCCGTAGCTGTTGACGTTCTGACCGAGCAGCGTGATCTCGCGCGCGCCCTGCTCCACCCGCAGGCGGCATTCGGCCAGCACGGCGTCCGGGTGGCGCGACTTCTGGCGGCCGCGCGTGTAGGGCACTATGCAGTAGGCGCAGAAGTTGTCGCAGCCCTGCATGATGTTGACGAAGGCCTGGGCCGGACCGGCGTCCGGCTCGCCCTGGTCGGCATCGAAGGCGGGCGCGGCGGCCACCGGGGTCAGCACGTCCTGGCGCTCCGGGTAGGCGGCGAGAAAATCAAGCAGGGCGATGCGCGCGGACGGATCCTCGGCCAGGGCGTCCAAGGCGTCGGGCGCGCCAGCCACGCCATCGGAGCCGAACACCAGGCGCACGAAGGGGAAGCGCTCAAAGAAGCCCCGTCCGATCTGCTGGGCCACGCAGCCGCCCACGGCCGCAGTGAGCCCCGGCTTGCCGCGCTGGTGGGCCAGAAGCCGCCCCAGTTCGCTGTAGACCTTCTGTTCCGGCTTGTCGCGCACGCTGCAGGTGTTGACCACGAAGAACCAGGCGTCTTCCTCGGCCACCTGTCGCCAGCCGCGCGCAAGGAGCGCCCGGGCCAGCCAGTCCGAGTCGGCCACGTTCATCTGGCAACCAAAGGTGACGATATGGAAGGTCTTGTCCACGGGGACTCCGAAAAAAGTTCACGGCGGCGCAGGGCCACACGCGAGCGGGCATAGTCCCCTTCGCGGCCCAGGTCAACTTTTGCCCCGCCCGGAATCCGGTTACGATTCCGCCCGGCGCTCCGCCTTCAATTTTAGTGTTTTCTTAAATTTGGTAAAAACATGGGCACGCGCCGGACATAGTCCGTCCACACGGATCCCAGTTCGCGGGACAGGCGACGCTCCTCGATGAGCGAGCCGAGGAGCATGTACAGGCAACCGAACACCGCGAAGACAAAGCCGCCCAAGGTTTGCCGGGGCGCGGCCAAGAGGAACAGCATGCCCCCGGCGTGCATGGGGTGGCGCGCCAGGGCATAGGCCCCGCGCGTGCTAAAATCATTATGGATGTCAGACTCCTCCGGCATCCTGCCGCGCACGGTGCTCCACAGCTGCGACAGGCCGAGGAGCTTGAGCCCGCTCATGGACATCCCGGCCCAGGCCAGAAACGCCAGCCCCGCGCCCTGGGCGGCGTACAGAAGAATCTTCGGCAGGCCCTCCACGGCCCACAACACCTGGGGCAGGTCCGGCTCCTTCACCAGCACCAGCCAGAAAGTCCACAGGCTGACAAGTGTATAGGCCAGGGGATAGAAGGCGTAGCGCGGACCAAGGGCGACTTCGAAGGCCCCCTTCACGCGCCGCGTGGCCAGCACGCTGTGCAAAAGCCCCCAGCCCGTCCACAAGCCCAGGGCGTAGGAGGCGTCGGCGACGGCCTCGGGACTCACAGCCGTCATGCGGCATCCTCCTCGTCAGGCGGCAGGCCGGGCAGCCAGGCGTCCAGAAACGCCAGCACATGCGCGGCGTTCTCTTCAACCGGGCGCAGCGCGTCGAGCACGCATTCGGCCTGCGGGTTCTCCTCATAGGCGACATCCACCCCCACCACCTGCCCCAGGCCGGGCACAGACATGCCCGTGCGTCTGCGTTCCAAGGCCTTCTGGTACATGCCTGGCATGACGTAGCCTTTGTGGTGGGCCGCCAGGGCCGCCTGGTTGGAGCGCACGGCTTCGCGGCGCATGGCCTCGGCCAGCGGGCAACGCACCAGAACCTCGGCAAAGCGCGGAATAAGCTCGCGCGCCTCCTGGCGCATCCCCAGCTGGTGCGCCGTGGCGTCCAGGATCACGGCGCGGCCGCCCGCGGTCAGGCCCGCGGCCTCCCGGGCGAACAGCGCATAGGCCTTGGCGCGCTCGTCCGCGCTGTAGTCCGGGTGGTGGAAATAGCTCTTGCGCCGCTCGTCCATGCTGAGCAACGCCACATCCACCCCGCGCGCGGACAGCTCGTCGCGCACGGCCTTCGCGATGGTGCTCTTGCCGCAGCCGGGCAGGCCCGTGAACCACAAGGCCCAGCCCTGCGTGGCGTCCGGAGTCGTCTCTTGCGGCATGGTCACTCCAGCAGGCGGTTAACATTGGCCCAGTCGAACAGGTCATCCTCCAGCACGCGGGTGAGGAAACGCACCAGCGCGTGGCGCACGGCGAGCGGATGATTAGGATACCACTCCGGCGACACGATGACCAGCGCCCGGAACACGAAGAACGGGGCCAGCACCTCCAGCATCTCCACATCGCCGGAATGCGCCAGGTACTCGCCGAACAGCACGGCCCACAGCTCGGCGAAAGGCCCGGTGAACATCCCGCCCGGCCCGGGTTCGCCCGGGTTCTGCAGCAGGCCGAAGAGCAGATAGTTGGCGGCCAGCGAGGCCACGTCGCTCGCGGGCTCGCCCCACTCGCCCCGGCTCCGGTCCAGCACGGAGAAGCCGCCCGCCCCGTCCACCAGGATGTTCCAGGGATGCACGTCGCCGTGCACCACGGCCAGGCGGTGGGCATAGCCGCGCAAACGCCAGCGCCAGTCGATGAGCCGTTTTTCCAGGGCGATGAACTCCGCGTCGGGCAAAAAACCGCAGGGGTGCGGGAAGGCCTCGTCGACAAGGCCCATGATGCACTCGCTCGCGCCCAGCAGGTTGCGCACGTGGCGGTAGTAAAGGTCGCGGTCATCCTTCTTTTCCCGGTGGATGTCGGCCAGCCACCGCGCAAGGTCGCGCGCCAGGACCACGTCGCCAGGGCGGAAGTCGCCGCCGCGGATGCGCTCCAGGTCCAGAAAATAGTCGTAACCGGAGAGCTTTTCGTTGAGGATGAAGAATTCCTGCGGCTGGGCCACGGGGATGAGCCGGTTCGCGGCGTCCACATAGCCCAGGCCCATGGGCCGCACGTGGCGCGGCAGCCGGGCGGAGGTCTCGAACTGGAACATGAGGATGGCCGCGCGGTCCCAGTAGAACTGGTGGCCGTACTTGTCGCCGCGCATGACCGAGAGCACGCCCTCGCGCGGCTCGCCGCCCACGGTGAAACGCACGAGCAGGGGCTTGCCGTACCCGAAGCGTTTGATGCCTTGCTTATCCAGGGTGCCGATGGCCCCCAGGTCCACGAGCCGCGCGTCAGGCCCGTAGGCCTGACGCAGGTACTCGGCGACGCTCTCCGGCTTCAGGTCGATCATGGGACCCTCCTTGAGAACCGGTTGCCGCCGGCGGGGCGGCCCGTGGCGGCCAGCCTAGATGGTCTGGCCGAACTTTGCGCTGAGCCTGGCGTTGAAGACGTCCAGGGTGAAACCGTGCTCCTGGGTGCCCTTTTTCTCCACACAGAAGGCCGCGCACACCGAGCCCAGGGCCGCGGCGTCCACCAGACTCCGGCCCAGGCACAGCCCCTTCAGGAGTCCGGCGCGGTAAGCGTCGCCCGCGCCCGTGGGGTCCAGCGCCTTGTCAACCTTCACGGCGGGGACGCGGGTTTCCCTGGCCCCTTCGGCGATGACGCTGCCCTGCTCGCCCAGAGTGGTGACAAGCGCGCCGGTGCGCTTCAGGATCTCGGCGCGGGAAAGGCCGGTGGCCTTCAGCACCAGCTCCAGCTCGTAGTCGTTGGTGCACAGGGCGAAGGAACCGTCGATGGCGCTCGCCATCTGCGCGCCGGTAAGGGCGGTGATCTGCTGGCCCGGGTCGAAGATGTAGGGGATGCCCGCCTTCTTGAAGTACTCCGGCAGCTCGATCATGTCATTCACGTTGCCCGGGGAGATGATGGCCATGGCCTTGCCGTCGTGCTTCTCCGGGAACTTATAGCCGCAGCGCTCGCGCATGGCGCCGGGGTTGAAGCCGGTGATCTGGTTGTCGGTCTCGTCGGTGGTGATGTACGCCCCGGCGGTGAACTGTTCGGCCACGGTGCGGATGCCCGCGAGGGACAGCCCAAAGCCTTCCAGGCGCTTGGCGTAGGGGGCGAAGTCCTTGCCCGCGCAGCCCAGGATGAGCGGCTTTTCGCCCAGCAGGGCCAGATTGTAGGCGATGTTGCCAGCGGTGCCGCCGAAATACTCGTTCAGGCCGTCCACAAGAAAGCAGACGTTCAGGATGTGGATCTTGTCCGGCAGGATGTGGTCGGCGAACTTGCCGGGAAAGTTCATGATGCGGTCAAGCGCCAGAGAGCCGGAAACGTAAAGCTGCATGGATCCTCCAGGGTGGGGCGGGCCTTCCCGCCAGGGGTTTCTCGCGCGTTCAGCGCGGCGCGGTCTCGTCCTCGATCCAGCGCAGAAAATCGGGGTTGCCCGAGGCGATGGGCAGGGCCACCACGCAGGGGCAGTCGTAGCTGTGGGCGCTGGTCAGGGCCTCGATGAGGCTCGAAACGAGGGCTTCGGTGGTCTTCAGGATGAGCACGACCTCGTCGGCCTGCTCAAGCGTGCCTTGCCACCAATACAGCGAGCGCATGCCCGGCAGGATGTTGGCGCAGGCGGCCAGCCTGGCCTCGACCGCCATGCGGCCCAGGCTCTCGGCCTCGGCCAGTGTGGGCGCGGTGGCGTAGACCAGGTGCGCGCCCACGGCGTGCCTACTTTCCGCCCAGCTTCGCGCAGAGGGGCTTGGTCGTGGGCTTGGCCGTGGCGAGGTACTCGGAGATGGTCAGGACCTCGTCATCGGTTAGCTGCGCCCCGTTGCCGCGCATGCGTTCCACAGTCTGCTGCCAGACCTCCGGCGTGCGGCTGCCCAACTGGTCGCAGATGCGCGCGGCGTCGTGGCAGCCGGAGCAACGTTCCCCGGCCAGTCTGCCCGCGCTCACCTGAGCATACACAAGGGAGACGATCATGAGCACGGCATAGGAACCGACGGCAAAGATAACGAGTTTTTTCAATGTGCTGCCCTCGTAGCAAAAACAATCTCCAAGGCGCCGCCGGGGCGCCCTTGCTCCTCCGGGTTCAATCACACTTCAGGCCGCCTTGCAACTTGAAAAGCGCTTTTGCGACAAATGCCTATATCCCGATATATTTGCATGATATTTTCAGGAAAGCGTTCCGGCACGGAGCCGGGCCTTGCCTCCCGGCACGCCGGATGCTACCCAGCCCGGAACCCCGCCCTCGCGGGGCGTCAGGAGGAACCGCCATGCCCGCAGGGAAAACCAGCCAGAGAGACCGGGCCCAGGCCATCTTCGCCGCTCTTGCGGCGCGCTATCCCGCGCCCGCGCCCGCGCTGGACTACACCAACGCCTGGAGCCTGCTCGTGGCCACGGCGCTGGCCGCCCAGTGCACGGACGCCCGCGTGAACAAGGTGACGCCGGAGTTCTTCAGACGTTGGCCCCAAATAGCCGACGTGGCCCAGGCCGAGGTGGCGGACATTGAGGAAGTCGTGCGCTCCACCGGCTTCTTCCACAACAAGGCCAAAAACCTCAAGGCCGCGGCGGAGCGCGTCATGACCGTGTACGGCGGCGAGGTGCCGCGCAGCATGGGCGAACTCGTCACCCTGGGCGGCGTGGCTCGCAAGACCGCCAACATCGTCCTGTCCAACGCCTTCGGCATCAACGAGGGCATCGCCGTGGACACGCACGTGACGCGCCTGGCCTTCCGCCTGGGCCTCACCGAAAGCTCGGACGCCAAGGTCATCGAACGCGACCTCATGCCGTTTTTTGACCGCTCCCAATGGGCGGACATCAACCACTACCTCGTGTTCTTCGGGCGCGAGGTGTGCGACGCCCGCAAACCAAAATGCGACGGCTGCCCCCTGGCCGCGCTCTGCCCCCGCAAAGGACTCAAATGACCACATCCGTTCAGAATCTCGGCCAATTCACCATCAAGGCCACCGACGGCCAGGCCCGGCGCGGCAGCCTGGTCACCAGCCACGGCGTCATCGAGACGCCCATCTTCATGCCCGTGGGCACCCAGGGCAGCGTGAAGGCCCTGGCCCCGGACGACCTGGAAAACGCCGGCTCGCAGATCATCCTGGGCAACACCTACCACCTGTACCTGCGCCCCGGCGACGAGCTGCTCGCGCGCATGGGCGGCCTGCACCGCTTCGCCAACTGGAAGAAGCCCATCCTGACCGACAGCGGCGGCTTCCAGGTATTCAGCCTGAAGGAGATCCGCAAGCTTTCCGAAGATGGGGTGGAGTTCCGCTCGCACATCGACGGCAGCAAGCATTTCTTCTCGCCCGAGAAGGTCATGAGCATCCAGAACAACATCGGCTCGGACATCATGATGGTGCTGGACGAATGCGTGGCCTACGGCGCGGACTACGACTACACGGCCAAATCGCTTGAACTGACCACGCGCTGGGCCAAGCGCTGCCGCGCCGCGCACCCGAAGCACAAGAACGGGCAGCTGCTCTTCGGCATCGTGCAGGGCGGTTTCTTCAAGGACCTGCGCGAGCGCAGCCTGGAGCAGCTGGCCGGGATCGACTTCGACGGCTTCGCCATCGGCGGGCTCTCCGTGGGCGAGAGCATCCCGGAAATGTACGACATGCTGCAGCACATCACGCCCATGCTGCCGCAGGCCACGCCGCGCTATCTCATGGGCGTGGGCACGCCGCTGGACATCCTGGAGGGCATCGAGGCGGGCGTGGACATGTTCGACTGCGTGCTGCCCACGCGCAACGCGCGCAACGGCACGCTCTACACCAGCCGGGGCAAGGTGAACATCCGCCGCTCGGAGTACCGCGAGGACGCCTCGCCGCTCGACCCCGACTGCCCATGCTACACCTGCCGCACCTTCAGCAAGGCTTACCTGCGCCACCTGTACGTGGCCCAGGAGCTCTTAAGCTACCGGCTGAACTCCCTGCACAACATCACCTTCTTCCTCACCCTGGTGCGCCAGGCGCGGGAGGCCATCGAGCAGGGGCGCTTCGCCCAGCTCAAGGCGCGCTACACGGAGATCTTCGCCGGAGGGGCCAATTGATCCGCCGCACTCTGAAATACGGCCTCATGCTCTGGGGCGCGGTCAGCCTGCTGGCGAGCATCGTCGGCGGGGGGCTGGTGCTCACGGCCGGCTGGTGGCTGCCTGTGGAGGACGCGCTCAAGCCCGCCGACGCCATCGTTCTGTTCGCCGGGGATCCGCGCCGGGCGCCGTACACCGCGGATCTCTACCTGAAGGGCCTGGCCCCGGTGGTCTACACGGGCCGCCCCATGAACGAGTCCCAGGAGCCCCTGTGCAGCCTGGGCCTGCCCTGCGTGCCGGAGGAGGAGCGCACCCGCGCGGCCCTGCTCCTGAAGGGCGTGCCGCCGGAAGCCGTGCGTCTGTATGGCCACGATCTCATGAGCACCGTGGACGAGGGCGAGCACCTAGCCCGCCTGCTGGGTCCGGAGGTCAAGACCATCATCGTGGTCACCTCGCCGTACCACTGCCGCAGGGCCAAGCTCATCCTCTCCAGGCTCCTGCCCGGCCGCGAGCTGCTGTTCACCTCGCCGCCTTACGAGCGCTTCGAACGCAAGTGGTGGACGCACCAGAACTCGGCCCAGCACGTGATCATCGAGTCGGCGAAATTCCTGTTCTACTTTGCGGGGAGGCCCTTCCGCTCGGCGACCTAAGCCGCGCCGGAGCGCTGGCGCGTGCCGGAAGGGGCAAGAAGCGGCTAGTTTTTTTGGCAGGCGGGGCAGAGGCCGTACAGGTCCATCTTGTGGCGCGCCAGACGGAAACCGTACTTGGCGGCCAGCTCCTCCTGTCGGCTCTCGATGACCGGGTCCATGATCTCGATGTTGCGGCCGCAGGACTCGCAGATGAGGTGGTCGTGGTGCTCCGCGCCGAAGTGCGGTTCGTAGCGGGTGATGCCGTCGGCGAAGCTCACGGCCTCCGCGAGACCGCACCCGGCCAGCAGCTTGAGCGTGCGGTACACCGTGGCCTGGCCGATGGAGCCGTCGCGGCGCTTGACCTTGGCGTATAGTTCCTCGCTCGACACATGCCCCGGCTCCAGCAGAAAGATGTCCAGGATCAACCTGCGCTGCGGGGTGATCTTCAGGCGGTGCTCCTGCAGATAGCTCGTGAACGCCTGGTGCGGTGTCTGCCAGTCGGAGGATACATTTTTCGCGCGCATGTCTTGCCTCTTAGGGAATATCCGGCATTTCTGTCAATGCGGGAATGCGCGAGGGATGTCGGTTACGCGGCTTGACAGACCACCATCCCTGAGGTGTATTTGCGCGGCGCGTGCGGCTTTAAACATTGTACGAAGGACAATCATGCTGGAACTTTCCCTATGGGTCCTTTGTGGCGTGCTCGTGCTGGGGCTGGTGGCCTGCCGCCTGGCGCGCAAACCCAGAAAACAGCACGACATGGAGCTGTTGGACTTCGACTTCGAAAAAAGCAAAAGCTACGAGAAGGACGGGCGCAAATTCCCGTTCTCTTACTGATTCCCTCCGCCCCGCCGTCCCGTCTGGCGGCTCTCCCGCTCCCGTATCCGCTCAAGCTCCTTCTCCCGCGCCGCCGCGGTGCGCAGCTCCGCCGCCTCTCCCTTGGCGTACTGCGCCAGGGTCACGTTGGCCGGACAGGAGCGCACGGCCTCGGCAAAGGACTCGAACAGCGGGTCCACGCTGGACTCCAGCACCATGCCGCAGCTCAGGCCGTCGCCGCAGTTCTCAATGACCGCGACGATGTCGGCCAGGCGGATATTCTCCCCGGCCACGGCCAAACCGTAGCCGGGCGTATCCTCCTCGCCCAGATGCACGGTCAGTCCGACCTCGGCGCAGGCGGCCAGAGTCTCCTGCACCACGTCCTCCGGCAAGAGCAGGGCTCGGGACAGTTCCGGCACGGACAGGGGCGAGAGCCCGGCCGCAAACCGCGCGGCGATGTGCGTAAGCGCGGCCACGGCCACCTTCTGGCGCGAAAGCGGGCTCATGTTCACCGAGAGACCGCGCCGCACGAAAGCGCCCAGATGCTGCACCGCGTAAGATACCTCCGCGCCCAGGAGCACGATGATCCAGCTGATATAAAGCCAGACCAGAAACAGGGGCAGCTGCGCGAAACTGCCGTAGATGGCGTTGTACTTGGTGAAGCCTATCTGCCAGTGGATGTAGGACCACTGGGCCGATTGCCACAGGGTGCCCGCCGTCACCCCGCCCGCCACGGCGGATTTAAGCCGCACGCGGGTATTGGGCACAAAGGCGTACACAAAGGTGAACCCCACCCACACCAGGCTCAACGAGATGAGCTTCAGCAACAGCTTCTCAAGACTTTCATAGCCAGGATCGGTGATGAACGCATGCACCAGTTCCAGCTTCTGCATGGCCACGGTGAAACTGGCCGCCACCAGGACAATGATCGGGCAGATGACGATGATGGAGAAGAAATCCGTAAACTTGCGCCAGCTGGTGCGGCCTTTCTTGACGCCCCAGATGGCGTTGAAGGCGCGCTCCACATTGCCCACGGTGGTGAACACGGTGACGAGCAGCGTGCCCACGCCAACCCAGCCCAGAGTTTTGACATTGGTGTTGCCGATGTACTGGAGGATCTTGTCCACCACCTCCGTGCGCCCGGCGGAAACGCCCAGGAGGAAATTCCGGAAGAACTCCGCGTTCTGCAGGCCGAAGCCCTTGGAAATGGAGAAGGCCACAGCCAGCAGCGGCACGATGGACAGGATGGTGATGAAGGTGAGCGCCGAGGCCCGGATGATGCAGTGGTCGGCTAAAAAGCCCGAGGACACCATATAGATGAGCCGCGACATGGCGAAGACGCCCTTGCGCACGCCACCCGTCTGATCGACGTCCTTGGCCCAGATGTCCTTTCGGAAATGGCGTTCCAATGCGTTTCGAACGCCCTTGATTCCCTGCCTCGCCATGCCTGCCCCCGCTGTGGTTTATGCTCTTAGAATAAGAGATCCTTGAAGAACTTTATCGGCTTGAGCGGTATCCCCAGGATCTCTTTGATGGTGTTGCCGATGAGCGTGCCGGTCGAGATCTCCATTTCCGGATCCTTGAGTCGTCCGAAAACCCGGATGGGCACGTCGGGCAGCCCGGGCATGTTGGCCGTCAGGTTCACGGCGATGGTGTCATCCGCCGGAGAGAACCTGCCAGTGCCCGTGACCACCATGTTGGCCCCATTCATGTGGAAGTCTTCGCTGGCGAACACGCCCTTGCGCACCTTGAGGTCCGCCGAGGCCAGGGAAAAGGGCGAACTGTGCCGCGCGGGCGACGCTTGTTGCGCCGTAGTGACGCCAGAGGGCGGACGCCGATTCACGGTCTGGGCGTTCGGCTCACCACCAGAACCGGAGGTCGTCACGTAGGAGCCATTGACGATCTTGAAGGACCCCAGGCCCTCCAAGGTGCGCAACACGTCCAGGTCCGTGGCCCCGGCGCCGGTCAGGTCGAGGAAGAGGTCGGTCTTGCCGGTGACGACCTCCTTGCCCGCCCAGCCGAGCATGAAGGGCCCGGCCTGGAAATCCTTGGCCGCGATGGCCAGACGGGTCTGCATCCCGCCCGCCACAACCTGGGCCGAGAACTCGCCGGAAATGGTGCCGCCGTAAAAGTTGCCGCCCAGGGGCTTCATCAAGAGCGAGCCGCCGTGCGCGCTCACCGTGGTCTTGAAGTTGCGCGTGGTGAGTCCCCGATACTTGAAGCTGCGCAGGGCGAAAGCGCCGTCCAGGTTCAGCTCGCGCAGCGCCTCCACGGGCAGGGGCTCAGGCGTGGGGCGCTCGGGCTTCGCGCCGTGCTTCACCACCTCCGGGGCGGGCAGATAGCGGTCCAGGTCGAAGTTCCCGCCCGCCAGGGACAGGCTCTGCCTGGGCGCGTCGAAATCCTGCACGGAGTAGGAGCCGCGCAGGGGCAGATCGTCCAGTTGCGCGGAGATGTTCGTGAGGGCGAGTCCCTTGGCGCTCAGGGTCATGTTCGCATCGCCGCTCAGATGCTGCAGCACTCGGCTGTCCGAGGTCTTGGGCGCGCGGATTTCCAGGGCCTGGAGCACGCGCTTCGGATCGCCCTCCTGGCAGCGGATGCGCCCGGCGAGCGAGAAGTCCGCGCTCAGCACCTTGCTTCCGGTGAGCGGCCCCGTGAGACTGAGCCCACAAGCCTGCGCCGAGGCGGCGGAAAGATTCAGGCTCTGCGCGGCGAAGTCCAGCGCGCCCTTGCCGGAGAAGCTGGCTTCACTCTCGCCCTTGGGCAGGAACCAGCCCTTGAGGTGGCCGCTTGCTGAAGCGCCGCTCAGCACCGCCCGGCCCTGCTGGCTGCGCAGCAGCCCGGAAACCTTGGCGTCCAGGTTCAGAAGCGGCCGCGTGCCAACGGCGGCAAAGCCGCCGTCCAACTGCACGGCCCAGTCCGCGTTGCCGGTCGGGGCCGGGGCGAAGTGCCCCTGGGTCTGAAGCGAGGAGAACTGCATCCGCCTGGGCGGAGCCTTGGGCTGGCCGGAGTTCGGAGCGAATTCGAGCAGGGAGGGTCCAAGAGACGCGGAGACGTCTCCCGCCCCCCGGCGCAGCACCAGCGCCAGATGCGTGTTCGCGGTGGCCGGGGCCGGCTTGGCCTCGGCTTTGGCGCGCAGGTCCAGACGTCCGGAGGTGGACACCCCGCCCTTGTTAAGCCAGGTCACCTGCCGCGCATCCACGTCTTCCATGCGCAGGCTCCCGGACCAGCCGAGCACGGCGGGGCGGGCCACATCGGAGGTGGGGTGCAGCAAGGGCTGACCATCGGCGAAGCTGGCGGAAATATTCGCCGAAACGACGCCTCCCTGGGTTTTGAACGGTTTGAGCTGGGCCCGGTGCACGCCGCCGTCCGCTTGCCAGTCGATGACGGCGCCCTGGCCTGTGACCCCGGCAAGCTTCAGGGTTTCCGCTGTGAACCGGCCCGCGCCCTTGACCTCGCGCAGGTAGCGCAGGGGCAGATCGGCCACCACCAGCGGCGTGCTCGTGGCGTTCGAGGTGAAGGCGGCAATGTCCGCGTCGGCGTCGAGCTTATCCGCGGCCAAGCCGAAGTCCAGGCCGGAGACATCGCCGAAGCCCATGCGCACCTTGCCCCGCAGCCGCGCGTTGTCCACGTTGAAGCCGGGGGTCTCGAACACCAGCTCGTCCACGTTGGCGTGGAGGTTGAGCGGCCCCTCGGCCGTGGCCAGCGCGCCCTGGTGGTCGTGGGCGATGGCGCCCGGCCAATAGGCGTTGATGACCGAGCGCGGGCTGAAACGGCCGAACTTCAGGCGCGCGTCCAGGCGGAACAGCTCGGTGACGTCGAAGAAGGTGATCTCCCCGGTAACGTCCGTGCCGAGGATGCGCAGGCGCACGTCGGAGAGCTTCAGATCCTTGCCGGCCTCCTCCAGGCTCACGGTGGTGGAGATGCCGGCCTTGGGCGAGGTCTTGGGCATGAAGGTGCCGCCGATCTCCCCCTGCACCTGGGTATCGGTGAACAGCGGCTTCGGATCGGCCTTGCTCCAGTGCAGTTTGCCCGCGCCTTCCAGGTGCGCCGTCAGACCGGGCCGGGGCCAGGCGAAATCCGTGACGACGGTAAAGGGCAGCGCCTTGCCGGCTTCAATGCGTCCGGTGCGCAGGTCCACGCTGGACATGATGTAGCTGTGGTTGTGTTTCAGGTCGTCCAGCCGGGCCTGGCTGTCGACGAGACGGATGCCGCGCACCGTGATTTTGCGGAAGTAGCTGTCGGCACGATCCGTGGCGTTCTCCTGCGCGCGCAGGTGCTCCACCAACCCGTCCCAGTTGCCACGGTCCTCTTTGTCCAGGGTCAGGACCAGGCTGGCCTCGTCGAGCTCCAGGGTGTCGAACACCAGACGTTTTTCAAACAGGGGCAGCACCTTGATGTGCGCGCCAAGCGTCTTCGCCGTAAGCAAAGGGGTCGCGCCGAAGGCCGGATCGTTGCCCAGGCTCACGCCCTCGGCCCGAAGTCCGAACCACGGGAACACGCTGATGGTGAGCTCGCCCGACAGGCGCGCCTCGCGCCCCGTGGCGTCCCTTACCAGCCGCGCCAGCTCTTGCCGAAACTCCGGGGTGCGCATGTAGCTGGAGGCCCACCATATGGCGGCGCCAGAGGCCAGGCCAAAAGCGCCCAGGCAACACAGCAGGATGAGGATGAGTCTCTTGCGCATGAGCACCACGGATGTGAACGGCGGCTGCGGGAAATTCCAGACAGACCAGGGGACCGCACCTGCGGCGCCCGGAAGTAGGCATAACGGGTTTGCGGTGGCCCGGCAAGCAGGGGCCGCGCTGCGACGCGGGAGGGTTACCCGCCCAAATCTTGCTGCGTCAGGCCGACGATGGCGATGCCCGCGCGGTCGGCCGCGTCAACGGTGGCCTCCAGGTCGAAGAACAGGCTTTTGCCCGCTTCCACGCCCAGGCACACTCCCTGCCCCTTAGCCAGCACGCGCACGGTGTCCGGTCCCACGCTCGGCAGGTCCACGCGCTCCTCCTGGCCGGGCTTCATGACCTTCACCACCACGCAGCCCGGACCGCCCAACTCGCAGCCCCGGCGGATGGCGGCGTCCGTGCCCTCCAGGGCCTCCACGGCTGCCACGATGCCCTCGCGCAGCACCACGCACTGGCCGATGTCCAGACGGCCGAGCGCACGCGCCAATTCCGCGCCGTGGCGCAGGTCCGTCCACTCGCGCTCGTCCGGTGCGCGCCGGGTCAACACGCCCGGGGGGGTGAGCAGGCCCTGGGCAAAGCGTTGTGGCGGCACAAGCGCCATGCCCTCGGCCTCCAGCACACCGGACACGGCGCGCAGGATGGCATCGTCGCCCTTGGCCTTGAGGGAAAACAGAACTTTGACCGCGCGCGCGTCGAAATGGCGGATGTCCATGACGCCGGGCTTGTGGATGGTGCCCGCCATGACCACCTGTTCGACGTGATTCTCTTTCAAAAAATCAAGGAGTTTTGTGAGCTGGCCCAGCTTCAGCTCGCGGGAGGCGTCGGCGAGCGGGTAGACGTCGGGATTGGTGTGTCCGGTGAACCCGGCCACGATCAGACGGTGGCCCTGGGCCTTGACGCCCTGGGCCACGAGCACCGGGAACTGGCGTCCCCCGGCGATAAGGCCGATGACCTTGCCGCCCTTTTGGGGGTGTGCGTTCATGGGCGGTGCCCTCCCGTCGCCTTGCAGGCCAAGGCTGGGCTAGTCCTCGCCGCCGGAGGAGCTGCGCCCGGCGTCTGCGGTGATGCCGCGAACAGTGGTGCGGACGAACTCCACAAGACGGACCACCTCGGGCACGTCGGGCAGGTCCGTCAGGGCCTTCTGCAGGGCTTCCTCGCGCATGAGGCCAGAACGGAAGATGATGCGGTAGGCTTTCTTGATGGCCCCGGTGGTGGCGCTGGAGAAGCCGCGGCGTTTGAGCCCGATGAGGTTCGGGCCGTAAAGTCTGGCCCGCGTGCCCTGCGCCAGCATGTAAGGCGGCACGTCGTTGCTGTAGCCGGAAAGCCCGCCCAGGAAGGCGTACTCGCCGATGCGCGCGAACTGCTGCACGGCGGCCATGCCGGAGACAATGGCGTAGTCGCCGATCTCCACATGCCCGGCCATGCTCACGGCGTTGGCCACGGTGACGTGATCGCCGATGGTGCAGTCGTGCGCCACGTGGGCGTAGGCCATGAACAGGCAGTTCGAGCCGATGGTGGTCGCCATGTGCCCCTGGGGGGTTCCCCGGTGCACAGTGACGAACTCGCGGAAATGGTTCTGCGCGCCGATGCGCACCCAGGTCTCCTCGCCCTTGAAGCCAAGGTGCTGGGGCTCGTCGCCCAGACAGGCGTAGGAGTGGATGTGGTTGCCCGCGCCCATGATGGTGTAGTTCTTCACCTGCGAAAAGGCGTCCAGGATCGTGCCCTCGCCGATCTCGACCTTCTCCTCAATGACGCAGTAGGCCCCGACCTGCACGCCCGCTCCGAGCTTGGCGCCCGGATGCACGACGGCGGTGGGATGTATCGTGGTCGTCACGCTCTATTTCCCCTTGTCCACAACCGCTGCGGAGAAGATGCCCTCGGCCACAAGCTGGCCGTCCACAGTGGCTTTGCCCTGCATTTTCCAAATATTCATCTTGCGGCGCACAACGCTGGCCTCAAGCATCAGCTGGTCGCCTGGCACCACGGGACGGCGGAACTTGACCTCCTCGATGCCGGTGAACAGAAAGAGCTTCTCGCCCGAGACGATGTCCAGGCTCTGCACCACGAATATCCCGCCGGCCTGGGCCAGGGCTTCCATGATGAGCACGCCGGGCATGATGGGCTGGCCGGGGAAGTGGCCCTGGAAAAAGTTCTCGTTCATGGTGACGTTCTTGTACGCCTTGATGCGCACGCCCGCCTCAAGCTCCAGCACGCGGTCCACCAGCAAAAAGGGATAGCGGTGCGGCAGCATTTCCATGATTTGCTGGATATTCAGGGACATCACACTACTCACGGTCTGGCTCCTTGTCTGCGGCCTCAAGGGCCTTTTCCAGCCGCTTCACGCGGCGCATAAGTTCGGGCAGCTTGGGCAAGATCAGCGACACCTTAAGGTAGGTGCCCGCGTCCATGCTGGGTGAACCGCCGGCGAGGAAGCCGGCCGGAAGGTCATGGCCGACGCCGCTCTGCGCCGCCACCTGCACGCCGTCGCCCAGGCTGATATTGTCGCGCAGGCCGGCCTGGCCAGCCAGCACCACGCCGTTGCCAAGCTTGGTGCTGCCCGCTATGCCCACCTGGGAGATGATCAGGCAGTGCCTGCCCGTCTCCACATTGTGGGCGATCTGCACGAGGTTGTCGATCTTGGTGCCGTCGCCCACCCTGGTGGACTCCAGCGCCGCGCGGTCGATGGCCGTGTTCGCGCCGATTTCCACATCGCGGCCGATGACCACGTTGCCCACCTGGGGCACCTTCACGTGGCCGGAGGGCGACTGCGCATAGCCGTAGCCGTCGCTGCCGAGCACCGCGCCCGCGTGGATGGTCACGCCCTCGCCCAATACCGTGCCCGCCATGAGCACGCAGTTGGGATAGAGCGTCGCGCGTGCGCCGATCTGGCAATCCTCGCCGACGTAGACGCCGGGAAAGAGCGTCGCGCCCGCGCCGATGGCCGCCCGGGCGCCGATGAACGCGAAGGGATAGACCGTGACGTCTTGCGCAACTTGTGCTTCCGGATGGATGAAGGCCTGCGGGCTCACACCCGTCAGGCAGCCCTGTGGCTTGGCGAAGAGTGTGACGACCCGCGCCCAGTCGAGCTTTGGATTCTTGGCGATAAGGCAGGAACGGCCTTCCAGGGCGTGCTGCTCCTCGCACAAGACCGCCCCGGCCTGGGTTGCGCCAAGCTGGGGCAGGTACTTGCGGGAAAGCAGCGGGGCAATGTCGCCTGGGCCGGCGACGGCCAGGGTATTCACCCCAAGCAATTCAATGTCGTGGCCGGAAAAGGTCAAGCCGACCTTTCCGGCCACTTCGGACAGGAGCATATAAGGGGGCTCCACTACTTCTTGTGCGTCTTCCAGGCCCGATTCAGCTCTGCGGTGATGGCCTTGGTGATGTCGCAAGTGGGGTCGGTGTAGTAGATGATGCCCTGGGTCTTCGCCATGACGATGGTGAAGCTGTTCTTGCTGGAGTAGTCAGAGACAGCGGTGTTCAGGACCTTCAGGATCTCGTTGAGCTTCAGGCTCTTCTCGCGGTTGGCGGCGTTCTGGAACATGCGGACGGCCTCGGAGAGTTCAAACTCCTTGCGGCGCAGTTCACGTTCCTTGTCCTGACGGGCTTCGGGAGCCAGCGCGAAGGCCTGCTTCTGGAAGTCCTCCTGCATTTTGACGAAGTCCTTCTGCTGCTTCTCGATGCGCTCGCTGTCGGGCTTCATCTTGGCTTCAAACTGCTTGATGGCCTCCTGACCGGGCTCCGAGGTCCTGAGCACTTCCTCGGGGTCAAAAATACCGACCTTGGCCGGACCGGCCGCCAGGGCGACGGACTGCAGGAGCAGGAGAAAAAGGGCGACTGCCAGAAACTTACGCATGTGAATATCTCCTTTCAACGTGTGTTGAAGCCGTTTTGCAAATGCGGGGATAAACCGTCCACTGCTCGTCCCTCCGCTGCCGCAAGCGGCCCGGAAGGCTAGAACGTCTGCCCCATGTTGAACTCGACCTTGTTGTTGCTGCCATCGTAAAGCTTGTCCAAGCCGTGGCCGAACTCAAGCTTGAGCGGCCCCATGGGCGAGTACCAGAGCAGTCCGACGCCAACGCTCTTATACAGTCCAAGCGGCGGCGACGCAATCCCGCCACGCGAAGGATTGCTGAACCACATCTCGCCTTCCTTCCAGCTATTGCCCGCATCGAAGAAGAGCGAGCCGTAGATGCCCATTTTCTTATGGAGCGGATACAGCAGTTCGAGGTTGGTGAAGGCCTCCTTGTCGCCGTAAACCGCTTCGCCATTGCCATCAACCGGGGTAATCTTGCGCGTTGAGTAGCCGCGCACGGTGCCGTTGCCACCCAGGGCGAAACGCTCCGTCACGGGGATCTGCGAATTGCCCCAGTTCTGGGCGGCCCAACCCAGCTGTCCGTGCGCGTGGAAAACCAAGTCGCCCCAGACAGGATGATACCAGCCCGTGTCAAAAATGGTCTTGAAGAAGTTGTCGCTGCCGCCCAGTACGCCGCCGCCGTAGGTGAGGGTCAAGCTATTCACCGTACCCTCGGTGGCCACCGTGGTGGCGCCGCCGTTCGTCGTGTCGCGCACGACGCTGCTCGATCCGACGCTCGCCAGGTGGTTGCCTTGGGAGTCTATGACCAGCTGCGAGGCGTTCGCGGTGTCGACATTATAGATCCGGTAGCGCTCCAGGCGATAGTTCCACAACAGGCTTGTGTATTCGCCCAGCGGATACGAGAAGTTCGCGATGCCGCCGTAGGAGTCGCGGTCGAAGGTAACGTAGTTTTCCTGTTTGTCGAAAAGCTGCCCGCCGACGCCGAGGTTGCTGTCGTCCCAGCGCGGGTTCCAGGCCGTAAGCGTATAGGCTGTCTTCTTGGCGCCCCACTGCCCATGCACGCCGGTGGACCAGCCCTTGCCGAACATGTTCGACTCGTCGATGGACGCGGCGAGGTACACGGAGTCGTACGTGGAGTAGCCCACGCCGCCGCCGATCTTGCCGGTGTCCTTGTCCTTGACCTTGACCTTGAGGTCCATCTCATCCGGGCTGCCGGTCGGCACGGGCTCGATGTCCACGCTTGAGAAGTAGCCGAGCTTGTCCAGGCGCTCGCTGGAGCGCTTGAGCTTTTCGCCGTTGAACATGTCCCCGTCAGTCAGACGCATCTCGCGCAGAATGACATTGTCGCGGGTCTTGGTGTTGCCCTCGACCAGCACGCGCCGGATGTGCACGCGCTGCTGCTTGCGCAGCACATAGGTGATGTCCAGGGTCTTTTCTTCGGGATGGTCGTTCATGCGAACATTGGCTTCGGCGTAAGCGTAGCCGAAATTATTGTAGTAATCCGTCAAGGTCTTGATGTCGTCGCGCACCTGGGAGCGGTCAAGGTAGTCTTTTTTGACGGCGGCCGCGTTCAACTTGGTCAGAGCCAGCAACTTGGGTGCGTCGGCGATGAGATCGCCCTCGATATGCACGGCATTGACGCGGAACCGCGAGCCCTCTTCCACATTAAAGGTGACGACGATGCCATCTTCCTCGATCTTGACCTCGGGCGCGCTGGCCTTGGCGTCGATAAAGCCGCGGTTGTTGTAGTAGGCGGCCAGGGCGGAGCTGTCGCGCTCGAGCAGCTCTTCCTTCAGCACGCCGCTCTGGGTGATCCAGGAGAACATGCCGTGCTCTTTCACGGAGAGTTCGCCCTTAAGCTCGCTTTCCGGGATCTGCTTGGCGCCCTTGATGAGGATCTGCTTGATGTAGAGCTTCTTGCCCTCGTCGACGACGAAATTCAGGCGCGCCTGGCCCTGCCCTGCGGACTCGATCTCGTGGGAGATCTTGGCGTTGTAGTAGCCGTCCTTGTGGTACATCTCGCGGATGGCGGCGATGTCCTCGGCCAGGACCTTGGGATTCAGCACCGCGCCTTTCTTGGAGTTGGCGACCTTCAGGATGTCGTCGGGCTTGTACTCCTTGGCGCCTTTGACGCCAATGGCCAGGATGCGGGGCTTCTCCACAACCTTGATGACCAGCTTCTTCCCGCCGGAGGCGTCACGCAGGACGGCCTTCACATCGTCGAAGTAGCCGAGGTCGAACACGGTTTTCACGTCGGTGTCGACGGTCTTGAG
This sequence comes from Humidesulfovibrio sp., assembly GCA_031292175.1. GTDB lineage: Bacteria > Desulfobacterota > Desulfovibrionia > Desulfovibrionales > Desulfovibrionaceae > Humidesulfovibrio. The sequence continues at coordinate 72,942 of JARLHQ010000002.1, forward strand.
GTCGACGGGATCACCCTTTTTGGTCGACAGACGCATGAGCACGACCTCACGGTCGAGGGCCACGGTGCCTTCCACGTCGATGTCCGTGATGCGGTCCTTGCCCAAAAGGTCGCCCTTCATCTTGTCCACCAGCTCGCCGACGGCGGGCACGAGGTTGATGAGGCCGTCCTTGCTGACGGACACGGGAATGGCCTCCTTGAGGCCGAAGGGATCGATGACCCGGACGTCCAAGGACAGGGTCTCGCCCAGCTGGCTGAAGCTGCCGGCGACGACATAGGCAGCGCCGGTCATAAGCGCGGCTTCCTTGGCGGCCTGGGGATCAGTGGCTTTGATGCCCTTGCTGGCCAGGGCCTTCTCAATCGCGTCACGCGAGATGACGGTGAAACCGGCCTCGTGCAGCCGCTCAGAGACCATGTCCTGCAAGCCCTGGCGCAGATACTTCAGGTCGTTGCTGGCGTTGACCTCAAACGGCATCACCAGCACCGGGACTTCACGGGGCGAGGTGGCGGCGCCATAAAACTGCCGGGGCGCGGCAAAAAGCGCCAGCGCGACGGCAAACGCCGTCAAAGCGAAAAATTTGATCTTACCCCTGGGCATAGAGTACTCCCGAACGCAACTCCAGCCGCCGTCCCATGACGCCCGCCAGTTCTGTGTTATGCGTTACGACTACGAATGTCATCCCCAAGTCCCTGTTCAGAGACACCAGGAGGTCGCCGATCATTCTCCCCGTCTTCTCGTCCAGGTTGCCGGTGGGCTCATCGGCCAAAAGCGCCTTCGGCCTCAGGAGAATGGCTCTCGCGATGGCCGCCCGCTGGCGTTCGCCACCGGAAAGGGTCGTCACCGCGAATTCCATCCGATTCCCAAGCCCCACCATCCCCAGGGCCTCGCGGGCCAGCTCCAGGGACTCATCCCGGGACTTCCCGGCCACAAGGCCGGGCATGGCGACGTTCTCCAGGGTCGTAAACTCCGACAACAGGTGGTGGAACTGAAAGACAAATCCGATGTCCCTGTTGCGGAGCGCGGCCCTGCGCCTACGGTCAAGGCTGCCTAACGACTGCCCGGAAAAAAAGATTTCTCCGCTTGAGGGCGAGTCCAAGGTGCCAAGCAGGTGCAGGAGGGTTGTCTTGCCGGAACCCGATGCGCCAAGGATGGCAATGGATTCTCCGGGCATGACGGTCATGTCGATCCCGTCCAGCACCGTGAGGCGCTCTGCGGGCCCAGCAAATTCCTTGCCAACCTTGTTCAGGAGATATAGCGGCTCTTTACTCATAACGCAAGGCGTCCGACGCGTTCAGGGACGCGGCTTTTCTCGCCGGGTACACGGTGGACAAAAAACACAGGACGAGGGCCGCGACGCCGATGAGCGTCAGGTCGAGCGCCTGCAGCCGGACGGGCAGATAGTCCACGGGGTAGACATCGCTCGGAAGCTTTATGAACTGGTATTTCTTGAGCAAAAGCGCCACAGGAATGCCGATGCCATAGCCCAGGGCCGTGCCCACCGCGCCGATGAAACTGCCCTGGAACATGAAGATGCGCCGGATGCTCGACTCGTCCGCGCCCAGACTCATGAGCACGGCGATGTCCTTGGTCTTCTGCATCACCAGCATGACGAGCATGGTGACGATGCTGAACGAGCCCACCAGCACGATCATCGCCAAAATAATGAACATGGCGGTTTTTTCCAGTTCCAGCGCGGCAAAGAGGTTGGCGTTCATCTCCTGCCAGTTGCGCACAGTGACCGGATACTCGTGCAGCTTGGCGCGCAGAATATCGCTCACGGCGCCCGCCTTGTACACATCGTCCAGGCGGATTTCCAGCCCGGTGACGACATCATTCTTGAATCCCAGCAGGTTGCGCGCCGCATCCACGGTGACATAGCCCAGCGAGGCGTCGTACTCGAACATGCCGGTGCGGAAGATGCCGACCACGCGGAACACGCGCACCTTGGGCGTGAAGCCCACCGCGCTCTGCGTGCCCGTGGGCGAAAGCAGGTTCACCGTGGAGCCGAGGGACAGTCCCAGGCGCTTGGCCATCTCCGCGCCAACGACCATACCCGGCAGTCCGTCTTCCTCGGCCAAATCCTTGACGCTCCCGGCGACCATGTCCTTGGAGAGGCTCATCACCTGGTTCGCGGTGCCAGGATCGATGCCGCGCAGCACCACTCCCTTGACCCCGCCACTGGAGGAAAGCATGACCTCGGAATACACGAACGGCGAAACGCCGACCACGCCCGGCACCTTGCTGCAGATGTCGGCTACTTCCTTATAGTCGTGGATGCCGCCGGCGAAGGCGCTCACGATGACGTGCGCGTTGACCCCCAGGATCTTGTCGCGCAGATCCTTGGTGAAGCCGTCCATGACGCCGATGACCACGATGAGCGCGGCCACGCCAAGGGCAACGCCGCACACCGCGAAGAGCGAAATCACCCCGATGAACGACTGCTTGCGCAGCGCGAAGATGTAGCGCAGGGCGACGAAGAATTCGAAGTTCATGCGGGCCCGGCGGCCGGTTCGGCCACGGAAGTGTTGCCGCCGTTCTGGGGCGTCTCCGGCCGGAGCAGCGGGAACAGGATGACCTCCCGGATGGAGGCGGAATCGGTCAGCAGCATGACCAGCCGGTCGATGCCGATGCCCTGGCCAGCGGCCGGCGGCATGCCATACTCAAGGGCGCGGACGTAGTCCTCGTCCATGAAGTGCGCCTCGTCGTCGCCCGCGGCCTTTTCCTTCACCTGGTCCTCGAAGCGGCCGCGCTGGTCCACGGGGTCGTTCAGCTCGGAAAAGGCGTTGCCCAGCTCGCGGCCCACCACGAAAAGCTCGAAGCGGTCGGTGATGTCCGGGTTCTGGTCGTTGCGGCGCGACAGCGGCGAAATGTCCGTGGGGTAATGATAGATGAAGTGTGGCTGGATGAGCTTCGGCTCCACCAGGATGTCAAAGAGCTTGGCCTGGAGCTTGCCCAGCTTCTCGCCCTTGATGACCTTCTCGCCGCTCTTGCGCACGATGGCCGCGCAACGGTCGTAATCGTTGTAGTCGGCCGGATCCACGCCGCCGATCTTCTCAATGGACTCGTGGAAGCTCAGGCGCGTCCAGTTGCCCGGCGTCAGGTCGATGTCGTTGCCCTGGTAGGGCACGACCGTGGTGCCGCACACATCGCGCGCGATGCTGGAGAGCATGTCCTCGGTCAGGTCCATGAGGTCGCGGAAGTCCGCATACGCCCAGTAGAACTCCAGCATCGTAAACTCGGGGTTGTGCCGGGTGCTGATGCCTTCGTTGCGGAAGTTGCGGTTGATCTCGTAGACCTTCTCGAAGCCGCCCACGAGCAGGCGCTTCAGGTACAGCTCCGGAGCGATGCGCATGTAGAGCTTCATGTCGAGCGCGTTGTGGTGCGTCTCGAACGGCTTGGCCGTGGCGCCGCCGGGGATGGGCTGCATCATCGGCGTTTCAACCTCAAGGAAGCCCTTGGAGTCGAGGTAGTTGCGCAGGCCGCGCACGATCATGGTGCGCTTGCGGAAAATTTCGCTGGTCTTCGGCGTGACGATCAGGTCCACGTAGCGCTGGCGGTAGCGCGTCTCCATGTCCTTCAGGCCGTGGTATTTTTCCGGCAGGGGGCGCATGGACTTGGTGACCAGGCTGACCTGCTTGGCGCGCAGGGTCAGCTCGCCCGTCTTGGTGCGGAACAGATCGCCCTCGACCCCCAGGATGTCGCCGATGTCGTACTTTTTGAAGACCTGATAAGCGTCCTGGCCCAGATCGTCGCGCGCGACAAAAACCTGCATGGACTCCGAGCCGTCCAGCAACTTAATAAAGGTCACCTTGCCGAAGGACCGCAGCGAGGTCATACGGCCAGCGATGAGGAACACCTTGCCCACCTCGGCCAGAGCGGTTTCGTCCAGGTCCGAGTACGCCGCCAGGATCTCGCCAATGTGCGTGTCCTTGCGGAAGGTGTTGGGATAGAGTTGCTGGTCCGCGTCCAGCAGGGCGCAGGCCTTGTCGATGCGGGTGCGCAGGACGTCGTTGTATTCGTCCCGTGCGGCGAGTGCGTCGGCCAGGGGCTTGAAGCGCCCGGCGTGCGGCGACCCGGCGCGCGACTTCGCCGCGCCGTTGTCGTTAGCGTTGTCGGCCAAAACGGATGTCTCCCTGGGGTGTGCGGACTCTAAAAAATGTCTTGAATAAAACGCCTGGGTACCCTGACTGCCTATGCCATCCGCCCCGGGCAGTCAAGCGCGGGAGATACTCCGGGCCGTGATTGAAGTCAAAGCCAAAGATTGGCCTGTTTTTCACGCCGTGAGGTTTTTTGGCACAAAACGCTTGACCTGTTCCGTCAGTTCGGCGTAATGAGTCCTCCGCCGCACGAAGCGGCTTTTCCCCGGTAGCTCAATCGGCAGAGCGGGTGGCTGTTAACCACTAGGTTCGCGGTTCAAGTCCGTGCCGGGGAGCCAGACAAGAGCAGGCCCGGAAGATGAAAGTCTTCCGGGCCTTTTCGCGTGGTGGGGA